>CAVXDU010000001.1:0-172008 GCA_963760625.1 uncultured Chloroflexia bacterium
GCACCGGCAGCTCGACGCCCGCCTCGTAGAGCAGATTGGTGCCCGTGATGCCCAGGTCGGCCACACCATCGGCCACGAACTCCGCGATGTCGTCAGTACGCACCGACAGGATATCCAGGGGGAACGTGTTCACCCGCGCCACGAGGGCACGGGTCCCGTCCTCGAAGTCCAGGCCTGCGTCACGCAACAGGGCGGCGGTCGGCTCCAGCATCCGGCCCTTGTTGGGCACGGCGAGGCGAAGGCGGGTTGGGTCGCGAACGGTAGACAGCGCGGCGCTCATCGCCGCGGTCGTGGCAACGCTCATGGTTCGCGCACGGGCCTTGCTGGCACGGCCACCCCGGCTCCACGAACGAGAGCTGCCCGGTACCCTCCGGTGCCGTGGTTGAGCCACTGTGCGATGCGCGTGATGGTGGCCGTGCTGGCACCCGTTTCCCGGGCGATCTCGGCATAGTGCCAACCCCTGTCGAGCAATTGCACGACCTGCCACCGCTGTGCCATGTCATGCAGCTCCCCAAGCGTGCACAGGTCCCGCAGGAACGCGCCTGCTGCCTCCCGGTCAGGGAGGGCCGCGATGGCTGCCAACAGGTCGTCGACCGCCGGACTGCGCCAATCCATGGGTTCGCTGGTCATGCTGCTTATCTCTTGCTGTGTCGGGATCCTCCCGGGGGCGGAACCGACCTGCCGGCCCTCGCATGCGCATGCTATCACAGTAACGTGTTAGCATGATAACACGATGATGTCAGGGTCCCAGTCGATGGTCCCATGGAGCTGATCCCGGCCATCGACCTGCTGCGGGGCCAGGTCGTGCGGCTGGCCGAGGGTGACTTCGCCCGGGTCACGGGCTACGGGGATGACCCGGTGCTGGTCGCCCAGACCTGGGTGGCCCAGGGCGCCACGCGGTTGCACCTGGTGGACCTGGAGGCTGCCCGGGATGGAACGCGGAGCCAGGCCACCATGATCGACCGGGTCGTGGCTGCGGCTGGTGTCCCGTGCCAGGTCGCTGGTGGCATCCGGGATGCCGAGACCGCGGCATCGCTGCTCGATGGGGGCGTCGACCGCGTCGTCCTGGGGACGGCCCTCATCGCCGATCCGGACCTGGGCGGCAGACTCGTGGAACGCTGGGGGGTCGACCGGATCGTCGCCGCCGTCGATGTCCGCGATGACATCGCCATCGGTGGTGGCTGGACGGCCGATGCCCAAGGCATGCCTGCCATGGGATTCGTGACCCGACTCCGGTCGGCGGGTGTCGGCTGGTTCGCCGTCACGGCCATCGCGCGCGACGGCCTGCTCACAGGTCCCGACCTGGCGCTCCTTGACAAGGCCGCACGCGCTGCTGGCGGCGCCGAGCGCGTCATCGCCTCGGCCGGGGTCAGCACCCTGGATGACATCGTCTCCCTGGCGTCGGCAGGGTATGGCGGGGCGATCCTGGGTCGAGCCCTATATGAAGGAGGTATCGACCTGGCCGAGGCCATCGCGATCTGCAGTCGACCGGATGGGCACAGGCCGCCAGATCGGTGACTGCCCGAAACCGTGTGCTAGGTTTCGAGCATGGTCCCCGCCGCCCAGGCGCTCGACGATCGATTCAACGGCAACGCACTCGATACCGACGTCTGGTTCCCCTTCTACCTGCCGCACTGGAGTTCGCGCAGTGCGTCGGCAGCGTCGTTCTCCGTGGCACGCGGCGAGCTCCGTCTGACCATCCCGGTGGAGCAGCCTCTGTGGTGTCCCGATCTGCACCAGGAACCCTTGCGTGCCTCCGTGATCCAGAGCGGGAGCTTCTCGGGACCGATCGGCAGCACCATCGGGCAACAGTCGTTTCGAGCCGGCCTGTTGGTCCGAGAGGAACAGCCGACGAAGTGGGGCTATACGCCCCGCTACGGGCACATCGAGGTCCGGATGCGTGGCGTCGTCACGGAGCGGTCGATGTTCGCGGTCTGGATGGTCGGCATCGAGGACCAGCCCGAACGATCGGGCGAGATATGCATCGCCGAGATCTTTGGCAGCGGCATCCGGACAGGGACAGCCGAGGTGGGGATGGGCGTCCACAGGTTCCGCGATCCGAAACTGGTCGAGGACTTCTCCGTCGTGCAGCTCGAGATCGATGTGACCGAGTTCCACACGTTCGCGGTCGATTGGCGCCCGAGCTCGATCGTGTTCAGTGTCGACGAGCAACCGGCCGGCCATGTCGAGCAGGCGCCCGACTACCCCATGCAGCTCATGCTGGGGGTATTCGATTTCCCCGCCCGGGCCGCCGACCCGACGGCCCGGATGCCGGTGCCGGAACTCGTCATCTCACACGTCCGGGGGTACCCGCTGGACTGAGGCGGGGGTTCGGCTCTAGTGAGAGTTCGCGGCCTGCTCCCTGTGATGCGCGTCGATGACCTTCTGTGCCTCGTGGGCCGGCACTTCCTCGTACTGTGCCAGGGTCTGGCGGAAGGTACCCTGACCGCCCGTGAGTGACCGCAGCTCCGTGGCGTAGGTGAACAACTCCGACTGGGGGACATGCGCCCGGACCGTCTGCAGACCACCCTCGCTGTCCATGCCCAGCACCCGACCGCGCCTCGTGGCGAGGTCGCGGTTCACGTCGCCCATGTAGGCCTCGGGAACCCGGACCTCGACCTCCATGATCGGCTCCAGGAGCACCGGCTGCGCGTCGTGGATCCCCTGGCGCGTGGCCAGCGATCCGGCGAGTCGGAAGGAGAGTTCGTCGGAGTCGACGGTGTGGAAGGAGCCGTCGTACAGGGTGGCCTTGAAGTCGATGACCGGGTAGCCCGCGATGGGGCCCTTCTCCGCCACGTCACGGACGCCCTTCTCGACCCCCGGGAAGAAGTTGCGTGGCACGACACCACCAACGACCTTCTCCGCGAACACCACGCCACCACCGGGATTGGGCTCCAGCTCCAGCCAGACGTGCCCGAACTGGCCGCGACCACCTGTCTGTTTCTTGTGGCGACCCTCCGCCCGGGTGTGACCCCGGATGGTCTCCCGGTACGGGACACGCGGCGTCCGGGTCACGACCGCCGTCCCGAATTTCCGCTTGAGCCGCTCGGTCGACACGGCGATCTGGTTCTCGCCCTGGGCCCACAGCAACTCTTCGCCGGTCTCGGCCTGGCGCTCGACCCGAAGCGTTGGATCCTCCTCGATGAGGCGTGCCAGGCTTGTGCTCAGCTTGTCTACGTCGGCCTTCGACGACGGCTCGATGGCGACCGGCAAGGTGGGCTCGGGGAACACGATCCGCGCCATGGACATGGGCTTGTCACGGGTCGTCAGGGAATCGCCGGTAAGGGTATGGGACAGCTTTGCGATGGCACCGATGTCACCCGCGTGCAGCTCGCCCACGGCCTCGTGCTCCTTGCCGTGCAACCTGAGGACCTGGCCGATGCGCTCCTCTTCGCCCCGTTCCGCATTCCAGACATGGTCGTGCGACCTGATCGTGCCCGACCAGACCCGAAAGCAGGACAGGCGCCCAACGAAGGGATCGGCGGTGGTCTTGAACACCTGGGCCAGCAGTGGCCCATCGGGATCGAAAGCGACCGAGACCTCGCGGCCAGATCCGTCGAGAGCGGCGATCGGACCCTCCTCCTCGGGAGAGGGGAGGTAGCGCACGATGGAGTCCAGCAATTCCTCGATGCCGATGTCCCGCATGGCAGAAGTCAGGAGCACCGGTGCCAGCACACTCTCGCGCACCCCCTTGTGGAGGCAGGCCTCGAGCTCGGCATCCGTGACCTCACGACCTTCGAGGTACTTGTCCAGCACCTCGTCGTCCGCTTCCGCGGCGGCCTCCAGCAGCTGGTCCCGGCGGAGCGCGACCTCCGCGGCCAGGTCTTCCGGGACGGGAGCTTCGCGACGCGTCCCGTTCTCGTACAGCCAGGCGCGCCCGTGGACCACGTCCACCGTCCCCCGGAACGAGTCCCCCCGACCGATGGCTACCTGGAGCGGTGCGATCTTGTTGCCGAACTCGCTCCGCAGGGCGTCGATGGCAGCCATCGGGTCCGCGTTCTCGCGGTCGCAGCGGGTGATCACGAACAACGCCGGGCGACCCATCGAGCGACCCAGGCCGATGGCGGTGTCGGCACCCGACTCGGATTCGGACGCATCCATGGTGATGAGCGCCGCGTCGACTGCGGTGAAGCCCTCGATGACATCGCCCACGAAGTCGGCGTACCCGGGCGTGTCGATGAGCGTCACGCGATGGTCGGCGTGGTTGAACGTGGCGACCGCGAGCGATAGCGACAGCTTCCGCTTCTGCTCCTCGGGCTCCCAGTCCAGGCTCGCGGTGCCGTCATCCACCCGGCCAGCCCGGGCGATCGCGCCAGTCCGGTGCAGCAGATGTTCCGCAAGGCTGGTCTTGCCCGAGCCAGCGTGGCCCGCCAGGACCGCGTTTCGCAGGCGTGATCGCTCGTCGTGTGGCACGCAGCGTCCTCCGGCATGACGACCGGCGCGGTCCTCGGGTTCGACCGTCAGCCCGGTCCTGATCGAGACGTTCCACCCATCATATAGAATCGCCGACGATGTCCGGACATTCCAAGTGGTCCCAGATCAAGCGTCAGAAGGGCGCCAATGATGCCAAGCGCGGCGCGGTGTTCACCAAGATCGCGCGCGAGATCGGCATCGCGACGCGTGCCGGTGGCCCTGATCCGGATGCCAATTACCGCCTCCGCCTGACCCTCGACAAGGCACGCTCGGCGAACATGCCCGCGGACATCATCAAGCGCGCCATCGACAAGGCGAGCGGTGGCGACAAGGCCGAGGAGTACGAAGAGATCGTGTACGAGGGCTACGGCCCCGGTGGCGTCGCGCTCCTGGTCGAGACTGCCACCAATAACCGCAACCGGACGGCCGCGGACGTCCGGGCGGTGTTCACCAAGGCGGGTGGCAGCCTGGCCGGTTCCGGTGCGGTAGCCTGGCAGTTCGAGCCGCGGGGCATCATCAGTGTCGCCCGGGACGGTGTCGATGCGGACGAGATCGCGCTCGTGGCCATCGATGTCGGTGCCGCGGACGTGGACACCGACGCCGATCCGATCGAGATCGCGACCGAGCCCACGGATCTCGAGGTCGTGCGCAAGGGCCTGGAGGCGGCCGGGGTCCGGGTCGAGTCGGCAGAGCTGACGATGCTGCCCAAGTCGACGGTCGAGATCGATGCCGCCCACATCCGGCAGAACCTGCGGCTGGTCGAGAGGCTGGAAGACCACGACGACGTCCAGCGGGTCACCGCGAACTTCGAGATCACGGACGAGATCATGGCCGAGGCCATGGCATGATCAACGCGACCAGGCGGGGGCGCTGACGCCCGGATGATCGTCCTGGGCATCGACCCGGGCACGGCGATGACGGGCTATGGGGTCGTCCTGCGGGATGGCAGCTCGCTGCGGGCTCTCGACCATGGATGCATCCAGACGGTTCCCGACCGGGAGCTGCCGGGACGCCTGCTCATCATCCACCAGGCCCTGATGGAGCTCATCGAAGAGCATCGGCCGGACGCCGTTGGCGTGGAGCGCCTGTTCTTCAACCGCAACGTCCAGACGGCATTCGCCGTGGGCCAGGCACGGGGAGTCGTCCTCCTCGCTGCGGCCCAGCATGGGCTGCCCGTGTTCGAGTACGGCCCCAACGAGGTCAAGATCGCGGTCACCGGATACGGGCGTGCGCCCAAGGAGCAGGTCCAACGCATGGTCCAGGCGATCCTGGGTCTGGCCGACCTGCCCCGTCCGGACGATGCCGCGGACGCCCTGGCGGTGGCGGTGTGCCTCGCGCACGGTTATCGGCCCGCCGCGTGAAACGGCCGTGATCGCGTCGCTGGAGGGCGTGGTCACCCGCATGTCGACCGACTCGGTGGTGCTCAAGGTCGGCGGCGTCGGCTACCGCGTGGCATGCGGGCCGGGGACCCTGGCCGGACTTACCATCGGTCGCTCGGTCGAGCTTCACATCCATCACCTGGTACGTGAGGATCTGCAGGCCCTGTACGGGTTCCGGACCGCAGAGGAACTGGGCTTCTTCGAGTTGCTCATCACCGTCACGGGCGTGGGCCCAAAGGTGGGTCTGGCCATCATCTCGTCGCGTCCGGTCGCCGACCTCCAGTTGGCCATCCTGCAGGGGGACGAGGCCGTCCTGACGGCCGTCAGTGGGGTGGGCAAGCGCCTCGCAGGTCGTATCGTGCTGGAACTTCGGGAGAAGGTCGCCGCGGGTGGGGCGCTCGGTTCCGCGACGCAGGCCGGGGTCGGCGCGTCGGAATCCGAGGTGGTCGGCGCGCTCCAGGCACTCGGCTACAGCCCTGCCGAAGCGCGTGATGCCGCCCGGGTCGGGGTCGTTGGCCTGCCTGCGGGAGCATCGCTGGAGGACCGCGTCAAGGCTGCGCTGAACACCCTCCGGCATAGCTGACACCGCGCCGCGTTCCGGCGTTGCCGGGCCGCCGGGCCACGGCGAACACCTGCGCCCAAACGGTGCGAACATCCGTTCGCTTTCCCTCAAGACCTGATAGACTCCGGTTCCATGGATGACCTGCGCCCGCTGGCGCCCAGCTCGGCGCTCCCCGATGAGCTGTCGGTGGAGACCAGCTTGCGGCCCCACAGCCTCGCCGAGTACATCGGCCAGGCCCAGGTCAAGGACAACCTGGCGATCCTCCTGGTCGCGGCGCGGCAGCGTGGGGAGTCGGCGGACCACGTGCTGCTGTACGGCCCGCCCGGTCTGGGCAAGACCACACTCGCGAACATCGTGGCGCGCGAGCTAGGCGTGGGCATCCACACCACCAGCGGGCCAGCGATAGAGCGGCCGGGTGACCTGGCTGCGATCCTGACCAACCTCGACGAGCGGGACGTCCTGTTCATCGATGAGATCCACCGGCTGTCTCACAGCGTCGAGGAGATCCTGTATCCCGCGATGGAAGACTTCGCCATCGACGTCATGATCGGCCGCGGCCCGAGCGCCCGGAGCCTGAGGCTGTCACTCAAGCCATTCACGGTCATCGGTGCCACGACCAAGGCCGGCCGGATCAGCTCCCCCTTGCGTGACCGGTTCGGGGCCATCCATCGCCTGGAGTATTACGTCGAGGCGGAGCTTGCGGAGATCGTGCGGCGCTCCGCCGGCATCCTGGGTGTGCCCATCGAACCTGAGGCCATCGTGGCCATCGCACGCCGGGGGCGGGGCACGCCGCGGATCGTGAACCGGCTGCTGCGGCGCGTCCGCGACCACGCCGAGGTCCTGGGGGACGGTCGCATCACAGCCGATCAAGCCAGCGCTGCCATGGCCGCCATGGACATCGACGACCTCGGCCTCGATACCACGGACCGGAGGCTGCTGGCAGCCATCGTCCAGAAGTTCGGATCCGGTCCGGTGGGGGCCGCGGCCATCGCCGCGGTCATCGGCGAGGAGGTCGACACCATCGAGGACGTCTACGAGCCGTACCTGCTGCAGCTGGGCTTCCTTGACCGGACACCCCAGGGACGGGTGGCCACGGAACGTGCCCGCGACCACCTTCGAGGGTTGGGCTATGACGTGCCCGCGCCCCGACGAACCGACCGGCTGGATGCCGGCCTGTGGGACGGCATGACGGTCGAGGGCAGGACCGAGAGCGAGACCCGCGCGTGACCCTCACGGGAGCAACGGCGACGCGCGGCGACGCGGCGCAGGAGATGGCCGTTGTGACGCGCGGTCTCACCAAGCGCTACGGCGCCCGTGCCGCTGTCCAGGGTCTGGACCTCAACGTGCCACGCGGCCAGGTGTATGGCTTCCTCGGGCCGAACGGCTCGGGCAAGACGACGACCCTCCGGATGCTGGTGGGTCTCATCCGTCCCAACGAGGGCGAGATCGCCGTGCTCGGGCAACCATGGTCCTGGCGCGATCGGCGCCGGATGTTCCGGATCGGGGCGATGATCGAGACCCCGGCCTTCTATCCATATCTGTCGGGTCGCGACAACCTTCGGGTGTTCGCCGCCACCGGAGCTCCCACGCCCGGTGCACGGGTGAGCGAGACGCTTGAAGCGGTCGGTCTCACCGACCGGGCGACGGACAAGGTCCGAACGTACTCCCTGGGCATGCGTCAGCGGTTGGGCATCGCGGTCGCGCTACTGTCCGACCCCGACCTGCTGCTGCTCGATGAGCCCGCCAACGGCCTCGACCCGGCAGGCATCGTGGCCATGCGGGAACTCCTGCGCCACCTCACCGACCAGGGCAAGACGGTCCTGGTGTCGAGCCACATCCTGCCCGAGGTCCAGCAATTGGCGGACATCGTGGGCATCATCGACCGGGGCCGTCTCGTCCGGGAGGGCCCGCTCGGGGACCTGCTGGGCAGCGGTGAGCGGATCCGCTTGCGCGTGGAGCGGCACGAGGTCGATGCCGCCCGAGTCGCACTTGCCGCCCTTGGGGCGCCCGTGACTGCAGAGGCAGGCGACGGATCGCACGCGGGCTGGCTGACCGTCAGCCTGCCGGCCGACCAGGCCGCGCGCACGAACCGCGCACTGGCCGAACAGGGCATCTATGCCAGCGCTATCGATGCCACGAGCGATCTCGAGTCCGTGTTCCTTGCGCTCACCGCGGGCGTCGGCATGGACATCGACAGTGCATCGCCTGCCGGTCCTCCGGCGGGTTGGGGCGCGCCGGAGCCACGTCGATGACCCGGCTCGTCCGCGCGGAGCTGCTGAAGCTGCGTCGACGCTGGGCCACCTATGTCGTCCTCGCGGTGCTGCTGGTGATCATGGCGCTCATCTATCTGCTCATCGGGCTCACGACCCACGGCGATGAGGGGACGGGATCGAGTCTGGTCCTCCACTTCCCGGGCGCCTACGGCGTCATCAACCAGTTCGTGTTTGGAATCGGCAGCCTGCTGGCGGTCTCGTACGGGGCCGCCATCGGCGGCGCGGACTGGAACTGGGGCGTCCTGCGGGTCATCGTGGCCCGGGGCGAGGGGCGCTCCCGGTACGTGCTGGCCAAGTTCGTGGGCCTGGGGCTGACCTGCTTCCTGGGCATCCTCGTTGCCGTCGCGACAGGCATCGCGCTGGTGCTGGTGAGCGCGTCGCTCGCCGGGGTCGACCCCGGGGGACCCCTTGCCGGCAACGGCGCCATCACCGTCGTTCGCTCCATCGGTTACGGGTCGTTCGTGCTGCTCGAACGCGTCGCCATCGGCTTCGCCGTGGCGGTGGTGCTTCGCAGCCAGGTCGCTGGGGTGGTGGTAGGTATCGTGCTGTACCTGGGAGAAGGACTCCTGTCCACCATCCTGACCGTCATGAACGCCCGGAGCCTGGCAGGCGGCTTCGCCGACGAGAACCAGTGGTACCAGTTCCTGCCGTTCAGTATCGGCAACAGTGTCCTGGACGCCGCCTCCCGGTCCATCGGCGGCGACATCAGCTCCATGTTCCTGCCAACGGTGCCGCTCGGCCTCGCCCTCGCCGTGACTGGCCTGTACCTGGTGCTGGCGCTCGCCGTCGCGATGCTGGCCACCGAACGCGCCGAGATCGCCTGATGCCCCCCACCGAGAAGGCACCCAGCCGACCCGTGGGCTACCGGGTCACGACGCCGGAGCCGGGTGATGGCAGCACCCGGGCTCGCGCAGGGGTCATGAGCACCCCCCACGGTGATGTCGAGACACCGATGTTCATGCCCGTGGGCACCAATGCCACGGTCAAGGCGCTCGACCCTGCCGATCTCCATGAGGTCGGCGCCACGATCATCCTGTCCAACACGTACCACCTGGCGCTGCGGCCGGGTCACGAGCGCATCGCGCGATTGGGCGGCCTGCATCGCTTCATGGACTGGGATGGCGCCATCCTCACCGATTCCGGAGGCTTCCAGGTCGTGAGCCTCGGTGACCTGCGGCAGATCGACGAGGACGGGGTCACGTTCCGCTCTCACCTCGACGGATCCGTGCAGCGGTTCACGCCCGAGCACGCCATCGTCGTCCAGGAGGCGCTCGGATCGGATATCGCCGTGTGTTTCGATCAGCCTGTGCCACCCCATGCCTCCAGTCGCGCCGAGGTCCGTGATGCCACCCTGCGGACGCACCGATGGGCCGAACGCTGCATCGAAGCCCACCACCGTCCAGATCAGGCCCTGTTCGGGATCATCCAGGGTGGCCTGGAGGCGGACCTGCGCGCGCTGTCGACCGAGACACTCGCGGCCTTGCCCTTCGACGGATTGTGCATCGGTGGCCTGGCTGGGGACGAGAGCCCGGCCGAACGACGCACCGCGCTGGATGTAGTGGTGCCACTGCTGGCCCATGACCCCAGGCCCCGATACCTGATGGGCCTTGGGTCACCGATGGACCTGCTGGACGCCGTGGATGCCGGCATCGACCTGTTCGACTCGGTGCTGCCCGCCAGGGTGGCTCGCAACGGCACCGTGTGGATACCCGGGGGACGGCTGAACCTGCGCAACGCGCGATTCCTCGACGACCCATCGCCGATCCAGGAAGACTGCCGATGTCGCGCGTGCCGGTCATTCTCGCGCGCCTACATCGCCCACCTGTTCCGGGCGGACGAACTGCTCGCCTATCGCCTGGCGACTTGTCACAACCTGACCTTCATCCTAGACTTCATGGCCAGGATCCGGGCGCACATCCGAGTCGGGACCTACCCCCAACTGGTCCGCGAGGAACGGGCTCGTCGGGCTGCCTTCGCCGCTGCCATGACCCATGCGAACGACGGTGACACCCTAGGTGTCACGGGAGCCGCGTAAGTTGCCGGTGATGAAGGCACAACTGACCGCGAAGTCGCGGCGCCCACACTGGGCGACGCCATGTGGAGGCACAGACCATGGCAGGCAGAGTCCCCGCCCGCCGGGAAGTCAAGAAGAAACCGAAAGCCGCGTCGGCCAAGCCGCATCTCGAGTCGCTGCTCGATTCCCCACCGCAGTCCGTGGAGCTCATCAAGCCCAAGCGGAAGCCGCGGACGGAGAAGGACGACAGCGAGGAATAGTCGCGGTATCGATGGTCGGCGGGCCTTCGGTGAGAGCCCTGGAGGAGCAGCTGGCATGACCATCACCGAAGGCACCGGAGCCGACACCGGAACCGAGCGCGTGAGCGCCGATCGCAGCCCCGCGGATCGCGCGGCCGAACGTCTCACCAGCGAGCGCGGCAAGGCGGTGGATGCCGCCATCATGTCCATCGAGAAACAATTCGGTCGTGGCTCGATCATGAAGCTCGGCTCGTCCGAGCGGCAGGCGGTCGATGCGATCCCCACCGGCTCCATCGCACTGGACCTGGCCCTCGGTGTCGGCGGCCTGCCGCGGGGCCGGATGACGGAGATCTTTGGTCCGGAGTCGTCAGGCAAGACCACACTGTGCCAGCACGTCCTCGCCGAGGCGCAACGTCGGGGCGGCGTGGTTGCTTTCATCGATGTCGAGCACGCACTCGACCCGACATATGCCAAGGCCTGCGGCGTGAATGTCGATGAGTTGCTGGTCAGCCAGCCGGACACCGGCGAACAGGCCCTCGAGATCACCGAGACACTGATCCGGTCGGGCGGCATCGATTGCGTGGTACTCGACTCCGTTGCCGCGCTCGTGCCCCGCGCCGAGATCGAGGGCGAGATGGGTGACTCGTTCGTGGGTATCCAGGCGCGACTCATGAGCCAGGCACTCCGGAAGTTGACAGGCGCGGTCAGCCGTTCCAACACGGCCCTCGTCTTCACCAACCAGTTACGCGAGAAGATCGGGGTCATGTTCGGCAATCCGGAAACGACACCCGGCGGCCGCGCCCTGAAGTTCTACGCCAGCGTGCGCCTCGACATCCGGCGGATCGAGACCATCAAGTCGGGCACCGATTCCATCGGCAGCCGGGTACGGGTCAAGGTCGTCAAGAACAAGGTGGCGGCACCCTTCCGGGTGGCCGAGTTCGACGTCATGTACGGAGAGGGCATCTCCCGCGAGGGCGGCCTGCTCGATGTGGGTGTCGCATCGTCGATCGTTACCAAGACTGGTGCGTGGTTCACCTACGGTGAGACCCGATTGGGACAGGGGCGAGAGCAGTCCAAGGAGTTCCTGCGCACCAACCGAGATGTGTCGCAACAACTGGAGTCGGAGATCCGGGGCCGCATCGCCACCATCGAGGTGCCCGTCGAGGGATCTCCGAGGCGGAGTAGCGTTCATGCCTGGATCCGCGACCGACCGTCGGACTCGGCTGCAGGAGCGCCGCGAACGACGGGCGGTCGTGACCGACCCGGACATCGTGATGGCGGCAGCGGCTGGCCTGCTTGCGACACGCTCCCGCACCACGCAGGAGTTGCGCGGTCGGATGCGCATCATGGGATATCCGCCGGATCTCGTGGAAGAGGTGATCGGGCGACTCCAGGCACTCGGCTATCTCGATGACGAAGCGTTCGCGCGCGCATGGCTGGGCAGCAGGGACCGGAGCAGGCCACGAGGCCGTGCCGCACTCCGGCGCGAGCTGCAGCTCAAGGGTCTGGGCGCGGAGCTCGTAGATGCCGCGCTGGAGGACCGCGATCGTGAAGCAGCGGCGACGCTGACCAGGTTCGTTCCGCCCGACTCGGGGCTTGCGTCCGGGCAGCAGCGGGTCCCGGTGTCGGCCGACCACGCGGCGGCCCTCCGGCTGCTGGAACGGAAGCATGCGACTCTGGACCGGGAGCAGGACCCCCGGAAACGACGCCAGAGGGCATACGCACTGCTGGCTCGCAACGGGTTCGACCCGGGCGTGTGCATGGAGGCCACCAGCGAGTTCCTGGCCGATGCCGATGCGGAAGACGGATAGCCCCACCCTGGTTTGACCCCCCGACCCATCCCGGCTAGGCTTGCGGTCGAGTCTGATCCACGACCATCCCTTCGCCAACCGCCGGGTCGCTCGGCACGCGGGGCGGGGTGGTCCTCCTTGATGGCACGCGCCGCACGGCGCTGTGCCGGTGTCCGGTCACCGCGTGGCGGCGGTGATGGTCGACACCTGCCTAACTGAGCATGTGCCTCCGGATGCCCGGTCCGGACGGGAGGGTCCGATGAACGATGTCACTGCCGTCGTGGTCATCCTGCTGTCGGTCGTCGGTGGTCTGGCCGCAGGTTTCGTGGCACGCGGCGTCATCGCCAACCAGTCGATCAAGGCCGCCCAGGACAAGGCGGGCCGCATCGTGGCCGAGGCGCGCACCCAGCAGAAGGACCTCATCCTCCAGGCGAAGGAGGAGCAGGTCCGACTGGGTCGGGAACTCGAGGACGAGGGCCGGGCCAAGCGCGCCGACCTGGGCAACCTGGAGCGTCGACTCCTGCAACGGGATGAGCAGCTCGACCAGCGCACGGACATGCTCGAGGAGCGAAATCGGAAGCTGCTGGTCAAGGAACAGGAACTGGAAGGCAAGCGAGAAGAGCTCGGGCGGGCACGGCAGGAGCAGATCGTCGCGCTCGAGCGCGTCAGTGAGATGACCGTCGACCAGGCCAAGTCGGCACTGCTGGAGCAGGTCCGGGAAGAGGCAGAGCACGATGCGGTGCGTCTCGCCCGGGCGATCGAACGTTCCGCCAAGGAGTCGGCCGACGAGCGTGCCCGCGACGTCGTCGTGACCGCGATCCAGCGCGTCATGGTCGACCATACGGCCGAGATGACCGTCTCGGTCGTGGCCATCCCGTCGGACGAGATGAAGGGTCGCATCATCGGGCGGGAGGGCCGCAACATCCGGGCCCTGGAGCAGGCCACGGGCATCGACCTCATCATCGACGATACCCCGGAGTCGGTCCTCATCAGCGGTTTCGATCCGGTCCGTCGGGAGGTTGCGCGTGTTGCGCTGACCAAGCTCGTCCAGGATGGTCGCATCCACCCTGGTCGCATCGAGGAGGTCGTGGCAAAGGCCAAGGCCGAGGTGGACCAGCTGATCAAGCAGGCGGGTGAGGCCGCCGCGTACGACACGGGCGTGCCGGGGCTGCCGCCCGAGATCATCCGCCTCCTGGGACGGCTCCGGTATCGCACCAGCTATGGCCAGAACGTGCTCAAGCACGTCATGGAGACCGCACGACTGGCGGCGGTCATCGCCGCCGAGGTGGGCGCGGACGTCGCGCAGGCCAAGATGGGCGGCCTGCTGCACGACATCGGCAAGGCAGTGGACCACGAGGTGGAAGGGCCACACGCGGCGATCGGCGCCCAGATCGCGGCGCGCCATGACTTGCCGGCCAAGGTCATCAACGGTATCGCCGCACACCACCAGGAGGTGGAGTACACCTGCGTCGAGGCGCCCATCGTCCAGATCGCAGACGCCATCAGCGCCTCGCGGCCGGGCGCTCGTGGCGAGACGATGGATACCTACGTGAAGCGCCTGGAAGACCTGCAGGCGATCGCCAATAGCTTCGAGGGTGTCGAGAAATCATTCGCGGTCCAGGCCGGACGTGAGGTGCGGATCCTCGTCCGGCCCGAGGAGATCGATGACCTCGCCTCGATGCGTCTCGCCCGGGACATCGTGCACAAGATCGAGGAGTCGCTCACGTATCCGGGCCAGATCAAGGTGACCGTTATCCGGGAGACCAGGGCCGTGGAGTACGCGAAGTAGCCGCCACCGACGAACGGCGTCCCGTCGCGAGGACACTCGCCGCCGACCTCCTGCCGCTCGTCCCGGAGCGGCCGGGCCGCGACATCCTGCGGACGCTCATGATCGGCGACGTTATCGGCAAGCCCGGGCGGCTGGCCCTGGAGCGGTTGGTGCCGACACTGCGGGATGACCGGGGTATCGACTTCGTGACCGCCAACGGCGAGAACCTCGCAGGTGGCATGGGCCTGACGGTCTCCACGGCACGCGCCCTGTACGACGCGGGCGTCGACGTCATCACCAGTGGCAACCACATCTGGGACAAACGCGAGATCATCCCCGAGCTGGACCGCGACGAGCGGATCCTGCGTCCCATCAACTATGGCACCACGGGCATCCCGGGTCGGGGCTGGGGTATCTTCCACGCCCTTGACGGGACCGAGGTCGCGGTGGTCAACGCCCAGGGTCGCTCGACCATGCAGCCCATCGACAATCCGTTCCACGACCTCGACCGACTGCTGGAGGATTCCGCCGACGAGCTGCCAGTCATCCGCCTGGTCGACTTCCACTGCGAGCTGACCAGCGAGAAGACGGCCTTCGGGCTCCATCTCGATGGCCGGGTGAGCGCCGTGGTCGGGACCCACACCCATGTCCCCACTGCGGATGAGCGGATCCTGCCCCGGGGGACGGCCTACGTCAGCGACCTGGGCATGACCGGTCCCGTCGACAGCATCATCGGCTTCGCGCCTGAAACGGTGTTGCCCCGCTTCCTGACGGGCCTGCCGACGCGCTTCGAGGTCGGCAGTGGACCGGTGGTGTTCAACGCCCTGATCATCGACCTGGATCCATCGACTGGTTCCGCCAGGGCCGTGGAGCGGATCAGGCGCATCATCGAACCGTGACCACGCTCGCGCGCAACCATGTCGACCTCCACTGCCACACGCGCCGGTCGGATGGCGCCCTGGAACCAGGTGAGCTGTACGATGCGATGCGGTCCTGGGGCCTCCGCCTCGCCGCCATCACCGACCATGACACGCTCGAGGGCTACCGGGAGTTGCGTGCGGCGGGTTCCGGTGCCCAGGTCTCGCGTCACGGCCCGCGACTCATCCCGGGCATCGAGATCAACACGGTGGGCAACGTCGGCATGCAGGCACACGGGTTGGGACGGGTCGATGGGGAGCTGCACATCCTCGGATTCGGGGTGGATGTGGACGATGCCGGACTGGATGCAACACTTCGCCGGCAGCGTGAAGCACGAGCAACGCGGATCGACGAGACACTTGCCGCCCTTCGAGACCTGGACCTGCCCGTGGATGATGAGTTCGCGTCGCTCGCCCTCTCGCCCAGTGCGGCGCGCGGCCGTCCTCACGTCGGGGAGGCGCTCGTGCTGGCCGGTCATGCGTCGTCGATCCAGGATGCCTTCGACCGGTGGCTGTCCCACGGCCGACCGGCGTACGTGCCGCGGGATGGTATCGGTCCGAGGGAGGCGGTAGAAGCTATCCGGGACGCCGGCGGGCTGGCGGTCCTGGCACATTCCCCGACCGCTCCCGACCATCCGCACGACGTGCACCGCCTGCGGGACTGGGGCCTGGGCGGCCTTGAGGTCCACTACCGCGCCTTCGACGCAGCGACGGTGGAGCGCATGGGCGACTTCGCGGCACGCGAAGGTCTGGTGGCCACGGGCGGTAGTGACTTCCACGGTCAGGATGCCGCGTATCGCGATCTGGCGGCACGCACCCGGGTCCCTGACGCGGTCGGGGTCAGTCTGCTCGACGCCATCGGGGCCAGCTGATGGTCGCCCGAACCCTGCCGATGCTTGAGGTCGCACAGGCACCGGCACGCGCCACCCCAGCACGTCCAGGCCGCAAGACCGACCCCCGGGTGACCGAATTCCTGACCGACGACCAGGTCCTGCCGCGGTTCCATGTCTGGACGCTGGGCTGCCAGATGAACCACTCCGACTCGGAAGAGATGGCGGGCGCGCTCCTGGCAGCGGGTTGCGCCGAGGCGGACCGTCTGGAGACAGCCGATCTCGTGGTCATCAACAGTTGTGCCATCAGGGAGGCTGCCGAGCACAAGGTCATCGGGCAGATGGGCTCGCTGGCGCGCATGAAGGCTGCCAATCCCGCACTCCGGGTCGTGCTGACCGGTTGTTCCGTCCGTGCGGACGAAGCGGTCGACCTGCGGCGCCGATATCCGGCGGTGGACCTGTTCCTGCGGCCGGACCAGGAACCCGAGCTGACGGCGCGGCTCGGTCTGGGCACCGCGACTTCGCCATCCACGCTGCCAGATCCCACGTCGTTGCAGCGGGTCGGCCGATCGGTAGCTGCCACCGCAGACCGCTTGCCGGTGACCCGCGCCGCGGCGGTGGAGGAGGGGACCATCCTGCGGCGCGGTGGCGCCCATGCGTGGCTGCCCATCATCTACGGTTGTGACAAGACCTGTACCTACTGCATCGTGCCGTTCAGCCGAGGTCCCGAACGGAGCCGGCCGTTCGACGATGTCCTGGTGGAGGCGCGCGCGCTTGCCGGGGCGGGCGTCCTCGACGTCACACTGCTGGGCCAGAACGTCAACTCCTACGGCCACGATCTGGCACCCGATGCCCGTTTCGGCGACGTCCATGCGACACGGACCATGGGCCGCGACCTGCCACTGGATGGACGACCCGACATTGCCGCATTGCTGTGTGCCATCGATGGCATCCGGGGGGACGATGGTCGACCGGCCATCCCCCGGCTCCGATTCGTGACCTCGCACCCGTGGGACCTGTCGACCCGGCTCATCGATGCCATGGCGGCCTGTGACTCGGTCTGCGAACACCTTCACCTGCCGGTCCAGGCCGGCGATGACGCAGTCCTACATCGGATGGGCCGCCAGTACACGGTGGCGGAGTATCTCGCCCTGGTCGCGGAACTGCGCGCGTCCGTCCCCGGCATCAGCCTCACCACCGACGTCATCGTGGGCTTCTGCGGTGAGTCGGAGGACCAGTTCCAGCAGACGCTGTCGCTGTTGCGAACCGTCCGCTACGACGCGGTCTTTGCCGCGGCCTTTTCGCCCCGCCCCGGCACGCCGGCCAGTCGATTGCCGGACGATGTCGCGCCAGACGTCAAGCGTCGGAGACTGAACGAACTCCTAGCGCTCCAGGAGGGCATCGGGCACGAACGGAACCGGGCATGGATGGGCCAGACGGTGGAAGTCCTTGTGGACCAGCTGCGCCCAGCCCGCTCGCACGACCACTCGGATGTGGATGTCACGCCTGCCGCCCGAGTGGCGGGGCGTACCCGGCACAACAAGCTGGTTCACCTTGACGGCGATCCTGACCTGATCGGCAGGTTCGTGTCCGTCCGCATCGACCACGCAGGACCGTACTCGCTGGTGGGTCAGCGGGTCGGCGGCGACGTCGGCGAGGACGCCTGACGAGCCAGGCGCTGCTGCCACCGCTCATCGTCATCGCCGGTGCGACCGCGACCGGCAAGACCGGCCTGTCGCTGGCCATCGCGGAGCGGCTGGACGCGGAGATCATCGGCGCGGATTCCCGCCAGGTGTACAGGGGCATGGACATCGGCACCGCAAAGGTCGGAGCGGCCGACCGGGCGCGTGTGCCCCACCACGGCCTGGACCTCGTCGATCCGGATGAGCGGTTCACCGTGGCCGACTTCCGGGAGCACGCACTGGAGGTCCTGGCGGGTATCGCCGAACGCGGTCGACCTGCCATCCTGGTCGGAGGCACCGGTCTCTACCTGCGTGCGGTCGCTCGCGGGTTGCCGATGAGCTCGGCGAGTGACGATCCGGTCGTACGTGGGGAGCTCGAAGCGCGACTCGACACCGAGGGTCTCCCGTCGCTCCTGGCCGAACTGCGATCGATCGCGCCGACCGCGTACCAGCGGGTCGACCGAGCGAACCACCGACGCGTCATCCGGGCCATCGAGCGCGCACGTGTGGAGGGTGACGCGCCACCACCGGCACCCGAGGGATACCCGGCCGCGGTGACCTGGCTGGGCATCACACCTGGACCGGACCATCTTCAGGTCATCGAGGGGCGAGCTCGCGACCAGTTCCGCGATGGCCTGCTGGACGAGGCCGCTGGCCTCCGGGAGCGCTACGGCGAGGATCGTCGGCCGTTCGGCGCCATGGGCTACCGGGAGGCGTTCGATGTCCTGACCGCGCGGCGCACCCTCGAGTCGGCCATCCTGCGCGACGTGCAGCGCACCCGCTCGTACGCCAGCCGACAGCGGACCTGGTTCCGCTCGGAGCCCGGTATCACGTGGCTGTCGATGGGGCCCGGCACGGTCGAACGCGCGCTCACCCTGGTGCCATCCGGATGAAGGCGGGCATCGTCATCAATGCTGGCAACGCGCGCCAACAGGCGAAGCTCGCCATCGCCGCCGAGACCGCCGGATGGGACGGCGTGTTCACGTGGGATGGCATCGCCATCACTGACGCGGACACGTACGACCCATGGGCGCTGCTGGGCGCGATGGCCATGGTCACACGGCGGGTGACCCTGGGTGCCATCGTGTTCGCACCTACCCGACGCCGCCCCTGGAAGCTGGCTCGTGAAGCGATGACGGTCGACCGTCTGTCCGGTGGACGGCTGGTGGTGCCCGTGGGGCTCGGCGCCCTGGAGGACAAGGCGTTTGGCGATGTGGGCGAAGTGACCGAGATCCGGGAACGGGCCGCGATCCTGGACGAGACGCTGGCCATCCTCGACGGTCTCTGGAGTGGTGAGCCGTTCGGGTTCCAGGGGCAGCACTACCGATTTCCCCCGATGACCTTCCGCCCGCAGCCCATCGCACGACCGCGGATCCCCGTGTGGGTGGTGGCCGTGGCCGCAGGGGAGCAGTCGCTGGCGCGCGCGGCGCGATGGGACGGCCTCGTGCTCCAGACCAGCGACCCCGACGAGATCCGGGCGATCGCGGAACGGGTCAGGGCCGCGAGGCTGGGCGCGGCCGTCGATGGTACGTTCGAGATCGCGGCCCAGGGTACGACCTCACCGGACGGCCAGAGCGCAACTGGCGTGGTCGAGCGGATCGCCGCCGCCGGGGCAACTTGGTGGATCGAGGCGGACTGGGAGCACGCCACGCTCGACTCGCTGCGCGCCCGGATCGATGCCGGGCCACCGCGGGTATCCTGAGTCACATGCCCCGCACGACGATCGACCTTGCCACGCCCATCGAGCGCGCCTTTCTCATCGCCGTCGATACCGGTGACGACGCGGGCTGGACGGCCGAGGATTCACTTGCGGAGCTGGCCAGCCTCGCCGACACCGCGGGGGCTGACGTGGTCGGCGCAGAGTGGCAGAACCGGCGTCATGCCGACCCGAATTGGTACCTGGGCAAGGGCAAGGCCGAGGAGCTGGTCGCCGCCAAGGCTGAGACCGGATTCACCTTGCTCATCGCCGACGACGAGCTGAAGCCCAACCAGCAGAAGTCGTTGGAGTCGGTACTGGGCGTCAAGATACTCGATCGCAGCGGTCTGATCCTCGACATCTTCGCCCAGCATGCCCGGACCCATGAGGGCCGCCTCCAGGTGGAGCTGGCCCAACTGGAATACCAGCTGCCACGCCTGACGCGGCTGTGGACGCACTTGTCGCGGACCGGTGGCGGCATCGGCACCCGGGGCCCCGGCGAGAGCCAGCTGGAGACGGACCGACGAATCATCCGGGCCAAGATCAGCAAGCTCAAGGAACGGGTCGAGGCGGTGCGCCAGCAACGCGAGACGACGGCCCGGGCCCGCGACCGCCGACTGGTGCCCACGGTGGCGATCGTGGGCTACACCAACGCCGGCAAGTCCTCGATGCTCAACGCGCTTTCCGGGCAGGTGGCCGCAGTAGCGGAGGACCGCCTGTTCGCGACGCTCGACCCCACCAGCCGCTCGGTCAAGCTGGGCGACGGCCAGTCGGCCATCCTGACCGATACCGTGGGCTTCATCCACAAGCTGCCACACCAGTTGGTCGACGCATTTCGGGCCACGCTGGAGGAAGTGACCCGGGCCGATGTACTACTGGAAGTCATCGACGCCTCCGATAGGCACGCCACGGAGCATCGCCTGACGGTGCAGGGTGTCCTGAACGACCTGGGGGCAGGGGAGAAGCCTCGCCTCGTCGTGTACAACAAGGCCGACCTGCTGGTCCCGGGCGCCGCGGACGCGACGATCGCGGCGCCGGTCGTGACTGGGTCCGTGCTGGTGTCGGCACATACCGGCTTCGGCCTGGACACGCTTCGGCTCCGGCTATCCACGCTGCTGGCCGACCTGTGGGAGGAGGTCGATGTCGCCCTGCCGTATACGGACGGCGAGCTGCTCGCCCGCGTCCGGGAGCGGGGGACCGTCGAGATCGACTATCGGGCGCACGACGTCCATATCATCGGCCGGGTCGTGCCCTCACTGGCGGGAGAACTTCGTGCCGCGGCCGCCCGGGCACGAGCCCCGGTCGCGAGCTGACCAGAACGGCGACGTCAGCCGAGGCTGACCTGGCGCGCATTGCCGACGAAGGGGCGTCAGGACAGGAGCGATCGTGCGTAGCTGTCTTCGGCAGCGCGGATCGTGGTTTCGGCGTCGATGACCTGGAGTTCCACCCCCACCATCCGCGCGAAGTCGCGAACGACCTCGGTGGGCAGACCGATGGACAGCGCCGTGTGGTGCGGACCGCCCGCCATGAGCCAGGCGGTCGCCGACGTCCGGAGGTCGGGTCGGGGCTCCCAGACGGCGCGTGCGACCGGCAGCCGGGGCAATGGGGCATTGGGCTCGACCAGGTCGACCTCGTTCGCCACCAGCCGAAGGTGGTCACCCAGGTCGGACAGGCCGACCACGATGCCCGGCCCGGTACGAGCCGTGAACACCAGGCGCACGGGGTCTGACCTGGCTCCGATGCCCAGGGGATGGATCTCGCAGGTGGGCCGCGCGGCGGTGATCGAGGGGCAGACCTCAAGCATGTGTGCTCCCAGGATCCGCGGTCGTGGGTCACCCAGGTGGTACGTGTAGTCCTCCATGAAGGAGGTGCCGCCGGGCAGTCCCGTGGCCATCACCTTGAGCAGGCGGACCAGGATGGCGGACTTCCAGTCACCCTCGCCTCCGAACCCATATCCGTCGGCCATCAGGCGCTGGACGGCGAGGCCCGGCAGCTGGGGCAGGTCGCCCAGATCCTCGAACGAGTCGGTAAAGGCACGATAGCCACCCATCTCGAGCCGCCGTCGCAGACCGACCTCGATGCGGCACGCATCCCTGAGTGAGTCGTGGCGCGCCCCGCCGGGTCGCAGCTCTGCGGCTACGTCGTAGCGATCGAGGCAGTCGGCCACGACCGCATCCACATCGGCCTCGGTCGCCTCCCGGAAGGCAGCCACCAGGTCGTTGACGCCATAGCCATCGACCGACGCCCCGAGCCGGATCTGGACCTCGTTCTTGTCACCATCGGTCACTGCGACCTGGCGCATGTTGTCGCCGAAGCGGCAGACGCGCAGTCGCCGCGCTTCGGCGACACCGGCTGCGGCCCGGGCCCACTGGCCAAGACGTCCGGTCACGTAGGGATCCTGCCAATGACCCACGACGGTCGTCCTCGGGATGCCCAGCCGGGTGAGCACGAAGCCGAACTCCCGGTCGCCGTGTGCGGACTGGTTGAGGTTCATGAAGTCCATGTCGATCTCGGCCCACGGGAGATCACGCTCGGCCTGGGTATGCAGGTGCACCATCGGCTTGCGTAGCCCGAGGAGGCCCCCGATCCACATCTTGGCGGGTGAGAAGGTGTGCATCCAGGCCACCACACCCAGGCAGCTCGGATCGGCATCCGCATCCGCGAGGAGCTGCGCGATCCCATCGGGGGACGTGACCACGGGCTTGGCGATGATGCGCACCGGGACCTCAGGGGAGCCGTCGAGCCCCGTTGCGATACGCTGGGCGTGGTCGGCCACCTGGATCAGGACATGCTCGCCGTACAACGCCTGGCTGCCAGTCACGAACCATGCCGACTGGTCACCGAATGACTTCACGCTCCAGCCTCCTGGCGGGCTCGGACCTGATGGGCCCGGAGCCGGCGCATGATGGATTCCTGCGCCGCCATGCTGTCGTGCAGGTCCCGGTAGATGGCATACCCCTCGTCCCAGGCACCGCTCTCACGCGCCGCTGGCCGGTAGATGTCGGGTCCCAGGTGCGCCATGTGCGCTGCCGCGTCGGTGATGGTGTCATAGCCGCCGCGTGACGCGCCTGCCGCGACGGCCCCGAACATCGCAGAGCCAAGCGCCGGAGCCTGTCGGGAGGCGCTCACCCGCACGGTGCGTCCCGTGATGTCGGCGGTCAGCTGCATCAGCAGCCGGTTCTGGAACGGCAAGCCACCGCAGGCGACGATGCCCTCGATGGGGACCCCGGATGACTCCAGCGCATCGATGATGACCCGGGTGCCGTACACGGTGGCCTCCAGCAGGGCCCGGTAGACATCCGCAGGCCGCGTGGCCAGGGTGGCGCCGACGAGCGTGCCGGTCAGCTCGGCATCCACAAGGATCGACCGATTGCCGTTCCACCAGTCGAGCGCGACGAGACCGGTCTCGCCTGGGTGTAACCGGGCCGCGTCGGATTCGAGTTGCGCGTGCAGGCCGGCAAGGTCCCCGGGCTCGCCGCCCGACACGGTCCGCACCCACCAACCGAACAGGTCGCCGACCGCCGCCTGTCCTGCCTCGTGGCCGAAGAGACCCGGGATGATGCCGTCTTCCACGACGCCGCAGGCGCCCGGAACGACCCGCTCCTGGGCGCTGAGGGCAAGGTGGCAGGTGCTGGTGCCCATCACGGCGACCAGCTGGCCGGGGGTAGTGACACCCACCGCAGGCACGGACACGTGAGCATCGACATTGGCGATAGCGACCGGTGTCCCTGGTCGCAGGCCGGTCCAGACGGCCGCAGCATCCGTGATCTCGCCGGCACGTTCACCCAGGGCACGTACATCACGTGACATCCGGCTGTCCACAAGATCTGCGAAGCCCGGGTCCAGCGCCCCCAGGAAGCCCGCATCCGGAAAGCCATCCCGACGCGACCATTGCGCCTTGTAGCCCGCGGTGCAGCTGTTGCGCGTTTCCACCCCGGTCAACTGCCACACGATCCAGTCGGCGGCCTCGATGAGCCGGTCCGCTGCGGCGTACACGGCGGGCGCCTCGTCAAGGATCTGCAGCGACTTGGCCAGGAACCATTCGGATGACGTGCGGCCGCCGTAGCGCGCCAGCCAGGTTTCGCCGCGAGCCTCGGCGAGGGCATTGATGCGGTCCGCCTCCGGCTGGGCCGCATGATGCTTCCACAGCTTCACCCAGGCATGTGGCTCGGTGCGCAACTCCGGCACTCGGCACAGGGGCGTGCCGTCGGCCAGCGTCGGCAGCATGGTGCAGGCCGTGAAGTCGATGCCCACGCCCACGACGCTCGCGGTGTCCGTACCACTGGTCCGCAGGGCTTCCTGCACCGCGGCACCCATGGCCGCCACGTAATCATCGGGGTCCTGGAGTGCCCAGTCCGGGGGGAGGGGAGCGCCCCCTCCGGGCAGGTGGTCCTCGATGACGCCGTGGGGGAACGCTGACACGGCCGACGCCAGCTCACGTCCGGTGGTCACATCCACCACGACCGCCCGCGCGGACTCAGAACCGAAGTCGACGCCGATGGCGGTCCGCAGGGCGCGGCTCATGACTCACCTCCGGGACGCTGGCCATAGGTCGCAGTCGCGCCATGCTTGCGATCGAAGTGTCGTACCAGCAGGGACGCTGCGATGGTCGGGCTTGAGGGGTTGACAGACAGGGTGTGCAGGGCCATGCGCGCGATCGCCTCCACGGCTTCCGCATGATGTGCTGCCTCCGCCACGTCCGTGCCCCACACGAACGGACCGTGGGACCGGACAAGGACGCCCGGGGCAGCGGCCGGATCGAGCCCATCGGGGCCGTACAGCTCCGTGATGGCCACTCCGGTGTGCCATTCGTATCGCTCGGCGGTCTCGGCATCCGTGAGTGGGCGGGTCACGGGCACGTCGCCCCGGAAGTGATCGGCGTGGGTCGTGCCCAGGCAGGGAATGGACCGTCCAGCCTGGGCCCACGCGGATGCATACAGGGAATGCGTATGCACGACGCCGCCGATGTCCGGGAACACCTGGTACAACGCCCGGTGGGTTGGTTCGTCGGATGACGGGCGCAGGTCGCCAGCCACCACGCGACCATCCTCGATGGACACCACCACGACCTGGTCGGGCCGCACGCTGGCACAGGGTATGCCGCTGGGCTTGATGGCGAACACACCCTGGTCCCGGTCGACGGCGCTCGCATTGCCGAACGCGAGCAACACCAGATCGGCGGCCGCGATGGCGCGGGTCGCGGTGGCGGTCGCCTCCCGGATGTCGTCATAGTCCCGGTGCATTGGCCTTCCACACCTCCTGCGCGGTCATCCACGCCTCTGCGCGGTCACCCACACTCCTGCCCGGTCACGGACGGCATGCCTGGCGCGCAGCCAGGCTCATGGGTTGCTGCTCCCAGATGCCGACCGCTCATCCGGAACCCACACCCGCATCGGGCCGTCCCCGCGGTTGGCCCAGGCGTAGTAGGGGTTGACCCGGACGGTGAGACGACTCGCCGTCCCGGACGCCGGTGGCGGGACCGCTGACCCGTCGCGATAGGGCCAATCAGCGAGGCCCCGAGGCCGGTGCGACAGGCGGACCTCGATGGGCACGGTGCCGAGCACGGGATCCCGTTCCGCGACCACGCGAGGTTGGTGACCCGTGTCGAGCATCACGTCATCGACCGCGACGCCGTCGGTGAGGTCGGCGGCTTCGAGGCAATACACGAGCGGGCCGCGTTCGACGGCCACACAGCCGCGCGCCCCGTCCAATCTCGGGTCCGCGATGGTGTATCGCGCCGGCATCGCCAGATCGAGCACCACGCGGTCACCGGTCCGCCAGGCGCGCTCCACCGCGAGGTGTCCGTCGACTGCGATCGCTGACTGCTCCTCGCCCTCGATGGACAGGGTCGCGGAGTGGCACCACGCGGGGACCCGAAGCCCGAGTGTCCAGGGTTCCCGCGGTGCGGTGTCGACCGTGACCTCGACGCGGCCGTCCCAGGGATAGTCGGTCTCCACATTCAGCGTCACGGGACCCGCACCGATGCCGGCTGTCACCGAGCCGGTCGCGTACTGGTGCAGACGCAGGCCCGCGTCGTCGGTGGTCGCCATCAACTGCTCGAAACTGGCGATGGTCCGCATCACGTTGGGTGGACAGCAGGCACACGGATACCACGACTTGCGCCCTGCCGCACGGCCAGGCGGGACGGCGGGGCGTCTCTGGAGGGGATTGACGTAGAAGAAGCTCAGGCCGTCCAGGGACAGACCCGGCAGCACGGCGTCGTACATGGCACGCTCGATGGCGTCCGCGAAGCGTTCCTGCCCGGTCGCGAGCAGCAGTCGCCAGGCGAGCATGAGGCTGGCGATCGCCGCACATGTCTCGGTGTATGCCCGATCGGGTGGCAACTCGAACGGAGCGCCGAACGCTTCGTCCCGGTGATGCGATCCAACCCCACCAGTGAGGTAGGTCCGCGTGGCACGCATCTCGTCCCAGCGTCGGATGACCGCGTCGAGCAGCGCGGTCTCGCCCGTTTCGACCGCCAGGTCGACCGCACCGCAGTCGAGGTACAGCTGGCGCACCGCATGGCCGACGACCGTAGCCGCTTCGCGTACCGGCTGACCGTCCTGCCAGTAGCCCGAGCCGAAGCGATCCTCGCCCAGCAGCCCGTGCCCACGTCGGTCGATGAGGTGACGGGCGAGTGCCAGGTGCCGTTCCTGGCCGGTCATCCGGTACAGCTCCACGAGGGCCATCTCGATGCCGGGGTGCCCGTCCACGCCATCCTGCGCGCCCGACGGCCCAAGTGCTGCGTCTATCGCCTCGACGGCCCGGACCGCCACCTGCAGCAGCCTGTCATCGTCGAGCGCCCGGTACCACGCCACCGCAGCCTGGATCAGATGGCCGATGCAATACAGCTCGTGTCCCCAGCGGAGGTCGGACCAGCGTGGCCTGCCCGACAACTGCACATAGGTGTTGAGATAGCCGTCAGGCGACTGGGCGGCCGCGACCAGCTCGATGGCCGTGTCCGCGCTCGCGGCGAGGTCGACGTCCTGGTCCCGACCGAGCTCCCACGCCGCGGCTTCGAGCCACTTGTACACGTCGGAGTCGAGGAAGGGGAACGTGGTGCCCGCATCGTCGAGGCCCCCGATGTAGCGACCCGTACCCCGAGCCGCATTGCGGAAGTTGCCCAGCGCTCCCGAGGCTTCCAGTCGCTGTCGCCCGTGGGGCAGGGAACGAGTCCGATTGACGTCGAGCCGATCGGCCAGCAGGCCCGACGAGATATGGAGTCCAGCCGAGTCGATGGGTGTCAGCCCACGTGCACCCTGTGCCGGCACGACCACGGTCCGCAGACCCAATGCTCGACCCCCCTGCTGGCGCTACTGGCCCGATCGGCCCGGGTCCGCCATGCGGACCGCGGGACGCTCGACCGCTTGCTGATGCCTCGCCGCAAACCTATGCATACAATCGTCTGCTCGCTATCGTACCCTCAAGTAGGCACCCCGTTGCCAGCTGCTCGCGGCTCCCACGAGTGATCTACCCTGAGGTTTCATGTCGGGCGCGGGACAGGGCGGATGACGGACGCACCGTCGGGTCGTGGGACGGAGGTCGTCACCATGCGCGACGTCGCCCAGGCCACGGGCGTCTCGCAGAGCACCGTGTCGCGGGTGCTGGCAGGTGCCAGCACGACGGTGCCCATCGCACCCGAGACACGGGAGCGGGTCATCGAAACGGCCCGCCGGCTTGGTTACCGACCGAACCCACTCGCCCGGGGACTGCGCGGGGCAAGGACCATGCTCCTTGGGGTGATCGTGCGGGAGATCACCGATCCCTTCTTCGCCGGCGCCATCGAGGCGGTATCGATCGAGGCCAGCGTCCGGGGGTACAACGTGGTCCTGGGTCACGCGCACGGTCATGCCAACGAGGCCATCGCCCTGTGGGGCGTGCTCGAGGCTCGCCACTGCGACGCCATCGTGCTCCTCGGGGACATGCGCGACCAGCCACGCCTGATCGAAGACCTGCGTGGGGCCCGCGTCCCGGTGGTCGCACTGTGGCAGGAATCCCGGTCGGCCGACATACCGTCCGTGGACGTGGACAATCGGGTGGGCATGCTGTCGGTCCTGCACCACCTCCATGACCTCGGGCATCGGAGGATCGCGTTCATCAGCGGTCGGCGTCTGGGAGACATCCGGGATCGCGAGGACGCGTTCCGTGAGTTCATGGCTGATCATCCCGAGGACGCCAGCGTGGAGTACGCGGCGAACGACCTTGAGGGCGGCGGCGCCGCGTTTGGACGACTCCTGGACCAGCGGCGGCCGCCGACTGCGGTCGCCGCGTCCACCGATGTCCTCGCGCTGGGAGCGCTCCATGCCGCTCACGAGCGGGGCCTCCGGGTCCCGGACGAGCTCTCGGTGACTGGCTTTGACGACATCCCGTTCGCCGCTGCCAGCATCCCGGCGTTGACGACGGTCCGGATGCCCGTGCGCGAGATGGTGTCGACGGCATTGCGGATGGCATTGGATGAGCCATTCCCCGGGGCGCCACGGCGACCACCACATCCACTGCTGGTGCCTTCGGTGATCATCCGGAACTCGACAGCGGCCGCTCGAGCCGACTGACCCGACGCCATGCTCCCTCGCGTCACCGGCGTTGGACCTTGACATCAAGCGATCCGCAAACCTAGTCTGTAGGCCACCGTTATCGATAACGGGAACGATGATATCTTGCCAGCTCCGGCGGTCTCGGCCAGCCGAGGCATCGTGATCGAACCCATCCTCCTCCTCCATCTGTCCGTGTCAGGGTCGTGTCGGTCCGCCGGCCGGCCTTGACACGGGTGGAGCCGAGGATCAGTCCCCAGGCGGTGGCGTCGGCTCTGCCATCCGGCGCGCTTCCGATGACCTCGTCCGCCGTCCGGCGCCGATTCGCGCGGCCCGCTTGAAGCGCCACACGCCTCGCGCCGCGGCATGAGCCTCGTTCTCGCGTTGGTCAGTAAGACGTACCGGCCGCCTGCGTCGGGCAGGAACCCTGCCCCCGCCTTGCCTACCCACTTCCGATAATGCAAGTTATGTAACAACGAGTGGACGGACCGCACGGTCGCTCGCCTACCAGTCTGGGCATGCCCACCAGTCAGGGCGAGCCAGCAACCTTCGCCCGCCCGCCACCATTCGAAGTCAGTCCCCGGTGATCGGCTCCGTGATGAGCTCTATCAGGGCCGTCAGCTCGTCGTCGGTCATGCCGTGCGCGCGCAGCAGCGCCTCGGCGCCACCGTGGCGCTCATCGAGGTGCTCCAGGGATCGACTCCATGAACTCGGGCGGACTATCGACCTCGATCGAGCCCGCGCGCCAGTCGATGATGTGCGGGTCGTCCATGGGCCGCGCGAACATCGGCGCGCTGACAGGGCGTAGTCCTCGACGATGATGTCCCGCGGCACCCCGGCCACGGTCCAGGATGAGCGCGATGGCGACGCCGGTCCGGTCCTTGCCGGCAGCGCAGCCGATGACCGCGGGTGCGCCGTCGGGCATCGAGCAGCGCCCGGATGACCTCCACCAGCTGGGCGCGCGCGCGTCGAAGATGTGCCGGTACATCCCGGCGAGGCCCGAGGTGCGGTGTCGGGTCATCGGCCAGCAGTGGGATGCTGGTGTACCGCACCCGGTCGGAATCATGGAACACGCTGGGTGCCTGCTCCAGCTCCGATGGCCAGCGGAGGTCGATGACCTGGCGCAGCCCAAGGTCCATCAGCGCGTCGCTGTGAGGACGACGGCAGGCTGTCGAGGGAATCGGTGCGTAGCAGCGTCCGCCATCGTGTCCGGCGACCGCCCGCCGCGGGATAGCCGCCGACATCGCGCAGGTTGCGGGTGCCGGGCAGCGGCAGAGCCGGTCGGTGAGCGGTCAGGCCACGGGCGTTGGTCGACCGATCAGCCCAGGACGGGTCGAGCCGACAGTGGATGACCGCCGTCCTCCGGGCCGCAAGGGCCTCACGAAGCGCGTTCTCGAACTCGGCTCGTCCGGGTGACGCGGAGACCCGAGAGCGCCACTGGCCTCGGCGACGGCGGCGAAGTCGATGGGCCCCAGGTCGGTCGCCGTCCGGGGACGACCCTCCCGATCCTGGTGCATCCGGATGGTGCCGTAGCCCTGGTTGTCGAGGACGACGACGACCGGCCGGGCGCCTTCCCGAACCGAGGTCTCGAGCTCCGCCATCGTCATCGCGAACCCGCCGTCGCCACAGACGGCGACCACCGGCCGGTCTGGGTGCACGAGTGACGCCGCGATGGCCGCCGGCAGACCGTAGCCCATCGCGCCCGACGTCGGCCCCAGGAACGTCCCGGGACGCAGGAACCGGTATCCACGCGCGATCCAGCCGCCGAAGTTGCCGGCGTCGGTCGTGATGACGGCGTTGGGCGGCAGCAGTCGCTGCAGGATGCCGACGACCCGCCCGGGATGGACACCGGGTCCGGACCACTCCCCTCCCCGCACGTCGGAAGCCGCCAGCCACGCCGCGCGATCGGCGGCCATGGCTTCGACACGTGTGTTCGCGGTTCTCGGCATCGAGCACGGCGCCGCGCAGGTCCGACCACGCCACGTCCAGGAAGCGCGCCACGTCCGCCATCGACCGACAGGGTCGGGAGCGGGCAATCCGTGGCGGGCTTGCCGTGGCTCCAGGTCGACATGCGCCCACCGAGTGCCCGCAGCTGGGATCCGATACCCATAGCTGGCGATCTCGGACATCCGCGCGCCCAGGACGAGCAGCACGTCCGCCTCCTCGAGACGCGCGCGGACCACGGCAGGGCTCCAGTAGCCGGTCATGCCCAGGTAGCCCGGATGGTCATTGGGCACCACATCGGCCCGACGCCAGGACGCGATGACGGGCACCGCGAGCGCGTCGGCGAGGGTCAGTCAGGCGCTTGCTGGCTCGCGCCCGCAGCACGCCGCCGCCCGCGACGATGACGCCCCGGCGTGACGCGGCGAGCCACTTGAGGACCTGGCGCACCGCGGCCCGGTCGGGTGCGGCCCCCTGGGCCGGGTGCGATGGATCAGGCTGCCGGGCCGCCTGTGGCGAGGTCGAGCACGTCCTCGGGCAGTGCCAGCAGGATCGGACCGGGTCGACCGCGTCGTCAGCTGACGGATCGCCTCCCCCATGACGCGGCTCGCGTCCGTGGGTCGCTCCAGCTCCACCGACCAGGCGGCCAGCGAACCGATGCCGGTCGCGAAGTCCGACTCCTGGAACGCCTCGCGACCCCGGAACTCGCGCCGGACGCCCCCCGATGAGAGCCACCAGGGGCGCCGAATCCTGGCGCGCGGTGTGGATGCCGATGGCGGCATTCGCCGCACCCACGGTCCTCGTCGCCAGCACGATCTGGGGCTTGCCGGTCAGCTGTGCAGCGGCCGCCGCCATGAATGCCGCGCCACCCTCGTGACGTGTCGCGACGACCCGGATACCGGCGGCAGGCAGCGTTTCCAGGAGGGGCAGGAAGCTCTCGCCGGGACGGTGAAAGCGAATCGCGCTCCGGCGTCCGCCAGCCGGTCCGCGACCAGCTCGGCGACCGACAAGGTCCGCGAGGGGGTCACCGGGCGTGTTGGCTCGGCGACGGCACCTCGGCGTCGGCGGCGGCCACTGGCTCGGCGGCGGCCACTGGCTCGGCGGCGGCCACTGGCTCGGCGGCGGCCACTGGCTCGGCGGCGGCCACTGGCTCGGCGGCGGCCACTGGCTCGGCGGCGGCCACTGGCGCGTCCCCGCTCAGTGCATCGTCACCGAGGTCCAGACCAGGGACAGGATGATGAGGCTCGCCACGCAGCACCAGCAGCGATGCGGCCCACCCGACTCGACGTCATCGTCCACCTCAGCGATAGTTCGTGAACTGGAGCGCGACCGGATAGCCCTCGCCCTCCTCGCGGAGGCGCGCGATGACCCGCTGTAGCTCGTCCCTGCTCTTGGCCGTTACCCGCACGGCATCGCCCTGGATCTGACCCTTGACCTTGGGGAAGTCGTCGCGCAGCAGCTTGCTGATCTTCCTGGCTATGTCGTCCGGCAGACCCTTGCGCAGCGCGACCTTCTGGCGGAGCAGGTTGCCACCGACTGGCACCAGCGTCACCCCAGTCGAACACCTTGAGCGACAACCCTCGCTTGATGGCCTTGGACTCGATGAGCTCCCGGAGCGCGTGCGCGCGCAGCTCGGAGTCGACCGTCAGCGTGATGTCTTCCTTGTTCAGCTCGATGTCTGCCGTCGCGCCCTTGAAGTCGTACCGCGTGACGACCTCGCGCCGGACCTGATCCAGGGCGTTCACCAGCTCCTGGCGATCGAAATCGCTCACGACGTCGAATGATGCATCACCTGCCATCAGGTGCCTCCGGGACCTGGCTCGCGTTCGGCGCGAGAAGGTGCCATCGATGCCGACCGTACGCGACGACCACCCACTGCGCGACAGCGTGTCACGAGTCCGGTCATCGTCCAGCTCGAGCGTCGAGAACCCCCGCTCCCGGATGCGCTCTGCCGTGGCACGATCAGTGGTGGCCGCATGCCAGCTCGCCAGCACCGTGCGTGCCGGTGACCCAGACCCGCTCGACGTCGAACTCCACGTTGGCCTGGCTGGCGGCGACCGTCGTTCCACTACGCCCGGATGGCCAGGTCACCGATCAGCGGCGGGCTCGAACGGGTCGGGGCGGAACTCGGCATCCTCTCGGAACAGGGTCATCATCCGGTCGACGTCACGTCGCTCCCAGGCCTCCTTGAAGCGCGCGAGCAGGTCCTGCCCGTCGCCGGGCGTGAGAGCGGGCATGCGACTCATCGCTACCAGTCGCGATGGTCCGACCACCGCGGCGCCAAGCGCCGCCACGAGCAGGTCTGCGATGACGATACGAGCGGCCGCCGCCCATGACCAGCACCACGTCCGGCGGCGACACGGCGCCAACCAGGTATGCCGCGGTCTCCTCGACCGAGCCCGGGCGCCGACCGCAGGCACGGCCGACCGCTGCGCTGATGGCGGCGGCGAGCGCCGCCGCACTGGTGATGGTGGTGTCCGGGATCGCGCCCGGCCCAGATGTCGGCGATGACCGCCCGGTCGGCGGTCGGCCAGCACGTCCGCGAAGGCCTCGCAGCATGGCTGCGGTCCGGTGGTATGTCAGCGGCTCGTAGACCGCCCATACCCGCCGGCCGGGGTACGCCCCGCGAACCGCGGCCAGGGTCGCCGCGATGGCGGTCGGGTGATGACCATAGTCGTCGAGCACCAGCACACCGCCGGGCTCGCCCTTGACCTCCATCCGGCGACCGACGCCCGCCGAAGCTCGCCGAGACCCGCTGCGATGGCTCGCTGGCGCGACGCCCAGGTCCAGCGCAGCGCCCGCGACGCAGACCGCGTTGGCGGCATTGTGCCGACCCCGCGAGGCGCAGAGCGCACCCGGCAAGTGAGTCCGCCCGAGCGTCCAGCTCCAGTCCGCCGTCCGACGCCAACGCGGCCAGCCACCGCGAGAGGGTCGACCCCGGTCGGGTCGGCGCCACGTCCAGCCCCATCGTCGATCAACGCGACCCGGACCATCGCGTCCCGGCCAGTCCGCCAGCCGACCCAGCAGCCGGCGCACCCCCGGGTCGCCGACATTCGCGACCAGGGTCCGCGCCGGTCGCGCCGGGCGCGCGCAGCCAGCCCTCGAACGCGTCGAGCACCGCGTGCCTCGTCCGCGAACACGTCGGGGTGGTCCCATTCCGCGTTCAGCAGCGACCGCCACGTCCGGCCGGTACGCGTCGAAGTTGCCGGCGTACTCGTCCGCCTCGACCACGAACGCGTCGCCACTCCCCCAGCGGGCGGTCGACGGCAGCCCACCGGTGATGGCGGCGGGCAGCAGGGCGCCCACGAACGCGCCCGGGTCAGACCCGCCGCGACCAGCGAGCAGGTGGACCAGCCAGCCCGTCGACGGTGGACTTGCCGTGCGTGCCCGCTACGCCCACGAGCCGGCCGCCCTGGTTGACTGGCCACGTCGGCGATGACCTGCTGCCAGGGCTCCGGGGTCGATCCCGACGTCGCGTGCGGCGACCAGCTCCGGGTGGTCGGGCGCCACGGAGGTGAGCGCCTTGGTGGCCGCGACCCGGTCCACCAGGGTCGCGAACCATCCGATGACGTGTGCCGCGGCGTGGGTCGATCCGCGAACGGGATGCCGGCCGCCTCGATGGCGGCGGTGTACGGCGAGCCGCCGCCGGGATCGCAGCCGCTGACCAACGGCTCCAGCGCGCCATGCCAGCCAGGCGGCAGCGGACGCCCCGGCACCGGCCGCGCCGATGATATGGATGCGCTCTCCCGCTCGGATGGGGCGGGCGACCCGGGGCGGGCAAGGCCCGACCCGATATCGGCAGCCGTGCGGATCACGAGCCGCCGCCACTCCGGGTGGCATGCAGCATCGTCGATCGCTCCAGCAGCAGCCGCAGCGCCGCGTGGGCGCTCTGCGCGCTTGTTGGCGGACCGGTCGCCACCCCAGACGATGTCGCTCCACGACCGTGCCAGTGGCATCCGCGACGGCCACGAAGATCAGGCCGACCGGCTTGCGGGCGTTACCTCCGGTCGGCCCGGCGATGCCCGTGACGGCGACCGCAAGGTCGCTCCCGAGACCGCTCCGGACACCCTCGGCCATCGCCTGCGGCCACCTCCGCGGACACGGCGCCATGTGTCTCGATGCAGCACCGCGGGCACGTCCACCAACCGCTCCTTGAGGGCGTCGCTGTAGACCACGGCACCTCCGACATACCAGGTGCTCGACCCGCTGATCTCGGTCAGCAGGTGGCCCACGAGACCACCGGTGCACGACTCGGCGGTGGAGACCGTGGCGTCGAGGTCACCCAGACGACGCGCGATCGCGGCCGCCAGCCGAACCAGATCCATCCATGGTCGCCGACGCCGCCGCGCTGGCGTCGTCCGCGACCCCAGGCCCACCGGTCCCGTCCCTGGCGCCGACGGCTCATGGCTGCTCGCTGTGGTGCCTTGCCCTTGTCCACGCGCCACACACCCGGACCAGCATCCGTTCCCAACCGGGTCGGCTGCGTCGCCCTGCACACCGACCACGGTCTCCTGCTCGACGCCGGTGTTGACCACGACATTGCGCTTCGCGACGACCACGAGTCGCTCGCCACCGCTGGCGAAGGTCCGGCCGGGCCTTGACCCGGTTCCCGTCTACCCAGACCTCGATCGATGGCGTCCCCTGGAGGTCGTGCCGACCTCGACCGCGAAGCCGCTGTAGTCGACCTCGACCGTGCGTGTCTGGGTCGTGCTCGGCGAGCTCGTCGGTGGCTACGGTGCTCATCTCGATGGCCCAGCGGCCGGGCGCCAGCACGAAGCTGGCCACTGAAGGCACCGTCGCGGGTGTCCAGTCGCAGCGACCTCGGGCTTGCCGGGTGCCTTGCCCGATCCGGTCCAACGCGGTGTCGACGCGCACCCGGTCGGCGTTGGAGGTTCCCTTGACCGCGACCGTCGGGTCGTCGATCCTGCTGCCCTCATCCGGTGCTGCTGACCGCCAGCGATGCCACACCGGAGGCTGCGGCACCTTCGACCACGCGCCTCAGGGCTTGGTGCGACCGATGGTGCCGAGCCGCGCGAAGCGCGTCGGGGCGGGCGTCGGGATCGGGCGTCGGGTGATGCCGGCACCGCCACGAGTGATGATGACCGGCAGACTGGCCGACTCGCGGCCCGTCTCCGGATCGCGGGCACTCAGCGTGAACTCGTTGCGACCCTTCTGGACCGGCACCACAAGCGTCCAGCGGCCATCATCGCCGCCGTCGGCGGATCGGACCAGGGTGCCCGCGGGATCGAGCGCCTTTACCGTGGCGTGTGCCGGACTGGTGCCCGACAGCTGGTAGCTCGTCTGGTCCTCGTCGATCTGCACGCATCGACGCGCCATCGAGTCGCAGCTCCGGCACCTGCGAGAAGCGGAACAGCTGCATCCCGACGTAGCCCAGGAACAGGACCACCACGACGCCCAGCGACGGCGGCCACCGCCAGGCTCGGGCGTGAAGGTCAGGCCGCGGCGCGGGTCGGTCAGCGGCTGCGGCGGCGCCACGGCCGCGGCACCCGGAAGCCCGCTGGCCGGGGTCCTGCTCCTCGTGCCAGCGGTCCAGGACCTCGGTCGGGTCGAGGCCCAGGTACAGCGAGTAGTTGCGCAGGAAGCCCTTGGTGTACACCGCACCCGGCAGCTCGGCGTAGTCGCCATCCTCGAGCGCCGACAGGTGGCGCGCCCGGATCTTGGTGTCGCGCTCTGCGCGATACAGGTCGACGCCCTTCTTCTCGCGCGCCGCGTGCAGCATGTCACCGACGGTCGGGGCCGGCGGTCGCGTCGATGGGCGCGCGCTCACCACGCAGGCGGCGGCCGACGCGGATCTGCTGGCGGGCGGTCATGCCTTGCGGTGGTCCCCTGTGGCTGCCTGGACACCCGCCGGTGCCTGGGGGCCACGGTGGACGTCAAGGATACGACGTCCGGCCAGTGCATCGGCGCGTAGGTAGTCCTGGGGAGTGCCGCAGCTCCGGTCCGCAGGCCGCGCGAGGCGCCAGTCGCGACCACGTCCGGCGCGGCGTCGCGGCTACGGCGCGTCGACGTCCTCGGTGCTCCGCAGCCAGTTCTCGGGGCCGTAGACCTGGCGCGGGCGTGGCAGGGTTCCGTGGGTCCTGTGGTCCCACGATGCCCACCCGCTCGAGCTCCTCCATCAGCCGGCTCGCACGGTTGAAGCCGACCTTGAGCTTGGTCTGCATCATCGATGTGCTCGCCTTGCCGGTGAGCATCACCAGCTCGGCGGCGCGTGGCGTCAGCTCGTCCTCGGCCATCTTCGACAGCCAGCCGAACTCGCCGCCGCCCTCGCCGTCCTCCTCGGCCGAGCCCGCGAGCACCTCGGGGTCGTAGACCGGGTTCGGCTCCTGCGTCCGCCAGAACTCGCACACCGCGTGGACCTCGGCGTCGGACAGGAACACGCCCTGGAGCCGCACCGGACGCGGCAGGTCCGAGGGCTGGTAGAGCATGTCGCCGCGGCCGATGAGGTCCTCGGCACCGGGCTGGTCGAGCACCGTGCGGCTGTCCACGTTGGACGCCATCGCGAAGGCGATCCGGCTGGGCACGTTGGCCTTGATGAGACCGGTGACCACGTTGACGCTCGGGCGCTGGGTCGCCAGCACGAGGTGGATGCCCACGGCGCGTGCCTTCTGGGCCAGCTTGACGATGGGGTCCTCGACCTTGCGCCCCTCGCGCATCATCAGGTCCGCCAGCTCGTCGATGACCAGCACGAGGTACGGCAGTCGCTCGTCCTCCTCGACCCGGACGCTGGCGTTGTAGGCCGCGAGGTTGCGCTCGCCCCTTGGCGGCAAGCAGCTTGTAGCGGTCCTCCATCTGGCCCACGGCCCAGGTCAGCGCCGCCCGCGCCTGGTTGGGCTCCATGATCACGGGCGCCTTGAGATGGGGCAGATCGGCGTATGCGGCCAGCTCCACGCGCTTGAGGTCGACCAGGATCAGCTCCACCTCCTGGGGCGTCGCGCGCATGAGGAGGCTGGTGATGAGCGCGTTGACACACACGCTCTTGCCCGACCCCGTGGCGCCCGCGATGAGCAGGTGTGGCATCCGCGCGAGGTCGACCGCATAGGCCTTGCCGCGACACGTCCCGGCCGAGCGCGAACGTGAGCTTGCTGGTCGCGTGCTCCATCCTCGCGTCCTCGTACAGCCGCCGGAACCCGACGACCTCCGAGGCGTGGTTGGGGATCTCGATGCCCACCACGTCCTTGCCCGGGATGGGTGCCTCGATGCGGATGGAGCGCGCCGCGAGCGCCATGGCCAGGTCGTCCGACAGCCCCTCGATGCGCGACAGCTTGACGCGCACGTCGGGCTTCACCTCGTACTGGGTGACGACCGGCCCGCTGTTGACGCCCACGACCTGCGGCCGGGATCTGGAAGCTGCGCAGCTTCTCCTCGATGATGCGGGTGTTCTGGGTGTGGTCGACGCTGCCGCCGTTGGTGGGCGTGGCACCCAGGTCGAGGATGCTCCACGCGCGGCAGCGCCCACGACGCGCGGTGGGCGCAGGACGCGGAGCGCTGTCATCCGGCGAAGCCCGCGAGCGGACCGATGGATGCCGCCTCAGCGGGTCGCGGGGCGCCGACCGGTGCGTCCACCGGCGCTCGGGCCACCGGCTTGCTGCCCGCATCGGGGGCGCTCCGCCGGACCAGACCGTCTGGCTCAGCGGCGCCGGGCTGGGCGTCGGGCACCGGCAGCACCAGCGGCTCGTCGGCCGGTCGGGCTCGGCCGTGTCCGGCTTGGGCCGACCCCGCATCGAGCGGCGGGAGGTCGCGCTCGCGGCGGCGGCCACGGCCCGTCCGCGGGCGACGCCGGGGCACGCGTCCTGGCCGCGGTGACACCTGGCTGCCACGGTCGCGCTGGTGGCGCTGGCGACCGCCTTGCCGCCCGGTCGAGACCGGCTGCAGCAGCGCCCGCAGGGTCAGGCCGAACATCAGCAGGATGCCCGACGACGACGAGGCCCACGAGCACCAGGAACGCACCCGGCGCGCCCACCAGGTCGGTGAGCGCGTGCGACAGCCCCTGGCCGATGCTGCCGCCACCCGCGCTCAGGTCAGCTGGTGTCGCCGTCGCGGCCCGAGATGAGGTGGATGAGCCCCTCCCCCGCCAGGAACACCAGGACGCCGCCGAGGGTCATCACCGACCCAGCCGCTGTGGACCGTTGCCGACCGCTCGACCATCACGCCCGCGACGATGAGCAGCACGCCCAGCAGCCAGGCGCCCTGGCCGAACGACGGCCGCAGGACGTCGGTCACGAACTGGCCGAACAGTCCCTGGCCGCCGAGGAACAGCGCCAGCAGCGTCACACCGCCGAGCGACCAGGAGCACGATGCCCACGATGGAGCGCACCGTGCCGGGTGCCATCAGTGGCGCCCGGGCGGTCCGGGGCGCGTTCGGGCTCGTCCGGGACCGGGTCGCGGCGCGCGAGCTGGTCGTCCGCGAGCGAGGAGCTGCGGCCCCCCTTGCCGCTCGAGGCCATCAGACCTCGACCACCACCGGCAGCACCATCGGACGCCGCCGGGTCTGGTCGTACAGGTACTGCGACAGGCTGTCCTTGATCTGCGCCTTGAGCAGCCCGATCTCGCTGTGCCGGTCGCCCGGTCCTGCGAGCACCTTGGTCACCCGCTGCGTGGCACCCGCGATGAGCGCACGGCTCGGGCGTGCCGACGAAGCCGCGGGTGACGATCTCCGGTGGGCCGACGAGGCTGCCGGTCTGCTTGTCCACGGTGACCACGATGAGGAACATGCCGTCGTTCGCGAGGGCCCGCCGGTCGCGCAGCACCACGTCTCCGACCTCGCCCACCGACAGGCCGTCGACGAACACCCGACCTGCCTCGATGGGCGTGCCGCGCCGGACGCGGCCATCGGGGAAGAACTCGATGGGCTGCCCGTTCTCGATGATGAAGATGTTCTCGGCAGAGACACCCATCTCGCTCGCGATGCGGCCGTGCTGGACCAGCATCCGGAACTCGCCATGGACCGGGATGAAGCTCGTGGGCTTGGTCAGGTTGAGCATCAGCTTGAGCTCCTCCTGGCTGGCGTGACCCGAGACGTGGGCATGTCGGATGGCATGGTAGTAGACGTTGGCGCCGACCTTGAACAGGTTGTCGATGGTGCGCGCGACCGATTCCTCGTTGCCCGGGATCGGGCTGGCGCTGACGATGACCGTGTCGCCGGGCACGATCTCCACGAACCGGTGATCCCGGTTCGCCATCCGGGCGAGGCCTGCCATGGGCTCGCCCTGGGACCCGGTGGTCGCGATGCAGATCTCGCCGTCGGGCACGTCCTTGAGCCGGTCCTTGGGGACCTGCTGACCGGCACCCCAGTGGAGGTAGCCCAGGTCGGACGCGATGCGGGTGTTCTGCTCCATGGACCGGCCGATGACGGCGACCTTGCGGCCGAACTCACCGGCGGCATCGAACACCTGCTGGATGCGCGCGATGTTGCTCGCGAAGGTGGCCACGATGACCCGACCCGGCAGGCCCTCCATGATGCCCCGGAAGGCCTCGCCCACGGTCCGCTCCGACGGGTGTCCAGCCGGGAGCCTCGGCACGGGTGGAGTCGGACAGCAGGCACAGCACGCCCTTCGCCGCCCAGGCGCGACAGCTCGTGGAAGTCGGTGCCCTTGCCGTCGACCGGGTGTCTGGTCGAACTTGAAGTCACCCGTGTGGACGATGTTGCCCAGGGGCGTCTTGAGGCAGATGGCCATCGCATCGGGGATGGAGTGGCCGATGCGGATGGCGGTGGCCGAGAACACGCCCAGGTCGATGCGTGTCGCCCGGATCGAACGGCAAGCACCGGGTTGTCGCGGAGCTTGTGCTCCTTGATCTTGGTGCCCAGGAGGCCGCGGGCCAGGGTCGACGCGTACACGGGCACCCCCGGGAAGGACGGCAGCACGTACGGCAGGCCGCCGACGTGGTCCTCGTGGGCATGGGTGATGAGGAACGCCTTGACCTTGTGCCGGCGTTCCTTGAGGTACGTGATGTCCGGGATGACGAGGTCGATGCCGAACATCTCCTCGTCGGGGAAGGCGAGCCCGCAGTCGATGACGACGATCGCGTCGCCGTACTCGACGACGGTCAGGTTCTTGCCGATCTCGCCAACGCCACCCAGCGGGATGATGCGCAGCGGCTCGGTGGACGTCGCGGACGCGGTGGCTTGTCGTTGGCGGGGCATCAGAAGAGTCGCATCTGGTCGGTCTCCGGGGGGATGTCAGTGGCGATGGCGTGCACGTCGATGGCGGCGAAGTCCTCGCGCCAGGGTCATGCGGCCGTGTCTGCGAGCGTGTGCTCAGGCGCTTCGCCGGTGGTATCGATAGCCGCGCTGGACGGCCGGTTCGACCAAGTCGGCGGCGACGCGGCTCGACAGCGACCGGATCGCCGGCCCTGGCCGCGGCGGTAGCGACATCGGGCACCGTGACCGGCTTCGCGGCGACATCGCACGTGTGGCAAGCGGCCGTTCGGCCCGTCCAGCCCGCGCCGCGATGAGGGCGGCCGGGTATCCGGGACATGTCCTCGCGCATCGTCTCCTTGAGCGACAACTGGCGGAACGCGGCGGCCGGGTGGTACATCGCGAACGCGAGCGCATCCCGGGCGCCCGTGGCCGGGTCGACCGACCGCGGATCGTGCCATGCACCTGGCCGATGCGTGCTCCGGGCATGAATGTGCCCAGCGAGAAGCGTCCGAGCGTCACCACGAGGGCCGGGTCGAGGACCTCCAGCTGCCGTCCGCAGGAACGGCGCACATGCGGCCATCTCGTCCGGCTCCGGGTCGCGGTTGCCGGGCGGGCGGCACTTGACGACGTTGGTGATGAACACCTCGTCTCGCTGCCAGCCGATGGACCCGATGAGCTCGGTCGAGCAGGCCACCGGCAGCACCCACGAACGGCCGGCCCTGCTGGTCCTCGTTCTGGCCGGGCCCCTCGCCCACGAACACCACCTCGGTGTCCGGGCTCCCCTCACCCGGCACCGCGTGCGTCCGACCGGACGACAGTCGACAGCGGGTGCAGCCGCGGACCTCGGCGGCGATGGCCTCGAGCGCCGCCGCTCGGTCGGCCGGTCGTCACGCTGGTCCCGGTCGGCCCGGCCGACCATGCGCCGGGCGACGGGTACACCGGCCGGGCATCAGACCGCCGTCGCGGCTCGCCGCGACGCCGGCTCCAGCCACCCGCGCTCCAGCGAGGATCTCGGCGATCTGCACCGCGTTGGTCGCGGCACCCTTGCGGATGTTGTCCGAGACGACCCAGAAGGCGAGGCCCCGGCCGTCATCGCAGGGACGTGTCCGAACGGACGCGGCCCACGAAGATGTCGTCGCTGCCGGCCGCATCGATGGCCAGCGGATAGCGGTGCGCGCGCGGGGTCGTCCACGACCACGACACCGGGCACCGCCGCGAACAGCTCCCGGCGCGCGCTCGGGCGTGATGGGCTCGCGCGTCTCGACGTGGACCGCCTCGGAGTGCGCCGCCACGACCGGCACCCGCACGGCCGTGCAGGAGACCCGCAGGTCGGGCAGGTGCAGGATCTTGCGGCTCTCCGCAAGGACCTTCCACTCCTCCTTGGTGTAGCCGTCGTCCCGGAACACGTCGATCTCCGGCAGCACGTTGAACGCGATCTGGTGGGGGTACACCGACGCGATCGAGCGGCTCTCCCGCGACCCAGGCGCGCACCTGGCACTCGAGCTCCGCGACCGCCTCGGCCGCCGGTGCCGCTCACCGACTGGTAGGTGTCCACGATGACCCGCTCCAGGCCGACCGTGTCACGCAGGGCCATGAGCAGCGGCACGAGCTGCATCGTGGAGCAGTTGGGGTTGGCGATGATGCCCTCGTGTGCGGCGGCGTCGTCGGGGTTCACCTGGGAGACGACCAGCGGGACGCCGGGTTCCATGCGCCACTGGGAGGAGTTGTCGATGACCACGGCACCGCGGGCGGCCGCCTCGGGCGCCAGCACCCGCGATGACATCGCCGCCCGCGGAGAAGAGGGCGATGTCCACGCCCTCGAACGCGTCCGGGGTCGCCACCTGGACCGGCCATTCGCGACCACCGAAGGTGACCGACCGGCCATCGGCTCGCGATGCCAGCGGCCGCAGCTCGCCGACCGGGAAGCCGCGCTCACCGAGCACGGTCATCATGGTCTGGCCCGACCAGCCCGGTCGCGCCGACGACGGCGACGGTCAGCGGCCGCGTGGCTCGGGTACCGCGGGCGTCGACGGACTCGATGGGCATGGTCTGGCGGATGATTGGTTCGATCATGGCACCCCGATGATACGACCTGACATCGGTTCGACACGGCTCGTCGGGCGACGGGCCGTGTCGGTGGGAGCCGATATCCAGGCGGCTTGCGCGGCCCGGTCGAGCCGTGGCTCAGGCGGGCGCCTTGGCCTGGTGCCGCTGCATGGCGGCCTTCCGGGACAGGTTGACCCGACCCTGGCGGTCGATCTCCATGACCACGACCATGATCTCGTCACCGACCTGGACGACATCCTCGACGGTCGGCACGTGGTAGTCGGCGAGCTCGCCGATGCGCACGAGGCCTTCCTTGCCGGGGATGATCTCCACGAAGCAGCCGAAGCCCATGATGCGGGTGACCTTGCCCAGGTAGAGGCCACCGACCTCGACCTCCTTGGTCAGGCTCTCGATCCAGGCCACGGCCTTGCGCGAAGCCTCGCCATCGGCCGCTGCCACCTCGACGGTGCCATCGTCCTCGACGTTGATCTCGGTGCCGGTCTCTTCCTGGATCTTGCGGATCATCGCGCCACCCTTGCCGATGATGTCGCGGATCTTCTCGGGGTTGATGTGGATGGTCGTGATGCGCGGCGCGAACGAGGCTCATCTCGCCGCGCGGCGCGGGCACGACCTCGGTCATCTTGTCCAGGATGGTCAGGCGCGCGATGCGCGCCTTCTCGAGGCCGGTCCGGATGATGGCCTCGTTGATGCCCTGGACCTTGATGTCCATCTGGAGCGCGGTGATGCCGTCCGCGGGTGCCGGTGACCTTGAAGTCCATGTCACCGAAGGCGTCTTCCTTGCCCAGGATGTCGGTCAGGACGGCGAACCGGTCACCCTCCGTCACGAGGCCCATGGCGGCGCCGGCGACGGGCGCCTTGATGGGCACGCCGGCATCCATGAGCGCGAGGGTCGAGCCGCAGGTCGAGGCCATCGACGTCGAGCCGTTGGACGTCACGCACTCGCTCACGAGGCGGATGACGTACGGGAACTCCTCGTGCGACGGCAGCACCGGGATGAGCGCCCGCTCGGCGAGCGCGCCATGACCGATCTCGCGACGACCCGGCCCGCGCATCGGCTTGTTCTCGCCGGTGCTGTAGGGCGGCATGTTGTAGTGGTGGAGGTAGCGCTTGGACTCCTCGGGGCCGATGGTGTCGATGCGCTGCACGTCGGACGACGGGCCGAGCGTGGCCACCGTGAGCGCCTGGGTGTCACCGCGCGTGAACAGCGCGGAGCCATGCGCACGCGGCAGCAGGCCGACCTCGACCGTGATGGGCCGGATGGTGTCGACGTCGCGGCCGTCCATGCGGATGCCCTCGGACAGCACCAGCTCGCGCACGGTCTTCTTGTGCAGCAGGCCGCTGAGGCCCTTGGAGAAGCCCGACTCGACCTTGGCGGCCTCGAGCGCGGCGTCCGCGGCAGCGGCGTCGCCACCGTTGACGCGGCTGCGGATGGACGCGGCGACGGCGGCCTTGTACGTCTTGACCCGCGCCGGCAGGTCGTTGCCCAGCTGGATGAGCAGCGCGGCCGTCGCCTCGGCGTCCGGCAGGGCGCGATGGGTCGGCGCCGGCAGGCCGTAGAACTCGGCCAGCTCGGACAGCTTGTAGGCACCCCGGTCGGGGTACGCCTCGCGGGCCAGCGTGAGGGTGTCGAGGTAGCGGCCCTGCTCGATCCGGACGTCGGTCACGGCGTGCAGGAAGCCCAGGTCGAAGCCGACGTTGTGGCCGACCACGAGCGCGTCACCGGCGAACTCGAGGAAGTCCGCGACGGCCTTGTCGACCGAGGGCGCCTTCTCGACGTCCTTCTGGGTGATGCCGTGCAGCTGGGCGCCGACGATGGGCCGCGACGGGCTTGACCAGGGTCGACCAGCGGTCGGTGACCTTGCCACCCTGGACCTTGACCGCGCCGATCTCCACGATCTGGCCCAGCTTGACGTCCCAGCTGGTGGTCTCGAGGTCGAACACCACGAACGGCTGCTCGGCGCGCGACCGCATCCACGAAGTCGATGACCGAGTCCGTGGCGGGCTCGATGAACGGGATGCGCTTCTTCTTGCCGACCTGTGCCCGGAGCTGCTCCTGGAGGTCGATGACCGGCTGGAGCGAGCGATGACCGAACAGGATGGCCTCCGCCATCACGTCCTCGGTCAGCAGCTTGGCGCCGGCCTCGACCATCATGATCGCGTCGCGGGTGCCGGAGACGACCAGGTCGAGCTCGGACTCCTTGAGCTGGGCGTACGTGGGGTTGACCACGAACTCGCCGTCGATGCGCCCGACGCGGACGGCACCGATGGGGCCCAGGAACGGGATCTCGCTGATGGTCAGCGCGGCGGACGCGGCGATGGTGCCCAGGATGTCCGGGTCGTTCTGCTGGTCGGTGGACAGCACCGTGAGCACGATCTGGACGTCGTCCTTGTAGCCCTCGGGGAACAGCGGGCGGATGGGCCGGTCCGTCAGGCGCGCCGCGAGGATGGCGGCCTCGGACGGCCGCGACTCGCGCTTGATGAAGCCGCCCGGGATCTTGCCCGCGGCGTACATCCGCTCCTCGAAGTCGACCGTGAGCGGGAAGAAGTCCAGCCCGGGTCGGGGTTCGGAGCGGTTCGCTGTGCCCAGCAGCATGCGTGTCACCGTAGCGGATGGTGACGGAGCCCCCCGCCAGCCGGGCAAGCCTGCCCGTCTCGATGGTGAGGGTGCGACCGCCGAACTCGGCGGTCAGTGTGGTAACCGGCATGTGTCCTCCACGGGGAGGGATGACGGACCCTGGCTTGTCGCTTCGCGGCACGCCCCTCGGACGCTGGCCGCGTTGGTGCGCTGGCAGCGTGATCGCGCGACGGCACGCTGCCGCCGCCGATGGGCGTGCGCGCTAGCGGCGCAGGCCCAGCCGGCTGATGACGGCGCGATACCGGGCGTTGTCCTTGCGCATCAGATATGCGAGGAGTCGGCGACGCTGGCCAACGAGCTTGAGCAGGCCGCGGCGCGAGTGATGATCCTTCGGGAAGGCACGCAGATGCTCCGTGAGGCCGGTGATGCGCTCCGTCAGCAGAGCGACCTGGACCTCCGGGGAGCCGGTGTCACCCTCGTGGGTGCCGTGCTCCGTGATGATGCCTTCCTTCGTTTCCCGCGTGAGCGGCACAAGGTCCTCCAACCGTCCATTTCCTTCGATAGTCGCCGCGGAGTCTAGCACAGGGCCCGGAAGTGCCCGAACGTGCCGGTCTCGGCGCGGCCACCCCCGACTGCGGCCGGGCCGTGAGGTGCGGACGACTCGTCATCGGAGCGACCGTGGCCGCTGCGAGCGATCGCCCGCCCGAAGTACCAGACCGACGTTCCTTCGCCCGATGGTGAGGACGTACCCTCGGGACCGATCACGAGCCGGACAGCGTCCGAAGACCGCTGCCGTTCGCCGATGGTGACGATCGATCGCGGAACCACGACCGCTCCGACAGGTCCAGAACTCGCCCGGACGGGCCCCGGTCCCGGTGCCATCGGTCCCGGACATGGCTACACCACCGAGCGCGTCGATCCGGGCGGGTCCGCGTCCCGTCATGCCGCCCACGGTCCGTTCGAGACCGTGACCTCGTACTCGCCCGCCGGCGGCATCGCGTAGGCGGCACCGGCTGCAGCGGCACGGAAGCCAGGGTCGACACCGCGACACTGCCGCTGACGCGTACCGACGGCCCAGCAGCCGCAGCGGCGCCGTCGAGGTCACCTGCCGCGACCAGCTCCCGGATGCGGCCGCTCGACACCCGGGCGCCGTCGACCTCCAGGGTGTCCACCTCGACCAGCCGCCAGCCATCCCGCGCCGCCAGGCGCCGGACCGTGTCGATGGTGCCCTGCCGGTCACGGCCGAACGCCGATTCGGCGGACATGACCAGCCCCGCCAGGTCGCGACCACGGCCCAGGCGCTCCAGGAACTCCTCCGCGGTCTGCGACCGGAACGCCTCGTCGAAGCGCTGCACGACCACGACCTCGGCGCCCGCATCGCCCATGCGCGCCAGCTTCTCGTCCGGGATCGCAGATGAGGTCGGGCGCCCGTCCCGTGACGACCGCCTGGGGATGCGGCTCGAAGGTGATGGCGATGGGCACCGCCCGGCAGTCGCGCGGCGAGTGACGCGCAGCGCCTCCAGCACGTGCACATGACCCAGGTGGACGCCGTCGAACACGCCCACGGTGGCCACGAACCGCAGGCCCGCCGGGATGTCGTCGATGTCGTCCAGCAGCCGGACCATGGTCAGCCGCGGACTGGCGCGCCGGCCGCGGCCGGCGGTTCCAGGAACACCTTCTCCGGATGCAGCCGACCGCCATCGACGCGGGCCATCGCGGCGAGCCGGCCATCGGGCGCCATGACCCGCACCAGGCCGGCGGGCCCGGGCATCGGCAGGGTCACGCCCCGCGGCGCGCACGACCTGGCCGCGCGACGAGGCCCGCCAGGCCCTCGGCGTCGACACGCACCTCGGGGTACGCATCGAGCCCGCGTCCGCGGGCAGCAGCAGCTCCGCGACGCGACCCGACGACGAGGCGCTCACGCACCTCGTCGAGCGGATGCGACGCCTCGCGCCGGAACGGTCCGCTCGCGGTCCGCACGAGCGCCCCCAGGTAGGCGCCGGTGCCCAGCGCCGCACCCGCGTCCCGGGCGATGGCGCGGACGTAGGTCCCCGCCGAGCAGCGCAGCTCCACGGTCGCCGCCGGGCGCTCCGGATCGGCGGCGTCCCAGTCCGACGACGTCGATCTGGCTGGATGGTCACGGTGCGCGACTTGAGCTCCGGCGTCTCGCCGTGGCGCGCCAGGTCGTAGGCGTGACGGCCGCCGATGCGCACCGCGGAGTAGATCGGGCGGCGTCTGCTCGATGACGCCCCGAAGCGCGCCCAGCGCCGCCTCGACGGCAGCCGCGCGTCGGGGGCCGGCCCATCGGTCGGGCGTCAGCTCGCCGTCGAGGTCATCGGTCGTGGAGCGTGGCTCCGAACACCATCACGGCGCGGTAGGCCTTCTCGTCGCGCGAGGTGGTACTCGACCATGCGCGTGGCGCGCCCCAGGAACACGGGCAGGACGCCCGCCGCGAACGGGTCGAGCGTGCCGCCGTGGCCGACACGCCGGACACCGGACAGCCGGCGCACGATGGCCACCACGTCATGGGACGTGGGCCCGATGGGCTTGTCCACGACGAGGATGCCGTCCGGGCCACCGGGCGTGGCTGCGGTCGGCCATCAGCGTCGCCGGCCACAGCGTGCGGCATCGCGCGATGAGCCGGGTCGCCTCGCCCAGGACCGCCGCGCGTGCCGGGCCGATGGGCAGCTCGACGGTCGCACCGGCAGCCCGCGCATGCCCTCCCCCACCGAACGCGCGCGGTGAGCACGATGGCGTCCACGCCGCCTTCGCGGGTCCGGGTGCTGATCCGGGTCCGGTCGCCCAGGTCCCGGAACAGGATGGCCACCTCGGCGGAGCTCGACTGGGCCAGCAGGTCGATGATGCCCTCGGACAGCTCGAGCACCGCACCCGCAGCCGTGCCAGGTCGGCCGGCTCCAGCGTCGCCCAGACGAGCCGGCCGTCCGCGCGCGGTCTCCAGCCGCGACAGCACGATGCCGAACAGCTGCAGCTGGGCGTTGGGCTTGGTGCGGTAGAGCAGCCGCGCGATGTCCGCGAGCGGCGCTCCGGCGGCCACGCAGCTCGCTCGCCACTCGCAGCGTCCGCGGCGTGGCGTTGGGGTGCTGGAACGTGGCGGTGTCGCCGACGATGCCCGCCATCAGGTCGGCCGCGATGGCGCCGTCCGCGGCATCGAACGGCACGCCCAGGCGCGGCAGCAGCAGGGCGACCATCTCGCAGGTGGCGGCCGCCGTCCGGGTCGATCCAGTCCACGGCGCCGAAGCCGGTGTTGGAGGCGTGATGGTCGATGACCAGGATGGGCACCCGGCCGAACAGCTCGGCGTGCTCCTGGGCGACCCGGCCGACACGGCGACAGCTCGCCCGAGTCGCCGACCACGATGAGGTCGTACGCCACGTCCGGGTCGGGCTCGGCGCGGACGCGGTCGATGTGGGGCATGAAGCCGTACATCGCGGGCACCGGATCGCTGCTGACGCACGGTCGCCCGGGCGCCCAGATGCTCCACGGCGAGCGCGATGGCGAGCGCGAAGCCGAAGGCATCGGGATCGGGGCTCTCGTGGCCGATGGCGAGGATCGCCGAGGCGCCCCGCAGCCGATCCACGACCGCCTGCGGGCACCGTCGCGAGGTCGGCCGGGCGTCAGCGACACCAGCGCCGGGTCAGCCGCCACACGGCCCACCCGTCGGCGCCCTTGCCACCGCCTGCCGGCGCCGGCCGCGCGGCGGTCCTGGCGCGCCGCGCGGCTCCGGGACGCCCCGCATCGGCGCCGGCGCCGGCAACGCCTCGCCGCCCGTCGCGCGGCGGCTGTCTCCGTGCCCTGCTCCAGGTCGTCGAGGATCTGGAGCACGCGGGTGCCACGCTCCGCCGAGTCGTCCTCGCGCAGGTGCAGCTCCGGGATGCGCTTCAGGCGCAGGTCGCCCAGCCGATGCCGCACGAACGGCATCGCCCGGCCCAGCGCCCGCACCGCCGACCCGACGGGTCGGCTGCGTCACCGATGACCGAGACCCACACGTTGGCGTGGCTCAGCTCGCGGTCGACGTCCACCTTGGTCACGGTCACGAACCCGATGCGCGGATCCGCGATCTCGCGCGCGATGATGGCGCTGATCTCCTCGCGCAGCAGCTCGTCGAGCCGCTCCGTGCGTTGACTCATGCCGCGACGGTCCGCCTAGCTCGCGGCGCGGGACACGGTCTGCTGGCTGAAGCTCTCGATGATGTCGCCTTCCTCGAGGTCCGGAGTAGTTCGCGAGGCCGATGCCGCACTCGTAGCCCGTGGCCACCTCCCGGACGTCGTCCCGGAAGCGGCGCAGCGACTCGATGCGGTCGGTGGTCACCAGCTTGCCGTTCCGGTAGACCCGGGCGGGCCCACGGATGATCCGGCCGTCCGTGACATAGCTGCCCGCGATGACCGTGCTCTTGCCCGACCGGAAGATCTGGCGCACCTCCGCGCGACCCTCGACGACCTCCCGCTCCTCGGGCTCGAGCATGCCCTTGAGGGCGGCGTCCATGTCCTCGGTCAGGCGATAGATGATGTCGTACAGCCGGACCTCGACGCCCTCGGCCTCCGCGGTGCGGCGCGCCGCCGGATCGAGCTTGGTGTTGAAGCCGACCACCACGGCATCCGACGCCGAGGCGAGCAGGATGTCGTTGTCGGTGATGTCGCCCGCGCCCTGGCGCAGGACGTTGATCTTGACCTCGTCGGTCTGGAGCTGGTCGAGCGCGTGCGCGATGGCACCCAGCGAGCCCTGCACATCCGCCTTGAGGATGATGCGCAGCTCCTTGGTCTGGCCGGCCTGGATCTGGCGATACAGGTCCTCCAGCGTCGCCCGGCCGTGGCCCTCGGGGCGCGTGGTCTGGGCCGCGCGGCGCTCCTCGACCATGCTCGCGGGCGATCTTCTCGTCCTCCACCACGCGCAGCACGTCACCGGCCGCGGGCACCTCGCCCAGGCCCAGCAGCGACGACCGGCGTCGACGGACCGGCCTTGGTGATGCGCTTGCCGAGCGTGTCCTCCATGGCGCGCACGCGACCGTAGGTCTCGCCCACGACCACGATGTCGCCGATGCGCAGCGTGCCGGTCTGGACCAGCACGGTGGCGACGGCGCCACGGCCCTTGTCCAGCTCCGCCTCGACGACGGTGCCGATGGCCTTGCGCTTGGGGTCGGCCTTGGGGTCGACCAGGGCGTCCGAGGTGATGAGGATGGTCTCCAGCAGGTCGTCGATGCCCTGGCCGGTCTTGGCGCTCACGGGGACCATGGGCACGTCGCCGCCGTAGTCCTCCACGATGACGTTGCGCTCCGACAGCTCGGTCTTGACCCGCTCCGGGTTGGAGTCCGGCTTGTCGATCTTGTTGAGCGCGATGACGATGGGCACGTTCGCGGCACGCGCGTGGTCGATGGCCTCCGCGGTCTGGGGCATCACGCCGTCGTCCGCCGCGACCACGAGGACCGCGATGTCCGTGACCCGCGCGCCGCGGGCACGCATCGCGGTGAACGCCTCGTGACCCGGGGTGTCCAGGAACACGATGCGCCGCCCGTTGTGCTCCGCCTCGCTGGCACCGACGTGCTGGGTGATGCCGCCCCGCTCGCCGGCCGCGACCGCGCTCTTGCGGATGGCGTCCAGGAGGCTGGTCTTGCCGTGGTCCACGTGGCCCATGACGGTCACGATGGGCGCCCGCGACGACGAGGTTCGCCGGGTCGTCGTCCTCGCCGATGATGACGTCCTTGGCGTCCTCGCCCTCGGCGCGCCTCGCCGGACGCCTCGATGGTCGATTCGGTCAGGCTCGGCTCGGCGACCTCGTAGCCCAGCTCGTTGGTCACGAGCGTGGCGGTGTCGCGGTCGATGACCTGGTTGATGCTCGCGAAGATGCCGCTCTTGATGAGCTCCCGGATGATGTCCGCGGGGTTCACGCCCAGGAGCTCGGCGAGCTCCTTGACCATGATCGACGACGGGATGTCGATGCTGCCGCGGGCCGCGGGATCGACCGTCTGGACGGCGCTCTCATGCGGCGCCGTCCGGGCGACGCGGGGGCTTCCGGGGGCCGCGCGTGTTGCGCGTCCCGCTTCGACTACGAGCCATGTTGACCTCCGTGGAGCGACACGAGGTCGCCGTGCTCGAGCCGCTCCTGCAGCTCGGCGGGGATGGATGTGCCAAGGGCCCGTTGCAGGGCCGATCGCTTGAGGGCCGTCTGCCAGCAGGCGCCGTCGGCGCACAGGTAGGCGCCCCGCCCGGCAGCCGACCGGTCAGGTCGATGATCACGTCGCCGGTCGGGCGTGCGGACGATGCGCACCAGGTCACGCTGCGCTCGTTCCGTGCGGCACGCGACGCAGGTGCGGACCGGGATGCGCCGCGCGCGGCGGCGGCCGTGGCGCCTACGACGCCACCTCCGTCGTGACGGGCTCGTCGCCTGGCCGCCCGGGCGTCATCCGGCGACCACGTCGACTGCATCGACCGCGCCTCGGCGCGGCCCGGCGGCCTCGTCGGCTCGCTGACCCCGCGCTCGGGCGTCGGCGCCCTTGGGACGGTGCCTGGTCGCTCCGGATGTCGATGCGCCAGCCCGTCAGCTTGGCCGCCAGGCGTGCGTTCTGGCCCTCGCGGCCGATGGCCAGGGAGAGCATCCGCTCGGGCACGGTGACCGACGGCGATCCGGTTCTCCTCGTCGATCTCGACGCCCACCACCTGGGCCGGCGACAGCGCGTTGGCGACGAACGTCGCCGGGTCGTCCGACCACGGGATGACGTCGATCTTCTCGCCGCCCAGCTCGGCGACGACGGACTGGACGCGGCCGCCCCGCTGGCCGACCGTGGCGCCCGACCGGGTCGAGACCCTCCTGGCGACTGGACACGGCGATCTTGCTGCGGCTGCCGGCCTCGCGGGCGATGGCCTTGATCTCCACCGTGCCGGCGTGGATCTCCGGGACCTCGAGCTCGAACAGGCGACGCAGGAAGTTCTTGTGGGTGCGGCTGACGTAGATGAGCGGTCCGCGGGTGGTCCGGCGGACCTCCATCACGAACGCCTTGACGTGCTGGCCGATGCGGTAGTGCTCGGTCGCCGACTGGTCCGTGGTGGGCAGCACGGCCTCCGCCTTGCCCAGGTCCAGGATCACGCCCCGCGGCTCCACCCGGCTGACGGTGCCCGTGATGATCTCGCTGTCGCGATGGGCGAACTCGTCGAACAGGTTCTCCCGCTCGGCCTCACGCAGCCGCTGGCGGACGACCTGGCCCGCGATCTGCGCGCCGACACGCCCGAAGTGCTCCGGGTCGAGCTCCTCGTACTCCACGAGGTCGCCCAGCTCGGCGTCGGGCTGGTGCGCGTGGGCCTCATCCAGGTTCCACTCGGTGGCCGGGTCCTCCACCTCGGACGCGACGATCCGGGCGCGGAACACGCGCATCTTGCCGGTGTCGCCGTCGATCCTGACGTGGACGTCCTCGTAGCCGGGCGCCACCCGCCGGTACGCCGACTGGATGGCGTCCTCGATGGTGTGGACGAGCTGTTCCCGGGGAACGCCCTTCTCGGCATTGAGCTGGAGGAGGGCGCCGATGAAGTCTCGGTTCATGTGCCCCTCCGTGCGCTTGTCAAGGTTCGATCCAGGTCCCGGCCATGAAAGAACGTGGGGGTCACCCACGTTCGACAGGCGGCCGGACACTGTAGTCGCGGCAGTATACACCGGCGCACGCTCCGGCCGGGCGGTCCTGCGCGGTCGGGACGCCTGGCGTCCCGTCGGTCCCTCGTCGCCGACGGTGCCGGGCCTCGAGCCCTGCCGCCTGACGAGCTCGACCCGGCGGTGACGGAAGCCAGCGGCGATCGCGACTGGCCCGACTCGCAGTCGACTCCGACGTCGTTCGGCCGCTCAGCGACGCCGTCGGCGTGGTCGACCGCTCAGCGACGCGACGCTCCGATGTCGCGTCGCGCGCGACCGGGCGCCGGCGCGCTGCGGTCAGTACGCCCGCGCGAACAGCACCCGGCGCTCGGACGGCCGGCCGTCCACGACGCACGCGCCCGGCTCGTCGGGCGAGTCGAACGGGATGCAGCGGATGGTGGCACCCGTGTCGGCGTTGACCTGCTGCTCGCACTCGGCCGAGCCGCACCAGGGTGCCATCAGGAAGCCACCCGGGCCGTCGATCACGCGCCGTGAAGTCCGTCGTAGGTGTCCACCGCGTGGGTGTTGGCGGCCCGGAAGTCGAGCGCGCGCTGGAAGACATCGGCCTGGTAGGCGGCCAGACGACCGGCAGGTCGGCCGCGATGGCATCGAGCGGCGAGCGTCTCCTTGGCCCGGTCCAGGCGACGGACGATGACCCCCTGACCGGCCGCGACATCGCGCGGGCCGATCTCCAGCCGCAGCGGCACGCCCCGCAGCTCCCAGTGGTTGAACTTGAAGCCCGGCGATCCGTCGCGCCAGTCGACCTTGTAGCGCAGCGGACCGGACGCGGTCTGGACGTCACCCAACGCACGCCTCCAGGCGCTCGATGGCGCCCGCCACCGCGACCCGGTCCTCCTCGGTCCGGAAGATGGGCACGATGACCAGCTGCGTGGGGGCGACGTTGGGCGGCAGCACCAGCCCCGAGTCGTCGCCGTGGGCCATGATCGTGGCGCCCACCATGCGCGTCGAGAAGCCCCACGACGTGCCCCAGGGGTTCTTGCGCAGGTTGTCCCGGTCCAGGAAGTCGATGCCGGCGGCCTTGCGAGAAGTTCTGGCCGAGCATGTGGCTGGTGCCCGCCTGGAGCGCCTTGGTGTCGCGCATCATGGCTTCGATGGCGTGGGTGTAGATGGCACCCGGGAACGTCTCGGCGGGACTCTTGCGGCCCCGGATGACCGGGATGGCCAGCCAGTCCTCGGCGACCGCGCGGTAGGCCTCGAGACCGGTGGCGACCTCGTCCGCAGCCTCCTCCTCCGTGGCGTGGAACGTGTGCGCCTCCTGCCACAGGAACTCGGTGGTGCGCAGGAACAGGCGCGTGCGCAGCTCCCAGCGGACGACGTTGTTCCACAGGTTCATGAGCAGCGGCAGGTCCCGGTAGGACTGGATCCAGTCCTTGACCGAGTCCGCGATGATCGCCTCCGACGTCGGCCGGATGGCGAGCGGCTCGTCCAGCTCCTTGCCGCCCGCGTGGGTGACCCAGGCCACCTGGGGGTTGAAGCCCTCGACGTGCTCGGCTTCCTTCTCCAGCAGCGACTTGGGCACGAACAGCGGGAAGTAGACGTTGCTGTGGCCGGTGCGCTTGATGTGCCGGTCCAGCTCGTCGCGCATCGATTCCCAGATGGCGTAGCCGTACGGCCGGATGATCATGCAGCCGCGCACCGGGGAGTAGTCCGCCAGCTGCGCCTTGAGGACCACGTCGTTGTACCAGCCGGGGAAGTCCTCCGACTGGCGGGCGATGCTGCTGACGAAACCGGCCTTGGACATGCGCGCTCAGGGTCTCCTGTGGGACGGGGCCGGTATCGTAACGCAGGGTCGCGCACGTCGGGCGCAGTGCAGATGCGGATCGCACGTGACGTCGACGACTCGATGTCGGTGGCAGCGGGCTCGAGCCGGCAAGCGGCTCGATGCCGGTGGCCACCAGCGAGGATCGATGCCGACGGCCCACCAGCGAGGACTCGATGCCGGTGGACCGTTGGATCTTGTCATCCATGCATCCGCCGGGATGTTCGGCAGGCTCGTCGGGTCCCGATCGGCATCGATCCTGCCACGCATGCCACCCAGTCGCTGGCTGGCACGACCTGGTAGCGCTGGCCGCCCTCCGAGCCCGTTCGCCCGCATCGAGGCGCGGACCAATATCCTGCGGGTGCATGATCGTCAGGAGCCGGGCGCGCATGACCCAGCGCCGGGCACGCCCACCGGGACCGGGCCAGCGAACGGGCGCTCGGGCACGCTCATCCGGGCCAGAGCGCACGCCACGGACACCGGAGCCGGCAGACCAGCCGGCGCGCTGGATCGCAGCCGGCATCGCGTCGATGCGCCGGTCACGGAGCCGGCGACCGGGCGCCAAGCGACGCGATGTACCCGAGACGCCGCCCAAAGGCCGACCTGGCCGCGGCTGCCGGCGTCGGCAAGCCGGTCGAGTCCGGCCTCAGGAACCCAGGATGCGCAGCTGGTCCAGCCAGGCGCTCAGGGCGCCGTAGTCGGGCGAGCGGTGGTCGTCGTCGGCGACGAACAGCTTGACCAGGTACAGGTCCTGGTCGGTGCGCACGATGAACCACTCCCGGTCCCAGTAGTACTCGGCGAGATGCTGGCCGCCGACTGCGACATCGGGCAGCACCGTCTCGACCCGGGCATATGCGAGGTCGTCGCGCTTCTGGAGCGAGTCGATGCGCGGCCGCAGGCTGCCGGCACCGGCGATCTCCGACGACCAGCTGGTCCTGGAGCACCCAGCCGGCCGGGTCGCTCTCGAAGCCGTCCCGGACGGACTCCGCGACCGTCGAGCCGCTCGGCTGCGGGCTCGGCACCGACCGCTGGATGAGCGACAGGTAGTCGTCCTGGGTCACGCGCTGGACCCATGCCTGGGTCCGTGGATGCAGCTCGGTCGTCGTGCCCGGTCGCCGGGTCGACGTAGCTGACGACACGGTCGGGGCCGTACCGCCAGACGTGGACGGGGAACCGGGTCAGGCGTCGACCTGGGCGGGCGTGGCGCTGGCGCGCAGCTGCGTCCTCCGTCGACGCCCAGGACCTCCGCGGTCAGCTGCAGCTCGGACGCGACCTCGTACGTCCAGCCGGTCGACTGGGCGACATCGAGGCCGTAGAACCGGTCTCAGGGAAGAAGGTGGAGGTCGCCGGCAGCGAGCTGACGTCCGTCGGGTCGACCACGAGCGTGCTCACGTCGTAGTCCTGGGTGCTCGGTGCCGAGCGTCCGATGGATGCTCGACAGGCTGCGGTCGAGCTCGTCGATGCGCGCCTGGGTGCGGGTCCGCTCGTCGGCGAGCTGCTGCTCGGACTTCGCGCCGCAGGTCGTCCAGCTGGGCCTGGAGCGCCGCGATCGCGGCGGCATGCTCCGTCCGGTCCTGCTGCATCTGGTTCTCGACCGCGGACACGCGGTTGTCCTGGGTCAGCTGGACGAGCGGCACGACGACGGCCAGGGTGGCGGTGATGGCCGCGACGGCGACCGCCATGAGCAGGCCGATGGGATGATCCGTCGACCCGGTCGCGGAACGGACGCGACGCGTCGGCGGCGATGCCTGGGCAGCCGTCGGTGGTCGGGCATCGGCGGTGCCACGGCTGCGCGCGTCGGCTGCGACTGCTGGTCACGTCACAGCGCTGGGGCGGCCGTCGGCCGTAGCGCCGCTCGACGTAGTCGTCGAGGATGGTGATGAACTCGTCCACGAGGCCCTCGCCGCGGAGCGTGGTGCGCAGCGCGCCGTCCACGAACACGGGCGCGACCGGCTCCTCGAACGTGCCCGGCAGCGAGATGCCGATGTTCGCGTGCTTGGACTCGCCCGGGCCGTTGACGACGCAGCCCATGACCGCGACGTTCATCTCCTCGACACCCGGGTAGCGCGACGCCCAGACCGGCATCTGGTCCGCGATGTAGCCCGTGATGCGCTCCGCCATGACCTGGAAGAACGTGCTCGTGGTGCGGCCGCAGCCGGGGCACGCGGACACCTGGGGCAGGAACGAGCGCATGCCCAGGGACTGGAGCACCTGCTGCGCGACCGAGCACCTCCTCGGTGCGGTCGCCGCCCGGCCGCGGGGTGAGCGAGACCCGGATGGTGTCGCCGATGCCCTCGTCGAGCAGGATCGACAGGCCCGCGGTCGAGGCCACGATGCCCTTCATGCCCATGCCCGCCTCGGTCAGGCCCAGGTGGAGCGGATAGTCACAGCGGGCCGCGAGCTGCCGGTAGACATCGACGAGGTCGCGCACGCCGCTGACCTTGGCGCTCAGGATGATCCGGTCATGGCCAAGTCCGGTCGCCTCCGCCAGCTCCGCCGACCGGAGCGCGGACTGGAGCATCGCCTCGATCATCACGTCGCGCGCGTCCGCGGGGATCGGCGGACCGGGCATTCGCGTCCATCAGCTCCGTCAGCAGCGCCTGGTCGAGCGAGCCCCAGTTGACGCCGATACGCACCGGCTTGCCGTGCTCCATGGCGACCCGGACGATGGTCGCGAAGTGCTCGTCGTGACGCTTGGCGCCCACGTTGCCCGGGTTGATGCGGTACTTGGCCAGCGTCCGCGCCATATCCGGGTACTCCACCAGCAGCTGGTGGCCGTTGTAGTGGAAGTCACCGACGAGCGGCACGCCGATGCCCAGGTCGTCCAGCTTGCGCCGGATGACCGGGCACCGCGGCGGCGGCGGCATCGTTGTTGACCGTGACGCGCACCAGCTCGGAGCCGGCGTGGGCGAGCGCCGCGACCTGGAGCGCGGTCGCGTCCGCGTCGGCGGTGTCGGTGTTGGTCATCGACTGGACGACGACCGGGTGCGTCCGAACCGACGAGGACGCCCGCCGACGTCCACAGCGTGACGGTGCGCCGGCGCTCGCGCGCCGGAGACGCGACCGTTCATCCGCCGACCAGGCGCCGGACGTCGAACATGGTGATCCAGACGAGGAAGGCCATCAGGCCCACCCAGCCGGCGAGATACACGCCGCGCTCCAGCTGCGGGGTCAGCCGCTTGCCGACGAACCGCCCGAGCGAGCGCCATCAGCACCCGGCCACCGTCGAGCGGCGGCAGCGGCAGCGCGTTGACGACGGCGAGGTTCGCCGACAGCACGCCGATGAGCCACAACAGGTAGACCGGCGGCAGCTGGGTCCGGAACGATCCGACGGTGTCGACCATGCCCACCGGTCCCTGGACCGGCGGGTTGGCGAGGTTGCGCACGAGGTCCTGGAGACCCCGGAGGATGAGCGTCGACGCGTCCACGGTCCGCTGGAAGCCGACGGCGATCGCGTCGAGCGGCGCCCGCTGGACGTCCTCGGTGGTGCCGGGCTCTGGACGCCGATGCCGAGGGCGCCCTTGTCGACGCTCGGCCTGCGAGCGCAGGGTCACCGGCACGTCCGACACGGTGCCATCGGGGTGACGCACGGTCAGGATGACCTGCTGGCCGGCGTGCGCCCGCAGGTACGCCAGCGGCGCATCCGCCAGCAGGTCCGCGAACACCGGGAACCGCTGGCCGTCGATGGCGAGGATGAGGTCACCCGACTCGTCGTAGAGCGGCGTGTGCCGTCATCGCTGGTCCGATCTGGCACGCCACCCACGAGACCGGCGCTGGCCGCCGGCGAGTCCGGCTGGACACCGACCGACACGGACGTTCGCGACCGGATCGGCGAGACCCGCGATGAGCGAGAAGATGAGCCACGCCAGCAGGAAGTTCATGACCACGCCCGCGAGCAGGATGACGACCCGCGTGCGCAGTCGCTGGTTGGCGAACGCGCGCGGGTCGGTCGAGACGCCCTCCTCCCCCTCCAGGCGCACGAAGCCGCCGATGGGCAGCCAGTTGAGGGTGTACACGGTCTCCTGGCCGCGATGCAGGATGCGCGCGCGAGGCGGGAACCCGATGCCGAACTCGTGGACCCGCACGCCGGCGACGCGTGCCATCGCGAAGTGACCGAACTCGTGGAGCACCACGAGCAGCCACCAGGATGACCAGCAGCAGGACGATGTTGATGAGCCCGTCGAAGATCATGCGCGGCGCACCCGCCCATCGCGGTCGGCGCCGTGCGGCCCAGGCGCGGACCTGCGCGTCGAGGTCGACGAGGTCATCGACCCCGGGTTCGGGCCCGTCGCCGAAGCGCTCCACCGCAGCGCCGCGCGAGTCGGGCCATGCCGGGGAAGGTGAGCGAGCCCTCGAGGAAGCGATCCACCGCCACCTCGTCCGCGCTGATGAGGGCCGCCGTGGCGCGCGGGACCCGCTGCGACCCGGCCGCGCGCGCGATGGCCAGCGCCGGGAACCGGGCCTCGTCGGGCGCCTCGAAGTCCATCCGGGGATGGGCCAGCAGGTCGAGCCGCGGCGCCGGACCCGCGATGCGACGGGGCCACGTCAGGGCGTACTGGATGGGGATGCGCATGTCAGGGAGTCCGAGCTGAGCCTTGAGGGAGCCGTCGATGAACTCGACGAGCGAGTGGACGAGGCTTTGGGGGTGGATGAGCACGTCGATCCGCTCGTAGGCCACATCGTACAGCCAGCGCGCCTCGATGACCTCCAGGCCCTTGTTCATGAGCGTCGCCGAGTCGATGGTGATCTTGGCGCCCATGGTCCATGTCGGGTGCGCCAGGGCATCCCGTGGCGTGGCCGTGCTCGAGGCGCTCGGCGGACCAGTCGCGGAACGGCCCACCCGACGCGGTCAGCAGCAGGCGCGCGACCGATGCCATCCGCTCCCCCGCCAGCGATTGCCACAGCGCCGAGTGCTCGGAGTCGATGGGCCGGACCCAGGCGAGCGGGCTGGCCATCGGGTCGCCGGGATCGATGCCGGCCGCGCTCCGCGGCCAGCTCGCGCGCCAGCGGCATCACCAGGTGGCCACCCGCCACGAGCGTCTCCTTGTTGGCCGTCGCGACCACCTTGCCCGCCCGAAGTGCGGCCAGGACCGGCCGCAGGCTCACGATGCCGCCCGTCGCCACGATGACCATGTCCACGTCGTCCCGGGTCGCGAACCGTTCCAGCGCGTCGGGCTCGCGGTCGAGCGTCACGCCGGCGGGCGGCACCGATGCGGCTTGCGCGCGCCGGCATCGGCCAGGGCGGCGACGACGGGACGACATGCCGACCAGCTGGGCGGCGAACGTCTCGACGTCGCGTCCCGCGGCGATGGCGATGACCCGGAACTCGTCCGGACCTGCGCTGGCAGCACATCCAGGGTCTGACGACCGATGGAGCCGGTGGAGCCCAGCACGGCGACCCGGACCGGGCCTCGCTCGGACAGTCCCCGGCGGTGGCACTAGATCGTCGTTCCGATGTGCCCGACGATGACCAGGTAGCCGAACATGGCAGGTGCCGCGAACAGGAACGAGTCGATGCGGTCGAGGACGCCGCCGTGACCCGGGATGAGCGTCCCGGAGTCCTTGGCGCCCGCGCGTCCGCTTGAGCATCGATTCGGCCACGTCACCCGACTGGGCCGTGACGGCGATGACGAAGCCGAGCACCAGTCCGCCGATGGGTCCGCCACCGGCGGCCCAGGTCAGCAGGCCCGCCCACGATGATCGCCGCCACCGTGCCGCCGATGACGCCGCTCCAGGTCTTGTTGGGCGAGATGTGGTTGAGGAACTGGCCTCGCTTGAAGGTCCGGCCCGGCGAGGTAGGCGAAGCTGTCGAAGCTCCAGACCGTGACCAGCAGCACCAGCAGCCAGACCTGGCCGGCGCTCAGCACCCCGTGCAGCGGCGCGTCCGACGGGGATCGCCGGGCGCGATGGCGAGGATGCCCGCGGCGAACGCGAGCAGCGAAACGTACAGCGCCCCGAATGCCGTCCCGGCCCAGGCCAGGAAGCCGTCGCGGACATCCGGCTCACGGAATGCGACCATGGCCGCGACGACGATCGCCGCGGCCACGAACGTGATGGCCGCGCCCTCCGGCGCGCCGCCCCAGCCCATGCCCAGGACCGCGATGGGCGGCACGACGACGACCAGGGCGCGCTCCACCGGAAGCCCCGCGGCACGCAGCAGGCGCGCGGCCTCCAGACGCCGCGAGCCCGGCGACGACGGCCAGGCCGAGGGTCAGCCAGGGCTGGCCGAGCAGGAACACCACGAGCACGATGGGCACCATCACGGCCGCGCTGATGAGCCGCTGCTGCATGCCGACTGGACCCTAGCGACCGAAGCGGCGAGAGCGGCGGGTGTACTCCGCGAGCGCCGCGTCGAATGCGTCGGGGTCGAAGTCGGGCCAGTAGCGGTCGCAGAAGTACAGCTCCGCGTACGCCGCCTGCCACAGCAGGAAGTTGCTGATGCGCTGGTCACCGCCGGTCCGGATGAGCAGGTCCACCTCGGGCAGGTCCGCGGTGTACAGGCGCTGCTCGATGGTCGACTCGTCGACCGACGTCGGCCGGGATCCCGTCCCGAAGGCAGCGCCGTACCGCGTCCACGATCTCCGTCCGGCCGGAGTAGTTGAACGCGACGTTGAGGGTCATCCGGGTGCCCCCGGCGGTCTGCGTGCCAGTGCCTCCTCGATGGACGCCCGGGTCGGACCGCGCAGCTCCGACATGCGGCCCAGCAAGCCGGACCGCGCACGCCCTGCCGGACCAGGTCGGGGGTGTAGTCGCGGATGGCGGCATCGAGCAGCGCGAAGAGCATCTCCACCTCCTCGCTGGCGCGTGCCCAGTTCTCGCGGCTGAAGGCGTAGATGGAGAGCACCTCGACGCCACGCTGCTGGGCGCGCTCCACGATGGGCCGCACCGCCTCGACGCCGGCCGCGTGACCCTGGGTCTCGGGCACGCCGCGCTCGCGCGCCCAGCGGCGGTTGCCGTCCATGATGATGCGCGACATGCCGCGGGCGCCCGGTCGACATCCTCGCTCGGACGTCGACGGATCGTCGTCCCACGGGCTGGGGGACGCGCTGCGAGGACGCCCGGGATGGAGGCCATCAGACCTCCATGATCTCCTGCTCCTTGGCCTTGGCGACCCGGTCGACCTGGTCGATCCAGTGGTGGGTCAGCTTCTCGATCCGGTCCTGCTCGCGGCGCGCCTCATCGGCACCGATGCGAGCCGTCCTTCTCCTGCTTGCGCAGGTCGTCGGTGGCGTCACGGCGGTGGTTGCGGATCTCCACCCGGGCCTCCTCGGCACGCTTGTGGACGACCTTGGCGAGGTCCTTGCGGCGCTCCTCGGTGAGCGGCGGGATGTTCAGCCGCACGACCGTGCCGTCGACGTTGGGCATCAGGCCGATGTCGCTCTTCTGGATGGCCTTGTCGATGGCACCCAGGACGCCCCGGTCCCAGGGCTGGATGACGACCTGGTGGGGCTCGGGGATGCTGATGCTCGCCAGCTGGTTGAGGGGCGTCATGGTGCCGTAGTACTCGACCTGGATGCGCTCCACGAGCGAGGTCGCCGCACGCCCGGTGCGGACGGTCGCGAAGTCGCGCTCCATGGCTTCGACGGCACGCTCCATGCGCGCCTCGAGGGACTGTCCGGGCGGCATCGGTCATGGTGCGTGTCCTCCATGGATGAGCGTCCCGATGGGCTCGCCGAGCGCGACCCGACGGATGTTGTCGGGCTGGTTCATGTCGAACACCACGATGGGCAGGTCATTCTCCATGCACAGGCTGACCGCCGTCGCGTCGAGCACGTTGAGACGGTCCGTCGAGCACCTGGGCGTAGGTGATCTCCTCGTGCCGCTCGGCGTCCGGCTGGATCTTGGGGTCGGCCGTGTAGACGCCGTCCACCTTGGTGCCCTTGAGCAGCACCTGGGCGCCGATCTCCACCGCACGCAGCGCGGCGGCCGTGTCCGTCGTGAAGTACGGGTTGCCGGTGCCGGCGGCCAGGATGACCACGCGGCCCTTCTCGAGGTGGCGCATGGCGCGCCGCCGGATGTACGGCTCCGCGACCTCGTTCATGCCGATGGCCGACATGACCCGGGTGGGCACGCCCTCCTTCTCCAGCGCGTCCTGCAGGGCGAGGCCGTTCATGACCGTGGCCAGCATGCCCATGTAGTCGCCGGTGGCCCGCTCCATGCCCTTGGCGGCCGCGGCGAGGCCGCGGAAGATGTTGCCGCCGCCGACCACGATGGCGACCTCGACACCGGCGTCCTGCGACCTGGTGCACCTGGTGCGCGATGAACTGGCAGACCTGCGGGTCGACGCCGTACGTGCGGGTCCCCAGGAGCGCCTCACCGGACACCTTCAGCAGCACCCGGTGGTAGCGCGCCTCCCCTGTCACCGGCGCCACGCCCGGGCGTCGGCGTCGGGGTCTGCATCAGAGCTCTTCCCCGAGCTGGTAGCGGGTGAAGCGGCGGACCCGGATGTTCTCGCCGATCTTGGCGATGGCGTCCGTGATCAGCTGGCCGACGGTCTGGTCGGTGTCCCGGAACGGCTGCTCGTACAGCACCACCTGCTGGTGCCACTTGCGCAGCTGGCCCTCGACGATCTTCTCGCGGATGGCCTCCGGCTTGGACGCGACCGACTCGTCGGCGAGCAGCTCGGCGCGCTTGCGCGCGGTGACCTCGGCCGGGATGGACTCGATGGTCACGAACTCCGGCGCGACACCGGCGACCTGCATCGCGAGGTCGCGCACGAGCTTCTGGAAGTCCTCGTTGCGAGCCACGAAGTCGGTCTCGCAGTTGACCTCGATGAGCACGCCCAGCCGGCCGCCGGAGTGGATGTACGAGGACACGAGGCCCTCGCGCGCGTCCCGGCCGGCCTTCTTGGCGGCCGCCGCCACGCCCCGCTCGCGGAGCAGGGTGACGGCCTTGTCCAGGTCGCCGCCGGTCTCCTCGAGGGCGCGCTTGCAGTCCATGAACCCGGCCCCGGTGCGCTCCCGGAGCTCCTTGACCATGTTCGGGCTTGATCGTCGGCTCGTCAGCCATGTGTGCGTGGATCCCTTCGTCGAGTGGTGCGATCCTGGGTCCGCTGGTGGGGCGGCGCACTCGGGCCGGCCGCCCGGCCGTGGACTCAGCGCGCGATTGTCTCGTCTACGCGACCGGCGTCGCCGACCTCGGGTCCGCCGGGCAGGAGGTCCTCCTCCTCCACGGTCGGGCGCGAAGCTGAACGTGCCACCCGCGGCCAGTGCCGCGACCAGCTCGTCGCTGGCCTCTTCGGCCTCCGCGACCTCGGCGGACATGGGGGCCTGGTCGGCGGCGCGGGCCGCCCGTGATCCGGCACCCTCGATGGCCGCGTCCGCGACGACCCGGCACAGCAGCCGGATGGCGCGGATGGCGTCGTCGTTGGCGGGGATGATGAAGTCGAGCTGGTCCGGGTCGACGTTGGTGTCGCCGGTGCCGATGACCGGGATCTCCAGCTTGCGCGCCTCGGTCACGGCGATGTGCTCGCGATGGGGATCGACCACGAACAGGGCCCCCGGCAGGCGGCGCATCTTGCGCATGCCGCCCAGCGTCCGCTGCAGGCGGGCCATCTCGTCGGTGAGCTTGGAGGCCTCCTTCTTGGTCAGGCGCTCGAACTCACCGTTCGCCTGGCGCGCTTCCATCTGGTCGAGCAGCCCGAGGCGCTTGCGGATGGTCACGAAGTTGGTGAGCATGCCGCCCAGCCAGCGCTGGTTGACGTAGGGCATGTCGGCGCGGGCCGCCTCTTCCGCGATGGGCTCCTGCGCCTGCTTCTTGGTGCCCACGAACAGGATCGTGTCGCCGCCGGCGACGGTGTCGGTCACGAACTGCAGGGCCGCGTCCAGCCGCTGGACGGTCTGGGCCAGGTCGATGATGTGGATGCCGTTGCGCTCCGCGAAGATGTACGGCTTCATCTTGGGGTTCCAGCGACGGGTCTGGTGGCCGAAGTGGACACCGGCCTCCAGCAGCTGGCGCATCGAAACGGACGGCATGGCGCGGGGACCTCCTGTGCGGTTGGACCTCCGCGAGCTTCCTGACCCACGGACCGACCGGCATCGGCTGCCGTGCGGCACCACCGCGGGGAGCGGCTCGCGTGTGGGATGCACGACGATGGTCACGCTCGGTCCCCTTCGGGCCGAGGAGTCTGCACGAGCCTCGAGGGCGGTCGGCCACGTCTCGAGCGACGTGAGCCCAGCGCGGGCGCGGACGACCTGCCCCGTGCGTGGGTCGGTCATCGGTCGCACGTCCGGCGTCGATCGGTCCGACGTACGGCCGTCACGAGGGCCGCCCTCGCGGATGTGCCCGGCATGGTGCGGCCGCCCCGGCATCCCGCCAGTGACCCGTGCACGGGCACGCCGCCAGAGTCCGCCCAGGCGCCCGCACCGCGGTCGCTCAGTCCAGCGTCACCCCGGATGTGCGACGATCGGGCCACCACCGCGACCAGGTCGGCGCAGTCACGCGAGGACATCCACGCGCCAGGTGTTCCGCCGCGGCCCATCCGGAGCCAGCCGATCGAATCACGGCAATGCGGCCCGATAGGTGCGACCCAGCTTGCGGCCGTCGACCGACTCCTCGGGCGCGCCGAACCGGCTGCTCGAGTGTGCCCCGGACCTCGACCACGACCAGCACCGGGGTCGCCGTCGGATCGAGGCACACCAGGTCGATCTCGTCCCGCCCGATGACTGAGGTTGGTGGCCAGCGTGCGCCAACCGAGCGACTCGAGCGCACGCCGGGCGACCGACTTCGGCCTCGATTCCGACCCGACCCCGATGGCTTCGTGGGTCGGGCGAGGGACTCATCGGGTCGAGCGTAGCCACCGAGCCTTTCGCATCACTTATGGCGGCATACCCGTCGTCGACGGCGGTCCGGCCTCCATGCCGTCGTCCTCGGCGTCGTCGAGGTCCAAGGCCAGCTGCTCGCCCTCGAGGATCTGCCGGATGCGCTGGTACGTGCGTCGATGGAACGGCGTCAGGCCGAGCGACTGGAGCCCGGCGACGTGGTCGCGGGTGGCGTAGCCGGCGTTCCGCTCCCAGCCGTACCCCGGGTATCGCACCGCCAGCAGGCGCATCAGCCGGTCACGGGTGACCTTGGCCACGATCGACGCGCACGCGATGGCGTACGAGCTGGCATCGCCGTCCACGATCGAGGTGTAGGGCCCGACCTCCGCCTCGAAGCCCACGATCTTGCGACCGTCGACCAGCACGTGGTCGTAGGCGCCGATACGGCGCAGGGCGCGGCGCATGGCCAGGTGGGAGGCGTGGTAGATGTTGAGCCGCTCGATCTCCGCGACCGATGCGGCGCCGACACCCCAGGCCAGGCTGCGCCGCTGGATATCGGCCACCAGCGCCTCCCGCTGCCGCAGCGACAGCGTCTTGGAGTCGCGCACCCCGGCGATCTTGCGGGTGTTCGGCCGGACGAGCACCGCCGCCGCCACGACCGGCGCGCACAGGGCCCCCATGCCCACCTCGTCGACCCCGACGACCAGTCGGCGGCCGGCCTGCCACAGTCGCCACTCGGCGCGCAGATCGGGATTCCGTACGGGCACACTCGCATGCTACCGGGTCGCAACCCGGTGTAGCCTCGCGTCGCATCACGTGCCAGGAGGAGCCACACATGACACGGTCCATCGGATCCCCTGGCGCGTCGCGACGACCTTGAGGCAGCGCTGGAGCTCGCGCACCGGACTGCCGTCGAGTACCTTGCCGGCCTGGACGCTGCGTCCGTCCATCCGGGCACCGCCGATGCTGCTGCCGAGCGCTTCACCGGCTCGTTGCCGGAGTCGGGCATCGGGGCGCTCGCCGCGCTGGGGCGGCTCGCGACCGACGGGCTGGCCGCCGCCAACCGGACCAACGGCCCGCGGATGTTCCACTTCGTGACCGGCGGCGTGACGCCCGCCGCCCTCGCCGCCGACTGGCTCACCAGCGCCATCGACCAGAACGCGTTCAGCTGGGTCAACTCACCGCTGGCATCGCGCCTGGAGCAACTGGCCATCAGCTGGCTCAAGGACCTGTTCGGCCTGCCCGCGACCTGGGGCGGCGTGCTGACCACGGGCGCCACGATGGCCAACTTCAGTGCCCTGGCCGCAGCCCGGCACTGGTGGGGCGAGCGGTACGGCGTGGACATCGAGGAGGACGGCCTGGGCGCGCTGCCGCATCCCATCACGGTGCTTGCGGGCGGCTATCTCCACACCAGCGCCGCCAAGGCCTTCGCGATGCTGGGCATCGGCCGCGGCGCCATCCGCAGGCTGCCCGCGGACGCATCGGGCCGCATCGACCTCGACGCGGTCGAGGATGCGCTGCGGGACCTGGATGGACGCCCGGTGATCCTCGCCGCCACTGCGGGCGACGTGGACACGGGCGCCTTCGACCCCATCCGAGCCGATGGCGGAGCTCGCCGAGCCGATATCGGGTGTGGCTGCACGTGGATGGTGCCTTCGGCCTGTTCGCGGGGGTGTCGCCGACATCGGCGCACCTGGTCGACGGCATCGAGGGCGCCCACTCGGTCATCGCCGACGGCCACAAGTGGCTCAACGTGCCCTACGACTGCGGCTTTGCCTTCGTGCGCGACCCCCAGCTCCTGGCCGGACGTTCGCGGCCGGAGCCGCCTACCTGCCGCGTCTCGACGATCCACGGCCGAACTTCGGCTACCAGGGGCCCGAGATGTCGCGACGCGCGCGGGCCATCCCCGTCTGGGCGACACTCGCGGCGTACGGCCGCGAGGGCTATCGGCAGATGGTCGAGCGTCACCTCGCCCTCGCCCAGCGCCTGGCGATGCAGGTGGACGCGGCGGCCGACCTGGAACGACTGGCCGAGGTACCCCTGGACATCGTGTGCTTCCGCTATCGACCCGACGGACTGCGATGCCGAGCGCACTCGACGCGTCTCAACCGGGAGCTGGGTGCGAAGGTGCTCGAGGACGGTCGGGTCTACGTGGGCCAGACAGTCCATCGCGGCATGGTCTGCTTCCGGCCGGCCATCGTGAACTGGCTGACGACCGAGGCGGACGTCGATGAGCTCGTGGCGGTCATCCGCGAGCTGGGCACCGGCGACTGGCGCCCGGACACGAGCGGGACTAGGCCGCGGCGCTCGCGCAGCGAGGCGGCCTTGCCGACGCGCTTGCGCAGGAAGTAGAGCTGGGCCCGGCGGGCGACGCCGTGGCGCACGACCTCGATCTTGTCGATGCGCGGCGAGTTGATCTTGAACGTCCGCTCGACGCCGACGCCGCTGCGCAGCGCGCGCACGGTGATGGAGCGGGTGATGCCGCCGCCCCGCAGTCGCATGACGGTCCCCTCGAACACCTGGATGCGCTCGCGGTTGCCCTCCACGACCTTGGCCGACACGCGCACGGTGTCACCCGACGCAAGGGCCGGCAGGTCGGTGCGGATCTGGTCGGCGACGATGTCGTCGAGTACGGTCATGTCGGGTGCTCTTCTCGCTCGCTGGTGGGCCTGTCTGACGGCGCGCACGCACGCCCGGGGCCGCGGCTCCGGTGGGTCGGTGGCGGAGTATATCAGGCCGTCGGGCGGCAGCAGGTCCGGCCGCGTCGGCGCCGGGTGCGCGGTCCAGGGCCTGCTCGCGCCGCCAGCGCTCGACCTCGCCGTGGTGGCCGCTCAGCAGGACGTCCGGCACGGCGATGCCCCGGAACTCGGCCGGCCGGGTGTACTGGGGATACTCCAGCAGACCCGGCCGAGAACGATTCGTCGGCCGGCGACGCGGCATCGATGACGCCCGGCAGCAGCCGCAGGACGGCATCGATGATCGACCAGCGCCGGGATCTCGCCGCCCGACAGCACGTAGTCGCCGATGGACAGCTCCAGGTCGATCATCGAGCGCACCCGCTCGTCGATGCCCTCGTAGCGGGGACAGACCAGCACCAGGTGCTCCGCGCCGCGCCAGCTCCTGCGCGCGAGCCTGGTCGAACCGCTGCGACCACCCGGATCGAGCAGGATGCGCATCGCGGACGAGCCCGCAGGCGCGATCGCGTCGAGCGCCTCGGCGACCGGCTCAGGCCGCAGCAGCATGCCCGCGCCACCGCCGTATGGATAGTCGTCCACGCTCCGATGTCGACCCAGTCCCCACGTCCGCAGGTCGTGCGCGTCGACGACTCCGCTGCGCCCGAGTGCCAGCGCGCGACCCGGGATGCTCTCCGCGAGCGGGCCCGGGAAGAGCCCCGGAAAGAGCGTGATGACGTCGATGCGCAGCGTCACGTCACGGCCGGATCGACCTCGCCATCGGATGGGTCGGCCTCCCGGTCGGGCCGACCGCTGCTCTCGCTCGGCCGGCGTGGCGTCTGGCGTCGATGCCCTGCTCGCGCGCTCGGCGTGCGCGGGTCGTGCGTCTGCCGCGGACGCGGGAGCGAGGCTCGGACTCGTCGAGGGCGAGCGCCTCGGCGTCGACCACGATGCGGCCCTCGGACGGCGCAAGTCCACGATGACGCTGGCCACGGCTGGTACCAGGATCTCGCCTCGTCGGCCCTCGACCACGAACACCTCGCTGCCGCCGGTGCGGAAGATGTCAGTGACGGTGCCGAGGTCCTCCCCGGTCGACGTGGTGACATCGGCACCCGATCGACCTCGTGCCAGTACCAGCTGCCCTCCGGGCGTGCGTCGTGCGTCACGAGCGCCTCCAGGTAGCGGTCGCGCAGTGGCTCCACGGCGGCGCGGTCCGGGCGCTCGCGGAAACGGATGAGGATGCCCGGACCGTCGCTCTGAGACCAGTCCACGGTCAGCGTCTCGTCCGAGCCTTCCGGGTACAGCCGTGCGCCGGGCTCGAACCGGCGCTGGGTCGTCGGTCAGGACCTCCAGGCGGACGGCGCCCCGCAGACCATGGATGCCCCGCACCAGGCCGACCACGAGGCGCGGAGCGTGCGGCACCGCCGCCTGCGGTCTCCGGCCGGTGAGCCGTGCCGGGCCTCCATCAGAACCGATCGGGTCAGACGATCTCCAGCGCGATGGGCGCGCCTTCGCGGGTCGCCACGACCTTCAACAGCGTGCGCATCGCCTTGGCGACGCTGCCGTTGCGGCCGATGACCTTGCCCATGTCGTCTTCGGCGACGTGCAGCTCGATGACCTGGGTGCCCTCTTCCTCGTGGACTTCGACGCTCACCCCATCCGGGTCATCGACCAGTGCGCGGGCGACGTATGCGACCAGCTCGGGTGCTGACATGGTGCTGCCTATCGCGCCGGCAGGATGCCGACCTTGCGGAACAGCCGGGCGACCGTCTCGGACGGTTGGGCGCCCTGGCTCAGCCACTTGGCGGCCTTCTCGGCGTCGACCTTGATGAGCACGGGCTCCTGGCGCGGGTCGTAGTGACCCAGGGTGTCCAGCGAGCGGCCGTCGCGGGCGCTGCGGGCGTCTGCGACGACGAAACGATAGCTCGGCTGCTTCGTTGCGCCGACACGGGTAAGTCGGATTCGGACCACGGGGGACTCGGCCTCCTCAGGCTGAAGCCCGGCGACTCAGCGAGACGCCGGGCGTTGCTGCGACATGTGGACCATGTGCCTGTGCGTCATGGGCAACGTGCAGTCTACTTGACGAACAGCAGCGCCTTCAGGGACGCGATATCGCCGTCGACCGTGGAGCGGTCGCCACGAAGGTGTCCAGCGCGTCGACGAACGGCTTGATGGTGGTCTGGTACGACGCGTGTCTGGGCCGTCGGCGATCGGTCGCCAGGAGCGGCGCGGCGGCCGCGACATCGACCCAGACCACACCCGCGTTGGGGGTGCCCGGCCGGTCCGACAGCCGCGGATGTAGCGCGGGTCCGCGGCCAGCGAGGTCGCGGGGTCCTGGGCGATGGCCGTCGCGGCGAAGTCAGCCCAGCCCCAGGTACAGGTGACCATCCGCGACCGCGACGCTGACGGACGGCTCGAATGGCAGATCGGCAGGCAGCCCCGCCGAGGGCTTGAAGCGTGATGGTGGTCACCGTCGTGCCGTTGACATCCGCGGACGCGACGCTGAATGCAGCGGTCGAGCTGGCACTCGCCGAGCGCTCAGGCAGGCCCAGCAGCGTCTGCACGCGGCGGGCGACCGCCGCCTGGTCGCTGAGCGTCGCCACGATGCCCCCGACAGCTTCTGGCCATCGAAGGAGACACCGGCACCAGCGTCCTCGACGAAGTCGAGCACCTTGTCCAGCGTCGCGCCCAGCTGCTGCTCGAACCCGATGACCGTGTCGGCGGTCTTCGGGATCGGCCGCCATCTGCGTCTTCACCTGCGCCAGGAGCGTGTCGAGCGATGGTGCCCAGGTCGCGTAGTCTCGACGATACAGCGAGCGTGCCGGCCGGGAAGTGCGCCGCGATGTCCGTCTCGCGAGCGACCGGCATCATGCTGCGCGGTCGCCTGAGCTGGGTGCTGCCGCCGATGGTCAGATGGTCGTCCGCGACCTGTGCGTAGCGCGCTGACCCAGGTCGGCAGGCTGGCCAGCTGCGCCGACGATCGTCGGCGCCGCCCTGCTGGCTCGCCAGCTGCTGCTCGATGAGCGGCTTGAGCGCTCGCCGTCGCGAGGTAGAACGAGACCAGGTGATCGGCGGGCACGTGCTGGCCGGGCGGCCTGGAAGTCGGGGTCGCGTGGCCAGGCTGGGCGTCGTCCCGGCCAGGACGTCGAGGGACGATCTTGAGGTCGTCGGCGGTCGGGCTGATGCAGCAGGTACTGGTCCGTGATGGCGTAGGACGCCGTTGCCCGCCGTGGTGATGGTGCGTGCCGGAGTAGTCCTCGGTGGTACCGGCGTGCCGGAGCCGAGGAGTCGAGGCGATCTGCGTCTCGAGGGCGGCGCGGTCCGCGACGCCCAGCCCGATGACCAGCGGACGGCTGGCGTGCCGCAGGCGGTGGTCTGCGGTGTCAGGGATGCCCAGCACGCCGAGGGCGACCTGTCCGTTGGACCAGGTCTTGATGGTGCCGGTCCAGGTGGCAGCGCCACCCGAGGCGGAGCTGAGTGCCTGGTCGAGCAGCTGGTCGAGCTTGGTGTCGAAGCTCGACGGCGTCCGCGAAGCCCGGGAAATGGGCCATGAACGCGGCCAGCTGGTCGTGCTGGTCGCCCGGGAAGTCGAGCCGGAGCTCGCCGTAGCCGACCGCGGTCGCGGGCACGAAGGCCGGACCGCCGGTGCCGCCGGTCTGGGCGATCACGGCGACGCCGGTCATGCACGAGGAGCATCGAGACGCTGACCAGGAACGCGATCACCCAGCGCCACAGGCGTCCGTCGGCGGCGTGCGGCAGGTCGGATGGGAGGTTGGATCGGAGCGTGGTGGTCGGTCAGGTCAGTCATCGTGACGGCATGTTCTCACGCCCGGGCCGGCACCTGCCAATGGCCGTCGGTCCGGGTAGCGGCGGTCCTGTGGGTCCGGTGCGGTGTCTAGCGACGCATGCCCGGGCATCATGCCGCGCATGCCCCTGCCGCCGCCCATCTGGCGCATCATCTTCTGCATCTCGGCGAACTGCTTGATGAGCCGGTTGACCTCCGGCAACGAGGTGCCGGAGCCGCGCGCGATACGTCGACGGCGCGATGCGTTGAGCACGTTGGGGTCGCGTCGCTCCCGATGGTCATGGACCGGATGATGGCCTCGGTCCGCTTCAGCTCGCCCCGGTCGACCGCCTGCTGCGCCTGCTTGGCGGCGCCCGCCGCAGTGCCGGGGATCATCTCCAGCAGTCCACCAAGCGGGCCCATCTTCTTGAGCGCCTGCATCTGCTCCAGGAAGTCCTCCAGCGTGAAGCTGTTCTTCTTGAGCTTCTCGGCCATCTGCTCGGCCTGCTGCTGGTCGAACGTCTCCTGCGCCCGCTCGACGAGCGTCAGCACGTCGCCCATGCCCAGGATGCGGCCCGCCAGCCGGTCGGGATGGAAGACCTCCAGGGCGTCGGTCTTCTCGCCGGTGCCCATGAACTTGACGGGCACGCCGGTCACGGCGCTGATGGACAGCGCCGCGCCACCCCGGGCGTCGCCGTCGATCTTGGTCAGGATGAGACCCGTGATGGACACGGCGTCCCGGAACGCCTCCGCGACGGGCACCGCCTCCTGGCCCACCATCGCATCCACGACCAGGAGCGTCTCGGTCGGCTGGACGACCTGGGCCACGACCCCGGATCTCGGCCATGAGCGCCTCGTCCACGGTCAGACGGCCGGCCGTGTCGAGGATGACCACGTCGCGGCCGGTGCGCTTCGCCTCCGCGATGCCGCCGCGCGCGATGTCCACCACGGCGGTCCCGGTGGGGGCGCTGTAGACCGGGATGTCGAGGGCCGTGCCCAGGGTCTTGAGCTGGTCCACGGCGGCGGGCCGGTACGGGTCCGCGGCCACCAGGAGGGGCTGGCGACCCTGGCGCACGATGTATCGGGCGAGCTTGGCGGCGGATGTCGTCTTGCCGGAGCCCTGGAGTCCGACGAGCGCGATGACCGCGGGCGAGCCGTTCAGGCGGAAGGTGCGGTCGCCGGCGCCCAGGATGGCGGTCAGCTCGTCATGGACGATCTTGACGATGAGCTGACCGGCGTTGACGCCTTCCAGCACGTCCTGACCGATGGCCCGTTCCTTGACCCGGCCGACGAAGTCCTTGACGACCTTGTAGTTGACGTCCGCTTCCAGGAGGGCGAGCCGGATCTCGCGCATGGCGGCATCGACGTCGGCTTCCGTCGATCCGGCCACGGCCGGAGAGCTTGCCAAGGACATCGCGCAGGCGGTCGCTGAGTGCATCGAACATGGGATCCGCAGTGTAGCCGAGGCCGCGCGGGGGTCGGCCGATCGGCCGAAACGGGCGCCTCGGCCTACTCGTCGAGGAGCCGACCGCGCTCCAGGAGGTAGGCCTGCCACAGCATCCGGGCAGCGACCGACCGATACGGGCGCCATGACTCGGCGACCTTCGCGACCTCCCGCGAATGCAGGCCCGGATCGAGGCCACACAAGTGCCGGGTCTGCACCAGGAGCGCCAGGTCGGTGGACGGCCACACATCGGGACGTCCAAGACCCATCAACAGGTAGATGTCCGCCGTCCAGCGGCCGACACCCGGTGTGTGCCGTCAGGGCAGTCGATCACCGCCTCGTCCGGGAGTCCGGCAACGGCCTCGAGGTCGAGGCGGCCCGACATCGACGGCCTCGGCCAGGCCCGACGAGGTAGCGCGCCTTCTGGCGGGTCTGGCCGGCGGCCGCGAAGCCCCTCCTCGCCGAGTGTCGCGAGCGGCAACCGGTGTCACGCGCGCCCGGCAGCTGCCCGCACCCGCTCCAGGGCATCGCGCGCCGAGCGCAGCGAGACCTGCTGGCCAAGCACGATGTCGACGAGCGTCTCGAAACCCGGGACCCTTGTGCCACAGCGGCGGCACGCCCTGGTGCTCCAGCAGCGTCGCGAGATCGCGGGTCGCGGGCCGGCAAGCTCGCGCGCGGCCCTGGACACGGCCGCCGCGTCCAGCGGCGCCGGGACGTCGGTCACGGTCAGCCGAAGAGCGCCTGGGCGAATGCGTTGGGGTCGAAGTCGAGCAGGTCGTCCATCTGCTCGCCGACACCCACGAACAGGACCGGGCACGCCCAGCGACCGCTCGATGGCGAATGCGATGCCGCCCTTGGCCGTCGAATCGAGCTTGGTCAGGCAGATGCCCGTGAGGCCGGCCGCCTCGTGGAATGCCCTGGCCTGGGCCAGTCCGTTCTGGCCGGTCGTGGCGTCGAGCACGAACAGCACCTCGGGAGTCGCGGTCGGCAAGCGGCGGGCGATGGTGCGCCGGATCTTGGCCAGCTCCTCCATCAGGTTGTGCTTGGTGTGCAGACGGCCTGCGGTGTCCACGATGACCACGTCGGTGCCACGCGCGGCGGCCGCATCCATGGCGTCCCAGACCACCGCCGAGGGGTCCGCGTTCGCGGCATGAGCCACGACGGGCACATCGATACGCTTGGCCCACGTCTGGAGCTGCTCGATGGCGGCGGCCCGGAACGTGTCACCGGCCGCGAGCAGCACGCGGGCGCCGCGGCGTGCGGAAGCGATACGCGAGCTTGGCGATGCTGGTGGTCTTGCCGGTGCCGTTGACACCCACGACCAGGATCGACTGCGGGCACGTCCGGCGGCGGGCTTGCGCGGCCAGGGCGTCGGGTCGCGAGGCGCGAACAACGCGATGAGCTCCGCCTGCAGGGCGAGCTCCGGCGGCAGGTCCCGTCGGGCACGAGCCTTGCCCACGACCTCCATGGTCAGGTCGGCGCCCAGGTCGGCGCCGATGAGCGCCTCCTCCACTCGCTCCCAGGCGTCGTCGTCGGAACCACCCCGAAGGATCGACCGGACCCGGCCGACGAGGCCCGGTGCGGCTGCGCTCGAGGCCCAGCTGGAGGCTGGACGGACGGGTCCGAGCTGGGTCAACGGATGGCTCCCGCGAACGCCGGGTCGGAGATCTCGCCATCGGCGCCCGGCAGGTCCGCGAGCCGAAGCGACACCACGTGACTGACGGCATCGTCCCCGGCCGTGACGCCGTACAGCGCATCGGCCGCCTCGATGGTCCCCCGGTTGTGGGTGATGACGATGAACTGGATGGTCTCGGCCAGGCTACGGAGCGCGGCCGCGAAGCGGCCCACGTTGGCCTCGTCCAGGGCCGCGTCGACCTCGTCCAGGACGCAGAACGGGACCGGCCGCACTTCGAGCATCGCCAGCAGCAGGGCGACCGCGGTCAGGGCACGCTCGCCGCCCGACAGCATCGCCAGCGGCTGGCGCTTCTTGCCCGGAGGCCGCGCCGTCGATCTCGACCCCGGTCGCTACCGAGGTCCTCGGGCGCGGTCAGGGACAGCGCCGCCTCCCCTCCCCCGAACAGTTGCTGGAACCGGCGCGCGAAGGCCCCCTCGAGCGCCGCGAACGTCTGGCGGAACTGGTCCGCGATGAGCGTCTCCAGTCGGCCGATGAGGGCGCGCGTGTCACGGATGGCGTCGGCCAGGTCCGTCTGCTGCGACTCGAGGCCCTCCAGCCGCTCCCGGACCTCATCCAGCTCCTGGGCCGCGAACGGGTTGCCGGCGCCCAGCTCGTGATATCGGCGCCGCAGAGCTCCGAGGCGAGACGGCGCTCACCGTGGGCCCCGACGTGCCGCGCGGCCGCTCGCCGCGCCACCGCTCGAAGGCCTCGTCGAGGGCCGCCTCGAGATCTCCGTCTCGGCCGATGGGTCGGGCACGATCACGATGTCGGCCGCGTCCGCCCGATCGGCGAGCAGCGCCCGCAGGCCGTCACCACCGATGCCGCCCAGCTCCACCAGCAGCGCCTCACGGCCGGCCTCGAACTGCAGGCGCACCTGCAACTCCGCGACCTCGGCGACGCGGGTGCGCGCCTCGGCCGCACGCAGCTGCTCGCGCGCCTGAGCTCCGGCCTCTTCGGCCATCCGGCGACGGTCACGTTCGTCATGGCTCGACTGCTCGAGATCGGCCAGCGTCCTCGCGATGTGCTCCTGGGCCACGGTCGCGACCACGAGGCGCTCCCGGACCTGGTTGGAGCTGTCGGTGCTGCTCGCTTCGGACACCCGTCAGTCGCTGAACTTCGCGTTCCAGCTCGCCGAGGCGTGTCGTGTCCAGCCCGACCACCGACCTCAGCCCGCTTGCGTGCACCGTCGGCGTCGTCACGACGTCGGCGCGCCGACGTCGCGGCTGCCCGGCGTGTCCGTCCCGCTCAGCCCGAAGCGCTCGCTGGCGAGCCTCCAGTGCCTGGATCTCCGCGCGTGACTGGTCGTCTGCGGTGGCATCCAGCGACGTGTCCCTGCCATGGCGCCATCTCGGCCTCCCGCGTGCGCAGCTCCGCCGCGGTCACCGCCGCCTCTCGCTCCATCCGCTCGACCTGTGATGCCGCCCATGCTGCCTCCCGGGCAACGCTGTCGGACGCCCGTGCAGCTGCGCGCAGCTTGCTCTTCCGCGACGCGACGCGCCGTCCGCATCGGCTCGAGGGCGGATCGGGTCGTGGTCACCGCCGCCCGGGCCGCCTCCAGCTCGACGTCTGCGGCCATCGATCTGCCTCGCTGCCTGCGACCGCCGCGTCGAGGATCCCGGATGGCCCGTTCTACCTCTGCGTGGCGGGCCCGGACCTCCAGGGTCTCCTGGCCCGGGTCGAGATACACGACACCTTCGTCGGTCACCAGGCCGCCGGCGGGCGTGGCGACCCGCCAACCGGGAGGCAGTGACCCGTGCAGCGCGAGTGCCGCAGCGAGGTCGGGCACCCAGACGCTCCGCTCAAGGAGCCGCGCGACGTGGCCGGTCGGATCGCGTCGCAGGGCGGCCACGAGCGGTCCACCACCGGCCGCCGCCGCCGCGCTGGACACCGCGGCGGCCTCCCGTTCCCGGACACCCCGGGTGGGACTGGCGCCACCGGGACCCTCGATGACGAATACGCCCTGTCGTCCCCCGGGGCTGCCGACGTCGCTGATCAGGGATGCGGTCGCGGCCATGGCCGTCAGGACATCACCCAGCGCCGCGGCCACCGCCCGGCGCAGCTCGGGTTCCACCTCAAGGCCCTCATCCATCCGACGCCCACCTGCGGTCCTGACCGTGTCCAGGAGGGATGGATCGATGCCTCCGGCAGCCAGTCGACGCTCCAGGGCCTCGCAGGTGCGCCCTGGCTCCCGCTGCCTCGGCCTGGGCGGTCGCCAGCCGGGCGACGGGTTCGCCCGCCCGGGCGGTGGCGGCGTCCAGACGTTCGCGGGCCGCGACCGCAGCCTCCTCGGCCGCCGACTCGGCGGCGGCGCACTCGCCCGCCCTGGTACGGAGCCGCTCGTGCTCCGCGTGGGCAGACCCTGACGCCCGGGCGTCATCGGCGGCACGTGCCCGTTGGGCGGTCAGCGCCTCGACAGCTGCCGCGGCGCGCCGCCTGGCTCGCGCCACGCTCGGCCTCCTGTGCCGCCCGCGCCTCACGGGCGTGGCCGGTGCGTTCTGCGTCCGCGCGACCTGCGTCACGAAGCTCCCGGATGGCACGTTCGGTCTCCTCCAGACGCCGCACCGACTTCGCGCAGCGCCTCCTCTGCGGCGTGATCCGGCTCCGGGATCTCGATGGCCATCTCCAGACGGGTGCGCTCGATGCGCTCGCATCGACGAGCTCCCGTTCAGCCTCCACCCGGGCGAGGTCGCGTGCGATCGACTGCGGCATCCGCCGTGGCTCGCGATTCGGCCAGCCGCAGCTCGATGACCACGGCGCGTGCCGATTCGTGCTCGGCGCGTGTCTGCCGTTCGAGGTCCTGCCGTTCGGCCAGCACACGGGCGGTGGACGCGATCGCATCCTCCGCCTCCCGCAAACGCGAGAGAGCCGCGTCGGCATCCGCACGCGACCGCTCCAACAGGCCGGTCTGGCGGGTCAGCTCCCGTTCGGCGTCACCCAGTCGGTCCCGAGCCACGGCGACCAGGGCCGTGGCCAGCTCCGCTCCCGCAGAGCGGCGCTCTCGCTGCTGTTCGGCCTGCGCAGCCAGCCGTCGAGCCTGGGGTCGCAACTCGTCTACCAGGTCACGGACCCGCTCCAGGTTCGCCTCGGCCTGGCTGCCAGCTCCGCCTCCGCGGCGCGCCGGCGACGCTCGTGCTTGCGGATGCCGGCCGCCTCCTCGAACAGCGGCCGCCGCTCCTCGGGCCGCAGGGCCAGCGCCTGGTCGACCATGCCCTGGCCGATGAACAGGAACGCGTTGTCGGCCAGGTTCGCCTCGTCCAGCAGGTCGACCAGGTCACGCAGGCGCAGCTTCTGGCGGTTGAGCAGGAACTCGTTCTCGCCGTTCCGGAACAGCCGGCGGCCCAGCTCCACCTCCGCGAAGTCGACGGGCAGCAGCCGGTCGTCGTTGTCCAGGACCAGGGTCACGTCCGACATGCCCTGCGCCCGTCGCGTGGACGAGCCGGCGTAGATGAGGTCCTCCGCGCGGCGCGTCCGAAGGGTGCGGCCCTGCTCGCCGAGCACCCACCGGAGCGCATCGGCGAGATTGCTCTTGCCGCTCCCGTTGGGACCCACCACGGCACTGATGCCGCCTCCGAACTCCACCACGGTGCGCTCCGCGAAGGACTTGAATCCCACCAGACGCAGGGTTCGCAGGCGGCCCGCGCTCATCGCCCCGGCTCGAGGGGGCCACGCGGGCACGGCATGCCGGCGACAGCTCGCCGGACCTGTCGCGGTCGAGTGCCGCCGACGTCAGGCCGCCAGCGGCCTCGGTCTCCGCGTCGCGCCGGCTGCGACCCGACCCGTGACCCAGCACCTCGCCCTGCAATGGACACCTCGACCTCGTACCGGCGAGCGTGATCCGGTCCATCCACCGTCACCACCCGGTACGCGGGCGGGCGTCCATGTCGGGCGTAGGCGAGCTCCTGGAGTCGACTCTTGGGTGACTTGAGGGACAGTGGTGCGAGCTCCGCATCGAGCTCCTCGGCGCAAGCGACCAGGACCATGCCCGCGGACCGCGTCGAGGCCACCATCGAGGTAGACGGCCGCCACCACCGCCTCGAAGGTCGACGCCAGGACGGAGCCTCGCCGCCGCTCGCCGGAACGCTCGGCCCCCTGACCCAGCGACAGGTATGTCCCAAGGTCGTAGCGCGCCGCGATGCGGGCGAGACCGCGCGCCGACACGATGGCGGCCCGACGAGTGGTCAGCATGCCCCTCGGGCTCAGTCGGATGACGCTCCCAGAGTGCCTCGGAGATGACCAGCGACAGCACCGAATCGCCCAGGAACTCCAGGCGCTCGTTGGAGAGGATGGCCGGATCCGGGTGCTCGTTGACGTAGCTGCTGTGGACGAGAGCCTGCTCCAGCAGGCGCGGGTCCCGGAATGTGTGGCCGAGTCGCTCCGCGAGCTGCGCCGGGGGCGACGGCACGAGGTCCGGTCGGAGACTACTGCTGGTCGGAATGCTCGTCGATGTAGTCGGCAGCGTCCTGGACCGTCCGGATCTTCTCGGCATCCTCGTCCGAGATCTCCGTCCCGAACTCCTCTTCCAGGCTCATGATGAGCTCGACGAGGTCCAGCGAGTCCGCATTGAGGTCATCGACGAAGGACGCCTCCGGCTTCACATCCTCCTCATCGACACCGAGCTGCTCCACGACGATCTTCTTGAGTCGCTCGTAGGTCGAATTCGGTCACGTTCGTGCTTCCTCCTGGTACCAGTCGTCAGTCTTCTCGGTCGAGGTCGTCCACGTCGATCGGACGTCCGATGCCTGTCCCGTCTGTTCCCGCGCGACCCGTCCGAGCACGCCGTTCAACAGCCGCCGGGCCAATTCGCCACTGTAGGTCCGGGCCAGCTCGACCCATTCCGAGATCGCGACCGCGGTCGGCGTCGCGGGGCAGTGTAGCAGTTCACCCATGCCCGAACGCAACAGTGCGCGGTCGATCCGGGCCAGCTGGACGACCGGGTAGGCAGGTGCGACGCGCTCGATCTGGGCGTCGATGGTGTCCCGATGCTGGGTCACCGCGGCGACGAGGACCTGGGCATGATCGGCTGCGTCGGGGATCGGCCGCGGTCTCCTCGATGCGGCGTGCGAGTACGTCCCGCGCGGTTCGCTGCCCGAAGTCCGCCTCGAACACTGCCTCGAGGCACAGACGCCGGCCGTCACGCTCGGTCCGGTGACGGTCGCCGCCGCCGCCGCTCAGCGGGCGACCTTCCGGGATGTCCGCCCCGGGGACGCTCACGCCGGCGTCGGCGCGCCGGATCGCGACTGGCAACGGTCCGGCGCGACACGAGCGGGCCTTGCGCGTGACACCGGACTCTGCGAGCGAGGCCTCGATGCGTGCCGGGATGCCCGCGCGTGCCGACTGCGCTCCGACGCCGACGGCGAACCCGATCATCCGCCGCGTGGCACGGCCATGGGTGATGAGCACCGTGCCGTTGACTCCCAGCAGGGGCGCCGCGCCCAGTCGCTCGTAGTCGAACTTGCGCCGGATGCGGTTGATGCCCGGGCCGCATGAACAGGTAGCCGATGGGGCCCCATGGCGGTCGCTTGAACTCCGCCCGCAGCAGGTCGAACATCGCCCCGGCGAGTCCCTCGAAGAACTTCATGACCACGTTGCCCACCGATGCGTCGCAGACCACGACGTCGGCCGGGTGCAGCGGCAGGTCGCGACCCTCGACGTTGCCCAGGAAGGTCAGCCGCCCGCCCGTGAGCAGGGCGGTGGCGTCCTTCACCCGCTGCTCGCCCTTGCCGCCCTCCTCCCCGATGGACAGGAGCGCCACGGTCGGCCGGCTGACACCCAGGACGCGCTCGGCGTACAGGGCACCCATGTAGCCGTACTGGGCGAGGTTGAGGCCCGTGGCGTCGGTCGTGGCGCCGATGTCCAGGAGCATGAACGGACCCCGGTCGGTGACCATCTGGATGGCGAGCGCAGGCCGGTCGACACCCGGCAGGCGGCCCAGGTGGACGATGGCCGATGCCACGCCCGGCACCGGTGTGTCCGGCCGTCACCACCGCATCGGCACGACCCTCGTGGACCAGTCGCATGCACACGTTGATGCTGGCGTCCTTCTTGCGGCGGACGGAGCGTCGCCGCGTCCTCGTCCATGCCCACCACCTGGGAGGCATGCACGATGGCTCACCGTCGGCGGCAGCGGGCCGTCGAGGAACGGCTGGATGCGCGCCGCGTCACCGACGAGGATGACGTCCACGTCCGGGTTGGCCGCTGCCCATTCGACCGAGCCGCGGACCACCTCCTCGGGTGCGTGGTCGCCACCCATGGCATCGACCGCCACGCGGGGTCGCGTCAGGGCGCCATCGCCCTGGTGACGCTCCAGTGACGCCTGGTCCATCCTGCGCTCAGCGACCCCGATCCGATGCCCCGCGCTGCGGGTACCTGCGGACCGGGCTGCGATCACGATCCGGACTCGGTGGTCGACTTCTGGCGGATGTGGATCGCCTGGCGACCGTTGTACCAGCCGCAGCTGGGGCATGCGTGATGACTCTGCTTGGGCTGATGGCAGTGCGGACACTCCTCCAGCTGCGGCACCGTCAGTGCGTGATGTGCCCGGTGATCGCCCTGTCGCGCGTGCGACACGCGACGCTTGGGGACTCCCATGTTCGATCTCCTTCTGGATGTGGATCCGTGGTGGCGCCACGACCGGTGCGGTCGCGGCGGGTGGCTGACGTCGGTCAGGCCGGCTGGTCGAGCTGCTCCCGGATGGCGAGCAGGGCCGCCAGCCGGGGATCGAGGTCGTCGTCGCCGTGGGAGTGGGATGGGTCGGCGTTGAGGTCGGCGCCACAGGTCGAGGCACAGCCCCCGGCAGTCGGGGCGGCACAGCACCACGATCGGCTCGGCGAGCGAGATGGCATCACGGACGGTGCCCGTCAGGTCCAGCTCGTGGTGGTCGTCGAGCAGCAGGACCTCGGGTCCTCGCCCTCGTGCTCGACGGGCACGCCGGACTCGAGGTCGATCGGACGGCAGCGCCTCTTCCACGAAGTCCAGGTCGACGGGCGTCAGCGGTCGCCACGAGGCAGCGGCTGCAGCGTCTCGGGCAGCGCGGTCGTGAGGTGCCCGCGAGCGATGATGCCCCGGCCGGTGTTGGCCAGGCGGACCGTGCCCCGGATCGGCGCGGCGACCGCGAGGTCGTCGGCGATGACCAGCTCCGTGCAGCGTCGAACGGGTAGTCCCGCGACGTGCCGGGCACGGACCGCAGCAGGTCCGACGACGTTGTAGCTAAGCATGGACCCGCGACTCCAGGGGCATGTCGGACGGGACAGCCTGCCTCGCGGACGGGCGGCACGGGCGGCACGGGTTCGGCGGGCGAGGCATCGTCGGGGTGACGCTCGTCGAGCATCGTGATGCCCCGGCGGATGCTCTGGAGCGCCTTGACGCACTCGCCCTCCAGCCGCACCAGCACGGTCGCCGCGTACTGGTCGGCGCCGCGCCGGATGTCCTCCGCGTCGCTGTTGCCCTGGGCGATGATCTGCTGCGAGCGGAGCTCGGCGGCGCGCGTCAGCTCCCGCTCCTCGATGAGGAACGCCGCCTGCTCCTGGGCACGCGCCAGGATGCGCTCGGCCTCCTCCTGGGCACGCTCCACGAGGCGGGTCGTCTCCTCGTTGATGCGCTTGGCCTGCCGGACCTCCTCGGGCACCGCGACACGCAGCTGGTCGATGAGGTCGAGCGCGCTCACCTGGTCCACGACCACGGAGTTGGTCATGGGCATGCGGCGGCCGTTGGCGATCAGCGCTTCGAGGCGTTCGATGAGGAAGATGATGTCGATGGGAGTGGACCTGGAGCGGGACGTAGCAGCACGGGATTGTATCGCACCCCGCGGCTGCTACGGTCGGAGGTGCCGAAGCACCGCCCGCGGCACCATGGAGCTGACGTCGCCACCAAGGCTCGCGATCTCGCGCACCATGGTGGAGCTGACGTAGGCGTGCTCGATGTCGGTCATGAAGAACACGGTGTCGATGCCGGGCGCCAGGCGCCGGTTGAGCTGGGCCATCTGGAGCTCCGACTCGAAGTCGCTGATGGCCCGCAGGCCACGCACGATGGACGTCGCGCCGAGCTGACGCGCGAGGTCCACGGTCGAGCCCCTCGAAGCTGACGACCTCGATGCCCGCCCGCCTCCGGGCAGCTCCGCGAGCGACTCCCGGATGACCGCCAGCCGCGTCTCGAGGTCCAGGCTCGGCTGCTTGCGGGAGTTGACCAGGACCGCGACGGTGACGCCGCTCGAACACGGCGCACGCTCGCGCCACGATGTCGAGGTGACCCAGGGTGATGGGATCGAAGGTGCCCGGGATAGACGGCGTGCCTCATGGCTCCAGCCTGCGGTACCACGTCAAGGCCGTCTCGCCGAACCGGCGCTCGCGGCGCCGCTCCAGGCAGCCCACGATCGGACTGCCGGCGTCCAGCGCCAGGGATGCTTGGCCACCACGACGGCGCTCGGGCGAGCAGCCAGCCGCGTCCTGGCATCAGCGAGCCGCTCGAGGGACGCCGCCAAGGAGGTCGGCCTCGGCGTATGGCGGATCGATGACGACGCCCGAGAACGGCCCGCCGGCCTGCCGGGACATCGCCATCGAGGAACCGGAGCACATCGGCGCGCACGCACCCGGCCGCCCTCGAGTGCCGTCCGGCGCAGGTTGTCCGCGACGACCCGGGCCGCCCCGGCATCACGCTCCACGAACACCGCCGATGGGGCACCCCGGCTGAGCGCCTCGATGCCCGCGGCGCCGCTGCCCGCGAACAGGTCCAGGAAGGACCCGCCGAGCGGGCTCGTCGGGATCCATCTCCAGGGCTGCCGAACAGCGCCTGCTTGACCCGGTCCCCGAACGGCCGGGTGCCCTCCCCCGGGGCCGCGAGCCGGAGGCCGCCGGCGCGCCCGCCGATGACCCGGCCCGGCGTCAGCCATCGAGCTCGTCCGCTGCCAGCACGTCACCCGCCCCGATGCGAGCCAGCCAGCCACGTGGTCAGCTCACGCTCCAGCCGCTCATTGCCCGGCACGCAGCCGCCCGTCGCGGCCGACCAGACGCTCCGCCTGCTGACGGGCGACGAGCGACAGCTCGCGATGACGCGGGTCGGCCAGGCGAGCGACCCGCAGCGGCGGCAGGCCGCTCTGGCGCAGGCCCAGGAGCTCCCCTTCCTTGCGCAACGCGATGTCCAGCTCCGCCAGCTCGAAGCCGTCGGTCGTCCGCTGCACGGCCCGCAGGCGGGTCATGGCCACGGAGTCCTCGGCGGCGTCGGTCACCAGCACGCAGTAGGACTGCTCCGTGCCACGCCCGACCCGCCCGCGCAGCTGGTGCAGCTGGGCGAGTCCGAACCGGTCGGCGCTCTCGACGATCATCATCGTGGCCTGCGGCACGTCGACGCCCACCTCGACCACGGTCGTGCCCACCAGCACGTCCAGGTCGCCGTCGCGGAACCGGCCCATCACCGCGTCGCGGTCGGCGGCCTTGAGACGGCCGTGCACCATGCCCACGCGGAGCGGCGCGAGCAGGGCGGTCAGGCGCTCGGCCTCCGCCTCGGCCGAACCGACACTCGTCGGCGCCGCGTCACGCGATCCGTCATCGCCGGCGGTCGGACTCGGCGTCGTCGTCGGATCCCTCCGGCCTCGATGAGCGGCACGACCACGAACGTCCGACGCCCGTGACGCCGCCTCGTCCATGACCATGCGCCCACGTGCCGTCGAGTCGCCCCGGGACGCTTGATGCCCGTCCTGACGGGCAGCCGACCGACCGGCGCGGCACGCAGGTCCGAGACATCGAGGTCGGCGTGGAGCACCTGGCCGAGCACCTGCGGGATGGGCGTCGCCGTCATGAGCAGCACGTGGACCGAGCCACCCTTGGCCGACAGCGCCTCGCGTTCCGCGACACCGAAGCGGTGCTGCTCGTCGACCACCGCCAGCCGCAGGTCCGCGAAGCCGATGCGCTCCTGGACCAGTGCCTGGGTGCCCACGAACACGCAGCCCCCGGCTGCGGCCCATGAGGGTCGTGGAGTCAGGGGCGCCCGGCCAGGCGATAGCGCCGTCGCGGCGCTCGGCCGCGCCGACGCTGCCGGTCAGGAGCACCACATCGTGGCCGAGCGGCTCCAGCAGGCGCGCCGAGGGTCGCCGCGTGCTGGCGGGCCAGCAGGTCGGTGGGTGCCAGGAGCGCCGACTGGCCGCCGGCATCCGCCACGAACGTCATGGCCAGCGCCGCCACCGCGGTCTTGCCCGAGCCGACGTCGCCCTGGACGAGCCGCATCATCGGTCGACCGGAGGCGAGGTCGGCCCGGATGTGCTCCACGGCGGCCCGCTGGTCGTCCGTCAGGGCGACGGGTCTCATGGCCTGTGCGGCCCGTGCCTGGCCGCGATCTGGACGCCGATGGTCCGCTCCACCGAGGCGACCGCCTCCGCCAGGCGACCGTCGGTGACAGTGACCGCCGACGCCTGGTCGCGCTCCCGCAGTCCGCCGGCGCGAGACCATGCCGACCTGGAGCGCCAGCAGCTCGTCGAAGGCGAGACGCTCGAGCGCGAGGTCGAGCGGCTGCCTGGTCCGGCGGGAAGTGGATGGTCTCGACGGCCGTGCCGATGGGCATCCGGTCGCCCCGGACGGCCGGTCCAGGTAGTCGGGATACTGGCCCCAGCGTGTCGATGGCCGCCCGGATGGCTCGCCGGAGGGTTCGCGCCCGGATGCCCTCGGTCAGCCGGTACACCGGCAGCAGGCCCGTCGCGCGTCGCGCTCGTCGACGGCGCCCTCCGGCTCGAAGTCAGGGTTCTGGAGGTCGCCTGTCCCGCGATCGTCGATGCCGACCTTGCCCGCAACGAGGATCCAGGTGCCGGGCGGCCCGATACGCCGCTCGATGAACTGGCGCCCGAACCAGACGGCCTCGATGACGTCGCCGTCCTCGTCGGCCAGGCGGGCGATGGTCCGGTAGAGGCGACGCGGGCCGATGGGTCCAGCTCTGCAGTGAGACCAGCTGCAGCCGGGCGGTGATGACCGTGCCCCGCTCCACAGCCCGGATCTGGCGCACCGACCGATGGCCACCGGTCGGGATCCAGCGTCGCGGCACCGTGAACAGCAGGTCGCGTACGGTTCCGATGCCCAGCCTGCCGCCCGAGCGGCGGAGCGCGGCGGCTCCCGGCAAGCCGCTCCTGCCCGATGGGCTGCCCGAAGGGGTCGATCACGGCCGACGCCGGCCCGCGCCGCAGCGGCGACGGTCGCGCTGGGTGTCACGGCGCGTCGTTCCAGCTCGTCCTCCCCCCGCGACCGCCCGGGCGTCGGTGTTTGGTATAGTACGCGGCCGAAGCGTCCGCCCGGTCCCGCGGTGGAGCAGCCCCTCACCACGAGACAAGGATCGATCACGGCATGGCCCGCTCCTGTGACCTCTGCGGCAAGACCTCGATGGGTGGCTTCAACCCCCAGTCCGTGGGCATGAACCGCGTTCGCGCGCACCGTCGGTACAAGGTCAACCTGCAGCCGCTCAAGCTGGACAACAAGGCCGGCGTCAGCGTCACGGGCCCGCGTCTGCACCCGCTGCCGCCGGACCCTGCGCAAGACCTCCTGACCCTCCTGCCGCTCAGCAGTCGCTCGGCCGAGTGCCTCAGTCGCTCGGATAGCCCAGCCTCTGCGAGCGGTCGCGCCCACGATGCTGCCGACCGTGGCCTGCTCGTCAAGCGTCAGGTCCGTGCGCCAGCGACCCATCGAACCGGTCGAGATGGCCGTGCCGGCATGGTGCCGCTCGCCCGACTCGTGCGCGACGTCCGGGTCCACCAGCAAGCCTGGGTCGAACGCCTCGCCGAGGGACTCCAGCAGGCTGCTGAGCACCGCCGCGGGATCCGGCCACCAGGTCCTCGTAGCGGACCTCGAGGTAGCGCGGGTCGCCCCGATGCGCCATGCCCGCCTCGGTGTCCGCCACCCAGCGCTGCGCGTACTGCTCGAGCGTGACAGCGGCTGATGCTCCTTGACCCACGGCGCCATCGACCCAGCGCCGGTCGGGGTGCTGGCGCATCGAGCACACCACGTCCCGGCCGTCACGCATGACGTGCACGAAGCGGGCCTCCGGGAACCGCTCCAGGATCCAGTCGATGTGGCGCACGTTGAGGGGTGTCTTCTCGGCCCAGCGGCGCCGACCACGGGCTCCGCGGTAGCGCGCCGCGAAGGCGTCGATGAAGGCGCCCTGCGATGGGCTCGTCGACCAGCATCCGGCGCAGCTCGTCCTCCGGCAGCTCGAAACCCGCGGCCACCGGCCCGATGCGGATCGCCCCAGGCAGGAAGATGCTCGACTCCGGCCCGCAGCAGATGCGCCGGATGCCGGTCGAGGGTCCGCCGGATGAGCGTGGTGCCACTGCGCGGCGTGCCGCCGATCGACGATGTGCCGCTCGGTGCTGTGCCAGGCCCGGTGTCCGCCAGCGGTGCTGCCGGATCCGAGTCAGTTCGATTGCGCAGCCGGTCGGCGAGCGTCATCGCCGTGGACGGCTCATGCGGCCGAGTCGAGCCAGATGGTGAACGGACCGTCGTTGACCAGCTCCACCGCCATCTCGGCGCCGAAGACGCCGCGCTCGACGCGGACGCCCGTGCGCTGGCGACGGCATCCGCATAGGCCCGGTACAGCTCGTCGCCGAGGTCGGGCGGCGCCGCATCCAGGAACGACGGGCGGCGGCCCTTGCGGGTGTCCGCGTACAGCGTGAACTGGCTGACGGCGAGCAGCGCGCCGCCGACATCCGACCAGGGACCGGTTGGTGCGTCCGTCGTCGTCCCGGAAGATGCGCAGGCTCGACCGTCCGGTCGGCCATGCGTCGAGCCGATATCCAGGGTGTCGTCGTGGCCGACGCCCACGAGCACCAGGAGCCCGTCGCCGATGCTGCCAACGACCGCGTCGTCGACGCGCACCGCCGCCCGGGTCACTCGCTGGAGCAGCAGTCGCACCGCTAGCGGAGCGTCGGGCGCGGCGAGTCCGGGCCGTGACCCGCGGTCGTCGCGGCGTATGGCATGGTCCATGGCCGCCGGCACCAGTCCGTCGACCATCGCCAGACCCGCTCGCGGACGAGTGCGCACCTCGTCGGCCGTGTCCCGGCCGCGCTGGAACAATGCCGAGCCGACGACGCACACCTCGGCGCCCCAGGCACCCACGATGGCGGCAGTGTCACGGCTGACGCCACCATCGACATGGACCGTGCCCGGCCGTCCCGTGCTCCGCGAACAGGCCGGCCGCCTCCGCCAGCTTGGGCGCGATGTCGGTCATGAACCGCTGCCCGCCAAAGCCCGGCTCGACGGTCATGATCATGATCACGTCCAGCGAGTCGAGGTACGGGCCGACCGCGGCCACCGGTGTGGCGGGACTGACCGCGAGCCCCGCTCCGGCTCCACCGTCCCGGATGGCCCGGAGCGTCGCGCTGATGCGGTCCTCGACCGGGTCGGCCTCGACGTGGAACGTGACCGTCTCCGGTCGTGCGTCCAGGAACCGGTCGACGTACCGGGCCGGTTCGCTGATCATCAGATGCACATCGAGCGGCAGCGCCGTGAGCCGCCGGAAGGCCGCCACGACGTCCGGCCCGAAGGTGATGTTGGGCACGAAGTGGCCGTCCATGACATCGAGATGGATGCGGTCGACGCCGGCCTTCTCCAGCTTGCGCACCACCCGGTCGAGATGTCCGAAGTCCGCGGTCAGGATGCTCGCCGCGATCTGCGGTCGCCAGTCGGCCATCAGCGAGCCACTGCCACACTGGTGGCGGCGCGCCGGCACCGCGGCGTCCAGCAGCGCCGCCGCGCTCCGGTCGACGAGCAGCTCTGCGTCGCCGGGCCACGGCCGCGGGTGCGGGCGCGCCCGCCAGCTCGGCGGCCAGCTGGCCGCACGCCGCCCCGATGTCCACGCCCCGGTTGCGGCGGACCGTGGTGTGCAGCCCGACACGGCGCAGCACGTTCGCGAAGTCCTCGATGCGCTCGGGCGTGCTGGGCTGCCAGGGCGTGTGCGCGACCGGGTTCATGGGGATGAGGTTCACGTGGGCCAGCCGTCCCTGGAGCAGGTCTGCCGCGGCCAGGGCGTCGGCCGGGGTGTCGTTGATGCCCCCGATCATGACCATCTCGTAGGTGATCCGGCGACCGGTCGCCGCCGCGTAGGCGGTCGCCGCGGCCACCACCTGGGTCGCCGGCCAGCGTCGCTCGAGCGGCACCAGCAGCTCCCGAAGCGCGGGTCGCGCGGCATGTAGCGAGACCGCGAGCGTGAACTGCGGCCGCAGCTCGGTGAGCCGGTCGATGCCCGGCACGACGCCGCTGGTGCTGATGGTGATGTGACGCGCACCCAGGCCGAACCGCTCGGGATCGCTGAGCGCCTCGGCCGCTGCCAGGACCGCGTCCGTGTTGAGCAGCGGCTCGCCCATGCCCATGAACACGATGTTGGTGACGCGGCTGCCGTCGGCGGCCAGATGTCGCCGCCAGAAGCGCGCCTGGTCCACGATCTCGGCCGTGTCGAGGTCACGCCAGAAGCCCAGCTCGCCCGTGGCGCAGAACGGGCAGCCGACGGCGCACCCCGCCTGCGACGAGATGCACAGCGTCGCGCGCTCCCGCCGCCCACCACGCGCCGGATAGCGCATCAGCACCGATTCGATCGAGTCCGGCCGTCATCGAGCCGGTGGAGCGCCTTCTCGGTCAGGCCACCATCGGACGGACGGACAGTGGTCTCGACCAGCGTGTCGGCACGGAATGCCGATGCCAGGCCGCGCCCGCAGCGACCGCGGGCAGCTGTGGGATGGCGTCGAAGGACGATGCTCGGCCGGACCAGAGCGCGTCCGACACCTGCCGGGCACGCCAGCCGGCCTCGCCCGCCGCCGTGAACCACGTCCGCCAGCGCGCTCGGCGCGACGCCGGACACACCCGGTCGCCCGTCACGGACACCGGCGGGTGGACTGGGCAGCAGGACCGGGATCGGACGTTCGCCGACGCGCTGATCGGGGATGGGCACGCGCATGGGAGCCGTCATCCTACCGCTCGACGCGCCGGACTGGCTGGCGAGGCGCGTCTCCCGGTGCGAGCAGGATGGCCGGCCGACCACGGGCCAGGTCGGCGCCGCGCATCCGCCGTCCACCCGCGGGCTGCACCTCCGTGAGCTCCAGCACACCATCGCCGGTCACGAGCGCGAGCTCGCCGCCTCGACGAGCACCAGGTCACCCGGCGCTCGCGCCCGACGGACGTGGCTGCGTCTGACGGCCGCGCAGCCCAGACACGAGGATGCGGCCGTCCGGCCGGTCCAGGAACGTGCCCGGCCACGGACGGAGCGCCCGGACCTGCCGGTCGAGCTCGATGGCCGCGGTCCGGGTCGGGTCGAGCCGCCCGTCCTCGCGGCGGAACGGTCGGGTGAGCGTTGCGCCCTCGGCCGGCTGGGGCACGGCCGGCAGCGACCCGTCGAGCCAGCCGGGCAGCGAGTCGAGCAGCAGCCGGGCGGCCACCTGGCGCGAGCCGCGCCTCCAGTCCGGGCGCATCCTCGTCGCCGCTGAGGGGCACGACCGCGCTGCGCCACGATGGGTCCGGTGTCGATGCCCGCGTCCATGCGGATGAGCGACACCCCGGTCTCGGCGTCGCCGGCCGCGATGGCGGCCGGGATGGGCGTCGCACCGCGGTGGCGCGGCAGCAGCGATGGATGCAGGTTGAGCGCGCCGTGGGGCGCCAGCTCCAGCAGCGACGCGGGCACGATCCGGCCGTAGTCCGCGAGGACCAGCAGGTCGGGCGTGAGGGCCGCGACTGGCCGCGCCGCAGCCGGGATCGCGCAGCCGCTCCGGCAGCAGGACGGGCAGCGCCCAGCTCGGCCGCGTGCGCGCGCGACCGGCGTCGGGCGGAGTTCGGCTCGGCGACCGGCGGGCCGCGGCGGCGTGCTCACGACGCCCACCAGGTCGACGTCCGGAGATGCCGCAAGGGCATCGAGGATGGGCACCGCGAACCCGCCGCTGCCCAGGAACACGACGCGCGTCGGAGGCGTCACGCCGACGTCGCCAGCTCCTCGTCATCGTCGTCGTCGTCGTCGTGCAGCTCCGAGACCGGGATCATGCGTCTCTCCGGGCGGCAGCTGATCGATGTACAGCTCACCCTGGAGATGGTCGTACTCGTGCTGGATGGCGCGTGCCAGCAGGCCGGTGCCGGACGACCTTGATGCGCTTGCCGTGCCGGTCCTGGCCGACCATCACGGCCTGGTTGGCACGTGGCCGCGATGGCCACGAACCCGGGCACCGAGAGGCAGCCCTCGTAGTCCTCCTGCTCGCCCGACAGGTGCACGATCTCCGGGTTGGCGATCTCGTACAGGGCGCCATCGACCTCGATGACGCACAGCTGGAGCGCCTCGCCCACCTGCTGGGCGGCGATGCCCACGCCGGGCGCGTCGCGCATCGTCTCGGTCATGTCGTCGAGCAGTTCGTGGAGCCACGCGCCGAAGCTGTCGATGCGCTTGCCGGGCATCCGCAAGCGCGGGTCACCCAGGGTGACGATGGGCCGGAGGGTCATGGCGGCAAGGATACCCGATCGTCAGAGCAGGCTCTCGGGGTCCACATCGACGCTCCAGGGTGCACCCGGGTCGCCGCCCAGGAGGGTCATCGGGTCGCGAGCCGCGGAGCACGACGTGGAACCGCCAGCGGCCGGCTCGCCGCGCGACGTACGCGGGCACCGGCCCCAGCACGGTCGCTGGTGGTGGACCGTCGGACGCCGGCCGCCCGCGCACGGAGCTCCGTCGGCCAGGCGCCTCGCCTCCGCCTCGCGCGCGGTCGTGCTCCGGCAGCGCGACGGTCAGCTTCACCAGCCGGCCGAAGGGCGGCGAACCGAACCGTCGCCGCTGGTCCAGCTCCGCCGTCCACGAACGCACGGGCATCGCCGTCCGCGACGGCCCGGATGGCCGGGTGGTCGGGCAGGTAGGTCTGGATGATGGCGCGACCCGGCTGGTCGCCGCGGCCGGCTCGGCCGACGGCCTGGGCCAGCAGCTGCCAGGTGCGTTCCGCCGCACGCTCGTCGGGCAGGTCAGGGCCACGTCCGCGGACACCACCCCCACGAGCGTCACCTGTGGCACGTCGAGACCCTTGGTCACGAGGCTGGTGCCCACCAGCACGTCCGTCCGCCCGGCCACGAGGTCGTCGATGACCGCGGCGGCGGCTCCCCGGCGCTCCGCCACGTCCCGATCGAGGCGGCTGACCCGCAGCTCCGGGAACCGGGCTGCTCACCTCCTGCTCCACCCGCTGGGTGCCGCCACCCAGGTAGCGGATGCGCGGCGAGGCACACGACGGGACAGCGACGTGCGGGCGGCGCGGTGGCGCCACAGTGGTGACACCGGAGCGCCATCTGGGCCGCGTGGAACACCAGCGGTCGCTGGCACTCGGGGCAGATCTGGACGTAGCCGCAGTCCCGGCACAGGACCACCGATGCCGAGCCGCGCCGGTTGATGACCAGGATCGCCTGCTCGCCGGCAGCGGTATCGAGCGCCTCCAGGGCCTCCACCAGCGCGCTCCGACAGGAGACCCCGGTTGCCCTCCGCCAGCTCCGCGCGCAGGTCCACGACGTCCACCGATGGCGCTCGTGCCGGCCGCGCGGTCGACCAGGCGCAGCATGGGTCGAGGCGCCCCTGCCGCGCACGACCGACGCTCACGATGTCGGGCGTGGCACTGCCCAGGATCGACCGGTGCGCCTGCCAGCCGGCCGAGCTCGAGCGCCAGGTCGCGCGCCTGGTAGCGGGGCGTCCGGTCGGACTTGTAGGCCGGGTCGTGCTCCTCGTCGACGACGATGACACCCGGGTCGCGGACGGGCGCCAGGATGGCCAGGCGGGTACCGACGACGACCTGGGGCGCGGTCGCGGCACGCAGCCGTCGCCACTCGTCGGCCCGCTCGCCGGCCGACAGGCCGCCGTGGACCAGCACCGGCTCGATGCCCAGGTCGTGACGCAGGCGGTCGACGAGTGGCAGGGCCAGCGACGCCTCCGGCACCAGCACCAGGGCATCGCGACCCGCATCGAGGGCCGCATGCGATGGCCGCCGCGTAGACGGCGGTCTTGCCGCTCGCGACGACGCCCTCCAGCAGCACCGGGTCGGCCCGGCGATCGCGCGGTGGCGGCGGCGACCCGGTCCGACGACACGTGCCTGGTCATCGGTCAGCGGCGCCCCGGCGGGCCGCGAGCCACGCTCGCCCGGCGCCCGTCCGGCGAGAGGTCGCCGTTCCCGGGTCGCCACCACCAGGTCCAGCCAGCCGCGCCGGACGAGACCCGACACCGCCGACGATCCATGCCGCTCCGCGAGGCGTGCCGCGGCGATGCCGTCGTCCGGGACGCCGTCGGCGAGCTCCACGAGCAGGGCCTCCTGGCGTGGGCCCAGGCGGGCCCCGGTCGGCCGCTCGCCCCGCGCCGACCTGCGCCACGGCCATGGACCGCACTGCCGGGGTCAGCACCACGCGTCGCTCCGTCCGGGGTGCCAGGACGTCGGTCGCAGCCGCCACTCGAGCGTGATGGCGCCGTCCTCCGCGAGTGCCCGCAGGCGTCGCATCGTCGTCGCCCGGTTCGGCTCCAGGGGCAGGTCGTCGACGCGGATGCCACCAGGCGCCGCCAGCGATGGCATCGAGGAGCAGCCCGGTGGCTCGGCGACGGCCTCGGCCCGGACCACGTCCGCAGGCTCCCGTCCGGGCGACTGGCATCGCCACCAGCTCGATCCGTTCCAGCTCGCCGGGCGGCAGCATCTGGCGCACGACCATCGCGGCCGGCGCCAGGTAGTGCTCCGCGACGTGGACGGCGAGGCGCGCCTGGAGGGCGTGAGCAGCGGTCCATCGGACCGGACGCGGGCCAGCACCGGCTTGGTCGGCCGTGCGACACCGCCTCCGCCGTCGCCGTCGCCGCAGCACCACGCCCACCGCCTGACGCCGGCCGTACTCCACCAGCACCGCCTCGCCGACGACCAGGTCCACCAGCGACCGGCGGCACGTGCCAGGTGTAGAGGACGCCGCCGGGCACGCCGGGCACGTCGACCGCGACGTCGACCAGCAGCCCGTGGTATGGCCCGCACGTCCGGTGCGGCTCGGGCTGACACGGCGAGCGGCTAGACCCGGAGCCGCCGGTCTGGGTGCGCGACGTGCTCGGCCGCGATGATGGCCTCGATCTCCGCCGCGCTGCCGTCGGCCTGGCCGGTGTGGTTCACCACGACGTGGTCGTACTCGGCCTGTCGCAGCAGCTCGTAGGCGGCGTTGTGCCAGCGTCGCTCGAGCGCCTCCGACGGCTCCGTGTCGCGACCGACGAGCCGTCGCCGCAGCTCGTCGAGCGATGGCGGCACCACGAACACCAGGAGCGCCTCCGGCACCGCCTCCCGGACCGATGCGGGCACCCGTGACATCGATCTTGAGGATGGCGTCCTTGCCCGCGACGAGCGCCTGGCGACCTGGTCGCGGGGCGTGCCATACCAGTTGCCATGGACCTCGGACGCCTCCAGGAACCCGCCGCGGTCACGCAGCTGCCGGAACGCCTCGAGCGTCAGGAAGTGGTAGTCCACCCCGTCCTCCTCGTACCAGCGCTTGTCGCGGGTGGTGCAGGTGATGACGTAGTGGCGATCGGGCCGTGGACATGCGGCGCATGGCGTCGATGATGGTGTCCTTGCCCACCCCGGACGGTCCCGAGATGATGACCACCGATGCGCCCGGCGCGCCCAGCGCACGCGGTCCTCGTCGCCCGCGTCGGCGCCGTCACGTCACGGCTGCCTCATCGCGACCTCGTCGCCGGCCGCATCTGGTCGCACGCAGCCGCACGAGCACCGACTGCCGGCTCGGCAGCGGCGACTCCGCACGGATGAGCCCATGACCCGACGGCGAGGCGAGCTCCAGGCGCCAGGCGTGCAGGAACATGCCGCTCCAGGCCTTCCGGGCCTCGGCGGGCGTCACCCGTGGCAGTACAGCCGGTCGCCGGCCACGGGATGGCCGATGGACGACAGGTGCACCCGGATCTGGTGGGTCCGGCCGGTGATGAGCTCCAGCTCCAGCAGGGTCCAGCGCGCGAATCGCTCCCGGACCCGGTAGCCGGTGATGGCCTCCCGACCGTCGGGCACGATGGCCATCCGCAGCCGGTCACGGGGGTCGCGCCCGATGGGCGCCTCGATGCGCCCGACCTGCGCCGTCACCGAGCCCCCGACGAGCGCGAGGTACCGCTTGTGGACGCGGCGCGCCTTGAGCTGCGCCTGGAGCGCGACCTGGGCGGCGTCGGTGCGGGCGACCATGAGCAGGCCGCTGGTGTCCCGGTCGAGCCGATGGACGATCCCGCGCCGCTCGACGCCGCCGACCGTGCCCAGGCTGCCGCCGTCCTCGGCGCGTCATGCCCAGCAGGGCGTTGACGAGGGTGCCCGTGTCATGGCCCGGCGACGGATGGGTCACGAGGCCCGCGGGCTTGTCCACGATGAGCAGGTCCTCGTCCTGGTAGATGACGTCCAGCGGGATCGACTCGGGTCGCGGCGACCGCGGGCACCGGATCGGGCACGTCGAGCTCCACCACCGAGCCGGGCGGCAGCACATCCCGGGCCCGCATGGGTACGCCGTCACGGGTCACGCGGCCATCCGAGATGAGCCGCTGGACCTGTGCCCGCGAGATGCCCGATGCATCCGCCACGAACTTGTCGGCCCGGCCGGACGATCCGGTCGCGGGAACCTCCACCCGGACCACGGTGCTCACGGATGTCCGCCGTTGGTGACCTGGCGCGTCGGCGCCCGCGCCGGCGGCCGGCCGACCGAGCGGTCGTCAGGCGCGGTCCCAGCAGGCCGATGAGCAGCAACAGCACCACCGCGATGCTGATGGCGGAGTCGGCCACGTTGAAGGTGTAGAAGCGCAGCTCGCCGATGCCCGTGTCGACCCAGTCCACCACGTGACCGACCCGCAGGCGGTCGATGAGGTTGCCGATGGCGCCGCCCAGCAGCAGGCCCAGCGCGATGCGTCAGCAGCAGGCTGTGGACGCCCTGGCGCGCCTCGATCCAGACGATGACCGCGATGACCGCCATGCTGGCGATGCCCAGGACCGTCGCCGAGTCGCCCAGCAAGCCGAAGATGCCGCCGTCGTTCTGGGAGCGGGCGATGCGGACCAGGTCGCCGAGGACGGGCGTCGGCGCGCCCGCGGTGCCCGGCGCGGCACCGCCTGGGAGGCCAGGGCGAAGGCTGGACTCGACCCACGCCTTGGACGCCTGGTCGAGGACGACCACGATGCAGGCGATGGCCCCGAACACCAGCCACAGGCGCAGCATGCGCGACGTGGTGGCGGGGCGGCCGGTCATCGTGCCGTACCGGGCCCGTTGATGCCGACGCAGCGCGATGCGTGCCGTGCCCGCATCCAGGGCCACTTCGACCACCGGCGTCCCCTCGCGGCGGCGCGCCCGAGGTGGATGACGTCCGCAAGGACGTCCGCCAGCGACCCCGGCCAGGTGCGGCCCGAGTCGTGACCCGATGGCGGGTCCGACGTCGACCCAGACCTCGATCCGCGCGTCCAGCGACAGCTCCGCCTGGCGGCGCAGATCCTGGAGGGCGCGCGTCAGCTCCCGAGCGTCACCCTCGGCGCGCAGGTCTTCGGTGAGGGTCGTATCGATGACCACCACGATGCCGTCGTCGGCCGCGACCGCGGTGCCCGGGTCGTGGCGTCGCCTGGATCTCGACCTCGTCCGCGGCCAGGTCGTGACCGGCCAATCGCACGCCGCCGTCGGGCAGGTACTCCACCTCGTTGGCCCGGGCGGCGGCCATGACGGCGGGGATGATGCGCGCCCTTGCCACGCTGCCCGAGGACCGGCAGCAGCACCTTGACCCGCCGCTCGACGAGGTCGGAGCCGTCGCCGATGAGGGTCACGGCCCGGACGTTCAGGTCGTCGGCCAGGAGGTCCAGCAATGCCGCCTCGTCGGCCGCGCCGATGCCCGCCGCCCAGATGACCGCCGGGCAGGGCGAGCCACAGCTGCGCCAGCGGCTGGCGGACCTTGATGCCGGCGCTGGACCGGAGCGTGCGACCCAGGTCGACGGCGCGCCGCAGGTCGGCCATGGCGAGCCTCCAGCGGCTCGTCGCGCAGCGGCGCGCGAGGCGCGTCGTCCGGCCAGCGGGTGAGGTGCACGGAGTCGGGCGGGCGCGCCAGTCGGCCTGCGGCCGGCTCGCGACCAGCACCTGGTACAGCTCCTCGGCCAGGAACGGCAGGATGGGCGCGCACACCCGGACCAGCGACACGAGCGCCAGGTGGAGCGTTGCGAAGGCCGCGTCGCGGTCGGCGGCGTCGTCGTTGCGCGACAGCCGTCGACGCGACCGTCGCAGGTACCACTGCGACAGGTCGTCGACGTAGGCCGCCGATGAGCAGGGTGGCCGCGCGGGCATCGAAGTCCGCCAGGCCGACCCGGCACTCGGCCGCCAGCCCGGCCGCCCGCGACGACGATCCAGCGGTCGAGCGGGCGTCGCACCGCGGGCGACAGGACCGGCGGCGCTGCCGGCACGCGGACCGCCTGTCCGGCGTCCAGTCCGCGAGGCGCGCATACGTGACCAGGAACGAGACCACGTTCCAGAGCACCAGCAGCTCCCGGCGCGCCTCGTTCGCGGCCTCGTAGCCGAACAGGATGTTGTCCTCGGCGCGCTGCCGGGCGTACATCCAGCGCATGACGTCGACGCCCATCCGCTCGGCCGCCTCGTCGAACTCGATGGCGTTGCCCCAGCTCTTGTGCATCGGCCGGCCGTCCGCCCCGAACACGCGTGGCGTAGCCCAGGATGGTCTTGAAGGGCGCCTCGCGTCGGAGCACCGTGCTCATGGCGAGCATGGAGTAGAACCAGTTGCGGAACTGGCCCGGGAACGACTCGGTGATGAAGTCGGCCGGGAACCACTTCTCCCAGTGGCGCCGGATCCTCGCGATAGTGGAGCGTGGAGAAGGGCACGATGCCCGCGTCCAGCCAGGGATTGCCGACGTCCCGGATGCGCTCCGCGATACCGCCACAGGCGGAGCACGCGATCGTGACCGCGTCCACATGTGGTCGGTGCGGCGTGTGGCCCTCGAACGCCTCCCAGCCCTCGACGGCGCGCTCGCCCAGCTCCTCGCGGCCACCGATGACATCGAAGCCGCCGCACTCGGCGCACTCCCAGATGGGCAGCGCCAGGCCCCAGTAGCGCTTCTTGGAGATCGATCCAGTCGCCCATCGTGCGCAGCCAGTCGAGCTCGCGCTCGTAGCCGAAGCCCGGGATCCAGCGGATGTCGTCGACCACGTCCATGATCTGGTAGCGCAGGCTGCGGTCGACCTGCTCCCGCGTCAGGTCGCCGCGCGGGATGTCGTACGACGGGCCCATGGAGATGTACCACTCGTCCACGACCCGGTACAGCAGCGGCGTGTTGCAGCGCCAGCAGTGCGGGTAGCGGTGGGAGTACGGCTCCAGGTGGTAGAACATGCCCTTGCGCTCGAGGTCCTCGACGACCCGGCTGCGCGACGGCCTGGGCGTCCAGGCCCGTGAGCCAGCCGAAGCCCTCGACGTAGCGGCCCGCCTCGTCCAGCGGCCCGATGACCGGCAGCCCGAGGGCCTTGCCCAGCTGGTAGTCCTCCGCGCCGCAGCCGGGCGCGATATGGACGATGCCGGTGCCCTCGTCCTCGCCGACCTCCTCCCAGGCGACGACCCGGTGACGGTAGGCGGGTCGCGGTCGTCCGGTCGCCCGCGAACGCCGTCAGCACCGCGTCGAGCTCGTCGAAGGGCCCGCGGTAGTGCCAGCCGACCAGGTCGGCGCCGCGACGCTCGTCGAGCACCTCGAACGGGCCCCGCAGCGCGCTCTTGAGCGTGCCCTTGGCCAGCCAGTAGCGGTCGTCGCCCTGCCGCACCTGGACATACGCCAGCTCCGGACCCACGGCCGCCGCCACGTTGGCGCTCAGGGTCCAGGGTGTCGTGGTCCAGACCAGCAGGTACTCGCCGGGTCGGTCGACGAGCGGGAAGCGCACGGTCAGTCCCGGGTCCTCGCGGTCCTGGTAGCCCTCGTTCATCTCCATCTGGCTGATGCCCGTGCCGCAGCGGGCGCACCAGGGCATCGTGTCGTGGCCCTTGTACAGCCAGCCGCGCTTGTGGCATTCCGCCAGGAAGCCCCAGATGAGGTCGTTGTTCTCGTTGCTGAAGGTGAAGTAGGAGCCGCCCAGCTCGGGCATGCCCAGGCGACCGACGAGCATCTCGACGGTGTCCGTCACGGGACCATCCGGGCCCTCGACGGTGATGACCTGCATCGGGTCCGCGGCCAGCAGGTCGCGCAGCCGGCGCAGCTCGTCGGGGTCGTTCCAGTCCATCCACATGCCCAGGCGGATGGACTGCTCGGTCTGTTGCGCGGCGTAGGTCAGGACGCGCTGCTTGCACAGGCTGCACGAAGGCGTCGATGCCGTTGCGCTCGATGTCGCGCTTGCTGGCATAGCCCAGCTCACGCTCGACGTTCACCTCGACCCACAGGCCCTGGCAGTCGAAGCCGTTCTGCCAGCGCTGGTCCTGGCCGAGCATCGCGTGGAAGCGCTGGTACAGGTCCTTGTAGGTGCGGCCCCAGGCGTGATGCACGGCCATCGGGTTGTTGGCCGTGATGGGCCCGTCGAGGAACGACCAGGTGTCGTTGCCCGCGTTCTGGGCACGGAGGCGCAGGAACGTCTGGCGCTCGCCGCCACAGCTCCAGGATGCGGTGCTCCTGGGCCGGGAAGTCAGGTTGCGCGGCGAGCGGTCGAAAGCGCGACCCGGATCCGGATCGCGGCACGATGGACGTCATGAAGGCACAAGGATAGACGAGCGAGAGCGGCCCACAGGTGCCCGGTGGCGAGCGGCCGGGCCTCGGCGCCGGCCCTGCCGGCCGCGACTCTGACGATCCGCGCAGCGGTGGTGAACCGATAGCGGAAGACAGACCTCGTGAGATGGACGATCCGGCGCACTGGTGGTCGGAATGGCGGGCCTCGACGGTGGCGCCGAGCGTGGGGCGAGCTCGGCCGTGGACGGCCGACCTGGAGAACTCGGCTAGCCGACAACCAGTCGGGCGGAATGTCCAGGTCCGCTGGCGGGTCGCGGGACCCGGGCGCACGGTGGCGACCGGGCGCACGGTGGCGGGACCCCGGGCGCACGGTGGCGGGACCGCGTGGCCGATCGGACGCGGAGCGAGCCTCGCCCGGCGGCGGCATACCAGCCGAGCCGATACGATAGCCCGCGATGCAGACCCCCGGCGAGGTGCCGCAAGCGCGCCACAGCGCGTTCGCCGCCGCCTTCTTCTCCCTCCTGCTGCCGGGCCTGGGCCAGATCTACGCCGGTCGGTGGCGTCGTGGTGCCTTCTTCATGATCCCGTGGCTGTTGGCCGTGGCCCTCGTGGCCGGGACCGCATTCTCGATGGGTCTCAAGAACTTCGGTGCCCAGTTCCTCGACACGGCCTGGCTGCAGTACCTGCTCGCGGGCATCGCCCTCGACCTGGTCTGGCGCCTCATCGCGCTGCTCGACGCGTTCTGGGTGGCCCGCGCTCCCGCCGGGGTGGTCGATCCGCCGCTCCGACGCCTCGGGTCCGGAGTCGGCCTGCTGGCCATCGTCGGGGTCCTCCTCGTCAGCCACGCGACCGTCGCCAGGCCGGTCTACGGCTCGTATGACGCACTCGTCTGTGCCACCGATACGGACTGCGTGGCGGGCGGACCAGAGTCGACGCCCGGGCCAGACGAATCGATCGAACCCTTCGGCAGCCTGCCCCCGACGCTGCCTCCCGCATCGCTGGCGCCCGGTGCGAGCGCGACCCCCGAACCCAGCGCAGGGCCGACATCGACGCCGCTGCCGGACTGGACCAAGGGCCGCCTCAACATCCTCCTGGTGGGTACCAATGGCCGCCTGACCGACACCCTCATCGTGGTCAGCATCGATCCCGACACCGGTCAGTCCGCGTTCATCGGCATCCCGCGCGACACCCTGGGCTTCCTCGTGCCAAAGAGCCTGGGCGACGCGGCCAGGTACTACGGTGCGGGTGGCTTCACCGCCCGCGTCAACCAGATCTTCGGCTACGCCCGGGACAATGTCCAGGGGATCTGGCCCGGCAAGACCGACCGTCAACGCGGCTACGGTGCGCTCAAGGCCATGGTGGGCGAAACGCTGGGCATCCCCATCCACTACTACGTCCAGGTGGACATGGACAGCTTCCGGGAGGTCGTCGACACGCTCGGCGGTGCGATCGTCGACGTCCAGTTGCCCGTGTATGACTCTCGCTACTCCAGCAACGATGGTCGCGGTGCCCTCAAGCTGTACATCGCACCAGGCATCCACTCCATGACCGGGGCAGAAGCACTCGCCTACTCCCGGTCGCGACATGCCAGCAGTGACTTCGACCGATCGTCACGCCAGATGCGGATGATCACCGCCTTGCGGCACCAGGTCGACATCCCGAGTCTCATCGGCGACATGGACCGACTGTTGGACATCATCAAGCGGGACATCAAGACGGATATCCCGCCCAAGCTCCTGCCCAGGATGGCCCAGCTCGCGCAGTCGATCGACCTGGACAAGCGCATCTCGTTGCAGCTCACACCGCCGACATTCAGCACCCAGTGCAGTCAGGTGCCCACGAATCCCCTGTGCGATCCGGTGCGCTTCCGGGGGAACGCGCCCTATGGGCTGGTGCCCAAGATCGGTGCCATCCAGCGGGCAGTGGACAGGGTCTTCTCTACCGACCGCGATACCATCGAGCGACAGCAGACGCTCGACAGCGAGGCGGCCGTGATCGCCGTCCTGAACGGCACCAAGGGCAGCAACCAGAAGACCACCAACATCTCGGACAGCCTCGTCCAGGCTGGCCTGAACAGCACCGTACCGCCGGTCAATGCTGGCAAGGCGGACCGCGACGACTACGCGGACACCCTCATCACTGCCTACAACGGCGCCTCGGACAGCATGCCCGAGACCATCAAGGTGCTCGAGGACCTGTTCGGCGTCGCCGCCGTCAGTGCGGACGACCCCACCCAGGCGGCGAACATCGTCATCGTGGTGGGCAAGTCGTCTCCGAACCTGAAGCCGAAGCCAGGCGGGTAGGCAGGGATCAGGACGACGGGCGGGCCTGCCCCGCGGCGCGGCTCCGAGCGTCCCGGCCCCCCACGGCGGCCACGGAACCTAGTAGACCGGCGTCAGCCAGTCAGCGTAGTCCGGGTTCCGGCCCCGTACGGCATCGAAGTAGGCGCGGCTGATGGCGGTTGAGACCGGTCCCACCTGCCCGTCGCCAACCGGCCGATGGTCGATCGACGTAACCGACGAGATCTGGGCGCCCGTGCCGCACAGGAACACCTCGTCCGCAAGGTACAACTCGGTACGATCGACCGATCGAAGGATGGTATCGAGGCCCAGTTCCCGCTTCGCGAGGTCGATGATGCCTGCCCGGGTGATGCCCTCCAGGATGTCCGAGTCCACGCCCGGCGTGATCGAGCTGGCCGCGGCGCACCAGAAACAGGTTCTCGGCACTTCCCTCGGCGACCTTGCCGTCGTGGGTCAGCACGATCGCCTCGTCGTACCCGTTGAGCATCGCCTCCGTCTTGGAGAAGGCGGGGTTGACGTACGAGCCGACGATCTTCGCCCGTGACGGGATGGCGAGGTCGCTGGTGCGACGCCAGGACACCGTGCCGCAATTGATGCCCGCGTTGGTGTCGATGTAGTCGCCGAACGGGATGGCCAGGATGTTGATCTTGCAGTCCACGTTGTGCAGCCGCACGCCGATGGCCTCCGACGACTTGTACAGCGTCGGCCGGACGTAGGCGTCCTCCCGGAAGCCGTTTCGACGCACCAGCTCGACGGCCAGGTCCATCAGCTCCTGCACCGTGTACCCGGGATCCATCATCATGATCTTGCCCGAGTCGGTGATGCGCTCGAAGTGCTCCCGCAGCTTCAACAGGTACAGCTGCCCCTGGTCCGCGTTCCAGTAGGCCCGGATGCCCTCGAAGACCGCCGTCCCGTACAGGAACGAGTGGGTCATGATGCCCACCTTGGCATCCGCAAGGGGTACCCAGGCGTCCTCGAACCAGCACACCACGTTGCCACTGTCGGGACGGGCCCCAGCGCGAGCACGTGACTTGGTCGCGGGCACCTCGGGAGCAGCCTCGGCGGGCTTCTTCTGAGTCAACATGCGGGCGAGTATACGGCGCAGGCGGTCCGGGAGCAGCAGCCCGGACCCGCCATCGAGCGGCCGGGCAGATGCCGCTGTTGCGGCGCAGGATGCCGCCGTTGCGCCGCAGGTGCTACTACGGGCGCAGGTGCTGCGGTGCGTACGGCAGCAGTGCGACATGCCGGGCGCGCTTCAACGCCACGGACAGCTCTCGCTGGTGCTGGGCGCAGGTGCCGGTCTTTCGTCGGGGTTCGATCTTGGCGCGCTCGGACAGGAACCGGCGTAGGCGGTTGACCTCCTTGTAGTCGATCTGCCCGGTCTTGTCGGCGCAGAAGCTGCATACCTTGCGGCGGCGGCGGTCCCGATAGAAGTCATCTCGCTTGGCGCGACCGCCGGTGCGGGGGGCTGCTGGCATCTCGTGTGGTACCTCGTGCCTCGGATGGTCCGCCGAGCGGACCGTCAGGTGGACGGATGGATATGGGTACTAGAAGGGAAGGTCGTCGAATTCGTCGTCACCACCCGATGGCGGTGTTCCAGCTGGGCCGCCTGGAGCCTCGCCGCTGGTGGTTCGGCCGCCACCGGCCGGCCCGCCGGACGGACCCGATGGCCGTTCGTCTCCCCCGAACTGGGCGTCCTCGTCGCGCTCGCGACGCTCCAGCGAGCTGACCTGGTTGGCGACGAGTTCCGTGGTGTAGCGCTTGTTGCCCGTCTGGTCCTCCCACTGGCGGGTCTGGATCCGACCCTCCACGTAGACCTTGTGACCCTTGCGCAGTCGCTCGGCCGTTCGCTCGGCCTGCTGGCCCCAGACGACGACCCGGAACCACTCTGTCTCGGATTGCCACTCACCCTGCGCATCCCGGTAGTTGCGGTTGGTGGCGACCGTGAACTGCGTCACAGCCTGACCGCTGGGGGTGTAGCGCATCTCCGGGTCGCGACCCAGGTTGCCGATGATCATGCACTTGTTGAGTGACATTGCCTGACCTCCCGACTGGTCGGATCAGTCGATGGCGGCAGGTGCCGCCTCGCTCTCGGATTCGTCGATGAACTCTCCGACGATATCCGGCTCATCATCCGGCGGCGGTGCCACATCCACGTCAGTGTCCTCGGTGCTCTCGGTACGGCGCGAGCTGGACGGACGCTCGATGCGGGTCACCAGGTGACGCATCACCTCTTCCGTGATGTTCAGGCCATGTTCCAACTCGACGACGACCTCGGGTGGCGCGTCGAATAGCACGATGTGGTAGGACCCTTCGCGATAGGCACCGATGGGGTATGCCAGGCGACGGCGGCCCCACGGGCTCACCTTGACGATCTGTCCGCCTGCTGCGGTGATCGTCCGCGTGGACTTCTCCAGGACGGCCTGGCTGCGGTCATCGGCGACATCGGGCCGGATGACCAGCATCAATTCATAGCGACGCACGGGTATTCGTGCTCCTTCCCATGGGATATGCCCCGCTCGGGATGGGTCGGGCGTGACGCCCGCGCGGCGGAGCTGAAAGGACGAGGGGCCCAGTATACCAGCGCCATAGGTCGGGCCGCCGGCTGTCGGCCGGGCCACATTTCCCACCCAGAACCGGGAGGAGGGTCCTAATTGGTACCGGCACCATCGGACCGATCCGGAGTGCCCCCATCTCCTGCTAGCGTAGCCGCAGTGGAATCGTCCGAGCGTTCGCTGTTGCTCCTGTGCGCCGAGCGCGCTGAGGCCGCCCGACTTGCCAGTGCCCTGGCCGGTCTCGGGGGCCGCGTCGTGGCGACCCCCTTCGGGCCATCGGCCCTCGACCATGCAGCCGCCGCCAGCCTGATCATCGTCGACCGGACTCCAGGCCACGAGTCCACGGCCGTGGTCGGGCAGCTGAAGGTCGACCCGCGACTGGCCGCGATCCCTGTGCTCGCCATCGCCCAGTCAGACTCCGTCGATGAGCGGATCGCGCTGCTCGACGCAGGTGCGGATGACGTCATGGCCCGGCCCATCGACGACCTCGAACTCGCCGCACGGGTGGACGGCCTCCTGATCCGCACACCAGCCCAGTTGGTCGTCGCGCCGATCATCCAGGCTCCCACGAACGGTGCCCGTCCCGCCGGTCCGCGCCTGATGGCGTTCTTCGCGGCACATGGCGGTGTCGGCACCACGACCCTGGCCGTGAACGCTGCGGTGCGCCTGGCGAACCGGGGCGCAGCGTCCGTCGCGCTCCTCGACCTCGACCCGTGGTGGGGCCAGGTGGCGACACACATGGACCTGGCGCCTCGGGCCACGATCGTGGACCTGGCCAAGGACCTCATCAGCTCGCACGACGTGGACCTGGTCCGAAGCTATGGCCTGCATCACCCGGCGGGCGTCTCGGTGTACACCTCACCGTCCAGGCCGGACGAGACGACGGTCCTCACCCAGGATCAGGTGGAACTGGTGCTGGAGGCACTTCGGGCTAGCTATGACTACGTGGTCGTCGATGGCGGGTCCACCATCGACGAGCGGGCCCAGGTGCTCCACGCACGAGCCGATCGGGTGGTCGTGGTCGTCACCCCCGAGATCCCTGCGGTGCGGGCCACGCGGATGCTCCTGGAGCAGATGTCGGAGTACGAGGCTCCCTCCGAGCGCCAGGTCCTGGTGCTCAATCACATCTTCGCGGCCAGTATCGTCAAGCGCGACGACCTGAAGCGGTCACTGCAGGCACCTATCGACGTCGAGATCCCGTACGACCCGATCATCTATCTCAAGGCGGTCAATGAGGGCATCCCGCTGATGTTGAGCGCCGCGAACTCCGCGCCCGCCGCTGCCATCCGCCGATTGGCGACGACACTGGTCGGCGATCAACAGTACGAGACCCCAGCGCCGTCGGGGGCAGCCGTCGTCGACAATAGCCGCAAGCAACTGTTGCGGGGCCTCCGCCGCCGGTAGGGACTGGCGCGTCGGCGTTGCCGGTGCGGCCGCCCGCCACTGTTCCCATCGCTTGGTGCGGGAGAACGGCCATCCCCGAGATCGTGGACAAAGGGGTTGCGCTGGGGGATTAGGATGGCTGCAGGTCTCGGCCCCCACGGGTGGGACTGGTCCGACTGCCGTGGCATGAGGATCGTGGGCTTGCAGCGGGTGCGTTCTGGGCGTACCTGCTCGCCCCTCTCCTCGCAGTGCACCGATGTCGCGAGTTGCCGTTCAGATTGCGCTTGACCGCGGCCTGTCGGCCATCAACAATGCAGCGCGACGGCGTCGCCCCGATGTGCCCAGGCATCGGCGGCCCATCCACCCGGAGGTGCCCGATGCGGCGCGCGTTCCTGACGTTGGTGCTACTCGTCGGGCTGGTCGGCTCCCAAGCGGTGCCCGCCGGGGCCGTCGCCTCCCCCTTCTCGTTCACGGACCCGCGGGGAGACGCCGCGTTCGGATCGCGCACGGACGTCCTCAAGGTCACGATCACTCACAAGAGCACCGTGAAGATCGTGGTCACGATGAGGAACGCTGCGCCATTCTCCAGCTGGGGGACCGCAGGGAACCTGATCAACATCCAGATCCACATCAATGGCATCCCGACATACATCTGCGCATCGAAGGCCGCCGCCAAACTCTGCAACGGCGAGAGCGTCGTCCCGAACTGTCCCGTGACTCGCAGCCGCTCCGCTGCAAAGGACCAGTACACCTTCACGGTCGCCCGCTCGTGCCTGGGCAATCCCCCACGCATCAAGCTCTTCGTCTCGGCAGGTGCGTTCGGATCGACGCAGATCAGCGACTCCGACCGGGCACCCGATGCCGGGTATTCGTCGCGGGTCGCGTATGGCTGAGCACGCTCGAGTCGCGGACCTCGGCCGACCTGCCGGGACTCCGCGCAGCGCCCGCCGGGAGCCATCGGGCGCTGAGTATTCGTTTCGTCACCCACGCGCAACCCGATAGATTCCTCGGTTCCGGTACGCTCCGGTAGGACATCGCCAATCACGAAACGAGACCCGGTCCTGTCTGGGTGGACCGGGTCTCGTCCTATCTGGGCTGGGCACTCTCCGAGAGGACCGGGCCGGTACCCGCGGGCGCTGGTCCTGCTACATCCGTACCCACGACACCGGCCGGTACCCGCGCCACAGTAGTGCGGTCGGAGCGGCCCGGGGTCCCACCTGCCATGGGTGCCCGGGCTTCTCCGTGTAAGGGCCCCATCGGGGCGACTTATCGAGCCCGCGGGCTACGCGAACCAGTCGACCAGTTCGAGCTCGATGATGTCATCGGTGACGGCATCAGCGTCGACGTCCTGATACGGCAGGCGGTCGGTTGCGGCCGGAGCGACAGCGTGCCGCATCTTGTAGGTCGACTGCGTCGTCGATCTCGGCCGCCGGCTCGACCAAGTCGAATGTCCATTCGGTCATCGCCGAGCTCCTCCCCCAGTGGATCGGCCCACGCCTGCAGGCCGCACTGGGTGCTCGTATCTCACCATTCGCGACCCCGACTCTATCGTGCGCGCTGGATGCAAGATGGTTATCCACCGTGCCAATGGCCAGGGGTTCCTCCCCGACCGTGGGGGCCCGCATCGTGCCGGGGCCTATCCGCCGAAACCAGACCCGCTGGGGACAGGCGAGGCCGTGACCATGGTCCATGGGTGCGTTCCCCAGAGCGCCGCCGTCTCATTGAAGTCGCCCCACTCGGTGGCGACCAGCGTGATGTGCAAACCCGCCTCGTCGAGGGTCCAGCGGATGTCGTCCACGGCCGGGACACAGTCCGTCCCGCTCGTGTAGGTGAACCTGACCAGGTCGCCGACCACCGCGTAGCTGGCCTGGCACTCAGTGAAGCCTCCGTCCGGCGTGTCGACGCGCCAAGTCCCGGTGCCGTCATGGAGGGTCCACGTCTGGATACCCCCGAATCGTCCGTCGGGTGCGCCCACAGCGAGCAGCTCCCCCGCCGACACTGCGGTGACCCATGTCCCGTTCGGGGGAAGGGATGCGACCCCGCCACTCGGCTGGACTCCGCTGCCCGAAGCGGTGGGTGGAGCCGGACTGGCGCTGGCCTGGGCCACAACGGACGCGGATCCGGCCAGCAGTACCAGCAGGACGACCGGAACGACCAACCACGACATACGAGTACGCATTGGGCACCTCCTCTGCGAATGTCCCGCGCGGGGCAGCGTGGCCCTCGGATGAATAACCCCACCTTGCACTACCGCGCGTTCGCCCTAACGGTGTCTAATCGGGAAGCATCTACTGGTGTCTATCCACACTCAGAGCCGGCCTACCGGCGGAGTCCGAGCGAGGATCCATCTACCGACTGGCCGGTACGTCGGGCTTGCCGTCGGGGCGCGGCCTATCGGTCCGGTGCCAGCTGCCCGGGGAAGATGACGCCGCTCCAGAGCACCTCATCGGTTCCGGTTTGTCCGGTTTCGAACAGGGCGGCGGACAGGCCCTCGTATGCCCCGGTCCCGGCAAGCTGGTAGTACGTGACACCGCGGCCCCCGGCTGCCATGTCAGACGTGCCGACAGTCGTGCCCACCCAGGTCCCATCATGATTCGTGATCGCGAGGATGCCCCACAGCACGTCCGCCCGGAACGTGTCGAAGTCGCACGTACCTGCGCAATAGCGGTCGGCGTTGTCCCTCCCGACCGCATCGCCGCTTAGGCGCGGGTCGCTCATCGCCACATGACCCACGTAGGTCCGGCCGCGTTGTCGTATCCCGTAGTCGACATCGGTGTCCTCGAACCAGTCGGCATCGCCCCGGTTAGAGCTGAACGTGCCGGTCACGAGGACCCCCAGGGTCGGTGGCGACGGTTCCGGGGAAGGGCTGCCCGCACCCTGCGCTGTCGCATCCATCGGCAGGGCGACCAGCATCCCTATCGCGACGAGCAGACCGAACGTGTGCCTGATTGCCTTCATCGGAGTCGCCTCCCGCCTGCCGCGACCATCACCAGCGGGTAGTTGCCCGCTCGGGCGCGACCGCGGCCCCCGCCATCATGACAGTCCGTAGCTGTCATCGGAACGGCCAGTCGGCGGCAGGTCGCTCCGGCGCCTTGCGCGCAAACCGAGTGTCTGGGGCATGCCAGCGCGGCCATCACGCTCCGGCCCACGCCGTCGAGGGGTGACGCGTCGGTGACCCCCAGCTATGGTGTCGGCGGCGCTGGACATCGTGCCCCGCCACATCGTTCATGAGGAGGCGAACGTGATCAAGGAGCTGCGGGACTTCCTGTTCCAGGGCAACGTCGCGGCACTGGCCGTCGCGATCGTCATCGGCGCCGCGTTCGGCGCCGTGATCGCATCCCTCGTCGCGGACATCATCACACCGCTGCTGGGCATCTTCGGCATCCCGGACTTCAGCACGTGGTCCATCTCCATCGGCTCCGGCGACCCGCCGGCGCAGCTGCGAGTCGGGGTGTTCCTGAATGCGGTCATCAACTTCCTGGTCGTGGCCATCGCGATCTTCTTCCTCGTGGTCAAGCCGATGCAGATCATCGAGGCCCGCAACAAGAAGGAAGTGGCCGCGGCCGGGCCCACCGAGATCGAGCTGCTGGCCCAGATCCGCGATGAGCTCGCCAAGCGTCCCTAGCCACCGAGCGCGCCCATCGGTCTGCCCGAGTTAGGGATCGCGGACATGCGGGCCTGGTCGCAGCCCCACATGCATCGCGCAGCTGGCCGGTCGCGACCAACGGTGCTCGTCAGGCCCTGGGCTCTCGTCGCCTCCACAGCCAGACGGTGATGACCGCGACCACGACCATCTCCGCCAGCGACGCGATGCGGACGAACACGGTCGTCCGCTCGTAGAGGACCCCGAGCAGCGGCCCGACCTGGGTGAGCACCAGGATGAACCAGAAGGCGGGCACGGACACCATCGAGCGAGCCGCGATCGTCCGGGAGGCGACCCATGCGAACATGGCGAACCAGCAACCCAGACCCTGCCACGAGATAGGTCAGCGTCGCTTCGTCGATGGTGTCGCTCGCTCCCGTCGATCGATGCCCGACTACCGCTTGCGGTCGCTGTGCCAGCCCCATCCGGGAGGCGGGCCCGGCCTGCCTTCGTCGCCCCGCCTTGGTTGCGCGATCCAGGCGCTGGGGACGACCACGGCCATGACGAGCCCCACGGACACGATCAGCAGGGCCTCGGCGACGAGCGGCTGCATGGGGGGCTGGTCATCAGGTCCTGGGTCGCAGCGGCGCCCACCACATGTACAGCGCCAGGGATGCCGCCAACGCTCCGAACCAGCCGATCAAGGTCAAGGGCGTGTCGAACGGCCATGTCAGGAACAGGGCGATGAGCAGCGGCACGAAGGAGAGCCATCCCTCCACGCTCGACACATGGAGCCTCGCCCCACAGTGGGGGCAGACCAGCGTCTGGACGGGACCCGCGAAGAACTTGCGCAGCGCGGTCACCGCCGGCCGGCCGCAGGCGGGGCACGTGAGCTTCATGTCGGGCACGATCCACGGAGCCTATCCGGCTGCGCATCCTGCGGAACCCTGACCATCGGGTCCCCCGTGGGTGCGTTCGACCCGGCGGACGTGATGAGGCCCGGCACCCTTCGGCACCGGCCGTGCACCTCAGCCCGGGCCTCGCTCGCCAGGTGATACGGCAGGACCCGGCACGTTCTAGGCGTACCGGGTCCTGCCCTGTCGACGGGTGCCAGAACCGCTTGGTCCCGTCACCCACCACAGAGGCGATCCGAGGTTGCGGCGTTTCGACCCACGGCCACCGGATCAGCCGCCTGGGTTCTGATACGTGCAGCCGGTGAGCCAGAAGGCCTTGTACTTGGTGTCGGCGTTGACCGCTCCCTCCGCGTGCACCGTCAGCTTGACGTGTGCGCCCTGGCCACTCCCCATGTAGGGATACAGGGCCTCGTTCAGGTCGAACACCGTGCGGGTGTCGAAGCCGTGCGGGCTGCCGGCCCCGGCCGCGCCGGCCGATGCGAGGTCGAAGGCCGGATAGCTGAAGGTGACCTCGGTGTCGACCGTGGGGGGATGAGGGTGAAGAGCACGCGCGCGTCGGCTCCCGCGTCGAAGCCATAGAAGTCGATGCCGAAGGTGCAGGCGGCGTGTGGCTGGTTGTCGGGCAGTGTGTCGACGTTCTTGGCGTCGACTTTGGCAAGGGCGGCGTCAAGCATGCCGCCATGCAGGCGTGCAAGAAGGGCGGCTGGCGCGAACTCCAGCGGGAGGACGGGACCCGGTTCCGAAACCAGGGCCGATGCGTCAGCTACGCCGTCCACGGCGGCATCCTGGTGCCCGTGGCGCCGGCCGTGACGATCCTGTTCGTCGTGTCGGCTGACACCATCTCGTGCGACGCAACCGCGACACTCGCTGACTTCGACCCGGCGACCACGTATGAGGGGACGCTCCTCGTCGACACGGGGGTCGCCCCGTTGAGCATCACGACCGATGCGCTCGGTGATGCCCTGGTCCCACTGGGCACCTACTCCCCGCTCCAGACGCTCAATCTGACCGTGGACGCGGTGTCGTCGGGGGACGTCGTCGTCGCCTGCCCGGTCGCTCTCGAACAGTTCGGCTGAGCACGCGCCGCGGCTCCGGGGAGAGCCGGCGGCGTCGATGGTATGGGAGAGGCGCCTACGTGGGACGTTCGTGACGAAGGCCCGGCGCCCTGCGGCACCGGGCCTCGGCTTGAAACTGGTGCCGAAGGTGGGGACTCGAACCCACACGGGGCTTTCGCCCCAACGGTGTTTAAGACCGTCGCGTCTGCCGGTTCCGCCACTTCGGCGCGGCGCAGATCAGGAGCATAGCGATCAGACACGTGGCCACGGTTTGGGGCACTGGACCCTCGACCGTGGAGGTACTTCGCGTGCCAGGAAAGTGGAGGCGACGACCGGATTCGAACCGGTGAATAGAGGTTTTGCAGACCTCCCCCTTAACCACTTGGGTACGTCGCCCCGTGAGGATCAGTCTACGCAGTCGCGTGGATGCTGGCTGGCCCTCGAGGATTCGAACCTCGGTTCACGGATCCAAAGTCCGGCGTCCTACCACTAGACGAAGGGCCAGAGGTCAGGCGACCGCCTCCCGGGTCCGCGCTTCTTCGCGGTCCGGCAGTGCGCCGGACACACCGTCGGATGGGAGATGGAGCGGAAGACGGGACTCGAACCCGCGACCCTCACCTTGGCAAGGTGATGCTCTACCAACTGAGCCACTTCCGCATGTGGATCCCACCGTTCCTGGCCCGAGATCGGGTTGGTGCCGAGAGCCAGATTCGAACTGGCGACACCGCGATTTTCAGTCGCGTGCTCTACCGACTGAGCTATCTCGGCCCGCAGGTGCGGCGGCGGCTATTCAACCACATCTGCCTCATCTCAGTCCAGACCGGCCAGGCCCTGGGCGGACGCAGAGTCGAGGGGCGGTTCCCCGCTCAGGGCCCGCAGGCGATCGATCCGATCACGGATCGGCGGGTGGGTCGAGAACAGGCCGCGCGAGGAATCGTCGAGCTTCTTGATGGGGTTGACGATGTACAGGTGCTGGGTCGCCCGGTTGGCAACCTCCAGGGCTTCGGTGTCGGCAGAGATGGTCGCCAATGCCCGCTCCAGGCCCACCGGGTTGCGGGTGAGTTCGACGCTCGAGGCGTCCGCCAGGTACTCCCGTTGACGGCTGACTGCCATCTGGACCATCCGGGCGAAGAACGGCGCGATGACGGCCAACACGAGCGCCACGACCATCAGGATGGCCTGGGCGCCGCCACCACCGGAGTCGCTGTTCCGCGACCGACGACCGCCGACGTTGGACCAAAACGAGAAGCGCAGGAACATATCCGCCAGCAGTGCGATGCTGCCCACGAGCACGCCCACGAGCAGCGAGAACCGGATGTCGTAGTTGCGCACGTGGGACAACTCGTGACCCAGGACCCCCTGGAGCTCCTCACGGTCGAGCTTGTCCAGGAGCCCGGTCGTGACCGCCACGCTCGCGTGCTGCGGGTCGCGGCCCGTGGCGAAGGCGTTGGGCGCGGAGTCATCGATGATGTACACCTTGGGCATCGGGACACCCGCGGCGAGCGACATCTCGTTGACCACGTTGATGAGCTGCGGCGCGTCCGCCGGCCCGACCTGCTTCGCCTGCGACGCCGCGAGCACCAGCCCGTCGCCCGCGAACCAGGCGCCGGCACTCAGGACGACCGACAGGATGAGCGCCCCGACGACCGCGGCTCCGGCGCCCGTCGCCGAGCCGGTCAGGGCGTAGCCGATCACGGCGCCCAGCAGCACCAGGATGAGCGACAGCAGGATCATAAGCAGCCATGACCGCCGCTTGTTCTGGGCGATCTGCTGGTAGAACGACTGGCGTGCGACCGTCATGTGGTGATGCCGTGCCGGAGGCCGGCCGACCTCAGGCCTGCGGCGGTGCTCCCGGCGGCGGGGTCATCGGAGGTACTGCAGGCGGAGGAGGCGCAACCGGTGGCACGGCGGGCGGGGCGGGTGACCCTGGTGGCGTCACGCTTGCCGACACCGACGGCTGGCTCTCGGGGGTGAAGCCCAGGTTGACGGCAGGAACCTGCTGCGCCGCCGGCTCGGCCTCGAAGAACTCGCGCTTGGTAAAGCCAAGCGGACCCGCGATGAGGTTGCTCGGGATCGTCACGAGTGCGGTGTTGAAGTCGAGGACGGTCGCGTTGTAGTGCTGACGAGAGAAGCTGATCTGGTTCTCCGTGGTGGTCAACTGCTCCTGGAGCTGGAGGACGTTCTCGTTGGCCTTCAGCTCGGGGTAGTTCTCGACGACCGCGAACAGCGACCGGAGGGTGCCCGTGAGCGCGTTCTCCGCAGTGCTGGCCTGTGCCGGACCTTGGGCTCCGGCCGCGACAGCGGCTGCCCGGGCATTCGTGACGTCAGTCAGGACCTTCTGCTCGAAGCCCATGTAGCCCTGGACCGCGCTGACCAGGTTCGGGATCAGGTCCCAGCGACGCTTGAGCTGGACCTCGATCTGCGCCCACGCTTCGTCGACCCGAAGTCGCTTTTGCTGCAACCCGTTGTACAGCAGGATCAGGCCGCCGACGATGGCGATCACGGCGATGATCAGGATGATGACCCAGAGATCCACCGACACCTCCCGCGGGGCAGGACCCGGTTAGGTCGGGGCAGGACCCGATTGGATCCGCGCGACGACAGGCCGCAGTCTATCAGTCGGGGCTCTTGGACCTGACTTCCTGGATCCGGATGGCGACTACGCGCGAGACAAGATCGACAGGGATGGGCTGGTTCGCAGGGAACCGGATGGTGCCCTTTCCGGCGACGTGCGGCGTCAGCTCCGCCCCCAGGGCGACCACGACCGCGTCACTGGCTGGGAACAAGCTGTAGTGGGCCTTGAAGGCGTCGTACGACACCAGGAAGCGCCCATCGAGCCGCAGCGCAGGCATCTTGTATGAGATCACCTCGGTGGCGTCCGGTGCAGCCCCGGTAGCGGCCGCCCGCAGCTGTTCCATGCCAGACCGACGCGGCTCAGGAAGCGCGGCGATGTACGCATCCACGGCCGAGCGCCCAGTCACGAGCGTATCCCGGTCATGCACGGAATCCTCGGGCGGCATGCCGTTCCGATGGCCTAGCAGCCGATGCAGTCGTCGGGCGTGTTGTCGATGAACGTCACTCCGGTGAATTGCCCGAGATCGCCGGCGTCGTTGAACATGCCCCCACCACCGGTCCCGGCCGTGTTGCCCCGGATGACGACGTTATCGAGGAATGCAGGTCCCGCCGGGATGAAGATGCCGCCTCCCCTGCCGACCGCGGTGTTGTCCCGGATGACCGAGTCCTCGATGCTGAGCGTGGTGTCCAATCCCGCGGTGCCGTACTGGATGCCGCCGCCATCGGATGTCGAGGTATTGCCGATGATCCGTGACCCGTTGCGGATCTCGATGTACTGCCCGCCACCGATGCCGCCCTGGCCATTGCGGCGGATCATCGAGTGGTCCAGCAGCAAACCGCCGTTGAAGAGCTGGATGCCACGCCCCTGGTTGTCGCGGACCGTCGAGTCGAAGAGGCTGGCAGTCCCCTGCATGCCAAGGGTGATGCCGTTGTCACTGCTGCCGCTCACGGTCGTGTCGTGGAGGACGAGCCTGCTCAGGGGCCCAGTCACCTTGATGCCGGCGCCATCTGCCACCCTCGAGTCATCGATCACGACATGCGAGTTCGGGCCCATCGTGATGCCACTCATTCGAGCATCCCGGATGGTCATCTCGGAGTACCAGTCGATGAGGAGACTGCCGCTGATCCTGAGACCGATGAGGCTGACGGTGATACCCACGAGTGGCGCTGGCGGGTAGGGCCCCGACCACCGGATGCTGAGATCCCCTCCGATCCTCGGACTCCGGCCCGCGCCGACCAGGGTCAGGTCCTGCGTGACGAGATAGTCCCCGGCACAGACTCCCCTGATCCTGATCGTGTCGCCCGGCCCTGCGGCATCGAGGGCTGGTTGCAGCTGGGCCCCTGCGTTGCAGTTGACCAGCTTGGCGCCGACCGCGGCGGCAGGCGCCGCCAGGGCCGAGAGTGCCAATGAACCGGACGCCAGTGCCACCAAGAACCGGCGCATGCTGTTTCCTCCCCGGTGCCTCCGCGGTCGCCGGTCTGGGTCGGCGGCCCGAATGCCATGTGCCCAGTAGGGTACGCCTTGTCGACCGTCCTGCGAAGGTGGGCGCCAGGATTCGTCCGGCGATGGCCCCGAGCCCGACAACCGTGTTGTTACATGTCCTCAGGCCGGCCGCGTGATCAGAATTACTACCCACATCGCATCACCAGGTACGGACGAGACCCGGTCCTGTCTGGGTGGACCGGGTCTCGCCACCTGGAGTCCCCGCTAGTTCCCGGGCCAGCATTGCGAGCGTCTGCTGGCCCCGCCTCCCGTGCCGTCTCGCCATGCCGTGTGTCAACAGCCCGTGCAGTCGTTGGGCGAGTTGCCCTGGAACCTCACATCGACCAGCGGCTCCAGTTCGCTGCCCTGGTTGAACATCCCGCCGCCGCGTGAGCCCGCCGTGTTTCCCCTGACGGTGACATCGTCAAGGCGGGCCGGTCCCCCGGCGATGTAGATCCCGCCCCCGTTGCCGGTCGCGGTGTTGTCCCGGATGACCGAGCCCTCGACGCGCAGCTCGGTGCTGAACCCTCGGCGGCCGTCCTGCCCCAGGAACAGGATGCCCCCGCCATCCGACGAGGAGGTGTTGCGGACGATCCGCGATCCGTTCCGGACGATGATGTACTGGGTGCCACTGACGCCGCCCTGGGCGTTGTCACGGACGACCGAATGATCCAGTTCGAGACCGGCGAGGAACAGCTCGATGCCCCGGCCCAGGTTGTGCCGCACCGTCGAGTCGTACAGGGTCGCGGTGGCCTGCCCGAACAGGGTGATGCCGTTGCCGCTGTTGCGACTCACGGTCGTGTCGTGGAGGACGATCCTGCTCAGGGGCCCCTCCACCCTGATGCCGGTGCCATGCGAGATCCTGGAACGATGCACCTCAACGACTGCGCGCGGTGCGACCCGGATACCCCTGACGCGTGCATCACGAAGGGTCGCGTGCCCGAACTCCTCGAGGATGACCGTGCCCCGGACCCGGATGGCCGTGATGCTCGCTTCGGTCCCCGGAAGGAGCGGACCCAGCGACTCGATCGTGACGTCACCACCCAGCGTCGAGTCCCTGCTCGCGCCGACGAGGGCGAGGTCAGCCCGTATCCGGACGTTGCCATCGCAGCGCCCCTTGATTCGGAGGGTGTCTCCGGGGCCCGCTGCATCGATCGCCCCCTGCAGGCTCGCCCCCTGTCGACAATCGACCAGGCTGGTGCCTGCAGCGGCCGCGGGCGCCGCCACGATCGAGACGGCGACATATGCCAGGTATGCGGTGAGGAGCCGGCGCACGATCTGACCCACGACCTCAGATGTCCAGCAGCATGAGCATCTCGCCGCGTTCCATACCGACCACGCGATAGCCGAGCGAGTCGTACAACTGTCTCGCCACCAGATTCTCAGGTGCGACCCGCAGGCGGATCTGCGTCGCTCCCCGGGCCCGCGCCTGACCGTGGAGCGTCAGCATCATCGCCCGACCGAGTCCCCGTCGACGGTAGCCATCCCGCACGGAGATGCCCAGGCTCGGGACGTCGTACCCCTCGTCCCAACCCCTGAGCATGCCGTAGGCCACCGGCACGGACCCCAGCCAGCCGATGAGATAGAGATCGAGGCCCCGGAGCCGGGCGATCTGCATGGCTCCTGTCGCGGTCATGTCGTGCGGATGGAAGTAGGAGGTGTCGGTCGCGGCAAACAGGACCGCCAGCGTCCGTGCGTCACCGGGACGGACGGGGCGGACCTCCATCGAACCGGTCGATGTGAGCGGATGGAGATGTGGCTGAGCGGCGACGGGGATATCCATGACCAGCGTGCTTGCGAGTTCGACGGCCCCCGCAGCATGCGTCGCATCCACAGGGTATCCACATAGGTACTAGTGCGGATAGGTGAGGTTTGCATGAGATACGTGCAGAAACAGGACGGTCCGAAGCGGCACCTGCGGGCCCACGGATCGGGGCGCCCGGTACCTTGGTACTGGGGACGGAGGACCCGACAAGGAGCCACGATGCACGGCAAGTCGGCCTTGAACCCATGGAGGCCGGCGGCTCTCTCCTCCGCCGGCCGGGAGCCTCCCCTCCAGGCACTCCCGGCCGGTTCTTCCTTCAGGCGCGGTCGAACGACAGCCCGCGAGGTGCGCCTCGCCGGGAAGCGACAGACCGATCTGACGTGCTCGCTGTCACATGGACATCGCCGGGCCGACGGAGCACACTCCGGGGACTGACCGGGCCGAACCCAGTCGCGGCCCGCGCGACGGAGGGTCTGTGCATGTCCGGTTCCATCCTGTCGCGCACCTTCCGGGGCGTCGCCCTGGTCGTGGCAGGGCTGTTGCTCACCGCGCCCGTCTCCGCGCATGTCGGTCACGGCACGTACCGCATCGAGACCGTGGACCTGACCGCCGCACCCGGGGCATGGGTGGGTGGATACGTAGCCTGCCAGAGGAACAAGCGGGCCATCAGCGGGGGCGCGCTCTGGCACCGCCAGGATCAGGACGTCCAACCGTCCCTGACGGTGTGGCTCACGGACTCCACGATCACGTCCGATGGCAAGGGCTACTACGCCGCAGGCTGGAACCTGACCGACACCGAGACACTACGACTGACGATCACCGTCATCTGCCTGGCCTCCTCGAGCGTGGGCTCGTACACCCTCAGGACCAAGGAACTGGACATCGCCCATCCGGATTTCGGCGGCGGTTACGTCGCCTGCCCGAAGGGCAAGCGCATCGTCGGCGGCGGAGCGTACTGGCACGAGGACCCGGATACCGGTCCCGGCCGGAACAGCGCCTACCTCACGGCGTCCACCCCGACCTCGGACGGCAAGGGTTGGTACGCCTCGGGGCGACGGGCCCAATCGAACCCCGTGATCCGGCTCAGACTCCAGGCGCTCTGCGTACCGAAGGCGAAGGTGGCCACGTACACCCTCCGCACCGAAACCTTTGACGTCCCGGACGGGTTCTCGTTCGGGCAGTTCTTCTCCTGCCCAAAGGGCAAACGTGTCGTCGCGGGCGGCGCGTACTGGTCCGACATCCCGAACCGGGGACCGGACTATCGGGACAACGTGCGCACCACATCCTCGACGCCCACATCCGATGGCCTCGGCTGGTACGCCCAGGGCACCAACCTCACCGGTCAGACCGCTGGCTTCACCATCAAGGTGCTGTGCCTCAAGCCACGATAACCGGATAGCGGGAACGGTCGGGCAAGGAGCATGGACATCGCCTACGCCCGCGGTGCACACTCCGACTGACCGGGCCGGAACCCAGTCGCGGCCCGCGCGAAGGAGGGTCCGACGTGTCCGGTTCACTGGTTGGTCGTGCGCTGCGGCCCGTTGTCCTGCTCGTGGCAGGCATGTTCATCGCCCAGACGACGGTCTCTGTAGCCGCCGGGCCGGTGTCGCCGAACGCGACCCAGACGCGGTCGGTCAGTTGCCAGGGCGTCAACTTCCACACCATCGACCCCGACACGGGATACCTCGTAGTACAGCGGTTGATGACCCGGGCGGACCTCGTCAATCCGAACAATCAGCCCCTTGCGGGCTTCTTCGTGTGCGACCCGCAGCTGCCCGACCGGGCCGTGGTGACCAAGGTCCAGTTCACGCTCATGGACCAGTCCTCGGTCGCGCGGCTGCAGTACTGCGGCCTCGACCGCTCGTCGCTCAAGAAGGGCAGTGCTGGGAACTTCCAGACACTGGCGCAGGTACCGACGACGGGCATGGCCGACGAGCCCGGGGTCGTGCGCCAGACCGACTCCAGCATCGAGCATGCGACCATCGACAACACCGACTGGGCCTACTGGCTCCAGTGCCGCATCGAGTTCCAGGGCAGCGTGGACAACAGCCTCAGCACGGGCATCTACGGCGCCGACATCATCTACAGCATCAGCTCCGCCAACGGTTGATTAGGTGACGACGATGGTGGCCGTCATGTCCTTCCTGTGCACGTCGCAGTGATAGGTGAAGGTGCCCGCCTCCAGCATGGTTATCGAGAACGTCTTGGTGGGCAACAGGACCTCTGAGTCGAACGAGCCATCGTCCGCAGTGACGGTGTGCGGGTACTCGCCGGTGTTCACCCACGTGATGGTCGAGCCGGCTGCCACTTCGAGCTGCGGCGGTTGGAATGCGAAGTCGATGATGGTCGCGGACACCACTGGCCCGGATGGGACCGGCACGGCGGACCCGGACGGAAGTGGCACCGACGGGGATGCCGGCAGGTCCCCCTCGACGATGACAGTCCCGTTCATGTCGGGGTGGAGCACGCAGACGAAGGCGAAGGTGCCCGGCTGCTCGAAGGTGTGCGCGTACGTCGAGCCCACATCCAGGACACCCGCATCGAACTCTTCGCCGACCGCCGTGACCGTGTGCGGCGACGGTCCCTCGTTCGTCCAGGTGACGGTTTCCCCCACTGATACGGTTCGCTGGGACGGCTGGAAGTGGAAATCGGCGATCCGGATCGACTGGGCATCCGGCGGGATCGAGGCGGCCGGAGTCGCCTCCGGCACCGTGCCGTCGCGCCCGCGGACCGCGATGCTCCCGGTCATCTCGGGGTGGAAACGACAGCCGAAGGCGAACCTGCCGGGTTGGTCGAAGGTGATGGTGACCGTCTCTCCCGGCCCGATGATGCCGGTATCGAAACCGGATCCAGTCGCGGAGTGATCATCGTGATGCTGGTTGACGAAGGTGACGGACTGGCCGACGTCGATCTCGAGCGTCGACGGCGTGAATGCATCGTCGTCGAGGATTCGGATGACAAGCGACCCGGCAGGGATCTCACCCGTGACCTCGACCGGGTCGGCATCGCCGCCACCTCCGTGCCCGGAGTGCCCGGAATCTCCAGCGTCCGTATCGTCGTCGCCCTGCTTGTCGGTGATGGTCCGCGGCTCGTTGGCCCCGCTGCCGGACGGATCCTGCTTGGCCGCGGCGACCGTCGGGCCAGTCACCACCACGTACTGAAGCAACATCAGTATCGCCACGACCACAGAGCCTCGCGACCGGCGCATCCATCCTCCTCGAGTCAGCTGCGGTAGAGCGACCCTCGACGTCGACCCGACGGTCGGCGACACGATACGTCGGGGACTGCGTTGTCGTTGCTCGACCGCGAACAGTGCTCCGGGCATATCGAATGGACATCGCCCATGTTCGCGGCGCACACTCCGGCCCTGACCGGGTCGGAACCCAGTAGCGGCCCGCGCGATGGAGGGCATGCTCGTGTCCGGTTCCAGCCTCCTGCGCACCCTGCGGGGTGTCGCCGTGGTCGCGGCGGGCACACTGCTGCTCGCTCCATCCGTGTCCGCACACGTCGGACACGGCACCTACCGCATCAAGACCTTCGACCTGACGGCCGAGCAGGGCGAATGGGTCGGCCACTACCTCGCTTGTCCCAGCAACAAGCGGGCCATCAGCGGCGGCGCCTACTGGCACCGCCCTGGTCAGGGCCCCGACCCCTCCCTGAGCGTGTGGCTGGCCGACTCCACGGTCACATCCGACGGCCAGGGCTACTACGCGTCCGGGCGGAACTATGCCAACGAGCAACTCCAGCTGACCATCATCGTCATCTGCCTGGCCTCCTCGAGCGTGGGCACGTACACCCTAAGGACCGACGACTTGAGCATCGCTGGAGGGGAATACGGTGGCCACTACCTCGCGTGTCCCACCGGCAAGCGCGTCGTGGGCGGAGGGGCGTACTGGCACACCGGCCCGAACTCGGGCCCCGGGGACAGCTACGGCCGCCTGAGTTCGTCCACGGCCACGCCGGACGGCAAGGGCTGGTACGTCTCGGGGCATAGCGGCCAGGTGGAGCCACCGATCAGCCTCCAGATCCTGGCGCTGTGCGTGCCCAAGGCGAAGGTGGCCACGTACACCATCCGGACCAGGACCGTCACCGTGCAGGACAAAGATAGGGCCGAGAACAACCTCGCCTGCCCCAAGGGCAAGCGTGTCGTGACCGGCGGGGCCTACTGGCACGACATCGCGAACACAGGTCCGCACTACCGGGACGACGTGGTGCTGCGGTCATCCACGCCGACGTGGGATGGCCTCGGCTGGTACGCATCCGGCCTCAACTACAACGGCAAGACCATGGGCTTCACGGTCTCGGTCCTGTGCCTCAAGCCGCAGTAGGCGGATCGATCCTGTGAGCTGGTGTGGACGCCTTCCAGGGCCGTCTCGTGGGGAAGACGATAGTCAGAGTCTGCCACCCGCCGCTGGCGGCTCGGACCCTTCCCCTTGGGGCCCTGCGCCAGCCGTGCGCGCGAGGTAGGCCTCCGCCAGCAGGATGTTGGTGGTCGCGGCGCGCTCCACGGTGCGAAGCAGGTCGGCCATGCTCGACATCTCCTCGAGCTGTTCCTTCAGGAACCACGCCAGGAACTGCTCGCCGACAAGGTCGCCCTCCGAACGCGCCAGTCTTGCCAGCACCTGGATCTGTTCGGTGACCTGACGCTCCTGGTCGAGGGCGAGGGCGACCGGAGCGACCGCATCGGCGAACTCGGTCCGGGGCGCAGCGACCGCCGGGATGGTCACGGCCGCTCGCGCATCGAGGAGATACTTCACGATGATCATGGCGTGGTTGCGCTCTTCGACCGCCTGTCGATAGAAGAAGCCGGCGAGCTGGGGCAGCGTCTCACCTTCGTACCAGGCGGCGACCGCCACGTACTGCTGTGACGCAGCGAACTCGTGTGCGATCTGTTCGTTGAGTGCGTCGGAGAAGGTTGCCACCGTGACCCTCCTTGGCTTTCTGCCGCCTCCATCGGCCGCTGGGCACATCCGGCAGCCAGACTAGCACCGCAAGAGACCGTAGAGGCCGGATGTGTTCGAGGTCGGCACCATGATCGGCTGGCCGGGCTGTTCTTCGCGATCGCTGGAGGTCGAGCCCATACGATGCCTCCCTGGTGTCAGAAGTCGCGGCGTCCGGCGAAGTGAGCCTCGACCTCCGGTCGGCTCCGCTCATAGAGGGCCACACGATGGCCTCCTGGGGCCCGCAGGGAGAAGCACGGACCCATCGGGATCTCGATCGTCCGTTCCGGCGTCCAGCCGCGCGACCCGAGGGCCGTCAGGGCGACCGCGAGATCCGGGACCCGATAGACGAGGATCGGACGCTCACCGTCGAGGTGGTCCGCCAGGAGCACGCGTGGCGGTGACGCTGTGAGTTCCAGCATCGCCACCCTGGTGCCGGACGCCTCGATGGCGAATACCACCCGCGCCCCGAGCACGTCGGTGAACCACGCAGTGTCCGCCGCGACATCGACGCTCGGGGTGTACAGGAAGTCGAGCTGCTCCAGCGACAGCACGCCCGGATCGGCTGGTTCGTTCACGTCGTCCCCACGGGGCCCGCACCTGCGCGGACCGGTGATCGACCGAGGTCAGCCATGGTCGCGACGTCCTTCCGGGGCTCAGGAGGCTGCCGTCGCTGCCCTGGACTCGATCCTGCCGAGCGTGCACCGGTGGGATCGTGAGCACAGTCTGTGACCAGGTCGTTCAGGATGGCCCGGCCCGCTAAGGGCGTCCCGATAGCCGATCTACGCTCAGAAATTGGTGGGCGGTGAGGGACTCGAACCCCCGACATCCTCGGTGTAAGCGAGTCCCCTGCCATGCTAGCGGGTCCAGTTGGTGCCTCGCAGTGCCGATTTCGTGCTCACCGGGCGCCGTGACGGATGGCGGGGTGTTGTCTGGTCCGGCCGGCTGCTATCCTCGGACCATGGTCGACGGCCGCCGCTCCATCGCCCGGTGCCCGATGCCGAACGCATCAGCCCGACCAGCTCCTGGACCACGCTGCCGCGGTCGATGGTCGGGTCGGCCCACTGCTGATTGCCGGTCTTGCGTCGGCTCCCTGCTGGACTGACGCTGACGGTGCATCAGGCGCGACTGCTGAGGAACCGGCTGGTGCAGCCGGGCCAGATGAGCGAGGATGAACGGCGATGAGCGGTTCCCAGGTGGACCTGTCCGGTGGATGTGAGTTCTATGTCGCAGGACCGGATGGCGAGTCCCAACCCTGCGATGCGCCCGCCGAGGAACGCAGTGTCAGTAACGGCGATGGAGCGCCGGTGCAGGTCGCGCTCTGCGACGAGCACTTCGGCTACGTGTCGGACGGGGCCAACGCCCACTACTGGTTCATCGACCGTGCAGGGAAAGGGGCGAGGGTATTGATGCGACTGGGGGGTCGACCTACGTCTAGCTCGCCATGGGGTCCGACACGTCCTGGGTCGCGAGGGTAGCAGCGCGCTGCTGCGGGGAACGACGGCCACTTCCAGCAGGGCCAGCCATCCTCGAGGCCCGAGCGGAGGCTGCCCGGGCGAAACCATCACGACGCCGTCACATCCTATGGGTCACCGCCACCCCGATGGGTTCCATCGCCTGCGGTGAGGCCAGACCCCTGCCGCGGGGCTCCGTATCCCACCACGGGCGCCCGCCAGGCCTGCCCTCGATCGTGACCCACCTGGTGACCTCCCACGCCACGGGTGTCGGCCTCGTCCCAGGGAAGGCGACGCCGCGACCGGATCGAGCGCCCGCGCACCCTCGGCACCCGGCCCGGGCGACCACGGTGACCGGGCGGTCGACACGGAACATCCCAGCCATCACCACAGGCCGCCCTGCCTGCAGCGACCTCCGGAGCACGGCGAGGTACCACTAGACAGCGCCGAATTCGGACGGTAGCATGAACGTCCCCCGGCGGACCATGACCGGGTGTCCGCTACCGCGGTGAGCCATCCTGGTCGTCGAGACTCCGTCCCAGGGAGAGCAGGCCCAGATGCGGTTCCGTGCCGATGCCCGGCATGCTCGCGGTCGCAGCAGCGAGCGACCCTCGCCGGCTGGCGCTCTGCCGGCCCATGCCGAGGCCCACTGAGCCTGACGCTGCAGCTTGGCAGTCGGCGTCTTACCGGTCACGAGCCGAGCGTCCTGCCCGTCAAGGTCAGGCTTCTGCGTTCGGATGGGACGGTCGTCGAGACTCGGCACGACGACACCATCGACCTCAACTGGTCGACGTCGTGACATGCCCCGGTCGCGGGCAACAGCATCCGGCTCGTCAACGGCAACCAGGACCGGACCGTCAGTGTCCCTGATCTGACGGTCGTGCTCGACCGCAGTCACGAACGTAGTGCATGGGCATGCCCCAGCTGGCAATACCATCCAGCTCACATATGAACCCTGCGATTCGGCGGGGCTATGCCGGAAATCACCGGCGACCACAGTGACCGCCAACACGCATCGACGCTATCGCAAGGACCTGTCGCCGTCCGTCGATATCGACGGCTCGACGAAGTACGTGCCCTCTACACGAATTCCAACGACGACCGCTTCTATCGCTTGGGCCGGGCGCCATGCATCGAAGTCGACCAGCCCGGATCGGCTGTCTCTGTCGTGCCTGCCGCTCGGGACGACGACCGTGCGGCTCCTGAGCGAGACGGGCGTGCTTCGGACCGCACGGCATCCCCCACCCGGCGGGCCTGCGGCACGGTGTCGGTCAGGTTCCGCGAGCATGGCCACGCCGTCCATATCCACGGTGGGGAGCGCATCACGTCCGACTTCGCGGTCGACGCGAGGCTGGCTGGCCGGCCCTCCGTTGCCGCCTTCGGCACGCGTCATTCCGTGCGCTGTTTCCCGAATGCACAGTAGAGCTGACCGTCAGTCGATGCCGGTCGCGTCGGATCGTCCGGCCATGGCGGACGCCGATGGGCGGTTCTCGCAACTCGGGTACCAGCTCATCCCGCCGGCGCCAACTGCGGGTTCGAGCGTCAAGCCGCGGCGATCGGGTGGCCGCGAGCGAAGCTCTTGCATCACCGGACGGCGCCCAGCGGGCGTGGACGAATCGACCCCCTAAGAGTGAGGCCCGGTACCCTGCTGCGCGCTCTTGTCCTCTTAGCCGACAATCCGTATGCCCACACCGGGGCCGTCAGCCCCCTGCCCTGTCCGGTGCCGTCCCATGCGGGCATCTTCGCCCGGCCTACGGCGCGTCACCGCATCCACCGGTCGGGCAGCAGGATGGTACCACATGTCGGCGCCTTGCCCTGACGTCGGGCCTCGCGCTCGTCTGACCCGGGACCATCGAGCCGTTGGCAAGCTCTACCGGTGGTGCCCGCGGAGGAGCCAGCCACAGAACTCCGTTAGCGATCCGAGCAAACCGCCCCGAAACCTCCTCGTCGAAGGTCTCCGGGGCCGAATTCGTGCTCAGAATGTGGTGGGCGGTGAGGGACTCGAACCCCCGACATCCTCGGTGTAAGCGAGGCGCTCTGACCGGACTGAGCTAACCGCCCTGGGGCATGGTACGCCCGGCACCCGGCCGGGTCGAAGACGAGCGGCGAGTCCATTCGGGTACCACGACGGCGGCCGGGTCCGGCCGCCGCGACGTGTGCCTGAGATGCGTGGTGCCCAGGCCGGGACTTGAACCCGGATGAGTTGCCTCATACGCCCCTCAAACGTACGCGTATACCAATTCCGCCACCTGGGCAGGGGCTCGCTTGTTGTGCTCACCTATGAGGGCTGGTACCGAGGGAGGGACTTGAACCCACACGACCTTGCGGCCACCAGGTCCTGAACCTGGCGCGTCTGCCTATTCCGCCACCTCGGCGCGGCGAGCATCGGGACACACCGCCCCGGAGCGAGCGGCGATCGATAGCACGGTCGCCTGGACGGACCCCTCGACCAAGGCTCAGGAGAAAGACCCGAGATCAGGCACTCGGCGCGGTCAGGAACGACACCATGCACACGACCACGAAGAGGCTGGCCATGATGATGGTGAACTGGAACAGCGTCTTCTCTACGCCGCGTCGGCTGCGATAGGCGGACGACTCGCCACCAAAGGTCGCGCCAAGGCCGGCACCGCGGGACTGGAGCAGGATGGACGCGATGAGGCCGATCGAGACAAGGATCTCGGCGATGGCCAGGATCGGATTCACGGGCTCAGGGACTCCATCGTGGGGAGCGGACGAACGGCCGACAGGATATCACGGGCCCCGGTAGAACCCGGGCTCGAGTGGAGTGATCCGGGCTCGGCGTCTCAGGGACCGACCCCTGACCTCACTCCGGCCGGGTGCACCAGTGAATGGCCCGTCATGCCTTCGGCCGGTGGGATACCGAGGAAGCCGAGCAGCGTCGGTGTCACATCCGCGAGCACACCATCGTCGAGCGAGATGCCGCGTGCGGGCGAGCCTGCCAGCAGGAACGGCACCAGACTCAGCGAGTGGGCGGTGACCACAGCGCCTGCCGCGTCACGCATGACATCGGCGTTGCCGTGATCTGCCGTGACGGCCAGCAGCGACCCTGGTCCGCCGCTCGCGACCGACGCAGCATCCGAGGCCGCTACCGCGTCCGCGATACGCCCGATGCAGCCGTCGAGCACCTCGCATGCAGCCACCGTGGCTTCCCAGACCCCTGTGTGCCCGACCATGTCCGGGTTGGCGAAGTTCGCGGCGACCAGGTCGTACACACCTGACCCGATGGCATCCACGACCGCATCGGCGATCGCCACGGCGCTCATCGCCGGAGCGAGGTCATACGTGGCGACCTTGGGACTCGGGATGAGTACCCGGTCCTCGCCGGGCCATGCAGCCTCGACACCACCGTTGAGGAAGTACGTGACGTGGGCGTACTTCTCGGTCTCCGCGATGTGCGTCTGCCGCCAGCCACGATCCGAGACCATCTCGGCCAGGCTGGTCACGACCACCGGCGGGAAGGCCACCGAGACAGGCAAGCCATCCTCGTACTCGCTGAGGGTCACCACGTGCAGGTCACGTGGACGGACGCCCCGGTCGAAACCGGCGAAGTCGTCGCCGTCCACCAGCGCATGGGTCAGTTCCCGGGCGCGGTCGGCCCGGAAGTTGCAGTGGATCACGACATCACCGTCGCGCACGGTCGCGGCCTCGCCACAGATGGTCGGCCGCACGAACTCGTCGTTCTCGCCGCGCGCATACGCGGCCGCCAGGCCTGCGCCCGGTTCAGCCGCGGACTCGCCCCGACCGTCGACCATCGCCCGGTAGAACGCCTCCACGCGCTCCCAGCGCTGGTCACGGTCCATGCCGTAGTAGCGGCCAGTGATGGTCGCGATGCGGGCGGCCGGATGGGCGACCGCGAGCCGTGCCTCCAGGTCGGTCAGGAACGGCCCCGCCGATCGAGGTGGCGTGTCCCGCCCATCGAGCAGGGCGTGGACCACGACATCCTGCACCCCCTCGCGCTTGTGCCAGCTGGGCGATTGCCACCAGGTGCCGGTCATTGGCATGCACTCCGCCGGGACCGATCAGGCTCACCAGGTGCAACCGCCGGCCTCGGCGCGCAGCCAGCCTGGCGGCATCCACCAGCGCCCGGTTCCGGAAGAACGACCCGTCGTGGATCGCGGCGTCGATGCGGGGCAGGTCCTGGAGCACCGGCCGTCCCGCGCCGATGTTCAGGTGCCCGACCTCGCTGTTGCCCATCTGCCCGACGGGAAGACCGACCGCAGGGCCCGAAGCGTCCAGCAGGGCATGAGGCCATTCCGCCAGCAGGCGCCGCCAGGCCGGCATCCGTGCCGACGCGATGGCGTCAACGGCCGGGTCGGGACCGATCCCGAAGCCGTCCACGATGAGCAGCACGACCGGGCGAGGTCGCCGGGCATCCTCTCCCTGCGTCACGCTCCGGCACCCGCGGCTCCCCGAGCCGCGGCGGTCACCGCTGCGCGGGCCACGATGCCCGCCATCTCGTCGACCTTCAGGCTGGCGCCGCCGACCAGCGCGCCGTCGATCGCGGGTTCGGCCAGGAACTCGCCGATCGAGCCGCTCGTGACGCTGCCTCCGTACAGCACCGGGATCCCCGCACCGCCGTCCCCAGCGCCGAGGGCCGCCGCGGTCTCACGGATGACATCGGCCATGGACGCCGCGTCGGCACCGCGCGCCGTGCGACCCGTACCGATGGCCCAGACCGGTTCATAGGCGATGACGAGGTCCGCCGGGAGGCCGCCACTCCGGAGCACCACCGCGAGCGCGCCCTCGAGTTGCTCCCGGACCGTCGACTCGGCTCGCCCGGCCTCACGCTCAGCCAGCTGTTCGCCGACACACAGGATCGGCCGAAGGCCCGACTCGGAACAGCGCACCAACTTGCGACCGATGACCTCGTCCGTCTCTCCCTGGTCACGTCGTCGCTCGGAGTGACCCACGATGCACCAGGTCGCGAGCCCCGCCAGCATCTGGGCCGAGATGCCGCCCGTGTAGGCGCCACCGGGCTCGGCATGGACATCCTGTGCTCCGACAGCGACCCCGGTGCCCGCGAGCGCTTCGCGGACGACCGCCAGCGACACGAACGGCGGACAGATGACCCGCACCACGTCGGGTGCATCCGTCGCTGTGGCGATGGCCGCCGCCAGGGAGCCTGCATCGTTCGGCAGGCCATTCATCTTCCAGTTGCCAGCGATGATGATGGGACGCATGAGGCCATTATCCGGGCGGGGATGGAACCTCGTCGCGCGCCAGCCGCTCCAGCCGCCCGATCGAGCGCTGGACCCGGGAGCGGGTCATCCCCAATTGCTGGGCCAGGTCGGCCAGGGTGGCGTCGGGCGCCTCGATCCGGGCCCGGGCGACCTGCTGGTCGGTGGTGGGCAGCTCGCCCAGCGAGCCCACCTCTGCGAGCGCTGCGATGGCGATCGTCTGGCGATGCGACGCCCGCACGGCACGCGCCAGGTTCGCGCCCTCGGCGTTCAGGACCCGGTTGAGATGGCCGCGCAACTGCCGGGTCACCAGGCGGGACTCCAGCTCCAGGACGCTCGCCGACGCACCCATCCTGCGCAGCAGCGTGAGCACGCCGTCGATGCTCTTCCAGGTCACCACGCCCTGGCCCCGCCGGATACGCCAGGCACCGGACGCCCCGACACCCTTGACCCGGTCCGTGAGTTCCGGGGCCTCCACGTCGGAGACCACCAGCTCCAGGTGAACGTGACCATCGGCCAGGCTGAGCGACCCTCGGGACAGGAACCGGCCACGCAGCCAGGACATCCGGCAGTGGTCGGCCGCCGTCACCCAGTCGAAGCGGGTCGGATCCGCGTCCTCCAGGCGGACCGCCAGTCGCGCCACGACCGGAGACCGTGCGCGACCCTCTGCGGCCTGACCCAGGCCAGCTCTCGTCGCTGCTCGGCAGCAGCCACGGGTCGGCTCGATGGCCGCCAGCTCGGCGCGGAGCGCCGCGACCATGTCGCGGTCCGGTCGTTCACGGCGGATCGCCGTGCCCGACGACTGGCACGTCAGGCCACCGTGACAGCCAGCGGCACCTGCTGTGTCTGCCGTTCCTCGAGCACACGCATCAGGGCCAGTGCCAGCTTCTGTGGATCGTGCCGGTGCGCATTGTCCATGTCGACCACATCGGCAGTGACCAGTTGTGGCACGTTCTGCCCACCAGCCATGTCCAGCCGAACCGGCGCGGCGGGGTAGTCCGCGGGTTGCCGCGCCCGCGGGTTGTCGTTGGCGAGCACGACGTCGACCAGTGCGCCGACCCCATGCGCGTGCAGCGCCGCCAGGTGCTCCGAGAGGGTGTATCCCTCGGTCTCGCCGGGCTGGGTCGCCACGTTGCACACGAACACGCGCACACCTGCGGTCGCCTCGAGCGCTGAGCGGATCCCGGGCACCATCAAGCTGGGCAGGAGGCTGGTGTACAGGCTGCCAGGGCCCAGGACGACCAGCTCCGCGGAGCGGATGGCCTCGACCGCGTCCACACTCGCCTCCACGGTCGCCGGGCTGATCCAGACCCGGCGGATCCCCCGGGACCGCATGATGACCGATTGGCCGGTGAGGACCTGCCCGTCGCCCAGCTCTGCGTGCAGCGTCAACGGCTCAGGTGCGACAGGGACCACCGACCCGCGCACCGCAAGCACCCGGTTGGACAGGCGGACACCCTCCTCGAAGTCGCCCGCGATATCCGAAAGCGCTGCGATGAGCAGGTTGCCGAATGCATGGCCACCCAGGCCTGCCGCGCCAGCCGTATCGGACGGGAACCGGTATTGCAGCAGCCTGGTCATCGTTGGCTCCGCGTCGGCGAGCGCGGTGATGCAGCTCCGGATGTCGCCTACGGGCGCGATGCCCAGCTCTTCCCGCAGCTTCCCCGACGATCCCCCATCATCTGCGACCGTGACCACCGCGGTCAGATTGCTGGTGGCCTGCTTGAGACCTCGCAGCAGGGTGGACTGACCCGTGCCGCCGCCGATGGCCACGATGCGCGGTCCCCGCGCCAGCGAACGCTTCTGATACACCAGCTCAACGAGGGGCTGGGTGTGCGCCGGGAATGGCTCCATCAGGACACCCATGAGACGTCGCAGTCCGTACAGGAAGACGCCCACGCCGGTCACCAGGACCACCAGCGGTCGAGCCCAGTCGGGCAGGAATTGCAGGCCTGCGAGGTTGTAGACCTGGCCGGCCGGGCTGCTCGCCGGCACTTCCCGGAACAGTTGCCTCAGCACCAGGGCGCCCGCGAGTGCCAGCAGCAACTCGCCCAGGAACACCACCAGCAGCCAGCCGCTGATGCCCGTGCCGGGACGCAGCCAGCGGCGCAGCCTGCCCATGCCCGAATCGCCCATGCCGGTCACCTGCGATCCAGCTCGCGATGCCAGACGCGGACCGGTCCCAGATCCTGTTTCCGGAGATCGGCCGCCAATCGCTCGGAGATGGCGACCGACCTGTGGACGCCACCCGTGCAGCCGATGGCCGTGGTCACCCGGGTCTTGCCCTCACCCTGGTAGGCCGGGATCGTGAACGCGTAGAAGTCGTGCATGAACTCCAGGAACCGCTCCGTCACCGGCTGCGCCAGCACGAACTGCTGCACCTGGTCGTCGAGGCCCGTGAGTGATCGCAGCTCGGGAACATAGAAGGGGTTCTCCATGAACCGGACGTCGAACACGAGGTCTGCCTCCAGGGGCACGCCGTGCTTGAAGCCGAACGAGATGATCTGGAGCGAGATCTGGTCCGGCTCGTGCGACGACTCGAGGGCGCTCGTGATCCGTTCCCGCAGCTGGCGCTGGGAGAGGTCCGTGGTATCGATGATGATCTGGGCCATCGAACGCACGTCGTCGAGCATCAGCCGTTCCCGATCGATGGCGGTCGCGATGCCCCGATGGTCGGTCTCGAGCGGGTGTCGATGCCGCGTCTCACTGAAGCGCCGCACGAGCGCCTCATCGGACGCCTCGAGGAAGAAGATCTGCGGCCGGATGTCTCGATCATGCAGGGCGCCCACCGCTGAACCGAGGGCTCGCGGCGCATCACCGGAACGGACGTCCAGCACGAGGGCCACCCGTCGATATCGTTCCGGATCATTGGCCACGAGCGCGGCCAGGTCGGCCAGCAGCTCGGATGGCACGTTGTCCACGACGGTGTAGCCCAGGTCCTCGAACAGCTTGCTGGCCGCGGTCTTGCCTGCACCCGACAGACCGGTGATGATGGCCACGTGCTGACCCGCCGCGGGCGGCAGGATCGGCCCAGGCGACGGGACCGCGACGGTGTCAGCCACCGCCCTGGGACGCTGCGCGACGCCGGTCCGAGCGAACCAACATGAAGATGGTGAACTCGAACAACAGGTACATGACGCCTGCCATGACCACGGGACTGAACGGGTCACCGCCGGGCGTGGCCACGACCGCGAAGATGACGATGCCCAGGACGGTCATCCGCCGGCTCGACTGGAGCTTCTCCACGCTGAGGATGCCCAGCTTGTGCAGCAACACGAGCGCGATGGGGAACTCCATCACAGCACCGAAGATGATGAACATCGTGGTCACGAAGCCGAAGTACGCCTCGCCCGTCAAGCGTGATTCGGTGATGCCCGGGACCGTCCAGCTGGTCAGGAACTGAAGCGCGAATGGCAGCGTGATCCACGCCACACAGACACCCAGGACGAAGAACAGGATCGAGAGCGGGATCCATGGCAGGGCCGTCTTGCGCTCGTGGGGTGTCAGGCCCGGGGATACGAACTGCCACAGCTGGTACAGGATCACCGGCAAGCCGATCAGCAGGCCGAACACGATGGCGATCTTGCTGTAGTTCAGGAAAGGTCCCGTCACGGTCAGGAACTGGAGCTTGGTGCCACCAGGCACCGCCGGGATCGGCTGCGCCAGCAACTCGATGATCCGCGGCGCGAAGTAGAACCCGATCGCTGCCCCGATGACGATGGCGATGATGCACACGAAGAGCCGGTGACGAAGCTCCGAGAGGTGATCGACGAGGCTCATCACGCCCTCATCGGCCGGAGGGGTCGCGGGGGCGGGCGCGGGCGGGATCGGCACCACCTGACCTGGCGAGGGATCCGGGGGGATGCGCTCTACGCTGCCCGTTGCGGGCAGGGCTTCATCCATGGGCGTCACTGCTCCAGGCCATGGGCCGGGAGTCGGTCATCCATCGGCCCATAGCTGGCGGATCGCGATGGCCGCGCTCAGGCGCGGTCGGCGACAGGGTCGGCGGGTGTGCCCTTGAGGGCCGGCTCGGATGCGTCTCCGAGGACATTCGGCGTCGCCGCCTGGGACAGCGAGTTGGGGGTGGCCACGGCCGCAGGAGCCGCAGGAGCGGCGGGAGCGGCAGGGGTGGACGGGCTGGTTGACAGCGATGTGTTGTCAGTGATGTCCGAGGATGCCTTCTTGAACTCGCGGATGGTCTTGCCGAAAGCGGAACCGACCTCGGGTAGCTTGCCAGGCCCGAGGACGAGCAGCGCGATGACCAGCACGATGATGAGCTCGACAGGCCCGATGTTGGGGAGTCCCATTGCGTTCTCCGCTGCGAATCTGACCGCCTGCCGACGGCGGCGTCATCCTAGCACCCCTAGCCGAGTGGCCCAAGAGTGCGCGGCGGTTTCCACGGCGACCGACGCATCGGTCACGCGGGTCGCGTCAGCGGCCGCGCCGGAGATGCCCCGTGACACGTTGACCAGCAGTGCGCCGCCAGCGGACCTCCCCGCGACACCGGTCGTCGCCGGGCCATGGAGCAGCGTGGCGTCGGCGTCGCCACCCTGCGCTCCGACACCCGGCACCAGGAACGGCAGGTCGGGCGCGATGCCGCGCAGCACCGCCATCTCGTCGGGTGCCGTCGCGCCAACGACCAGGCCGAGGGTGCCGGGATGGCGCGACCATCCGTTGGCCAGTCTCGCGACGCGGACCGCGAGCGGCTCGACGGGCGCCCCGATCACGTCATCCGCCGCCACCATGAGCCCCTGCAACTCGGGCGCCCCGGGATTCGATGTCCGGCACAGGACATATGTGAATCGGTCGGGGCGGTCCAGCAGGGGCGCGATGGCCTCCGAGCCGAGGTACGGGCTTGCCGTGACGGCGTGCGCGTCCAGCCGGTCGAACAGGGCCACGGCGTACTGGGCGGCGGTGGAGCCGATGTCGCCTCGCTTCGCATCGGCGATGAACGGCACCTCGGCCGGGATGCGCGCCCGAAGGCGCTCGAGGGCACGGACCCCGTCGCTCCCCCACCGTTCGAAGAACGCGACGTTGACCTTGACCGCGGCAGCCAGTGGCATGGCCGCCTCCAGGACGAGCTCGCTGAACCGCGCGATGCCCTCCAGGGTCCGTGGGAACACCGGCCGGCAGTTGGTCGGGATCGGGATCGATGCCCAGGCAGAGGCAGGTCCGGAGGGTCGCCATCCGCCGGCCCAGGCGATCGAGATACGGGCTGGTCCCGGCAGGAAGGCCGTCGGTCACGGAGGGGCCGACGCACCGTCCGCAGTGCGGTCTGGCTCGGCAGTCACCGACTCGTCGGTCGTTGCTGCCCCGTCGGTCGTTGCTGCCCCGTCGGTCGCAGCCACCGAATCGGTTGTTGCGGGGACCGGTGTGTCGGGTCCGGCGGTCGGCGTGGGGAGGGCCACGCGCTGGCCGGCCGGGATGAACCACGCGGGCGGCGACTGCGGATCGACATTCCCGTCTGCGGTCACGGCCTGATCGGCCACCAGCGTCAGGTTGCCGGCCAGGTCGAGCGTCATCACCCGCGCATCGACATCCAGGCCGTCCACGTGGAGGTAGGCGATCTGGTCCCCGTTCGGCGACCACTCGGGGGCGAAGGACCGGCCGTCGGTCGTGAGGCGGGCGACCTCCTCCCAGGTGTCCGGATCGAGGACCACGATGTCCCGGGAGTCACTGGTCATCCGCTCCGCGGCAAGGAACCGTCCGTCGGGTGACCATGAAGGGTTGGCGTAGCCCCGGCCCTTTGGCGACAATTCCGGCGTCTTCTTCTTGAATGGCGCCTTGATGATGCCGATGTGGGGCACGCCGGCGCCCTTGCCGCCACCCTTGTCGTCGAACGTGAACGCGATGGACTTGCCATCGGGGCTCCACGCCGGGTCGTTGTGGCCGAGCGGCGTGTAGCCGTTCTTGATGATGTAGTCGATGCCCATGTCCTTCAGCCCGTTGCCGTTCGAAGCCATCGTGGACAGCACCACTGCGCCCGCATCGGTGTCCGACGTCGGGACGTAGCGCCCATCGCTGACCAGCACCAGCGTCTTGCCGTCCGGACTGATGTCCGGCTGGATGGCGACCGTGGACCAGTAGCCCTGACCGCTCTTGAACATCGACTGGAACAGGCGCTCCCGAGCGCTGCCATCGGCGTGCATGGACATGATGTCGGTGGCGTAGTGCGTCTGGGTCGCCGGGCGTGACGTGCCCTTGCCCCACGGCGTCGGACGCCCGCGCTGGATGGTCGTCTGGACGAAGTAGACGGTCGTGCCGTCCTCGCTCCAGGAGGGCTGGGAATCGGTGCCCTTGCTGGTCAGCTGGGTGGAGGTCGAGCCGCTGAAGGCGTAGATGTCGCCGTCCCGGACATACAGCAGGGTGCCCAGGACGGTGGCCACCTTGTCTGGGCGGCGGGCGTGACGAACGGCGTGGGCGGGGTGTCGGAGTGGCAGCCGGCCCCGGGGTGTCGGTCGCGTCGATGTCGAACGTGCGGAGAGGATCATCCGTTGGATCCGGGGTCGCGGTGGCTACCGCGCTGCCACCGACGAGGTCGAGCCGGACGGCCGCGAGGACAGTGCCCCCGGCGACCAGGGCCAGGCCGAGCAGCGCCACGAGTGGTGCCAGCAGCGGCGCCGACCCGCGACCCCGGGGTGGCGGGGGTGCGCCGACCGGAGCCGAGGGCTGACCAGGGTCCCGACGGGCCGCTCCCCCACGAGCTGGTCCCCTCGGATTGCCACTGGTCGGCGGGGTCATACGCGGCACCTGTGTCGATGCCGACCCACTGGCCGGTACGCGGGTCGCGCCAGGCACCCTGGCCGGGCGACGGCTGTGGTGGCATCGGCCATCCGCCCGGGTCCGGGGCCCACGACCCTCGTGGGTCGACACCTTCCGGAGGCCGCCCTGCAGGCGGCCAGGGATCGCGACCAGGGCCGCTCACAGAGCTCCCATGGGCATGTCGACGGCATCGACGGTGACAGGCGAGACGATCGCGGCCGCACCACCGGCTGGCACCGCCGCAGCGCGGCAAGGTGACCATCGGTGCGCCACGTCCTGGATCTCGAGCTGGAGTGTCTCCAGGCCGCCGAAGCGACGGCTCGTGAGGTGGGCCGCGACGTCCACGACATCGGTCTCGTGGAGCATGTCCGCAAGGTCGGAGCGTCCGAAGCAGATGCCGTCGAGCACTTCCACCCCTTTACGCAGCGTCAGCTGGGTATGCCCACCGGTCGCCGCACGTACCCGCGCGACGGACAACCCCGCGATGCCCAGCAGCGGCGGTTCATCGCCAACGCCGTCGAGCGGCGACAACTCGGCCAAGAGTACGTGATCCACCGATCCTGCGCTGGTGACGAGGTCGAGCACGAGCGTCCGCCGCCCATCGGAGACGGACGGGGGCGTCCGCGAAGCAGGCGCGCATCGACCACCCGGAACTCGTCGTACCGGGCCGGGTCAAGATGGCAGCCCGCGGCGGCGGCATGTCCACCGTACCGCTCGAACAGGCCCGGACTTGCCGCGAACGCGGCGGCCATATCGAAGCCACCGGCGCTGCGCGCGGAGCCCCGCCAGGGACTGACGGTGGTCGAGAAGACGATCGCCGGACGACCCAGCTTGTCGGCCAGTCGACCCGCCACCAGCCCGACCACGCCCGGCGGACCATGGTCCAGCCACGATGGTCACAGGCGAGTCGTCGGGGGACCGAGCGCCGCCTGGGCCTCAGCCAGGGCGGTGGTCATCAGCCCGCGACGCTCCACGTTGGCGGCCTCGATCCGGGTCACCAGCTCCGCGATGCGCTCCGGGTCGTCCTCCAGCAGCAGCAACGCCGCGTCGAGGGCATGTCCGACACGCCCAAGTGCATTGATGCGCGGGGCGAGGGCGAACGACACCGTCTCGGGGCTGACGCGATCTGGTGCGACACCCGCAGACACGAGCAGCGCCGCGAGGCCCGGACGGCGACCCTCGGCCAACGAGCGGAGCCCGATGCGCGCGATGGCGCGGTTCTCGCCATCGAGGGGCACGACGTCGGCGATGGATCCGATGGCGGCGAGGTCCGCCAGGCCCAGCGCGTACTCGGGACCACCGGGCCGGTCCGCCAGCAGCAGTTGCGCGACCTTGAACGCGACGCCCGCACCCGGACAGGCGCGTGTCCGGGTAGCGGCTGTCCGCCCGATGCGGGTTGACGACCGCGACGCGCCAGCGGCGGACCACCAGGCAGCTGGTGGTGGTCGGTCACGATGACGTCGATGCCCACTCCGGCTGCCGCCGCGATCTCGGCGTGACTGGTGGATCCGGTGTCGGCCGTCAGGATGAGGGTCCGGCCGCGTCGCCTGAGCACGTTCCACCGCGGCTGCGGACAGACCATGCCCCTCCTCGGTCCGGGCCGGCACGTACGGCTCGACATCGAGCCCCAGGTACCGCAGCGCCAGCACGAGGATGGCGAGACCGGTCAGGCCGTCGGCATCGAAGTCACCCAGCACCAGGATGCGTTCGCCGGCGGCGATCGCCGCACCGACACGCGCCGATGCCCGATCGGCGTCCGGCAGCAGACCTGGGTCGATGAGCGCGGACTCCGGAGCATCGAAACGGGCCGCCAACGCGGCGTGATCGACAGGTCCACGGCGCGACAGCACCCGCAGCAAACGCGCCGAGAGTCCGCGGGCACGCGCATCTGCGATGACCTCGTCCGACAGCGGATACGCCACCGGTATCGACCAGTGGTAGGCGGGCTGGAGGTTGGTCATCGGGTCGATGGTACCGACGGCTCCTTACCTGCCACGTACGCGCTGCTTACGCGTCCGTTGTCAGGCCAGCCGTGCCTGCGGCTTGGCCTGCTTGGCCAGCTCGGTTCGACGTCGACGCTCGTCGCGCAGGTGCCAGTCGACCAGCAGTGGCGAGGCGTTGAAGATCGAGGAGTAGGTCCCGGACACGATGCCGATGAGCAGTGCCAGCACGAACGAGTGGACCGCAGCGCCACCGAACAGGAACAGAGCGAGCAACGTGAAGACCACGGTCAGCGATGTGCTGATGGAACGTCCCGCCGTCTGCAGGATGCTGTGGTTGACGATGGCGTCGTAGGGCTCGCCCGAGTGGCGCACCCGGTTCTCGCGCACACGGTCGAACACGACGATGGTGTCGTGGACGCTGAACCCGATGACGGTCAGCATCGCGGTCACGAACAGGGCGTCGATCTGGAGGCCGATGAGGGTGCCCAGGATGGCGAAGAAGCCCACGACGACGATCACGTCGTGGAGCAGGGACACGAGTGCCACCGCACCCATGCGGAAGTCACGGAACCGGTACGTGATCCAGAGCATGATGCCCACGGCGCCCATGAGGATGAGCAGGAATGTCTGCTGGATGAGCTCAGCGCTCACCACGGGGCCCACCGATGTCAGCTCGAGCGTCTGGGAGATGGGTCCGAACGCCGCCTCGAGGGCTGGCTGGACCTCCTTGAGCTTGCCGGTGACCTCCACCGTCGTGCCTGCCACCGCACCCGGCGAGGCGCCGGGCGCAACGACCGCGCCGGGTGCCGCACTCGCGCCGGGTGCGAGGCTGGCTGCGGGTGCCACGCTGGCGGCGGCGGACGGCACCGGTGTCGCAGCGGGACTGCTGGCGTCGGGTGCCGGTGACGAGCCGTTGGTCACGCCCTGACTCTCGCTCAGGGACAGGGCCGCGGTCCGGATGAGGGTGAACGCGGTGCCATTGCTGGTCGTGGTCACGACCTCCGCGCCCGGCAGCCCATTGGCATCGAGGACCTTGACCACGGCCGCCGGGTCCGGCGCGCCATTGGCGAACTGTGCGGTCCACTCGGTACCACCGCGGTACGCGATGGAGAACTGGAGGCCCATCCTGCCAGCCGGGATCAGCGTCAGGAGGATGAACAGCAGGCCCGGGATGGTGATGGCAAGGCTGAACGCATAGAACCACTTGCGCCGACCGACGACGTCAAACACGGGCGGACACCCCGCGTCCCGGCCTGGCGGGGCGCGGTCAGCACGAACTCGTCCTCGTGGACGCCGTAGTACGAGGCCTTGCGGGCCCACTTCTGGCGTACCACCCAGCGCAGCATCATCCGGCTGAGGGTCACGGCCGTGAACATCGAGGTCAGCACGCCGATCATCAGCACCAGCGCGAAGCCCTTGACGGTGGAGCTGCCGAAGTACCACAGGATGAATGCGGTCATGAGTGTCGACACGTTGGAGTCGAAGATCGAGGTCCAGGCCCGGTTGAAGCCCGCTTCGATGGCGGCGTTCAGGGGCTTGCCCGCGCGCAGCTCTTCCTTGGTGCGTTCGAAGATGAGGATGTTGGCGTCCACCGCCATGCCCACCGAGAGCACGAATCCCGCGATGCCCGCGAGCGTCAGCGTCACCGGGATGGCCCGGAACAGGGCGTAGTTGATGAGCGTGTAGAACAGCAGGGCGATACACGCCACGACGCCCGGCAAGCGGTAGTTGATGAGCATGAACGCGAACACGAAGCGCGATGCCGATGAGGCCCGCGAGCACGGTCTGGGCCAGGAACCCAAGGCCGAGCGTTGCGCTCAGGCTGCTGAAGCCGACCTCCCTGATCTCGAGCGGCAGGGATCCGAACTTAAGCACGGTCACCAGCTCGTTCATGGATTCAGGCGTGAAGCTGCCGCTGATCTGGGCATGGCCGTTGAACTGGCTGGCGTTGATGGTCGGGGCCGAGATCACCTTGTCGTCGAGGACGATGGCGAAGCGCTGACCCTGATGCGTGCCCGCGTAGTCATCGAACAGGTTCGCGCCACGCTCCTTCAGCTCCAGGTCGACCGCGAGTTCGCCCGTCTGGTTGGTGCCCGGACGCGCGGCGCTGATCTGGTCGCCGCTGAAGATGGGCGTCCGGTCCATGCCCGCGGGCAGCTCCTGGCCCTCCACGATCGCGTTGGCGTACTGGCTCGGCACGCCCACGAAGTCGAGTCGACCCGTGGTGCCCACCAGCCGCCGGATCTCCTCGGCGTCCGCGGCGCCCGGCAGCTCGACCGTGATGCGGTCGCCGCCCTGGGTCTGGACGTTGGGTTCCGAGACGCCCGTGGCGTTGACGCGGGCCTCGATGATGGCCCGGGTCTGGGTCAGGATCTCGGGCGTGACGACCTGGTTGTCGGTCGCGACCACCTGATACTCGCCCCGCAAGCCACCCACCAGGTCGAGTCCAAGGTTGGGACAGAACCCCGGGCACCCCTCTGCGGTGGCCTTGGGGTTGGGCAACAGGCTAGCGACGACGGCCGCGACGAAGACGACAGCGATCAGGATGGGAAGGGCCCAGCGCATCGGGCGGGACTCTATCAGAAGCGACCCCGGGACGCGGTCGGGTGGCGGTCGGCCGGTCCGGGAGCCTGATCTGGACGATCCGACACACTGGTGGATGCTTAGCCGAGTGGCACGGCTGCTTTCGTGACGATCCTGCGACTGGCCGCTGGAATGGCAGGTAGTGGAGTTGAGCCCGAGCGTGGATCGCATTGGTCGACCCAGTGCGTGCGGGGAGTCCTCCGGCTAAGGTCACACCTGTCTGTCGAAATGTCAAGATCGGCCCGCGGAGCCCGGGTGTACCCCAGGCGTCGTCAGCTGTCGAGATGCTCGCGGATCCGGATGGCCAGCGCCTCCCCGATGCCCGGCACCGCGGCTATCTCCTCGACCGTGGCGCCCTTGAGCGCACGGGACGATCCAAACACCCGCAGCAGGGCACGTTTGCGTGCGGGACCCACGCCCGGCAGGTCATCGAGCGCCGACCTCGTCTGCGCCTTCGCCCGGAGCTGGCGGTGGTAGGTGATGGCGAAGCGGTGGGCTTCGTCGCGCAGCCGCTGGACCAGGTACAGCGCCTGGGATGTCGCGGGCAGCACGATGGGGTCGCTTCGGCCGGGCAGGAACAGCTCCTCGCGCTCCTTGGCCAGCCCCGCAAGCGGCAGGTCGTGGAGGCCCAGCTCGTCGAGGACGCCTCGCGCCGCGCTGACCTGCCCCTTGCCGCCGTCGATGATGACCAGGTCCGGCATCCGCCAGCGGAGCTCCTCGGCGCTCCCCTCCTCGCTCGCCAGGGCGCGCCGGAAGCGGCGACGGAAGACCTCGCGATGACTGGCGAAATCGTCGGTGCCCTCTACCGTCTTGACCCGGAACCGTCGGTAGTCACCACTCCGGGGTCGACCTTCCTCGAACACGACCATGCTGCCGACCGTGTTGGTGCCCTGGATGGTGCTGATGTCGAAGCACTCGATGCGCATCGGCGCAGCCGGCAGTCCCAGGGCCGTCGCCAGCTCCTCCAGCGCGCCGAGCGTCCGGCCCTGGTCGGCGAGCCACCTGGCCTGCTCTCGCGCGAGCGTCTCGGCAGCGTTCCGGCCTGCCAGGACCATGAGTGCCTTGCCTTCGCCCCGCTGCGGCACGGACAGGGTCACGATGCTCCCTCGTCGCTCGCGGAGGAACGCCTCCAGCTCGTCGGCATCGGGGAGGTGCCGGGGTATGAGCACACGCGGCGGTACGGAGGCGGCCGTGGCGTAGTACTGGCGCACGAACGCGGACAGGCCCTCCTCGTCCGGTCCGTCTCCCAGGTTCTCCAGCTGGAACACGTCGCGGCTGACGGTCTTGCCGTCGCGGATGGCGAACAGCTGGACCGCGGCGGCGTTGCCGGAACGGGCAAAGCCGAGGACGTCCAGCTCGCGCCTGGCGAAGCCCGCCATCTTCTGCGATTCCATCGTGCGCTCGATGGCCTTGACCTTGTCCCGGAGCGCGGCCGCGCGCTCGTACTCCATGCGCGTCCGACGCGGCCTGCATGTCCCGCCGCAATGCCTTGGCCACCTGCTCCTGCCGGCCCTCCAGGAACAGCATCACCTGGTCGATGTCCCCGCGGTATGCCTGTCTATCGATGGCCTCGATACAAGGCCCTTGGCAGCGCTTGATGTGATACAGCAGGCAGGGCCGGGTGAGCGCGCGTTCCCCCTCCTGGATATCGATGGTGCAGGTCCGGAACGGGAACAGTCGCCGGATGAGGTTCATGGCCTCGTCCACGCTGCTGGCCGAGGCATACGGACCGAAGTAGCGACTGCCGTCCTGGGGCAGCTTTCTGGTGCGCTCGATGCGCGGGAAGTCGTCGCCCAGGGTGACCTTGATGAATGGGTAGCTCTTGTCGTCCTTGAGACGAACGTTGAAACGCGGCTGGTGGCGCTTGACCAGGTTGGCCTCCAGGAGCAGCGCCTCGCTGACGGTGTCCGTGAGCGTCCATTCCAGGTCGTGGACCCGGTCGATGGCGGACTCGATGCTGAGCGGCGGGGTCGTCGCGGAGCGGCTGGCCTGCCAGTACTGACGCACCCGGTTCCGGAGGCTCTGGGCCTTGCCCACATACAGCACCCGCCCCTGGGCGTCCTTCATGAGGTACACACCGGGGCCATCGGGGAGGCCGGCGAGGGCGGTCACGATCTGGGGTGTCATCGCGGACGATGGTAGGCGCGTGGCGTGTCAGCGGCTGACAGGTTGCTGGCCGGCCGCCGTGCGAGCGGCCAAGGCCGTGGCCCCCGCGCGACAACCGGGCACCCGGATAAGGCCGCGGTAAGGCTCGCTGCCCATCATCGTGCGATGCATGCCCTGGAGACACTGCCGGACTCGGTTCGGGAGCGGCTGGCCCGGCTGGCACCCGATCAAAGAGCGGCAGCCGTCGCACCCCCGGGACCGGTGTTGTGCGTCGCCCCGGCCGGGTCGGGCAAGACCACCACTCTCGTCGCCCGCATCTGCTGGCGCATCGCGATGGGTGCCGACCCCCGGACCGTATGCGCGGTCACGTTCAACCGACGCGCCGCGGAGGAACTCCGGGAACGGCTGGATGCAGCGCTGGAACACCAGGGCGTGCCGCGTGGCACCGTCGCGGTGCGTACCTTCCACGCGCTCGGCCGTCAGATCCTGCGCGACTCCGGGGTGGACGTCACCCGACTGGCCGATGCGGGCGGATGTCATCGAGCACCTGGCTGGTGGCCCACTCCCGGTCACCAGCATGCGGCTCCTCGACGACGCGTTCACGCGCCTGACGCTCGACCCGGAGCGCGGCCCCCCGATCGACCAAGCGGATATCCATGCGGCCTACGCCGCATATCGCGCGCATCTTGCGGCCGAGTCGATGATCGACATGGACGACCTCGTGGCCGGGGCCGTGCGCGTCCTGCGGGACGACCCGGCGGCCCTCGCCCTGTGGCGCTCCCGAACGCGAGTGCTGCTGGTCGATGAGTCCCAGGACCTCGACCGGACCCAGCTGGAACTGGCGTTGATGCTTGACCGGCGACTCTCGCGACATCTTCCTCGTCGGCGATGACGACCAGACCATCTATGCCTGGCGCCTGGCCGACGTGCGACGGATCCTCGACCTGGCGGCGCGACTGCCGGGGCTGCGACGCGTCGACCTGACCACGAACTACCGGTGCCCGCCCGAGGTGGTTCGCCGGGCGGCCACTCTGGTCGGGCACGTGTCCGAGCGGTTCGACAAGCGCATCGATGCAGCACCTGCGGCGACAGGGACGTTGGTCCTGGCACCGGACCCGGGCGACGACGTGGCACGTGCCCGGCGGTTGATGATGGCGTGGCACGGCCGTGAACCCGGCGGCTACGCGATCCTGGCGCGTACGAACCAGCAGCTTGCGCCGTATGCCGCGGTGGCGGTCGAGCTGGGCATCCCGTTCCAGGTCGAGCAGGACGGTCTGGCCCTCGACGAACCGGCAGTCGAGGCGCTCCTCGATCTCGTCGCAGGTGACGGCCGGGTCCGGGACCCGCTGCTGCTGCGCATCTCTGATGCGGCGGCTCGTCTTGGTCCGCCCGGCGGTGCGGCCGCCCAGGTCGTGCTCAGCTGGGCCGCCGCGTTCGCGACGCATCGATTCGCTGCGAGCGGCCATGGTCCGTGCCCGCGAGGCACGCACCACCCTTCGCGACGCGCCCGGAGCGCTGGTGCTGGCCACGGCACATGGCACCAAGGGCCTCGAGTTCGACCACGTTGCGGTGGTGGGCATGGACAAGGGCGTCTTCCCCAGTGACAGGTCGATCACGGAGGCGCCTGACCCGGCACGAGCCCTCGACGAGGAGCGACGGCTCGCGTACGTCGCGTGGACCCGCGCACGACAGGAACTCGTCCTCGTCTACGACCCGGATGCGCCGTCAGTGTTCCTGCGGAGGCGTTCTCGCCCGAGGAGCTGCGACCGCCGTAAGCGGAAGACCGCCCGGCACCCTGGCCGGACGGTCCCGGCGCGGTCGCGTCTGTCGCCCGGCTAGCGTCCCCGCCTAGCGCCGCTCGCGACGCAGGTCCACCGAGAAATCGACCTGTGCCCGAAGGTTGGTGATGGCCTCGCCCCAGCCCAGGAGCGCCTCGGCGTAGGCGTCGAGCCCACCCGGCGCGGTGAGGTCGAACGGGCCGTCGGACATCGTGAGCCAGCGTGCCGTACCCCTGGTCGTCGAGCTGCACGGTCACGGTCGTCTGGATGCTGTCGTCGGGTGGCCACGACCATCGGAAGCGGAACAGGTGGGTGGCTCGGACGCGAGCACGTCGATGGGCACCCGCCGGTCGTGCCAGGTCAGCACGGAGCGCGTGCCCACGGTCAGCGAACCCTCCACCTGGCGGGGGAACCAGGAGGCCAGCTCCTCGGGGTCGGTCCACGCGCGGTGGACCCTGGCCGTGGACGCGTCGATGCGCCGGGAGACCTGGACCCAGCGATTCCTCGGGTCGGCGGAGGCGGTCGGGTCGTTGCTGGTCATCCTGGGTTGGCTCCTGATGGGGTCGAGCGGGCGGATGGTCTCATGCGCCCGAGGGCTCGTCTGGTCTCATGCGCCCGGGCGGCTCGTCTGGTCTCATGCGCCCGGGGGCTCGTCGATCTCGGCCACGCTCCCGCCGCGGCGCAGACCGGGGGTGCCGAGGCGCCACCAGAGGAACGCGACGACGGCCCCGACGACCAACACCAGCATGAGGAAGTCGAACGGTTGCAGGCGATGCCGGATGTCGACCCAGTTGGCACCCAGCTGCTCACCGATCCAGACGAGCGCGATGCTCCACAGGAATGCGCCCGCGGTCGAATAGACGACGAATGCCGTCAGCGGCATGCGCGCGACACCGGCCGGAAAGCTGATGAACGTCCGGACGACGGGCAGCAGGCGCCCGACGAAGACGGTCGCCTTGCCCCACTTGGCGAAGAACCGGTCGGCCGCCTCGATCTCGTGTGGCCGGATGAGGATGTAGCGGCCCCAGCGCTCCAGGAACGGCCGGCCGCCCCACGCCCCGATGCCGTATGCGATGAGCGACCCGATGGTGTTGCCGATGGTCGCCACCACGACCACGATCCAGAAATCCCATGGCTTGCCGGTGATGGGTTCGAGTTGGGTGGGGTCGGACACCAGGAAACCCGCGTAGGGCAGGATCAACTCGCTCGGCAGCGGGATCATGGCCGACTCGATGGCCATCGCGACCATCACGCCCAGGTATCCGACCGCCCCGTAGAGTGAGTTGAGGAACGGGATGACGATGCGGTCGATGAATTCCAGCACCCGGGCAGTCTAGACGGGCGACGCAGGCTCCGGCAGCCGGACGTCTCGGGCGGATCGGCTCGGCGTCTCGGATCCGCGGCTATGTCCCGGACGACGCCGACGCCACGGCTGCTCCTCGACGATGGGCCGCGGCCGGCCCGGGTGCCCATGACGGGTGCCAGTCGCCGACCCGCCGCCTGCGGCGAACGTGACGTCGCTCAGCGGCACGAGCGGCTCGCCCCGCAGGACACGCGCCAGGTACTCCCCGGTCGCCGAGCCCTCGGTCGCGGCGACCTCCTCCGGTGTGCCCTTGGCGATGATGCGGCCACCGCGGGCGCCGCCCTCGGGACCCATGTCGATGATGTGGTCGGCGGTCTTGATGACATCGAGGTTGTGCTCGATGACGATGACCGTGTTGCCCGTGTCGACGAGCCGATGGAGCACCTGGAGCAGCTTCTCCACGTCCGCGAAGTGGAGACCGGTGGTCGGCTCGTCCAGCAGGTACACCGTCCGACCCGTGGCCCGCCGCGACAGCTCCGTGGCCAGCTTCACCCGCTGCGCCTCGCCGCCCGACAGGGTCGTGGCCGGCTGGCCCAGCCGGACGTAGCCGAGGCCCACATCCAGCAGCGTCTGGAGCTTGTTGCGCACGGTCGGCACCGGCTGGAAGACCGCCAGCGCCTCGTCCACGGTCATCTCCAGGATGTCCGCGATGGAGTAGCCCCGGTAGTGGATCTCGAGCGCCTCGCGGTCGTACCGGCGGCCGGCGCACACCTCGCACGTGGACGTACACGTCGGGCAGGAACTGCATCTCGATCTTGAGGATGCCGTCGCCCTTGCAGTTCTCGCAGCGACCGCCCTTGACGTTGAAGCTGAAGCGACCCGGACCATAGCCCCGGACGCGCGCCTCGGGCACACCCGCGAACAGCTCCCGGATGGGCCCGAACAGCCCGGTGTACGTGGCCGGGTTGGAGCGTGGTGTCCGCCCGATGGGGCTCTGGTCGATCTCGATGATCTTGTCGATGGCGTCCGTGCCCTCGAGCGAGTCGTGCTCACCCGGCTCGTCACGGGCGCCGTTCACCGTCTGCGCGAGGGCGCGGTACAGGACGTCGGTGACGAGCGTCGACTTGCCCGAGCCGGAGACGCCGGTCACGACGGTGAAGGTCGCCAGCGGGAATCGGACGTCGATGTCCTTGAGGTTGTGCGCCCGGACGCCCTTGAGCCGAAGCGACTTGCCGGTGCCCGGCCGCCGCTTGGTCGGGATGGGCACCGACCGCTCGCCGCGCAGGTAGGCCCCGGTGATCGAGGCGCGGCGTGGCCAGCAGCTGCTCCAGGGTGCCGCTCGCGATGACCTCGCCGCCGTGCTCCCCCGCCGCTGGACCGATGTCGATGATCCAGTCGGCGGTCCGGATGGTCTCCTCGTCGTGCTCGACCACGATGAGCGTGTTGCCCAGGTCGCGCAGCCGGACGAGCGTCGCGATGAGCTTGGCGTTGTCCTTCTGGTGGAGCCCGATGGTCGGCTCGTCGAGGATGTACAGCACGCCCACCAGGCTGGAGCCGATCTGGGTCGCCAGCCGGATGCGCTGCGCTTCGCCGCCCGACAGCGTGGAGCTGGTGCGGTCGAGGGTCAGGTAGTCGAGCCCGACATCGACCAGGAAGCCCAGTCGGGCGCGGATCTCCTTGAGCACGGCGCGCGCGATGGTCTGCTCCCGCTCGCTCAGCCGCTCGAGGATCGTCTCGGCCCAGGCCAGCGCGTCCGTGACGGCGAGGCGCGCTGATGTCCGAGATGTTCTGGCCATCGATGGTGACGCCCAGCACCTCGGGCTTGAGCCGCTTGCCCCTTGCACACCGGGCAGGGCCGCTCGACCATGTACTTCTCGAGCTCGGTCTTGATGTACTCCGAGTCCGTCTCGCGGTATCGACGCTCGAGGTTGGTGACGACGCCCTCGAAGTTGGCGACGTACGAGTTGGTGCCGCGCGCGTGGCGGTACTTGACGACCACCTTCTCCTCGCCCTTGCGGGCGTTGAGCAGGTAGTCGAGGGCCTCCGGCGGCAGGTCCTTGATGGGTGTCCTGATGTCCCAGCCGTGCGCCTTGAACACGGCCTCCGTGGTCTTGAGGCGCCACGACAGCTCCGTGGGCACGGTGCGCCAGGGCGCCAGCGCACCGTCCGCGACGCTCCGGTTGCGGTCGGGGATGAGCCGCGCCGGGATCGAACTCCTTGCGCACACCCAGACCGGTGCACTGCGGGACAGGCGCCGTGGGGCGAGTTGAAGGAGAAGCTGCGGGGCTCCAGCTCGTCGATGGTGGTGCCGTCGATGGGGCAGCTGTAGCGCTCGCTGAACTGCTGCTCCTCGAACGCGCCGGGGTCCGCGGGCGCGACGACCACGACCCCCTCCCCCAGCCGGATCGCGGTCTCCACCGAGTCCGCCAGGCGCGCGGCATCCGGGTTGGGATGCTCCGCGTCGAACGCGTGTGCCGTCCTCGTCGGCGTGGCGGACGACGAGCCGGTCGACCACGATCTCGACCGTGTGCCGCTTGTACTTGTCGAGGGTCGGTGCGGCGTCCAGGTCGAACTGCTCGCCGTCGACGCGGACGCGCACGATACCCCTGTCGTCGGGCACCCTCGAAGACCCGGTCGCCCTCCGTCTTGCGGTCGCGGATGACGGGGCCGAGGACGAGCAGCCGGGTGCCGTCGGGCATGGCCAGGATCCGGTCCACGATCTGGGACACGGTCATGCGCGCGATCTCGTGACCGTTGGGACAGTGCGGATGACCGACGCGCGCGAACAGCAGCCGCAGGTGGTCGTACACCTCGGTCACGGTGCCCACCGTCGAGCGCGGGTTGCGGCTGGCGCCCTTCTGGTCGATGGAGATGGCCGGGCGACAGGCCGTCGATCTGGTCGACGTCCGGCTTCTCCATCTGGCCCAGGAACTGCCGCGCGTACGCCGACAGGCTCTCGACGTAGCGCCGCTGGCCCTCGGCGTAGATGGTGTCGAACGCGAGGCTGGACTTGCCGCTGCCGGACAGACCGGTGATGACGGTCAGCCGGTCGCGGGGCATCTCGACCGTGATGTCCTTGAGATTGTGTTCGCGGGCACCGCGAACGACGAGCAGTTCCTGTGGCACGCATCGAGTCTACCGATCCTGCCCGACTAGAACAAGTGTGCGGTTTTGCCGCATCAGGGCCGCGCGGCGCACAACTCCTCGGCCGAGGCCCGTCTTCGTCAGATATGCCTGGGTGGGATCTTCGGCGGGTTCCGTCCGGCCGGCCCCTACTTGGTTGTCTGATTCTTGGTCAGCGATCGACGCGGTGGTTGTGCGTCACGATCCATGCCGTCGGAGAGCACCCTGATCCGGTCGCGACCACCACCCCCCTGCCCAATATCCCGGGGATGGCTATCTGGCAGGAACCAGATCCCTGGGCGGACGGGCCCTTTGCCGCGGCCTGGGCGGACGGACCCTTTGCCGCGGCCTGGGCGGTCATGGCGGCCGGGGCCTGTGCCGCGCCCTGGGCGGTCGGGCCCTGGGAGGTCGGGTACCGGCGACCGTAGCCATCGTTTCGTGTCCACGGTCGATCCCGGGAACGTGTCGGCGAGCAGCGTATGGATCGCCCGGACCCGGCGTCGGTTGGTCCGATCGTCCGCCACGACCAGGATCCGAGCCACGGACGCGGGGCGCCAGCCGTATCGCTCCGCGACGATGCCCGGAAGCAGCCGCATCTTGGCGTCGGTCTTGCGCAGGAGTTCCTCGGCGGAGTTGATGGACGTCTTGATCTCCAGCATCACTGCAGCCGAGGCCGACTCGCGCACGGCAAGAAGGTCGATCGAACCGCGTTCGCCGTACACCGAGTAGGTCACCTCGGGAGTCGTGAGCCAACCCCAGCCCACCAGGTACGCAGCCGCACCGGTGACGATCGACGCGTGGCGCTCGTCGAGGAGGCGATCGAGGTCGCCGCCGCGCCATCGAGGCTGCAACTCGACGGTTGCCTCCATGCTCGCAAACACGGCACGGAGCGTGGCCATCGCGAGGTGCTCCACGTGGCCACGTTCCAGTCGTGACACGGTCGACTGAGCCACGCCAGCCGCCCGGGCGACGTCCGCCTGCCGCATCCCGCGACGACGCCGCATACGTCGCATCGCCAGACCGACCCGAATGTCCTCCATCGTCACATGATGGGATGGCGCTCTTATCCGGCGATCATGGAAGGCTCACCGGCGGCGTTGTCGTGGTCCCTGGCGCACGCACGGGGCTGCGTGTGGCACTGGTCGAGAGCGTCTCTCCACCAGAAAGCGTTTCTCGCCACATATGCACGGCGGGGATGTTCGGCGAAGTGCAGGCAGCGAAAGTTGTCACGCATCCACGGAGCGACTGGGTGGCAGCCTTCTCGGGGCTCCGAGACACGACAACGGCCAAATCCCGACGTAACCCGTGCCGAATATCCCGCGCATGCATATCTGGCGGGAATAGCTCGCGTCTGGCGGGAATAGCTCGCGTCTGGCGGGATACTGCGCGACAGGAGAGCCGCTCGCAGCAGGAACGCCATGTCCTGGCTCGGCCGGAACGCTCGCGGCCGGACCCTTGGCGACCGCACCCTAGCGTCTGGGAAAGCGCCACCCGTTAGCAGCTGGCCGAACCCTCGATGGAGATCCTGGTATCGCCGCTGTCGGTGCGGCCGTCGTCCGAGCCGCTTCCGCCATCTGCCCGGTCGTTGCCGTGGACGCCGTCGTTGGAGCACAGGGTGTCGGGGCCGCTGCCGCCATATGACCGGTCCGGGCCACTCCCCGCCACGAGCTTGTCCGCGTCTGCGCCACCGTCGAGGTAGTCGCGACCTCCCTTGCCGCGCAGGGTGTCCTTGCCGTCATAGCCGCACAGGATGTCGTCACCGCTCGTTCCGTCCAGCGTGTTCGAGCTGTTGGTGCCGACTCGCGCGATCCCGGTCGGGGTCCCGGCGCCGTGTTCGTAGGCACCCATGTCGACGCGCGGACCATCGAGCCGACCATGGCCTGCCGCGTCGAGGTTGGCGATGCCGCCAGGTGAGCACACGACGCCCTTGTCGATGAGCGGCGAGGACGACTTGAGCTTCAGGTTGCCCGCCGCGCGGTCGACATATCGCGGGTTGTCGTGTCGATTGCCATGGCCCAGCGACTGGCCGTCGAGGTAGCCAGCCTGGACCGTGTTCGCGTAGTAGTCGTTGTATCCGGCGCGGAATGTGAGGCTGGTGCCGGTGGTGAGGGCGAAGGCGTTCCGTGACGTGGTGGCTGATGATGTTGTCGAACACATCCAACGCCAGGTGGCCGCCACCGGTGAGCGAGTTCCGTTGATCGATCGCGAAGCTCGGCGTCCGGTCGATGGTATTGCCGACCACGTTCACATCGCCCTGCACCGGCCCGGAGGGCAGGATGCCGATGCCCGACGCGGTCCCGCAGTCGCAGCTCCCGACATCCCAGATGCTGTTGTTGTAGATGTCCGCCCGGACGTGCGCCGTCGCCGTCCATGTCCAGCCGGATGCCCTCACCTGTACTCGTGCCGCCGTGCTGGGTGATCCGGTTGCCGATGACCCGGAACCGGACGTCGCCATCGGGATCCGATCCCTGCAAGCCCAGCGCGGCACCGCCGCCGCCGCTGTCCGCTCGCCGGATGTAGCTGCTCTCGATGGTCACGGATGCCGGGACATTGGTAGACACCGAGATGCCCCGCGGATTGGGCACGCCCTTGCCGACCTCCAGGCGTCGCAGGCGGATGACGTGGCCCGAACCATCCGGCAGGAAGACGTCAAGGCCGTACCTGACCCGGATGTCCTGCACGGTGACGTGCATGGACGATGGTGAGCCCACATTCATCTGGACGCTGACGTAGTCCAAGACGGGATGCAGCGACGTGCTGATGGCCCGGAGCGTCAAGCTCTTCGTGATGGACGCGGTGTTGTCGCCGTTGATCTCGTGGGTCAGGATGATCGTGGACCCCGACTCCACCGAGTCGATGCAATCCTGGAGCCCATGCTCGACGTTCTCCGGGCAGCCGTCGGCCGTGCTCGGGTAGTGGACGGTGACCGGGCCGCCCGCCGAAACGGGACCGGCGACGCCAACGAGTCCCATGACGGCCATGCTCGATGCCGCCACGACCGAGATCAGTCGACGAATACGCACGTTGTCCTCCAGGTCAGTCGGGTCTCCCGCCACGCGGAGTCAGATCCCGAGAGTCGGATCGGTCCGGGTGGCCGGATCGGTCTGGGTGGCCGGATCGGTCTGGGTGGCCGGATCGGTCTCGGGTGGCCGGATCGGTCCGGGTTGGTCCGATCGGTCTCGGATTTGGTCAGATATGCATGGCCGGGTTCTTAGTCCCAACCATGGCGGCCGAATATGACAGATATGCGCGGGACGGATGCCTGACCGGGTTTCGTGCCACGCGCAAGCGTGACAGCGAGCAGGTCTCGGAACTACCGCTGCCGAACATCCCCGGCATGCATGCCTGGCAAGATTCGACTAGCTGCAGCGCTGGCCGCAACCGTCGGACGAGGTCTAGCTGCAGCCGCAACCGTCGGACGAGGTCTAGCTGCAGCTGCAGCCGTAGGACGAGGCCACGCCCCAGCCGACCGCCCAGCTAGGAGGTGGTGCCCAGCTGGGAGCAGACCAGCCAGCCGCCGTTTTCCTTCACCACATCGACGTCAGTGGAGATGTCGTTCGGCTTGCCCGATCCGAATATGGCGAGCATGCTGTCGACCTGAGCATCGGTGACCGTGGTGCCGGCAGGTGCCTGGGCTTCCAGCATCTTGCGGACCGCAGGCTTGGCCTTGCCAGCATCGAGTGTCAGCGCCAGCTTGCCCGTGACGTGCACCTTGGCGTTGTCGCCGTTGATGCTCGTCTGCTCCACCTTCAAGTCCTGAAAGTCGAACGTCATCGCATCGATCAGCTCGGGCGGCGTGTTCGACGACAGGCCTCCGGCGATCTGAGCACGCTTGGCGGCGCACGTCAGCGGCCCCAGCTTGTCCAGCGCCTTGGCCTTGTACGCATTGATGACGTTGTTCACGGCGGCCACCGGATCCGCGGCGGGCCCCGTGGCCACACCGCCGCCTCCGCCCCCTGAACTGCCACCGCACGCGGCAAGCGTGGCCACCAGGGCGACAACGACCAGGATCCTGCGCATCGATGTCCCTCTCGATCACGATGTTCCGCGGCGCGCGGTCAGACCCAAACGACCCCGAAGGGAATGAGCACCGAGCGCGATGCTACTCCCGGGCGCTCAGCAGGGTGCGCTGGCCTCGATGGAGACGCGGGTGTCGCCGCTGTCTGCCCGGCCCTTGTCCGAACCGCTGCCGCCGTCCGCACGGTCGTTGCCGTGGACGCCGTCCTTGACGCACAGGGTGTCGCCGCCGCTGCCGCCAAAGGCGCGGTCGGAGCCGCTCCCGCCCGTCAGCGTGTCCGCGTCCGATCCCCCGTCCAGCCAATCGTTGCCGCCAGCGCCACGGAGCTTGTCCTTGCCACCGAACCCACACAGGATGTCGGCACCCGACGTTCCCTCGAAGGTGTCGTCACCACTGTCCCCGACGAGTGCCTTGCCGGTCGGGTGACCGGCACCGACCTCGTGGGCGCCCATGTCGACGCTCGAGCCTTTCAGCCGGCCATTGCCCGATGCATCCAGGTTGGCGATGCCACCGGGCGAGCAGACGATTCCCTGGTCGATGAGCGGTGATGCCGATCTGAGCTTCAAGTTGCCCGACGCGCGATCGACGTACTTCGGGTCCTTGCTCAGGTTTCCGGAACCCCTGGACTGCCCGTCCAGCGAATTGCCAGCTACCTCGAAGTAGTCGTTGTGACCCGCCCGGAACCTGAGGCTGCCGGGGGCGCCCGCAGTGAGACGCAATGCGTCGGTTTGGATGTGGCTGAAGATGTTGTCGAAGACGTCCATGCTCAAGCGCCCGACGCCGGTAAGGGTGTTGCGCTGTCCGATGGCGTTGGTTCGCGACGTATCGATGGTGTTGCCCACGATGTTCACGTCGGCGATGATCGCGTCCTGGGGGTTGAGGAAGATCCCGGAGGACCCGCCGCAGTTGCAACGCGCCACATCCCAGACGCTGTTGTTGAAGATGTCCGCGCTGACGGACCCGTCGCCCTCCATCCCGAGCTCGATGCCGGACCCACTGTCCGTGTTGGCGTGGCCGTCGAGCCGGTTCCCGATGACACGTAGGGTCACCTGTCCGTCAGGATCCTCCACGGACAGTGTCATCACGTCGTCCTGCGCCTCATGGCCGCCCTTGATGGTGCTGCTCTCGACAACGACCGTCGCGGGGACCCTGACGTTGACTATCATCCCCTTCGAATTCGGCGACCAGCTTGCCGACCACGAGTCGGCGCAATCGCACGACATGGTCAGCCCCGCTGTCCAGGGTGACCTCGACCCCGACGTTGACGGACACGTCCTGGACGGTGACGTGGATGGATGGGTCTCCCACGCCGGTGATGATGCTGAGCCGTTCGATGCGGGGATGCAGCGACCTGTTCGTGGCCTTCAGCGTCAGGTCCTTGTTGATACCCGCTGCATCATTGGAGTTGATCTCCGAGGTCAGGATGACGGTCGAGCCAGCCACGACGGAGTCGATGCACGTCTGCAAGTCATGCGTCCCGTCATGCGGGCAATCGGGCCCTGGGTATTCCACGGTCGTGGCCGCGCTCACCGGGCCACCGGCCGTGAGCATGACCATGGGCAGCAGTGCCGCGACGACCGCGACCGAGATGCGTCGATGCACGCGTGTCCTCCGGGGTTGCGAGCCACGACGCTCGCGGACCCCCATCGTCAGGGTGCCTGTCAATCGCCGCGAACCACCCCGCAACACACCAGGGACGGCGGCGCTGGATCAAAGTCGTCGGGAGTGGGATCCGCTCAGATGAAGCAGCCCGCTTCGGCCTCGATCGAGCGGCGGATGTCGCCGGGATCCGTGCGTGCCTTGTCGCGCCCGGATCCACCGTCGACGTAGTCGCCGCCCTTGCCATCCTCCGCGCACAGTTTGTCGTCGTCGCCGTAGCCGCACAGGATGTCGCGGCCCGAGGTGCCCACGAGTGTGTCGATGCCACTCCCCCCCAGACGCACCACGCCGGAGGCGCTGCCAGCACCCCGCTCGTAGGCGCCCATGTCCACGCTCGAGCCCTTCAGCCGACCTGCCGGCCGCATCCCGGTTCGAGACGCCGCCCGGCGAGCAGACGAGGCCCCTGTCGATGAGCGGCGAGTCGGCGCGCAGCCGAAGGTCGCCGTCCCCACGGTCCACGAACCGCGGGTTCACCAGACCGGTTCTGGAGCGCCCGCCGACTGGCCGTCCAGCGACAGCCCGAGGGTCTTGTAGCGCGCATTGTGACCCGCACGGAAGCGGAGTGTCCCGGGATCGCCCGAATCCAGCCGCACGGCGAATCCGTCGGTGTGACTGATGATGTTGTCGAACACGTCGAGCGTGAGACGTCCACCCGCGGTGAGGCCATTCCGCTGCGAGATCCCGTCGGTCTTTGACAGCTCGATGGTATTGCCGACGATGTCCACGTCGGCCCGGATCTGGTCACTGATCCCCACCTCGATCCCCGAGGCGGCGCCGCAGACACAACGACCGACATCCCAGATCGCGTTGTTGTGGATGGTCGCGCGCGAGCGTGCCGTCCCCGACGGCGACGAGCTGGACGCCCGAGGAGCTGCCCGGGTTACCTCGCGTGGTCAGGCGGTTGCCGATGAGACGGATCTCGACCAGGCCGTCTGGGTCCTCCGCGAACAGGTGCAGCGCTTCATCCCCACTCCCCCCGCGGTTCCGGACATAGCTCCCCTCGATCGTGAGCGAGGCCGGCGACTGGGTGTCGAAGGTGATGCCGTTCGAGTTGGGGTCGTCCCGTCCCACGGAGAGGCGTCGCAAGGTCACCTTGTGGCCGCCCGGCGTGGTGGCGAAGACCACGCGCACCCACGACCGGACCCGCACGTCCTGGACGGTGACGTCGACCGGCGCACCCCCGGAGCCGATGCCGATGAACGGTAGCTGCGGCTGGAGCGAGCGGTCTGTTGCTCGGAGCGTCAAGCTCTTGTTGATGCTCACGGCCCCATCGGGGTTGATCTCCGAGGTCAGCACGATCGTGTCGCCGGCCGCGGCGCCATCGATACAGTCCTGGAGTCCGTGGTCCCCGTTGATGGGACATGCTGCGCTCGGATACTTGATGGTCGACGCCGCGAGGACGCTGGGAGGAGCACCGAATCCGACGCTTGCGACGGCCAGGACGAGGGCCGAGGACAGCGACGACATGCGTCGGACAGACACTGCGACACCTCCTGGGTAGGTGGATCTGCGACTGGTGCCCATCGTCGGGGACATGTCAATCGGTGGGCGTGCCCTCCATCGTTCGTGCCTCGCCGCCCTGGACCGCACCGAGCAGCAGGTCGAGCATCACCTGGGGGTCGCGTCGGACGTGGTCTCCCGATCCATTCCGCTTGGACAGGTCGATGGCGCGCGGGTCGCTCAGGGGCCGAAGCCGTGCCGACTTGATGAGCATCTCGTCCACGCCACCGAGCCGACCCCCAAAGGTCGTGTAGACCGGAACCCCCAACGCGGCCGCCTCGCGGTTCATCGTGCCGCCCGCGGAGATCACCAGGTCGGCGAAGGCGATGAGGCTCTGTGCATCGACAGCATCGGTTGCCACGATGACCGAGGGCAGAGCCAGCCGACGCACGAACTCGCGCTGCTCGTCGGTGCGGGGCAGCACGACCGCAGCGACATCAGGGTGCCGGCCGACGTGCGCCAACGTCTGCGGGAACAGCGGGTTCGAGTCCCGGTGGTAGAGGGATACATCGGGAGGCGGCCGCAGCACTACCAGGACCTGCTGGGTGTCGATGCCCAGGTCGTCGAGCACAGTGCGATCCGGTTCGAAGTCGCACAGGTAGTACTCCTCCTTGAGCCCCGGATACCGCTGAAGCTTGGGTGGTGCCACACCGAGGTGGCGGAGACGCTCGGACGGGATCGACTCCGGGACGACCACGCGCGTCGCGGCCCGGAAGCCGAGTTGGTGTTGCAGCGACGCGAACTCGTAGTCGTGGGTCGTGGCACTGGGGATGCCAAGGGCACGCGCGGTCATCGTCAGCTCATGCGAACCATGGGCCAGCGCCACGTCGAAGCCTCGGTCTCGTGCCCAGCGGTAGAGACGCGGCGCCCGAAACGCCAGGGCGCCCGCCTTGGCGACGATGGCGCGACCACCGTGACGACCCACCACGGTCGCCTCGATGTGGTGCATCCGCAGCAGGGCCAAGGTCTGGCTGTAGTCACGCGTCGTCACCTGGACCTCGTGGCCCGAAGCCCGGAGCAGGCCGATGATGGGCCGAAAGACCAGCACATGAGCGGGGGCCGTGATATCGATCCAGACCCGCATCAGCCGCGAACTCCCATCGAGTCCAACGACGCCTGGGGACCGGCCACGGGCACGGACGCCGGCCGAGCCTCGACGTGGCGCTCGTACCACAGCGTGAACGCGAGGAGACCCCACAACTGCCGACTGTGGTCCTCCCGACCCTCGACGTGCTCGCCCAGGAGCCGCCCAACCGTCGACGGGTCGAAGAAGCCCTGGCGTCGCAGCGGGCCTTCGGCAAGGACATCCCGAGCGAATGGCTCGAGCTGCCCCCGCAGCCAGGCAGCAGCGGGGATGGAGAACCCTCGCTTCCGTCCGGTAACGATCTGGGTCGGCAGCCACGGCACTGCGGCGCGGCGCAGGAGGATCTTCTTCTGCAGACCCCGCGCCCGCAGCCGAGCCGGCAGCGCCAGGGCAAGGTCGGCGACATGGGCATCGAGGAACGGGACGCGGGACTCGAGCGAGTGGGCCATGGACATGCGGTCGGTCTTGACCAGCAGGTCGTCGACCAGGTAGGCGTGAAGGTCGACGGCCTGCAGCCGGGCGAGTCCATCCGCGTCGGCTGTCTCATCCCACGAGGCACGCAGCAGGTCGACCGGATCGAAGGACGAACGACGACCGGTCAGCGCGGCGCGCACGTCCCGGGAGAAGATCTCCTTCCAGCCGTGATGCCGCTCGAGCGGCGGCAGGTGCGCGGCGCGCACGAATCGCTTTGCCTTGTAGTCCAGGCTGACGCGCGACGACGAGCTGGGCAGTCGTTCTACGAGCGGCCGGGCGATCCTGGCCAGCAGCGCGACCCGTCCGGCAAGCAGGTCCGCCGTGTAGGTCTCGTAGCCACCAAAGAGTTCATCGCCTCCCTCGCCCGACAGGACCACCTTGACGTCCTCAGCGGCCAGCCGCGACACGAGATACATGGGCAACGCCGAGGAGTCGCCGAACGGCTCGTCACATGCATCAGCGACGTCCGACATGAGCCGAGCCACGTCGGGTCGCAGCACCACCTCCCGGTGATTCGTCCCATATCGCTGAGCGACAAGCCGGGCGGACGCCAGCTCGTCGAACGACCGCTCCTCGAAGCCGACCGAGAACGTGCGCACCGGCCCGGATCCCTCCATGGCGGCGAGCGCCGTCAGCACCGAGGAGTCGATGCCACCGGACAGCAGCACGCCAACCGGGACGTCGCTCACGAGGTGAGCGCGCACCGAGTCGCGGAGTCGTTCCCGGAGCTCTTCGGCCAGGGCGGCGTCATCGTCACGCCGGAGAGCGCTGCGCGCGACGGGAAGGGGCCGGGCGAACCGCGTGAGCTGGTGCCCGTCCATGTCCCACGTCAGGACATGGCCCGCCGGGAGCTTGCTCGTGCCGTGGAAGATCGTGAACGGCGTTGGCACCGAGTTGAACGCGAGGTATGCCTCCAGGGCATCCAGGTCGATCTCGTCACGCTGCAGGGCCCGGACCTCGGACGCGAAGCTGAGTTCGCTCCCCACGATCCGGTATGCGAGCGGCTTGATGCCAAAGCGGTCCCGGGCGAGCAGCAGCCGCTGCCTGTGCTCATCCCAGAGGGCGATCGCGAACATGCCCCGAAGCCGGTCCACAAAGCCGTCGCCGTACTCGTCATAGAGGTGCGCCAGGACCTCCGTGTCGCCCTGCGTGTGGAACCGGTGGCCCCGCTGCTCGAGTTCGCCCCTCAGCGAGCGGTAGTTGTAGATCTCCCCGTTCTGCACGACCTGGACCGAGCCGTCCTCGTTCCCGACCGGCTGGTCCCCATGATCGAGATCGATGATCGCCAGACGGCGAGCCGCCAACCCGACGTGGTCGCTCAGGAAGGTCCCCTCGCTGTCCGGCCCGCGATGCGCCAGTGAACGACTCATCTCGTCGAGTCGCTCCCGATCGATCGCAGAATCACGGGAGGCGATGCCGCAGATGCCGCACATGCCTCGCGACAGTCCCTACTTCAGTGGGGCGGGTGCCCGGTAGCCCGGGTGGACTGCCGGATGATGCGGATCAGCGTCGCCGCCACGATGGAGAGATAGAGGCGGATGGAACGGTCGGCGATCCACTCCAGGTCATGCGGCAGCTTCTCGGCCATGGAGGTCTCGTACCCCCGCCGCACCTGCGCGAGTCCTGTGATCCCCGGCCGGACAACGAACCGCTGCCAGTACGCTGGAAGCTCGTCCGTGAGAGTCATGAGGAATACGGGCCGGATCGGGCGGGGCCCGACCACGCTCATGTCGCCCCGCAGGACGTTCCAGAGTTGCGGGGTCTCGTCCAATTGGCTCGCGCGCAGCCAGCGTCCGAGGCGCGTGACCTCGCCGTGCGTGAGATCGACGAGTTCCGCGCCCAATGCCGTACCCAGCCGTGGCTCGGCATCGGTCGCCAGCGTTCGGAACTTGAGCATATCGAAGGTGGCCGCGGCGCGACCCACGCGCGCGCCCCGATACAGGACGGGAGGGCCCTGTACGAGCCGCAGCGCCACGGCCAGGATCGCCATGAGGGGGGCCAGGAGCACCAGACTCGCGGCGGACAGGACGATGTCCAACAGCCGCAGGGAGAGATCTTGCGGGCGCCGTGCCGTGTCCTGGACGATGGTCGCGTAGGTCCGGCGCAGGGCAGCATCGACGTCTACCGGCGCGCAGTCCGGGCCATCCGGGCCATCCGGGCCATCCGGGCCATCCGGGCCATCCGGGCCATCCGGGCGCGCCTCCTCGTTCGCTGAGTGCCCTACGTCCCGACGAGCAACCGGCACCGACGCCTCGCTCTAGATCACGGCGTCCGGGTACCCCGGGTGGACCGTGCGCGATCGTTCGGCAAGCATAGGCTGGGGGCGTGCTGCCCATCGGGCGATTTCTGCCGCTGGCCGATGGGGAGCGCTCGGTGCGACCGGGAATCAGCGCGACTACGGCCTGGCACGGGAGCGCAGGAAGCCGACTTCGACGATCCGACGCCCTGATGCGCGATAGCCGACAGCAAGCCGGCGGTGTTGGACGATCCGGGCTGCACGGCGTCGGAATGTCACGTTCCCCAGGTGTGGCCGAGCGTGGATCGCTGGGCCGGATCAGGCCCGTCGGCTGTCTGTCCGCCTGGACGTTGGAATGTCAGATCCGCGGTCGATCGTGCGGCCCTGCCCGGTCGGCCACGTTCCGGCCGGGGCGCGCGCAAGCTGCACGTAAGTCCCGACGGCCACTATGTCGACTCATGGACGACGCCAAGGTCGGTGCAGCCGTGCGCGTGCTACGCATCCGGAAGCGCCTCACACAGGTGGCGCTGGCGGAGAAGGCCGCTGTCCGGCCGTCGGACGTGAGCCATCTGGAGCGTGGCATCCTCGCCGGCCAGTCCATCGAGAAACTGCGCAAGATCGCCGGCGCACTCGGCATGTGGGTCGAGATCACGCCGAGGTGGCGCGGCGTGGACCTCGACCGACTCCTCAATGCCAGGCACGGCGCCCTGCAGAATGCGGTTCTGCGGCAGATCCGGCTGTCGCAGGGATGGGTCGCTCTGCCGGAGGTCTCGTACTCGATCTACGGTGAGCGCGGCGCCATCGATGTACTCGCCTGGCACGAAGCCACGCGGACGGTGCTCATCATCGAGCTCAAGACGGTGCTCGTCGAACCGGCGGCGCTCGTGCGAAAGATGCATGAGCGTGCCCGGCTCGCGCCGAGGATCGCCGAGCGAACAGGGATGGCGACCCCGTCATGTGGCGCAGTGGGTGATCCTCACCGACACGCGCACGAACCGGCGCCACGTCGCGGCGAACCAGGACGTGCTGCAGCCTCTTGGCGTGGTCAACGGGCGGTCGATGCGTGCCTGGCTCCGGGCGCCGACCGGGACGGTGTCGGCGCTCTCGTTCTGGTCCGAGCCCGGCGCTGTCATCGCGCGTCGAGTCCGGACCGGCCGCAAGCGCGATGTCACGCCAGAGGTTGCCTGAGTCGGCGTCTGATCTGCCGCGGGGCGGATCAGGGCGATCGGGTCATCGGCCGCCTGATCTGTCACGGGCGTATCAGGAGCGATCGGGTCATCGGCCGCCTGATGTACCCGCAGGCGGATGTGCCGTCGGATCACCAGCCGCCGGATCTGACGATCCGACGTCCATGGGGCAGAGAGCCGGCCTGCCCGGGGCATCCTCGGACGATCCGGCGGCTCAGCGTCGGAATGTCACGTTGGGACGATGTCCCTGAGCGTGGATCGTCCGGAGGCGACGGGCCTCTATCGGCTATCTGTTACCGGTGCGTCGGAATGTCAGACTCGAGGCCGGCCGCGGGGCTGCCCGAGTCCGGCCGCGGGGCGACCTCGAAGCGCGGACCTGCGGAGGGCGGCAGAGCTGCGGAGGGCGGCGGAACTGCGGAGTGCGGCGCAGCTGCGGAGGGCGGCACTCCACCCTAACGGCGGCGGCGGGTCGGCCGGGTGCCGGTGCGCTTGACCACGTTCGGGTGTCACGGACCTGTCCCACGTGGCGCGATCGAGCCAGCGTGCCATCCAGCCTGAGTCGTCGCCTTCGTGTTCGTCGCGAAGGCCGGGGAGCCAGTCGGCCGCCGTGTCCGCGTCCGGCTCGGCGCCGATCCGTGCTCGTGGCGTGCCCGTCATGGGCCCGACCGCGCGCGGATCCATTGTCGCGAGGGCGTCCCTGGCTCCTCCCCCGCCGCCAGCACTTCGACGTCCGTGACCTCGAGCAGGGCCGTCTCGGCGCGACGGCCGCCACGTTCGCCCTGCTTGCGCGCGGCGGCCCGCTCGGACGGCTTGGCCGCCGCATCCGCGGTCGGCGTCGAGCTGCGCGACCGCGCCGCATCACGACCCGCCCGCTCGGCGGCCTTGAGCACGGCCGTGGAGGCGTCCTCGTCCAGCACCCGCAGCCGGATGGTCTGGATCTCGTCGCGGATGGCCGCGGCCCGCTCGAACTCCAGCTGCTTGGCCGCGGAGCGCATCTCCGCCTCGAGCTGGGCGACCATCTTCTCGATCTGGGCCTTGCTCAGCTCGGCGAGGTCCTTGGCTGCTCGCGCCGTACGGACCCGGCGTCTCTGCCACCGCCCGCAGCCGGTCGTTGATGTCCCGGATCTCCTTGATGATGGTCTGGGGCTCGATGCCGTGCTCCTGGTTGTAGGCCTCCTGGATCGATGCGCCGGCGGTTCGTCTCGTCGATGGCCACCTGCATCGACTCGGTGATCCGGTCGGCGTACATGACCACGGCGCCCGACGTGTTGCGCGCCGCCCGGCCGATGACCTGGATGAGCGACCAGGCGCTGCGCAGGAAGCCCTCCTTGTCGGCGTCGAGGATGGCGACCAGGGTCACCTCGGGCAGGTCGATGCCCTCGCGCAGCAGGTTGATGCCCACCAGCACGTCGTACACGCCCAGGCGCAGGTCGCGCAGGATCTGGACCCGTTCGAGCGTGTCCACCTCGCTGTGGAGATAGCTGACCTTGACGCCCATCTCGTGGAGGTAGTCGGCGAGGTCCTCCGCCATCTTCTTGGTGAGCGTGGTGACGATGACCCGCTCGCCCCGGCCGACCCGGTCGCGGATGCGGTCGATGAGGTCGTCCACCTGGCCCTCGGTCGGCCGGACCTCGATGACCGGGTCGACGATGCCCGTGGGCCGGATGAGCTGCTGGACGACCTGCTTCGAGCGCTGGAGCTCGTACGCGCTCGGGGTCGCGCTCATGTAGATGACCTGGTCCAGGTGCGCCTCGAACTCCTCGAACGTGAGCGGCCGGTTGTCCAGCGCGGACGGCAGCCGGAAGCCGAAGTCGACCAGGATCTCCTTGCGCGTCCGGTCGTTCTTGTACATGCCCACGACCTGGGGGATGGTCATGTGGCTCTCGTCCACGACCAGCAGCCAGTCGGGCGGGAAGTAGTCCAGCAGCGTCCAGGGACGCGAACCCGCCTCGCGCCGCGACAGGTGCCGGGAGTAGTTCTCGATGCCCGAGCAGAAGCCCAGCTCGCGCATCATCTCGACGTCGAAGGTGGTCCGCTGGCGCAGCCGCTCGGCCTCCAGGATCATGCCCTTGGCTTCCAGCTCCGCGACGCGCTGCATCGGCCTCCGCCTCGATGTCGACGATGGCTTCCTTGAGCTTCTCCTGGGGCGTCACGTAGTGGGAGGCCGGGTAGACGTTCAGCTCGTTGCGCTCCGCGAGCAGCTCGCCGGTGACCGGGTCGAGCTCCGTGATGCGCTCCACCTCGTCGCCGAAGAACTGGACACGGACGATGAAGTCGTCGTAGGCGGGCTGGAGCTCGAGCGTGTCGCCGCGGACCCGGAACTTGGCGCGCGACAGCGCCTGGTCGTTGCGCTGGTACTGGAGGTCGACCAGCTGGCGCAGGATGCCGTCCCGCCGATATCGGCCGCCGGTGCGCATCCGGACGCACGGTCGCGCCGTAGTCCACGGGCGCGCCAAGGCCGTAGATGCAGCTGACGCTGGCCACGATGATGACGTCCTTGCGCTCGAACAGCGCCCGCGTGGCGGCGTGGCGGAGCTTGTCGATCTCGTCGTTGCGGGACGAGTCCTTCTCGATGTACGTGTCGCTCCGGGGCAGGTACGCCTCGGGCTGGTAGTAGTCGAAGTAGGACACGAAGTACTCGACCGCGTTGTCCGGGAAGAAGTCCCGGAACTCGCTGTACAGCTGCGCGGCGAGCGTCTTGTTGTGGGCCAGCACGAGCGTCGGCTTGCCCGCGTTCTGGATGACGTTCGACGATGCGTCCAGGTCTTGCCGGTGCCGGTGACCCCCAGCAGGGTCTGCTGCTTGTAGCCCTTCGCGAGGCCCGTCCGACAGGCGTCGGATGGCCTCCGGCTGGTCGCCGGTGGGCTGGAAGGGCGCGTCGAGCCGGAACTCGGGCATGCACCCGACTCTACAGCGGCATGCCGTCAGAAGTCGTCAGGTTGCCCCGTGGAGTCGAGTGTCCGACCGCCAGGTCGGCTGGACGCTTCGTGCTCGCTACCAAGGCCGGAGACGATGCACCGGCGACGAGTTACATCGTGGGCTTCCGGTGTTCGCCTAGACTCCGGCCGTGGCGGACCCACCGTGGTTGCGCCACACTCGCATGGACCAGGCGAGAGCTGACCGAGCAAGGCTTGTGCCGAGCTGGTTGGGGATAACCTCGTTGTCATGGGCACCAAGAAGACGCCCGCCGACCCCTCCTCGCGACGACACCCTTTTGACTAGACTGAGGCAAGTCCTGCGACCGCGACATAGTCGGCCAATGCCAGTGACCAAGGACGCATACTGTCAATCCCCAACGCCTCGAGTCGGTCATGGGCCAGGACGGACATCGCCGGTCGACGGACTTTCCGGATCATCGAGGCCGCGTCTGCCTTGTGCACGGGCACATCTGCCAGGCCAGCAAGACGCAGTGTCTCCACTGCGAATTCGTGCCACGAAGCCGCCCCTCCTCCAGTCGCGTGGATGACGCCGTACGCATCCGTAGTAGCGAGTGCGACGAGCTGACGCGCAAGATTTGGCGTGTAGGTTGGCCCGATGACCTCGTCCGTGACGACCGTCAACTCCCCCTTGTCGCGAGCGACCTTCAGCATCAGCAGCGGAAAGTTCAGCCCGCCCTTGCCGCGGCACGGTCGCGGGCCGTACAGGGCAGACACCCTCACCACGAAGGAACGCTCACACGCCGCCCGGACAAGGTGCTCTCCGGCCAGCTTCGAGGCACCGTAAACGTTGAGTGGAGCCGGGAGGTCTGCCTCTGTGTACGCCGACCCCTTGGTGCCATCGAATACGTAGTCAGTACTGATGTGAATGAGTGTCGCGCCGATCGCAGTTGCTGCCACGCCGACCCGCCACGCCCCTACGGCGTTTCACAGCGAACGCCGTCGTAGGATCTGCCTCGCACCGATCAAGATGATGAAATGCGCTCGTATTGATGATGATGTCCGGGTGGACGTGATCCAATACCGAGGTGAGCGCCGCATCGTCCGCGACATCGACGTCATCGTGTGCAAGTCCGGTGACTTCATCACCAGCTTCGGCGAAAGCGTCGACCACCTCCGCGCCAAGTTGTCCTGTGGCGCCAAGGACTGCGATCCAGGCAGGCATCACGCCGTCGTCAACGACGATTCCAGGGATGTCGGTCGACGGGCATCTAACTCATAGAGAAGAGCTGATCTCTGGTCATAGCACGGAAGGTCGCGATGTTGGAGTACGCTGGGTTGTCGAAATCGGCAAACTCCGCCCGGTAGGCAACCAACTCGGCTACGATGCGGTCGATGTCGTATTCAGGCGCGAACCCGAGCGTCACGCGGGCGCGTTCCCCTGAGACTTTGTAATTGCGGATGTCTGGGTGATGGAGAATAGTCAATTCAGGGTCGATGCTGAGCGTGCGCCTGAGCGTCGCCACGACTTGGTCGGCGAGTCCTCCGAGCGTCACGTTCATCGACGCGATATTGAATGTGCCACTGATATCGGCGGCGGCTTCAACAGCGCGAACGTAGGCAGTTACAGCGTCTTGGATGCCTGGGTTCGGCCGCCAAATGGCCGGATTGTTCACCGTCACACGGCCAAGCTGTAATGCGTCCTTGAACATCGCGTTAACGACCAGGTCAGCCGGCATCCGACGGCTGAAATCCAGAAACCGTCCCCTTGCGCAAGATGACGACACTGAAGTCATCGTCTTGGAGGTGCCGGATCCCAGCCTCGGCCTGAAGCTTGCTTATTCCGTACGGGTATACGACCGTCGTTGGTGCGGTCTCGTCCCACAGGTCGTCCTGGGTTAATCGTAGACCGAGCAGGAACTGCCGAAGATGAAGCGCTTGACCCCGGCGCGTTTGGCTAGGTACGCGAGGTTGGCTGGTGCTGCTGCGTTGTAGACGTAGTTCAGGGCCGGACTGAACTCTGCCATCGGGTCATTGGACAGGCCGGCGAGGAAGATGACGGTGTCGACGTCCGTCAGGTCGGATTCCCCCATATCGAGGACGTCCGGGCGGATCACGGGAATCTTTTCTGGGAGATGGTTGCCGAACCAGCACAGGTCAACGACAGTGACGTCATATCCACGGGCCACGAGTCTTGGAACAAGAACAGTACCGATGTAGCCCGCACCACCGGCGACGAGGAGTTTCATGTTGCCGAAATGACCTTTCGATGTGTGGCCGGGGTCGGACGAAGTCCCTTTGGTGTGTACTCAAAGCGATTCGCATCGGGGCAGCCTAGCCACTCGGCGAGCGTCTGAGCAGCGGCGTCCCTCGCGGACAGTATCGGATCACTGATGGGCCAAGGGATGCCGATCGCAGCTATCGTCCCAGCGAATTTCCGACTCACCGCGACCGTTATAGGTCCCAGTCGTTAGATACTCCACCTCGGCGACATCCGACAACGTGCAGAAGCCGCGGGCGAAGCTGGCCGGTGCCCACAGTTGGACACGATTGCGCTCGTTGGCGACGACACTGGCATGCCGCCCAAGCGTGGGGGACCCGGCCTGATGTCGACCGCGACGAGGAATGCCTCACCGCGGATAACTCGCATAAGCTTACCCATTGGTGGGTCCCACTGGAAGTGAAGGCCGCGCGTCACGCCACGGACGCTGCGACTATGGTTGAGTTGCACAAAGCTGTCGGGCAACCCGAGATGCGTGAAATCCCGGAACAAATCCGAACGATAGACCTCCATGAAGAAGCCACGGTCGTCTTCAAAGACCTCGTGGTCGACGATCAGGACCTCGGGGATCGCAGCTTGATGAACCTTGAGCTTCATGGTGAGTTTGTCCTCCCGTCGGCATCGAGACATGCGAGGACATGGAGCCCCCCTCTCCTCCCCGAAAGTACCATGTAGCCCTAGAACCTGTCGAGCCGCGTCGCAGTCCCTGGTGCGACTGAGCAACACGACACGTGGATGGCCCATGGCAGACTGGGAGGCGTGACACCAGACGCGCTCAAATCCTGCCGTGAGAGCATGGCTCGCCAAAGGGCCTCGACGTGTGCGTGGCACGACCCTGAAACTGGCGACAAGCTCCGTCCTCTCTCCCAGTCGGCATGCCCGGTGGTCGCTTTGCTCGGTCCACGTTCCTCCGCTCGCCGTGTCCTTCGATTCCTACAAGACCTGCCGAAGGCCGAACGTGGGGCGCAGGACCCAACAGTACCCATGCTCGCCGGTCCAGCTCCCGTTCGGTCATCGGTCCTCCTCCTCTTCCTCCAGGGAATCCGATGTGTACACCATGTCCGTCAGTTCTACACCTAGGACGCTGGCGGCCATGGCGAGCTATTCGGCGAGCCGTGCCGTGCCGCTGGCGTCCGCCACCACAAGATCTAGCCTCGGAGCCCCAACCTTGATGCGTTTCGTGGAGCGCGTCCAGGCGACCGCCCTCCATCTTTCCACCACCGGGTCTCCCTCGGCTACCGCACCCCGAGAGGCGCTCCCCGACGAGCATCTTCCAAGGTCGACCGAGGTCCTGCAACCGGTTAGGAGAGTGAGGTGATGCCCACATGTGGCCTGAACCGTACGGGTCGGAACTTGGGCCGGAAGGTCTCATGCCGTGAGTAGATAGATCGACGACGGAAAGTGGCCGGGTGTCCCCGGGTCCGATAGACCTGCCTTGCCTGACTGGTATTCGTACTCCGGAAAGACCTCGTGCAGCGCCTCTGGCGCCTCGTAATGTAGGTAAGAGAGACAGGCCAGCACCTTCATTCTGGGGTTATCGGTTAGGAGCGCCAGGAGCATAGCCGTCTCCGTCCACTGGAACAGCGAGAACAAAAGGTCCCGCTGGTAGAGGTAGGGCAGGTAGATGTCATGGATGTGCACGACGACCCCCGGCTGCAGCCTCGGCAAGACGTTCAGATAGAGATACAGGACGTCGCCGCATGGTCGCACGGCGTGGCTCGAATCTATGAACAGAAAGTCGCCTGCCTCAAGCTGGTCAAAGATTGCAGGATCAACCTCCTCAACGGGTTTCTGGATGATCCGAACCGGCAGCGTGAAAAGCGCGGGCCGCGGATACGGCTCAATGGAGGTGATTTGCGCCTCGGGGACGTCGTTCATCACAGTGTTGCGCTGCGTCGCGTTCACGACACAGCCGGTCGATACGCCAGATCCGACTTCAATCACTCGCTTGGGCTTCAGATGGCGGAGCGCCCCATGGAGACATTGCGCTTCGACATAGCCGTAGCCTTGCCCGAAGTCTCTTTCTGACACCCTCACTGTAGGGCTGGTTGCCCCGGTATTCAGGCTCGTACGGCGCAATCTCCGCCTTGAGCCACGCGACCTGGGCGGTGACGTCCATCTCGACGCCATACATAGGAATGGGCTTGGCCCAAATGGCCTGGGACTTGGCCAGCGCCCGAGTGTTGGCGATGGGGGTGTAGTAGTGGTTCGGGAGAACAAAGACCCCGATGCGGGAGGCCAAGTCGTTCGTGTGCCAGAGTAGGCGTTGGACGGCGTTTCTGGCTCCCGTTTTCATCATGGCACCCTCTTCATACGTCGTGCTATCTACCGGCGAACGCGAGGACGAGCAGCCGCCGCGAAGACCGGTGGTCAGTGTTCTACCCGACAGCGGTTGCGTGGCGGGTCGTCGAGGCAATCAGAGCCGAAAGACCGGCATCAGATGCCAAGTCAGGGGGTCTCATGGCCACAGGTAGCCGCCCCGGTCCCTCCGAGCCTGCTAGCCACGCAGGCGGGATCGAAGGACCCGTACGCGTAGCCGATGCGGGCGAGCCTACATCGACCTCCAGGTGCATCGAGGCCAGTGGTTGGCAACGCTTGTCCGAGGTGACCACCATGACCGCCACAGAGCACTCTAAGAAGCTCGGCAACCCGGAGCAGGGCGCGGCAATTCGAGGCACCATAGACGTTGAGCGGTGCCGGGAGGTCTGCCTCCGTGTACGGGCGAGCCCTTGGTGCCGTTGAACACGTAGTCCGCACTGATGTGAATCAGTCTCGCTCCAATCGCAGTTGCCGCTACCCCGACCTGCCGCGCCCCCACGATTGTGATAGCGTACGCCGTCGAAGGGTCTGCCTCGTATCGATCCAAATGATGCAATGCGCACGTATTGATGAAGTCCGGCTCGAGACAACTGCCCGGGGTACAGTGATGGGACCCGGGGCGGCTTCACCCACCCGCAGCGACGTACAGATGGCTGAGTGCTGCGGTGGCATGCTGGGCTACCATTCAGGCGACCCCCGCCGCCCGAATTGAATCCCGGAGTCTCCATCAGGAGCAGCCCGGCGTAAGAGGAGCAGCCCGGCGTAAGGTCACGCGCTAAGGACCGCTCACCTATGGGCCGCGGTTGGGCGTGAGCACTCCCACCATGAGACTGGCGACGGTAGACGACGGGGGCGCAGCAAGCCAACACGTGTTCCGTTCGCGTGACGCGGGATGCGGTGCTGTCATTCGACATCATGAGTACCCAGCCTCCGGGACAGTCAGGATCGCTCCGGTCGCCCCTTCCAGGTCATGCGTCAACGTCGGTGACCCAGTCGCGTCAACTACCACCGGGATGGCCTCAGAGCTCCCGTCTGCACTGAAGATCCAGTGGCGGCAGATGCAAGCCGCCCAGTCTCTGACCGGCCCTCGGTCAGTGGTAGATCTCCACGTTGGCACGGAGGATGCAATGGTCGCTCCCCCGAGGAGTGCAGTCGGGCGCGATGGACAGCGGACGGACCTTGCCACGAGTGAACAGCATGTCGATGCGCAGCAAGCCAAAGGGAAGCCACTCAACCTGCTCGGGGCGCCATGTCGAGCCGGGTCCAAGTCCCCACTGCGCGATGCGCGTCCGTGAGACCCTGTGCCAATGAGCGTAGCCAGGTTCGCGGTCAGTAATGTTGAAGTCGCCGAGAATGAGGGCGGGCCCTTCGCGTACATCCTGCCGATCGAGCGCCGCCCGGATGGCGCGAATCTGCGAGTCCCGGACGCTTGGGTCGTATCCGGTGAAGGTCACGCCGTAGATACCGGGGTCGACTTTGGCCGCCACTGGGTGTGCGACTACGACCGTCATGGGTCTGACCGTTGCCGTGATCTACCAAAGCAAGGAGCATCGGCGGATCCAATGACAGCGTCGGAGACCCCACGAACGGGAACGAGCTGAGCAGCCCAAGTCCGACCGACCCGTCCTTGGGGTGTAAGGGGTCCGATAGGGGAAACGACCTAGGAGAGCGGGGTCCGATTCGATGGGACCCGAATGCTGGCGAGTCAGCTCCTCCAGACCCACAAAGCCTGGTTGTGCGCCCTGCAAGCCCTCGAGCACACGCGCCGGTGGGGCATGGCCCAGTTCGAGGTTCCAGGTTGTCACTCCCATCACGGATGTGCCCGGTGTGGCGGTTCGTGGCAGCGCCACCCAACCAGGCAGGAAACGCAGCCCAAAGAGCACGCCACAGGTCACCAACGTAATCCCTGAAGCAGGCGCCCCAATTGCTGAGGCCGACGCCACAACGGGATCGCCATGGTCAGTGGCAGGAACAGATAAGGTGCAAAGACCTGCGTCACGGCCAGCAGTCCTGTGCGTTGCGGAGCGACCACGTTTAGAGCACCGAGGCACAACAAGACACCGCCCCAGACGATGGCGCACCCGCTCGTGATACGCCCAATCATCGGGAGCCAAGCAGATGCGCCAGAGACATCGGCTGACCTTTCGTGCTGCAGCTCGGGACCAGGGGGGCGAACGGTCTGCTTGAGCACGGCTTCAACCAGACAGTTGGCGAGTGTGCGCTATCCCGGACTCCAGAGCCAAGACCTCCCGGCCAGGGCTGTGACCTGGTCGGCGCAGCAAATCCGCCACCGCTGGACGAACCCGACTCTCTATTCTGCCTGGAAGCCTGCCCGGGTCAGTCCTCGCTGACCGCCAAGTCTTACTGGACAGATTTGCCGTAGCACGAGGATGGTAAGGGGAACCTGTCAAGCCCGATGAGGCGCCGGCATGCGAACTGAAGACTCCCGGGTAGGAACTGCATGCTCAACGCCTTCCGCTCCAGGTTTCCAGCCCTTTGGTTCCCCGGAGCCAATCGGTGCGATTTGAGTTGGGAGTTACTCTCGATTGAGTCTCGTTGGTACTTACCGACGTGCGTGTCCGTACCGTGAGACGACACCAACGGGTCTTTCTTGGCCACGATGTCACTGAGTATCGGCATCTTGACAGGTAATTGCGTCTCTCGCTGGGCGAGGGGCCGCGCCGGACAAAGGTAGCCGCGAAGCTTCCATAGCTCTGCGGAACACCAGTTTGCCACGTACCATTTCGTGGCGGTTCCGAAGTTCACTACCCTGCTTCGAGCCCGAGGTCCAATAATGGGAAACGCCGCCAGGACCCAATCACGGGAACCGCCGCCAAATACCCCGGGAACTGCGTGTTCCCGTCAAATACCACCGCCGCCGCCAGGATGCCCATGATTCCGACGACGCTCGCGGTCGCCCCGATGCGCCGCGGCAGTCCCACCAGCCACGGAGCGGTCACGCAAAGCGCCCGCAGCCAGCTCTCCCAGGCCCGGGGGAACGGCGAGAAGTACGCCACCGTCCCGGCCGAAAATGGCCGGGTGGCGATTTCTGCCGAGAGCGTCCCCCGTGCGCAAGACTGCGCGGTCGCGTGGCTCTCTGGCGTCGCATGCCGACCGCAAACATTGGAACTTGTTGGTCCATGCCCGGGAATTGACCGCCGTCTTGATACGACATCGCAGCCCGGGCGCTCCCTCAACGCCAGCGTCCACCGCTATACCGCGTGGCACGTGCGCGTGGGAATTGCGCGTGAAGAGTGAATTTGACAGCGCTGCCAGGCTGCGCCCTTGACCGGGTCTGGCCGGGGCCCACGAGGCCTCGGTAGGCGTCGCTGATGGCGAGCCGGCCGCCAGCAGGCGGGTCAGCACCAGCACCTTCCGCTGCTCTTCCATGGTCATCGTCACGGTCTCCCTCATCGGGGGAGACTGACAAAGTCACTGATCAGTTAGCACTGACTGATTTACGGACCAACGACAATGTGCCAAGCCTGCCGCGACGAGCACAGCTAGACTGAACGGCCCCCGAGATGTGGCGACACATCCCGTTCATCTCGGCCTCATCTTGCGCGCTCCGACGAGCACCTGGTATGGGGTCAGCCCACGGGTGAGCCGACCGGTGTGGGCACGCTCGTGGTCGTAGAAGTCGAGGTATCCCGCGAGGTCCCGGCCGAGCCCTGTCAGCTTGGGCACCAGGCTCCGCGCGAAGGCGGGACGCCAGCATTCCTCGATGAGGATGGTCCGCTGGACCCGCTCGACGGCACCGTTGGTGGCCGGGCGACCCGCCCGGATGAAGGTCTGGGTGGACCCAGGTCCCGGATGGTGGAGCCGAAGGCCGACGATCGGACTCCGAGCCGTTGTCGGTGAGCACCCGCTCGAGGCGCCAGCCGTGCCTCGCGAGGTCGGCTGCCACCCGCTTCGCCAGCTGGCTCGTCCGTGCCGCCGATGGGTTGAGCGGCGTCGTGTGCAGCCCCGCCCAGACGAAGGAGGAGGCGAGGTCGATGGCGGTGTACTGCCAGACCCGGCCACTGGTACCCGACAGCCGGCCCACATGGAAGCAGTCGAAGCCGACCAGCTCGCCGGGATGGTCGACCTCGACATGGCGCTCGACCGGTCGCTCCGTCGGCTCGGGTCCGGGTGGTGCGGCGTATCCCGCGACCAGCGACAGCCGGCTGACGCGCCGCGACAGGCCATGGCGCCGGAGGACCCGCCAGACGCCGTTGGGACTGATGACGATGCCGCCCCAGCGCTCCTGGGCCAACGTGGCGCTGATGCGCCGTGGGCCGAGCCCCCGGCTGGCCGAGCGCGAACGCCACCACCCGCTGCTCGACGAGCTGGCTCGTCTGGTTGG
>CAVXDU010000002.1:0-912500 GCA_963760625.1 uncultured Chloroflexia bacterium
GCTGTAGACCTTCTTGGACTTCAGGTCGACGGCGATGCGCCGGGCGATCTCGTGGAACAGCTTGGCCGACTCGCTGTCGGGGTCGGCAACAGTGATGGGGATCCCGTCGTCGCCTCCTTCACGCAGCTCCGGCACGAGCGGCAGCTTGCCGAGCAGCGGGACGCCCAATGAATCGGCCAGTTCTTGGCCACCGCCGCTGCCGAAGATCTCGTAGCGCTTGCCATCGTCGCCGGTGAACCAGCTCATGTTCTCGATCACGCCCTTGACCGTCATGTTGACCTTGGCGGCCATCGCAGCTGACAGCGCAGCGACCTTCTGGGCGGCGGGCTGTGGCGTCGTCACGACGTACACCTCGGCACGGGGCAGGTACTGGCTGAGGCTGAGGGCGATGTCGCCCGTGCCGGGCGGCATGTCGATCAGCAAAAAGTCGGGCTCGTCCCAGAACACATCGGTGAGGAACTGCTCGAGTGCCTTGTGCAACATCGGCCCGCGCCACACAACCGCTTGACCCTCGGGCACGAAGTAGCCGATCGAGATGCAGCGAACGCCGTGGCTCTCGGGCGGCACGAGCATCTGATCGATCACGACCGGGTCGCGATCGGCACCGAGCATGCGCGGGATCGAGAAGCCGTAGATGTCGGCGTCGACGATGCCCACCGAGTACCCCTGCTCGGCGGAGCGCGACGGCAAGGTTGACGGTGACGCTCGACTTGCCGACGCCACCTTTGCCGGACGAGATCAGCAGCGGTCGCGTCTCTTCGAACCGGGCTCGGCGAATGGCACCTTGCGACCCTCGGCATGCCCGTGCGCCGTCCCTGGCCGGCGGTGTCGGACGGATTGCCATGCAACATCATGCGCACGGCTTCGCGTTCCTGATCGGTCATCACCGTGAAGTCGAGCGCCACGCGGCTGACACCGGGCAACGGTGCCACGGCGGCAGTGACACGGCTGGTGATCTCGTTGCGCAACGGACAGCCCGGCAACGGTGAGAGCGATCTGCACATCGAGCACTCCGTCGTTGCCCAAGGCGACGTGGCGGACCATTCCCAGGTCCACGATCGAGCGGCGCAGCTCGGGGTCCTCCACTGGTCGGAGCGCATCGATGATCTGCTCGTTCGTGGTTGCCGGCATGGTGGCCCCTTTCCGGGGACTAGTCGGGGAAACGGATCGCAGCGAATTACCACTACGCAGATAGGTAGAATACCGGCGTGGCTGCGAACACACCCAGTGCGCCCATGGCATCCGGTGCTTTCACCGCGACCGTGTCAGCCATCACCAACGCCTTCGGCGACCCGACACGTCGGGGGATCTACCTGTTCGCTCGCGAACGTCCCGAGGGTGTCACCGCGTCACAGGTTGCCGAGCAGTTCGGTTTGCACCCCAATGTTGCCCGCCACCACCTCGACCGACTGGCCGCAGGGGGGTACCTCGAAGTCGCCGTCGAACACGCCGAGGGGGCCGGCGCCGGCCGGCCGTCGAAGCGCTACCGCTCGGTGGCCAACGTCTCCATCGATGTGCCCGTGCGCAGCGACGATCTGGTGCTCTCGCTGCTCGGCAAGGCGCTCGCCTTGCTTCCCCACGAACAGGCCGAGGCGATGGCCGAGCAGGTCGGCCAGGAATATGGGCAAGCCATGGCCGCCGGCCTGTCGGGCGCCGACGTCTCATCCGGCCAACGCAGCTTGCGGTCGGCGATGCAGGCCGTAGCCGACGCACTCACCGCCCACGGATTCGCCGCCCATGCAGATCAGCGAAACAACCAGCTGCGGATCGTCAACAACCATTGCCCGTTCGGCGATGTGGCGATCGAGCATCCGGTGATCTGCGCCGTCGACCGCGGGATGGTCAAAGGAATGCTGGGTGCGCTGTGCGGCGACACCGACGTCAGCACAGAAGCATCGCTGCCGCAGGGCGACACGTTCTGCGCGACGACGTTCTGAGGCGCTACTTGCGCAGCTGGGCGTACTCGATGACCCGGGTGACGATGTCGTCGTCGCACTTGCTCAGGGCTCCACAGTCGAACGGTGGTTGCGGGTCGTACTCGATCATCAGCTGAGCCGCTTGCGCCGCGGTGCGATCGACCAGCAGCTCGACGAGCCGCAAGGCCATGTCGATCCCGCTCGACACGCCCGCGGCGGTGATGATCCTGCGATCGAGGTGCTCGACCACACGCTGCGCCGTGGCCACTGCGCCCGTCGCTTCCAACTCCGGGTAACACGCCCAGTGCGTTGTCGCAGTGACGCCGTTCAGCAGACCTGCGGCACCGAGAACCAGCGAGCCGGTGCACACCGAGGTCGTGAATGTCGTCGACTCGTGGGCGGAACGGACCCACGACAGCACTCGTTCGTCGTGGACCAGGGGCCGTGTGCCGACGCCACCAGGAAACACGACGATGTCGGGCGCGGCCAACTCCTCGAAGGTGGCGTCGATGGTGATGCCGAGCATGCCGTTCTCGCTGCGGACCTCGCCACGCTCGTGGCCGACGAAGGTGACATCGATCGAGGGGATGCGCTGCAACACCTCATACGGTCCGATGGCATCGAGTGCGGTGAACCGGGGGAACAGGGGAATGGCGACGTGCATGGAGTTGGTCACAGGGTCTTTTCTACCAATCAGGACATCGCCGCGTCAGGGGGAAGTTCCATCTCTGACGATCTCTCCCTACGATGGGCACGACACTTACTCGAAAGGACCGACGTGGACGTACGCATCGGCGTCACCCAAGCTCCGCGTCGAGCTCAACATCGAGCTGGCCGACGACCTCGACCGCGAGGCTCTGAAGACCAAGATCGAGGCGGCGCTGGCCGGTACCGTCGACGTGCTGTGGCTGACCGACAAGCGCAACCGCGACGTCGGCGTGTCAGCCGCCAAGATCGCCTACATCGAGATCGGTTCACCGGATGGTGATCGCAAGATCGGCTTCAGCGGCTGATCGAGAGTGATTGTCGGTGCAGCCGTACCGTCTCACCTCCGAGTGCTAGAACCACTGCATGGCCACCGTGGGCGAACTCTGCCGTCAACACACGTCGCTGACTCGCGACGAGATCAACCATCTCAAACAACTGGTCAGCGAGTGGGGACTGCTCGCCGATCTGTGCTTCGCCGACTTGTTGCTCTACGTGCCCTCCACGGATTCCGAATGGCTGATCGTCGCCCAGGTTCGCCCGGCGACCGGCCAGACCATCTACCTCACCGACTACGTTGCTTCACCCGCCGACAACGAGCGTCCGTTGTTGCAATCGGCGTTCGACACCGGCGAGATCCGCGAGGGTGAGATCGCTGTCGACCAGCTGCCGGAGCCCGCACGGATGCTGGCCATACCGGTTCGATGCGGCGGAAGGTCGATCGCCGTGTTGTCACGCGAGTGGTCGAGCCGCACCGGCCGTCAACTCGGTGAACTCGAGCGTACCTACCTCGGGATCTTCCAACGATTCGCGGCCATGATCGCCGAAGGTTCGTTTCCATTTCACGGGCTTGTCGGCGACTCCAGCGCCGCGCCGCGTGTCGGCGATGGTGTGATGGTGCTCGACGACGAGGCGCGTGTGCGCTACGCATCCCCAAATGCCGTGTCGGCACTCCATCGAGTGGGGATCAGCGCCAACGCCGTGGGCATGCGCCTGGCCGAACTTGGCTTCAACGACAGCCCCGTTCGTCTGGCCTATGAGGATCGCATGCCGGTGATCGAAGAGTTCGAGCAGACTCCGAATGTCACGCTGTTGAGCCGGTGCATGCCGATCCTGGCGGGCGGCGAAGTCACGGGCGGTGTGCTGTTGCTGCGCGATGTCACCGAGGTGCGCAAGCGCGACAAGCTGTTGCTCTCCAAAGACGCGACGATCCGCGAGATCCACCACAGGGTGAAGAACAACCTGCAGACGATCTCCTCACTGCTGCGCTTGCAGGGTCGTCGTCTCGAGTCCCACGAGGCCAAGGCCGCTGTCTCCGAATCGGTGCGCCGCATCCGCACCATCGCCCTGGTACACGAGACCCTGTCGCGGAGCCCGGCGACGACGTCGCTTTCCTGGAGATCGTCCGCCCGCTACTGCGCCTCGCCGAAGAGGGTCTGCAATCGCCCGACCGTCCGGTTCGGTTCACCGTGCAGGGTGACGGCGGCCGATTGCCTTCGACGATCGCCACGCCGTTGTCGGTCGTGCTCACCGAGTTGTTGCAGAACGCAGTCGATCACGGGTTCCCGGAGGGCAGTAGCGGCGGCGACGTGGTGGTGCAGTTGAATCCGACCGAGGATCACCTCAACATCAGGGTCATCAACGACGGCCGCGGTCTCGACCCGAAGTTCGAACTGAACAAGGCGACCGGTCTCGGTCTGTCGATCGTGCGCACGCTGGTGACCACTGAACTGGCCGGCAGCATCTCGATGCGTGCCGGCATGCCGGAAGACTTCGCGGCCGCCGGTCTCGGCGATCAGCCGAAGGGCGCCGGCACGGTTGTCGATCTGACCGTGCCGATCTGACGGGCAGATCGGGTCAGACGGCGGCTTTGTGGCGAGCGACGTACTGACGGCGCAGAACGCGGCGCTCTTCCTCGGAGGTGCCACCCCAGATACCGGAGTCCTGGTTGGTTTCGAGGGCGTACTCGAGGCAGTCGCGATGCACAGGGCACTGCCCGCACACCTCTTTCGCTCGAGCGATTTGGAGCGACGCGCGTATCCGGTGGTGCCGACGGGGAAGAACAACTCCGGGTCGGTGTCGCGACATATCGCTTCGGATCGCCATGTGTAGTCGGCATTTGCCAGTGTGAGACTTGACGCAAGAATTGTCACGGTCGGCTCAACAGTTCCGCATTGTGAGAATTTTCACGTGCAGTCCGGGCACAGGGGGATGGCATTTCGGGGGCGGTGTGCACAGTGATGTCAAACCTAGGAAACAATTCCGCCGTTGACAAGGGGTATGGGTAGGTTCTGCGACATAGTTCCTACAGATGGGAGGTATCTATGGTGGAGGTACTTGCCCATCGGGGTGCCTGCCGGGCTGCCCGGGAGAACACGGTCGAGGCATTTCACCTGGCCAAGACGCTGGGCAGCGACGCGGTCGAGCTCGACGTGCGCCGTACGGGTGACGGAGTTCTGGTCGTGCACCACGACCCGCACCTCCCAGATGGTCGGGCAATCGTCGACGTCTACGCTGCCGACCTGCCCGGCTACATCCCAGGCCTGGGCACCGCCGTCGACGCCTGCGAGGGCATGTGGGTCAACGTCGAGATCAAGAACGACCCCACGGAACCTGACTTCGATCCCACCGATGCGATCGCCGATCGAACGCTGGCAGTGCTCGCCGAGCGGGGTGGGCTCGACAGATGGTTGATCTCCTCGTTTCGTCTGCAGACAGTCGATCGGTGCAAGGCGCTGTCACCCGCCATTCGCACCGCCTGGTTGGTCGTCGAGGTTCCTGACGACGTCATCTCGACGATGGTCGCCCATGGCCATGAGGCGCTCCATCCGTGGTTCGCCACGTTGCATCGATCGCACATCGACGCCTGTCACGGGGCCGGCATCGAGGTGAACACCTGGACGTGCGACGATCGGCGACGTATGGCCGAATTGATCGAGTGGGGGATCGACGGTATCTGCACCAACGTCCCCGACGTAGCTCGCGACGTGATCGCCATTGGCGCGTTCGTTCAGGAAGCTGAGGGATAGACGAGCTTGACCGCGTTCGGTCTGTGCTCGAAGCGCAACTCCAACGTCTCGCCGAGATAGTCACCGTCGAGTTGGAACGGGAACGGGCGAACGGAAGTGACGTCGAGGGAGGACAAGTCCGTTTGCACGTCGACGGCGGCGGAGGGCTTCATGCCACCGCCGCGGAGCGCGCCTCCAAGGGCTCGCAGGATCGCCCCGACCTTGAGCGTCTTGAAGGTGATCGCCACGAGACCGCGGTCGAATGTGGCGGCCGGGCTCAGGTCGAGGGGCCGGTTGCCCAGGTACGTGTACGGGTTGGTGTTGAGCACGATCGTGAAGTACCCGTCGATCTCTGCTGGTGATGCCGGCGTGCAGACCTGGAAATGCGCCTCGGAGCGGTCGTAGTGGCTCATCCACGTGCGAACCGAGGCATAGATGAACAGGGGGTGGCCCAGCCATCGCTTCATACCGGCCCGGCGCTCGACCTCGCGTACGACTGCTGCGTCGTAGCCGATACCGGTATGGAAGCAGAAGTACCGGCCATTCACCAGGCCGAGCCCGATGGGCCGGATCTCGTGGGCAGCGATCCCGTTTGCCAGAAGCCGCACGGCAGCCACGGGGTCGTTGGGCATGCCGAGCGTGCGGGCGAACACATTGGTACTGCCGCCAGGAAGCGTGCCGAGGGCGGTGTCGGTTCCCGCCACACCGGTGGCCACCTCGTTCAGCGTTCCATCGCCGCCGAAACCGATGACAATGTCGACCCCCCGTCGTGCGGCATCCTGGGCAAATCGAATCGCGTGACCACGGCGATTCGTCTCGACGATCTCGACATCGTTGCCCTGGCTCAGGGCACGGTGCACGACCACGGTGTTGCGCGCCGTGACCGAGGAGGCGAACGCGTTGACAACCAGCAGGATGCGCAAGACAGCGACGTTATCGTCGGTACCGGGTCTCAGGTTTGGTCGATCGCTACTGCTCGGTCACAATGTTGCTCCATGAACGTGATCGTCTGCGTGAAGCAGATCCCCGACCCGGCTATGCCGGGTGAGTTGAACAGCTCGACCAACACTCTGAAGCGCGAGGGCAAGCTGATCCTCGACGAGTCCGACAGCTATGGCGTGGAGATGGCGCTGCAACTCGTCGCCGCAGCCGGCGAGGGCGAAGTCAGCTTGGTGTCGATGGCCCCCAATGACGAGGTCAGCGGCATGCGTACGGCGTTGGCGATGGGCGCCGCCAGAGGAATCCTGGTCAGTGATCCCATCCTGCTCGGCAGCGATGCCTTGACCACGGCAAAGGTGTTGGGGGCTGCCATCGGTCGGCTCGGTGGGGCCGATCTGATCATCGCCGCCACCGAATCGAGCGATGGATACACAGGCACGGTGCCCGAGCAGTTGGCAGAGGTGCTCGGCCTTCCATCGGTCACCTTCGCCAAGCACGTTGCGGTCGAGGGTGGAACCCTCAGCGTCAGTCGCCAAACCGAAGAGGGCTACGACGAGGTGACCTGCCCGCTGCCCGCGGTCATCAGCGTCACAGCCGGCGTGGTCGAGCCGCGGTATCCGAGCTTCAAAGGGATCATGGCGGCGAAGTCGAAGCCGGTCGAGACCGTCACAGCCGGTGACCTCGGCGTCGCCCCCGTGGGCTGGGCCGGCGCCCGCCAGACGATCTCCGACATCACCAAGGCCGAGGCCCGCGCCGCCGGCGAGATCATCGAAGACGACGGTGAGGGGTACGCCAAGATCGTGACCTTCCTGGGAAAACCTGAAGCTGATCTGAGGAGCACCATGAACATCTGGGTATTCGCACAGGAATCAAACGGGGCGCCGACCACGCGGCGACCCTCGAATTGCTCACCAAGGCCCGTAGCCTTTCCGGCGGGCCGGTCACCGCGTTCGTCGGTGGCGACGCATCGGGCATTGCCGCCTCGCTCGGCGAACACGGCGCCACCAAGGTCTACGCCACTGGCGACCTGGGCGGCAAGCTGCCGGGAGTTGCCGTGTCGGCGGCGATGAAGGGTCAGGTGATCGACGGCGGCGACTCGCCCGACCTGATCATGTTTCCGCAGACGTACGAAGGTCGCGACGTCATGTCGCGCCTCTCGGTCAAGCTCGATCGCACGCTGTTGACCAACAACATCGACATAACCGCCGACGGCGACTCGGTCGCCGTGACCACGCCGGTGTTCGGCGGCAACGTGCTCGTCACGACGACCTTCACCGGGTCGAGCCCGTACCTTGCCAACTTCCGGCCGAAGAGCTTCGCCGTCGAAGCCTCTGGCGGTGCCGCGCCGGAGGTTGTCGCAGCTCCGGTGCCCGACCTCGGCGCGGCGGGCGCTGCCACCATCGTGGCCGAGCACGTCGAAGAGTCCCACGGGCCCAAGCTCGACGAGGCCAACATCGTCGTGTCCGGCGGCCGCGGTCTCGGTGAGGCGTCGAAGTACGAGATGATCGAACAACTGGCCAAGCTGCTGAAGGGTGCTCCGGGAGCATCACGGGCCATCGTCGACGCGGGGTGGGTGCCCTACAGCTACCAGGTCGGCCAGACCGGAAAGGTGGTCAAGCCAGGGGTCTACCTGGCTTGCGGCATCTCTGGAGCGACGCAGCACATGGTGGGGATGAAAGGTGCCAAGAGCATCATCGCCATCAACAAAGACAAGGAAGCTCCGATCTTCGGCATCGCCGACCTCGGCATCGTCGGCGACGTCCACAAGGTCCTGCCGAAGCTGATCGAAGCCCTGCAATCCCGCGCCTGACCCACCCACATCCCCGCCCTCCCGAATCGTCAGTGACGATTCGCAACGTGCCGGCACCGAGGATCTGGGCGCCAGGCTCTTCCCCTGACCTGCGGCGGTGATGCCAGGTTGGCGCCCAGATCCTGAGCCGCGCCCAACCTCGTTTCGTCAGTGACGATTCGCAACGGGCGAGTCACTCGGGGGTCAGGTGGCGTCGTGGGCGCTGATGGCCCAGGCGTAACCCTCCGCCGGGTCGGCGACGGCGAGTTGCAGTTCCCAGCCCAGCCGCGGCTCTCCGGCATCCCACCAGTACCAATCCAGCGAGGCGGTGGCTGCACCCATCTCGTCGGGCTCGACCGGCCAGCCGTCGGCCAGATCGGCGAGGGCGGCCACCACCCACCAGGCTCCGAATCGCCCGATCGCCGCGCCTCGGCGGCGGCCATGGGCGCCACCGGTTGCCCCGGCCCACGCCAGCCAGGCCATCGCCAGCGACGGTGTCATCGGCGACAATCGGCCAGCGGTGACACCCAGGGTCGCCACCGCAGCGCCGGCCGACCCTTCGACGGCGACGATCTCGGCGCGCCCGTTCGATGACGTGATCCATGGCTCGATCAACTGACGCAGGGCGAGATCGACGGCGGGGTCGTCAAGCCGCTCGACGCTCTCGGCGGTGGACATTGGGGCGCGATCGGATGGATCGGGCAGCGGCGGGGCGGGTGCGTCGATGCCTTCATCCCCGTACTCGGCCAGGCAGTAGAGCGGTTCCCAGGGCTGCAGGTCGAAGGGGATGTCGAGCGGGTTGGCCAGATCGCCGGCGATCGGCTGCCCGCGCAACGCACATTCGTGAGCGATGAAACCGAGGCGCGGCCCGTCGGCGAGTCGGGATCGGAGTTCGGCGAACCGGTGGTTCTGCGCCACGACTTCGGTCAACGGGCCGATCGTGAACATGCCACCTTCTTCGTCGAGCACCATCGCCGCCCCTCGGCCGGCGCCCACAATGCGAGTCGATACTCGGCGAGCGTCGCCACCGGCCACAGTTGCCGCCCGGTGATCGTCGCGGCACGGCTCCGGTTGCGCAACTCGAACAGCGCGGCCCAATCAGCGTTGGCGCAGAACTTGTCGACAAGTCGTACGAGCCCGTCGAGGTCTGCTCGATGGACGAGGTCGTCGACTTCGCTCACACGATCGGCCAGGGGTAGCGCCGCCCCGATTGGTCGACCGGGAACACCGGGTTCCTGGCCAACCATTCGGCGCGCTTCTGCATCGCGGTGACTTCGTCGTCGGCCAGCAGTGTGGCGACTTCGAGCGGCACTCGTTCGGAGATGCGCTGCACGGAATCGACCAACCGCGTATCGATCGACTCGCCGCCGAACTCCCAGACGACCGTGCGCAGCTTGAAATCGGCAGAGAAGCACAAGCCGTGGTCGATCCCCCAGATGTGATCGTCACTGTCGATCAGCACGTGGCCGCTCTTGCGGTCGGTGTTGTTGGCAAGCACATCGAAGAGCGCCACAGTCCGCAGTGTGTCGTGAAGGTCGGGACGCTCCTCGTGGATCGTGAAGTAGTGCTGACGGTGATCGACATCGACGAACCACTGCACCGACCCCTCTCCGTAGGGGCCGTCGCGAAGCACGGTCGGCGGCACCAGGTCGAGGGCCAGTGCCTCGCTCAGGTGATAGGCGGCAACCTCACGGCGATGAAGGCCTGGCTCGAAGTCCCACAGCGGTCGCTCGCCGCGCAAGGGCTTGTAGATCGCCTGGGTCGTGTCGTCGCCGCACCGGATGTTGACGAGGAAGGTGGCGTTGCTGCTCCACGGCATCGCCCTTCGATCTCGATTTCGCCGCAGGTGAGGATGTGCACCTCGCGGGCGCGAACGGTCAGTTCATCCGCGGACATACATGGCCGTCCGGATCGATCGGGTTGCCGCACCATTGGCAGGATGCCGGTGCAACTGGAGCTGGGATACGGCCGGTGCCGGCTCGAGGCGGCGGTGCCCACCGACAGCAGCGCCCGGTCCCTGGACGACCTCCGTGGCAGCCGCATCGCCACCAGCCACCCCAACTGCACGCGGCGGACGTTCGGGGAACGAGGCATCTCGGTCGAGATCATCACCATCAGCGGTGCCGTGGAGGTCGCACCCAAGCTGGGCCTCGCGGACGCCATCGTGGACCTGGTGTCGACGGGGTCGACGCTGGTCATGAATGGTCTCCGCTCCGTGGGAGAGCTGCTCACCAGCCAGGCCGTGGTGATCGGCCCTGAGCAGCCCTACCCGGGCCGCAGGGAGCTCGCGGAAGAGCTGCTGACGATGATGGGCGCGGTCGTGGCCGGTCGGCGGGTCAAGTACCTGATGATGAACGCGCCCCGGTCGGCGCTCGCCGATATCGAGGCGATCCTGCCAGGGCTCGAGTCGCCCAGCGTCATCCCCCTGGCACACGCCGGCATGGTGGCGGTCCACTCGGTCGTCCCCGCCGACCAGGTGCACGCGCTGCTCGGCAAGCTCCGTGCCGCGGGCGCCTCGGGCATCCTTGTCGTGCCCGTGGAGAAGTTGCTGCCATGAGCGTCGCGACCCTGGCCCGGATGCGTCGGGTCCGGCTGTCGGACCTGTCACCGTCGGAACTCGAGACGATCGTCCGGCGTGGCACGACCGTCACCCCCGGGCTCCGGGACCAGGTGCGTGCCATCATCGAACGCGTACGGGTCGGTGGGGATTCCGCGCTTCGGGAAGCGGGCCAGCGGTTCGGCGGCGGGCTCCCGACACGTGGTGGCGCGCCGGCGAGCCTGTCCATCCCTGCTGTCGAGCTGCGGGCCGCTCGCGACAAGCTCCCTCGCGACCTGCGCCGGGCCCTGGACGAGATGGCGCGCAATATCGAGCGATTCCATGCGCTCCAGGTGCCGCCGCCGGAGCAGTGGGTGGAGGTGCGTCCGGGGGTCCGTGTCGGACGCGTCTGGCGCGGTCTCGATCGCGTCGCCGCATATGTGCCGGGGGGCAGTGCTCCCCTCCCGTCATCCCTCCTCATGAGCGCGATCCCCGCACGACTGGCGGGGGTCCGGGAGTTCGTGATCGCCACGCCCACCGGTCGGGATGGGACCCTCTCCCCGGCGTTGCTCGGCGCGGCGGGTCTGATGGAGGTCCAGGAGCTATTTGTGATGGGTGGTGCCCAGGCCATCGCAGCACTGGCCTACGGCACGGAGACCATCCGGGCCGTGGACAAGATCGTGGGGCCCGGCAGCGCCTGGGTGACCGAGGCGAAGCTCCAGGTGCTCGACCGATGCGCCATCGACATGCCTGCGGGTCCGACCGAGGTCATGGTCGTGGCCGACGAGACCGCCGACCCGGTCCACGTCGCGGCCGACCTCATCAGCGAAGCCGAGCACGGCCCTGACTCGCCGGTCGTTTTGGTCACGACGTCTGGCGACGTGGCGGATGCCATCGAGACGCAGGTCGCGCTCCAGGTGCCGCGACTGGATCGCCAGTCGGAGATCATGACCGCGCTATCGCGGGGAACCATCGTCCTCGTCGACGATGTCATGGCTGCGCTGGCGTTCGCGGATGCCTATGCACCAGAACACCTGTCCGTGCTGGTCGCCGACGACGAAGCGGCGCTTGTGACGCTCCGCAACGCCGGCTCGGTGTTCCTTGGCAGCTATTCGCCCGAAGCCGCGGGCGACTACGCCACCGGCTCCAATCACGTCCTGCCGACATCGGGCCTGGCGCGCGCGTACGGCGCGCTGTCGGTGGAATTGTTCGGGCGCTGGATGCAGGTGCAGCGCCTGTCGCGTGAGGGCCTCGCCTCCATCCGCGACAGCATCGCGGCGGTGGCGGACGCGGAGGGCCTGACGGCCCACCGGAGAGCGGTGGACATCCGTTTCGACGACGAGCCGGGCACAGCCACGGATCCCGGGAGGCAGCGCCGATGACCGCCCCCGCCCAGACGTCAGCCACTGGCTCACAGGTCTACACGTGGGAGCCTTCGAGCTCGGTGCTCGCCGCACGCCATGGGCTGCGACCCGCGGACATCCTGCGATTCGACCTCAACACCTCGCCGTTCCCGGCGCCGGACCTGGCAACGCTCCTGGCCGGGCCATTCGATCCGCCGCTCAACGAGTACCCAGACAGCCTGTACCAGGAGCTGGCCGATGCGGCCGCTGCGTATGTCGGGGTCGACCCATCGATGGTCGTCGTCGGGGCGGGCGCTGACGAAGTCCTGGACATCATCGCCAAGACCTTCCTCCCCCCGGCGGACGGGCCGTCGTGCCCATCCCCACGTACTCCATGTATGGCGTGCTCACGACCCAGCGGGCGGCCACCCTGGATGTCGTCCCGCGTCGGACCGCCGACCAGGGTTTCGGGCTCGACCTGAATCTGGCATGACTCCACGCCTTCCCGGCGCACAGATCGTGTGGCTGTGTGCGCCCAACAACCCTACCGGCGCGCCCGAACCGATCTCGGTCATCGAGCAGGTGCTCGAGAGTGCGGACAGCCTGGGCACTGACGCGCCGATCGTGGTCGTGGACGAGGCGTACGCTCGAATTCTCGCCCGAGACATCCATCTCGCTCATCGATCGATACCCCAGGCTTGTGGTGGTGCGCACCGTGTCCAAGGCCTTTGCCCTGGCAGGTATTCGGGTCGGCTATGCGGTGGCCCAGCGGCCGACCATCGAACGGCTGGAGCGGCTACGACCTCCTGGGAGCGTGTCCACCGTGTCCGCAACGGTGGCCGCCCGGGCCTTGCGCGATCCCGGACAGGCTCGCCGGAATGCAGACGACCTGGCGCGTGAGCGCGACTGGCTGACGGAGCGGCTGACCACCCTGGGTCTGCCGCCATACCCCAGCATCACCAACTTCCTGCTCGTGCCCATCGGTTCGGTTGACACGGCCGAGGATCCTGACGGAAGCGCTGCTCCGGGCCGGTATCGTGACCCGCACCTTCGGTCCCGCCAACCCGCTGCGGGGACACCTCCGGTTCACTGTCCGGAGTCGACCAGAGGATGAGCGGCTGCTCGACGTGCTGGGGACATGGCAGGCAGGGAGGGACGCATGACGACGCACACCCCGGACTGCGGTCAGTGAGCGGACGACGCTCGAGACCGCCATACGTGTTCGGTGGATCCTCGATGGCACGGGTGTCGCGGAGATCACCACGGGGGTCGGTTTCCTCGACCACCTGTTGACGTCGCTTGCCCACCATTCCCTCATCGACCTGGAGGTGACGGCCAGTGGCGACCTCCATGTCGATGAGCACCACACCGTGGAGGACGTGGCGCTGGTCCTGGGAGATGCCCTCTCGGCGGCACTTGGCGACCGCGTGGGCATCACCCGCTTCGGCGATGCGGCCGTACCCATGGACGATGCACTCGCGCGGGTCGCGCTCGACCTCTCCGGGCGCCCATATGCGGTACTGGACCTGCCATTCCGGGGCGAGCGTGTGGGCGTGCTGCCGACGCAGCTCGTGGAGCACATCCTGGAGTCGTTCGCGCGGTCGCTGGGGGCCAACCTGCACGTCCAGGCAACTGGCCGCAACGACCACCACATGGCGGAAGCGGCCTTCAAGGCGCTCGCACGTTCGCTGCGTACGGCCGTGGCCGTCGACCCGCGGCGCGACGGCGTGGCCTCGACGAAGGGTTCCCTGGGGTGACCGACGGGAGCCTGGTCATCGTGGACTACGGTGCAGGCAACCTGGTCAGCATCCGGAATGCCCTGGAACTCCTGGGAGCATCACCGACCGTTGCCAGCACGCCCGCGGCCATTGCCGACGCGGCGGTCATCGTGGTGCCCGGCGTGGGGGCCAGCGCTCCCGCAATGGAGCGGCTGGACGGGAGTGGACTGTCGGCGGCCATCCGGTCTGCGGTCGGGGCGGGTGCCTGGTACGTCGGGATCTGTCTGGGCATGCAACTGCTGTTCGAGCGGTCCGAGGAAGACGGGGCCCGGATGCTGGGACTGCTGCGCGGTGATGTCGTGGCCATCGCCGACGCACCGCGCCTGCCCCACATCGGCTGGAACCAGTTGGAGGTGCTCCGTCCTCACGCGCTGCTCGAGGGTGTCCCAGATGGTGCGCCGGCCTACTTCGTTCATTCGTACGTGGCGCGTCCGGCCGACCCGGGCATCGTCATCACCGAGACGGAACACGGCAGCCGCTTCCCGAGCATCGTGGTGGCTGACCGTGTCATCGGGTTCCAACCGCATCCCGAGCGGTCCGGATACGACGGTTTGCGGTTGTTGCGCAACATGCTGGCGATGACGGGTGCGGTGGTGCCGGCCGGCGCCGGGGTCACCTGAACGATGCTACTGGCGCGTGTCATCCCCTGTCTCGACGTCAAGGACGGCAGGGTCGTCAAGGGCGTCCGGTTCGTGAACCTGACCGATGAGGGCGACCCACCGACGCTCGCCGAACGACACGCCCGCAACGGCGCCGACGAGATCGTGTTCCTGGACATCTCTGCCGCGCCGGAGGCGCGCGGCACCCTCCTGCACGTTGTCGAGCAGACGGCGAAGCGGGTGTTCGTGCCGCTCACCGTGGGGGGCGGCGTCCGGTCCGAGACCGAGATGCGCGACGTGCTGCGGGCGGGCGCGGACAAGGTGGCCATCAATAGCGCCGCAGTCCGGGAGCCGATCCTGCTGACACGCTGCGCACGGAAGTTCGGGCGGCAGTGTGTGGTCATCTCGGTCGATGCGCGCGCGGTGGCTGACCGACCGGGTGCATGGGAGGTGGTGGTCCAGGGTGGTCGTGAGGCGACCGGCCTCGATGCCATCGAGTGGATCGAGCGTGCTGTGGACCTGGGTGCGGGTGAGGTGCTGCTGACATCCATCGACCGGGATGGGACCGGCCAAGGGTTCGACCTGGCACTCCTCCGCGCGGCTACCGCGGCGGTGGACGTCCCGGTCGTGGCGTCGGGCGGGGCAGGCGATCCTCGGGACATGGTCGCGGCCATCACCGAAGGTCATGCGGACGCCGTTCTCGCGGCCTCGATCTTCCATCGTGACATCCACTCCATTGCGATGGTCAAGGAAGCGTTGGCGGCAGCGGGAGTACCAGTTCGGCATACGTCTGGGTTGGCCGCATGACGTCCACACTGCGGGCATTCGATCCGCTCGCGGTCCGCACGGGCGATGCAGGCCTGGTTGCCGCGGTGGTCCAGGATGCGGCCGACGGCCGCGTACTGATGGTCGCGTGGCAGGACGCCGAGGCTATCGAGGCGACACTTCGCACGGACGAGATGCATTTCCATTCCCGGACGCGAGGGCGGCTCTGGCGCAAGGGCGAGACGAGCGGCAACGTGCTGCACGTGGTCGACGCCGCTCTCGACTGCGATGGCGACGCCATCCTGTGGACCGTCAGAGCGGAGGGTCCCGCCTGCCACACCGGCACCCGATCCTGCTTCGATGCGACTCCGGATGATGATGCGGCAACCCGACCGCTGTCGGTCGCTGCCACGACTCCAGCGCAGGGATTCGCATGGCTGGAGACCCTGTGGTCGACCATCGCGGAACGGGCACGACTCCGACCCGCGGGTTCATATACCACGCGCCTGCTCGATGCGGGCGTCGACCTGCCCGCGCGCAAGGTGGCAGAGGAGGCCGTGGAGGTCCTGATGGCCGCCAAGGACGATGCGGTCGCAGAGCGGGCCTCAGACCCTGATCGCGACCAGGGGCCCCTGGCGGGTGAGATGGGCGACCTGCTGTATCACCTGCTCGTGCTGTGTGCCGAGCGTGGCTTGCCACCGGCGTCAGTGATGGCCGTATTGCGTGACCGCCACTCCTGACTTCGATCCAGCGCTGAACGCGTGGGAATCAAGGAACGAGCCCGGCGATCGCGAGGCTTCCGGACTCCGCGGAGAGGAGGGAGGAGGAGGACGCTCGGCCCGTTCGCGACTCGCGATCGCTTGCTCGTCTGTGACCAAGTAGACCGCACCAGCGCCGCTCAATCAACCTCGTAGGGGTCATGAGTCGGTTGGCGATCCTTCACATTCGGCACACATCAAGCACGAGACGACACCTCACGCCGGTCTCATGTCATTCTCATGACCACTGTCGCGACGGACGACCACAAGGCGTTTCCGACCCTGACGCAGGACGTGATACCGGCCCGCTACCGGGGCAGGCAGGGTCTCGTCGACGGAGGCGATCCGCACGCCGTTGACCGACAGTCCTCCCTGGGCGACAGCCCGGCGGACCTCGCTCCGCGATGCGAACAGGCCGCACGCGACCGCGAGGCTGACCAGGTCACTCCCCTCCCCACTCCAGGCAAAACCCGCGACCTCACGGAACAGCACATCGAGCACCTCCGGGTCGGCAACGGGCTCGGTCGAGAATGCGGCTGCCGCAACCCGGACCTGACGGTCCGCCTCCTCCTGTCCGTGGACGCGAGCCGTGAGGTCGTAGGCGAACGCACGCTGACCGGCACGCTTGCCGGGGTCCGATGCCTGTTCCGCGCCGATCGCCTCGATCGCGTCGCGAGGCATCAGCGTCAATCGGGTCAGCAACGCGGCCACGTCGGCGTCGTCGGCGTTCAGCCAGTACTGATAGAACGCATATGGCGATGTGAGGGCCGGGTCGAGCATGATCGAGCCCTGCTCGGTCTTGCCCATCTTGCGGCCGTCCGAGGTCAGCAGCAGTGGCTGCGACAGGCCATGGGCGGCGACCCCTGTGACGCGCCGGATGAGCGAGATGCCGGCCGTGATATTGCCCCACTGATCCGCCCCGCCCATCTGCATCTCCACGCCATGGTCACGGTAGAGGTGCAGGAAGTCGGTCGCCTGCAGGGTCATGTAACTGAATTCCGTGAACGACAGGCCGCTACCCAGCCGCTGCTGTACGGAATCCTTCTCCAGCATCGTGGAGATGGTGAAGTGCTTGCCGATGTCCCTCAGGTAGTCCAGCAGGCTGTAGCGGAGCAGCCACTCCCGGTTGTCGACCATGCGTGCCTGCGTCGGACCCTCGCTGAAGTCCAGGAACCGCTCAAGCTGAGCGCGGATGGCCACCGCATTCGCGTCGACCTGCTCCGTTGTCAGGAGCACCCGTTCGGCGCTCTTGCCGGATGGATCGCCGATCATGCCCGTGCCGCCGCCGACCACGGCCACCGGGCGACCCCCGAACAGCTGAAGATGCGCCAGCGCCATGAGCGGTACCAGGTGCCCCACGTGGAGTGACGGCCCGCTGGCATCGAAGCCGACATAGGCCGACACGGGGCCTGCGGCCAGTCGCTCGGCCACGCCCTCGGATCGATCCTGGAGCAGCCCGCGCCACGCGAGTTCGGCAAGGAAATCGGTCATCAGGGGCATGGGCGGGACGGATCCTCCTGTTCGGGTGCGTGCGTCCCGGGCCACCAACCGGTCCACGGGGACCCCTATGCTAGAGTCCGGGCGCGATGCAGTCTCGCCAGCCACCGCCCGGCTGGGCACCGCCACCGCCTGGCTGGACCCCACCACCCGGTTCGACCCCACCACCGGGGCCCGCCCGGCTGGACCCCGCCACCGACACAGGGGCCCTACGGCGCGCCGCCGCCTGCCCCGGCATCCCGCCGACGCCCGGGCACGGCCCACCGTGCGCTCGCCGTGGGCATCCCGGCGCTGGTCTACGGCGTCATGGCGAGCGTGTCGGTCATCGCGTTCATGGCCGTCCTCGGGCTGTTCCTGAACTTCAGTCGAGGCCTGCCGGACCCACACGATCTGGCCACCATCCAGCCCGCGCAGGAATCGATCATCTACGACCGCAACATGGTGGAGCTCGCCCGATTCTCGGCCGGTGAGCGCCGAGAGGTCGTGGCCTTCGGGGACATACCGCACATCCTCATCGATGCCACGACGGCCGTCGAGGACAAGACGTTCTGGACCAACACCGGCTTCGATCCCCTGGGCATCGTGGCAGCCGCCATCGACTCCATCCGCGGCCGGGCGCGAGGCGCCTCGACCATCACCCAGCAGTTGGTCCGGCAACGCCTCCTGGACTCGACCCTGGTCCAGGAATCGGGTCGGCTGCCGGAACGCAAGGTCAAGGAGCTCATCCAGTCCGTTCGCTTGACGCAGGCATTCCAGGGAGAGAGTGGCAAACAGCAGATCATCGCCGCGTACCTCAACCAGAACTTCTACGGCAACAACAGCTACGGCGTGAAGACCGCTGCCCGCAGCTACTTCGGAGTCAAGGACCTCTCGAAGCTGACCCTGTCACAGGCGGCCATCCTGGCGGGGCTGCCGCAGGCACCCGGCAGCTACGACCTGGTGCGCAACGCCGAGGAGACCGATATCGGCGACCTCCGCTGTCCCGACCCGAAGGTCAGTTGCCTCATCGTGCCAGCGGACAGTCCCATCGTGCAGCGTCGCGACTACATCCTCCGTCTGCTGGCGGACGATCCGTCGCGCCTCCATGAGAGCGGCACCACCTATGCCCGCCAGGACTTCCTGGACGCCATCGACGACCCGGTGGTCATCGTGAGCCAGGTCGCCAGGGCCACCCGCGCACCGCATTTCGTGTGGTACGTCCGGGAGCAGCTGACGAAAGCCCTGTGCGGCGAGGAGAGCACCTGTGTGCCGCTCGAGCAGGGTGGCTTGCGCATCGTGACCACGCTCGACTGGACGGTCCAGCGGGTGGCCCAGAAGTGGGTCGCCGTGGCCGCGCTCGCGCCGCACCAGTCGGATCCCGCCGCCTATGCGAGAGCGCGGGGTGTCCCCTACCAGCCCTGGATGCGCGCCCTCCAGGACAACCAGGTCTGGAATGGCGCACTGAGCGCCATCGACTACCAGACGGGCGAGATCATCGCCTATGTCGGATCCGCAGACTATTTCGGCAAGAAGAAGGGCAAGAGGTTCCAGCCACAGTTCGATGTCCTGACAGACGGCTGGCGTCAACCGGGCTCGGCTTTCAAGCCGTTCAATTACGCCACGGGCATCAACGACGAGACCTTCACCGCCTCGACCATGTTCATGGACGTGACCACGTCCTTTGGCAAGTTCACGCCGACGGACTTCGACCAGCTGGAACGAGGACCCCTGCGGCTGCGCAAGGCACTCCAGTTCTCGCTGAACATCCCGGCGGTCAAGGCTCTCGCCATCAACGGCATCGGGCACGTGTACGACATGGCCAGGAAGTTCGGGCTCTCGTTCCAGGTGCCCAGGGCGCAGGCGGGACTTTCGATGGCGCTGGGCACGCTGGAGGTCCATCCCCTGGACCTGACCACTGCGTATTCCACGCTCGCCAACCGCGGCGAGTTCCTGGGCCACGCCGCGATCCTCTCGGTCCGCGACACGACTGGGGCGGACGTACTCCCGCCGTACGAGGTGCCCACGGGTCGAGAGGTCATCACGGCCCAGGCCGCGTACGTGGTCACGGACATCCTCGCGGGCAACACCGACCCCAACCAGAACCCCATCTGGGGGGCGATGCGATTGACCAGTGCCGACGGGACTCGACGTCCCGCCGCGCTCAAGACCGGCACCAACAACGATGCGAAGGACCTGTCCGCGTACGGCTACATCGCCCCTCCGACATCCGGCGGCCGCAAGCAGGGTGAGTACGCCCTGGCGATGGGCGTCTGGATGGGCAACAGCGATGCCAGTCCGGTCGGCAGCGGAGCCGACCCGGTGTTCTCACTGGATACCGCCGCTCCCTTGTGGCAAGCGGTGATGAACGAGGTCACCAGGGACTGGCGCGTCAACGACTTCAAGCGGCCGGATGGCCTGGTCGCGGCCGAGGTCGATGCATTCACCGGATTCCGGCCGTCCGTCCACTCGCGCAACCAGGTCCGGGAGCTGTTCATCAAGGGCACCACCCCCGGAGATGACCCGTACATCCAGGAGATGGACGTGATGGTCGGCCTGGACGGCAAGACGTACCGCTGGTCCGATGGCTGCACCGGCGAGCGGACAGCCAAGGGGTTCCTGGTGCTCGCCGATGCCGACGAGGGTCACGACACGTGGCAGAAGGCCAACAAGGGCTGGATCGCGCGGGCACGCCGTGGGCCGGGTACGCGGGGTGGGCCCAAGGACACCGCGACGGCGTTCTTCTACTCGCCCGCGTACCAGCCGTACGGCAGGAGCTGGGGTGCGCCATTCCCACCGGCCCGCTCCTGCGATCAGGCACCAAGCCCGGAACCGAGTGCGGGCCCGACTGCCGAACCGACCGAGACCCCGACGGAACCACCGAGCGACGAGCCGACCGAGGAGCCGACACCGGAGCCCACCGACGAGCCGACCGAGGAGCCGACCACGGAGCCGACGGAAGCTCCGACACCCTGACCGTCGACGATCGAGCCCGTCGCTAGAGGCTGATGATGGTGGCGCCGTCGCCACCCTCGCCCCGCTCGCCCGGCCGCCAGTCCTTGACCAGTGGGTGGCTGCCGACCAGGTGACGCACAGCGTCGCGCAGGGCTCCGGTGCCATGACCATGTATGACCGTCAGTCGGCCGGCGCCTGCCAATGCGGCACGGTCGAGTGTCTGGTCCAGGAGGTCGATGACCTCGTCGACCCGGGCCCCCCGGACATCGATCGTGGACGGGATGACGCGTGCTGATCCAGCCCGTGGCCCTGCGGTCGCGCCGGTCACCTGTCTGCCTCGCGATGCGCTCCCCCGGTCCGACCCGGCGCCTCGCTCGGTCGGTGCGGTCCCGAAGTCGCCTCTCCGACCGGATATCGGTCGTTCCGCGCCGAGCTGTGCCGGTGGCTGATTCCCGGCTCCCTGGATGGGCACCTCAACGCGCTCCAGTTCGGACAGCGGCACGTCGACGTGCGCCCCGCCAGCGGCCAGCGTGGCGCGGCCGCGAGCGGGATCAACGGCAGCCACGATGCCGGTCCAGCCCGCCCGGGTCGACGCCCTGTCCCCAGGGTGCCAGTCCCCGGTGATACCTATCGGCTGATCACCCGTTCCTGCGCCACCCGGGATCGCCGCGAGGCGAGCCTCGAGTCGGGACATCGCTTCGTCCAGCCGGGACTCCGTCAGCGTCTGGCGGGACAGCAGGTCGCGCGCCGCAGCGATCTCGGCGTGGATCGCCGCCACCGCTGTCGCCGCCTCCTCGCGCGCCGACGCTGTCGCTTCCCGTCGTTCCTGTCGCGCACGTCGCCGCTCATCCTCCGCGACCCGGCGGGCCTCCAGTGCGCGTTCCTCGGCGGCCAGCGCGGTCTCGCGGGCGGCATCGATGTCCTGCTGTGAGGCCTTGATGGTCGCGAGGGTCCGCTCGAAGTCCTGCTGGGCGCGACTGAGCCGGGAGCGGGCGTCGGCCACGAGCTCGCCAGACAGGCCAAGGCGCTCGGCGATGGCGAACGCCTGGCTGGTTCCCGGCAGCCCGATGGTCAGCCGGTACGTCGGGCTCAGGGTCTCAAGATCGAACTCCACCGAGGCGTTGCGCGCGGCCGGTGTGTCGTGCGCATAGACCTTCAGTTCCGCGTAGTGGGTCGTGGCAACCACAAGGGCCCCGGAGCGGATGAACTGGTCCAGGAGCGCCTGTGCGAGGGCCGAGCCTTCGGTCGGGTCCGTGCCCGCGCCCAGCTCGTCCAGCAAGACGAGGCTACCGGGGCCGGCGGCACTCACGATGCGCACGATCGAGCGCAGGTGGCCGGAGAAGGTGGACAGCGATTGGGCCACGGACTGCTCGTCGCCGATATCGGCGAACACGTCCCGCAGGACCGGCAGGCGACTGCCCGGCGCAGCCGGCACATGCAACCCGGACTGATGCATCAGGCAGAGCAGCCCCACCGTCCGTAGTGCGACCGTCTTGCCCCCGGTATTGGGACCGGTGATGACCAGCGCGGTGTAGCCGTCCCCGAGCCGCAGGTCGATGGGCACGACCCGGCCGGACAGTCCTGGATGGCGCGCCGACAACAGCACGATGTCATTCGTCGATGTCTCGGCCCGGATGCCATCCAGCTCGGCGGCCAGGCGCGCCCTGCTGACCCAGAAGTCGAAACGGGCCAGGGCATCGAGCGTCTGGCGCAGGGCGGGCGCCCTTGCGGCCACGAGGCCCGACAGGTCGTCGAGGATGCGCTCCTCCTCGGCCTGCACCTTGAGCTGGGCCTCTCTCCACGCATTGCCCAGCTCGACCGCCACGAGCGGCTCGATGAACAGCGTCTGACCGCTGCCAGACTGGTCGTGGACGATACCCCGGACCTTGCCCTTGGCCTCGGCGCGAACTGGGATGACGTAGCGACCATTCCGGAGTGTGACCAGGGGTTCCTGGAGCGCCCCGCCGAGCTCCGCGCCATGCACCAGCTGGTCCAGACGTGCCCGAAGCCGTTCGTAGGCGACGCGCACACCTCGTCGCAGCCCGCCGAGCGCGGGTGAGGCCCCGTCCAGGATCTCCCCCGATGGGTCGATGCTGGCCGCCAACCGGTCACGGATCGACGGCAGCGGATCGATGAGGCGGGCCAGCTCGTGCAGCCGGGGCAGCTCGACGGGCCGGAGCGCATCCCCCAGTCGACCCGCGGCCACCAGGGTGTCCGCGATGGCCAGGAGGTCGAGCGGTTCCAGGCGCCCTCCACGGTCGGCGCGGCCGATGGAGGGCCCGATGTCCCGGGCACCACCAACTCCCACGTCCGGGCGACCCGTCAGGAAGGCCCGCGCCTCGTCGGTCTCGTCGAGGAGACGCGTGACGATGACCGGATCGCTTGATGGCGCCAGCGCGTCCGCCAGCCGACGGGATGGTGGGAACGATGCGTAGCCCGCGAGGCGGGCACGCAGAGCGGGGTACTCCAGGAGCTCCTGCGAGCGGGCGTCCATCAGCCCTGTGAGTGAGCCGCCCCTGGAGATCCGGGGAAGGCTCGCGACAAAGACTCGCTGTCCCGGAGGCCGAAGCGCCACGGCCGTTGTGCCCAGTCTGGCCCGGCGTACGCGACGCCGATACGCGGGCCCCGTATCAGCGACCCAGGCGAGGAGCCGGTCGGCCCGGGTCCGATCCAGAGGGTGTTGCCCAAGGTGAGGTCGTGGCCATCGAGGGAGAGGTCGATGGACAGCCCTGCGCAGGCGAGCGCAGGTCCTGCGAGCAGCCGTGTGTCGGGCACGCTGGGCTCGCCGCGAGCACGCCGCATGGCGGCCACACCTGAGATGGGCGACAGGGCCCGGATGAGCACCGCGGCCGGGACGCCTTCCTTTTGGGCGACCACGTTCAGGCAGTGGTGCATGCCGTAGACAAGGTAGACATATGCATGCCCGGCCGGCCCGTACATGGGTGCCGTGCGTCGGGTATGTCCAGCACGCGAATGGCTTGCCCGGTCCTCCGGGCCCGCATATGCCTCGGTCTCCTCGATCCTGCCCACCAGGACGGTGTCCTCCAGGACCCGCGTCACGTACTGGCCGATGAGGGCCTGCGCCAGGTCGACCGGATCGCGCTCGAACCAGGCCCGAGGGAACGTGGCGGGCATCACACCAGGGGTCGGGACCATCGGGGCTGGACTGACCGCTTCGGGCGGTGCTCGCTGGGTGTCCGCCGTTGCGCCGGCGGCCGCGGTCATACCATCACTTCCCGGACATAGCCGGGGAGCAACACGCCCAGGATACTGCCGAGCGCCGGGATGAGCGTGTCGGCCAGGCCGCTGCCGATCTGGGAGTCGTGCAGCAGCGAGTTGTACAGGTCGCGGGTCCAGTCCGGTCCGATGACCGTGGCCCCGGGCGGACCGGCGTAGGCGGTGGCGAGGATCACGATCACGCCCGCGATGCCCAGCACGGCCACGAACGCCATCAGGGCGCCGGACCCGATGTCATCGAGTAGTCGGTACTTGGTCACACCCTGGGCGCCTCTCACGCCGATCCAGGCAAGCACCAGCGCCAGGATGAGGCCGCTGATGTACAGCATGGCGAATGCTGCCATCGTGTCCCATGCGGCATCGTAGGCACTCCACTGGTTGGTCAGGTAGTTGCCCACGGGCACGCTCAGCAAGGCCGACAGCACGAACACGACGAACCACGCTGCGAGCATGAGGAGGCTGCGGATCACGCCCCACAGGAACCCCAGGATGAACGCGCCGGCGATGATAAGCACCAGCACGATATCGACGCTGGTCATCGGATCCTCAGTCGTTGCACGCGCGAACCCTATCAGGCCCGCCGACGCGCGCCAAGACGTTGCCGCACGGCGGTCTCGATGGCTACTAGCCGTTCGTTTAGTTGTGCTTCGTCGAGCGGCTGGTCCCCGGGCTCGAACCGGAGCCGCCAGGCGAGGCTCACTTCGTCCTGGTCGAGGGGCGGACCCTGGTACCGGTCGAACAGTCGGCATGACGCCAGGCGCGGCCCCCCAGCGTCGGTGATGACCCGATGCATCTCGCCCGCGGGCCTCTGCGTCGAAGTCACGAACGCCACGTCGCGCTCCATCGCAGGGAGCCGGTCAAGGTCGCCGACACGCGGGTCTGCAGGCACGAGACGAGCCAGACCTGCCATGTCCAGTTCCGCGAACACGGCCCGCGCTCCGGATCGTGCGTCGTATGCCGCGAGCAGCGACGGGTGGATCTCGCCCACCCGGCCCCACACCATCCGTTCTCCGTCCGGAAGGTCGAGCACGATGTTCGCCGTGCGCCCCGGGTGATCGACCCCGGTCCGCGGCGGGGCCGGCTCATACCACAGCCGGTCGTGATCAAGGCGCGCAGCCAGCAATTCGACGAGGCCCTTGGCGTCCGCGACATCCCACTCCCTGGCGTGCGACGCCCACGTGGCGGGCCGGGTCGCGCCAGCCAGCAGGATGGCGACCATGGCCGTCTCGTGGGGTACCGGTGCCTGCCATTCGTGCACGGTTCCATGCTCGAATATGGCCACGTCATGGCGTCGCTGCCGCTCGTTGTCGACGAACGCCCGGATCAGGCCCGGCAGCAATGAACGGCGCATCTCGGAGTGATCGAGGGTGACCGGATTGATCGCCCGGATGGTGCCACCCTGAACCGGGTCGATGCCCATGCGGGCGTGGTCCTCGGGTCCAACGAGACCGTGGGTGACCACCTCCGTCAGGCCCCTGCCCGACAACAGGTCGCGTATCCCGTCCACAGGTCGTCGCGGGTCCTCCCGGTATCCGGGCATGACAGTCGCAGGCAGCGTCCCCAGGAGCGTCTCATAGCCCCTGATCCGGCGCCACTTCTTCCGCGATGTCGGCCTCGATGGCCAGGTCGCGCCGGTGCTCCGGGATGATGGCCACGAGCGCCGTGTCCGCGGCGTCACCCAGTGGGACATGGCGCCCGCCGAGAGCCACCGGCACGACGTCCGATGATGCCGCGGGCTCGGTCACGATCTCGACCCGGGCGAGCAGCGCGGTCTGCTCGGCAGGTGCGATATCCACGCCCAGCAGACGAGCGATGCGGGCTGGCCGGAACGGCAGCCTGGCCCGCGGTCGCTCGACTGGATCGGAATCGATGACCCCGACCGCGGCACGGCCGCCGGCCCACGCCAGGATCAGTTGCGCCGCCCGGTCAGCACCGATGCGGGCGAGTCGATGCTCCTGCCCCTTCTCGAAGCGCAGGCTGGCATCACTGCGCAGGGCGAACCGGAACGCCGATCTCCGGACGTTCACCGCGTCGAAGATGGCCGACTCTACGACTACGCTCGTGGTGGCGTCAGACACCTCGCTCGTCAGGCCACCCATGATGCCTGCCATGCCCAGGGGTCCGGCAGGATCCGCGATGACCAGGACCTCGGGATCAAGGGTCCGATCCACGTGGTCCAGCGTCGTCAGTCGTTCCCCGTCGAGTGCGCCCCGGACGATGATCCGGCCGTCCGTGATGGCCGCGGCGTCGAAGGTGTGGATGGGCTTGCCCAGCTCGAGCATCACGTAGTTGCTTGCGTCGACCACGTTGCTGATGGGCCGCACGCCGGCCGCCAGCAGTCGGCGGCCCATCATGAACGGGGTCGGGCCGATCCGGATGCCCTCAAGGTAGCGACCCACGAATCGTGGGCAACGGGTCGTGTCCTGGACGTCGACCGAGACATGGTCGGCGGTCGCGTCACCCGACTCAGCGACCGAGATGTCAGGCCACCGGAGGGTCGCTCCGGTCGCCGCGGCGACCTCCCGTGCCAGGCCCAGGATGGACAGCGCATCGCCCCGGTTGGGCTTGACATCCACGTCGAACACGGTGTCGCCGACCAGTTGCTCGAGGGGCCGTCCAAGTGGTGTGTCGGATGGCAGGATGAGGATGCCGTCGGCATCCGATGACAGCCCCAGCTCGTCGCCCGAGCAGAGCATGCCCTGGCTTTCGACGCCCGCCAGCCTGGCCAGGCCGATGTGACGGTCACCGGGAAGCACGGAGCCGACGAGGGCGACGGGGACGTGCTGACCGACCGCGATGTTGGTGGCACCGCACACGATGGAGAGCGTCGGCTGGTCGTTGCCGACGCGGACCGTTGTCAGCGACAGGCGGCTGGAGTTCGGGTGTCGCTCGACCGTCAGCAATTCACCCACGACCACCCGGCTCCAGCCCGTGCCCAGGTGCTCGATGCCCTTGACCTCCATGCCCAGGAGCGTCAGGCGGTCGGCGAGCGCCTCCGGCGCCATATCGACATCGACGTATTCTCGGAGCCAGGACACTGGCACGCGCATCGCTAGAACCGCTCCAGGAAGCGGAGGTCATTGGCGAGGAACGACCGGATGTCCCGGATGGCATAACGGAGCATCGCGATCCGGTCAGTGCCCATGCCGAACGCGAAGCCCTGATAGCGCTCTGGATCGATGCCACCGTTCGCCAACACGACCGGGTGGACCATGCCCGCCCCGAGGATGGTCATCCAGCCGCTGCGACCACAAGCCGGACAACCCGAGCCGTCACACACCACGCACTGGATATCGAACGCGACGGACGGCTCCGTGAACGGGTAGTAGCCGGGCCGGAACCTGGTGGCCCGACCTGCTCCGAACATGGCATGTGCGAAGTCGTCCAGGAGACCGCGGAGAGTGGCCATGCTGGTGTCCTCATCCACCATCAGGCCTTCCACCTGGAAGAACTCGAAGCCGTGGCTGGCGTCCACTTGCTCGTATCGGTAGCAGCGTCCAGGAGTGAGGATACGGATGGGCGGCTCCGACGCGCGCATCGCCCGGATCTGGCCGGGCGAGGTGTGGGTACGCAGCAGCCACTTCGGCCCGTCGGTCGCCCGGGCCGGGTCGGTCGTGGCCGTCGCATCGCCCGGATCGGCCACGTAGATGGTGTCCCATAGGTCACGAGCGGGGTGGTCGGCGGGGATGTTGAGCGCCTCGAAGTTCAGTTCGTCCGTCTCGACCTCCGGGCTTTCGACGGTCACGAAGCCGAATCCGCCCAGGACGCGCGCGATCTCGCGTTCCGTCTCTCGGATGGGGTGCAGACCCCCGCGCCACAGGCTCCTGCCCGGCAGCGTGACATCCTCCCGTTCCGACACGATGCGCACTTCGAGCGCGATCGAGTCGAGCCGCTCCCGTCGCGCGGCAAGGGCAGTCTCGATGGCTTCCCTGATAGGGTTCGCGAGGGCACCGACCTGGGGCCGGTCCTCGGCCGGGAAGGCACCGATGCCAGCCATGAGGGCACGCAGCGAACCCTTGCGGCCGAGCACGTCCGTCTCTACCGCCGCGAGGCGATCGGGGGTGGTCGACGACGCGACGGCGGCCAGCGCCTGATCGCGCAACGCCTCGAGCTGGGCGCGGAATGTCGGCAGGTCCACGGATGTTGCGGGGCCCCCGCAGCTACTGGGCCTTCGCGACCTCGACGATCCGGCTGAAGGTGGCAGCGTCGCGCACCGCGACATCCGCCAGGATCTTGCGGTCAAGCGCGATGCCGGCGTCCTTGAGGGCGCGGATCAGCTTGCTGTATGTGATGCCGTTCACCCGGGCAGCCGCGTTGAGACGGACGATCCACAGGGCGCGCAACTGACGCTTGCGTTCCTTGCGGCCGCGATAGGCGTACGCCATCGCGTGCAGCTGCGCCTCTCTGGCTGGCTTGATGAGCTTGGACCGCGTGCCGCGTCGGCCCTCTGCTTCCTTCAGTAGCCGCTTGTGCCGCTTGTGGGCCGTTACGCCGCGCTTGACGCGTGCCATCTCGTCCTCCTAGAGGTTCGGCAGCAGGCGGGCGATGGCGCGCGCGCTGGTGGGGTCGACGATGGTCTTGCCCGCGTAGCGACGCGTACGCCTGGAGGACTTGATCTCCAGGTGGTGACCACGCCACGACTTGACACGATAGACCTTGCCACTGCCGGTGAGGCCGAAGCGCTTCTGGGCGCCCTTGTGGGTCTTCATCTTGGGCACGTGAACTCAGCCTCCTGCCGCCGGCACCGCCGGGTTCGTTTCCGCGGGAGCCGCCGGCTGCAGGACCACCTCGGGAGCGGCCCCGTCGCGCGACGGCGCGGGGATGATCTTGGGTTTGTGTGTCGAGGCAACGGTCATGGACATGGACTTGCCTTCCAGCAGCGGCTGCCGGTCGACAGTGCCATGGTCCTTGATGTCCTCTCCGAACCGGGTGAGCAGATCACGTCCGATGTAGGCGTGACTCACTTCCCGGCCGCGGAACTGGACCGTGACCTTGACCCGGTCCCCGTCCTCCAGGAACTGGATCGCTCGACGAACCTTGGTATCGAAATCGCCCTTGCCGATCTTGGGCTTGAGGCGGATCTCCTTGAACTCGACGGAGCGCTGGTTCCGCCGGGCTTCCTTCTCCTTGCGCGCCTGTTCGTACTTGAACTGGCCATAGTCGAGGAATTTCACGACGGGTGGGGCCGCTGTGGGGGCTACCTCTACGAGGTCGTATCCCCGCTCCTGCGCGGTCTGGAGGGCCTGGATCGTGGGCATCACGCCAAGCTGGCTTCCCTCTTCGTCGACGACCCGGACATTGGGGACACGGATCATCTCGTTGATGCGCAGGTCTTTGCTCAGGCTGGTTCCCTCACCGATACGTTCCGACGACATGCAGCAGCCGCCGCGCCCACATTGGGGACAGCGGAGCCCGCTGGCACGGGACTATAGCACGCTCGTTCCAAGCGTGGCAACGACGCCTGGATCAGTCCCCGGGCGGCGCCGTACCCGGGTCGGTGCTCACGATCGCGTCGTCGAACCGTGAGGTGAATGGGGCCTCGCGCGCCCCCGCGAAGGCTCCGGCCTTGCTGAATGGCCCCACGGCTGCCGGAGTGGTCAGGTCGGCGACCGCGACGCCGTCGACCCACAGCGCCAGTCGCGACGACGCGCCGTCCCCCTCGCCGCATTCCAGGACGAGATCCCGACGCGTGCCCGGGGCACGGTCGTCGCCTGGCAGAGTGCCCTCCTCCTGGATACGAACGACCCCTTCGATGATGTCCCCGGCGAGCCATCGGCCGTCCGTCGACACAAGGCCGTACAGGAAGTCCGGCGTGGTTCCGTCGTTACCGCACATCCAGCCAGCGGATCCGGCGCTGGGCCGGGCGTCACCGGACCCTCCACGCGCATGACCGGGTGATTGCCGGCGACACTGCGCCACGACCAGCGGCTGGCATCCGGCGTCAGCACGGTGATGGCAAGCTGCCCGTCCTGATAGGTCACGAAGGCATCCTTGCCCGCACCGACCCCCCACAGGTCCGGGGTCGTGAAGTCGTCCCGGAACACGACAGTGTCGGCACCCAGGAGCGTGTCCACCGACCTGGGCGTGGCGACCGGACCAACCGTTGGCCCCGGTTCATCCGATGACGCATATCTGGGGCCTGTCCATACCGCGAGGTCGTCGAAGGTGATGGTCGCCGGCTCGCTCGTCGTCGAGGTGCCCACGAACGCGACCCGGCCGAAGGGACCGATGGGCGGGACGTTAGCCGTCCCGACCGGGACGCCGTCGATGCTCAGGAGCACCTGCGTCACGTCGACGTTCACCTGCCCGCACTGGACGTCGACCAGGGTCTCCCCACTGCCACCGGCACGTGCCGACTCCGGCAGGAGCCCATCGGCGATCACGGTGACCTCCCCATCGATGACGTGGCCGATCTGCCATGCGCCGGCCCCGTCCACCACCCCGAACCCATAAGCCGACCCGGGCGTGCCGCACATCCAGCCTCCGGACGCACCGGTGCCATCCACCGCGACGGTCCCCGCGATCCGGACCACCGGGTGGTGGGTCGCGGACAGGTCACGCGAACCCCACATCCAGCCCTCGCTATCAAGGTCCATCTGGATGGCGCCACCGGTGTCGCGCGTGGACCCATGGCCGTCCGGCAAGCCCCAATCCCCCGGCTTATCGAAGGTATCGACAAGGGCCTGGGTGGTCGCTCCAAGACTTCGGGGTATCACGTCCTGAGCCATGACACCTGCGGGCGGAAGGACCGAGGCCAGCGCGAACGTCACTGCGGTGACCGGGATGTTGCGGGTCCTCATGGCACGGATCGCCTCCTTGTCTGCTCCTGCGGGTCAGGCCGGCGAGCGGCCTGATGCCTCCCCGGCCAGCCGGTCCGCGAGCGCTTCCCAGCCGACGGCCGGTTGCTGGTCGCCGGCCCGCGTTCGGGCGGCGGCGGTGCGTGCCTCGACCTCGCGGTCGCCCAGGACCAGCATGTATGGCACCTTCTGCTCCTGTGCCACCCGGATCTTGTTCTGCATCCGGTTGGAGGAATCATCCACCTCGACCCGGATGCCACGCGATCGGAGCACCGTGGCCAGCTCCGAGGCCGGTTCATTATGTCGATCCGCGATGGGCACGACGACAGCCTGGACCGGCGCGCACCAGAACGGGAAGGCGCCCGCGAAATGCTCCACGAGGATGCCGATGAACCGTTCCAGCGAGCCATAGATGGCGCGATGGATCGCTATCGGGCGCTGGGGCTGTCCGGCCTCGTCGATGTAGCTCAGGTCGAAACGCTCGGGCAGCATCATCAGGTCCACCTGGATGGTCGCCATCTGCCATTCCCTGCCCAGGGCATCGTCGATGTAGATGTCGATCTTGGGGGCGTAGAACGTACCGTCCCTGGGCTTGACCACATAACTCACACCGGCCGTGTCCAGGGCTTCCTTGATGAGCCCCTCGGCGCGAGCCCACACCTGGGGATCGCCGAGCGCCTTGTCTGGCCGGGTCGCGAATGCGAACCGGGGCACGAGGCCGAACCAGGAGTACGCCTCGGACACCTCTGCCAGCATCGCCTGGATCTCACCGCCCAGCTGGTCGGGGCGCACATAGATGTGGGCGTCGTCCTGGATGAACTGCCGGACCCGGGTCAGCCCCGACAGCGATCCCGAGCGTTCGTTGCGGTGCAGCCGGCCGTACTCGTTGAAGCGCAGGGGCAGCTCCCGGTACGACCGCACGCGTGCCTTGTAGATGAACGTGCTTTCGGGGCAGTTCATGGGCTTGAGGCTGAATGTCTGACCCTCTGATTCCACCCGGAACATGTTGTCGCCGTACATGTCCCAGTGCCCCGACTGCTCCCACAGCTTTCGATGGACCAGGATCGGCGTGCTCACTTCCTGATAGCCGCGCCGTTCCTGGAGTTCGCGCATGGCACCCTCGAGGATCCGCCACACCTTCTGCCCCTTGGGGTGCCAGAAGGCCGAACCTGGACTCACGTCGTGGAAGCTGAACAGGTCCAGGGCCACCCCGAGCCGCCGATGGTCGCGCTTGCGCGCCTCCTCCCGCCGCCAGAGGTATAGGTCGAGCTCCTCCTGGGTGTTCCAGGTGGTGCCGTAGATGCGCTGGAGCATCGGCCGATCCTCCTGCCCGCGCCAGTAGGCGCCGGAGAAGGACAGCAGCTTGAATGGCCCGATGAGGCCGGTGGAAGCTACGTGCGGGCCACGACACAGGTCGATGAAGGGACCCTGTTGGTAGGTCGAGACGGTCGGCGGCGCCGATCCGGAGAGCCGGGCTGCGGTCCGGAGGTCGTCGAGGATCTCCACCTTGTAGCCCTGTCCCTGCTGGACGAGGAACTCCCTCCCCTCGTCGGGGTCCCACTCCTTGCGCACGAACGGATGGTCCGCGGCGATCGATTCGCGCATCCGGGCCTCGATGGCGGCGAGGTCCTCCGGGACCAGCGGTCGGGGCAGGTCGAAGTCGTAGTAGAAGCCGTCCTTGATGGCAGGGCCGATGCCCAGCCTGGTGCCCGGGAACAGCTCCATGACCGCTTCCGCCATCACATGCGCAGAGGAGTGGCGCATCGGGTCGAGCGGCCCGTGGACATTGGCGTCCAGGAGCTCATCGGCGGAGCCCTTCTCGGGTGCCAGGAAGTCGAGGTCCTCATGGTCGGCTGGATCGGCAGCCACCGGATCCACTGCTCTGGTCGCTCATCTGGGATGCCTCCGCGAATCAGGATGCCTCTCGCCCGATCGACAGGACGAGAGGCACGCCTCCCGCGGTCCCACCCGCCTTCGCCCGGACTCGCCGGTGCCGGCGACATCCCTGCGCACTCTTGCTGCTCGCGATCACGGGCGAGTCCCGGGCCGGTTCGCCGGCCGCTCACGGGTGGTACGTCGCGGCCCTTGATGACCGTCCCGGCTTCCAGCCACGACCGGGGCTCTCTGGGGTCAGGTGCCGCCACGCGTGTCCCGATCGACGCGTTGCTGTGGGAATGGTGGGCGACACTGGACTCGAACCAGTGACCTCTTGCATGTCAAGCAAGTGCTCTAACCAGCTGAGCTAGCCGCCCCTTGGTGCGTGGCCGTGACGATAGCAGAGCCGTGCGAGTTGGTCACTCCTGGGGACTTTGGCGACAAGCCGGCGTCGTCAACCCGGGCGATACGGTCACTCGACCCGGCTACGACCGGGGCGGCGCGACGGTTGGTGGGCGTGGGTGCGGTCTGGTTCGCCGGATGCCCGCTGCTCTCAGGCCGTTCGGCACTGGTCCGTGACGCGACTTGGGCCCTACCTTGCTCGGGGAGCGCGTCCGGTCGCAGGTGGACGGACCAGCGCACATCCAGGGACTGCAACGATGCATCGTCGGCCGAACCCAGATCGACCACCTCGTCAGCGTCGCGGCCGCCCTGACCGAGTACGCGTATCCAGACTTGCGGAGGAGGGAGATGGCTCGACTGGTACTCCGGGTGAACGGGCACGACATGCCGGTCGACGTCGCCCAGGACACACCCCTGCTGTGGGTGCTCCGCGAAACGCTCGGCCTGACCGGGACGAAGTACGGCTGCGGCATGGGGGTCTGCGGCTCGTGCACTGTCCATGTGGACGGCCGGGCTGTCCGCTCGTGCATGACGCCAGCGAGCAGCGTGACCGGGCGGGACGTCACGACCATCGAGGGCCTGTCGCCCGACGGCTCACATCCCGTGCAGCGAGCATGGCTCGAGCTCGATGTGGCCCAGTGCGGTTACTGCCAGCCCGGGCAGCTCATGACCGCAGTTGCGTTGCTTGCGAGCAACCACGCGCCCGACGACGCGGCCATCGAGCTGGCGATGTCCGGAAACCTCTGCCGCTGTGGGACGTACCAACGCATCCGGGCCGCGATCCACCGGGCTGCGGAGCTGGGAGGTACCGCGTGAACCCCGACATGAGCCGTCGCTCCTTCCTGCAGGCGACGGCCATGGGCGGGTCGGCGCTCGTGCTTGGCTTCCGCCTTGGAAGCGACAGCGGACCGCCCGATGCGACCGGGGTGATGGACCGGGCGGAACCCGCGACGTCGTTCGCGCCGAATGCGTACCTGCGCATCGACGGCGACGGGACGGTCACGCTGCAGGTGCATCGCTCCGAGATGGGGCAGCGCGTGGACACATCCTTGCCGATGATCCTCGCCGATGAGCTCGATGCCGACTGGGCGTCCGTCCGGGTCGAGCACGCGCCGCCTGACCCCATCTACGGCGACCAGGTGACCGGCGGCTCCTACAGCGTCGCCCGCTCGTACTGGGAGCTCCGTGCTGCCGGCGCGACGGCGCGGACGATGCTCGTCGCGGCAGCTGCCGCGACCTGGGGCGTGGATGCGGCAGCGTGCCGTACCGAGAACGGTGTCGTGGTCCACGACGCGACTGGCGACCGGGTGCCCTACGGTGCTCTCGTCGAAGCTGCCTCGCAGCTACAGGTCCCCTCCATGGAGGACGTCTCCTTCAAGGACGCCGTGGACTTCCGCCTCATCGGAAAGCCCGTCGCCGACATGAATGGCCCGACGTACGTGACCGGTCGGGCGACATATGCCAGCGACATCCGCATCCCAGGGATGCTGGTGGCGACGGTCGCGCGTCCCCCGACCGTCAGTAGCAACGTGTCGGCCTTCGACCCAGGTCCTGCGCTTGCCGTCGACGGTGTCCGGCAGGTGGTCGAGGTCAGTACCGGTGTGGCCGTGGTCGCCGATTCGACCTGGTCCGCCCTCCGCGGACGTGCCGCGCTGGGCGTGACGTGGGATGAGGGAGACACCAGCGCGCTGGACTCCGACTCTATCCGCGAGGAAACCGCAATGCGTCTGGCGGTGACCCACGAGCCCGGCGTCGTCCAAGCGGTCTATGAAGTCCCGTACCTCGCGCACGTCCCGATGGAACCGATGGTGTGCGTGGCCGACGTGCAGGACGAGAGCTGCGAGGTCTGGGCTCCCACCCAGAATCGCCAGGACGCGCGGCTCGCGGCAGCTGAAGCGGCGGGACTTGCGGAAGGAACTGTGACGGTCCACGTGCCGCTCATAGGCGGCGCGTTCGGACGACGGCTCAAGGCGGACTATGTGACCGAGGCGGTCGAGATATCGAAGGCCGTGCGGGCGCCGGTCAAGGTCTTCTGGACACGCGAGGACGACATCCAGCACGATTTCTACCACCCATTCAGCCTCAGCTACCGGAGCGCCCCGCAGGACGCTCCGGGGCAGACCGCCGGCCGCAAGGAGACGGACGACAGCCTGCCGGGCGGAGCCTGGCGTTCCGTGGACAACCTCGATGACGCGCTCGCGAACAACTGCTTCATCGACGAGCTGGCGACCGCCAGGGGTGTCGACGTCCTCGACCTGTACCGGACGCTCGGCGCACAGCAACTGCTGCCGGTGATCGAACTGGCAGCGGAGAAGGCAGGCTGGGGTACACCGCTGCCAGACGGGTGGGGCCGCGGCATGGCTGCCCACACGACCCACGAGGCCACGCCCGCAGCGATGGTCATCGAGGTCTCGGTGATCGACGGCGAACTGCGGGTCAGGCGTGTCGTGTGCGCGGTCGACCCCGGCATCGTCATCGACCCCATCGGCGTGGAGGCGCAGATGGAGGGCGGTATCGTCTTCGGGTTGTCGGCCGCGCTGCGCCAGGAGATCACCCTGAGCGGCGGACGGATCGAGCAGTCGAGCTTCCTGGACTATCCGATCCTCCGCATGGACGAGATGCCGAGCATCGAGATCCATGTGGTACCGAGTTCCAGGGACCCGAGCGGTATGGGCGAGATGGGAGTTCCGCCGGTCGCGCCTGCGCTCCTCAACGCGGTATTCGCGGCCACCGGGCGTCGGATCCGCCACCTCCCCATCCGTGCGGAGGACCTGGCCTGATCAAAGGGATTCGGTGTCCCCCGGACCGTCGCCTGGCGACTGCCCATCGAGGCCGAATCCGTGTCAGTCACTGGACGTCGATGGGCAACTCGATGCTTCCCTCGACGACCTTGTCCAGCCGTTTCGTGGCCGTGACCTTCGTGCCGCCCTCCTCGAAGCCCGACAGGTCCAGGCTGGCCTCGAGGTCGTCGTTGCCGGGTGCGTCGCGCAGCGCTCCCAGGAGGCCGTTGAAGGAGGTCGGGCACTGGGTCGTGTCGAACGAGCAGTCGGCAGCCAACGAGTCGGCTCCGATGGTCACGAAGCCGCTGCCGGTGGCGGTCGCGGGCACCGTCAGGCCGATGATGGCCGTAGCGAAGCCGCCCTTGTAGATCTTGAGCCGCACCTTGAAGCGGAGTCGGTCTCCGGGATGTGCGGCGATGGACGTCCGGTCGCGGAAGGATCCCCCATTTCGGGACACCTGCACGCTCCGGATGATGTAGCTCTTGACCTGTGGGCTGACGGTCACGTTCATGGTCACGCCATCGAAGCGCACCTTCTCAGCGGGGGTCTGGTCGATCGCGGTCAGCAGATCCAGCAGGGTCTGTCCCGCGTCAAGGGCCAGGCTCTCGGTCGTCGTGACTCGGTCGGAACGCACCAGGGACCAGTGTGCGCCGCTTGGTCGGGTGCCCCGGATCGTCCAGGTCATGATCGCGGTCCCGGGTCCTTCCCGGTCGGCGGTCGCCAGGATGTCCGAGAGCAGATGGTTGGCGGCCACGATGGGTACCCAGGACGACGTGGTCACCGACGTCCTGCCCGTCCGGATGTGCCCAGACTCGGTGGACCGCACGCGTGCGACCACCGGTATGCCGCGCGGCCGCCTGCCGATGATGCCGTGGATCCCGGATTGCCGGTCCTGGTCGACCAGACCGAACATCCCGCCGATGTTGGCCATCTTGAACGGCGTACCGCCGGGGTCGTCCACGATGGTGATGGCGCTCGCGCGGGCAGCACCGAATGCCACCTTGCCGTTGCCGGTCATGGGATGTCCGAACGCCAGGACGTCAGCCCCGCACACCGAAGTCGTGGTACCGACCGCAGCGACCGTCACATCGCCGCTGGAGATCACCGCCGCGATGTTGCCTCCAGGTACAGGAGCGCCAGCGAGTGGCGCGGCAGCGGACGCCCTGGCGGACGCGCCGGCCATCACCCGGATGGTGCCGAACTCGCGTCGAAGTGCGGCCGTCAGCCGCCTGCCAAGGGCACCCCTGGGACTCGAGACGATCATCGGTACCGCCAGGCGTCGCAGTGTGGGCACGTCATCGGCCATGATCCCCGCGTCGCGTGCCACGACGCCACGCAACGAACTCGACAGCCGGACGGTCGTGCGCTCAGAAGACGACGCCCGAGATCGGCTGGCGACGGAGCTGGCGATGCGCTGCATCTGGGCCGCGGGCGTCATGCCGCCGATCCGCGACGGGCCCTCGGAGAAGCCGTACGAGATGGCGCCGGCGAGCTTGCCACCCAGATAGACCGGGGACCCTGACATGCCGGCCCAGATGCCGTTCCCCTGGCTGATGACATGCTTACCGGGCAGGTCGCTGACCTTGATGATGACCAGGTCCCGGCCAGGTGCGATACCGTCCTGAAGGGTGCCCAGGACCCTGACCCGGAATGCGCGCGGAGCATCCCCGCTGGTCACGGTCCAGCCGGTGCCCGCCATGCCCGTGTTGATCGCGGACTCGCCCAGGACCTGGGGGCAAGGAACCGGAGCCTCGGACGTCGCGGAGATCCTGGCCGGAGCATCGGTCATCCTCGACGTTCGGCTTGCGGCAACCGGACTGGCACCGATGGCGGCGGCCGTCACCACGGCGACCACGATCCCCGCATACACGCGGACACGTCCCGTCGGCATCCCGCCGCACCTCCCTGGGGAGCCTGGCCCCCTCCCCGGTCGGCTCCGAGCGGACTCTAGCCGATGCCACCCGGATCGTCGCGTACGATGGCTCGATGACCATTGGCATGCACGAGAGCATCGATCGAGACCGGATGGTCGGTCGCCTGGCAGCCCTCACGGGTGCCGCGGGTGACCCGGACCTGGTCCGTGTCGTACGCGCCCCCGGCAGGGTCAATCTCATTGGTGAGCACACCGACTACAACGATGGTTTCGTGCTGCCGGCCGCCATCGACCTGGAGATCGCGGTCGCATTCCGCCCGACCGACGATGGTCTGGCGACGCTGACCCTGGCCTCGACTGGTGAGACCGCCTCGGTCGATGTCGCCGTGGTCGGCGCGCCGATGAGCCGCTGGACCGACTACGTGGCCGGGACCGCATTGGAGATGGCTCGTGCCGGGCTGACGGTACGTGGCTTCAGGGGACTGCTCGCGAGCACCCTGCCGGAGGGGGCCGGCCTGTCCTCGTCTGCCGCCCTCGAACTGGTCTCTGCCTGGGCACTATCACCTGCCGCGGGGACCGGGGTGTCTTCCCTGGAGATGGCGCGCATCGCGCAGCGTGCCGAGAACGAGTACGTGGGTATGCACTGCGGTCTCATGGACCAGTTCGCGTCGGCGTGCGGCGTCGCGGGGTCCGCAGTCCTGCTCGATTGCCGCAGCCTGGAGTACGAGCCGGTGGCCTTGCCAGGCGAGCTCGTCATCCTGGTCATCCATTCCGGCGTACCGCGGACCCTTGTTTCCTCGGCGTACAACGAGCGGCGGGCAGATTGCGAGCGGGCCGTGTCTGCCGTGCGACGACTGCAGCCGGGCGTCCGTGCCCTTCGCGACTGCGACCTGGCCATGCTGGAGGCCGCGGCCCCGGTACTGGACCCGGTAGCTGCCAGGCGGGCGCGCCACGTGATCGAGGAGAACGCACGCACGCTCCAGGCTGTGGAGGCGTTCGGGGCGGGGGATCGCAGGGCCATCGGTGAGCTGTTCGCGGCCAGCCATGCCTCGTTGCGCGATCTGTTCCAGGTCAGTTGTCCGGAACTGGATCTCCTGGTGGACGTCGCCTCAGCCACGCCCGGCGTCATCGGGGCGCGGATGACGGGCGGCGGATTCGGAGGTTGCATCGTCGCGCTCGCCCTGCCAGACGCGGTCGATGGCCTGTGGGCGCGCGTCGAACGGGAGTACCCCACCCGCACGGGCAGGACGCCCAGGATGTGGCAGGTCCGGGCGGTTGCTGGTGCGGGGGAGCTCAGCGCCTGACCGCCTCACTGCCCCGCGGTCGTCATCGTTCGAAACGTCGCTGCAGGACGGCGTGGATGGACACCGACACCAGGATCACGGCGCCGTAGATCAGGCCGGTGTAGTAGTCCGTCAGCCCGACGGCCACGATACCGGCGGTGATGCCGCCGATCATGAACGCACCGATGAACGTGCCCCAGATGCTGCCTCGCCCACCGAATACGGAGGTCCCGCCAACGAACACGGCCGCGAGCGTCGGCAGGAGGTAGCCGTCACCCATGCTGGGGTAGAAGTTGACGACCCGGAGGCTGGCCAGAAGACCTGCGAATGCGGCGGCGAGTCCCATGAGGACGAACAGGATGATGCGCGTCCTTCGGATCGGCACACCCATCAGTCTTGCCGCCTGCTTGTTATCACCGATCACGTAGGTGTTCTGCCCGAGGCGATGCCGATTGAGCAGCACCCAGGCCGCGATCGTGAACACCACCAGCCAGAAGAACTCCATCGGGATGTTGAGAAGCTTGCCCACCATCACCCCGTATGCGCCGGAACCCTTGGTGCCCACCAGGGCGGAACTCGTACCTGCGACGAGAACGAGCGTCAGGCCACGAAACAGGAACTGGGTGCCGATGGTCACGACAAGGGATGGGATGCCGACGAAGGTTACGACGAGCCCATTGAACAAACCGGCGAGCGACCCTACCAGCAGGGACGAAGCGATCGCGATCTCGACGGAGCCGGTGGCATTCCAGACCCACACGAACCCGACCATGCCGAGGGCCATGATGGAAGGGAAGGAGAGGTCGATGTCGCCGCTGATGATGACCAGTGTCAGCGGCATGGCCACGATGGCGAAATAGGGAGTGGTCTGCGCGAACGAGAGGTAGATCCGTTCGGACAGGAAGGTGGTGGGCGCCAGCACGATGAACGCCAGCCACAACAGCAGGAACGCGACCGTGATGCCGATCTGCGAGGACCAGCGCGTCGCGAATGCGGCGAGACTCCGCCGTGTGCTGTGGGCGTTGGCAGCCGTTGTCGCGGACGTCACGCTGACGTCTCGGCCGGCCCCACGGGCCCGGCCGGCGTCGGATCGCCGCCGTCCCGGTAGCGTGCCTGTTCGGTGTAGGTGCCCACCTCCGCGACCTCGCGCATGATGTCCATCAGCTCGTTCAAGGAGTAGCGCGCAGTGGGGAACTCCCCGGCGACCCTCCCCCGATCGATGACCACGATGCGGTCGGCGACCGAGTACACATGGAAGATGTTGTGATCGATGAAGACCGCCGACTTGCCGGCGCGAGCGGATGCCACTGACGAAGTGGAGCAGCTTCTCCGTCTCCTTCAGGGACAGGCCCATGGTCGGCTCGTCGAGGATGATGATGTCCGCTTCGAAGTGGAGCGCGCGAACGATCGCCAAACCTTGGCGTTCCCCTCCAGAGAGGCCCGTCACCGACGTCTCAGGTGTCAGGACAGCCGACGTGAAGCCCATCGAGTGCTGCATCAACTCAGCCGTGATGCGCCGCATCTCACCGACCTTGAGGAAGCCCAGGCGGCCGGTGATGGTGCGCCCCATGAAGATGTTCCGCCACAGCGGCAGCTGCTCCGCCAGGGCCCGCTCCTGGAAGACCGTCTCGACCCCGAGCTCTCGGGCCCTCTGCACCGTGAGGTCGGTCACCGATCGTCCGGCGAACAGGATCTCGCCCCGGTCCGGCTGGTGCACTCCGGTGAGGATCTTGATGAGGGTGGACTTGCCGGCCCCATTGTCGCCGAGGAGGCCTACGACCTCACCCGGAAAGAGCCGAAAGTCGACGTCCTGCAGCACCTGGACGCCACCGAACGACTTGTACACATGCCGAAGCTCCAGGCGCGGTACCGGGCCCCCGGACTGGCCAGGTTCCTCGTCCGCGACTGTCATCGCGATGCCACGAGACAGAGCCGCCGACGAGGGCACCTGCCCACGTCGGCGGCTGTGCGATTCACGTCCCTGGGATGCCTGAGGCGTCTACCGCAGCTGCTTCGCCACGAGCTGGGAGACGATGTCGATGTTGCTCGCATCCACGAAGCCGGCGCCGGTATTGATGAACAGGCCGCCGACACCGAAGGCGTGGCTCAGGCACAACTGCGCGATGGCCTCAAAGCCCTGCAAGAGCTCCTGCTGGTCGATGACCAGGTCGACGAATCCATCCTTGACGCCCTGGACCGTGGCTGGGCTCAGGTCGAAGCCGGACGCATACACGCTGTCGGGCGCCAGGCCCGCTGCCTGCATGTACGTCGGGATGGTGGAGGTCATGTTCCCGTGGTCGATGATGATGGCCTTCAGGTCTGGATTCGACGTGGCCATGCCCGTGAACGTCGGCACACCTTGCAGCGGGTCCTTGTTCGTGGCTGTGTCGATCTCCAGGTAGACCACCTTCATGCCCGCGGCTTCGAGCGCGTCGGTGATGCCGAGTGTGCGCTCGCCTCGTCCGGCCTGGGCCTTGAGACCCCAGACGAAGACCTTGTCGCCGGACTTCAGGCCGCCTCGCGCGATCGTCTCGTTGGCGAGGTCCCTGCCGGCATCCTTGAGGACCGCGCCGACATAGCCGGTCCCCTGGCTGGCGTATTTCGCCTGGGCCAGTGGGAGTTCCGTGTTCATCACGGTGACGATGATCCCCTGACTCGCGGCATCGTCGATGGCGGTGTCGAAGGAGACGTCACCTGGGTGTCCCATGATGGCGATGCCATCCGGCTTGGTCGCGACGGCCTCCCCGAACTGTGTGACCATCTTGAGCGGGTCCCAGTCCGACCACACGTACTTGACGGTTGGCCCGAACGCCGCCTCGGCTATCTGTGCGCCGTTGTGGACTACCGTCTCGAACGGACCTCCTGGTGTCCCGCCCGGGAAGAACGTGATGTTCATTCCCTCACAGAACTTGCCTGGGACCGGTGGTGCTGCGGGACTTTGGGCGCCGACCGGGGCGGCGGTAGGCACCATCACTGCTACTGCCATCGCCATGCCCGTGAGCATGGACACATGTCTCCGCCGCGACGGCGAGTTCGACGTGGATCCGGAACCGTTCATGAGACAACCCTCCGATGTCCGTGCAGGTAGAGTCTGGTCCGCCGTGTCCTCCCAGTGGCTCAGCCTCCTCCTCTTGGACTCCGAGCTGGCCGGAGTCCCGATCCTCTGCAGTTCGTCGGCCGATCGCACTCCTGTATCGGGCTGTCCAACAGAAACAAACAGAGTTGGACCGAGTGTATCGACGCTGCTCCCGGATCGTCAATGATCCGCAACCGTGACCACGCGTGCACGTTGGGTTTTGTTGACTTTCGCCCGATTGCGCGGGAGACTTGAACGGGCACATCAGGGAGGGAGTCCGGGCTTGCTGGCTCGACAGCGTCATGCGTACATCCTGGACCGCGTGCGCACCGACGGCGGGGTGCGCGTTGCGGACTTGGTGCGCGAACTGGAAGTGTCGGACATGACCATCCGGCGCGACCTGGAGTTGCTCCACGAGCAGGGCCTGCTGGAGAAGGTGCACGGCGGCGCAACGACGGTCCCGGCCAGCGCCCTGTTCGAACCGGGCTTCAGCGCCAAGGTGACACTCCAGCAGGAGGCCAAGGAGCTCATCGCCGACGCCGCCGCGGCGCTCGTGAATCCCGGACAGGCCATCGCCATCTCCGCTGGCACGACCACATATGCCGTCGCCCGCCGACTCCTGGACGTGCCCCGGCTGACCGTGGTCACCAACTCGGTGCCGGTCGCCGACGTGCTGTATCACGGCGGTCGCTCCGACCAGACGGTCATGCTGACCGGAGGATCCGCACCCCCTCGGACGCCCTGGCCGGACCGTTCGCGGTAGCGGCGCTGCGCACCGTGAACGTGGATCTCGTGCTCATGGGTGTCCATGGCATGGACGCCCGGGCTGGCTTCACGACTCCCAACATGCTCGAGGCGGAGACAGACCGGGCACTCGTGGACGCGGGGCGTCGGCTGGTGGTGGTCGCCGATCACACGAAATGGGGTGTCATCGGCGTCAGCACTATCGCCCGTTTTTCGCAGGCCGACCTGATCGATCTCCGACCCGGGATTGTCCGAGCCCGCGCGCGCCGCGCTCGAAGGCCAAGTCCGGGAACTCCATATCGCAGGCGAGACCCAGCGCATCGGCGACCTCGTGGCGTGGCCGACGGACATCGTCCGGGACGACTCGCTGTGACCCGGGTGACCCGGCCCGGAAAGGCCAACGCGGTCGTCGGGTCACAGTCTCAACCGCACCGGCGCTACGATCCGCTGCTCGGCAGGTGGGTGCTGGTCTCGGTGGGGCGTACGCGGCGACCCTGGAACGGGAGTCGCGAGAGCGCGACGCGAGTGGAACCGTCCCGTCATGACCCCAGGTGCTACCTGTGCCCCGGCAATGTCCGCGCAAACGGGGAACGCAACCCGGACTACCCTGGCACATTCGTGTTCACCAACGACTTCGCCGCGCTGCAGCCTGACAGCCCGATCGACCGGCGGACCGATGGGCTCCTCATCGCAGAGGGCGAGCGCGGGACGAGCCGCGTCGTGTGCTACTCACCGCGCCACGACCTGGGCATGTCCAGCATGGACGTGGTCGACATCCGCGCGGTCGTCGACATGTGGGCGGACCAGACCACGGAACTTGGTGACCGGTACCGCTGGGTCCAGGTGTTCGAGAACCGTGGCGCAGAGATGGGTGCCTCCAGCCCCCATCCACACGGTCAGATCTGGGCTGGTTCCGCGTTGCCCACCGATGCGCACCGCGAGGATGCCAATCAGCTGGCCTACCATGCCGAACACGCGCAGCGGATGTTGCTCGCCTACGCCGCGCAGGAGTTGGATGGCCCGCGTGTCGTCGAGCAGGATGCGGACTGGCTCGTCGTGGTGCCGTACTGGGCCGCCTGGCCGTACGAGACCCTCGTCCTGCCGATCGCGCCGGCGGCCCGGCTTGCGGATCTCGAGCCTGCCCGGCGTGACTCGCTGGCCCTTGTCTTGAGCCGGCTCCTGCGTCGGTACGATGGCCTGTTCCAGCGCCCGTTCCCATATTCGATGGGCTGGCACCAGGCTCCCTTCGGCAGCATCGACACGGCGCACTGGCAGTCGCATGCTCACATCCTGCCGCCCCTGCTTCGGCAGAGCGTCAGGAAGTTCATGGTCGGCTACGAGCTGCTCGCGGAGCCTCAACGGGACATCACCCCCGAGGACGCTGCCGAACAGCTGCGCGCGGCTGCCACGCCATCGGCTTCGTGAGCGGCGCGGTCGAGCTCACTTGCCGTCTGGCCCGGTCACGACCGCGGGCCTCACGGACTCAGGGGTCGAACGAAGGATCCTGGTGAACGAGCACGCCGTCGATGAGAGCGGCCATCGGCCGCGTGGCGGCGAGGTGTTCACCGCGGTGGCCCGGGTCCCGCAATCCGTCATCGGGGATGACGATCAGGTCGGCGGGGCTGCCGGGGACGAGTCGGCCAGCTCCGCGTGAACCGGGGCCGGAGGGACCCAGCGACAACGCCGGATCGAGGCAGGCCGCGCGGATCGCCCGTTCCAGGGTGATGGCCTGGTCAGGTACGAACGCCAGGACGTCATCGGGCCAGGCCGGGTCTCGCCGAAGGACGGCCGCCGCAAGGTTGCGCCAAGGGTCCGGTGACTCGACCGGAGCATCCGTTCCCATTGGGATGAGGGCACCACTCGTAGCGAGGGCAGCGAGCGGAAACGCATGGCGGACCCGGTCGCCCCAGGCCATGCGGGCAGCCGGGGCGTCCGAACATAGATGGCAGGGCTGGACCGATGCGGCGATGCCGCTGCGCGCGAACCTCGGCACGTCTGCCGGATCGACCAGCTGCGCATGCTCCACCCGATGAGCTACCCCGGGCACCCGTGGCGCGGCCTCCAGGACATCGAGCGCGGTTCGGACTGCCGCGTCCCCGATACCGTGGATCTGGGTCGCGATCCCGTGCGCCGCAGCGCGCGCCGCGAGCCGACGCCACTCCACCGGAGAGCCGGTGACCATCCCGGACGGGCCACCCGTCGGAACCCCAGCCGGGTCGTCGGGCTCATAGGGGCGCAGGAGTGCCGCGCTGCGTGAACCAAGGGCACCATCCGCGAACAACTTGAGCCAGCCGCCGCGGTACCGGCCGATGCCGTGCCCCGTTCGCAAGCCGACGGCGACCGCAGCATCGAGCTGGATCGCGCGGACCGATGCGGCGACCCGGAGCGGCAGGCGTCCACCTTCGGCAAGCTCGCGAAAGAAACCCGGCCCCGAGTCGATCGAGATCGGGACCGCGAGGTCGCCCGGGTCGTGCACCCCGGTCACCCCCAGGACCGCCAGGGCGTGCGCGTAGCTCTCCAGGGCGCTGACCCGGGCCGCCGGCGTAGCGTCGGGGATGACCCGGTCTACCAATGTGGCCGCGGACTCATGTAGCACGCCCGTGGGAGTGCCCTGCTCGTCCAGCCGCACCAGGCCCGTGGTGCCGCGATCCGGACCGTGGATCCCCGCCAGCGTCAGCGCCGTCTGGCTGGCCCAGCGAGCGTGGTGGTCGTGGCTCCAGAGGGCGACCGGTCGGGCCGGGGCGATCCGCTCCAGGTCAGCGGCCGTCGGCCAGCCACCCATCTGGTCGATGGACCAGCCGTCACCAAGCAGCCAGCCGTCGACATCGCCTGCTGAGATCCGCTGAGCGTGTGCATCGGCTATGGCCGCCCACACCGCGTCCCGATCGAGAAGCCCGCCGAGTCGGACACCCGCGGCCGCCATGGCGGCCACTCCCAGGTGCAGATGAGCGTCCGTGATGCCGGGCATGGCACACGTGCCGGGCGCCAGTCGCCAGCGCTCGGTGCGCGCTCCCGCGAGCTCCTCGACCACCGTCAGGTCGCCGGCGTGGAGGACGACCCCATCGCGGATGGCGATCGACTCTACGTACCCAAGGCCGGAGGGCCCGGCGAGGGTCGCGATGCGGCCGACGATCAGCCGATCGGCGGGGCCGGTCAACCCGCGAGGAGTCGGCGCAACCCCGTATCGTCGAGGCCGACGCCCAGACCCAGGGCGAGCGCCACGCGTGCCTTGGGAGCACCGAGGGAACCGGCCGGTATGGCTCCCGCCTCGAGCCACTGGGCGCCGCCGCCGGGGAACCCGTACCCCCCCGACACCTGCCCGGCCAGGCATCGCGTGGCGAGGACCACGGGGATGCCCGACGACATCGCCTGTGTCGCGGCCACCAGCACGTCCGGATCGGTATTACCGCTCCCTGTCGCGGCGACGACGATACCCCGGGCACCCATGGCGGTGGCGGCGCGCACCAGGGCCCCGTCGGTCGCGACCGTGACCGTGATGAGCGGCACTGGCTCCGCGGCTTCGGCCGGGATCTCCGGCAGCAGGCGACGCCCGAGGCGTGCCCGTCGGAGGACCACCCCCCACGACCAGACGCGGCCGATGGGTCCATCGTTCACGGCCTGGAAGGTGTCATAGGCGTCGGTATGCGTCTTGACCACGTCGTCGGCAGGCAGGATGGCGCCACCCATGACGACCACGGTCCCCTGGCCCTCCAGGGCGGGCGCCGCGGCGGCCCGGATGGCGTCCCGGAGGTTGGCGGGTCCCTCGTAGCCCGGATCGCCGGCCGATCGCATCGCCCCGACCACGACCACGGGCTTCGGGGAATCGACCAGGAGGTCGAAGGCGAACGCGGTCTCCTCCATCACGTCGGTGCCCTGGACCACGACCACGCCGTCGACTTCGGGACGTGCGAGGTGATCTCGGAGCAGGCGGGCGATCTCCAGCAGTTGCGGGAATCCCAGGTGGGAGGCGGGAACCAGCCCCCAGTCGATCGCCTCAAGCGTCGCGATGGCATCGAGGTCGGGTGTCCGCGCCAGGATCGCGGCACCGTTCAGCGTGGGGACAGCGGCCGTTGTCACCGGGTCGGGCAGCATGGAGATGGTGCCGCCCGTGAACACGACCACGACATATGGCTGCTCGCCCATCAGTCGTGTCCGTGCACGTCAGGCCCCCCGGAGTGCTCGGCCGGTCCGGCGCGTCCGGGCACGACCGGTGACGCCATGTAGTCGATGGGCGACGGGCCGCTGGGGATCTCCACGTAGCGCAGCTTGACGGGCTGGGTCAAGGACGTGGCCTGCGCCGCGACCGTCATTGGGTCGACTGGTTGGTAGGACTCGGCTGGTGCGCCCGTGGCGTCCATCGCCGGCGACCAGAAGAACGACGCGATCGCGGTCGCGCCAACGATGCCCGCGCAGAGCATGATCACGGCGGTCGGCCCGATGACATCCGCCACCGGACCCACGATGATGATGGGCAGGAAGCTGGCGAGGCTCACGAGCGTGTTCAGGACGCCGAACACGCGTCCCCGGACGTCTTCCGGGAGCTCCTCCTGGAGCGCGGTCTGGGCGGGCACCGCGACGAACGCGTACGAGATGCCCGCGGTGAATGCCACCAGGACACTCACATTTCGAAGTGACAGCAGACCATCGCTCGGCAGGCCGAGTCCCTGTGCTGCACCGAGGATGAGCAGTGAGATACCCAACGCGACGAGGCCGATCTCGATGAGCCGCTTCCGGGGCACGAACCTGCCGAAGAAGTGCAGGATCAGGATGCCGATGACCAGGCCGATGCCGAGTGGCAGCACCAGCACCCAGAAATCGGTCGGCTGGAGGCCGAGTGCCTTCACGGCGAACGCAGGTCCCAACACTCCCAGCACCCCGATGAGAGAGGACGTCACCGTGAGGTACGTCAGCGCCCAGAAGATGTCCTTGTGGTCCTTGATGTAGACCAGCCCGTCCTTGAGCTGTGACAGGGTCGCCCGGACGGCGACCCCGACCTGGCGCACGGCGTCACTGGCGATATCCCGCAGCAGCGACGGCGCCGCAGGCAGTGTCCAGCACAGGACTCCCGCCACAAGGTAGGTGCCCGCCACGATGCCGATGAGGGCGTTGACGCCGGTCACGGCCAGCACCAACGGACCCAGGACCGCGAAGCCGAGCGCGAACGACGCCTGCAAGCCCAGCACGAACAGGCCGTTGGCGGTCATCAGGTCGGTGCGCTTGACCACCAGCGGGATCATCGCCGTCTCGGCGGGTGCGAAGAACGTTGTGAGCGTGGCCACGACCGCGGTGATGATGTAGATGACCACGAGGTTCTGGTCGAAGGCGATGAGCGCCAGGAACAGCAGTCCCCGGGCGACGTTGGTCCAGATGAGGATCTTGCGTCGGTCGTAGCGGTCCACGAAGACGCCAGCGATGGCGCCGAACACGACCGCCGGCACTAGGAAGGTCAGTAGCAGCAGCGCGGTCGAGGTCGTGGACTGGGTCAGGAAGTAGACCTGGATGGTGAGGCCGTACAGCACCATGTTGCCGCCGACCTGGGTCAGGATCTGGGACAGGAAGAGGGCCAGGAACTTCGGGTTGGCAAGGACCCCGCGGGCCTGCGAGATGTCCGAGTCCGGATGGTCCGGGGCGGTCGCCGTCATCCGGGGTCCGGCCGCTGGGTCGCCCATGTCAGGGCGCTGCCGGTAACGGAAGGTCTGGGGGACCCGACCAGCCGGCTGGCAGTGGGCCGACTGGGGCCGGCACGGGACCGTAGGGCTTCGGTCGGCTTGTGCCCTGTGCGGCGATCCAGGCGTCGTCGAATGCCTGGAAGTCACCACCAGTCGCGGCCAGGAACGCCTGGTCGTCGGTAACACCGTCGTGATAGGAAGTGATCAGCTGCACCAGTCTGTCCCTGCCGTAGGTGTCGATGAAGTGGTCGACGGCCGACACGCTCTCGGCGTACGCCAGGCTGAAGCGATCGTACGTGGTCGGGAAGAACCCGGTGAGCCCGGCCAGCGGCATCAGGGAGCCGGACGCGGCTGCATGGGCGACCTGCGACCGGTCGCCATCCGTGTATCCCTCCGAAAGGTATACCGCGAGACCCTCGTTGAGCCAGCGCGGCGGGAAGTGATACGGGTTGTCCGTGGCGTCCGCGAACACCATGTGCGTGAGCTCGTGGGTGACCAGGGTATCGACCCAGTCCGAATCGACGTCGCTGGGAGTGATGTCACCGACCATCGTCCGGGTGGACGGGTTGGCCTGACCACCGACGTGTTCACGCGCACCAGGCGCCAGCGCACCACGGAACGCTTCGTCCGTGGAGTAGATGAAGAAGTCCACCGGCCGGACGTCGCTCACACCCAACATGGCCGCGGCCTGGTCGATCGCGTGCTGGCCGATGTCCACGGCTCGCTGCGCGAAGGCTTCGTCGCCGTCGTACCAGTGGAGGGTGACGGTGTCGCTGGATAGCGTGCGCCACGCGAACCGGTCGTCGGCGACGGTGAAGGTCCCGACCGGCCCGATGCTGACACCCGAGGGTGTCGTGACGCGGAAGCGGTATTCGATGCGTGAGTTCGCGGGCGTGAACCCCGTCTGGACCAGGTCGGCAGCGAAGCTGCCGTCGGCCTGCTTGCGTGCCTGTACGTTGCGCACGAGATCACTGGGCGCACCCGACAGTCGGGACAGCAGCTCGACCCTTTCGGGCGGCGACTCGGAACGGAAGGTGGTGCCGAACGACAGTGGCATGGTCAGGCTCCCGCTCGCGGTCGGTGGGTCGAACACGACATCGGAGGCCGCCCGCACCTGGACGGACGCACCAGCCAGGATCATGCCCAGGACCATCGTCAGCACGACGATGGCGAGGACCACCCGCACGACGTTGCTGGATCGACGGCCGCTGCCTCGTGTCACTGTGGAGCCCATTCGAGGCCGGCATAGCGCACGATGCCAAGTCCAGACCGGGATGCACCCAGCAGACCGTCGCGGCTGAGCGCCCAGTCCTGGCCGTAGCGCAGCGGGATCACCGGCACCTGGTCCTGCACGATCCGCTGGGCGTCCTCGTAGTGGCTTGCCTGGGTGGCGGCATCCTCCGTCGATGCTGCGGCATCGAGGGCGGCGTCGAAGTCGGGGTTGCTCCAAGCGCCCGGATTGCTGGGGCTCCCGGTCTCGAGCAGGAGGCCCAGGAAGTCGTTGGCGTGAGGATAGTCTGCGACCCAGCCCAGATCCCACATGAGCGGCGGATCGGTGGCCAGACGATCGGAGTAGTCCGGGTAGGGCATCACCTCCGAGATCAGGGTGATGCCCAGGACCCGATGGATCGAGTCCAGGACACCCTCCTGGAAATCCGACCCGTTCGTGACCAGGGTCACGGGTGGGAAGCCAGCACCACCTGGATACCCGGCGTCCGCAAGGGCGCGACGGGCAGCCTCGGGGTCGTATCGCGGGCTGAAATCCCCAGACCCGCGACCGGCGGCACCGGTCGGCACGATCGAGGTTGCCGCGGTCGCATCGGGGTCCCCGAGTCTCACCAGGGCGGCCCAGTCCACGGCCCAAGCGAACGCCTGGCGGACCCGCGGGTCATCGAATGGTGGGCGACTCGTGTCAAACCCGAGATATTCCACGGACATGCCATCCGAGCGGCGGAGCTGCGGGCCGAGGGTTCGGTCGTACCTGATCCACGAAGCATCGTCCGGCTTGATGCCGACGTAGTCCACGCTCCCATCCTGGAATGCCTGCACCTCACTGCCGTCCAGCGATGTGGTCTGACGGATGCGCCCGATCGGTGGGACACCAGCCCAGTACCGAGGATTTGCCGTGAGCAGGAAGCCGGTCGAGTCCTGTGAGGAGGGCACATACGCGCCTGATACCACCAGGTCTTCGGGCAGCACCGGGCCCACTGCGGCCGCTGGCATGGACACTGGCACGATGGCCAGGGTCGGGGAGGCCGCAGCGGCTGGGAACCATGCCGCCGGACGGATGAAATCGACGACCACCGTGTCACCGAGGGCCCGGATGCCCACATCCGATGCTGTCGCGTCGCCTCGGAGGTACGCCTGCACACCAACGATATCGGTGAGCAGTCCGGACAGCGGACCAGGCGACGCCGGATCTGCGACGCGCAGCCAGCTCCGGACGACATCCGCGGCACTGATGGGTGAGCCGTCGCTGAACGTGATGCCGGGTCGGAGCGTGAATGTCAGCCGGCGGCCGCCCTCGGAGACGTCCCAGCGTTCCGCGAGGGCCGGTCGGGGCTGGTCCGAAGGGTCCAGGGCGGTGAGCCCTTCCCACACCTGGGCCAGCACCGCCGCTGAGTCGGCGTCACCGGCCCTGGCAGGGTCCCACGTGACGGTCGGCGGTCCCGCCACCACCAGGTCCGCATCCCCGGGCCGCGCGTCCTGGGCGATGGCGGACGGCTGTGGCGTCACGGAGAGCATCGCCAACACCGCAACGCCAACCATGAGTGCGACCAGCACCAGCGGACCTAGGATGGCCGCCAGCGATCTTCGGGACCGGTCCCCCGTGAGCGGTGACGTTCCCATCGGCTGTCGCTGGTCGGGACCCGGGGCAGTCATCTCGGGGGCCTCGGGGGCGGCCGCTGCAGCGGCCGAGTCCTCGTGCATGGGAAGCAAGTGTATGGCTCATCGGCATTTCGGCTCTTCAGGTCGTCGGTTGCTGAGGAGCCCTGTCACCCAGCCGAGCCGGTGCTACCCTCCCACCGATGGGCGGACCACAGGGGGATGCGGCGCATGGCTGAAGATACCGAGACCGATCCCACAGCACCCGAACCATCCGGGTTCGCTCCCGAGGTGACCCCACCCGCCGCGGTCGAGGCACATGCCGTGCTGCGTCTGGTCGGCGGTGCGGGGCGCGTGGAGCTGCGAGCTGATCCGGCCATCGAGGAGCTGTATCGCGCCAGCTATGAGCCGACCTCGCCCGATGTGACTTTGGAGACGGACAAGGTAACGGTCCGATACGCCCTCCACCAATTCCTGGGGCGCATCTCCTCCACGACCGAGACGGTCAGCCGGTTCGCGCTGTCGACGCGCTTGCCCTGGGATATCGCCGCGCCCGATGGGACATCCGCCCTGGACGCGGACCTTGCCGCGGCGCGCATCGTGGCGCTGCGTGTGAGCCATGGAGCTGGGACGGTGAAGCTCCGCCTCGGTCATCCCCAGGGAACCGTGCCGGTCGTCATCGGTGGTGGCTCGACGGAGGTCATCGTCTTTCGTCCGGCCGGGATCATGGTCCGCATCTCGACTCAGGGTGAGGTGGCACGGGTGATCGTCGATGGCGGCCGCGCCATCGGGCCACTGTCCGGCTCGACCAGCGTGGAACCACCCGGGTATGCCCTGTCCGAGGATCGCTACGACATCACCGTGACAGGCGGCTGTGCCTCCCTCCTCGTCTCGACGGATCCTATCGAGGGCTGAGCCGGCCAACGAGGCGGCGGCCCGGAGCGTCCGGCCCGAGCTCGGGACCGTTGGCGCAGGGCCGCGATCGATCGCCTCAGTGCGTGCTGGCGCGCCTCGTTGCCGTCTCGCCGCCCAGGAAGGCGGCCGCCTGGGGAGGGGCCGCTATCTGCTCCGTGGTCATCAGATGTAGCCGATCGTGGCTGGAGTTGTGTGCGAATCCGTCCGCGAGCAGCCGAAGCCCCTCGATCCTGGCCAACTGACGGTCCTCGATCTGGGACCATCCCGGCGGCCGTCCTGACGCGGCCATCAGGACCGCGAGGTGCTCAAGGCACAGCTCTGCCTGGCCGATCGCGGCAGCCCACGCCGGTTCTTCGGCCAACCGGACCAGGCTGGATACGGCCGCGGCATCGACGCCACCTTCCTCCGCACACACCAGGCAGGCAGCTGGCCGGAGCGCCTCCTGTGCGCGCCGTCCGCGTGACAGCGCGCCCGCATCATGCACGTCGCGCAGCTCCCGTTCCCGGACACGCATCACGGCGCCGAACAGGATGGCGCTGCCCAGCATGCCGCCGGACAGGTGGCGCCCTCCCGCCAGCACATCGTGGGTGTGCTGCCGGCAGAAGCCTCGCGCGGAATCCAGCGACGCCCTGAAGGCGACGTCGTTCACGCTCTCGTACATGAACCCTTCGATGTACCGGACGACTGCCCGCTCACGGTGGTGGCACAGGGGACAGCCGGCCTCGGCGAACATCTCGGCGAGCCGGACGGTGCCCAGGTCGCGCGCGGGCAGTCCTGTCATCCGCCGCGGCCTTCGAGCGCCTCAGGGAAGCGCCGTGAAGATCTCCGTCAGGCCGGGTTCCTCGGCGCTCACGAACCACACGGTGTCGTCCTTGGGATACAGATACTGCTTTCGGCCTGTGGCGGTCACCACCGTCACCGCCTTGCCTGCGATTTCCTCGGCTGCTTGCTGCACTGGCTGGTTCAGGCCGATCTGGGCGACCAGCGCGGGGACCAGGGGCGCCGCATCCACGCCCTTGACTCGGAGCGCCTGGATCAGTACCGAATTGTCAGCACTGGTCGCGAGGAGGACAGACGCGTCGGCGAGCGTCTTGCCCATCGCCGCCAGGGCGTCGGTGAGGGGTTTGATGTCTTCCGGCGCTGCGTTCGCGAACAGAGCGAGTGCGGGCGCCGACCGGCCAGAGATGGGTTGGCCGCCGACGGTCTTGGGCACTCGTGCATCGAGTTCTGGGTCCGGGACATACGACGGCGGCGGGGCTGGGGTGATGGGTGCGGGCGGTGGGGGAAGCGTCGCGGCTCGGTCAAGGGCCAGCGTGCCCAGGGCCACTGCGGCCTTCTGGAGGTCGACTTCAGGTGCGGCGTTACTGACCCCGATCGACAGGACCCCCTGGGCGAGTGGCAGATACAGGTTATGGAAGTCCGGCGAATAGAAGCCTGTGGCAGCGCCAACTGGCACGTCGACTCCACCAGGCATGCTGGCCTTCCGCTGGTCGAGGCTCAGGTTGTCCCACGAGGCCGACATGAACAGGAAGGGACCGTCGGCACCGGTCGAGCCCCAGTAGCAGCTGTCTCCACTCGGTTGAGCCTCGACAGGTCCGCCGAGGACCTGCTCGAGTTCCTGGGGCGTCCACAACTGACAGAACGCGTCGGACAGGGCCGTTTCCTGCGCCCGGACCAAGGGAGCGGCGGTCAGGCTCAGGGCGATCGCGACCGTGGCCGCCCAGGCCACCGGACGGCGTGCATGTAGACGCATAGGTCACCTCGCGGACCCCACGGAGCCAGATCGGGGATCACGCGTCCCTGGGCTGGTGGGCCGAGATACGGGTCCGTGCCCGAGTATGGGAGGAGAGAGGGCGGCTGACAACCTTTGGGATGCGTGTCGGATGCACCGGGCTACGAGACCTCGGCTATCCTCCACTGGCTTCGCAGCTCGGTGGCTCGCCGGAAGACGCGACGCGTCTGGGGTTGCCGAGTGGAGGATCCATGAACCCGTTGGCTCGACTGCAGCGCCTGTACCGCACCCAGATCGACCTCCTGTGGCATTGGCGACTGGGGCGTCGGGCGCTGCTCAAGCGGGCCATCATCGCGCTCATCGCAGGCGTCATCGCCTTCCATATCACCGCGTGGCTGTTGCCCCAGCTGGACATCAACGAGCTGGGCGGCGCGCTCGTAGCGGTGCTGTTCATCTCCGCGCTCAACCTGCTGATCCGTCCAGTGCTGCTGTCCCTCGTGGCCAGCAGGTCGGTCGTTGCTCTCGTCGTGCTGACCCTGGTGTTCCAGGCAGTGGTCTTCCTCCTGCTGGACCCGTTGGTGCCCGCGGTCACGGTCTCCGGCGGCATCCTGGGTGCCCTCATCGTCTCCTTCGTCTTCGGCTTCATCGCGGGCGCCATCGGCCTCGCGTTCGGCCTGGATGAGGATGACTCGTATTACGGTGCCCTTGTGCGGACGCTCGCGAGCCGCCGCCCGGATGTCATCCGGTCGGATTCACCAGGCCTCGTCGTCATCCAGCTCGACGGGCTGTCCCATGACGTCCTGTCACACTCGCTGCGGGCAGGAAGGGTGCCAGTCATGGCGAGCTGGATCCGTTCCGGCACCCACAAGCTGGGGCACTGGGATGCGCTGCTGCCGTCGACCACTCCGGCAAGCCAGGCCGGCATCCTCCACGGCAACAATGACGGCATCCCCAACTTCCGATGGTGGGAGAAGGAGACAGGCAGGCTCCTGGTGGCCAACCATCCCGAGGATGCCACGGAGATCGAACGGCGGATCAGCAACGGTCAGGGCCTGCTGAGCCCCGGGGGGGCGAGCATCAGCAACATCTTCACGGGTGATGGCGACCGCGCTTTCCTGGTGATGTCCACCATCAAGGTCAAGGAACGCGGCCTGGGCGATAGCGACGCCTTCAGTTGGTTCTTCGTGAGTCCCTACAACTACATCACCATGATCGGCAAGTACATCGTCGAGGTGGTCAAGGAGAACATCCAGTCGCGACGTCAGGCACGTGCGGGCATCGTGCCCCGGATGCACCGTGGCTTTCCGTATCCGTGGGTCCGCGGTGCCACGAATGTCGCGATGCGGGCACTCGGCACCTCGCTGGTCATCCAGGAGATGCTCCGCGGCACCCCGGTCATCTACATGGACTACACCGACTACGATGAGATCGCCCACCACAGTGGGCCAGAGCGTGCCGAGTCGCTCGATGCCCTCGACGGTGTCGACCGGGAGCTCAAGACCCTGCTGAAGGCCTCGCAGGACGCAGCCCGCCCCTACCGTTTCGTCGTCCTCGCGGACCATGGCCAGAGCCTGGGAGAGACGTTCCTGCAGCGGTACGGAGTGACACTCCAGGATGTGGTGCGGTCCCTGATGGGTGGGCCCGCATCGGTGGCTGCGGCCACCGCCCAGATCGAGGACTGGGGACAGCTCAACACGTTCATGGGCGAGGTGTCACAGACCAAGGGCCTGACCGGCTCGCTGGCCCGCAGGGTCACGCGGTCGAGCACCAACGACGGCCAGGTCGGTCTGGGCCCCGCCGCGACGCAGTTCACCGCTGCAGGGGCGACGCCCAAGCCTGTCGAGGGCCAGGACGGCGCGGACGCGACCGGAGCCGATAGCTCCGGGGGGGCGAGCGCGCAGGCCGACCTCACCGTGGTCGCGGGTGGCAACCTCGCGTTGATCTACTTCAATGCGGTCAAGGAGCGGATGACGCTGGACCAGATCGATGCCCGGTATCCTGGGATGGTCCAGGCGCTGTCGAACCACCCAGGAATCGGCATCCTCATGGTACGGACCACAGATCACGGGGCTGTCGCGGTGGGCAGGAAGGGCATCCATTACCTGGACGAGGATCGAGTCGAGGGCGAGGATCCGCTGACACTCTACGGCGAGTTGGCCGCAGCGGCGTTGCGTCGTCTCGACGTGATCGAGCATGTCGGCGATATCGCGGTCGTCAGCCTGTACGACCCCGATACGGGCGAGATCGCGGCGTTCGAGGAGCTCATCGGTGCGCATGGCGGGCTGGGTGGCGCCCAGACGCGGCCATTCCTGCTCCATCCGTCGGATTGGGAGCTGGACCTGGCGCCGCTCATCGGCGCACCGATGGTCTACCAACAACTCCGATCCTGGATGGAGCGCGAGCTGGGCATGACGTTCGGTGCACAGGGACAGGCGGCCGGTCACTCTACGACTGGGTCCGCGGAGGTCCCGCCCAAGGCCGCCGCGTCCGATTCGCTCCAGGCCGATGCGCCAGTGGTCGCGGCGTAGGCGCGGTAAGGTTCATCGATGCTGCGGAGGGCGCACTGGGTGCTCGGGGTGACGGTTGCCGTAGGGATCGCTGGATCGGCCGGCGTCGCGCTGGCGGAAGGTCCCGATGGATCGGCACCACCGTCCGGATCGGCACCACCGTCCGGATCGGCACCACCGTCCGCACCGGCTTCGCAACCTCTGGGTCCCGGCTGGCTGGGCGCCGACACCGAGGTGTATCACGACGACTTCTCGGTGCCGTCGGGCTGGACCGCGGTCGATGACGAAACCGGCCGGTCGGCGTATCAGGATGGTGGTTTCGTCATGACGGTAACCCAGGATGACTCCACTTCCTGGGCCGACCATCGGCTGCCCGAGGCGCATGCGGTGCTGCGCGCCGAGGTCCTGGTCGACGCGCTGAACGGGGTCGGTGCCGCCGGCGTGGCATGCGGGTCGGCTGTCGGCCTGCCTCGCTATCTGTTCGCCGCCGTCACCGACGAATCCGACGTGATCTACGGACGGATCATCGATGATCGCGTGCAGGTCCTTGAGCGGCGACCGCTACCCATCGATGTTGATGCGCAGCACGTCAGGGTGGGGATCGAGTGCGCATCGGTGCCGGAGGATGGCGGCGACTACGCGCTGGTGACCCTGGACGGCGTGGGTGTTGCCGTCCCCTCGTTCGACATCCCCGTGGGGCCATACGATGCCGCTGCGCTTGTCATCTCGGCGGCGAGCGCCCCGGTATCGGCCAGGTTCGATGACCTGCTGGTGCATGCCGGTGACGCCTACGCGCCGCGCAGTCCGGAACGAGACCCGACCAAGCCCAGCGCCTGACGCACCAGGAGCGGGTCGCCGACTGAGTCCGAGAGAGTGTCGGCCATCCCTGGAGTCCGCCTGGCTCGGTGGCTCCTCCCTGATCTCAGGGCCGCATCCGGGCTGAACTCCTTGAGCGCCCGTGCGACGGTCGCGGACTGAGGAACCTGGACAAGACCCGGCTGCGGGACTGATCGCCGCCCCGGATGCTGGGCATAGGCGGACCCGGGGGCCTTCGGCGATCAGGCATGGCGTCGGGATCTGCTTGGGACACGCTCGAGTCGTATGTGGCGCGCCGTGACGGTGTGGCCGCGGGGTGCGCATCGGACCCACCCGACCCGGCGACCAGTCCAGGCACGTGACCCTGTCCAGGATGTCGCAGCGACGCACCCGATGATCCTGCGGGCCCCGGACCGTGACGGCATCACGGTCGCCGAACGGTCGTTGATCGAGCAACGCCACCCAACAAGGTCACCACGAGGATGTGCCGGGCCTATCATCGCGGTGGTGTGCCCGCCCAGGTCCCCTGGCCGCGGCCGCGCAGGAGGGTGATTCCAATGCGAGTCGGCGGGGCAGCTGCCCGGTGGGTGGTCGGAGCGGCGGTGGCCGCAGCGAGCCTGTTCGTCTCTGCTGGGGCGGTGCTGGGTCAACAGGAACCCAGCATCGGATGCGAGGAGCGCCCGGGACGCATCGACTGGGATGGCGAGGCGGGCACCAGTAGCTGGAATGAACCTACCAACTGGGTCGGCGATGTGCTTCCGGGACCCGGTTCCCATGCGTGCATCGGGCTCGATGCTGCCAGCGTGGTGCTCGACGCAGGATCGGTGTCCCTGGCCAGTCTCCAGGTCGCGCCCGGTTCCGCACTCACCCTCAGCGGCGGCAGTGAGGTGCTGGAGCTGACCGGGCCGGAGCCGTCGACCCTCGCCACCCTCGGCGTCTATGGCGGCACCCTTGCGGGGACCGGCACGAGCACCGTGACCGGCAGCGCGGTGCTCGACGCGGGCACCCTCGCGGGCAACGGCACGACCGCCATCGCCCCCGGTGCCCGGCTGTCCATCGGCACCGGGGCCGGTGCCACCCTGACCATCAACGGCGGCCACGTGCTGTCCATCGCGGCAGGAGCCACCGCGGTCTGGGGTCCGGGACCCCACGACATCCAGCTCGATGCCCCGTCGCGCATCGAGAACGCCGGGGACCTGGCCATCACCAACGACCGCGGCCTCCGGGGCAGCGGCACCCTGGTCAACACCGGCACCCTGCGCAAGCTGTCCCACGGCACCACCAGCCTCGCCCTGCTGCTCGACAACGACGGCACCATCGCGGTCGACGCGGGCGTGCTCGACGCGGCGGGCGGTGACGGGGGTCTCGGATCCGACGGCACCGTGACCGTCGCCGCCCGGTCCCGACTGCGCCTCCACGACGGCAACACCACCCTCGGCGCGGCGGCATCGGTGGGTGGTCCGGGCGAGCTGGAGGTGGCCGCCAACGCCACCGTCACGGTGCCCGCCACGGCCACCTGGGACGCCGCCATCCAGTACCTCACGGGCGGCACCCTGGCCCTCGACGGTGACCGGTCCCTGGACACCCTCGGCGTCTACGCCGGCACCCTGTCGGGTACGGGCACGCGGACCGTCACCCGTGCCGCGGTGCTCGACGCGGGCACCCTCGCGGGCAACGGCACGACCGCCATCGCACCGGGTGCCACGCTCCAGGTGGGCACCGGGGCCGGTGCCACCCTGACCATCAACGGCGGCCACGTGCTGTCCATCGCGGCAGGAGCCACCGCGGTCTGGGGGCCCGGGCCCCACGACATCCAGCTCGACGCCCCGTCGCGCATCGACAACGCGGGCCAGCTCGACATCACCAACGACCGCGGCCTCCGGGGTAGTGGCACCCTGGCCAACACCGGCACCCTGCGCAAGCTGTCCCACGGCACCACCACCCTCGCCCTGCTGCTGGACAACGACGGCACGGTGGCGGTCGACGCCGGCGTGCTGGACGTGTCGGGTGGCGACGGCGGCCTGGGTAGCACCGGGTCGTTCAGCGTCGTGGATGGCTCGCGGCTGCGCCTCCACGACGGCACCACCACCCTCGGCCCAGCGGCATCGGTGAGCGGTCCGGGCGAGGTCGAAGCGGCCGCGAATGGTGTCTTGGCTGTGCCCTCCACGGCCACCTGGGACATCACGACGACGTATCTCACGGGAGGCACGCTGACCCTCGACGGGGACCGGTCCCTCGCCACCCTCGGCGTCTATGGCGGCACCCTTGCGGGGACCGGCACGAGCACCGTGACCGGCAGCGCGGTGCTCGACGCGGGCACCCTCGCGGGCAACGGCACGACCGCCATCGCCCCCGGTGCCCGGCTGTCCATCGGCACCGGGGCCGGTGCCACCCTGACCATCAACGGCGGCCACGTGCTGTCCATCGCGGCAGGAGCCACCGCGGTCTGGGGTCCGGGACCCCACGACATCCAGCTCGATGCCCCGTCGCGCATCGAGAACGCCGGGGACCTGGCCATCACCAACGACCGCGGCCTCCGGGGCAGCGGCACCCTGGTCAACACCGGCACCCTGCGCAAGCTGTCCCACGGCACCACCAGCCTCGCCCTGCTGCTCGACAACGACGGCACCATCGCGGTCGACGCGGGCGTGCTCGACGCGGCGGGCGGTGACGGGGGTCTCGGATCCGACGGCACCGTGACCGTCGCCGCCCGGTCCCGACTGCGCCTCCACGACGGCAACACCACCCTCGGCGCGGCGGCATCGGTGGGTGGTCCGGGCGAGCTGGAGGTGGCCGCCAACGCCACCGTCACGGTGCCCGCCACGGCCACCTGGGACGCCGCCATCCAGTACCTCACGGGCGGCACCCTGGCCCTCGACGGTGACCGGTCCCTGGACACCCTCGGCGTCTACGCCGGCACCCTGTCGGGTACGGGCACGCGGACCGTCACCCGTGCCGCGGTGCTCGACGCGGGCACCCTCGCGGGCAACGGCACGACCGCCATCGCACCGGGTGCCACGCTCCAGGTGGGCACCGGGGCCGGTGCCACCCTGACCATCAACGGCGGCCACGTGCTGTCCATCGCGGCAGGAGCCACCGCGGTCTGGGGGCCCGGGCCCCACGACATCCAGCTCGACGCCCCGTCGCGCATCGACAACGCGGGCCAGCTCGACATCACCAACGACCGCGGCCTCCGGGGTAGTGGCACCCTGGCCAACACCGGCACCCTGCGCAAGCTGTCCCACGGCACCACCACCCTCGCCCTGCTGCTGGACAACGACGGACGGATCGTGAATGCGGGCACCATCGAGATCGTGGCCGGGGTCCTGAGCCTGGAGTCCGCGGGTCTCGAGAACCAGGGCGTACTACGTGTCGGGTCGAGTCTCTCGCAGACCGGGGCAGTCCGGACGACCGCCTATCGGCAGACGGCGACGGGGTCGCTGGAGGTCGGATTGAGCGGGAGTACGCCAGCGGCCCAGGCGGGCACGGTCACAGTGACCGGGCCACTGACCGAGCTCGACGGCGCGCTGGCGGTCGTGCCGGCCGATGGATTCACGGCCGCCACCCCGCAGCTCATCACCCTGCTGGCGTCCGCTGCCGCCCCGACCGGCACGTTCACCGCGGTCACCGGTATCGACGGTCTCCCGGGCGGTCAGCCCGCCAAGGTGGACGTCGGTGCGGCGGGGGTCGTGCTCTCCATCGGGCCCTGACCGATCGGAGGGATCGGTCGCCGCCTGCCATCACCGCGACGGGTGTCGTTGGGCGGCCTCCATCGCCCAGCTGACCCAGCTCGTTGGCGCCCCAGCAGCGGACGGCCCCGCCCGGCACGATGGCGCACGCATGCGACGACGCGACGGCGATGCTGGAGGCATCCTGGACGCCCGAGACGGACACCGGGCGTTGCATCGAGTCTCCGGTGTGCGCGACGCATCCGGCCGCGTTCACAGCATATGGGGAGCCTCGCGGTCAGATGGTTCCCGCGGTCATCAAGCCGACGGAGACGCCGCCGGTGAAGGTGTCGTACCGGATGAAAGATACGTGCCGAACCAGTCGACGACGTTGGTCCATGCAGCTGCCGCCTGGGTCGCATCGTAACGGCCGCCCGTGTCGTTGAAGAACGCGTGGTCCACGCCCGGGTAGACGTCGATGCGATGCGTCAGGTGGGCCGCTTCCAGCGCCGCCCGGATGCGAGGCTGCGACGCGTTCACACGACCGTCCTGTTCCGCGTAGACGCCCAGTACCGCGGCGACGTCCCCGCTGAAGTCCGGGGCATCCGGACCCGGGCCATAGAACGGGATGGCTGCCGCGAGCCGTGGCTCGCCCGCGTCCAGGAGCGTCCACGCCATGGCGCCCCCAAAGCAGAAGCCGATGATGCCCAGCGCCGCGCCCGGTTGCCGACGCTGCAAGCTCGTCGAGGCCCGCGCGCATGTCCTCGACCAGTCGCTCGGTCGCCTGCGCGGCCCAGGATGCCGCTGACGGCGCCCTCGTCGGCGATGGCCGCCGTGCCGCCCTCCTCGGACAGGAGGTCGATGGCCAGCGCCGTGAAGCCGGCTCCGGCGAGCCGGTCGGCGACCGTCCGGATGTGGTCGGTGAGCCCTCGGTTCTCATGGATGACGAGCACCGCGCCACGCGGGGCGGTCGCCATCGACAGGTGGCCCTGGAGCTCACCCCGCGGTCCCGGGAACGTGATGGTCGAGCCGGCGATGCCCGGCATGCCGGGTGGTGACGGCGCCGCCGCGGTCGGGCCGACACTCGGTGACGGCCCCTGCGCCTGCGGCGGTACCGGTGACGAGCGCCGAGGCTGCGGCCGACGCCGTGACACCCAGGAGGGTCAGGCGCCGCAGGGCCTCGCGGCGCGGGATGAGGCCGTCGGACCAGTCCTCGACCACCTCGGAGGTGAGGTAACCCAGGTACGCCATGCTGACAAGGGTACCCATCCTGTCCACCCGACGATTTGCGACACTGCCGGGTCAGGAGCACCTGGAAGACGACGCCAGAATAGATCCATGCCACCCGACCTGGATCGTTTCCTGACCGCCCAGCATCCGGTCTATCCAGAGGTGCTCCAGGAGTTGCGCCAGGGTCGCAAGCGCAGCCACTGGATGTGGTTCATCTTCCCGCAGATCGCCGGCCTCGGGCACAGCGCGATGTCCGTGACGTTCGCCATCGACTCCATCGACGAAGCGCGTCGATATGTGGCCCATCCCGTGCTCGGTGCCCGCCTGCGTGAGTGTGCCGGGATAGTGCTGGCGACCACGGGCCTGACCGCGGAGGAGATCTTCGGGCCCGTTGACGCCAGGAAGCTGTGCTCGTCGATGACCTTGTTCCATCGCGCCGCGCCCGCGGAGCCGGTGTTCACACAGGTCCTCGACCGCTTCTATGCGGGCGTCGGGGATGAGGCGACCGAGGCGCTCCTGGGCTGATCCCTGCCGCGACTGCCAGGGTCGCCGAGGACGCATATCCGGACAAGGGCCATTCCGGGCCAGTTGCGCTGGACTATGATCGGCGGACGGTGCGGCACGTGGCCGCGACCAGCGGAGGACAGACCCATCCAGCGACCCGACTTCGATCTCGGCGGGCAGGTGGCACTGGTCACGGGAGCCGGCCGAGGCATCGGCAGGGACCTTGCGCGGGCGCTGGCGGCATGTGGTGCGCACGTGTTGGCGGGTGTTCGCGACGCGGACCGCACCGACGTGGCCTGGACATCACCCATCGGCGGACGGGTCGAGCCGCTGACCCTCGACGTGACCGATGTCCCCGGCGTTCGGGTGGCCGTCGACGCCGCGGTCGGATCGCTGGGTCGCATCGACATCCTGGTCAACAATGCCGGGCTTGGGGCCAACCACGATGCACTTGATGTCAGCGAGGCCGACTGGGACGACATGATGGCCGTCAATCTCAGGGGTCTGTTCTTCGTCTGCCAGGCCGTCGGTCGGCACATGGTGGACCGAGGATACGGGCGGATCATCAATGTCAGTTCGCAGGCGGGCATCGTTGGCATCCGGCGCCACGCGGTCTATTCCGCGACCAAGGGCGGCGTGAACCTGGTGACCAGGGTGCTGGCGCTTGAGTGGGCACCCAGCGGCGTGACCGTCAATGCCATCGCTCCGACCTGGATCTACACCCCCGGGACCGCCGAACGACTCGACGACCCGGTGTTCCTGGCCGGAGTGCTGTCGAACATCCCCGTCGGCAGGGTGGGCACCACCGCGGACGTCTCGGCGGCCGTCGTGTATCTCGCATCCCGTGCCGCTGGCCTGGTGACGGGCACGATCCTGTCCGTCGACGGCGGCTGGACGGCCCAGTAGATACCTCGGTCGACTTTCGGGTTGCGCCGGGGCACCGACGGTGGGCTCTGCCGGGGTACCGTGGGTACCGTGACCAAAGTCCTACGGCTACTCTCTGCCGATGGGACTCAGATTGCCTCGACTCCGTGGCCGGAAGGCCGTCGCCTCGGTGCCCGATGACTCCGTACGATGGGAGGACCTGCCCGGCGCAGTCCGGTTCGAGACCGCGTGGGCTCGCCAACGGTTCATCCCCATCGAACCGATGGGCGATGCCGTCCAGTTCGTGGCCCCGAGGACCCGCCGCTGGCCCGGCCAGACAGGGTTGATGGCAGCATTCCCGCAGCTGGTGACGCGCTCCACATTGCCGGACACCGTGACGTGTGGGGGCGGCTACATCGAGGTACTGTCGTTCGCCGATAACGGCATCGTGGTCAACGAGGTACGGACCCACGGCGACCACGTGATCGCGGTGGCGGGCCCGAACCTCCAGCCGGGCTGACGCGGGGCCCGAACTCAGGGCCGGCCCGGCCAGTCCGTCGATAGTGGCGGCCTGAGCTCCGAGGGCGACCCAGACATCTGTCGTCGCCGGGGCAGCGCCGGTTACGCTTGGCACATGCCAGCAGAATTCATCTACACCGCGTACAAGCTTGCGCGACACTATCCGCCCGACCGGACCGTCCTCGAGGACATCTCGATCTCGTTCTATCCGGGCGCCAAGATCGGCGTCATCGGACCCAACGGCGCGGGCAAGTCGAGCCTGCTGCGGATCATGGCCGGTCTGGACGACGGCTTCACGGGCGAGGCTCGCCTGACGCCTGGCTTCAGCGTCGGATATCTCGACCAGGAGCCGCAGCTCGACCCCGCCAAGGACGTCAAGGGCAACGTCCTGGATGGCGTCGCGCGAGGTGCAGGGCCTGATCGACCAGTACAACGCCGTCATGGCCAGGTGGTCCGACCCGGACGCCGACTACGAGGCCATCGGCGCGGAGCAGAGCGCGCTCGAGGACCGCATCGCGGCCGCGGATGCCTGGAACCTGGAGCGCAACGTGGACATCGCGATGGACGCGCTCCGCTGTCCACCGGACGACGTCGACGTGACCACCCTGTCGGGCGGCGAGAAACGTCGTGTGGCGCTGTGCTCGGCTGTTGCTCAAGCACCCGGACCTGCTGCTCCTGGACGAACCCACCAACCACCTCGACGCCGAGTCGGTCGAGTGGCTGGAGCGGTTCCTTGGGGAGTACGCCGGCACGGTCGTGGCCATCACCCACGACCGTTATTTCCTGGACAACGTCGCCAAGTGGATCCTGGAGCTGGACCGGGGCCGCGGCATCCCCTTCTCCGGCAACTACTCCGGTTGGCTGGAGCAGAAGCTGGAACGGATGTCGCGCGACCAGAAGCAGGCGGACGCGAAGCAGCGCACCCTGGCCAGGGAGCTGGACTGGGTGCGGATGTCGCCGAAGGCCCGCCAGTCGAAGGGCAAGGCGCGTCTCTCGGCGTACGAGCAGCTGATGGCGGACGCACAGGACGAGAAGGTCGTCAGCCGGGAGCTGGAGATCGCCATCCCGCCCGGTGCCCGGCTGGGCGAGCAGGTCATCGACGTCGCTGGCCTGCGCAAGGGCTTCGGTGACCGGCTGCTCATCGAGGACCTGACGTTCTCCCTTCCCCGTTCAGGCATCGTGGGCATCATCGGTCCCAACGGAGCGGGCAAGACGACGCTGTTTCGGATGATCGTCGGGCAGCAGGCTCCGGATTCCGGCTCGATCACCATCGGCAGCACGGTCGACGCTGAGCTACGTCGACCAGAGCCGGGACTTGCTTCAGACCGGAGCGCTCGGTGTTCCAGGAGATCACCGAGGGGACCGAGGTCATCAAGGTCGGCTCCCGCGAGGTTCCCGCCCGGGCATACGTTTCGAGCTTCAACTTCCGGGGCACCGACCAGCAGAAGCTGGTCGGCGCTCTGTCGGGGGGCGAGCGGAACCGGGTGCATCTCGCGAAGCTCCTTCGCGCGGGCGGCAACGTGCTGCTGCTCGACGAGCCGACCAATGACCTCGACGTGGACACGCTGCGGGCGCTCGAGGCGGGCCTTGAGTCCTTCCCGGGCTGTGCGGTCGTCATCAGCCACGACCGCTGGTTCCTGGACCGTGTGGCGACTCACATCCTGGCCTTCGAGGGCGACAGCCAGGTGCGCTGGTTCACGGGCAATGTCAGCGACTACGAGGCCTTCCGGCACAAGGAGCTGGGCACGGCCGCGGACCAGCCGCACCGCATCCGGTACAAGCGACTCGTGACCTGACGGGGTCCAGGATGTGGAGGGCGCCGGTCGCGGGATCCGTGCGGGTTGGACGACATGTCGCGCGAGATGGGAGGAAGCGGTCGATGCGGATGATCAGTCGGTCAGGCCGCGGATATCAGCCGGGTGCACTGTCACCGACCGGTCCCGTCGTGATGGGCAGCGGAGTGTCCCACCGCCCGGTCCCGATTGACGTGGACACGAACGCGGCGGCCATTCGACGGCGCAGTTCGCTCGCGACCGGGCCGGCCGTCCCGGTCGGCACCCGTTGCTGGATGCGGAGCGAAGCACCATCGATGTCGACCCCCATGACCCAGATGTCCGTCTGGGCGTCCGCGGGGAATCGGTCCGCCCACTCAGGATCCTCGCGCATCTCGCGGGTCACCCGTGTTGCCGTCTCGATGGCCCGGTCGAGGTCGCCTGGCTGTGGCACCGAGATCTCCACGGTCGCGACCGAGAAGACGCGGGTCACGTTCGAGGACTGGCGGATGAGGCCATTGGAGACGGCGTGCACCGATCCCATGCCGTCACGGAGCACGGTCCGGCGCAACCCGATCTCCTCCACCGCGCCGTCCGCTCCGCCGACACCGCCCACCGTGACCCAGTCGCCCTTGAAGAACGGCCCCTCCACCAGGATGAGGAAACCCATGACGTAGTCGAGGACAACGTCGGATGTCGCAAACAGGATGACCGCGACGATGACGACGATCCCGGCCAGGACTGACCACAGGTCGAAGACGGCCAGCACCAGGGCGCCAAGCAGGGCCACCATGGCCAGCCGCAGGAGCCGGGTGATGAGGTCATCGATCGTGACGATCCGCTTGTCCACCTCCAGGCTCGGGCTGGACCCGCTGGGCAGGTGGGCCGCCTGTGCGTGCAGGACGGAGGGCACGACCCGATGGACGGTCCGCACGGCGACCCGGTAGAGGACCAGCAGCACGAAGCTGCCGATCAGGAGGGCCAGTGCGCGAGAAACGACCCAGCGGATGATCTCGTTGAGCTCCATCGGTGGGACTCCTTGGGGCTGGCGTGCAGCAGGTCAGGACGGCGGCGCCATCGCGCGTCTCCGCTGATCGGCCGACGGGATCAGGCGCCCGGGGACGCCGAGGCGGCAGGCAGTCCGGAGGCGCCTGGCGTCTCGCCCGGACAGGGTTCACGGAGCCCAGCGGACAGCGCGTCCATCGCGATACCCACGCCGGTGATCGCCTCGCCGAGCGTCACGAGCCCGGCCCCGATCGTCTCCTGGCCACGGAATCTGCGGACTGCGGTCAGGAGGTCCGTGAGCGACGCCTCGAGGTCATTCACCAGCGGTCGGTAGATCTCACCCGCAAGGCTCGAGAGCCTGCGCGCCTCGCTGAGCGATGCGACGGCACCGACCAGTACCGGGAGTAGTCCGTCCTCCCTGATCGACTGATCTCGAAGGAAGCCGACGTACAGCCGCAGGTCGGCCGCGCTCTCGCACATGGTCTTTGGGGGCTCGGACGCGACCGGTGAGCCTGAGGCTGCCGGTTCTCCATATGGACCCGTCGCGCGAACTCGCGCCTGCGGCCCCCAGCCAGCGAGGGCCGCGACGAGCAGGATGAGCAGGATGACCAGGATGGATGGACGCGCGACGCGCGCCAGGGGCGAGGCGGACGCATGCATCGGTGCAGTATGCGCCCGATGGGCAGCCGGGTCGGACGAGCCGGCTGCACCGGGAGCCCTACCAGGACGCGATGCGGCGGTTGCGCGAATGGACGGTGCTCGCCGGAGTCACGCCGATTCGCGATCGCTTTCGATCAGGCCCAGTCGATACGCGATGGCGGCAGCTTCGCCGCGGCCGCCAACGCCCAGCTTGCCGATGATGTTGGACACGTGGACGCCGGCCGTGTGCTGACTGATGAACAGCTCCGCGGCGATCTGGCGGTTCGTGCGGCCGAGCGCGACGAGTTCCAGCACCTCACGCTCCCGGGCGGTCAGCCCCAGGCCCGGCTCCCGTTCTGCGTCCGGGACCGGCTGGTCGAGCTGATCGCCGGCATCGATGGGCACCCGGGCACGACCTGCAAGGGCGACCACCTCCCGTTCCATTGGCAGGGCGCCCAGCCGCACACAGATGTCCCGCGCGGCGCGGAGGGCGACGGCCACCAGTCCCCGGTCGCCCCGCACAGCCAGACGCGCTTCCGCCTCGCGCCAGCGCGCGTACGCGGCGAGATATGGCCGCCCATCCCGGGCCCACGCGTCCGCGCTCGCCGACCATGCATCCGGATCGGCGCGCCGATGCAACCGTGTCCCCTCTGCCTCGCACAGCAACAACCACGCCTCCGACTGCGACGCGAACACTGGCCGATGCGTCTCCACCTCGGCATGCCGGACGCGCATCGCCCGGAGGAGCTCGTCACCCGCGGCGATCACGCCGTGCTCCATGTCGGACGCGCGGCGCGCGCGGTCAAGTTCGGCAGCATCGGCGTTGGCTCGGATACCGACCGCGTACATCTCGCCGATCCGAAGCTCGCGCGTGAAATCGATGCGTTCGATCCCCGCGGCGATCTGGTTGGCGGCCTCGGCGGGTCGGCCCTGCCAGATCGCAAGCTCGGCAAGGCTCGTCACCACGGGGATGACGAATTGTGGGTCCGCCGCTTTCTCGGCGAGCGGAGTCAGTGGCCGGAGATGGTCCAGGGCATCCTCGAAGCGACCGCGTCCCATCGCCAGGCGTCCCAGCAGCTCCTGGGTCAGGATCTCATTGATGCCGAGCGGGCCGACCTCAGCAGCGCGCGAGACCAGCCGCTCGCTCTCATCCCATCGGCCCAGGCGATACAGATAGTCGGACGCTCCACACAGGAGGTGGGTCCCGAAGAAGCGCATCAGGCCCAGGCGCTCGGAGACCGCGACCCCGACCGCCGCCAGGGCCACCGCTTCGTCGAGGCGCCCAGCGATATCGAGCACCCATACCCAGTTTGCGTACGCCCGAGCGATGTCATCGACCACGCCGACCTCTTCGGCGATGGCCAAGGCAGCGGTCAGGTCGTCGATACCGGTGTCGACGTCACCGGTCTCGCCCCGGTCGAGGCCAAGGGTGTTGCGAGCGTGACCTTCGATCTCCCGTGCACCAACGGCTCGGGCCATGACCAGCGCTTCCTCCGCCAGCGGCAGGGATTCGGGATAGCGACCGTTGACCATCAGGATCTGGGCGAGCCCGGCGAGCGCTCGTGCCCGTTCCGCCGAGGCTGGGCTCGCCGGTATCAGCCGCACCGCTTCCCGGTACGCCTGGTTGGCGCGCTGGCTCTCGCCCGCGGCCCAGAGACATCGGCCGAGTCGCGCCTGGAGTAGTCCGGCCCTGACCGGGTCCTGATCAGCGTCGACCAACCCGATAGCCGCTTCGACGAACGACACGGCGCGCAGCGCGTCGTGGTACCTGGCCACTCCGGACAGCAGCAACAACAGGTCCACCCGGTCGCGTTCAGCCCTCGTCTCCGCATCGGGCACCTGGTCCCAGAGGTCGACGGCACGCTCGAACAGGGCCTGTGCCTCGGGGAACGCGTATCGTGCCTCGGCCGCGAGCCCTGCGACGATGGCCGACTCGAAGGCGCGTGGCAGGTCATGTGCCGCATACCAGTGGTAGGCAAGCTCGGCGACCCGCGATCGGATCGCCCGGGGGACTCGCTTCCAACGTCCGGGCGAAGGCGGCATGCAGGCGGGTACGCTCCCCGGGCAGCAGTTCGTCGTACACCGCCTCCTTGAGCAGGGCGTGCCTGAACGCGTACCGCTCGATGCCGGCGGTGGGGTCGGGCACCATGACCTGCCGTCCGACGCACTCGCGCAGCGCCTCGTACACGGCGGATTCGCTCAGGGACGCAGCCGCCGCGATGAGTGCCGGGTCGACCCGCTGTCCAGCCGCGGATGCGACGCGCAGGAACTCCTGGGTGGGCTCGGCAAGGTCCGCGACGCGTGCCAGGAGAACGTCGCGGAGGGTCACCGGCAGCTCGGCCCGGCCGTCGTCGCCCGCTGCGACCAGGAGCTCCTCTGCAAAGAATGCGTTACCGCCAGCACGGGAGTGGATCGACGCGATGAGGCTCTGGATCCAGGTCGTCACCCGCGATCGCCCGGAGTTGCGCCGCGGACTCACGCTGGTCGAACGGCTGGAGCTGGAGCCGTTCGACGCGACTACTCCGCTCCAGCTCCGCGAGGAATGGGATGAGCGGATGACGTCGGTGCAGCTCGTCCGATCGGTAGGTGAAGAGCAGCACCACGGCCGCGTCGTGCAGGTTGCGCACCAGGACCGCGAGCAGGTCGCGCGTCGAGCGGTCGGACCAGTGGAGGTCCTCTACGACGAACAGGACCGGCGCCCGATCGGACAGGCGCTCGAGTACCCCCAGCAACAATTCGAACAGCCGTCCCTGGGCCGAGCCGATGTTCAGGTTGGAGGCACGCCCGTCGTCCGTGCCACCGGGCTGGGGCGCACCACCGAGGTCCGGTACCAGTCGCGCCAGCTCGGGGCGAGCGATTCCAAGCACGTCATCGAGCTCATCCGCCGTACTCCGTCGGGCGAGGCCACGCAGTGCCTCGACCACCGGCGCATACGGCATCGCACCTTCACCCAGGTCGATGCAGCCGCCCAGCAGCACGGTCGCACCCGATGCCTGGGCAGCATCGGCGAAATCGGTCGTGAGCCGCGTCTTGCCGACGCCCGCCTCCCCGGCCACGAGGATGGTGCTGCTGCCCTCCTGCCGCGCGCGCCCGATGGCCGCCTCCAGTCGCTCGAGCTCCACGGAGCGGCCGATCAGGACTGGGCTCGACACCCGCACAGCCATGCGGGTGATTATCGGGCTGTTCACCTCCGGGGCGCGGGCTCGCTGACCGGGGCTCGCATCCGTGCCCTGGACCAGGTCGCCGCGACCGGCTGGGACAGTCTGACGACGGCTCGATGGATAGCGGCCCGGATCCCCCGTCCAGCGCTCGAGGATCGTGTTGCCGATCGCGCCAGCCGATGGCGCTCGGCTTCCTGCATTCGCTCCCGCATCCTCTCGCCAGCCAGGAACTCCATATCGTGGCCGTTCATGTCGATCTGCCCTCCGCTCGGTGCCGCTGACTGCGGCTATCTCAAACCCTGGGACTAACGATCGGCTCTCGGCATCACGAGGATCCGGTATTTCCTGGTCGGAGGGAGTGCAGATCGACGCACCATCCATGGGGCGGCGCGAGATCCACGGGCCGTACTCCCGACGTAGCACCTCAGGAGAGGCCACAACTGGGTCTCCCGGATCGGATCTGTTACGGGAGGATGTCGATGCGCAAGCGGGAAGTCGTTCGGTTCGCCGGCGCCGTGATGCTGGCCGCTACGCTGCTGGGATCAGCACCGATGTCGGCAGCTGCCGTCACACGGAAGGTCCAGGCCGGATCGGGCGGCCGCGTGTTCGACCCGAAGGTACGCGCCATCGCCCGCGGGGACAGGATCGTGTGGGACAACGTGTCCACCATCGAACACGATGTGACGTCCAGGTTGCCGGGGTATTTCCGGAGCAAAGGCCAGCTGGATGCCGGCGAGGAGTACGGGCGGACATTCAAGGCCGCGGGAACCTTCGGCTACTTCTGCGTCTTCCATGAGTCTGTCGGCATGACCGGCCAGATCGTCGTACCCATCAGGGTGAGCCTGTCGGGTGGCTTGTTCACGATCACGGTCGCAAGTGCGTCGTCCGCGGGCACGAAGTGGCGCAGCCGGGTCCAGGTGAGGAACCCCGGCTCGTCGACATGGCACACCATCGCGACCACGGCTGGCTCATCCGTCACGTTCGAGCCTGCCGCCCACGGCACGTACCGGTTCCGCTCGGCGGTGCGCAACAAGGACACCGGAGCGACATCCGGGTACAGCCCGGTGGTCAGCAAGGCCTACTGAGCGTCTCCCCCAGCGGGCGCTCTTCCAGCCTGACCGGTGGAGACGTTGGTCGAGGCAAGAGCGGTCTTCAGCGGTCCGGCTTGCCAGGTGCGAGCCGATGTACTCCCGGGTCTGCCGCCCAGATGGAGCCATCGGCACCCATCGTGAGATGGCGAAATCTCACATCGTCCACAGCCATGCTCCAGGTGCCGTTGTCGTAGCGCGCGATCCCATTGCTGCCGTCTATCCACACCGACCCGTCCGCGTCGACCAGGACGTCGCGGTATGCCGCCTCCGGGAGCCCGGATCGCGTCGTCCATGCCGAGCCCAGCGTTGCCCCGCCGACCTCCGTGTCGACCGACCATGTGCCTTCACTGAGCTGCGCGACCGCCAGGTCGCGGCAGTCGCACCCTGGGGAGCCCTCGAGCACGAGCCGCATCCAGACGGTCCCGCTACGCTCGAACGCGAATCCGGTCACTCCGGCGACCGGACCCGATGGTCGCTCGGGTAGCGGCACATCGTGCCACCGGCCGTCCTGAAATCTCGCCATGCCGACGGTCGCTGGTTCGTGCCCAGTCGCGACCCAGATCACGCCGTCCGGCGAGATGGCCAGCTTCGTGGTGCCATTGCTTGCACCGGGATGCGGAGGCAGCGGTTCCCATGTGTCGCCGACCAGGTGGACGACGTGGTCCGGCGTGACCGTATACGGCGTGCCGTCCGGGCCGATGGCATAGGGCGGCACGCCGTCATCCCCGCCGCGCCATGAGCCGTCCACGTCCAGGAACAGGAGAGGCCCCACCGGCGCGAACCGCTCTCCGTCCAGGCGAAGCGGCCCCTGCCTTCCGGCCATCCAGACACTCCCATCAGGTCCTTCCTGCAGGTCCGCTCCCTGGGTGCCCGCATCCTGGCCCGGCGCCGCCTCCACATACGCGCCGTCGATGACCTGTCCAAGCTGCACAGGTACGGGGGTCCCGTCGTCACGGACGATCCCGTCGTCGCCGGCCAACAGCCATGCCCGGCCCTGCCTGTCGACCGCGATGGACTTGATCATCTCCAGCCGCTTGCGCGGACCCGTGTCGACGATCACGAATCGGTCGTCGACGAGGCGCGCAAGGGCGCCCCACGCGCTGGCGTACACGTCGGTCGAAGTCGTGAGTATCGTGGGCCCCCTACCGGACTTCAGGTCAGGGACGATCGGGATGTCCAGCGTGCTGAGCGAGGCGCCGTCATATCGGACGGCCACAGCCGGTTCGTTCCCGTCCCCTCCATTGACCGCTGCTCGCACTCCGATGCTCCAGACCTGCCCGTCGGGACCGACGGAGATGGGTCGGGCGTCGTCGAGGCCCTCCACGGAGGTGTCGACCGTCTGCCATCTCTGCCCGTCGTACCGTGCCATCTGGTCGCCACCTGCCGCCCAGATCGACCCGTCGGGTGCGATGGCGATCGTCTCGATGCCGAATCCGGGCCCAGGTCTGATGTCGCGCCGCGACCATGCCCCGCCCTCGTGCCGCCAGACGGTCGGCTGACCGTGAGTCGGTCGGGGGCCACCTGTACCCCGAGGGTCCGGCCACGACGCGGGTCTCGGTGTCCCGTGAGTCAGAGACGAAGGCTGCGACGGAGTCCTGTCCGGGGATGGGGTCGGTCGCATCACGCCACGCCGAGCCGTCCCATCGTTCGATCGACTCCGGCGCAGGTGACGATGACGAGTTCGATGGCGTCCGAGAGGTGACAGACATCCGCCGCTGGCACCACTTCGGCCACACGGGGCTCGTCCGCGCGCACGAGGGCACTTCCCTGTTCGTCGTACAGCCAGATGCCGCCGTCGCGGGCTGCCGCCAGCGGCCGCGAACGCGCCAGGACCGCATCGTCCCAGGGCCCGATCACCCGGACGCTGCCGTTCGATGGCTGATACACGGTCGTACCGCCGTTCCATCCTGTGGACCAGATCGTGCCGTCACTCGCGGGGACGAGCTCAGTCCAGCCACCCAGGCCCACGGAGACGACATCGGTCTCCTCCCCTGCGAGATCGCGTTTCTCGATTTGTGATCCAACGAGTGCGAGCACGAAGGCCGCTACGGCAAGGAGCGCGGTCAGTGCCGCAGCGAGAAGAAGCGGAGGCACTCGCCGGCGGACCGTGATCCTACGGCGCAACGGTCCAAACGACCCTGGACGAAGGGCTGCCACCGACCGAGCCACGAACAGCGGGTCAATCTCGGTGGAAACCTCCGATGCATATGCCGTCAACGCCTCGGTGAGGCGGCGATCGAATGGATCGTGGTCATGCATCGGTCAGATCCTGTCGTAGGCGCGCGGTCAGGCGCGATAGCCGGACCCGGGTACCCGACGCGGATCGTCCGGTCAGGGCGCCCAGCTCGGCGGCGTCGAGGCCATGGAGGTAGCGAAGTGCGATGAGCTGTCGGTCGTCGGCCGACAGCCGACCAAGTGCCCGAACGAGGTCCACCCTCGTGATGCCGACCGCTGGGTCGGACCGCGGAGTCGCAGGTGCGGTCGGGTCGATCTCGACGACCCGGTCGCGCCGCCTGCGGCGAGCGACCTGACGTGCCTCGTTCGCAGCGATCGAGATCAGCCATCGGTGGATCCGGACGGGATCGCGGACCGATCCGAGCTTTCGCCATGCGATGACCCACGCGGATTGGACGGCGTCCTGTGCCAGGGCGTCGTCGGTAGTGATCACATAGGCGACCCGCATCATGTCCGCGTGATGGGCCGCGACAAGCCGCGCGAAGGCCACCTCGTCTCCGTCGGCCGCCATTTCGACGTCCGAACGCCCGACTGTCGCGCTTGGTGCGATCACCTGCATATCCAGTAGATGCTCGCGCATGCCGCAACGCTCCATCCGATCGCTGCGGGAACGCAACGGTGTGCTTGGCGGGTGGTCGAGCTTGAAGTCCCGGGGATCAGGATCCGCCGCTCAGTAGCCCAGGACGGCCCAGCTGTAGACGAGGCGGACTACTGCGATATCGAAGGTTCGGACCGTCCCGTCGTAGGGCACGATCACAGCCCCATAGGCCCTGCCGCCACTGATATTCCGCGGCCCCCCACCGATCGACCACCACCCGTAGCCTGGTCCCATCGACTTGGTGTCGTAGCAGCTGACCTGCGCCGGGGAGCATGGCGCTGGATCCCAGAGCCCCTCAAGGACGCGCGTCCGGTTCGGTGACCTGCCCAGAACGCGGAACTTGACCGTATCACCGTACGCCAGGGCCGAGTGGAGGTTGAACTTGTAATTCACCGCCACGCCGGACTTGCCCGAGGAGAGTCGAACGCCCCCGTGATAGGCCGAGCGGTTGGCGCTGACCGTGCCGCTCCCGGTGTCCGCGATGCCGTCGTACCCGGACCCCTGGCGTTCCAGTGTCGTCGTGGTCCATACGAGTCGCTTCCTGGATACGACTACCGGGCTGCTGACCGTGCGGCTGTTGCCCGCCCGATCGGTCAGTCGTTGCACGACCCGATATGTGCCCTCCGCGAGGATGGACCCGGATGAACTCCGGCCCCGCCATTCATGTTCGTATCGGCCGGACGCCAGCGATCCAAGGTTCACCGTCGTGATGAGATCGTCTGACGGCGAGTAGATCCGTATCAGGACACGGCTCGGTTCCCGCAGTGTGCCGCGAATGGTATTGCTATCGAGATAGCCATCCCGGTATGGATAGAACGTCCTGTGACCGACGCCGACGCCTGTCGCGTCAACGGCCGAGTCCACGCGCACCTTCTGGCCGAGTTGCGTCTCGGACGGTCCGTAGTCCCCATCGCCGGAGTAGCTGGCCGTCAGGGTGTGGTTGCCAGCGGCGAATGTCCTGGACACCGAGACCGATGACGTGCCTGGGCCTACCGTGCCGGTCGCGATCGTCGAGCCGTCGAACGCGTCGACGATGGAGAGCGTGCCGCCGCTGACGGAGGCTGGGGTCACGCTGGCTTCGATGGTCAGTGACTGGGAGTCGAGTGCCGGGTTCCGGCTCGAGGACAACGAGACCTCGGTTTCGACTCCGACACGGACCGAGCCAGGTGCACTCTCGCTTGCGTCCCATTCGTGAAAGGGCCCGAACTTCGCGAAGATCTCGTAGGTCCCAAGGGGCCGGGACAGTTCGGTGGAGGCGTCGCCGCTCTCGTCCAGTGGTGCTGTGGCATTCATGACACCGCCGACGTAGAACTCCACGGCCGGGATGAAGCCATCGGTCGTCTGGGGTGTTGGCCTGACATGTGCGGTGACCGTGAACGGGCCAAACTGCGTCCCCGTCGGAACATCGAGGGTCGTGGTCGTGGGGGTGGATGCCAGGGCGACGGCCGGAAGCATGCCAGTCAACAGCACCGCCATCGAGACCAAGACCGTTGCAGCGACCCTGCGGTCCGTTCCAGACGACCCCAGCGAGGCGAGATGCCTCCCCTCCCGGCCGATGGTCGCAAGTCGTGGCATCGAGCAGGTCCTCTCTGGCATGAGCCGACGAGGAGGCCGATCACTATCGCGGAACAACCCTGCCGACGCGGCCATGCGTGTGCGCTGGCTGACCTTGCACACACGACATCCGGGTGTCAATCACGTGCGACACCGCGACGTTGTCACGACGCGACACCGTTGCGGCACGTCCCCAAGGTCGATCTCATACCGACAGGCGATCGACAGATCGCCGCTCTTCGCATACCGCGTATCAGGCAGCTGCATGCCGCTGGGTCACCTGGCTTCGTCCTGTCATGACGTTCACCTCGAGCTCGCAGACATCGGTGTCGCGCGACCAGCTCATACGCAGAGAACTACGCGTGACAGTCGTCACTTTCAGCACCCCGGCGAACGCCGGATGCGACAGGCGCAGTCTTGCGAGCGCGAGGATACGCCTGACGACGGGTCGATCAAGCGCCGCCTCGATCTCGTGCATCGTGTAGTCGTGGCGATTGATGGCACGACCCTCGCCGGTGCGTTCGACTGCCATCACGTCGTTCTCGCCCGCGAGCAGACCGACGTAGTAGAGCTGGGGTATGCCGCGAGCGAAGAGCTGGATGGCACGCGCTGCGACGTAGCGGTCGTCGTCGCAGCCCAGCGCCGAGTAGTAGGTGCAGTTCAGCTGGTGGACATCGACACCATCTGCATGGCTGTCGGAGAGGATCCGGTTGACGTTGCCACCGCGCGCTTGCACCAGGTCAGCGAGGCGGAGCATCTCGGCGGGGTCCAGGATGCCGTCGAGGTCCGGGCGCACGGGGATTCCGTCGTGGCAGTCGAGCGTCGGTGAACTGGCGTTCGGGGGAGCGCGCAAGGTGCGCGGCGAGGCGTCGTCGCATCGCCCGTCTCGAACGCGTGCAGCATCAGGCCCGGAAGCACGAAGTCGTATGTCCAGTAACCGCGGGCGGCGAGCTTCTCGTGCGTCGCGTAGACGTCGTGGACTTCCGGCAGCACGACGAGGCCGAGGCCGTCGGCGACGCCGACCAGCCAGTCGATGACCTCCCAGATCTCCGGCTCGATCATGAAGCAGCTCGTGCCCGGCTTCTTGACGACGTAGCCGACGGCATCGAGGCGGACGATCCGGACACCCTGCGAGGCGAAGAACCCGAGCCAGTCGGCGACCAGGCGCCGCGTCGTCTGGAGAACGAAGGTCGAGATCGACCTGCTCGGACCAGTCGGCGGTACCGAAGGACGTCCAGACCGTCTCGGGCTGACCGGTGTCGGCCACCGTGATGGTGGAGAAGGGCGCCTCTGGCTTGCGCAGGAAGATGCGGGCGACGTCGCCCGCGGCTGGCTGACCGTCGGGCCAGACCTTGTCGAGCGTGATGAACAGGTCGGCGTATTCGGACCGTCGGCCGTGCCGCTCGAAGTCCTGGAACTCCTCGCTCTGACGCGAGATGTGGTTGACCATCAGGTCCAGGAGCACGTCGTGGTCCGCGGCGAGCTCGCGGATGTCCTCCCAGGTCCCGAACCGCGGATCGATCTCGCGGTACGTCAGTGGGGCGAAGCCGCGGTCGGCCGACGACGGGAACGGCGGCAGGACGTGAATCCCGCCGAACACTCCGGACAGTGGGCCGTCGAGCAACGCCCGGATCGACCGCGAGGTCCCCGCCCAGTGAGTCCGGGTATGTGAGCAGTTGGGGACCTCGGCGCACGGATACCCTCAGCCCTTCAGCGAGCCTTGAAGCAGTGCCGAGATGAACTGGCGCTGGAAGATCAGGAAGACGATGAGCGTCGGGGTCAGGATGAGGAGTGACCCGGCGCAGAGCAGCGGGATGTTGGTCGCGTAGTGACCCTGGAAGGCGCCGAGAGCGCCCGCCATCGTGCGCTCCGTCGGGTCCTCCACCAGCACCAGGGCGAGCAGGAACTGGTTCCACGTCCAGACCGACAGCAGGATCGCCAGCGACGCGATCGCGGGTTTCGCGAGCGGCACATGGATCCGCCAGAAGAGGTCGCGCGTCGTCGCGCCGTCGACCCGCGCGGCCTCCGACAGCTCGGCACGGCATGTTCACGAAATGGGCACGCATCCAGAACACCCCGAACGGCATGTACAGCCCGATAAGCGGCAGGATGATGGCCAGCTTGGTGTTCAGGAGTCCCAGCCTCGCGCACGAGGTAGTAGAGCGGGATGATGATGCCCGCGAAGCGGCAGCGTCAGCCCGAGGAGGAACAGGAGGAAGAGGAACCGCGAGCCAGGGATCCGCAGATGCCCGATGGCGAAACCGGCCATCGTCGCGATGACCACCGACGACGGGCACGACACCCAGCACGATGAGCACGCTCGAGATGAGCAGAGCGCCCATGCTGGCCTCGTCGAACGCCTCCAGGAAGTTGCCCCACTGCGGGTCGGACGGCCACTCGAGGCCCGGCGGCACGGAGTTCGATGGGTGGAGCGCGGTCGTGAACAGGCTCAGGAACGGCACGATGGTGACCACCATGAGCACGAGGAGCAGCGTCCTGCCCGTCCACGCCTCCCGTCGAGCGACGATCATGCCGGCTCCTCGCGCGTGAGCCGCTGGATGGGGAGCACGATGACGAGCACGAGCACGATGAGGACGACGGCGAGCGCGGAGGCGAGCCCGACCTGGCGTCCGGAGAACGCGAGCCGGTAGATCTCGAGGCCCGGGCACCATCGTGGTCGAGCCGGGGCCGCCGAGCGGTCGAGATGTAGACGATGTCGAACGCGGCGAGCGCGGCGATGACGGTCACGGTGACGCAGACGCCGATCTCGTAGCGCAGGCTCGGGACCGTGATCGACCGGAACTCCTGCCACGCGGTCGCCCCGTCGATGCGCGCCGACTCGTAGAGCGCCGGCGTCGATCTTGCTCATGCCCGTGAGCAGCAGGACGGTGCACAGCCCGAGCAGCACCCAGGCGCCGATGACGCCGACCGCCGGCAGCGCCAGCCCGAAGTCGGCGAGCCACGAGCGGGTGATGCCGCCGAGGCCGATCGCGTGACAGGACCTGGTTGACGAGGCCGGTCGTCGAGAGCATCCAGCTCCAGACGATGCCCGCAGCCACGAGCGGGATGACCTGCGGCAGGAACAGCACCGTCCGCGCGGTCGCGCCGAGCGGCCCGGTCGCGACCCGCCGGATGACCGACGCGACGAGCAGCCCCAGGGCGACCGGGATGAAGCTGAAGAAGACGACCAGCTTGAAGGCGTTGAGGATGATGCCGACCAGGTCGGGGTCGGTGAGCACCGTGACGTAGTTGTTGAGCCCGACGAACCGCTGCGGCCCGATGCCGTTCCAGCGCAGCGTCGAGTACTGGACCGTCAGGGCGAGCGGGACGAGCACGAAGGCCGCGTACATGACGAGGGCCGGCAGCACGAACAGCCAGCCGGCCCAGCGGGCCCTGCGGACCCCGCGCCACCGCGAGGCCCGCAGGGAGCGTGGCGATCGGGGCAGCGACCTCCCGCCGGTGCGGTCGCGGAGACGCCGCGTCAGCCATCCTGCCGACCGGCGGGAGCGGTCACTGCGCCAGTTCCTTCTCGTACTCGGCCTGCACGGCCTTGAGCAGGCCGTCGGCCGTCTGCTGGCCGCCGACCATCTTCTGGAGCTCGGGCGTCCAGCCCTGGGCGAAGATCGCACCCGGTCGCGTTGGCGATGAAGTCCATCGCGCCATTGTCCTGGCGACACGACTGGCCCGGCGGCCAGCGTGTCGTTGGTCACCGAGCCCTGCGGCGACGCTCGGGCATCGCCAGGTCGGTCGGGCCGCCCGGGTTCGAGCCGCCCACGGTCGACGTCGATCTGGCGCGCCGTCGGGTCGGTCGCGACCCAGTTGAGGAAGAACGCGGCGCAGTCGGCGTGCTTGGCGTTGGCGGCGATGCCGTAGGTGAGCGGCGCGGACATCGCGCCGTGCGTGCCACCCTCGGTGGCCGGCGGCATCAGGAAGAAGCCGACCTTGCCCGGCACGTGCTTGTCGTAGTCGGCGTTCTGCCAGTCACCGTTGAACATGAACACGCCCTCGCCCTTGCGCGAACCGGGCGTTCGCGTCGGTGTACTCGATGGCGTTGATGTCGGCCGGGAAGTAGCCGTTCTTGATCCAGGTCTCGAGGTGCTGGGCGGCCTCGAGGTTGCGTGGGCGTGTCGATGGTCGCGCCCGGCTTCTGGAAGATCCAGTCGTTGATCGGGCCCGGTCGGACCGACGGAGGCCATCAGGTTCTGCAGCGGGAACGCGAGGCCCATGCCGCTCGTGGCGCTCCCCCACTGCATGATCGGCTGGAGCCCGGCGTCCTTCGCCTTCTGGCAGCAGCGCCTCGAACTCGGCGAGCGTCTTGGGCGGCTCGGTCATGCCGATCTGGGCGGCCAGCTCCTTGTTGTAGAACACGCCGGTCATGCTGTAGTTGAGGCCCGCCGCGTACAGCGAGCCGTCGCCGCGCTGGCCGTTCGCGTTGACGCGGTTCTGCACCAGCTCGCCGGCGGCCACTTGTCCCAGCCGTAGGCGGTGACGTACGGGTCGAGGTTGAGCAGCAGGCCGTCCTTGGCCAGGTCGACCATCGACGGCAGCCGGATGAGGTCGGGCGGGTTGTCGCCGGCGAGCAGCAGCGGACTCTGCTGCATGAGGTTCGCGAACTGGTCCTGGCGGATGTTCCAGGTCACGTTCGGGAACTGCTTGGTGAACTCTTCGCGAGCTCCTGCGGGCAGCGTCGAAGCCGGTCTCGAAGTAGGCCAGCAGCTCGACGGGATCGGTCCCGCAGTTCGGGCTGACCGTCGCGCCGCCCGACGGCGCTGGGAGCTCTGGGCCGCGACGGGCGCGACGCCGGCGCTGGCGGCGACGGCAGCGGCGAGCAGCGCGGCTGCCCACGCGGCGTCCTCTGCTGACGTGATTGCTCGAACATCCGAGTCCTCCTCTCGCTGTGCTGGTCGGCGGCCAACGGGATCTCAGGTGGTCACGGCGCGGCTCGACCCTCCTTCGGTGGTGCCGTGGTCCCCCTGACCACGAGCTCGGGGGTCAGCTCGATCGAGGGGGCGACCTCCGAACGCCGCTCGATCTCGCGAAGGAGGAGCTCGGCGCCGACGCCGTCCCGATTCGAAGAGCTGCTGACGGATCGTCGTGAGTCCGATGTAGTCGGCCATCTCGATGTCGTCGTAGCCGATCACCGACAGGTCGTCGGGGACGTGGATGCCCGCGTCGTGAGCCGCGGAGATGACGCCCAGGGCCTGGGTGTCGCTGGCGGCGAAGATGGCCGTCGGACGCTCGGTGGATGCGCGAGCATCCGGGCGGCCAGCTCGCGCGCCTCGTAGCGGCTGTGGGCCCCGAGCGCGACGAGGTCGGCCGCGAGGCGTCGAGGCCGGCGCTCGCGAGCGCGCGCTCGTAGCCCATGAACCGGTGTCGGCTGGAGGTGAAGCCGAACGGGTTGTCGAACTCGTCGCCCAGGAAGGCCACGCGCTCGGTGACCGAGCTCGAGCAGGTGTCTGGTCGCGAGCTCGCCGCCGGCGATGTCGTCGCCGACCACGTGGGGCAGACCCTCGACCGCCGGTCCATGCGCGTCGACGACCACGACCGGGATCGCGGCGGACGACAGCCGTACGACGTCCTCCGGGCGCGGAGGGAGCGAGATGACGAGCAGGCCGTCCGTGCGCTGCGCGAGCGCGAGGTGCTGCAGGTACTGGTCGCGCTTCTCGACCGTCTCGACGTTGTAGATGACGAGATCGAACTCGCTGTCGCTGAGGACCGCGTCCACGCCGCGCAGCCGCTCCGCGGCCTGCGGCCGGGTCAGGAAGGACGTGACGACGCTGATCGTCAGGGTGCGACCGAGGCTCAGGCGTCGCGCCGCGTCGCTGGGCGTGTAGTCGAGCTCGGCCATCGCGTCGAGCACCCGCTGACGCTTGGTCGGGGTCGACGCGCACTCGGCCGTTGAGCACGCGAGAGGCCGTCGCCTTGCTGACGCCAGCGCGGGTCGCGACGTCCTGGAGGGTGTGCCGTGCCATCCTGCCACCCGTGAAACCGGTTTCATGGTGCAGGTCAAGTCTAGGGGAGACTGTCAAGAGGCAGTCGCCATTTCATGGCGTCTTCAGCCTGGCCCAACCTGGACGCGGCCTGGGCGTTCAGACGACTTGTCGCCGTCCCGGAAACCGGTCGGATGGAAGCGGCCGTGATAGGCAGCGATGACGTGTCGACAAGGCGTCAACGATCACAATGTGGATGCACGAGGCACCGGATCGAGGGAGTCCGCCAGCACAGGCGACGAGGCCCGCGTCAGTCCGGATCGTATGTCTGAAGGAGGAGCGCGGTGGACCACGACGATGCGATGCGGATGCTCAAGGCGATAACGACAGGATTCGACGAGCACGATCTCGACGGGATCCTCCCCCACTTCCGCACCGATGCGGTCTTCGAGGCGCCGCGAGGGCCGGACCCATGGGGCCAGCGCTTCGTCGGGCTGGAGGCGATCCGCGAGGCCTTCGCTGCCCGCTTCTCCGGGATCCCCGACATCCGCTACCAGCACGATGAGCACTTCGTCGATGGTGACCGCGGCGCCTCCGAGTGGACCTTGTCGGGCACGACGACGGCTGGAGAGCGGATCGAGGTCCGAGGTTGTGACCTGTGGACCTTCCGCGAGGGCAAGGTCGTGAAGAAGGACTCGTTCTGGAAGATCCGGACGACCGGCTAGCACCTGCATTCCAGCGGCTGCTACTCTCGGGTTTGGGGTGGCCAACTGGTAATGCCAGGAGCTCCACACGCGCCGGTGACGCGGGTGGACAGGTGATCGGCGGACGCGAACGGCCGCACCCCTGATCGCTGTCGAGGGACAGCATCCGGCAGGACCTCATCGACCGTGATAGGTCCCGGGCTCACGATCGGAGAAGGTTTCAGGATGGGCAACCCGATCCCGGATCGCTCGATGGAACGTGTCGCTGGACGCCCCGAAGCCTTGATCGATCCCGTGGACGCGACGACCGATACGCTGCGCGTGGGGTTTCCCTTGACTGAGCGGGTCCTTGGCCGGCTTGGCGCGCCTCGCTGGCTTTGGATCGGGCTCTGGTCTGCCGTCCCCCTTCTGATACCGGTCGCCCTGCTGATCACGCTTGCGCTGGAGGGGCAGTCCGACCGGGTGACGTCGGACATCGACGTCATCATCCCGCAGCTCGTCCTGGTCTACGTCGTGCTCCTGGGACTCTGGGGCATCGGTCGGCTGACATCGCGGGCGCACGCTCTTGCACCACAGCTGTCCAGGCTGACCCAGGAGACCGCCCATCCGCAGCGGGCAGGCAGGTTCGATGTCACCGGACCCATAGCGTTGACGATCGGGATCACGCTGGTGGCCTTCATCGGCTTCATCGCCCGTTTCGGACCCCTTGCGGCGGTGGTGATCGTGCCGCCCGTTCTCCTGGCGATGCTGCCGATCATGACGTTCGTGTGGGTCTACCTCGAGGTCCTCACCGGACTCGACCGGTTGGGCCAGAAACGGCTGGCCCTGGACCCATTTCCGCAGGACACGACCCTTGGCCTCGGGCCTGTCGGGTCCCTCGCGTTCACCGGGCTGGCGCTGTTACTGGCGGGTGCACTCCCGGTCTCCGTCAGCAACACGGACGACCTGGCATCCGTGGCACTGAGCCTGGGCTTCCTGGGTGTCAGCGTGGCAGTGTTCTTCCTGTCGATGTGGCGGATCCATCGGCAGATGGCAGCCGCCAAGGCTCGGTATCTCGCCGAAACCCAGGCGGCGTACGCGGCGGCGTATGAGCCCTACCGCCAAACCAGGTCACTCGCGACCCTCGAGGAACAAGCCCCGGTGCTGGGCATCGCCCACGCACTCGACGAGCGGGCACATCAGATCCGGGAGTGGCCGATCGACCAGAGGCTGGTGCGGATCATGGGCTTCACGTTCGCGGCGTTGGCCAGCGCGATCATCGCGCGCTTCGTCCTGATCGTCGCTACCTCGTAAGCGGCGTCTCCAGGGCGTACCGCGCGGGGCTCGCAGGACGAAGGCCTGTGCCTGGCACCTGTTGGTCACGAGGCTCGCGCGCTCAGGCGCGGGCTAACACCAATTCGAAGACATGAACCACGCCGAACCCCTTCAGCTCCAGGTCATGACTCCGGCCGAATGAGTAGCCTCGCTCGGACCCCATCTCGTGAACGAGATCTGACGTGAGGACATGGCCGGGGGCCGCTGCGTCGCATATCCGGCTGGCGAGGTTGACCGTCGACCCGAACAGGTCGTCATTGTGGTCAACAGGTTCACCGGCGGCGATTCCGATCCGCACTCGAAGATCGGGCGTCGCCCCGTGGGACCTTCTTGCCTCGAAGCCAGCCTGGATCGCCAGGGAGCACTCAAGGGCGCCGGCCACATCCTCGAACGAAGCCATGATGCCGTCACCCGTGTGCTTGACCTCTCGTCCCCGCCACGTCACGAGCGACCGCCGGATGATCAGGTCATGCTCGGCGAGCAGACCCATGTAGGCGCCTTCGCCGACCCCTTGAAGCAGCGATGTCGATCCCTCGAGATCAGTGAAGAGGATCGTGCGAAAGGCCCGGTCGACCTTGCTGTCGTCGACGGGATCGTTGACCCGGCCCAGGAACCGCATGACGTCGTCTTCGGAGACGGCGATGACCTCGTTGGGAACGAGACCATGCCCCGCACGGTGGACTGCCTGCACGTCTTCGGGCCGGGACGCTGTCGCGAGGCAGAACACCTCGCCGTGATCGGCGTCGAACCAGTAGGCGAGGAACTGGACGCCGTACTTCGACTCGATCGCGATATCTGTCAGATGGGCTTGTGCGACCTGCTCGGCGGTGATGCCGGGTACGTCGTGACGGTCCATGAAGAGCGGCATCCGGTTCCTCCTCTTGATCGCCCGATAGTACCGAAGGCAATCGTGGATCCGAGCCAGCGGCGGCCCAGCCCGGTGGCTGGTGCCAACAGGCGATGGCCCACGAGGGCTCGCCGTCTCGGTGTCGAGGACGAAGGCGATACCAACCGTGGTGCCGGACCCGGTGGATCAACGAGAGGCCGAACCGCCCTGGACCTTGACCTCGGGGGGCACCGCGGCGACGATACGTTCCGCACCCGCAGCACACCAGGAGGCGTCGGATGGGAATACATCCGAGATGGATCGGGACCGTCGCGGTCGCGGTGGCTTTGTTGGGCGCAGTCCCCGCGACGGTGTCAGCAGTACCAACGGGACCTCAATGGGGCTGGGTCGTCGTTCGGGAAGCCGCTCCGGCTACCGGCTCGACATACACGCCCGCGAGCGAAGACCAGGGGAACTCCAGCTCAGGCATCAACACGGTGACGCGGGTCTCCACCGGGCGCTACCGGATCTCATTCGCTGGACTCGGTACTCCGCTCGGCATCGCCCACGTGAGCATGTTCAGAACCAGTCAGCGGACGTGCTCCATCGATCAACCGTTCGTCGACGGAAGCTTCGTGCGCCTCTTCGTCAACTGCTACGACCTGACTCCGGCGGCGAACTTTGCCGATGCTACGTTCATCCTGTCCTATCTTTCGGCGGAGGGCCAGCAGGTCGGCAACGCCGACATGGCGTACGTGTACGCCGATTCGGACGGACCGCCGCTGGTGAGTTACAACTCTGCTGGCCGCACCAACGGCGTGGAGCGCCTGGACTTCGGTGACTTTCGTGTCACGCTGCGTGGCATGGCCGGCGGCAAGGGCCACTTGCAGGTGTCGCCTTGGGCTCGTGGAGTCGTATGCAGCGCGACAGGCTGGCGAGATGCGGGGTCGAACCGGGTCGTGCGGGTCCGGTGTCTGAGTATCGCGGGTGTGGGGCAGGACGTCCGTTTCTATCTCACGTTCATGCGGGGGATAGGTCTCAAGGGGGCCGGTGGTGAGCGTGTCGCTTACCTCCTGGCTGATCGGCCTACGGCCGCGGCCTACACGGCTCGCGCTGATTCGTCCTCCTTCTCCTCTGCGGACAAGCTCGCCCGAATGACGCGCCAAGGGGTCGGCCGGTACCAGGTCAAGCTGCCTCGCATGGGCCGGGGAGGCGCCGCGCATGTCACGACGCTCGACGCTCAGAGAAAGCGCTGCGTCATCCGCGACATCGAGCGAGACGCATTACCGCAGGTCGTTGCGGTCAAATGCATGACGCTCGCGGGCACGCCTGCCGACGCGAAGTTCTACCTGACGTACCTCGGGTAGCAGCCAGGTCACGGCGGTTGGCGTCGGATCGCCCTCGGATCACCCTTCTCCCGAGGGAGGTGACATCCGAAAGCTCGGGTCCGAGGAGGTCGCGTGCCGTGCTTCTGCCGTCGACCATCGGCACTGTCTCAGGTGCGCCGGACAGACTAGCCCGACGGCGATGACCGTCAGGGGAACGGGACCTTGATCGGATACGGATGGGGATCATCGTCGGCGGACCCGCGCCCGAGCTGGCCCGAGTCATTGCTGCCCCAGCACCAGGCGGTTCCGTCGGTCCGAAGGGCGCACGTGTGGCCCAGTCCACCATCGAGCTTCCGCACACCGCCGAAGGGGCCCGACTGGCGCACCACCTGCACTGCCGTCACGCGAAGGCCGGTGGCGGGGTCACCCGTGGTGCCATCCCCGAGCTGACCGCGAACGTCGCTTCCCCAGCACATCGCCGTGGCGTCGTCCCGGCGCGCGCAGGAGTGACCATATCCGGCGGCGATCCCTGTCACGTGCGTCAGCGCACGGCTCCCGCGCAACACCTGGACTGGCAGCGTCCGGATGATATTGGCCGCGCCGGTTGCGTCGCCGAGCGCACCGTACTTCTCCCAACCCCAGCACCAGGAGGTCCCATCGATCCTGCGGGCACAACTGTGGAACGGGCCGGCCGCGATACCGGACACTCGGGTCAGGAATCCACTTCCGTGGCGGACACGGGCAGCACTCGTCCGCAGGTGACCCGATCCGGAGCCCTCATCGCCGAGTTGACCCACCGAACCCGCGCCCCAGCACCACGCCGAGCCGTCCGACGTGGCGGCGCACGTGTGACCGCCTCCGGCAGCGATGGCGTCGACCCCTGTGAGGTAGCCGTTGCCCTGTCGGACGCGGATCGCGCTGGTCCGCAGGTGCCCAACCCCCGAGCGACCATCGCCGAGTTGGCCCTCAGAGCCCTGGCCCCAGCACAGAACGTGGCTATCGGACTGTATGGCGCAGGTGTGGTATTCGCCCGCAGTGATGCGCTTGACACCCGTCAGATAGCCGCTGCCCCGCCGCACGCGGACCGCCGTCGTACGGGACGCAGACGATCCGGCCTGGCCATCGCCGAGCTGTCCATACGTGTCATCCCCCCAGCACACCACCCCGCCGTCTGTCCGGACGGCGCAACTGTGATAGCCGCCCGCGGCGACCTTGGTGGCGCCACGGAGGGCGCTCGAGCCACGCAGCACTCGGACAGGGGTCGTCCGGCGGTGACTCGTCGGGTCACCCGTGGTGCCGTCACCGAGCTGACCTTTGGAGCCGTCGCCCCAGCACCACACGGTGCCGTCGGTGCGCACGGCGCAGGTGTGATGGTCGCCGACCGCGATCGTCGCGACACCGGGACCGGCCCCCGATGCTGGGTTGCCCCCGCCGAGCCCCACGAGCGAGCAGCCGATCGCGGCGATCAGGATGCGGACCCTCGCCCGAGTCACCCTATGCATCGGTACCCCCACGTCGCGCGGCGGAGGCTGGCAAGAGGTGGGACCCCAACCCCGACCGTCGTCGAGGCAAAAGCGTACGGCACTCGGCAGGACCAGAAAAGTCCCCAGGGCTTGGCTCTCAGGGGAACACGACCTTGAGCGGGTAGGGGCTCATGTACGGGTGACCCAACTCTCGCCCGAGGGTGCCGTGTGCGTTGCTCCCCCAGCACCACACAGTGCGATCGGTGCGCAGGGCACACGTGTAGCCGATCCCTCCCTCCATCGTCCGCACACCGCGGAACGGGTCCGACGGGCGCACCACCTGCACCGGGTATCGTCGCAGGTGGGTGGCGGGGTCGCCTTGCGTACCGTCGCCGAGCTGGCCGGAGCCGTCCTGACCCCAGCACCAGGCGCTGCCGTCGGTCCGACGCGCACAGGACTGATCGAATCCGGCGCCGACCCCTGTCACATGCTTCAGCACGCCGCTCCCGCGCCGCACCTGCACCGGCCGGCTCCGCACGTGCCCTTGGCCCGAGTCACCATCCCCGAGCTGTCCGGACTCGCCGTTGCCCCAGCACCATGCGCTGCCGTCGGTCCTGCGGACGCAGGTGTGCAACGCACCCGACGTGAGCGCGGATGCACGGGTCATCAGACCACCGCCAAGTCGGACCGGGGTCGCCGTGGCACTGTAGTGAGCGGAGCCGGAGCCACCAGTGCCGAGCTGGCCCCACTCGCTCGAGCCCCAGCACCATACCGAGCCGTCGCGCCTGAGGGCGCACGTGTGGAAGTTACCGGCGGCGATGGCCACGACGTCTCCGAGGTATCCGTCGCCCTCACGCACTCGGACGGGCTTCGTCCGGAGGTGGCCAGCGCCCGAGTCCCCGTCGCCGAGCTGGCCATGGGCGCCGTCGCCCCAGCACAGGACGCCGCCATCGGAGCGGAGAGCGCAGGTATGGCGGTACCCTGCGGTCAATGCCGTGACCCCCGACAGGTACCCGTCCCCGCGACGCACCCGGACCGCCGTCGTCCGGAACTCCGCGGACCCGGCCCCGCTGCCGAGCTGCCCGAATTCGTTGCTCCCCCAGCAGACGACCCGGCCACCCGTCCGGACGGCACAGCTGTGGAACGCACCCGCAGCGACCTCGGTCGCGCCGCGGAGGGCCACCGAGCCGAAGCGGACGCGTACTGGCGAAGACCTGATGTGATCCACCGGATCTCCGGTGGTGCCGTCACCCAATTGGCCATAGAGCCCGGACCCCCAGCACCAGACAGTGGCGTCGGTCCGCACGGCGCAGGCGTGATCGTCGCCCACGGAGAAGGTGGCGACACCCGGGCCGGCCGCCTCTGTGGGAACTCCGGCCCCAAACGCGAGCAGCGCCCAGACGATCGTCATGGCGAGTGCGCGAAGCCTCGCGCGACCTATCCGCTCCATCGGGACACCTCCCCAACGCTTGCGTGCCAACCGTAGTCTAGCCGGGTGCGTTGCTATTAGACCCACGCCAGTTGCCGGGATTTCGAACGTGCGCATCACGGACCTTGGGAGTCCTACGCGCCACACCGCGAACGCCGGCAGCCGCCGCCTCTCGCCGCGGTCGCAGCCACACATTCCACCCGGACTCGTCGCCCATTTCACCTGAAGGGATCGAACATGGAGACTCGCATCAGGGATCACTCGCTGGCCGAGCGGTGGGCAGCCGGCCAGGGTCCGTGGAGCCGTGTCAGTCGCCCGGTGCTGCACCGTGTCGGAGACCGTGTCTCGACGCTCGATCTGTCGGGACGCAGGATCACGTGCTTCCAGCATGTCTCAGCGGACACGCCACTGGTCCTGTTGCCGCTGGTCCGGGCCGGCGCACAAGTGTGCATCGCAGCGGTCAATCCCGATAGCACCGACGACGCTGCGGCGGCTGAGCTGGCGCGCCACGGCGTGGCGGTTTGGGCCTGGAGCGGCATGAGTGCGACGGAACGTGATGAAGGCCTGGCTCGTGTGGCCGCGGAGCCGGCCGACGCCGTCTCGGACATGGGTGGCGAGCTCATCCTGGCCAACAGCGCGCGCGGTGAAGCTCTGCCGCGGGCAGCTCTGGAAGCCACCACCTCGGGCATCCACCTCCTGACCGCGGTCGACCTGCCCTTTCCGGTATTCGACTGGAACGGCATCCCCCTCAAGGACCGCATCCATAACCGTCACCACGTCGGGGTCCAGGCCTGGCCGGCTATCAGCGATATCACCGGTCTGGCTCCATACGGCCGGACCGTGCTCGTGGTCGGTTTCGGACCCGTCGGCCGAGGCGTTGCCATCCACGCGCGGGCTCTGGGAGCCATCGTCTCGGTCTCCGAGGTCGATCCGGTGAAGTGCCTGGAAGCTCTCCAGCACGGGCTCCGCGTCGTCCCGCTCGATGAGGGACTCCGGACGTGTTCGATCATCGTGACCGCAACGGGCCGGGAAGGCGTCATCGGGCCCGACCAGCTGCGTGGGACGCGGTCCGGCGCCATCCTGGCCAATGTGGGCCACAGCAATCGCGAAATCGACGTCGACTGGCTCGAACGCCATCCCAAGCAGGCCGTTCGACGACACATCGATGGCTACGCGATCGGGGACAGCGACCTGTACCTGCTGAACCGCGGAAGCCTGGTGAACCTCGCCGCCGGGGCAGGTCTCGCCGTGGACGAGCTCTTCGACCCCTTCGCAGCGATCATCCTGCTCGGGCTGGCCTGGATCCTCGAGGGGGGCGCCGATGGCTCCCGGCCCGGGCTGCAACCCTACCCGGCCAGCCTCGAACGCGACATCGCCGAGCTGAGCCTGGCGGCTCGCTCTTGAACCGTCCCGGCGGCTCAGCGTGGGCCACGCGGACTCCATGCGATAGTCCCACGGCATGAGGATCGCGACCGATGTCGCCCGGACTAGAGGAGCGCGCCATGGAGACCATCGCCGGCCTTGGGCACGAACGGCCAGTCGAGACCGCCGCGTCCCAACAGGCCCGGGGCAAGGCCGCGAGGCGGGAGATACCACGAGCTGCGCACGCCACGTTCACGCCGGTCGACCGCGACCCAGTGGCGTTCGATCGAAGCGCAGAACGCTGGCCGGCTCCCGGAGCTGGTGCCGCTGCGGCGGGAGCGGATGTCCGTGAGCGCCTTCACGTTCTATCGCGGCTCAGCCGGACTCATGGCGCACGACCTCGCCAGAGAGACGGTCACCGGCGTCCACGTGGTCATCTGCGGTGACGCGCACCTGAGCAACTTCGGACTCTACGCGTCTCCGGAGCGGCGCCTGGTGTTCGACCTGAACGACTTCGACGAGGCCGCGCCGGGTCCATGGGAATGGGATGTCAAACGGCTGGTCACGAGCGTCGTCCTGGGCGGCATGGACCTGGGTCTGCGCCCCAGTGCCGTTCGCGAGGCGGCATCGGCCTGCGCCACCGGCTACCGGGTGGCGCTGAGGCGGATGGCCCAGATGGATAGCCTCGAGCGCTACTACGTCCGCGCGGATGCGGCCACGATCGCAACGACCATGCGCAGGTCGTCGCGAGAGGCGTTCGAAGCCGTCAAGGGGAAGGCCAAGTCACGGACGTCGGCCCACGCGATCGGCAGGATGACGAAGACCGATACCCATGGTCACGTCCGGTTCCGGCAGGAACCGCCGATCCTCACTCGGCCATCCGGGTCGGCGGTGGAGGCGGAGCTCGAGGAGGTGTTCGAGCGCTATCGGGGCACCGTTCGGGCCGATGTCGCCCTGTTGCTGTCGAAGTACACCCTGACCGACATCGCTCGCCGGGTCGTGGGTGTCGGCAGTGTCGGGACGCGCTGCTACGTGCTCGCGCTCACCTGTGCAGACGGCGGCCATCTCGTGCTGCAGGTCAAGCAGGCCCTCCCCTCAGTGATCACCGCGGTGGTCACCCCGAACGAGACCACGCCACGGACCGCTACCGGACGACGCGCCGCAGGGCCTGCGGGTCATGGCGCATCAGCATATCCTCCAGGCGGTCTCGGATCCCTTCCTGGGCCATCTGGAGGTGGCAGACCAGCAGTACTACGTGCGCCAGTTCCGGGACATGAAGGGCTCCTTCGAGATTTCGCGCATGAGTGGCAACCAGTTCACGAAGTACGTCACGGCCTGTGCGCGACAACTCGCAAGGGGCCACAGTCAGAGCCCGCTGGGGCACTGGGTGGCAGGGTACCTCGGCGGGTCGGTCGAGTTCGACCAGGCTGTGGTCGACTGGTCGTTCGCCTATGCGGAGCAGGTCGCGGCCGACTTCGCCGCCTTCATCCGGTGATGGGTCGGACCTGCGTTTGGTGATGGCGCCCCGGACGGCCCGGGACCCCGGGCCGACTCCGTGACACGGTCGATCGACAGAGACCATTGGCACAATGAAGCGAGTGCGCAAGCAAGTCACTTTGGAAGGACGTAGATGGCCGTACGTGTTGACCTGAACATTTCCCTGGACGGCTTCGCGACAACGACCGACCAGACGCGCGAGAACCCGTTCGGGCACGACTGGGGGCGCCTGGTCGAGGCCTACGCCGCGACCCGCACGTTCCGCGTCAGAGTGCTGCACGAAACGTCCGGCGAGGGAACGACCGGTGTCGACGATCAGTATGCACAGGCGTACTTCGCCGACGTCGGTGCGGAGATCATGGGTGCCGGCATGTTCGGGCTCCACGCCGCCGGGGACGATCCGGACTGGCGCGGCTGGTGGGGCGACGAGCCTCCATTCCGCGTTCCGGTGTTCGTGCTCACCCACAGCCCGCGCCCGGTGCTCGAGATGGCGGGAGGCACGACCTTCCACTTCCTCGCCGCGACGCCCCGCGAGGCGCTTGACCTTGCGCTGGAGGCGGCGGGCGGCACAGACGTTCGGATCGGCGGTGGCCCGACCGTGGTCCGCGAATTCCTCAAGGCCGGACTCGTCGACCGGCTCCACGTCGCCATCGCCCCGATCCTGCTCGGCCGCGGCATCCGGCTCTGGGACGACCTCCGCGGGTTCGAGGACGGCTACAGCGTGACGTCGGAGGTCGCCTCGAGCGGGACGACGCACCTGACCTTTTCGCGCTGAAGCGTCCTACGCGTCGCCGAGCCCGTCACGGATGGGTACGCGGCGAAGTTCGACACGGGCGAAGCGTCGGTCTCACATAGATAGCCGCGGACCCTGGTCGTAACTTGCCCGATCGGCGGCTCCTACCGTGGGGTGACCGATCGCATGGCATCACCCTCGTCCTGACGGACGCCGACCGTTTCGTGACGGGCGAGCCCTTGGACCTACGGTCTATCGCCAGTCGCTCCCAGCGCTTCCTGGATAGCCGCATCGAGCCGCACCGCGGTTGGCGCGCCCACGAGGGGCACCACACGATGGGGACCCTCGGTCTCGACCCAGTTGAGTTCGATGCCGCTCGCGGTGAGCACTACTGGGATATCAGGATACAGATCGCGAAGCCCTGCGACCAACCGCTCGCTGCCACCGCTCTCGGTGGTTGATAGCACGTCGTACACGAGCACGTCGGCGCGCTCGACAGCCGGGCAGGGCTCCCCGCGCATCACCGGGCACGAGTAGGCCGCGGGCCCGGTGCATTGCTCGACCTGGTATCCCATGCGACGAAGCGAGTCAGCTTCCTGGTCTGCGATGTCGATGTCATGGTGGACGACGAGCGCTCGAGTCATGTTGGACACCAACTTTCTTTCGGACCCAAGCCGTCGCTCGGTACAACGAGTGGGGCCGGGTCCCCGTCAGGTGACTGTTGTCGGGTCGTCGTCGATCGTCAAGGGCCGGATGACCACGTCCGGACGTGCCGGGAAGCGCCTGCCGTGTGCTCAACCGGCGAGAAAGGAGGCGTGGCCAATCTTCGCATCGTGGCAGTGGCGCCCCCGGACGGGAACCGGGGCCGACTGCCGACAGATACCACGGAGCTGCTATTGGCCTACGCCTGACTACGCGGGAACACGCGCCGAGCGCCGTGGTCTCGACGCCGGTGACCCAGCGGGAGCCCGCCTCCTCGTCTCACGCAACGGGTAAACCTGGGCGTCAAGAGCTGCCAGGGCGGGGATCGCGTCGGTGAGCCAGGGCCTCTGCAAGTCGCTCGATCTCGCCTTTCGGGTACTTGCTGATCCGCGCCTCTTGCAGCGAGGGGATGGCGATGATGTCGTCGACCGACCTGGAATGGGGTCGTACACCGAAGAGCCAGAGCTCGGTCAGGTTCCGTAGCGCTCGCAGCGGGGCCAAGGAGTGGACCTCGGTGACCTTCCCGGACGAATCCCAACTCGGGAGCGTCGCCAACACGAGTCTCGTGAGCGACCTGAGTTCAGCGAGTGGCCCAAGGTCGTTCACCTTCGGCAGGTGCCACACCTCAAGCTCCTCCAAGTCGCGCAGACCGGTCAGCATCTCGAAGGAAGGATCGGGAAAGGTCGCGACCTTGAGAGAGCGGAGCCTGGTGAGGGATGCGAGGGGACCCAGTGTCTGGTAGTTGCAGTGCCAGATGCGAGCCGATGTGTAGGCCTCCGGCTCTGCCAACACCGGGAAGCTGCGGGACTTGTCCCGCATGAGATCGAGATACATGAGGGCATCATGCCATCGGCAACCTGGCGCCCCCGGACGGACTCGGGCACCCATCAGCAACGCAGCGTGCTCGATTGGTACCTGGAGGTCGGGTGACGGCACTCCGGACCCGACGCCCGAGCCAAGGCCGCCTCGACCGTCGACTGCCTGGAGCCTGGGTCGGCCCTGCCTAGCCCGGGATGACGAGCGTCTCGGTCGTGTCGGCCTCGTCGGGCTCCTCAGAGAAGGTGTTGCCCTCGGGCGCGGCCTGGAGCCACACCGTGCCATCCGGGCTGATGTCGAAGGCGACGACGCATCTGCCGGGGAGGTAGCGCGTCCACGTCGTCCCGTCGAAGTTGGCGATCCCGCCACACCGACTGGACCCATTCCTCGGCGTCAGCCAGACGCTGCCGTCGGGCGCGGCTCGCATGTCGCCCATCGCGGGGACACCCTGGTCGTCGGTGTACACGACTGACTCCGCCGCCACATGGACGAGGTAGTGGATGGTGCGCGTCTTGGAATCGTCGATGCCCTCCCACGTGCCAGCCACGGGGACCCCAAGGGTCTGGTAGATCCAGAGAGCGCCGTGCGGGTCCATGTCGACGGCATCGATCTGGACCGGCAGCACGCCATCGACCACGTCACCGTGGGGCTCGCCATCCTCCCGGAACCACCACCGGCCGAGTCTGGAATCCGGTCTCCCGGTGCTCGACAGCACGACGAACTCGACGTCGCCGACCTCCGCCGGGGGCACCACGGGACTGACCCAGAACTGCCCGAGGTCGGTTTCCCCGTCCCCGACCTCGGGTGTCTGCGAGGCGTCGCGGAGGCGGGTCGATCCCGTTCCCCGTGCTGACCCAGACCGTGCCGTCGGGCTCCACGTCGAACGCGCCGACCGACCCCTTCCGGACCGTCCACGAGCCGTCCTCGAATGACACCAGTGTCGAGCAGTCGTCGCCGTCCAGCTCGACCAGCGTCCAGAGTGTCCCGTCGGGTGCCACCTGTGCCATCTGCCCGTTCGGCGTCTCATCGGTCACCGGGTACGTGGCCTGCTCGCCGAGCCGGTACCACTCATCGGCCCCGAACAGCCACACGCTGCCATCGGGCCCGGCCACCACGTTGGACCGACGGCCCGAATCCCACGTCGCTGGGGCGGAGTACAGGTGCAAGGACACGTCCCGATAGCCATCGCTCACCACCCGCAGGACCCCCGGTTCGACCTCCTCGGTGACGAGGCGGGCCAGGAGACCGGTGAGTGGCTTCGTCGAGCGGGCTGGTGTCGGCGACGCGGTGACCGAGGGGGCGGGGGTCGCCGAGGGGGTCGCCGACGGGTGGCGGAGGGGCACCGGCGACGGACTCTGCCCGGCGGCGAGATAGACGGCACCTGTTCCCAGCGCGATGAGCGCGACCAATGCCAGAGGGCGCATCGCCGAGAAGCTGGACCTCCCTGAGGTGCGGCGCTGACCGGTCGCGCGGGCTCCGTACAGCCACGAGGGACGGGGCCTGTGCTGCCGGGTCGTGCCGAGCTGCGCGAGGACCGCCACCCGGGCACGGTCGGAATGCGGCGGGACGTCCCGGAGCCACGCGACGAGCGCGCTGATCGAGGTCGGGCTGGGTCGTCATCGGACCACCTCCGGCGGGATCGCGTTCGGCTGCGGTACGGGCCGTGGCCGGCGCCCGGCTATCTGCCTCGATCGCTGCCCGGAGCGCCCCGACCGCACGGTAGAGCCGCGATCGCGCGGTGCCTTCCGGGATGCCCAGGGTCTGGGCGACCCGGTCGAGCGGCATGTCCAGGTAGTGATGGAGGACCACCACCGCGCGCTGGTCCATCGACAGCCTGCGGAAGCCACGCTCCAGCTGGTCACGGTCCACGATGGCGGCGATGCCTCCTTCGACAGGGTGCTCGCGTGCCGTGCCTCCGGCGAGGTTCGGCAGCCAGCGACGTGCCCGGCGCGACTCCGCGTAGCAGGCCCGCACGAGCAGGCGGTAGGACCAGGCCTCGAATGCCGCCGGGTCCCGCAGCTTGGGCAGGTCGCGCCACAGCGTGAGCAGCGCCGCCTGGACCGCGTCCTGGGCCAGCTCCATGTCACGGAGGATGCCGAAGGCGACGCCGTGGAATCGGTCGTCGATGGCTTCCGTCAGGCTCGCGAACGATGCCTGGTCGCCGTGTTGCGCGCGGACCACGATGTCAGCGTCCATACCCTGCCCGTAGGTGCGCCGTTCGTGACGACGCGTTCACAGGGTATAGGGACCACCGACGGGCCGGATCACTCCATCTTCGTCGATGGACCGCGCCGGCGGGGTGTCGACGGCCATCTTCGGGGAAGCTGTGCTGGTCTGGCGCCCCCGGACGGACTCGAACCGCCGACGCGCACCTTAGGACGGTGCCGCTCTATCCAACTGAGCTACGGGGGCGAGACATCATCGTAACCGGCTCGTGTCGGGATCGGTTCGCGTGGGCATGGTGCGAGAGCCTGCCGTACGATCAACCGGATGACGACCACCGGGCGACCCGTGCTGCACGTTCTACGGCGGCGACCTGCTCTCCCTGCACCGAGGCCCGGCGCGACTCTCCAGTGGGTGCTCGAGGAACGGGCGGCTCGGGGTGAGTCGGTGCCGGCGGTGCGGTATCTGGACGTGTCAACCGATCCCGAGTTCGAGCGGCTGTACGGCGCCCTTGTCCCGGTGGTGGCCATCGGCACCGCCGAGCTGCCGCTGGTGACGAGCGGTCGCCAGTTGCGCGCCTTCCTCGACGCCACGCTGCCACGACTCGCCTGAGCCGCGTCCGTGGACCTGACGCTCGGGCGTCGCGCTGTTCGCGGGTCTCATCTCGTTCCTGTCGCCCTGCGTGCTGCCCGTCGTGCCCGCGTACCTGGGTCAGCTGGGCGCCGTCGTCGCCAGGAGCGGTGAGTTCGGCCCGGATCGGAGGCGTAGGCCTGCCCGGCGGCCCGACCGGCGCAGCGGTCGCGCCCGCACGCCCGGATGTCGTGGGCAGCCGCCCACGGCCTGGCGGCCCTGCCGAATGCCGTCGCGTTCGTCCTCGGCTTCGGCACCGTGTTCACGGTCATCGGCCTGACCCTGACCGCGGCCATGGCACCGCTGCGCGATTACCTGCCGCTGATCCGGCAGCTCGGCGGCATCCTGCTCATCATCCTGGGGCTCAACCTGATGGGCGTACTTCGGTTCCGCCGTCTGGCCGGCAGCTGGCGGCCGCTCGACCGGCTCGTCTCGTTCCGGCCCGCACGGGCCGCGCCGAGGCATCACGGGCGGACTGGTCCTGGGTGCCGTGTTCGCGGTCGGCTGGACACCCTGTATCGGACCCACGCTGGGCGCCATCCTGACCATGGCGGCCGTGGGGTCCGAGCACGCAGGCAGCCGCGTTGCTCATCGCCTACTCCCTGGGTCTGGGCATCCCCTTCCTGCTGCTGGCGGTGGCAGCCGACCGGACCCCGGCCGTCACCCGCCCCCTGCTCCGCCACGGACATACCATCGAGCTCATCGGCGGGCGGTCTGGTGGTGGTGATGGGCTTCGCCATCCTGTTCGACTGGCTGGCGCGTCTTCTCCACCACCTTCTCCGCGTTCTGGCCGCAGGTCTAGCGGCTCGGTGACGGTCGAGACCGCACGATCCCGGACGACACCGACCCAATCCCGGACGACCCGCGCCCACGGGGACGCTGGTCCCGACGACTCATCGGGCCCGTTCACGCTCACGCCACATCGCCGCCCTGGCAGCGATGCTCCTGGGCACGGCCCTGCTCATCACGCTCCTGACCGCTCCCGTCGGCACGCCACGGCCGACGGTGAGCGCCCGCAGCCCGGGCGCATCGTTCTACGTCATCGGCGAACGGACCGAGGGACTCGCGGTCGGACAGCTCGCTCCGGAGCTGAGCGGCATCCGAAGACGGCCAGCCCGTGACCCTCGCAGGACCTGGATGGGAACCCGGTCAGCCTGGCTGCCTTGCGTGGTCGACCGGTCTGGGTGAACTTCTGGGCCAGCTGGTGCCCGCCGTGCCAGCTCGAGACGCCGGTGCTGCGGGACGTGTACAACGCACACGTCGACGACGGCCTCGCGCTGATCGCGGTGAGCGTCCAGGAAGCCTCCCCCGACGAGGTCCGGCGCTACGCGGAGACGTACGACCTGCCGTACACCATCGCCTTCGATGGCACGTCCGACGGTGTTCCACGCCTGGCATGGCTACGGCCTGCCCACCCACTACTTCATCGATGCTGACGGCGTCGTCCGGGCGGTTCACTACGGCCCGCTGTCCGCGGCCGCGGCCGAGGAGCTGCTGACGACCGTCGTCCCGGCGGGATCGCCTTCGCCCGTCCGTCGGAGTAGCGGCCTTGGCGGCGGCACACATGCGGCGGCCTAGTGGCGGTCCGGCACGCGTTGGCACGCCGCTGGCGCTCGGCGCGCGTCCGTGCCAGCTCAGTGGGCATGGGTCGGAGATAGTTAGGGATGCATGAGGCCGCGGCTCCCGAGCGACTGCGTCATGGCATGCCGCCCACGTGGACTCGATGGCACTATGATCGGTGGCCCCGATCTGCCGTGTCGGACGACCTCGTCGACGCTCGGATCGGGCAGTTCGCGTGCCGAGCATCCCTGGGGTGCATGCCTGGCAGAATGGCCGCCCTCCCGGTCCGGCCACATCGGCCATCGCAGTAGCGGCCCGCGATGCGCGTCCGAACGTGGAGGCTAGACGAGCGACTCGAACCGGAACCGGTCGCGTTCGGGGACGAGCCGACCCACCGGATGGCGCGGCTCGTGGGACAGGACGATCGGTCCACGTCCTCCTCGGCTGCCTGCCGGAACAGGTCGGCCTTGACCTGGACGCTCGTCAGCGGATAGTCATCGAACGCGCTGATCCAGCGCGGATTGGCGCCCCACGGACGCATGAACAGGTCGCCGATGAAGCCGACCGTGCCGCTCGGCCCCCGCACGATGATGGCCTGGTGGCCGCCCGAGTGGCCGCTGGTCCGGATGACCGACACGCCCGGGCAGCACCTCGGCCTCGCCATCCGCGGACGTGCCCCGCGCCCAGGGCTCGATCGAGCCGCAGCTCGTGCCTGGTCGTACGAAGCCTGGAGCCGCGGGTTGGTGCCAAGCGCGGACTCCCATTCGGCCTTCTGGGCGACGACCCGCGCGCGCGGGAATGCCCGCGAGCCGTCGGCCGCCAGCAGGCCGCCCTGCGTGATCGAAGTGGAGATGGCTGAGCGCGATGGCATCGACGCTGCCGGGGTCGAAGCCCGCGTCGCGAAGCGAGGGCAGGATGGCCGCCCCTCCACGCCCCGCATCGCGCGATGCTGGTCGTCCATGCGTTCCCCGATGCCGGTCTCCACCAGCACCCGGCCCGCCGGGGTCTCGATGAGCAGGCAGTTGAGTGCCTGGATGAGGGAGCCATCCGGGGTCAGCTCGTCCGTGACGAGCCGTTCCCACATGAACCGGGGCACCGGTCCGAAGATGGTGCCCGCATCCGAGCGGAAGGTGCCGGCCTGGACGAGCGCGACCCGCACGCCGCCACCCGAGCTCGGTGCGCCAGTCGACGTTCGCGGTGATCGCCATCCGGGAAGGGTAGCGGTCCTGCCGGCGACCTGGTGCGCGCCGCGGGCCGCCGGTGGCCGCGACCGGCCAGTGCCCCGTATCCCGCCTCAGCCCTCGGGATCGCCTCGCTCGAAGTCGCGATACGACGCGGATGCGGTCGGTGTCGACTGGCCCTGGTACTTGGAGCCGAGCTCCTTGCTGCCGTACGGCCGCTCGACGGCGCTGGACATCTCGAAGAAGCTGATCTGACCGATCTTCATGCCGAAGTAGAGGGCGATGGGAAGGTTGGCCACGTTGGATAGCTCGAGCGTCAGGGTGCCCTTCCAGCCAGGGTCCACGTAGCCCGCCGTGGAATGGATGAGCAGGCCGAGGCGCCCAAGCGAACTCTTGCCCTCGAGGCGGGCGACCAGGTCGTCTGGTAACTCCACCCATTCGAGGGTCTGTCCGAGCACGAACTCGCCCGGGTGCAGGATGAATGGATCGTCGTCGGTGATGGACACCAGCTCCGTCAGGTCGGGCTGGGGTTCCCGGACATCGATGAACGGATAGCGGTTGTTGCGGAACACCCGGAACTCGCGGTCGAGGTGCAGGTCCACCGAGGATGGCTGGAGGCACGCCGCATCGTATGGCTCGATGCGCACCCGACCGGCCTCGATGGCGGCCCGGATGTCTCGGTCGGACAGGACGCTCACCGGCGGCGAGTCCCCCTGCGCGTCGTCGTGCCGCCGGGCTGGCGTGCCATCGCAGCGATCCGCTTGGGCACTGGCGCGACGAGCTCCAGCGACACCTGTCCGGGCACCTCCGGTGATCGCTCCGCGAACAGGGTGTCCACCTCCCGCTTCAGCTGCTCCAGGTCGTCGAAGGACTGGTAGACGCTGGCGAAGCGGATATAGGCGATCTGGTCGAGCGCCCGGAGCCGATCCATGGACATCTCGCCGATGGTCGTGGACGACACCTCGTTGAGGCCAAGTGACCGCAGCTGCGCTTCGATGGAATCGGCCGCCCTCGTCGGCTGCATCATCGGGTACCGGACGCCGCGTGAGCGCCTTCTGTATCCCGGCGGCGACCTTCGCCCGGTCGAAGTCCTCGCGCTGGCCACTGCGCTTGACGACCGTCAGGCGGGCGGACTCGATGCGCTCGTAGGTCGTGAACCGTGACGAGCAAGTGGCGCACTCGCGGCGTCGACGGATGGCGGCATCATCAAGGTCGCGGGAGTCCACGACCCTGGTGTCGCGTTCGCCGCAGGTGGGGCAGCGCACGATCCCGGGTGCCTCCATCGGCTGGCCGACCACCAGCGCTGGTGGTCGTGCCCGACAGACTACACGACAGGCATGGTTCGCTGCCAGTGCCGCTGGACACCTCGGCGGCATGAGCATCGTGTCCATCAGCCCCGGAACTGGGGCCGTAGCGACGAGGGGCACCGGCACTACCAGGCGACGCGCGACTGATACGAGGTCAGTGGGAGGCGCGCCGCTTCCGGACCTCCTCGATGAGTGCCGGCACCACCTCGAACAGGTCGCCTACGACCAGCATGTCCGCGAATTCGCGGATGGGAGCGTCGGGGTCACGGTCGATGGCGATGACGGTGCCAGCGGTCTGGACCCCGACCTTGTGCTGGATGGCACCGCTCACGCCACACGCTAGGTACAGGTCGGGGCGCACGGTCTTGCCGGTCTGGCCGATCTGCTGGTCATAGGCGATCCAGCCGGCGTCCACCGCTGCACGGGTGGCACCCACGGCGCCATCCAGGACATCGGCCAGTTCGCCCAGCAACCGGAAGCCCTCGGGCCCACCGACACCTCGACCACCACCGACCACGATGCGTGCTTCCTCGATGGATCTCGGCGCAGCCCCATCACCGTGGGGTATCGACTCGACGAGCGTGACATCGGACACCAGGGCGTTCGTGCCGTCACCGCGGGGTGGCGAGCACCTCTACCATCCCGACCGTGTCAGCGGGTGCTGCCGGCGCGGCTCCCGGCCGCACCACGACGATGCCGCCTCCCCCATCTGTGAAGCTGCTCGTGGTCTGCAGCCGGCCCCCGAACGTGCTCATCTGCACCTCGACGCCGTCAGGCCCCCATGAGATACCCGTCGCGTTCACGAGGATGGGCAGGTCCGTGCGGCCGACCAGCATCCCGGCCACGGCGAGACCCTCGGGGTCGGCACCGATGAGCACCAGGTCCTGGGTCGGATCGACCCGGTCCGTGATCGAGTCGGCCGCGGCCGCGGCCCATGATCGGCCCGATGCCGATGGCATGGCGAGGACGTGCTCCAGATACGTCGCCAGGACCCCACCCGCACCTTCCGGATCGTCGCCGACCAGTAGGCCGATCACGGCACGGCCGCTCGCCTTACCCAGCGACCGGGCCACGGTCGCCACCTCCGTGCCCAGTCGCGTGGGCTGGCCGCCGGATCCCGCACGATCGCCCAGACCGTGGCCATCAGAGGAGACCCCGGACGGCCAGGAAGTCTACGATGACCGCGGCGGCATCCGCTGCCGGCGCCGAGACGAGGGTCGCGGCGGCACGTCCGGGTGGTGCGGTCGTCTCCCGGACCCGGGTCGTTGCCGCCCGCTCGCCGACCCGTGACGGGTCGATGCCCAGGTCAGCCAGGGACCACGCCGCGATCTCCCGGGTCCGTGCGGCCATGATGCCGCGGAGCGACGGATATCTCGGCTCACCCAGGAGCTGGGTCCCCATCACCAGCGCCGGCAGTGCTGCCTGGACGACTTCCTGGCCACGGTCGCGGGGCCGCCGGACCCGGACGCCCGTTCCCTCGTCATCGTCGCCGACCACCTCGATGTCGGACGCATCGGCCAGATAGCGCAGTCCCAGCCGCGCGGCGATGGCGGCGCTGACTATCTGGCCCCCGCCATCCGAGGAACCCGCGCCAACGAGCACGAGATCTGGCTCCAGCCGACGCAGTGCCGCGCACAGGACCATCACCGTGGCCCGGATGTCGGACCCGGCGAGCGCATCGTCGACCAGGTGGTAGGCCCCGGCAGCTCCGATGGCCAGGCCCTTGCGCAAGGCATCGACGCCCGCCGACGGGGCCATCGCCAGCAGCGAGACCTCACCTCCGCGCGACTCGGTCAGCTTGAGGGCCCGCTCCAGCATGTACTCGTCATTGCCATTGAGCTCGAGCGCATCTCGTTGGGTACGCTGCTCCCGGTCGAGGCGTTCCGTGCCAACGACGGGCACGGGCTTGACGAGCACGACTATGTGCACTGGATCCTCCACCTCCGGACGTCGCCATCCTCACGACGACGTCGGTCTAGGATGGCGCACAGTCGCTGATCAGGTGACACTTCCACGTATGCAGCACTGGGTCGATCTTGCGCGTGCACTGGTGCCCACATCGGGCAGGGCGGTCCTGGGCATCACGGGTCCACCCGGAGCCGGCAAATCCACCTTCGTCGAAGCACTCGTCGACGGGCTTGGCAGCCCCTTCGCGATCGCCGCGCCGATGGATGGGTTTCACCTGTCCAACCGGGTGCTGGACCACATCGGCCTGCGGGACCACAAGGGCGCCATCGAGACGTTCGATGGTTTCGGCTACGTGGAACTGATCCGCCGACTGCGAGACCCGAGCGAGACGTCCATCCTTGCGCCGGTGTTCGACCGAGGACTCGATGAGTCGATCGCCGCCGGGATCCTCATCACGCCCGCCAACCGGCTGGTCATCACCGAAGGCATCCACCTGCTGGTCGAGCGGGATCCCTGGACGCGGCTCCGGCCGCTGTTCGACCAGCTGTGGTACCTGGACCTGGACGACGAGGTCCGCCGCGCGCGGCTTCGACTGCGCCACGAGCACTACGGGCGCAGCCCGGAGGATGCCGCGGCCTGGGTCATGTCCGTGGACGAGCCGAATGCTCGCCGAGTGGCGGCCAGCAAGGATCGGGCAGACGTTGTGATCCCCCTCGACTGAGCGGCCGTCCTCCTGGACCACCAGGGGGCGCCGACAGGTGCTCAGTCGGCCAGCGCCTCCTCGAGCACCTCGGTCAGCTGTTCCCACTCCACCAGGAATGCGTCGTGGCCCTTGTCCGACCTGAGTTCCCGGTAGCGGGACCGCACACCTACGGCGTCCGCGGCATCGGCAAGGACCCGGACCTGGCGGGGGCCATAGAGGATGTCGCCCTCGATCCCCAGCACCGTCAGCCGGGTGCCCGGCGCGACCAGGGTGGCGAGGGCGGTCTCAAGGCCGCCCCGTCCATCTCCGATGTCGTGGCGATCCATGGCACCAGCGAGGATCCGGTAGGTATCGCCGTCGAAGCGCTCCACGAGCTTGGTGCCCTGGTAGTCGAGATAGCTGATGACCGAGAATCGGCCGTCGCCCTGGCGCTCGCGACCGAACCGGGCCTCGAAGTCGGCCTCACTCCGGTAGGTCGTCATCGCGAGCTGGCGGGCGAGGGCGAGCCCGTCGTCACCCAGCCGGTCGATGAGCTCCGACTGGATCCGGTTCCAGGCTACGGCCATGGCGCCGGTCGCCGCGGGTGCGGCGATCGGCGCCACCCGATCGACGTGGTCAGGTCGCAGCAACGCGATCTCGAGGGCGACCATCCCCCCAAGGGATCCACCCGTGACCAGGGCGACCTGGTCGATCTGCAGGGCATCCAACAAGCACCAGTACGCGGCCGCCTGATCGCGCGTGGAGACCGATGGGAAGCGAGGACCCCACGGCGCTCCGGTGGCCGGATCTATGCTGGTCGGGCCGGTCGAACCATAGCGACCACCCAACAGGTTCGCGCACAGGACGCCGTACCGGTCGGTGTCAAGCGCTCGTCCGGGCCCGATCAGCGGCTCCCACCAGTCGCCTGCGGCATCCGCTGACCCGGTGAGGGCGTGAACGACCACGATCTGTGGTCCATCCATGGGCGCCAGCCCGTCGTGACGATAGGCGAGCACGACTTCCGACAGGCGTTCCCCGGACTCGAACTCGAATGGCCCGAGCGCCACCGGGATGCACGGTTCCGGTGTGCGACGGGAGGGCGCGGGATGTCGCCACCCCGCGCCCCTCCGGCGCGCTCACGAGCGTCCCTCCGGACATGGTGCCCCGTCAGGGGTCATCCGGCCTTGGCCGTGGCGAGTTGCTGCGCGTACACATTCGAAGCCCCAGCGGCGTCGAGTCCCCGGGCAAGGTCCGCGATCAGGTCGTCCACGTTCTCCAAACCCACAGACAACCGGACGAGGTCATCGCTGACACCCGTGAGCACCTGCTCCTCAGGCTCCAGCTGGGAATGGGTCGTGGATCCGGGATGGATGATGAGCGATTTCGCGTCGCCGACGTTCGCCAACAGGCTGAAGACCTGGACGTTGTCGATAAGCTTGCGCCCGGCCTCGACACCTCCCTTGACGCCGAAGGTCACGATGCCGCCGAAGCCGCCGGTCAGGTACCGCTTGGCCAGCTTGTAGGAGGGATGCGACTCGAGGCCCGGGTAGCTCACCCAGGTGACATCCGAGCGTGTCTCCAGCCACTTGGCCACCACGAGTGCGTTCTCGCTGTGGCGCGCGATCCGCAACGGCAGTGTCTCGAGGCCCTGAAGGAACAGGAACGCGTTGAACGGGCTGAGTGCCGCGCCGATGTCACGCAGGCCCTGGACACGAAGCTTGAGGATGAACGCCAGCGGGCCGAACGCGGCGGTGTAGCTGATGCCGTGGTATGACGGGTCAGGCTCGACGAAGTCCTGCGCGAACCTGGGCGATGCGGCCCAGTCGAACGTGCCGCCGTCCACGACCACGCCGCCGATGGCCGTGCCGTGGCCGCCGATCCACTTGGTGGCACTGTGGATCACGATGTCGGCGCCATGCTTGATCGGTTGAGCAAGAAGCGGCGCGAAGGTGTTGTCCACGATGACCGGCACACCCTTGGCGTGAGCGATGTCCGCGATGGCCTGGAGGTCGTGGACATCCAGTCGAGGGTTGCCGATGAGCTCCAGGAATACCGCCTTGGTCCGGTCATCGATGGCCCGGCCGAATGCCTGGGGATCGGATCCGTCCACGAAGGTGGTGGTGATGCCGATCTTGGGCAGCGTGTGCTGGAACAGGTTGTACGTGCCGCCGTACAGGCTGGAGCTGCTGACGAGGTTGTCGCCGGCGCGAGCCAGGTTCAGGATCGAGAGGGTCTCGGCTGCCTGTCCGGAGGCCATGCCGAGCGCGGCCACGCCACCCTCGAGAGCGGCGATGCGCTGCTCGAACACGTCCGTGGTGGGATTCATGATGCGGGTATAGATATTGCCGAACTCCTGCAGTCCGAACAGTCGCTGCGCGTGCGCCGCATCGTCAAAGACGTAACTCGTGGTGGCATAGATGGGCACGGCTCGCGCATTCGTGGCGGAGTCCACCTTCTGCCCTGCGTGAAGAGCCAGTGTCTCGGGCCGGAATGCTGCCTTGGTGGTGTCATCCAGTGTCGCCATGGGAAGGATCCTCCTCTTCGTGTGTCTTCTGGTGTCTGGTTCGAACTGGTGCGTGGTCGGAGTCGAGGTCGATGTCCGGGGATGGTCGCTGCACCTTGGCGGTCACCCGGCGTGGGTCTCGGAGGAACAGAAACGGCCGCGGCTCCTAGCTAGGAGTCCGCGGCCCCGGGACCTCGTCCGTGATCAGGTAGCGTGCGTTCGCTAGCTACTCAGTGATCCGGACCCCATCCTCCGCACGTCGGGGCCGCCCGGGCATGCCCATACACGGACACATGGCGCAGTGCATCAGGTCGGCCGCATTGGTCACCGCGCGATGTTGACAGGCTGTCGTGGCTGCGTCAACCGCCGGCAGCGGCCGTGTCAACCGTACGCGGCGGGCTGGGCCACATCCCGTCCGCGGCGGGGCGTCAACCGCCCGTGGCGGGCTGGGCCACATCCGTCCGCGGCGGGCTGGGCCCACATCCCGTCCGCGGCGGCCGCGTCAACCGCCCGCGGCGGCCGCGTCAACCGCCCGCGACCCCAGACGTGCCCACTTCCTGGACATAGTGCCTGTGTGGGACTGATCGCCACGTAGGGCGGATTGGTCCTGGACAGATGGTCGCCAGGCGATCCTTTTTGTCAGCAGGTCTGGCACTCGGTCACGCTCGGCCGGCAGCGGAGGCCGGGCGCGAGAGCTCCACGACGTGGCCAAAGATCCCCCGGAGGGGGATCGTCATGTTTGCGGTCGCGCAGGATCCGTGCGGATGTGCTTCGCGCAGGATCGGCGATCGCGCAGGATGTCCGGTCGCGCAGGGTCGGCGGTCGCGCAGGGTGGGCGGTCGTGCAGGTACCGACCGCGCGACTCTGAAGCCTTGGCCGATGTCAGGCCTTGTACCAGGCGCGGCCACCGCGAGGCGTCTGGGCTGCGATCGCCCGACCCTTCGGCCCACGCAGCGGCAGGATGCCGACCAGGATCGACAGGCTCGCCACCCAGATGACCGGCTGAGTCAGCAACACGGCGATGGGCAGCACCCACGGCCGGTCGGTCCAGGCGCCCCACGCCACGATCGCAGCCGCGACCACGACCCGAGCCCACAGCGGCACTCGGGCTGCAGCAAGTTCCGGGACATCGCCACCCGACTGGGCCGTCAGAAGGTCCAGCCATTGCCGCCACAGGTCGGGCGCGATGAGGTACGAGACCACCACGATGGCCGCCGTGGCCCCAAGCGCGATGAACAGCGCCCGCCATTCCCTGCGAACCGCGAACCAAAGCAGGCCGATCCCCGGCGTCACCTTCGTCAGGAGCATCAGGGCCCAGGCCCAGGGGTGGCGGAAGCCGAGCCGGATGGCCGCCGCGTACAACAGATGGACGTTGCCCACGATGCACTCGAACAGGACAGGTGGTAAGGGCAGTACCCACCACCAGGAACGCCCGGAAAGCCATAGCACGATGCCCACCTGGAGTGCCGTCCATCCCAGCAGGAACACGGGCCATGGCAGCAGGCCAAGCACGGCGAACAGTTGGGCCGCGGCTGGCGAGTAGAGGAACGCATCGCGTTCCCCGACGTTGGCTCGGTATGGGTCTGCCAGGTCCACCGACCAGTACGCGTACGAGTCGTGGATGAATCCGCCGCCACGCAGGATGAGGTACAGCAGATAGACATCGACGAGCACGCAGACGATGACGAAGGCATGCAGGAGCGCCCGCCGTGCCCCGGGATGCGACGCTGCCAGGCGCCTCACGTGCGCCAGGGCACCACTCGTTCACCACTCGGGTCGGTACGAGGACGTGCGACGAGGGATATCGGTCGGTGTGCCATCGACACATGCTATCCACAAAGGGGCAACCCACGAGCGTCGACGCCCATCACCGACCGTGGCTACTGAAGGACGGGGAGGCTCCGTGCGTCGGCGCCAACGGGCACCAGGGATGCGGCCAGGATCTCGGCCACGTCCTGCGTCTGCACGCCCGCCCCACGAGCACCGGCCTCGCTGACGCCGTCCCGAAGCATCACCAGGCAGAACGGACACGCCGTGGCCACCGTCGTGGCTCCGGTGTCAAGGGCCTGACGAGTGCGTTCGACGTTGATGCGCGTGCCGCGCGACTCTTCCATCCACATCCGGCCGCCCCCGGCGCCACAACAGAACCCGTCGCGACCCGACCGTTCCATCTCGGTCAGGCGAATGCCGGGAACCGCATCCAGCACCGCACGGGGCTCGGCCACTACACCGTTGTAACGAGCCAGGTAGCACGAGTCGTGATACGTGATCAGCCGCTCAGACGCTCCCGGCTCCGGCGCTCCGGCCGCCAGTCTTCCCTCCTCCACCAGTCGAGCCAGGTACGTCGAGTGGTGTACGACGTCATAAACGCCGCCGAGCTGCCGATATTCGACGCCAAGGGCGTTGAAGCAGTGTGGGCACGCCGTGACGATCGTGATCGGCCGGTACTGGTCCAGGGTCGCGATATTGCCAACCGCCAGCATCTGGTACACATAGTCGTTGCCCATGCGGCGTGCCGGGTCCCCGGTGCAGGACTCCTCCTGGCCCAGGACGGCGTATCGCACTCCTGCCGCTTCCAGGCACGTCACGAACGCGCGGGCCACGCGGCGGTTGCGCTCATCGAAGGAAGCTGCGCAGCCCACCCAGTACAGGCATTCCAGCTCGGACACGGCATCAGGGCCGGCAGCCGCGACCTGCGCCGCGATGGGTACCTCGAACGGCAGCTCCCTGCTCCAGTCGAGCCGCTGCGCCGCGGGCAGACCCCAGGGGTCGCCGTGGCGCTCCATCGCCGTGAACGGGCCGTTGAGTTCGGCCGGGAACCGGGCTTCCTCCAGGACGAGGTTCCGCCGTAGGCCCACGATCTTGTCCACGTGCTCGATGACGACCGGGCAGGCCTCGACACACGCGCCGCAGGTGACGCAGTCCCAGACTGCCTCATATGGGATGGCGGTGCCGACGATGGGCCGCTCGAGCGCCGTTCCATCGAGGTTGGCCGTGCCCGAACCCTTGATGAACGGGATGAGGGGCACTCCGTGCTCGGCATCTACCGCCATGTCCCGGATGCCCATGATGAGCGTCTTGGGATCGAGCGGCTTGCCTGTCAGCCAGGCCGGACAGGCGTCCTGGCAGCGACCGCACTCGGTGCAGGTGAAGCCATCGAGCAAGTCCTTCCAGGACAGGTCCTCGATGGTCTTGACCCCGAAGCGGGCCTCCGCCGCCTCGAGGTCCATCGCCGGCAGCTCGCCCCGCGGCGCCAGCTTGCGGAACGTCGCATTGAAGAACGCCGTGACGATGTGGAGATGCTTGGAGCGAGGCAGGTATGCCAGGAAGGCACACACGAGCAGGATGTTGAGCCAGAAACAGATGGTGTACGCGGCGCGCCAGCTGGTCCGACCCGAGCAGGCCACGGACGGGGGCCGCCAACTCGTTCGCGGCGAATGCCCAGGCGGCATCGGGATCGCTGTACCGGGCGAGGCGGAACGTGTCTGCGAGCAGCTCGGTGAGTACCACGCCGCCGATGAACGCCAGGATCACCAACCCGTCACGGGACAGGGTGAGTCGCCGCGGGCGAACGATGAGCCGCCGGGCGAGCGCCCATCCGATGCCCAGCAGGACCGCGAGGGCCAACAGGCTCTGGAGGAGCAGGGTCATGCGCCATGCCCAGCCATCGAGCGGCCAGGCGATGACAGCATGCACGATGCCGAAGGCGATCCGGTCCGCGGTGCCGATGGTCAGGATCACGAACCCCCAGAAGATCGCTGCGTGCATCAGACCCGCCGAGCGATCGCGGAACATGCCCACCTGGAGCACGGAATACCGGATGAACGAGTCTGCGCGCGCTGCTCCCCGGTCGGTGACCATGGCGGGTCGGGCGCGGGCGAAGATCCGCAGGTGTCGCGCCATCTGGAGCCCGAACACCGTGGCGGCGACCAGGAACAGTACCGGTACCAGCGGATACAACGGCACGCGACCTGCCAGCTCGCCCATCAGGAGCGGCGTGCAGCCCCGGCGTCGTTGGGCTCTGGGTGATCCTGGGTGCGTCCGGCCAGCGTGTCGAGGGCGTGCGCCAGGAGTGGCTCCACGGCCGCCAGCGACTCGAGTGCAGCCCGTGGACTTCCGGGTAGCACGATCACCAACGACGATCCACGAGCCCCGGCAAAGGACCGGGACAGATCGGCGAGGGGTGTCGACTTCCGGCCTGCCGACCGCATGATCTCGCCAAACCCTGGGATCAGCGTATCCACGAAATCGGCCAGCGCTTCGGGGGTCCGGTCGCGGGGTCCCAGACCTGTGCCGCCGGTCGTGACCAACAGCCGACAACCTGACTGGACGCCGGCGGCGACCGCCGCCCGGATGACCTCCGGCTCATCGGGCACGCCGCCGCGGCGCACGACATAGCCCAGGCCAGCCAACCGCTCGGCGAGGACAACGCCGCTCGCGTCGTCGCGCGTCCCGGCGGCAACCCCATCGCTGATGGTCAGGACGAGCGCCCGTATCGCCGGGTCAGGGGTGTCGTCGCTGCTGGGGGTCGTCATCGGTCAAGGTCAGCCCGAGCGCCGGGGGCCGCGCGTTCCCTTGGGAACCCGCGGACGAGATCCTCGGGCGGGGAGTCGGACGGGCGTCGCCACTCGCCAGACTTCCCGCCGCTCTTCTCCAGTAGCCGTATGGACGCGATCTCGGCTGCGCGGTCGACGCCCTTGATCATGTCGTACACGGTGAGTGCCGCGACCGCCGCGGCAGTCAGCGCCTCCATCTCGACGCCGGTGGGCCCCACGGTCGCCGCCGAGGTCCTGATTCGCAGCACCCCCTCGACGCGGTCGGGCGTGATCTCGACACCCAGGTCGGTGAGCGCGATGGGGTGACACAACGGGATCAGTTCCGACGTGCGCTTCGCGGCCATGACGCCCGCCAGCTCGGCGACCGACATCACGTCACCTTTCGGGCCGGCGCCATCGATGATGAGGCTCAGGGTCTCCTGGGCCATCGACACGCGAGCCTCGGCGAGGGCACGACGTGGAGTGGCCGGCTTGGCGCTGACGTCCACCATCCTCGGCCTGCCCCGCCGGTCGACATGCGTGAGTCGCCTTCGATCCTTGCGGGCGGTCGGTTCGAATGGGCGGCTGTCCCCAGTCATGCCCGGCCCGGCGTCGCGCGGCAGTCCCCTGGTCCGAGCCTGATCACGTCCACCTCCGCGCCTGCCTCCAACTCGCCGATCCCTTCCGGCACGATAGCAAGTCCATCCGCTGCGGCGAGCCCCGAGAGCATGTGCGAACCCTGGCCACCTGCCAAGCTCGCGGTCCACCCTCCCAGCCCGTCGGACGCCAGTCCGACGCGCAGGAACGCGCGCCGGCCCGGATCGGTCCCCACCGATCGGGAGAGGCGAGCCTGGATGATGGTACGTCCGGTCAGATCCGCGTGACCGGCCAGCGCACGGATGACCGGACGCACGAACAGCTCGAAGGTCACGAAGCTGCTCACGGGGTTGCCGGGCAGGCCGAACAACAGGACACGGCGACCGTCGGGCGCAGCCGCGCGCCCAAAGGCAAGCGGCTTACCCGGCTGCACGGCGACCTGCCACAGCTCGATGCTGCCGATTTGCTCGAACGCCGACCGGACCTCATCGTGGGCACCGACCGACACCCCGCCACTCGCGACCATGACATCCGCGGTCGCGACTCCCTGGAGCAGCCTGCCCACGATGTCGGCCCGGTCATCACCCGCGATGCCCAGGGCTACGGCGTTGCCGCCGGCGTCTTCTGCCTGTGCGACAAGTACCGCAGAGCTGCTATCCGGGATCTGGGCACCACGGATGAACGTGCCCGCAGGTACCAGTTCGTCCCCGGTGGCAAGGATGGCCACCTTCGGCCGCCGATGCACCCACGCGCTGGCGTGCCCTCCGCCAACCAGCGACCCGATGCGGTGGGGTGCCATGACGGTGCCTCGAGGCAGTACCGGTGTCTCCTGCGCGTACGTCGCTGCCTGCTTGGCGCACAGAGGCCCCGGGTATCACGGCCACATGTATCGCGACCATCGTGGGCAGCGCCGCGACGCCCGCCGCGGCATCCGTATCCTCGACACGCACTACAGAATCCGCTCCGGGTGGCAGCATCGCTCCGGTCAGGATCCGCATCGCGGTGCCCGGCAGGACCTGGCCGGTCGCGTCATGACCGGCGGCCACCTCGCCCACGACCCGCAGGCGAACCGGTCGGCTGGGCGATGCCCCTGCCACGTCCGCGCTGCGGACCGCATAGCCATCCATCGCCGAGTCATCCCACGGAGGCAGTGTGTACCGTGCGATCACATCCTGTGCGAGGACCGATCCGACCAGATGACCCAGCTGGACCTCAGTCGCCGGGAGTGGCACCACTCCCTCGAGCATCCGCTCGAGCGCCGCCTCCAGTGATACGAGCGCCTGCCTGGCCATGGTCACTGTGGCAGATCAACGAGCGAGCCGCTCGTCATCGCCCGCCAGCTCTCGGCCCAGGGCCCGCAACGACCCGGGCGACCGCCCACACGGCAACCCCGATGACCGCGGCGAAGATGCCCAGTGAAGCGGAGATCGATCTGCCAGAAGGCGTATGGGTACAGCTGGACCAGGCGTTCGGTCCGCGGGTCGAATGCCCAGTTGCCACCCGGGAAGAACACCCGATGGAACAACTCGAACAGGGGATCGAACGCCACCAACCCGACGACCCCGATGACGATGACGCCGATCCCCGTGGCGGCACCTCCGAGGCCGATCGCCCGGACGATATGGCCGGGATCGGTACTTCGGATCACGGCCACCGCGATACCCAGCGCCGCGAGCACGCCCGCAGCGAACAGCAACCAGAGCAGTTGGCGGGCATCCTGCAGGTGGGCAACCTCCGCGGGATCGTAGAAGGTGGAACCGCTGGGTCCTGCGAACGTGAAGGTTCCGGGCCCGAACAGCAACTCGTCCACGGTACGGTCCGACAACATGTGGGCAAGCGACGGGTTCGTGGCCAACCAGTCCGCGGATCTCGCGGCGTCGAGGACAGGGTGCATCAGCCACGGTGTGAGCAGCGGCACCAGTGCCGCCGCCAGGATTGCCAGGATGGTGCCCGCTACGGTCACCGCATCGCTGATGAGCCACCCTTTTGGCCGCGTCAACGACAGGTTCGATGGTTCGACCGCGGAGTCCATCCAGGTGCACGGGCGCACGCCGCGCCCTATTCGTCCTCCAGGGTGCGGGCCTGCGCGTACCAGCCATCGATGGTGATGTCGGTGGGCACATCAATGGCCAGGGTGCGGGCGGCCCGGTCGAGTCGTGCTCCAAGGGTCACCCGGTCCATGGTCAGTAGCTGCCGAAGCCCCACGATGCCGGCCTGCGTGAACAAGCGCTGCTGGTCGGTGCCGAAGCTGGCCAGGTTGTGCAGGAGCGCCTCGTCACGCCAGTCGTTGACATCGTTCGTGGTGACCCCGATCTGGTCCGCCAGCGTCTGTCGCCGCGTTCGTGTCTCGGACACCTCCAGCAACAGGCCGGTGGTGAACACTCCCTGGCGCTCCAGACGCTGGAGCAGGAGCGATGGCACGCGCTGGAGCTGCTCTATGGGTGGCACGGGTCGCTTGGATCCTCCGGAGCGCCACGATCGGGCTGCGATCGGGCCACGACGGTGCTGGACGCTACCGATGATACGCGGACAGGTGGCTCAGGCCTCCGGCGCGTCGCCGAAGACCTGGTAGTGCCAGCCCTTCTCGGCGTCACCGGTCAGCTCCACCATGACGTGCTTGACCTGGGTGTACTCATCGAAGGAATAGCTGGACATGTCCTTGCCGTAGCCGGACTGCTTGAAGCCGCCATGGGGCATCTCGCTGGCGATCGGCGTATGGTCATTGACCCATACCGCCCCAAAGTTCAGCGTCTTCGCAGCGCGCATGGACTTGAACACGTCGCGCGTCCACACGGAGCTTGCGAGGCCGTATCGGGTGTCGTTGGCCTTGGCAAGCACCTCGGCCTCCGTCTCGAACGGGAGCACCGTCAGGACTGGTCCGAATATCTCCTGCTGGACGCATTCCGAGGTCTGGTCCACATCCGCGAGCACGGTCGCCTGATAGAAGGCTCCCGACGCCATGCCCGGGACGGTCGCACGGGAGCCGCCACTGACGACCCGTGCACCAGCCTGCTTCGCACGCTCGACGAAACCCTCCACCCGGAGGACCTGGGCGTCATTGATGAGGGAGCCCATATCGGTGTCGGGATCCTCTGGGTCACCGACCCGGACACTGTCCGCGTAGGCCCTGAGGAGGCCCAGGAACTGCTCATACACCGACCGCTCGACGTAGATCCGGGTCGCAGCCGTGCAGTCCTGGCCGGCATTGATGTAGCCGCCGGCCACGGCACCCCGAGCGGCGGCATCCAGATCGGCATCGGCGTACACGATGAAGGGAGCCTTGCCCCCGAGCTCAAGGTGCACTCGCTTGAGGTTGCCCGCGGCCTGCTCCGCGATCTTGCGGCCCGTGGCGGAGTCGCCGGTGAGCGACACCAGGTCGATGTCCGGGTGCGCGGCGATGGCAGTGCCGACCACCTCGCCGGGACCCGTGACGATGTTCAGGACGCCCGGCGGGAGCCCGGCATCGAGCGCCAGCTGGCCGAGGCGCAGCGTCGTCATCGGGGTCGCGCTCGCGGGCTTGAGAACGACCGAATTGCCCGCTGCGAGGGCAGGGCCGATCTTCCAGATGGCCATCATGAACGGGTAGTTCCAGGGCGCGATCTGACCACATACGCCGAGCGGCTCCCTCCGGATCATGCTCGTGTGGTTGGTGCTGTACTCGCCGGCCGCCTTGCCATCCAGGTGCCGGATGGCGGTTGCGAAGAAGCGCAGGTTGTCGGGGCCGAAGGGCATGTCGTTGTCCCGCCGGAACTTGACGGCCGTGCCGGTCTGGGCGACCTCGAGAGCGACCAGGTTGTCCATGTCCGCTTCGATGAGATCCGCCAGCTTGTTGAGGATCGCGACACGCTCGGGGATCCACAGGCCACGCCACCGGGCATCCGTGAACGCCTCACGCGCCGCCCGAACAGCCCTATCGACATCCTCGGCGGTGCCCTTCGCAGCCCGCCCGACGAGCTTGCCCGATGCGGGACTCCGGACCTCCGTCGTCTGGCCGCTGGACGAGGCGATCCACTGGCCCCCGATGAGCTGTCGAGACTCCGTCACGGTGGACACGGCCATGGGTGTCACTCCTCTCCTCGGCGAGGCTGAGCTAGTTTCGGGTGCCGCGGCCGAGCGAACGCCAGTCTACCCGGTGGCGGGAACGCAGCCCTCGGCCGATCCGCCCGTCAGACGAGTGCCGCGTCCAGGGTGACCTCGACATTGCCCTTGAGCGCACGCGAGATCGGGCAGCCATCCTTTGCCTTGTCCACTGCGGTCATGAACGTGGCCTGATCCACGCCCGGTGCGCTCGCGCGTAGCTTGAGCACCGCCGAGATCACCGTGAAGCCCGCCTCGAGCTTGTCCGCGGTGATGGTGACACTGACATCGTTGCTGGTCACGGGGAAGCCAGCCTTTGCCAGCTCGTTGCTGGAAGCCATCGAGAAGCAACCGGCCCATGCAGCTGCCAGCAGCTCCTCGGGACTGGAGAGACCGGTGTCCGGCGACTCCGCGCGAGCTTGCCAGGTCAGCTCGAGGGGGCCGAAAAGGCCCGTCGCCGGCGTGACGGTGCCGCTGCCGCCGGCCAGGGTGCCTTGCCAATGGGCATTTGCGGATCTGATCTGGGCCATAGGGTCACAACCTCTCAAAGACGGTCTGCACATGACCGGAACATGCCGCATCCGATGCGGTTCCACGGACTGCCGACCTCGTGCCCATGGTCGCACAGCGGCCCGATCCGGGCACGGCGACCGGAGAGTCGCCCCCGATGTGCGCCTGCACAACAGCCTGGACAGGGGTGAGCCCTCCCGGCTGGTCCAGGAGGGCTCGACGGATGCAGGCTGCCGTTCGAAGCCGCTCCTCGAAGCCGCGGCCCGAACGGGGCACGTATTGTGCTGCATCGTCGGCTCGTCCGTGAGGCCCTCGTGACACATCTGTCGTGGGACAGCAGGACGGTTTCCCGAGTTATCCACAGCCTCACGCTCGACAGCCCAGTGCGCCGAGTGAACCCTGGGTCACACTCCGGGACTGACCGGGCCGGAACCCAGTCGCGGCCCGCGCGATGGAGGGTCCGACATGTCCGGTTCACTGGTTGGTCGTGCGCTGCGGCCCGTGGTCCTGCTGGTCACAGGCATGTTCATCGCCCAGACGACGGTCTCGGTCGCTGCCGGCGCGGTGTCGCCCAACGCGACCCAGGAGCGCTCGGTGAGTTGCGCCGGCGCGAACTTCCACACTCTCGACCCGTTGACCCAGCTTCGCCTGGTGGGCAGGCTGATGACCCGGCTCGACGTCGTGCCTGCCGATACCAATGGCGAGCCGACGGCCGGCTTCTTTGCCTGTGACGTCTCGCTGCCCAACAAGGCTGAGGTGACCAAGGTCCAGTTCACGCTTCGGGACAGCAGCGCCCAGGCCCGGCTGCAGTACTGCGGCCTCGACCGCTCGTCGCTCAAGAAGGGCAGTGCCGGGTCCTTCCAGACCCTGGCACAGGTGCCGACGACGGGCATGGCGGACAAGCCCGGCACCGTGCGCCAGACCGATTCGACCATCGAGCACGCGACCGTCGACAACACCGAATGGGTCTACTGGCTCCAGTGCCGCATCGAGCTCGACGGCCTGTCCACAACCCCTGACGCGGGCATCTACGGTGCCGACGTCATCTACCGCATCAGCTCCGCCAACGGCTGACGGACGGGGGTGGGTGGCAAGTGGTGCTGGCCCGAATGGGCAGCAGGCCGACCGGCACGGGCTGCTGAGACCTTAGCGGAGCGCGAACTCCACGAAGTCGGTGTCGTCATCGAGGAAGGCGCCCAGGGAGTCGACGTCCTGCTTGGCCACGGACCAGCACAGCCAACCTTCGGCCATACCACCCTTGCGGAGGGTCGGGTCCTCCTGGGCGACGTCCGTCCCGTCGGGCAGCACGCCGCACGTCTCGGCTCCGAGCAGCTCGAACTCGACGCCGCTGTCGCCGACAACCCCGAACTTGAAGATCGGCGAGAACTCGGCACGTCCCTCACCCTTGTATTTGTACTGCAGCCACGCCATGAAGTACTGGCGCCCCGCGGATGGAGCATCGTTGAACATGTTGGCCTTCTTGATTGCTGGCCAGCCGTCCTCCTTGACCTTGGTGAATCGGACATCCCAGTCACCCACCGTCGCCCACGTCTTGAGCGGGACCACGCCAGCTACTCCTGCGTCAGGTGACGCGACTGCCGAGGCGTCTCCGTCCGGCGCCTCCCAAGGGGGGGTCTCTCCCGCAGCACCGGTGCCGGGCACCAGGAGTTGGTGGACGACATAGAGGCATGAGCTCAACTCGAGGCCATCGGTGGCATTCGCTTCGCAGAGGCCCTCAAGCGCCGACACGTCCAGGCCAATCGGACTCGGTGGCCCGCTGGCATCCTGCGCTGCTGCGCCAAACGGGACGGCGACGACCAGAATCAATGAGAGGAGAGCGCGCTTCATTGTCGACACCTTTGGCTGGGCTGGTCAGAGGAACCCAGCCGCGATCGCAGACGCCCGGTTGGGGCGAGTGCTGGGTCCATGCCAGGAGCCTAGGTGGGTCGAGCCGGATCGGGCATAGCCCATATGTCCGGGCACGCCACGGCTCGATTCCCAGTGCGCAAGGTCCTACAGGGTCCCCGGAACGCCCGTCAAACGAACCAGGGCGGCTTCCTCGCCAGACCCGCCGTGACGTATCAGGCGGTCTTAGGCATGACGACAGACCGCGGCACCGGGACGACTCGAGCCTATTGGCGCAACCGCATCGACGAGATGGTGTCGTTCCAGGAGGGACCAGGCTTGCCACCGCCGGAGAAGTCCAGGCTGGTGACGGTGTCGGCGACCAGGCAGGATCCGCGGAAGTCGGAATTCTGACAGAGCCTGACGTACGCAGCCCCAGACATCTGGTCGATGCGGACGTAGGACGTGCGGTCGTTGAACGAATCGTCGAACGGCGTGCCGCACAGCCCGGGGAGGGCCTCCCAGCGGTCGCCGGGGACATCGTTGCAGAAGGCGTTGTAGGAATTGCCCGGGTCTCCGGAGTTGAGGCAGAACTTCCGGCTATCGCCCCAGGGCCCGTTGTTCCTCACATCCTCGAAGAGGTACACGACCGCCACGTTCGCGATGCCGTCGTTGCACTGGTACCAGGCCAGCACCTCGAAGCCGTTGCGGTCGGTGTAGCGGCTCCACTGGTCGGGGTCGCTTGCCGCGGCCGGCGTTGCGAGCGGCAGCATGGCGGCGAGCACTACTGCCGCGATGACCGCGATGCGCTTGAACGCTGACCCCACGTGTTCCCTTTCCAGAGTGCGCATCGCTCGGACCTCCTTCGTGGCGTCCACGACAAACCGAGACCGTGTAGCCCGACGAGACGTACGGTCTCGGTTCGTTCGGCCGCCAGGACCGCGGGTCCCTATCTGCGCCGACTGCAGTGAGTCTATCAAGGCGGCACAAGTACCCATCGGCAGCGGGCGGGACCTGTGCTGTCGATATCTGGTCGGGGCGAGACGATTCGAACGTCCGACCTCCTGAACCCCATTTGCTGGCAGCCACGCTCGGGTACCCCTTCCTGAGCGTGAACACCTACCATATCATCCCGGTCCGTGACGCTGGATATCGGCCCGTAATGGGTACGCGAATGGGTACGGCGGATGCCCCTTCACAGCGACCCGCCACGCTCCGGATGCGCCGTCCCAGTCGATACCGGTCCCGGAGCTGCGGAGGGACGCGCCGCGGGTGAGATGTGGAGAACGCGTCTCGTCGGCGACCCAAATGGGAGTCATGCCGAGGGCCAGACGACGCCGCACCATATACAGCGCGTTGCGTCCACGTGCACCCTACCTCGGCAAAGTGGACACCAGAAGCCTGGTGCCGCCACCGTAGGACCAGACGATGGCGGGTGCCTCACTCATGGATGGTCATCGACACCCATACGAGGCGCGGTACCAGTTCCAGATGATGGGTCCTTCCGGGGGCGATCCCGGGTCGGGGACATAGATGGTCCACTCGTTCGTCCAGTGCTCGCAAATACCATCCTTGACATCCTTCGGACCACCCCGCTGTTGCTTCCGGAGCCACGCCTTGATGGTCGCGTAGGAGCCGTACGCGGCAGGGTTCGAGAGGAACTGCCCGTCGCCGTCGTAGCACGACCTGGGCGTGGTGACCTTGTACAGCGGACCATCGCCCGCGACAACGGGAGCCGCGAGGAGCAGACCGGCGACGACCAGCGAGGCGGCGATCCGCAGCAACGTCTTCATGGCGCGTCCCCGTGGACGGTCACCGGGTGGAGGAACGTGCTCACGATGCGCCTCCAGCCCCAGCCCCGTTCTGATATTCGCGCCGTCGCCTGGGGAGATTGCTTGACGGGTGCGCATGCGGCCTCCCTCTGCCGGAAGGTCGGCCAAAGCGGCGGCCTCAACCAGCTGGAGTCAGGTGGGTCTCGCGTTTGGCTGGGCCTCGCGCTGGCGACCGAAGATGGGCGCGCGTGCCGTCTGCTTCCTGACCTCGCTGTAGTCTACAGCCACATGCCGAGGCTGGACGCGAGTCCATAGGGAGTCGCATCACGACTGGTTCTCAAGGGTCAGAGTCCACTTGCACGAGGTGCCCTGTATGCCCGAGTTGCTAGCGCGGACGGACCAATAGTACTGACCGGGATCGATCTCATAGAAGCGGGTCTCGCTCTCGGTTTGCTTGCGCTTGGGCGAATCTGCCGAGACATCACCGACGCTGGCGAACAGGTTGTATTCCTCGACGGGGATCAGGTATCCCGAAAGGCTGCATGGCTCGCCGCCAGACTTCAGGACGCTCGTGACCAGGTAGTCCCCGCCGGTCAAGGCGAACGCCTCCGTGTCCAGCGTGTTGGCGCCCGAACGGACGATCGGGCCAGGCTTTGGCTCCGCGTAGTCCACCACGGTCCCGTCCAGCCCCGGTGCTACCCTCGCCCCTCATGGCCGATGCCCGCTACTCCATCGCCCCGCCACTCGATGCCGAGGAGACCAACTTGACGGCTCTCTACACCTTCGACGTCTTCTCGACCCTCGACGGCTACGGCTCCTACGGTCCGGAAGGCGATTGGGGCGGCTATTGGGGCAAGCAAGGACCGGAGTTCCTCGACCGCCGTCTCGCCCTCTATCGCGAGCCGCAGCGGCTGGTCCTCGGCGCGAACACCATTCGGATGTTCATGCAGTCCATCGGCCCACGCACGGGGTTCATGAAGGACGTCGACCCGGTCAACGGCGCGATGAGAAACCTGCCGACCACGGTTGTCTCGTTGACGCTCGAGGGACCCATCGATTGGCCCGACGCGACCCTGGTACGCGGCGACGCCGTCGACGTGGTCGCCCGGCTCAAGGAGGAGTCCAACGTGCCCCTGCGGTCGCACGGCAGCCTGTCGATGAACCGAGCGCTCATGGCCGCCGGTTTGGTCGACCGCGTGCAGGTCACCATCTTTCCCGTCGTCACGGGTCAGACCGGAACGGGCCCGATCTTCGAGGGTGCGGCCGACTTCGACCTCGAGTTGATCGAGAGCCGGACACTCGACGGCCACACCCAGGAGCTGAGCTACCGCCCGACGCTTCACGGTTGATCACGCTCACCAGCCCTGGAGGACCTGGCCAAGGTCAGCCGGCCCTAGCCCGCGCTCGCCCGGCACTAGCGCGCCCTCCCACCGCTACCACCGGCACCCGCCAGCGGCTATCGCGCTGCCCGTATCCCCACCACCGGTGCCCGCCAGGCTCTGCTCTCGAGCGTCACCTGACCGGTGACCTGCCATGCCACGGCATCCTGGCCACGCCCCAGCGGCGGCGTCACCTTGTCGACCTGGTCGGGCAGGAGGATGGCGCCCCAGGTCGGCGCCCTACCCTGACCGCGGGCCTCGCGCTCCGTCTGACCGCGGAGCATCGAGCCGTTCGCCAGACCCGCCCGGATGGCCCCGAGCTGCTGCGCTGCCATCCGCCCCGCGATGCCCGAGTTGCTGTCGACCGTCCGTCCCATCGTGGCCACCTCCGTGGTCGCCGATGGTAGAACAGCTGTTCTAGTCCTGATACGGCGCTCGAGGAAGGGTAGGAGCCAGCGGAGGCTGCCGTCGTCCGTCATGGCCGCGAGTCTGGCGCGGCTCCCTTAACGCTGGCTTACGGCCAGAGTCCGCGTGTCCGACACCGAGCACCCTCCGTGTGGCTAGCTGACGTGGGCTGGACAGACGATGTCGGCCCTCACCGGCATCCCTCGGACGCCTTGTACCAGTTCCAGACGGTCTGCTCGGGGGTCGAGCCGGGGTCCTTGACGTAGACCGTCCAGACGTTCGTCCAGTGGTTGCAGATGCCGTCCTTGACGTCGAGTGGTCCGCCCCGCTGCTGGCGGCGAAGCCATGCCTTTATCCTGGCGTGACTCCCGTAGTCGACCGCATCCATGAATTGACCGTCTCCGTCGTAGCACGTCGGTGCCACGACCTTGAAAAGCCGGATGTCCTCGCCCGCTACCGGGGTGACGGTCAGCGCGGCCGCGGCGACGGCCGCGGCGAATACGATGATGCGCAAGCCGCGCACGCGCACGAGACCGGACATGTCGGACCCTCCATCGCGCGGGCCGCGACCTGGGTGCCCGGCCCGGTCAGGCATGGAGTGTGCGCCGCCGCGCGGTGGGTGTCGAGTACATCCAGGCCCGGTGCCGGCCTACTCCGCCTGGCGCAGGAGGGCTACCGGCTCGATCCTGCGATCCGCCAGGAGGAGCATCCCCGGCTGCTCGGCATCGATCGCCCAACGGTAGCTGTCGTCCTGGAGCAGTTCACCACTGCCCTGTCCAATGGCCAGCCAGACCCCGCCCGACCGCGCCTCCAGTGTGACGACCTGGCCCATCCCCGTCCTCACAACGTGGACGCGGGGGTTCCCGGCCATGATCGTGTACCTCCCTGGCACCGGGCCCGCGATCTGGGTCCATGACCCCGCTGGCATCGGCATCGCCGGCCCGGCCGTCTGCCGTGGCGCCGTCCCTCTGGCGTCGCTGGATTGGGCCGGAGCAGGTGCCGGAGCCGCTGGCACGATCCGCCGGGCGGTCTGGCCGGTGGCGGTCCCGGCGATAGTGCCCGCGGCAGCGGCCGGCCGGCTCGCCCGTGTGTTCTCCTCGATTGCGACCTGGCACAGGGCGAGATGTGCGGCGAACCGGAATCTCAGGGCACGGTGCTCGCCGACAAGGTAGCCGATGACCCCACCCCCGATCGCCCCCGCGATGGCCCCGAGCGGCGCGTTCTCTATGGCGACCCCAAGGCTGGCCCCGAAGCCGAGGCCGAGGATGACGCCGAGCACGGTCCAGATGGCCACGGTGACATCCGCACTCGATTCCATGCGCCAGGCCATCTCCCGCAGAACGCTCGAGTCGTACCGTGTCTGGGCCGGATATCGCTGCTCTCGAAGCACGTCCCCACTCCTTCTACCGATGCAGGCGCGTATCGGACGGCGTGGTTGGCCACACCGGTGATGGGATCTGCGGCACCATCAACGCACCGTGCTTGACCTCGCTGGGGCGCGCGCCTCCCAGCCTGAAACAAGGTGCTCCTGGACCATCCCGACGCAGCGCGGGCAGAACCCGCCGCGACCTGACGATGTGATCAGCCGGCGCCTGCTTGTTGCGCCCGCTGCATGGCCGCACCGATGGCGGCGTCGGTGTCGGCAAGCAGATCGGAGGGGCTGAACTGGACAATCTCGGTGCCCGCCTCGGCCTTCCACGAGTCGTGGACCGCAGGCATGTAGAAGGCGTCACCGGAGCCGTAGGACTCCTCTCGACCGTCGGGGTAGCCGACCGTCACCCGCCCCGACAGGACGACGCCCCAGTGGGGGCAGCGACAGCCTCCGGCCGGCAACGAGCTGATGATCCGAGATGTCCTGTGGCTCGGTGAAACTCACGAGGTTGATGGTGGAGCCGCCGGCGTCCTTGGTCCGGGCAATCACCGGACCGTGGTCCTCGACCCTGTCCCACGTCATACCCGCCATGGTGCGTTCCCCTCCTGCTGGGTAGATCGCCGACAGGGTACGCCCCGCGGATCGGCGGACCGCAGATACACCGAGACCCGGGCTCCCCCGACCGGGACCCGGGCCTCACCATGTCCAGGTCCACCGACCAGACGACCGCACGGGGGGTCGAGCTTCCGATGACACTTGTCACTGCCCCGATTGCGGGAGCGCTGTCTCCGACGCAGCCGCTGTATGCATCCGCTGTGGCCGGCCGCTTCATACCGCCCCCGCCACCGAGCACAAGAGCGTTACCGTCAGCTCGTCGTGTCGATGGTCGCCCTGCTGATCGAGGTGTCCGAGCAACGTACAGGACCCGGCTTCTCGGCCATGCCCGTGGGGCTGACCTGTGCCATGACCTTCGGAGTGTCCACTCGGCTAGCCCGGTCCGGATCTGGCTCGAACAGATAGACACGCTCCCAGGGCGTCGGGACATCGGTCGGCCACCAGCGGTTTACATCCTCCAGGTCTGCATCCCAAGAAGGCAGCAGGATCAGGATGCCTCGGTCGGAATAGGCCGCGTGCTGGTCGCCCTTGCGCTCGATGATGCGTCGTATCCTTGCCTCCACCTTGATGACGTGGCCCCCCGACCCCGTCATGAATCCCAAGGCGGGCTGACCGTCTGGATTCGGTGCGCGCGAGCCACACTGCCTGAACATCCGATGCCCAGTCCACCGGGACCTCGAACCTTCGGCGCTCTCCCGGTTCCGCGTCGGCCGTGGCGGTGATGGCGGCTTCGGCGATCTGTGCTCCGGCTTCAAGCAGGGCGGCGCGACTCGCCCCCAGCAGGACCAGGATTTGATACGACAGGTCCACGATGTACTGGCGCCCTCTTGGAGCGCTGGGTAGAAGCTCCTCAGCTCGGGCCTTCGCTGCTGACCGCACGAATGTCAAAAGCCGGTTGGCTTCTACCTCGTTCTGGTCCCCGAGCCATGTGACCTCGATGGCGACAGGTTGGCCATCTAGTTCGACGAGGAAGTCGGGCTTGCGATCCCTGCGCGCCGCATCATCCCGCTCGGGACGGCGGATGTTGTCGACCCGGTGCGTGCCGTGATCAAGCAGCGCCACGATCGCCGCACGCCCGGCACGTATTTCCTCGGCCTCAGCGAGGAACCGCTGCAAGCTCTGGCCGTGTGGCAGGGTTGCGTACCGAGTTGTCACGGGCCGCAAGCCTCCGGATCTTGTGACAACGCTGACGTGTCTCCGCGGCTATTCGCACCTCACGCCAACTCCGCGTAGCAAGAGCGAAGTTTCGCACCCACGACCGTCCAACGGCCGGTCATCCGGCCATTCGGATATGGTCATTCGCGATCAGGATGCACGCCACGGCCAGCAGACCGTCGTACTGGCATCGCCGGGAGGGTCGACACGTCCCGCAAGGCTACCTGGGCGCTCATCATTTGGAGCGTCCTGATGACTTCGGGCTGTGAGCTCACCAATGCGGTCGGGAAGATCTGTACAGCGGCCGAGGCCGATCGTGGCGCGTGCGTAGTCGGCGCGAACATCGGGGGCGCTATCGGGCTGGCATTCATCTTCTTCATCTGGCTCATTGGGTTCCTCGTGTTCACCGTCGTCTGGTTCATGAGTCGCCCACAGCGGCGGCTGTGTCCGGCCTGCGGTCAGTCGGCCAAGAAGGGTGCCTTTGCCTGCGCGCGCTGCGGTTTCGACTTCCGCGCCGCTGCGATGGGCGCGCCGACGTTCCAGGCTCTGCCGCCCACGGGTCCACCACCGGGCTGGGGTCAGCAGCCATCGCAGGGGCCACCGCCAGGATGGGGACCGGCACCGGTGCCACCGCAGCAACGACCGCCTCAAGGACCTCCGCCCGGCTGGGGACCGCCGCCGAGTCAATGAGGTCGGCAGCCGGTGCTACCTCCGGCCCCAATCAGGTGGTCGATGCGTGGCAGGGTCATACGAGGACCAGTCCTCTCGTCTCGTATACCGACACGAACGGCACTGGTGGCGGGATGATGGCGAGCAGCAGCGCCACGACCAGCTCGGAGCCGATGACGCCGTCGTCGCGGACCTGCCGCCGGTAGCCCATCAGCGCCTTGCTCATGGCCTCCTGCTCGGCCAGCCCGGCCGCGAAGTGGAACCGGTCCTCCTGGATGGCCACGAGCAGCTCGTCGACGAGCGCCTGGCGCTCGCATGCCGCGGCCGGTGTAGAGCGTCCAGTTCGGGTCCTCGTCGTGGCCCAGGACGGCCCACAGCGCGCTGCCGAGGCCCTCGGCGTCGATGACGTAGCGGGCATCGGGCTCGGTCGAGCGCCGCACCCGTCGGTGACGGCCGCGAGGTCGAACGGCAGCGCGCTCGATGCCGGTGACGAGCAGCGCGTCGGCCGTCGTCCCGCTCGACGGTGACGATGGCCGAGCCCCGGTCGGCGATGACGATGCCGATGTGCCTCATGGCGGCCTCCGGCAGGATGAGCGGCGAGCCGGTCGACCGTGAACAGCGACGCGCCGGCCTTGCCGAACTGGCACTCGTACTCGCGGGCGTAGGCGTCGGCACCGAGCGCCCGCCGCTCGGACTCGAGGAACTCTGGCGTGATGGTCGGCACCTCGTCGCTCGGCACCGTGAACCGGGCCCAGCCCGGGTCGTCGCCGGTGACGACTGCGTGGAAGTCGCCTGACTCGTCCGCGGGCGTCGACTGCACGACGAGCCGGCCACCGGTCGCGACGAGCGCCCGGGCGGCGACGAACGTCTCGGGGTCGATGTACGCGGCCTCGTCGAGGATGAGCAGCCGCGCGTCCAGCCCCGGACGCTGCGCGCGGTGCCGGGGAGGCTGAGGATCCGGGAGCCGTTGGCGAGCCGGAGCATCGACGTCGAGTCCTGGACGAGCCGCTCGCCCAGCTGCCGGAGGAAGGACCGGGACTTCGTATTCGCGGCCGGCAATGGCAGCCCGCTGGACCCGCGTAACGTGCTGAGGGCCTTTCACAGCGCCCTCGTGGTGGCCAAGCTGCCCAAGCAGCCCTTCCATCATCTGAGGCACGCATACGCGACCCTGCAGCTGGAGAGCGGCGAAGAACTCGCCAACGTATCCAAGATCCTCGGGCACTCGGACCTGGGTACGACGGCGGACCTGTACGCGCACCTCACCCCGACCATCGCGCGGCGTGCAGCGGACCGGATGGACTCGATACTCGCCGGGTGACGCGAATGGGTACGCGAATGGGTACGCGGCCATATGAAAGGGCCTTCCGGCATTCGGAAGGCCCCCATTGGTGCGTAATTCTGGTCGGGGCGAGACGATTCGAACGTCCGACCTCCTGAACCCCATTCAGGTGCGCTACCAGGCTGCGCCACGCCCCGACAGAACGGCCAGTCTATCAGGCGGACCCGCGCGAAGGTCGTCGGCGATCCGTCGGGCAGCCGGGAACCCGCAGCGAAGACTCAGCCGGTGCTGCCCAGCCCAGTCAGCTCATCCTTCCAGCCGCGGGCCAACAGGTCGTGCAGCGACTCCGAGACGGGCTTGCCCAGGTACAACACCGCGTGAACCTCGCGGGCGATGGGCAGGTCCACGCCCAACTGGTGGGCCAGGGCCAGGGCCGCCTCCACTGTGTAGGCACCTTCGGCCACCCCGGGCAGTGTGGCCTCGATGTCCGTCCAACGCCCACCCGCAGCCAGCTCCATGCCCAGGCGGTGGTTCCGCGACAGGGGCGATGCGCAGGTGGCGAGGATGTCGCCGATGCCCGCCAGCCCCGCGAACGTCTGTGGATTCGCGCCCGCTGCCACGCCGAGCCGGGTGATCTCGGCGAGACCCCGGGTCACGATGGCAGCCTTGCCACTGTCTCCCAGTCGAAGCGCATCCGCGGCGCCGGCCGCGATGGCGACGACGTTCTTGAGCGCGCCCGCAAGTTCCACGCCCACGAGGTCCGGGTTGCGATACAGCCGGAACGACCGACTGCCCAGCGACTCCACCACCTGTGCGCCGATCGCATCGTCCGTTGCACCGACCACCGCACCAGCCGGCATCCCCGCCGCGATCTCCGAGGCCAGGTTGGGGCCGGACAGGGCGCACACCCTGTCGGCATCGATGGAAATCTCGGAGCACAGGACCTGGCTCATCCGCGCGAGCGTGCCACGCTCGAGGCCCTTCGCCACCGACACCATGATGGTGTCCGGCCGGACCACGCTCGAGATGCGCGCTGCCGTCGACCGCATGTGGGCCGTGGGTACGGCCATGAGCACCAGCTCCCGGGCGTCGGCCAGCCGTTCCGCGTCGGCCGTCACCATCACCCCATCCGGCAACCGGACGCCCGGCAGATGTGCGACGTTCTCGCGGGTCCCGGAGATGGCCTCCGCCATCTCCGGGCTGCGGGCCACCAGCGTAACGGGACCAGAACGGGCCAGCATCACGGCGAGCGTGGTGCCCCATGCGCCCGTGCCCACGACCGCCCGGCCCGGTGCCGCCGCCGTGCCGACCCCTCCCCCGCTCAGCTCGTCTTGCCCCCGGTCGTGCCACGCGGCCGGGCTCCGGCTTTCCCCTTGCCCTTGACTCGGACCTTGGTTCCTCGGGAGGTGGGGCGCCGTGGGGCACGTGCCTCCAGCTCGATGCGAGATCGTTCCCGCACGATCAGCCGCAACGGCGTGCCACCGAATCCGAACGCGTCCCGCAACCGGTTCTCGAGGTAGCGGCGGTAGCTGAAATGCACGTGCTCGGACCCACTCGCGAACAGCACGAAGGTCGGCGGTTCGATGGAGGCCTGGGTCGCGTAATAGAACCTTGGGCGTCGGTTGCGCACGGGTGGTGGCGGCTGGCGGAACGTTGCCTCATTCAGGACGCGGTTCAAGGCCCCGGTCGCGATGCGTCGGCGGCGGCCACGGGCGATATCCACGGCGGCGTCAAGCGCCTTGACCACGCGCTGTCCGCTCTTCGCGCTCACGGCCACGATGGGTGCGAAACCCAGGAACGGTGCCTGGACCCTGAGCCGTGCCGAGTACTCGTCGAACGTTCGGTCATCCTTCTCCACGAGGTCCCATTTGTTGATGACCACCACCAGGCCCACACCTTCGTCGACCACGTAGCCCGCGACGTGGGCATCCTGGGAGGTGAGCCCATCGACGGCATCGAGGACCAGGATGGCCACGTCCGCGCGACCGATCGCCCGCAGTGCCCGGAGCGCAGAGAACCGTTCGGCCGCTGGGCCCGCGGCGACCTTGCCACGGCGACGGATGCCCGCGGTGTCCACGATGCGCACGGGTTGGCCGTTCCACTCGAGCTGCGTGTCGATGGCATCACGGGTCGTCCCGGGCACGTCGCTGACGATGACCCGTTCTTCACCCACGAGCGAGTTCAGCAGGGAGCTCTTGCCAACGTTGGGCCGTCCAACGATGGCGACGCGGGCCATGGCACCACCCCGGTCATCGGCCAGGGCGTCCTCCGCTACGAGGTCCCCGTCGTCCTCACCGTCGTCGCTGGTCGAACCTTCCGATTCACCGACGATGCGGGGCGGCGCTGCCCACCCTTCGGCCTCCAGCTCCGCCAGCTCGTCCAGCTCTGCCTCTCGCCGCTTCCGCTCGACTTCCGAGGGTGATTCGTCGGGCAACGCCCAGACGATGGCGTCGAGCAGGTCGCCGGTTCCCCGGCCATGCTGCGCGCTCACGGCATATGTCTCATCCCAGCCCATGCCGTACGCCTCGGCCGCCTCCAGCTCGCGCTTCTCGTTGTCAGCCTTGTTGGCGACCACGATGACCGGTGCCTTGGAGCGTCGGAGCAGCTCGGCAGCCTCGTCGTCAGCGGGTGTCAGACCCGACGCGGCGTCGACCACGAACAGGATGACGTCCGCCTCACCGATGGCCAGCCGGGCCTGGTCCTGAACCTTCTCCTCGATGGGGTCACCTGGACGCCGCTCCAGCCCACCTGTGTCGATGACCACGAACCGGCGGCCGTTCCACTCGGTCGCGGCATAGAGGCGGTCGCGTGTCGTACGGGCTCGGTCCTCCACGATGGCCAGGCGGCCACCGATGATGCGGTTGAACAATGTCGACTTGCCGACGTTGGGTCGGCCGACGATGGCCACGAGGGGCAATCCGTCCACTGGCAACTCGCGGGGTGATCGCCGGTGGGACCCGCTGGTGCGCCTGGCGGCCACTCAGGCTGCGCCGACGGGCGTGGCTTCACGAGGCCGGCGTCCGCGCCCTGGCCGCCCGATGGACGTGCTTCGATAGGCGGGGTCAGCCACGGCATTCACTGCCTCGCGGGCGAGGGAACCGGCCCGGGCCTGGACTGCAGGCGTGCCGGCCAACTCGCACACCCGGCGCGTCACCGTCTCGAGATCCTCGATCGGGGTCGAGGTGCCACCGGTGATGCCGACCGTGCGGTACCCCTCGAAGGGCGATGCGTCGGTCAGTTCCGCGGCGCGCTCGACCTGGATGGCGGGCTTGTGCGCGATGCCCACGAGACGGGTCAGCTCGCGGGTGTTCGCCGAGTTCCGGCCACCCACCACGACCATCATGTCGACCTGTTGTGCCAGCTCGATGGTGTCCTCCTGCCGCCGGATCGTCACCGGGCAGACGGTGTTCACGATCTTCAACTCATGGGCCCGACTGACCATGAACGCGGCCAGCTTCTGGAACTTCCAGGGCGGTTGTGTGCTCTGGCTCACGAGGGCCATCCGCTTGGTACGCGGGATGCGATCCCACTCGGACTCCTCATCGACCACGAGGGCGTCGGGAGCGTAGCCCAGGATGCCCACCACCTCGGGGTGGTTGGGCGTGCCCAGCAGGACGATGGAGTACCCCTCCTCGACCAGGCGCGCGACCTCACGGTGCTCCTGCACGACCCAGGAGCACGTGCCATCGATGACGTCCAGCCCACGTCGTTGCGCGGACTCCATGACATCGGGCGTGACGCCATGGGCCCGGATGACCACGGCCGTACCCGCGTCGACCCCGTCGAGCGTGTCGACCGTCTGGATCCCCCTGGACCTCAGGTCACTGATGACACCCTCGTTATGGACCGTCTGACCCAGCGTGAGCGTCTGCTTGCCCTCTGCGGCCGACGTTCGGGCATGGTCGATCGCTTCGCGCACCCCATAGCAGAAGCCCGTGCGCCGTGCGACCCGGACCTGTTCCACGGTTCCCATGACGCGACTAGTATCGCACCCGCATCGCCGCGGGCCGACGGAGGGGTACCGGTCACTCGCCCGCCGGCTCGGAGCCCCCCGCTACCGCGCTAGCCGCGAGTCCGCGCTGGCGCGCGTCGACCAGGTCGGAGATCCGGCGGATCACGTCGCCGCTGGCGGCCTCAAGCGCCTGGCGCCGGGGCAATGCCGGGTCGAGGGTCATCTGGTACGGCTCGCCGACGCGCATCGTGACTCGGGTGCCGAACCGGGGCCACATGCGACCCTTGCCCAGCAACCGGTCGACATTCGAAAGGCCCACTGGAAGGACCCACACATCGGCCCGGGTGGCGAGCATGGCAACCCCGGGATGTGCGCGCCCGATGACCCCGGTCGGGCTTCGCGTACCCTCCGGGAACACGAGCATGACGTCGCCACGATCCACGACCGCGCGGGTAGCGCGAAACGCTTCGACATCCGATCCGCCACCCTTGACAGGGATGACGCCCGTTGCTCGCAGCATCGGTTTCAAGGGGCCCTTGAACAGCTGTTCCTTCCCCAGCACGGATGCACGACGTCGGAGCACCGGGCCAAGCCAGCCTGCCACCAGTGGCGGGTCGAGGTTGCTGGCATGGTTGGCGACCACGATCAGGGCGCCGGAGGCGATCTGCGGGTGCTGCGCGACGTTGTCCAATCCCTGGACATCGACCCGGCCCAGGGTCGGGATGCGCACCAGCTGGCGCGCAGCGAACACCACGAAGCGTTGCCAGGGCGTCCAGTCGCCGCTGACGCTCATACCCCGGCTGCCTCCGTGGCCCTGATGAGGGCCACGACCTGGCTGATCGACTGGTCCAGGCTGTGCCCGTCGGTGTTGATGATGACCGCATCGGACGGCACCACCAGGGGCGCCGCTTCCCGGGAGCTGTCGATGGCATCGCGCTGCTGGAGCTCGTCCCGGATCTGCCTGGCGCCAGCACTGCCCGGTCCGATGCCGCGTTGCTCCGCCCGACGGCGGGCGCGCTCGTCGAGGGATACGTCCAGGTACAGCTTGAGGTCGGCGTCGGGCAACACGACGCTGCCGATATCCCGACCGACCAGGATGACTCCCCCGGGGGCTTGTGCCCGCGCGACGTCGCGCTGCACCTGCAGTAACGCCCCGCGCACTGCGGGCACCCGTGCCACGGCGCTCACGATGCGGTCCACGGCGGGCCCATGCAGCGAATCGGTGACATCCACCCCCAGCACCAGCATCCGTCTGACGCGCCCATGGCCATCATCGACCAGCTCCAGCGCCGGGATCAGGCCCACCAGGCCCGCGACATCGTCCGGCGCCACGCCCTCCTCCGCGGCAAGCCATGCCAGGCCGCGATACAACACCCCGGTATCGCAGAAGCGGTAGCCGAGTCGGCCAGCGGCGCCCGCGCCAACCGTGGTCTTCCCACTCGATCCGGGGCCGTCGATGGCCACCACCAGCGGCCGTCGCGTGGCGCCGCGTGGCACGGCGGACGCCGCTGGCCCACCCTCGCTGTCCGGATCGCGTGGCTCCGGGCCGAGCCGGTCGCGCTCCTGTCCCGTCAGCTCCCGCACCTCGCCTGGCGCCAGCTCACCCAATCGCACCATGCCGATGCGGACACGGACCAGGCGCTCGATCGGCGTGCCCACCTCGGCGAACATCCGGCGGATCTGACGCTTCCAGCCCTGGGTCAGGACGACGCGATACCAGATCGAGCGGTCTCCGGAGCCGACGGGCCCCGGCACCCCTCCGGTGAGCCGCCGCGTCTCGATGCCGGTCTGAAGGCGTATGGACACGACGCGAGCCAGCCCCTCCTCGAGTGGCACACCGCGCTGCAGCCTGGCAACCTGGTCACGGGTCAGGGCATCCCGAGCGCATGCGGCGTATTCTCGTTCCACCCCGTGACTGGGGTGCAGGACACGTTGGGCCCAGTCACCATCGTTGGTCATCAGCAGCAGCCCTTCCGAGTCCCGGTCGAGCCGGCCTACGGGATAGACCCGCCCCGCACGCTCTCGCGTTTCCCGGGGGATCAGGTCGATGACCGTGTGCCGGGCATGACGGTCCGCAACGGTGCTCGTCACGCCTGATGGCTTGTGAAGTGCCAGATACAGGGGTCGAGGCCGGGCGCCCACCGGACGACCATCGACAGCCAACCGGTCGATCCCTACCGACACCCGCTGGCCCACGACCGCGGGCAGTCCATTGACTGTCACGCGTCCGGCCTCGACAAGGGCCTCGGCGGATCGCCGTGATGCCACCCCGGCGTCGGCAAGCGCCTTCTGGATGCGGACGTCATCCGGCATCAGCCGTCCGCATCGTCCATCTCCTGCGCGTCATCCGGGCCACCGATATCGGCTCCCTGATCGGGCCCGACGGCGAGGCGTGCGGCGACATCCGGGCCAAGCGCCGGCAGGTCGTCCAGCGATGTCAGGCCGAACCGCTCCATGAACTCGAAGCCGGTGGCATACAGGATCGGCCGCCCCGGCGATTCGGCCCGTCCTTGCTCCACGATGAGTCGCCGCTGCATCAGGCTGCGGATGACATAGTCGGAGTCGACGCCTCGGATGCGCTCGACGACTGCCCTGGTCACCGGCTGGCGATAAGCCACGATGGCAAGCGCCTCCATCGCGGCGGGAGACACCTTGACCCCGTCGCCCCCGATGTAGCGGCCGATGAGGATCCGGTCTCCGGTGCGGTGGTCAGGGAGACGTAGTCGCCCGACGACGTGAGGCGGATGCCCCGATCCCGCAGTGCCACTTCCAGGTCGCCCAGCAACACGTCCACCTGCTCGCGATCGATACCGCACAGGGGGCCGATCTCGCGCCTCGACAAGGGCCTCTCGGCGACGAACAAGAGCGCCTCGATCTCGCGGACCGTCACAGGCCGGTGCTCCGCTGTCGACGGTCCGACACTTCCGGACACATCGTCGGAGGGATCCCACTCCGGGGACTCGTCGGCGGGCGCTGGCACGTCAGTGGGCACCGTTGCCCTCCAGACCGGCAAGGGGCACACCCGGCTCGGCAAGACCCTCCAGCCGTCGGACCTCGATGGGCCCCCATGGCTCGGCCTGCTCTACCTCCAGCTCACGTGCCTTGACCAGCTCCAGCATCGCCATGAATGTGATGGCCACGACGACACGATCCGTGACACCTGCCAGGAGATCCTGGAGCACCAGCGCCGACGCGTCTCGAAGCGCCTCCCGGATGATCCTCGCCCGGTCGTCCAGGGTGATGGCGCGCGGCACGACGACGGGTGCCTCATCCATGGGCAGGGCGACCTGGATCCATCGCTCCAGGGCTCGCGGCAGCCATGCCGGGTCCATCGGCACGGGGGGTGGAGCGACTGCGCCGGAACGCGCGGACGCAGAGGCAGCGGATGGCTCGCGCCGGAACATCTGCCGACCCGCCGACAGCACCTCGGCCAGTCGCGCGGCGGCATCCCGGTACCGGCGGTACTCGATGAGACGCAGACGAAGTGCCGCCTCGGGGTCCGGCCCATCATCCACGAAGGCTGCGGGTTCGGGACTGCGTGGCAGGAGTGCCCGGCTCTTGATAAGGATGAGTTGCGAAGCGACCGTGACGAAGCCACTGATGTGGGGCAGCTGGTCGCCCTCGATGGCGGCCAGTGCTTCCAGGTACGCTCCCGCCAGCTCCCCCAGGGGCACCGACAGGATGTCCAGGCGCCGCTGCTCGATGAGGGAGAGCAGCAATGCCAGCGGACCTTCGAAATCGCCCACCTGCACATGGGTCGCCTGGTCCGGCCGGGCGCCGTCCGCCACCCGTACGCTGGAGCCCCCCTGGGGCCGCGGCACCGCAGCGGTCTCTGGTTGGGATCGGCTGGCGATGTCTTGGCCCGAGGGCGGTGCAGTCACCATGGCCGCCTGATCGGTCGGCTGCACACCCCTAGGATGCCTCGTCCGCGAGCCGGAGCCACTCTCCGGCGACCGGGTCTCGGGGTGCCGATTGATGCCGGATGAGGTCGGCCGTCTCACGTGAGCAACCTGCGGCCTGCGCCAGCAATGCGGAATCGGCAGGGTGGGTTCGAATCCGGTCCAGGGCTACCGCGAAACCCGGCAGCGGTCGGCAGGCAGCCAACACCCACGACCCGTAGCGCTCCCCAAGGGACCATGCCACACGGTGCCAGAGCCGGGTCCGGGGACCCTTGGACGCGTCGTGGAACAGGCCGGCCAGCAGCAGGTCGGGCGCGTCGTGGCCTTCGGCGCGGAGCGCAGCGACCACATCCAGGCCATGCCGCTGGTCGGCGTGATGCATCCGGTCGAACAGCGACATCTGTGCTGGGGTCAGCCACCCGCTGAGCGCAGTACGCTCCGCGGCGGACACCCGGCCCGTTACGTGGCGCATCGTTTGACGGGTCTTGCCGCCCCACCATGTGGTCACGACTATCGGATGACCGGGAAGAGCCCGTAGTTGGGGCCCAGGAGGACACCCAGGACGAAGTCCGCGATGGGACCGATCACCTTTCCCCCGGCGAGCAGGATGAACGCCAGGAAGACGAGCGGGATGATCTGCGCGTATTGCTGCTCGAAGTTCCGCATCTGCCACGCGACCTGCGGCGGCACGAGGCCGCCCAGCACCTTCCAACCATCCAGGGGTGGCACCGGCAGCAGATTGAAGATGAAGAGGAAGGTGTTGATGAGCACGAAGTAGAACGCGACGTTCGCGAGCACGGCGAGCGGCCAGAACGCAACGACCTGTTGCTGGATCGGGATGGAGCCGTACACCAGCCGCATGGGGATGGCCACGATGGCCGCCATCACGAGGTTGGAGAGTGGCCCAGCGGCCGCGACCCAGGCCTCCCCGTGTCGTCCGCCACGCAGGTTCATGGGATTGACCGGCGTCGGCTTCGCGAATCCGAAGAAGAAGCTGCCAGAACTGAGCACCGCTGTCGCGATCAGCATCAGGCCACCGACCGGGTCGAAATGGACCCGCGGGTCGAGGGACAGGCGACCCTGCCAGCGGGCCGTCGAGTCCCCCAGCCGGTACGCCGCGAATGCGTGGCAGAACTCGTGCACCGGAAAGCCGACGGCGAGCATGATGCCCGACGCGAGCAGGGCGTAGATCAGGTCCTGGTCGAGGTGCATGGTCCAGGCGGCTACAGCCTACCCAACAGCTCCTGCTTCTTGGACTCATAGTCGGCCGTGGTGATGGCCCCGGAATCCCGCAGGGTTGCCAGCTGCACCAGGGCCTGGGTCACCTCATCGGGTGTTTCGGCGCGCATCGGGGCATCCGCAACGGTTGGTGCCGGGCCCGCTGGATCACCCGCCGTATACACGGGCGGCGTTGCCACATCGCTGTACGACCGCCCATCCTCGAGGGCGTGCTTGGCGGTCATCATCTGCTTCTTGAACGACTTGGCGTGATTGAGCATCCGGTAGTGGTCGACAGAGATCTCCGCCGCAGTCAGGATCTTGAGGTCACCATAGTCGAAGATCCGACCGAGGAGGTTCTCCTCGAGGATGGCGTCGTTGATCTTCTCCAGGTTCGAATCACCCGAGCGCTTGTTGAAGATCCCCTCGACCTTGAGTAGCCGGCGGCTGGTGATGACGTACTCATCCGTCTTCCAATGCCACCAGCGATACGCGAAGAACAGGAGACCGACCACGATGACAGCCAGGGCAGCCAGGCTCAGCCCGTCCCGCGCGTTGCGATCGCCGACGTTGAAGGCGACCACCAGCACCACGATGGCGATGGCCCACAGCAGGATCGAGAGGCGCGTCTCCAGGAACAGCGAGAGCCAGTGCTGCCGCTCCCGACGGATGACCACTTCACCCTGTGTCAGGAGCGAGTCCGCGTAGGTGCCCATGAGATCGGTCAGCCTCCTAGTGCCGTCATGCGCGCGGATGCGCCCGTGCGTAGACCTGTCGGATCCGTTCGCCCGTCAGGTGCGTGTACAACTGTGTCGTGGTGATGCTGGCATGCCCGAGCAGCTCCTGCACCACACGCAGGTCCGCACCGCCTTCCAGCAGGTGCGTGGCGAAACTATGCCGCAACGTGTGTGGGGTGACATGGCTCGACAGACCGGCACGCCGAGCGGCACGTTGCACGACCCGCCACGCGTCCATGCGACCCATCCGCCGCCCCCGTGGCGACAGGAACAGCGGCCCGCCGTGTCGCCCGGATTCGCCATCCCGACCCCGGGCAGGCGCGCGTGCCAGCCACGTCGGGCGGACCGCGTCGATGTAGTGGGCCACGGCCCTGAGCGCCATGTCACCCACCGGCACGACACGCTCCCGGTCGCCCTTGCCCAGGACGCGGACAGCGGCGGTGGCTACAGACAGGTCCCCCAGGTCCAGGCCGAGCGCCTCGCTGATGCGGAGCCCCGAGGAGTACAGCAGCTCCATCAGCGCGCGGTCTCGGATGCCCGCCTCGTCCTGGAGGGACGCGGCCTCTAGCAGGGCCGCCACTTCGGCGACGTCGAGTGGATCAGGCAGAGTCACGACGCCCCGAGGCAGTGCCAGCCGGTCGGCGACATCGGTAGGGATCATGTCCTCGGCGGCGCAGAACCTGTAGAACGCGCGGATCGCCGCGGCTTTCCGGCGGACGCTGGACGGCCGCAGCGCGGCGGGGGGACGTCCCAGGGCGGCGAGGTATCCCAAGGCAGGCTCGGGTCCCGCGCTCCAGCGCACCACGCCAGGCGCCTCCCGGCCGAAGGCTCGCAGGTCGGTGTCATAGGCGCGGATGCTGGCCGCGGCAAGCCCCCGCTCGACCCGCAAGTGGTCGAGGTACGCCTCGATGGCGGCCTCCAGGTCGACAAGCTGTGATCGGCCAGCGTTCGTGAGCCGGGTCATCCAGGCACCCCGGCTACGTGTGAGGCGTGAGCACGGGCCAGCAGTTCATCGGCTGCCGTCCTGGTTGCACTCGGGGCGGTTGGCCCTCGGTGGCCGATCACCCCACTGCCGTCCCCACCCAATTCGCCCGCTCCCCCGAGCATGGCCGCGATCTCCCGGGCGCGGTCGTCACCTGACAGTTCCGTGATGACCGTCGACGTGCGCCCATCCCGCACGTGCTTGGCGATATGGAGGTGGGCGTCCGCATGCGCTGCGATCTGCGGCAGGTGGGTCACGCACAGGACCTGGTGATGACGGGACAGCGACCACAGGCTGCGCCCGATGGGATCGGCCGAACGTCCACCGATGCCCGCGTCAACCTCATCGAACACGAGGGTCGGGGTGGTGTCGGCGGCGGCGAGCACCTGTTCGATGGCCAGCGACACGCGTGACAGTTCCCCACCCGACGCGATCCGCGCGAGCGGTCGCGCAGGCTCTCCGGTGTTGGGTGCCAGGAGGAACGTGACCTCGTTCGCACCGGTCGCATCCAGCTCGGCGGGGTGCAGCTCCACACCGAAGGAAGCATCGGGGAAACCCAGTCCTCGCAGGACCGACGTGACGGCGTCTGCCAGGTCCCGGGCCGACTCCGCCCTGGCGGAGCTCAGCGTACCGGCCACCGAATCCGCGGCCGCTCGGAGACGCCCATCGGCCGTGGTCCGGGCCGCTCGCTCGGTGTCCAGGCTCTCCAGACGGGCGACCTCATCGGTGGTCACCGATGCGTGCAGCAGGACCGCCTCCTCCGTCTCGCCATACTTTCGCAGCAGCCCGTAGAGCAACCCAAGACGCTCCTCGAGCTGGGCGACCGATCCGAGGTCCGCCTCCAGCCCATCCGCGGCACGCCGGACCTCGTCGGCGATATCGACCGCCTCCGCCTCCAGACCCGTCAGGCGCTCCACGACAGCATCGAGTCGAGGATCGATGCGCGCCAGATCCCGAGCGTCGTGGACGGCTCCAGCCAATCCGTCGCGGACGCCGCTCCCCTCCCCCACAAGTGCTGTACGGATCGACTCCGCCAGGCGGATGGACCGTTCAGCGCCGGTGAGCACTGCCAGTCGCGAGCGGAGGTCATCGACTTCGCCCGGCCGTGGTTCGGCTGAGGCAATCTCGGCGACCACATGTCGCGCGAGCGTGAGGCGCCGTTCGAGGTTCGCCGGATCGATCTCGAGCGCGGCCAGTGCGGCACGGTTATCGCGCCACTCAGCCACCCGTGCCGCGAGGTCGTCCCGGATCGAGCCGTGGCCGCCATATGCATCGAGCAGGTCCCGCTGTTGCCCCGCCGTCAGCAGCCGTTGCTGCTCGTGTTGGCCATGGACCGACACGAGGGGCTGCACCATCGCGGCAAGTCGGGCGACGGGCACGGTCTGGTCGTCGATGCGTGCCACCGTACGACCCGCCGCGGTGATCTCCCGGACGCAGATCAGGGGCTCCGCCGGGTCGCCCTCCATGCCCTCCGGCCGGTCGAACAGCGCCTCTACGCGGGCCGCCCCAGCGCCATTCCGGACCAGGCCCACGTCCGCACGGCCTCCCCTCACGAGACCCAGCGCATCGATGAGCAGGGACTTGCCCGCGCCTGTCTCACCGGTGATGACCGTCAATCCGGGGTGCAGTGTCACCCGCGCACGCTCGATGAGCGCCAGGTCGGTCACCGACAGCTCAAGCAGGCCCATGTCAGGAGGGCAGCAACTCGGCCTTGCGTCGGAGCAACTCCCAGAACGGGAGCGCGCCGCGCGGCTCGATGAACCTGATGGGTCGCTCGCGGGCGCCGACCCACACCTCATCGCCCGCCTTCAGGGGCACATCTTCGCGGCCGTCGATGCTGACCAGACAGTCGAATGCATCCAGCACACGCACGTGCACGGAGTGCGCGGGTGCCACGACAAAGGTCCGCACGGCCGACAGGTACGCCGCGATGGACGTGACCACAAGATTCCGGCTGGTCGGGATCCAGGATCGGACCCCCGGCACTGAAGGAGTATCCCGTGGAGCCGGTCGGCGAGCTGACCACCAGCCCGTCGGCGATCCAGGTGGCCACGTGGGAGCTGTCGACGTTGACCTCCAGCCGGACGACCCGCGCCAGCGACCCGCGGACCACTGCCGCTTCGTTGAGAGCCACATGGGTAGTGGCTTTGGAGGGATCGCCACCTGGCATCAGGCGGACTTCCAGGACCATCCGGGGCTCGAGGCTCCAGGCACCCTCGGCCAGCAGTCCGAGCACCAATTCCATGGCGTGGGATTCGGCCTTGGACAGGAACCCCACCTTGCCGCAGTTGATGCCCAGGATGGGTACGTCGATGGCAGCGGACGCCTGTGCCGCGCGCAGGAACGTACCGTCGCCACCCAGGACGACCAGCGCATCGGTGGTGGGCAGCTCGGCGACGAGGCCCACCGTGTCGCCCGCGGGCAGGGCCCAGGAGTCGATGGCACGGACCGAACACCAGCCGGTCGCGCGCTCCCGGAGCTCGAGCGCCTGTTCGTTGGTGGGGTTGTATGCGAACCCGATCCGCTTCACAAGGGAGCGCCCACAGGCTCCATCGCGGCCCCCCGTCCCGGAACCTGGAGCCACAGGAACCATTCGTGGTTGCCCGATGGGCCGACGAGGGGCGACTCCGATTCCCCAAGCACCACCAGGCCAAGCTCCCGGGCGTGCTCCCGGACGCGCCACACGGCAGCGGCCCGCAACGCCGGATCGCGGACCACTCCACCTGGCACCTCGCGAGGGCTGAGCTCGAACTGCGGTTTGACCAGTGGCACGATGTCACCACCAGGGGCCGTCACGCTTGCCATGCCACGCAGCAACCTGCTCAGCGAGATGAACGAGACGTCCGCCACCGTCAGCGTCACGGGTTCCGGCAGTGCCAGCGCATCCGCCGCATGCGGATCCAGCCGTCCGGCATGGGTGCGTTCCATGGACACCACGCGTGGGTCCTGCCGCAACGACTCCGCCAGCTGTCCGCGGCCCACATCGAGAGCATAGACACGCACTGCGCCACGCTGCAACAGACAGTCCGTGAAGCCGCCCGTCGACGCACCGACGTCCAGGCACACACGGCCGACGGGTTCGATGCCGAAGGTATCCAGGGCACCCGACAGCTTTTCGCCACCACGCGACACGAATGGCGCATCAGCCACCAGCTCCAGGCTGACCGTTGGTTCGACCATGTCGCCCGGCTTCCGGTCACGTCGTGCACCGTCGCCGACGCCCACCCGGACACGGCCTGACATGAGCAGTGCCTGGGCACGGCTTCGCGTCGGGGCGAGGCCCCGCTCCGTGATCAGCTGGTCGAGTCGGCTGCGCTTCGGCACGCGACCATGTTGGCAGGAAACGGTCGCCCGGGGACCGGCGAGACCCCGTGGTGGCCCGTGGTGCCGCGGATCAGGCCGACCGGGCAGCCCGTCGCTTGACCGGGCGGGCAGGCTTGGCACCCATCAGCGCAAGGGCCTCGAGGACCTGGCCCTCGATGCCGTCGACGTCCAGGCGGATCGACCGGCGAAGGTCCGACACGGACCCGTGATCGACGAACCGGTCCGGCGGGATGCCGATGATCAGGACCGGCACAGCCCGTATCTCGGCATCGGACAGTCCCCTGACCGCGAGAGCCTCGAGGACAGCCCCGCCGAAGCCGCCGGCGGCCGCACTCTCCTCGAGTGTCACGACCAGGGTCTTGCCGAGGGCCGCATCCAGGATCGTGTCCGTGTCGAGCGGCTTGGCGAACCGGGCGTCGACGACACCCACCGACCAGCCGATGGCGCCGAGTCGCTCGGCCACCTCGACGCCACGCATCACGATGGGCCCGAAGCCCACGATGAGCAGCTCCGTGCCTGTTCCGAGAGTCTCGGCGCGGCCGACGGGGATGAGCGCCGGCTCGATATCGGGCAGGTTGAATCCGGCGTCCCGCGGGTAATGCAACGCGAACGGATGGTCCTGGGCGAACGCCGTTCGAAGCAGGCTGCGCAGTTGCTGCTCGTCACGCGGCGATGCGATGACCAGGTTCGGCAGTTGCCGTTGTGCGGTCAACGTGAACATGCCCTGGTGGCTCGTGCCATCCTCCCCAACGAGGCCGGCTCGATCGACCCCGATGACCACGGGCGCATCGTTCTGGCACACGTCGTGGACCACCTGGTCGAAGGCACGCTGGAGAAACGTGGAGTAGAGCGCCACGAGCGGCCGCTGGCCACCGAGGGCGAGGCCCGTGGCGAGCGTCACGGCGTGCTGTTCCGCGATGCCCACGTCGTACATCCGCTCCGGGAACGCGGCCGCGAACCTGCTGAGGCCGGTCCCGGTCGGCATGCCGGCGGTGATGGCGACCACGCGCCGGTCCTCGCGCCCGATACGAACCAGCTCCTCTGCCATGACCGAGGTGTAGTTGGGGGGCTTCTTCCGGGCGTCGGCACGCTGCGCATCGGACGGCGTGGCATCTCCGTCCAGCAAGGTGCCGTCGCCGCTGCCGGGTACGAGCGTCATGGGCGGCAGGGCCGCGCCATGAAAGCCTACCTTGTCCGCCTCGGCCGGATGATATCCACGCCCTTTTCGGGTCCGGACATGGACGAGCACGGGTTGCTCCATGCCCGCGTACGCGTCCCGGAAGGTCCGCTCCAGGGCAGCGAGGTCGTGGCCGTCGACGGGCCCCACATACGTGATACCCAGGTCCTCGAACAGGCGGCCCGGCTGGGCGAAATCGACCACCGCCGCCCGCAACCGCAGCGACCACTCGTAGGCCGATGCACCGACCCACGGGATGCGCCGCACGGCGTCGTCGTATGCACGACGCGAACCACGCCAGGTCCGTGACAGCTTGATGCGTGACAGATACCGGCTCATCGCCCCCACGGTGGGCGAGATGCTCATCTCGTTGTCGTTGAGCACGATCAGCATCTGCGTGCCGCGCTGGCCCAGGTCATTGAGCGCCTCGAACGACAGGCCCGCCATCAAGGCCGCGTCGCCCACGACCACAGCCACGCGTTCGTGCGTGCCCCGTACATCGCGAGCAAGAGCCAGCCCCTGGGCGATGGAGATGCCGGTGCCCGCATGCCCACCATCGAAGACGTCGTGGACGCTCTCGCTGCGCCTTGGGAATCCACCGAGGCCGCCCATCTGGCGTAGGGTCGGGAAGTCGGCCTGACGGCCGGTCAGGAGCTTGTGGGCGTATGCCTGGTGACCGGTGTCCCAAACGATGTGGTCGGTCGGACTGTCCAGCAGGCGGTGGAGCGCAACGGACAGCTCCACGACCCCCAGTGAGCTGCCAAGATGGCCGCCTGTCTCGGCGACCGTGTTGATGATGGTCTGCCGGATCTCGTCGCACAACTGCGGCAGCCGTGCCTCGGGCACGGCACGCAGGTCCTGGGGACCGAGGATCCCGGGAAGGATGGCCAAGTCGTCGCTCCTGTGCTGCGGCCGACGCCGTGTGGCCGCCTGATGCTAACGCGGCCTGTCAGGATGCGTCAGGACTCGTCATCGGGTCTCAGGTCGAGGGCCTGCAGTCGACCCCCGCTTCCTTCCACCAGCCGCTGGACGCGGAGCTCGGCAGACGTGAGCGATCGGGCGCAGTGTGCATGGAGCGCCACGCCCCGCTCGTATAGCTCGATCGACTCCTCCAGCGCGAGACCACCGGATTCCAGGCGACCGACCACCACCTGCAACTCGGCCAGGGCCTGGTCGAAGGGCATCGCGGTCAGGGTCGAATCGGGAACGGTGTCCTCGTCCTCGCGCATCGGGGTTTCCATCATGACGCCGAGTCTGGCACGCGTTCCACTCTCACGTCCATGGAACCCCGAGCGACGCGCACCCCGAGGGGCTGGCCGACGGTCACCTGCGATGTGTCCCGCACGATGCCGCCGCCGACATCCCGCACGATGGCATATCCCCGGTCGAGGGTCGCGTATGGGCTCAGGGCACCCATCGTGGCGGCACTCCGGGCGAGATCGGCCCGGGCACGAGCAAGGCGTCCCTGGAGCACCATCGGTAGTCGGTCATCCAGCCGCCGCAGGCGAGCCGCATCGACCTCCATGCTGGCCCGCACCGCGCGCGTCGCGCGATCCAGGAGCAGCCCGGCACGCTCCCGTTCCGCGGCCAGGTAGGCCGACGGCCGAAATGCCTCGAGGGCCCGCCATTCGGCTTCGAGTGCATTGCGGGCAGCAACCAGGGAACGGCTGGCGGCGCCGGACAGACGCCCGTCGAGGGCATGCAGCCGGGCGTCCTGCTCGTCCCGTGAAGGTACGCTCAGTTCGGCTGCCACGGACGGGGTCGCGGCACGGACATCTGCCGCGAACTCGGCGAGGGTCACGTCCGTCTCGTGCCCCACGCCGACGATGATGGGCACCGGGAAGCCCGCCACGGCCCGCACGACGACCTCCTCGTTGAAGGCCCACAGGTCCTCCATCGAACCACCACCACGAGCCAGGATGACCACATCCGGAGCCCTTCCGCTGGCGGCGTCCGTCCAGCGGCCCATCCTTCGGAGCGCGGCCACGATGCTCTCGGCTGCCCCCGGCCCTTGGACCTGGCACGCACTCACCAGCACTCGCACGCTCGGCCACCGGCGCGCCAGGACCTTGCGCATGTCGTGCAGAACCGCACCCGACAGGCTGGTGCAGATGCCGATGACCTGGGGCCACGGCGGCAGTGGCCGCTTGCGGCCAGCGTCGAACAAGCCCTCCTTGGCCAGCTGCGCCTTGAGTGCCTCGAACCGGAGCGCAAGGTCGCCAAAGCCGGCGGGCTGCAGTGTGTCGACGTACAACTGGTAGACACCCTGGGCATCGAAGACGTCGACGCGTCCGTGGGCGACCAGGCGGATGCCGGTCCGGGGCTGGAACGGGATCGCCATGCGGTCGTCCCGGAAGATCATGCATCGGACCTGCGCGCGTTCGTCCTTGAGCGTGAAGTAGCAGTGCCCGGCGGAGCTGACGCTGACCTGGCCGACCTCGCCCTCCACCCACAGGTCCCGAAGTCCGGGCGCGTCCCGGAGCGCCTCCTTGATGTGTCGCGTCAGGTCACTGACGGCGAGGATGGGCGGCAACGCGCGCCCAGGTGAGGTCGATGCCGCCGCCGATGCTTCCGTGGTCGACTGGGACGTGGGTGCCCGAACGCCCGAGGCCAGGAACTCGTCGAACGGCAGCCACGCCTGTTCGTCGGCAGGGCGGTTCATTGCAGGGGCCGTGCTCGGGTGACCAGGGCCGCGTCAGACCCTGGTCTGGTATTCGCCGGTGCGGGTATCGATCCGGATCACGTCGCCCTCGGCGACGAACAGCGGGACCTGAACGACGAGGCCGGTCTCCATGGTGGCGAGCTTGCGGGCGCCTGTGGCCGTATCCCCAGCGAACCCCGGTTCGGTGGTAGCGACTCGCAGATCCACAGAGATGGGCAACTCGATGCCGATGGTCTCGTTCTCATAACTGGTCCGGTCGAGCTGCATCCCGTCGACGAGGTAGTTGGCCACGTCGTCCAGCTGGGCGCTGGTCAGGGAGAACTGCTCATAGTTCTCGAGTTCCATGAAATGGAACTCATCGCCGTCACGGTACAGGAACTGGACGGGACGCTTCTCGAGGATCGCCCGTGGCCACTTCTCGCCCGCCTGGAAGCTACGCTCGATGGTCTGGCCGCGCCGGATGTTGCGCAGCTTGATCTTGACCTGGGCCGATCCGCGGCCCATCTTGATGTGGTTGTAGTCCAGGATCTGCCACAGTTCGCCGTCGAGTTCGATGGCGATGCCCTTCTTCAACTCACCGGTCGAGATCATGGGTGTGGTGCGCTCCCTCGGCTGCCGGACGGGACCTCGATCTCCGGGGCCTGATCCGCTGGGTGTGGTGACGCGGGTGACTCGTGAGCCGGCAGCCGCGATACGGGACGGTGTGCGGAGTGTACCGGAGCAGCGGCGTCAGGCTCCGACGACTGTCACGGTCCGCGGAAAATGCGTCAGGCGCTCACAGAAGCCGTTCGAGGCATCGAACGCGACCAGGTCCTCGATGCGTACGCCGGACTCGCCGTCGAGATAGACGCCCGGTTCCACGCTGAACACGGTCGGAGACGGCAGTGGGCGCTCCACGACCGTTCGGCCCAGAGATGGCGCCTCGTGGGTGGCGAGGCCGATGCCGTGGCCCAGTCCGTGGCCGAAGCGTTCGCCCTGCCCGGCCCGAGTGATCACGTCCCGAGCCGCCGCGTCGATACGCCGGTTGGATGGCTGCTCGCCGGCCGCCGCCGCTGTGGCGAGGGCATCGAAGGCGACCTCCTGGGCCTCGGCGACCAGGTGATACAGGCCCAGGTCCCGGCTCGTCGGCTCGCCCACGAACAGGGTTCGGGTCATGTCCGAGCGATAGCCACACACCTGCGCCCCGAAGTCGAACAGCAGCACCGAGCCGGCTGCCACTGGTGCGTCCGTCGGGGAGCCGTGAGGGAGCGCAGCACGGGCGCCACCGAGACACGCGACGTCGAATGCCAGGGCCTCTGCGCCGTTGGTGCGCATCTCCCATTCCAGTGCCAGCGCGAGTTCCCGTTCGGTGACGCCAGGACGGATCCCAGGCAGCAACCGCTGGAGCGCTGAGTCGGCCACGGCACACGCGGCGCCGATGCGCTCCAGCTCGCTCACATCCTTGACCTCCCGCAGCCGGTCGACCCAGTCGCCTGCCGGGACCAGCTCCACCCCTGGTGCGGCCGCGGCCAGCTTCGTCCAGGTCATGTGGCTCACGGAGCGCGTGTCGACCGCCACTCGCTGCACGCCACGCGTGGACCGGCCGGACGCGGGTCGAAGACTGGCCAGTAGTGCCGGCCACCAGCCCTCGAGGTCGCCGTAGACGTCCTCGACCCGTGAGTCGGGGCACTCCGTGCTTGCCTGGGTTCGATATCGCGAGTCGGCCAGTACGACCGACTCGTCGGCCGACACCAGGAACTGGCCCGAGACACCCGCCACAGCCGCTTCACCGTTCGCGAGCGAGAAACCCGTGAGATAGCGGGTGTCCTCACGCCCGAGGCCGAAGTAGGCGTCCGCGCCCTGGTCGATGAGCAGGGCGCGCAACCGATCGAGGCGCGCCGGCCTGAGGATCCGATCGGCCGTTAGCCAGCGTTCGATGTCCGCCGCGGTCGGCAAGCGGGTCGGGCCGGAACGCAAGTCAGCCAACGCCCTCGCCCATCAATCACACTTGGCGATGTTGCGGTCCTGCCCCGCCTGGTCGCGCGCGAAGGTATGTGTCTTGCTGCCCGGGCACGCATAGAAGAACAGGTATCTACCCTTGGTGTCGGGGTCTGCGGCGGCCCTGATGGAGGCCAGGGTGGGCGAATTGATGGGCCCATCCGGAAGTCCGGCCTCCTGGTATGTCTGGTAGCTCTGCAGGTCCGGAGAGACCTTGCGGTCCGCCTGGTTGCGCACGACATTCCAGAACTCGTACTTGGGCCAGTCCTTGAAGTCCCTCTTCCTGAGCCTGTCCGTATCGACAGCGTAGGAGACCGTCGGGTCGGCATTGAGGATCCCTGTCGGCCACAGCTGGGGGTCGAGCCGGTTGACATATACGCCTGCGACCTTGTCCATCTCGTCCTGGTCGGCCGTCTCACGTTGGACGATGCTGGCCAGGGTCAGGACCTCATAGAAATCCCGACCACCCTGCTCTACGTCCGCGATCACCGCCGGTCCGATATCGGTCTCCCAGCGGCTGAGCATGACGCGGAGCAAGTCCTCCGGCGCGATGTTGGAGTCCACCACGAGGTTGCCGAGGCCCATGAAGCCCTCGAGACTACGCCCCTTCGGCAGGGCCTTAAGCCACGGGAACTCGGTGCGGACCCAGTCGGGAGGGTGCAACATCAGCTGATAGAACGCCTCCGGATCGAGGGTCATCGGGCGGGTCTGCAGAATCGCCGCGATATGCTCCAGCCGGAGACCCGGTCGGAGGCTGAGCAGGACTCGGGCAGTGACCGGGTCCGGCGGCGATTGCAGGCGGGTCACGATCTCCTGGGGCGTCATGCTCGCGTCCAGGTTGAACGTGCCCGTGTGCAGCTTGTCGTCCACGCCCTGGGTCACGGCAAGGTAGGTGAACGCCAGGGAGTCCGTGATGAGTCCCTGCGATGCGAGGGCGCGTCCGATCTGCTCTATCGTGTCGCCGCCACCGACGATGAACTTGACGGGCGTGCCGCGATTGCTGGCCGCTGTCGTGAGCGCATCTCCGAGCCGTTGCCGCACGATGTCAGGGACCATCGGCAGGCGCATGACCTGGGGATTGGAGCGCGCAAGGTCATACGCGGCATCCCGCAAGCGGGGTCCAGCGAAGATACCGCCCCCCACGACCAGCACTGCCATCAGCACGACCAGGAACACCACGCCTCGCCACGCCCCGCCTGGACGCGCCCGGCGAAGGCCAAGCAATTCGCCGCCGCTCACACTCCCCTGACGTTGCCCCCGGGTGCTCGCGACGGGTTCGGTCATCGACGGCTCCCGCTTGCCGGTCGAGGTCATGGCCCTGCCTCCGGGACCGACTGTGCTGGCGCCCGCCGGGCGTCCATGGCCGACTGGACGATGGCTGCCGCTGCCTCCCTATCGACGCGCGCACGGTATGCCCGCATCGCGGCCGCTGATGGGGCGCCGCCCCCGCGACCGCGTCCCGAGCGTCCGATCCGCTCCTCCGCCTCCGCACTGGTGTGCCGTTCGTCGCGCCAAGTCAGGGGCAGGACACAGTGGTCTGCCAGGGCGGCGGCCCATTCCCTGGTCCGCTGGGCCTGGGGGCCTTCGGAACCATCCAGCGACAGCGGCAGGCCAACCACCAGCTCTTCCGCGTCGTGCTCGCGTGCAAGCCGGTGCAGGTTCGCGGCGTCCGTTTCGATGTCCCTGCGGGTCAGTGTCACCAGGGGTCGGACGAGTCCGGTCTTCAGGTCGCCAAGCGCGACCCCGATCCGCCGCTCACCCAGGTCGATGCCCAGCAGCCGACTCACGCGATGGCATCCCCACCTGCACGGACCGCGTCCACCCACGCGCGATGTGCGCGCAAGGGTGGCTCCGATGAGGGATCGGTTCGAGTCATGGTGGGGTGCCCTCGAGTGGCGTGATGGTCAGGTCGATGCGTGCCGGATCATCGGGGAGGGTGGGCATGAAGTCCGGCGACAGGGTGATGGTCGCGGTACCAAGCCGGTCCAGTATGACCTGCGCCGCAGAAACGGTCATTCCCTTGACCCGGGCCTTGAGCGAATCGGGATCCAGGCCCTGGTCGTATGCCGTTCCCGTCGCGGTCGCGTGGTAGGTGACGATGCCGTTGTCGGCCATCTCCGGGGCACCCGTATCCACACGGATGCTGTTGGGCACCATCACCGTTCCCTGGGGTACCTGCTCCCGCAACATCTGCGCGGCCACCGACTGGATCTCCGAGGCGGATGCAGTCAGCACGGATCCGGTCATGGAGGCGACCAGTCGCTGCGTGGGCACGGGCTGGCCGACCACGACCTCCTTCCGCGGTTCCGTGGTCACGGCACCTGGCAGCACGGTCGACGGGTAGGCCAGCCCATCCGAGGGCAGGCCTGGCGGCGCGGCGGCACCCTGACGAAGGGCCGTATCGAGCTGCGCCGTCAGCCCAGAGAGCGCTGCCACGTAATCGGACTCGAGGGCCATCACCTGCTGTTCGGACTTGCCACCGGTCGTTGGCTCCTTGTTGATGACCGTCCCATTGTTGAGCGTGCTGCGCAACTCGTCGCTCATGATCGTGATGGTGCGCGCGTCGACGTTGCCTCCGACGCCGCTCTGCTCAGCGAAGACCGGGACATCCATCGATTCACCTGGTGGCACCACGATCCCCCCCTGCGTCTGGAACGAGATGCCGTTGGTCGTCCTGACCACCGACTGGTCCGGGACTGGAATCGGATTGGGGCTGTGGCTGGTGAATGTCACGGTGCCGCGAGCCCGTTCGGTGAGCGGCGCCGCGGTCCCTGTCGCAGTGACCGTCCCCTCCACCGACACCGGCACCGCCAGCCACTGGCCCTGCACTACTCCGTTCGAGGCATCAGTGGCCTGGTCGGGGTCGACCGTGAGGGTCAGTCGGAGCTGGTCCAGCTGGTGTGCCGTCTGGACCAGCGTGATACGCGCCCGGGGGATGGTCACGTAGGCGCCGTACAGGGCCCCGCCACCGATCAGGGTCACCAGGGCGGCTGCACCCCCGATGATGCCCAGCCGACGTGAGCGGAACCGGGCCAGCCGCGGCTTGGGCACCGTTCGGTCCGCAGTGGTAACCACCGCACCGGCGGTGATGACGCGCGACGCCGGCACGGCTGCGGCGGCCGCGCCAGTGGTCGTCGGAACCGTCACCGGGGCCGCCTCCGACTCGGAGACCGTGGGGTAGACCGCCAGACCCGCCGACGCGGCCAGCGTCCGCACCTGGGCGTCGCCACTCACCACCGCGAGCCCCAGCCCGCGCGTCTCGGCCTCGCGGGCCAACAGCCGGAAGTTGATCCGCCCCGTGCCGATACGCGAACCTGGCGGGACGACGAGGACAACGCGCTCGTCCTTGGCTGCACGCAACCGGGCGACCGCATCGGTGATCTCGTCGTCCAGTTCGAGATACCAGACGCTCATCGGGCTGGAGTGTGAACTAGTCGCGCCTTGAACGTCGAGCGGCCTCCGATCGTGCCGCTGCTCGACCTCGGACCTGGGTACCACGTCACTCGGGCATCGCCTTCCGCGATCCAGCGGAGTCAGACGCGCATCCCCCGGAGCACGCGTTTGAGCGCCGCGTCGAGGGGCTGCTCGGGGCTGGTCAGCTCGATGGCCTGGAACGCAAGCGCCATCGGGGTCACATCCTGCTGGTCGACGAGCTTGCCGGTTCGATCGGTGATGGCCTGGACCTGCGAAGGCTCGATGATGGACACGCTGGGGGGACGCACGAACGGCAGGTCGCGGGCAAAGTCCTTGTCACGCAATGCCGCGGCGAGCTGGGGCAGTCGCGAACCACCACCGCACAACTCGATGCGTGCTGGCAGCTGGCCATGCCGTCCGAACTCCTCCAGCACGAGCTCCACTCCGGCTGACCACACCGACACGTCTTCATCGATGATGGACGCGATGGTCTCGCTATCGTCCACGGGCAGGTCGGTGGCGAACTTCGATCTTGGCCGCCTCTGCCTCGGCGAACGGCAATCCCAGCCGGTCGGCAAGCGACTTGGTGAAGGCACGTCCGCCGAGCGCGAACATGCGCGTGCCTTCGACCCCGCCCTGCCGGACGAGCGCGATATCGGTAGTGCCACCGCCGACATCCACGAACAGCGCGCCCGCGGGACCCAGGTCGTCCTGGTTCATGCAGCGCGCCACCGCATAGGGCTCCGCGACCACGGCCAGCAGCTCCCGGCTGAGTCGCTGCGCCACGGTCTGGAGCGCTCCCAGGTGGATGAGCGGCGCGAAGGCGTTGAACACGCTGATGCGGACATGGCGACCCTTGAAGCCGACCGGGTTCGTGACCGGGTAGCCGTCGATGGCGGAACCCGTGACCGCCGCGTGCACCAGCCGCACATCCACGCTTGGCAGCCCGGTCTCCCACGTGATGGACCGCTCCGCCTCCAGGAGCGCCTCGTGCTGGACGCCTTCGATGAGCTTGTCCAGCTCCTGCTCGGTGATGGGAGTGTCGGGTTTGCGGCGTTCCTGACTGTGGCTGGTGGTGAAGCCCTTCACCAGCTCGCCCGCGATCCCGATGATGACCTGGGTGGGGTGGAGGCCCGCGGCCCCCTCTGCGTCACGCAATGCGGACCGGCAGTTCTCGACCACACCCCGGATGTCCGTGACGGTGGCCGCCTGCATGTGTCCCAGGCCCTGGCGGGTCCTGCCGGTGCCGGTCACGATGCCCTGTCCGTCCTCGATGCGGAACACCAGGGCCTTGACATACTCCGTGCCGATATCCAGCGAAGTCGCCATCACTGGCGCCTTGCCGTCCTCGCGACCCCGGATGCGACGCAAGATCGCCACCAGTCAGGCGCCGCCCCCTGGACTGCCGCGACCGCCCTGGGTCGCCACGGCGGCTTCCACGGCGGCGAGGGCCGCCGCGATGCCTTCCTGCCTGTCGCCCATCCCCTGCGCCATCGGTGGGCGACCTCCTCCCCGTCCGTTGATGGCCGGCATGGCCGCTCGCACCAGGTCGGCAGCCGAGTAGCCCCGTGCGACGAGATCGTCGCTGACGGTCACCCAGTATCTGGGGCGCTTCGTCGTCCATGATGAGCGTGATGATGCCCGAGCCGAGCGTGGCATGGACGTCCTTCGCGTATGCCTTGAGTTCCTCCATCGAAGTGAACGGCGCCGCCAGGCCAACGAAACGTGCCCCATTCACGTCCCGCGCCGCAGCCGCAAGCTCGGCGGGACGGGGCCGCCCACCCGAGGCCGCCTGAGCCTTGAGCCGCTTCTCAAGGTCCCGGACACGGGCCTGCAGCTCCTCCACTCGGCCCGGTAGCATCTCGGCCGTCTGGGCGCCAGCAACCGCGACGGCGCGATCGAGGGTCTGGAACCGCTCCCCCATGAGCCTGTCGGCGGCCGAGCCCGTGACTGCCTCGATGCGGCGCATGCCGGAGCCGATCGAACGCTCCGACACGATGATGAAGCCGCCGACCTGACCCGAGGCACGGCAATGGGTCCCGCCGCACAGCTCGAAGCTGTCGTATCCCTCGACGCGCACCGTGCGCACCTGCTCGCCGTACTTCTCATCGAAGAAGGCGTCCGCGCCACCCGCGATCGCCTGCTCCATGGGCATGACCTCGGCCGTCACCGGCAGGTCGTCCCGAACCACCGACCGGACCTCGTCCTCGATGGCCTGGCGCTCGTCGTGGGTGAGCTGCCTGTCGAACGGGAAATCGAATCGGAGGTAGTCGGGCGCGACCAGGGAACCTGCCTGGCGGGCCGACGGCCCGACCACGTTGCGGATGGCACGGTGGAGCAGGTGTGTGGCCGTGTGGTTGCGCATGGTGTGCGCACGTCGCTCGGCGTCCACCACAGCGCGCACCGCCTGGCCGACCGCGACGCGACCATGCAGACGGCCGCGATGGACGATCAGCCCGCCCACCGGACGCTGGGTGTCCTCGACGGTGAACAGCAATCCATCGGTCAGGGCATCCCGGATCTGCCCCGTGTCGCCGACCTGGCCCCCCCGCTCGGCGTAGAACGGAGTCTGGTCCAGGACCAGCTCGGCAGTCGCTCCGGCATCGACGCGCAACTCGACTTCGGGACGTGCCTCGAGATCCTGGTAGCTGGTCGCATCCCGCATGATGGCCACGACGCGCCCTTCGGCCGTCACTCCGTCGTACCCAAGGAAGCGGGTGTCGCCCGTGGAGCGTGCGACACCGTCGTACAGCGCGGCCGCACCAGCCTGCCGTGACAGGTCCGCCTTTCGGCCGGTGCGCGAACGCTGCCGTTGCTCCTCGAGCGCCGCCGTGAAGCCGGGCCGGTCGACCCGAACGCCGTACTCGCCCGCTAACTCCACAGTCAGGTCGATGGGGAAGCCGTATGTGTCGTGCAGCCGGAACGCGATGTCACCGGACAGCATCGGGGAGTCGGCAGGCAGGGTCTCCGCGAGACGTCCGACGACCCGGTCCGCTCCCGTCAGCGGGACTAGCGCCTCCTCCAGGTGCACCGTTCCCGCGTCCAGTGTCCGCGCGAACGCGGTCTCCTCGCGCAGGATCGCCGCCAGGATCTCCGCCTGCCGCTCGCGCAGGATGGGATACGCAGCGCCCATCGACTCGATGACCACCGTCGCCGTCTGGACCAGGAACGGTTCCCGTCGTCCAAGCAACCGCCCATGACGCACCGCGCGACGCACGATACGGCGCAGCACGTAGCCACGCCCTTCATTCGCGGGCAGGACACCGTCCGCGATCAGGAAGGTGATGGCCCTGGAGTGGTCGGCGATCACCTGGTAGCTGAACCGCTCGGCCTCGAAGGCATCGGGGTCGTGGCCGAGCAGCTGGCGCATGCGGGCCAGGATGGGCGCGAACAGGTCCGTGTCGTAGTTGGTGGCCACGTCCTGGACGACCGATGCCAGCCGCTCCAGCCCCATGCCGGTGTCGACGCTCTTGAACGGAAGCGGCGTACGGCCTGATGACTGTTGATCGAACTCCATGAACACCAGGTTCCAGATCTCCAGCCAGCGAGGGCAGTGTTCGCTATGGTCGGGAGTGCAGTGTGGCCCCTCGGACAGATGGGCTCCACGGTCGAAGTGGATCTCGCTGCATGGTCCGCAGGGACCGGTCTCGGCCATGCGCCAGAAGTTCTTGTCGTCACCGCGGTCGACATCGCCCCACCGTGCCATGCGTTCCGGCGGCAAGCCGATCTCGTCGCGCCAGATCGCCCATGACTCGTCGTCGCCGGCATAGGTGGTGGCTGCGAGCCGGTCTCCGGGGATGCCGAAGCCCACCGTCAGCAATTCCCAGGCCCAGTGGATCGCATCACGCTTGAAATAGTCACCGAAACTCCAGTTACCAAGCATCTCGAACAGGGTGTGATGCCGTGGCGTTCGGCCGACCTCTTCGAAGTCGTTGTGCTTGCCGGCCACCCTGAGGCAGCGCTGGACGTCCACCGCCCGGGTATAGGATCGCTGCTCGACACCCCGGAACACGTCCTTGAACTGGACCATCCCGCTATTCGTGAACAGGAGGGTCTGGTCGCCCCCGGGCACCAGGCTGGCACTGGGCACGACCGTGTGGCCGCGCTCTGCGAAGTACTCCAGGAACCGCGCCCGGATCTCGGCAGCGGGCAGCGGCGGGATCCGGGCGGCGCTCGTCGTCCGGTCATCGGCATGTGACATCGGTGCGAGTGTACCCAACGGGGGCCATGGGCCCGACGACCAACAGGACGAGCCGGTACATGGCTCGGTGCACATACCCTGGTCGATGGCGGGTGCAGGTTCTCTCACGTGGATTCTCACTCCCGGTGAGGAGCGTATGGTCATACCGTCCGCCCGAACCAGGAGCCAACGACCATGAGCCACGACACGCAGCCCGACTACCACATCGATGATGACGATCTGCCCATCGGTCACCTGCTCAGTCGCCGGGAGGCGCTCGTCCTCCTCGGCGGCGTGGGGGCGGGCGTGGCGGCGATCTCCTGGGCACCGTCCGTCCTGGCCCAGTCGGCGGACACGTCCGCCGCGCCCGGGGCGATCGCAGCAAGCCCGGCCGGCTCGGTCGTCCCGTCGTGCATCATCCGGCCGGAGTTGACCGAGGGCCCCTACTACGTAGCCGACGAGCTCGAACGATCTGACGTCCGCACCGACAGCGCCGATGGGTCCCTCAGCGCCGGTGCCCGGTTCGACCTGACCTGGCTGGTATCGCGGATCGACGGCAGCGGATGCGTGCCCCTGGAGGGGGCGGTCGTGGACGTCTGGCACTGCGATGCCCAGGGTGTCTACTCGGGCGTGCAGGACAGAAGCTTCGACACCACTGGCCACGACTTCCTGCGCGGTGTGCAGCGAACGGACGCCTCCGGCGCCGCGACCTTCACCACCGTCTACCCGGGCTGGTACCAGGGACGGGCCGTCCATATCCATTTCAAGATACGGACCGAGCCCGATGCGGCGTCGGGCGCCGAGCTGACATCCCAGCTGTTCTTCGACGACGCGTTCAGCGACGTCGTGTACCAGGCCGAGCCGTATGCCAGCAAGGGTATCCGGACCCTGCGCAATGACGGGGATGGCATCTATCAGCAGAGTGCCGGTCAGACACTCGTGCCGGTGACCGTCACCGCGGACGGATATTCGGGCACGTTCCCGATCGGCGTGCAACTGGGCTGATCACCGCCCTCAGGGGGACGCCGCCCGCGCACCCATGTCACCGATCACCTGTGCGACTTCGGGTGCGATGCCCCTCGAAGGGGTCGGCGGGCCCGGCGCCATGCCCTCCATCTCCCGGGCCCTGGCGATCCATGCCCGGATCCGGGCGTTCACAGCTTCGGCACCCACGAGGGACACCGGTTCCGTGTCGGGCTCCAGGGCCGCCGGATAGACCACGAACGCACGAGTCTGGGGTCCGCCCAGCCCACCGTGTGCTCCGACCTGGTGTTCGAATGGCGCGATCTCGTCGGTGGATGGCTCGTACATGGAGTTGACCAGGATGTCGCCGACATGGGTGAACGAATCCAGGCGACGCAGGTTGTCGGGAGCGTGGGGCCCAAAGACAACGAGCGGATCGTTCCCCTCCACGCGGTCCTGGTCGAGGTAGTGGACGCCGTCCCGGCCGATCGCGATGGCCCCGAATTTGGCACTGCGGACGAGCGCGAACCCGATCCCCGGATGGGACACGAGACCTTGCAGCAATCCCGGATGGAGCAGCAGCAGGTCTTCCAGCATCAGCCGGTCGGTCGAGCCCGGGAAGTAGATGTTGGCGAGGTTGCCGGACGCGGCCACCACCAGGTCCGGCACGCCGTCCGGCCTGGGTCGCGTAGGCTTGTCCCGCCCAAAGGGCTGACTGACCACGCCGCGCTGCATGTCCGGGCCCAGGGTCACCACTCCGACCTCGTTGGCCGCCTTGCCGAGAGCCCGTCGGGCGACGTTGGCGGCTTTGCCGGGTCGGCGCACGACCTCGCTGAAGAACGCATTCACGGGGCCCCAACTCTCGACATCGTCGGTCGCGGCAAGGGTTTCTGTCTTGCCGGTCATCAGTCGCCGGATGAGCGCCTCGAGGCCGACGCCGTAACGCTCATCGAATGTGGCACCCTGCGATTGACCGTGGTCAGACAGCAGGATGAAGTGGTAGTCCCTTGGCGCACCCTGTGATGCCCGAGACAATGTGCGCAGTATCCGGTCCACGTGGTCCAGTTCATCGAGGGACTCGGGTCGTTCGGGTCCAGCATGATGAGCGACCTCGTCGTAGCCCAGGTAGTCCGCGTAGACGATGGGTGTGCCGCGGTACATCTCGCCGATGATGAGATCGCTCATCATGTCCTTCATGATCGTGGTCGTGGACGCCCGCAGGAACGGGAACGGCATCCGGCGCTCGATCCGCGGTCGCACGTCACGCGTTCGCTGACGGCGGGCCTGGAAGTACTCCACCAGCAGGCAGTAGCCGAAGGTGACCAGTCCCCGCGTGATGTTGTAGGGGTTCACGAGATAGAGCGAGAATCCCTCCATCTGCACACCCTGGCCATGCGCCGACAACTGGCTGGTCGTGGCCACGCAGCGTGGTGCACCGCCCGATACCAGGTTGGAGATGCTGGCGCCCCCATCGCGGAGCAGGTCGTTCGCGCCGGACGCGCGTTGCTCGATGAGGAACGCGTCATCCGGACGGTTGGAGACCATCAGGTGCCCCCTATCGCGCTCCCACCAGCGAAATGCCGGGATGCCCGCGTTGTTGCCATGCAGGATCCCGGTCTGCCCCGCACTCGTCATCGATGGCGCAAGGGCTTCCCAACGACCTACCTTGTGGGAGCCGTCGCGTACCCATGACGACAGGAACGGCATGAGCCCGGTGCGCAAGGCGTTCTTGAGGATCGGCTCGGCCAGGCCATCGACCTGGAGCACCACGAAGCCCGGCCCGGGCCGATCGTCAACATCGCCACGGACCCGCGCCAGCTTCCGGAGTGAGTTCCGGTAGAACGACTCATCCTCATCGAGGCCCAGGATGGCGGTCAGGACCGAGTTGGCGGCAGCGATCACGACAGCCGTCACGAACGCCCACAACAGGCCGTCGATCTCCACCCCGGGCACGATGCCTGCGGCCGCCCACAGTGTCAGACCCATGAGCAGCACCGTCAGGGTGGCAGTGATGATCAGGCCCTGGCGCAGGACCAGGAACGCGGCAGGTCGCAGCAGGAATGTGAGTGCCCCGGAGACGATCGTGACCAGGAAGGCCCCGAGCAGGGAGGTGATGCGGACCGACGGCAGCAGCCAGTTGGCGAACAGGAGCGCGATCGTGTCGACGATGAGGACGATGACCGCCCTGTTGAGCAGGTGCCGACGGCCCGACGGCCAGTTGACGATGGTGTCGTACTCATCGGCCCACACCCGGCCGAGACGTTCCACGCTGCCGACGGCACGGTCGGCGATGGTCGGTCGCCTTGGCCCGGGACTATCGAGGGTCATGCGTCCCGGGTCGAGCCGCCTCGCCGGGTCATCAGGTCAGGTGTCGTCATTCCGGTCGGGTGCCCTCATGGTCGCCGGTGATGACCCGCCGCAAGCGGTCGGCACCGGTCGCGATGCCACCACCGACCATGCGCGCCGAGCGCTTCACGCCCGTGACAGTGTCCGCGGGCCCGCGGACCAGCTCATTGACGGACGTGGACAATTCGCGCGCTGCGACCATCGTCGCCGACGCCTCCGTGCCCAGCTGATCGAGGATGAGCAGGCGCGCCGCCAATTCCGCCGCCAGCTGGTCCAGACTGCCCGATGCGCGCTGCAGCACGGCAAGCGTCAGCGGAAGCTCCTCCTGGAGGACGGCCATCAGGCGGTGTGTCTCGGCTGCGGTACGGCCCGCCTCATTGGCCAGGCGTATCAAGGCCCATGCGATCGCCGCCACGGATACCGCGATGACGAGGACCGAGATCGCCACGACCAGCCACAACACGTCCTGTTGCATGTGCGCACCGTACCTCAGTGCGGGTCGCGGTCGGGCATGACACTCGCGAGACTGACGACCACAAGGATGCCCACCCACGAGACCACCACGGCCCACACCAGGCTGTAGTCACCGATCCGGACCGGGTCGCCGACCCGGCCGCCGACTGCCTGGCCGATGAAGGCACCCACGATGGCCGCGGGCACGACCGCCACCATGTGGGCCCGGATCGTGCCTCGTAACACCAGGTAGAGACAAGAATCGAACACGCCCACCAGCACGCTCAGCACGATGGCCGGGCTGACCGGCGGCACGAGCGCATCCACCGTCAGGTGGCAGACGCCACGGACACGGCGCGCGATGTGGTCGAACGAGGCGTCGTCGGTGCGTGGATACGCCCGCCACCCAGCACGCGGGCGGGCTCGTCCATGTCGTACAGCACCGCCGCCTGGCCCGATGCAGGCGCCCAGACCGCGCGAATCATGGTCACCCTCCAGGCAGGCCGATCGGATCCATCATCCCGGCCGGCGTCGGGCGGCTCGACCAGGGCAGGCGCTGGCTCCCCGCGGTGCCGAATGCGGGCGAGTGCCCGGAATGCCTCGCGGGGCCTGTGCCCATCCACCATCGACAGGTCCTCAAGATAGAACAGGGAGTGCTCAAGGTCTGCACGCCGACCCAACTGGATGATGTTGGTGGCCACACTCAGGGCGGCCACGTACTGGCGCTCGCCGAGGGCCAACCCCAGGCCCGCACGCTGCCCGATCGTGAACGACGCGGCGCCCCCATGGGTGCCCACCCGGTGCCCGTCGGCGTCGATGACCTCGCCGGTCTCCGGTAGCCATCCGGCACGGGTTCGAAGGGCCTCGCCGATGTCGCCGCCGGGGACGAAGCACAGTTCCTGGCTTTCGGGCTTGGCAGCCGTCACCAGGCCAAGCTCCGCAGCGACGGCCCGGACCTGGGGCTTGGTCATGTCCCCCAGCGGAAACCGGCTATGGGCCAGCTGGTCCTGCCGCAGGCCATACAGGAAGTAGCTCTGGTCCTTGTCGCCGTCGACGCCGGCCAGGAGGTCGTAGCGCGACCCGCCGGCCCGCGTCGGATCGGTGACCTTGCGAACACGCGCATAGTGACCTGTGGCGACCGCCTCGCATGCGTAGAGCGCTCGGGCGCGACCCAGCAAGGCGCCGAACTTGACGGTGCTGTTGCAATCGATGCAGGGACTGGGCGTCCGACCCGCCAGGTAGTCATCCAGGAACGGTCGCATCACGCCAAATTCGAACTCCCGCTCGAGGTCAAGGACGTAGAACGGGATGTCCAACTGTCCTGCCACCCGTCTGGCATCGTCCGCGGCATCGGCAGAGCAGCAGGAACGTTTGACATCCGAGAACGAGTCGGCCCCGTCGTGGAGTCGCATCCAGACGCCGACGGCGTCAGCGCCCGAACGCGCGACGAGTGCGGCGGCTACCGACGAATCGACTCCGCCAGACATGGCCACAAGGATCCGCTCCGTCATGCTCCTGACGCCGCCGGTAGCGCCCACCCCAAGGCTGCCTTCGCCGCGCCCACGCGTTGCCGCTCGATGACCGACCTGATGATGCCCGCTGCGGACTCCACGTCGGCAGCCGTGGTCGTCCTGCCCAGGCTCAGGCGCAGCGCCCCGCGCGCCTCGTCGGGAGGCAGTCCCATGGCGGTCAGTACATGCGACGGCTCGGTGGACCCGGTGGTGCATGCGGATCCCGTGGAACAGCACACGCCCTCGAGGTCCAGCGCATGGACGAGCGACGCGCCGTCGGTACCCGTGACGACCACTGACAGCAGTCCCGGCAGGCGATCCCGGGGATGTCCGGTCTGTTCCACGCCATCGATAGCCAGGAGTGCCGCGGCGAGCTGCTCGCGTCGAGCATGAACCGCGGACATCGCCGCTGGACGCTCGGCCTCCGCCATCTGCCACGCCGCGGCCATCCCAACGGCACCCGCCACGTTCTCGGTACCCGCACGCCGGTACCGCTCCTGACTTCCACCATGGACCTGGGGCAGGATCGCGGTACCCCGCCGTAGCCACACGGCGCCGATCCCCTTGGGGCCCTCGAGCTTGTGGCCGGCGAACGAGATGATGTCCACATCGAGCGCCCGGGTGTCGATGGCGATCGCCCCCGCGGCCTGGACGGCGTCGACATGGATGAGCGCCCGCCCGCCTGCCCGGACCCGACGCACCAGGGCCGCCAGATCGGCGATGGTGCCGACCTCGTTGTTGGCAAGCTGCAGCGACACCAGGCACGTGCGTTCGGTGAGCGCCTCTTCCAGCACGTCCGGGTCCACGCGGGCGTAGCGATCGACCGGCAGGCGAACGACCTCGAAGCCGAACTTCTCAAGGCTGGCGCACGCATCCAGGACCGCCCGATGCTCCACGGCGGTGGTCACGATCCGATGTCCGGTCGACTTGCCGGCCCATCCAGCGCCCTTGATCGCGAGGTTTATGGACTCCGTGCCGCCACTCGTGAACACCACCTCGCGGGGATCCGCGTGCAGGACCGCGGCCACCATCTCGTGTGCCTCATCGAGCGCCTGGCGCGCTCGTCGGCCGACGCTGTGGGGCGAGGAAGCGTTGCCCCACACGCCCGTCAGGTACGGCAACATCCGCTCGAGTACTTCGGGGCGCAGTGGTGTGGCAGCCGCGTGATCGAGATAGATGGACATCGTGGCCGATCCTACACCGGGTACGGCCACGACCCCGGCGGGGGCTGTTACTCCCCGGATTCGCGTCGCAGGTCGGCCTCGCGACCCTTCTCCCGCCTGCGGTCGTGGACGGACAGCACGCGCTTTCGAAGCCGGATCGACTTGGGTGTGACCTCCACCAGTTCATCCGCCGCGATCATCTCGATGGCTGACTCGAGCGTGATGGGGGGCGGCGGGGTGAGCCTGAGCGACTCGTCATGGCTATGGGTCCGGATGTTGGTGAGTTTCTTCTCCTTGGTCGCGTTGACATCCATGTCGCCCGACCGGGAGTTCTCGCCCACGATCATGCCTTCGTAGACGTCCACCCCACCCACGATGTACAGGGTCGCCCGCTCCTGCAGGTTGAACAGGGCGTACGCGTTGGACACGCCAGGCCGGTCGCTCACCAGGACGCCACTGGTTCGGTGGGTGACCTCGCCAGCCCATGGCCCGTAGCCTTCGCTGATCTGGTGCAGGAGTCCGTTACCTCGGGTCTCGGTGAGGAACTGTCCGCGGTAGCCGACAAGGCCGCGAGTCGGGATGACCGCTTCGATCCGGATCCGGCCATCGGAATCGCTGGTCATGTGCTCCGTGCGGGCCTTGCGAGCGGCCAGGGACGCGGTGACCGTGCCCATGTAGTCGGGCGGGATGTCGATGGTGATGCGCTCGTATGGCTCCTGGACCTCGCCACCGATGTCGCGAAGCAGGACTTCGGGACGGGATACCTGGAGCTCGAAACCCTCCCTGCGCATCTGCTCGATGAGGACTGCCAGCTGCAGCTCACCCCGGCCCCGGACCTCGAACGTCTCGGGTGATGCGGTGGGGGCCACCTCGATGGACACGTTGCCCAGCACCTCGCGGTCCAGTCGCGCCCTGATCTGGCGCGATGTGAGGTACTTGCCCTCCCGCCCCGACAGGGGCGAGGTGTTGACACCGAAGGTCATCCGCAGGGTCGGCTCATCGACCTGGAGACGCGGCAGGGGCCGGGGGTCCGAGGCATCGGTGACGGTGTCCCCGATGGTCACCTCCGGGATGCCCGCCAGCCACACGATCTCGCCCGGACCGGCTTCGGTGATATCCAGGCGCTCGATTCCCTGTGCCAGGGTCAACGACGTGACGGTGCCGGTCATGGTGATGGTCCGGCCCGGCTCGATGCTGCCGTCGGGCTGCTCTTCCTCTGTGCGAACCACGCTCACGCGACTGCCCATGCGCAGGGTCCCATTGCGGATCCGGCCGACCGCCATCCGCCCCACGTAGTCGTTGGCCGCGAGGTTGGTCACGAGCATCTGGAGTGGGTGCTCAGGCTCGTATCTCGGGGGCGGGGTGTGCTCCACCAGCAGGTCGAGCAGAGGGCGCAGGTCGGTGCCCGGCTCATCGAGTGACAACGTCGCCGTGCCCACCCGGGCGTTGGTGTACACGATCGGGAATTCGATCTGGTGCTCGTCCGCCCCCAGGTCCATGAACAGCTCATAGACCGCGTCCACGACCTCCGCCGGTCGGGCGTCCGAGCGATCGATCTTGTTGATGGCCACCACAACGGGGAGGCGGAGTGCCATGGCCTTCTGGAGCACATAGCGGGTCTGGGGCAGCGGTCCCTCGGCCGCATCCACTAGCAGCAGCACGGCATCGACCATCAGCAGCGACCGCTCCACCTCCCCGCCGAAGTCGGCGTGGCCGGGCGTATCCACGATGTTCAGGCGGACATCGCCATATTGGATACCTGTCTGCTTGGCCAGGATGGTGATGCCCTTCTCGCGCTCCAGGTCACCCGAATCGAGCACCCGCTCAGCGATGACCTGATGTGCCTGGAAGGCGCCTGTCTGCTTGAGGAGAGCATCGACGAGGGTGGTCTTGCCGTGATCGACATGGGCCACGATGGCCACGTCCCGCAGGTCGTTGCGCGTCGCTTGAGGCGGATGGGCTAGTCGGCTCGGATCAGTGGCAGGCATGGCGTGGCTGGTGGTGTCGATCATGGGCCGGTGCATGTTCTCACACGTGCGACGGGGACGAGGACAGCCGGCCTGTGTCGTTCGGGGCGTGCACCGGGGAATGCCTCGTTGCGGACGCGACGCCGGAGGGGAGCATGCGTGCCGCCGGGCTCCGGCGTGACATTCCGACGCCACCGGAAGCGATAGCCGACCGAGGCCGGACCTGCCAGCAGATCCGTGCTCGGGGCCCCGATCCGAACGTGACACTCCGACGCCTGGGCGCCAGATCGTCGAACGCTTCCCAGGGCAGGCCGGCTGTCGGTCCCATGGACGCCGGATCGTCAGATCTGGCCGTTCGAGATCCGGCCGTTCGAGATCCGGCCGTTCGAGATCTGGCCGCACCAGGTCCGGCGGTGCGAGATTCGGCCGGCATGCGACCTGCAGCTCCCGGCAGCAACATCGGAGTACCCTGCGGTCAGTCACCCGTAACGGAGGTATTGGGCAGCGTGCTGCACCGCGACCCTGCCAGAAACCGTCCGCCGGCCGATCGACCGCTTGATATCGTCGGGCTGGAGTTGCTGCTGTGTGTCACCCAGGCGTTGCTGGCCGGGATGCTGCTCTCCGCAGCGAGCGAGTTCGGTGGTGATGCCCGGACGGTGGGCTGGCCCGTTCCAGGTCTCACGGCCCTGCTTGGGTTGACGGTCGGCGCGGCATGGATCTGGTGGCTCATGGGCGAGTCGGGGTGGCCGATGACGGCCGTCAACCTCGCCGTGGCGCTGCTGGCTGGCGCGCTGTGGCTGCTATCCCTGCAGGACACTACGGCGCCGCGCATCGACCCATTGTTCGGCCTCGTGGCCGTCTCCTGTGCGGTGTACGGCATCATCGCGGGGGTGTTCCTTCCCGGGCCCAGACGGGGCCAATGGAAGGGTGGCGTCTCACAGCCGCGGCGTGGCATGTCCGATGTTCGCCTCACTCCAGCCCGGTTCTCACCGCAGGTACAGAAGCTCGTCGATGAACGACTGGCCAACATGACCATGCCTCGGATCGCGAGGCCTGCGATCGGGATGCCGAACCTGCGGCCATCGAAGGATGAGTCAGCCGGCCAGGCGGCGGGAGCGCTCGTGGCAGCCACCCCGGCGCCACCAAAAGGGTCCGTTCCCGAGGAGGCGAAACCGAACCTGGCCGTCACGGCCACTTCTGACACGGATGAACCGATATCGGATGTCCCGGAGGCTGCCGGGTCCACATCCGGCGATGGTGGCGAGGTACCCGAACGTGCACATCGCTTCCTGCCCAGGACGAACCCCGTGATCACACCCAATACGACGGACGACGAGGAGACACTGCCCTTCCCGATCGCAGAAGCCACCGATCCCGAACATCCCGACGGGGAGGCCACTACACCCGGCTGATCGACGCCTTGTGCCGATGGCGTTACGAGCCCGGTTTGATCCCTCGTGGCGCCAGTGCGAGACCCAGCTCGGCCAACTGGGTCGACTCCACCGGCGACGGCGCATCAAGCATCAAGTCCGTGCCCGAGGACGTCTTTGGAAAGGCCATCACTTCGCGGATGTTGGTCTGGTCGGTCAGCAGCGCCGCCCAGCGATCCACGCCCAGGGCGATACCGCCGTGGGGTGGCGCACCGTACTCGAAGGCCTCAAGGATCCCGCCGAACTTGTCGACCATCCCCTTCGGGGAATGGCCCATGAGCGCGAATGACCTGGCCAGCAGCTCCCGGGTGTGGAACCGGACCGACCCGCCGCCAAGCTCCCAGCCATTCAGGGCCAGGTCGTACTGGAGCGCACGGGCTCGACCCGCGGGGTCATCGGGTGCGGATTCGTACGGATCGCCAGACGTGGTCTCGAGGAGCGGCAAGTCCTCCGGCATCACGCCACTGAACGGGTTGTGCGTCGCGTCCCAGCGGCGGGCATCGGCGTCCCATTGGTACATCGGGAACTGGTGGACCCATACATACCCCAGCGTGTTCGTGTCGGCCAGGCCCAGACGGCCCGCGAGTTCGACGCGCAGGCGTCCCAGCACCTGCTGGGCGTGGATGTCGCGATCAGCCACGATGAGTACCAGGTCCCCGTCCTCGGCGCCTGTGGCGGACGCCATCCGCAGCGCGACCTCCTCCCCCACGGCCTTGACGATGGAGCCCCTGACCGTGTCGTGGGTCCGGGCCAGCCAGACCAGACCGCCCGCGCCCCAACGCCTGGCGAAGTCCGTGAGCTCGTCCATCTGGCCACGGGTCATCCCGGCCAGACCTGGGGCGTTCATGGCCATGACACGGCCTCCGGCTGCCAGCGCAGCGTCGAACACCCGAAAGCCGACGGTCGCCACCGCAGGACCCAGGTCGGTCAGTTCCATCCCGTAACGCAGGTCTGGCTTGTCGCTGCCAAACCGGTCGATCGCCTCGCGGTAGGTCAGCACCGGGAAGGGCGTGCGAAGAAGGGTCCGTTCGGGAACGACTGCGCGGCTGACCTCGATCGCCATCTGCTCGACCCAGGCCATGACGTCCGACTCGGCCACGAAGCTCATCTCAAGGTCCAGCTGGGTGAACTCCGGTTGCCGGTCTCCGCGAAGGTCCTCGTCCCGGAAGCAGCGCGCCGATCTGGAAATAGCGGTCCATGCCCGCGACCATCAGCAGCTGCTTCATCTGCTGAGGGCTCTGGGGGAGCGCATACACACTGCCCGGCTGGTGACGCGATGGCACGATGAAGTCCCGGGCACCTTCCGGGGTGGACTTGATGAGCATCGGCGTCTCGACCTCTACGAAGCCGGCCGCATGGTGGGTCTCGCGAATCTGCTGGACCAGCCTGCCTCGGGCCAGGATCCGTTGCTGGAGGGCCTCACGCCTCAGGTCGAGATAGCGATAGGTCAGGCGCACGGTCTCGTCGATCTCGGCGTCCGGGTCGTTGATCACGAACGGCGGCGTCCTGGCCGCGGACAGGACCGCGATGTCCGACGCCCGCAGCTCCACGTCCCCGGTCGCCAGGCGGGCGTTCTCGGTGCCTGCCAGGCGGGCAGCGATACGCCCTTGCACCTTGAGCACGAACTCCGGGCGCACGGTCGATGCGACCTCGTGGGCGCCGGGCGACTCCTGGGCGTCGACGACCACCTGCGTGATGCCATACCGATCGCGAAGATCGAGGAAGATGAGCTGGCCCAGGTCACGACGACGATGCACCCAGCCCGCCAAGGCCACCACCCGGCCGGCATCGGTCAGGCGGGCGTCGCCGCAGGTCAGGTCGCGGTACGAGGTGTGCATGGGGACACCATGGTACGGGATCGATGGGTCAGCGTCGCGATTGGCGAAGGGCCCGGGGCTGGGCGGCCAGACCAGCGGCCGGACCAGCCGCCGACCAGCCGCCGACCATGCGCCCGACCAGGTGCGCGAGCCCGTATGCTTGCCGTTCATATCGGAGGTGGGAATGCGCGTCATCGGTTGGCTGGCCTCGGCCCTGGGCGTCGCCGGGATCGTGGCCGGTAACGGGTTGGCGTCAGTGGTCTGGGTCCTGAAGCTCAACCTGCAGGCGCGCCTGCAGGATGTCCGCGCCGTGCCGGAGGGAGGCCTCGATATCGCGACCACCCTCTCCGACACCATACGTGACGGCCTCACGGAGATGTCCAACCAGATCGTGGACGTGCAGGGCGCCGCGAGTCGTCTAGCGCATGCCCCGGCCGCGGACGAAGCGTCCGTTGCGGAATTGGGCTCGGCCATCGACGCCTTCGCATCCGGCCCCTATGCCACCTTCCGAACCGTGTACCAGCGACTGCGGCAGCGTGCCATCGCCCTCGGTGACGCCCTGAACCGATTGGGCAAGTCCGTACCTGCCGCCACACTGCCCCCAGCCGCGGTCGAGCGGTTGCAGACGATCGACACGCGGATGCTCGAGGTCGACGCCTCGGTGACCTACCTGTCGCAGCTGGGTCCGGCGGGACTTGCCGAGCCTGGCGCCGCGCAAGGGATCTCGGAGCGTGCCGCTCAGGCCCAGGAGTCACTTGGGGCCCTGATCGGGGCGGTATCCCAGCTCGAGGGATGGATCGTGGAGGCACGCGACCGTCTCGCGGAGCGGGAGCGTCACTTCAACAGGATGCTCAACCTTGGGGCCGTCGTCGTGTCCGTGGGTGGCCTGCTGTTCGCGGGACTCAACGTCCTGCTCTTCCAGCAGGGTCGTCGTTGGAGCAGCCGTCGATAGGCGGGCTCCGCGTCCGCGGTGCACCCGACGACCGTGACCGGCGCGACTACTCCTCACCCGGATGGGGTGCATCCGGTCGATGAACACCCCGATATCGCCATCGACGATACGCCTGACGACCGCGTTCGCCCACCTGCAGCACCCGATGTCCGATGCGGTCGGTGACAAGGTCCCAGGCCCCGATGTAGCCCACCTGGGTGCCACCGAACCCGGACTTGAACTGGGCGATGCCGGCCCGTGGCAAGCCCCACAGGTCGTACTCTCGCAGCCCGGCCTCGCGCGAGCTGCGGATGGCCTCCCACTTGAGAAGATAGTTGGCGCGCAGTCGTCCGCCCTCCTCCGTGGTGCCACCGTACAGGTCAACGACCCGTGGGCCGCACGAGACCAGGAACAGGGTAGCGACCGCGGAGCCGCTCGCTGCATCCTCCGCGAACAGCAATCGAGCCATGCCCCGAGGCGCCAATCGCCGCCACATATCCCGATACGTTCGTTCGCTGCGGGAGGCGATACCGGCACGCCGCATGGCCTCGGTGTGGATGGCATGGAACTCGGTGAGGCGCCCCTCGTCTGCCTCCACGACGCGGACACCCAGCCGTTCCGACTTGCTGATCGACTGACGGCACTTCCGGTGCATCGCGGCCAGGATCTGTCCCTCGTCCTGGGTCAAGTCGATGACCAGCGACCGATCCGGCTGCACGTGCGGGGCTGGCGCCCAGCCAAGGTTGGCGAGCACGGTTCGCATCCCAGGCGTATCGGGCAGTTCGGGCTCCATGCGCACCCACCCAAGACGTGCCCCGCCCGCCGCCCGATGAACCTGGGTCGTGAACGCATCGAGGGCTGCATCGTCCAGCGGAACGGACGACACCGGACCGCGTGGCAGATAGCCCATTCCCCAGGGTGATCCACGAGGCCGCGCCACCAGGATCTGGCCACCGAGTGGGCCAGACGGCGTATCCACGATGACCCGGAAGGAACTCCAGCCGTTGCTGTGCTTGATCGCAGCCCAGGCGCTGGTCTGGAGATGACTCGGCTGGGCAGACGCAGCGACGAACCTGTCCCAGGCATGTTGGTCGAGCTCCAGGTCGGCCGTCGGCTTCACCCGGTCGGCCGGTTCACTCACCGAACCGCGCCTCCATGATGGTGCTGCACTTCGCTCCGCGCGATCTCCCGGGTCAGCTCCGTGAGCGACACGGGCCGCTGTGTCCCGGCCTGGAGGTCACGCACCAGGACCTGGCCCGAGGCCATTTCGTCGCCGCAGATGACAGCCAGGTGGGCGCCATCACGGCTGGCGGCCTCCAGCTGTTTGCCCAGCTTGCGGTGTCCCAGATCCGCCCGCGCCGAGACGCCACCGGCCCGCAGCTGGGTGGCGACGCGCAATCGCGTCGCGGTGTCCGTCGGGTCCGCTCCGACCACGACCGTCGACACGTGGTGAGGCTCGATGCTGCTTGCACCCGCCGCGGCCAAAGCGAGCAAGACCCGATCGAGGCCAAGACCGAACCCGATGCCCGGCGTGGCTCGTCCGCCCAGCAGTTCCACCAGGCCGTCATATCGACCACCACCGCCCAGCGCATCCTGCTGGCCGTCCAGCCCCAGCGGGAAGAACTCGAACGTCGTCCGGGTGTAGTAGTCCAGCCCACGAACAAGACGCGGGTCCAGGCGGTAGGCGACACCCAGGGCTTCGAGGTGTGACCGCACCGCCGCGAAGTGCTCGGCGCAGGCCTCGCAGAGGTGATCTGCGATGCTTGGCGCCCCGGCGATGAGGGCCGCCATCAACGGATCCTTGGAGTCCAGCAGGCGCAGCGGGTTGCTGGCGAGGCGCGCCCGCTCCAGATCCGGGAGGCCGTTCGCGTGCGGTTCGAAGTACGCCCGCAATGCGTCGACGTAGCCCGGCCGGCAGGCCCCGTCACCGATGGAGTTCAGCCGGAGTTCCACCGCCGGCAACCCTGCCTCGGTAAAGAAGCGCACGGCGAGCTCGATGATCTCGGCGTCGATGGCAGGACCGGGATCGCCCAGCGCCTCGACATCGAACTGCCAGAACTGGCGGTAGCGGCCGGCCTGGGGCCGGTCGTAACGGAACATGGGTCCGACGAGCGTCAGCTTCACCGGCTGGGGCAGCGTTTGCATCCCATGCTGCACGTACGCCCGCACGATGCCCGCGGTCGGCTCCGGACGCAGTGCCCACCGCTCCCGCTCGGTGTCGCCGCGACCGGCACTGACCCGGAACAACTCCTTCTCTACGACATCGGTGACGGAGCCCACACCGCGCTCGAACACGTCGGCCTGTTCGAACAACGGCGTCTCGATGGGCTGGTATCCGTACCGCTCGGTCAGCCCGCGGGCCACCGACTCCAGGCGCATGAACGCCGCCCGTTCGATGGGCAGCAGGTCACGGGTGCCCCGCGGGGCCTGGGGACGGGACATCACGGGAAGTCTACCGACCCGGATCGAAGGCGGCCCTGTGAGGCAGCCCCGTGGCGCTATCAGGCCTTGCGGGTCTGTGACTTTCGGAGCCAGCCCGTATCGCCGCCATGCAGGCGCACCTTGATCCACAGGTGATGCCTGTGGTGGCGCGATGCCAGGACCCGGAGTCGCTTGCCCTTGGCCACGGCGCGGAGGAAATCCGAACCGCGGCCGGGTTTGGCCCGCAGCGGCACCCGCCCTACGGCTCGCCGGTAGCTCGCCCTGCTGGCGTGCGACGCGACCGAGGAGGTGCTCCGGTTGAGGCCCAGGTGGATGAACGTCGTGAAGCGGATGTTGATGCCCTTGAGGCGGTGCCGCTTGACGCCGCTGAGCAGGGCGCTGATGACCTTGCCGTGGCCCAGATAGATGCCCACATGGCCGCCGTTGTCATAGACCACGATGTCACCCGGCTGACCGCCCGTCCGGCTGGTACGGCCACGCTTCCGGAAGTCGTAGTAGTAGCCGTGGGCGGTATTGAATCCACCGATGTGGCCCACCAGCCTGGCTTCCTTGAAGGCCCGATACACCAGGCCCGAGCAATCGAAGGAATTGGGCCCGGTGCTCCCCCAGACATACTTGGCACCAAGGTGATCGCTCGCGGCCGCGATGACGCGGGACGCCTGGATATCCGCCGATCCGCGCAGCGCCGCTCCGGGCCGCGACAGGCGCGATGAGTCCGGTGGTCGCGATCATCAGCAGCGCCAGGGACAAGGCCACCACGATCGGGACACGATGGGTACGGGCATGGGTCACTGCCCGGTCGTCGGCGCGCACGCGCGCCTGGCTGACCGCCACGGCTGCTCCTCTCTACCAGGACATCACGCTGGGGCGTGATGGCGATAGGCCGCCTCGACCGCTGGGGCGATCGCTGTTCGACTAAGAAACCGTAACAAACTCCGCGGCATCGTGCGCGAACTGTTGCGCGAACCGGTGCACGCAGGCGCCACCGACACGTGCAGGCTGCCTTGTGGGTCGGCCCGGGTGGGCGCCGGTTCCGGACTGGCCCTGTGACGCTTCGGGTGCTATCCCTGGTCGCGCTGCACGGAGGTGACGTCGCGCAACTGGCCCAGTCGCTGCATCACGCGCGCCAACTGCGCCACGGAGGTGACCTGGAGGGTCGCGGTGACCGTGGCTCGAGTATCGCCGTGGACCGACACGTGCGCAGCAAGGATGTTGATCTTGGACTCTGCGACCACGTTGCTGATATCGGACAGCAGACCGGTCCGGTCGTAGGCCTCGACCCGGATCGCGATGGGATACGTCTGCTCCGCGACGGTTTCCCACTCCACATCGATGAAACGGTCGCGATCGGGTTCATTGACCACGGTGTGACAGGTCGCCTGATGGATGGTGACGCCCCTACCCCGCGAGATGTAGCCCCGGATGGAATCGCCCGGGATGGGGTGACAGCATTTGCCGAACCGGATGAGCAGGTCGCCGACGCCCTTGACCCGGATGCCGCCCGTGCGGGGTGGCGGCGGGGGTGCGACCTGTGGCAAGACTGCCTCGCTGGTGTCGTCGGCGACACCTAGCTTCATGACCACCGACTGGGCACTGACCGCCCCATACCCAACGGCAGCATAGAAGTCGTCGAGGCTGGAGAAACGCCCAGCCTCGGAGACCTCGACCAGCTGGTCGTGGCGGAGTCTTGTCCAGGGACGTCCGGGCCAGCCGCCGAAGTTCCCGGTCGAGCGACTGCTTGCCGTGGGCGATGTTCTCGTCCCGCTGCTGGCGCTTGAACCACTGCCGGATCTTCTCCTTCGCGTGGCTGGTGGTCACCAGGTTGAGCCAGTCACGTGACGGACCATGGGCGCTCTTGGTGGTCACGATCTCCACGATGTCGCCGTTCTTGAGCTTGTAGTCGAGCGACACCAGGCGGTTGTTGACCTTGGCCCCGATACAGGCGTGGCCGACATCGGTATGGATGAGGTACGCGAAGTCCAGTGGGGTGGCCCCGGCCGGGAGGTCCTTGACATCCCCGCGAGGCGTGAACACGAACACCTGGTCCTGGAAGATGTCGAGCTTGACGCCCTCCACGAACTCGGTCGCGTCCGAGACCTCCCGCTGCCAGTCCATGAGCTGGCGCAGCCAGGCGAGTTTGGCGTCATACGCCCGGTCGGTCCGTGACCCTTCCTTGTAGCGCCAGTGCGCCGCGATGCCGACCTCCGAGATGCGATGCATCTCGTGGGTCCGGATCTGGACCTCCAGCGGCTTGCCGTCCACCGCCACGACCGCGGTATGGAGGCTCTGGTAGCCATTGTTCTTGGGCATCGCGATGTAGTCATCGAACTGGCCCGGGATGGGCCGCCACAGCGCATGGACAACACCCAGGGCGCCGTAGCAGTCGCGGACGGTATCCACCAGCACGCGGACCGCGTGGATGTCGTAGATCTCACCGAGGGCGGCGGCCTTGCGCTGCATCTTCCGGTGGATGCTATAGATGTGCTTGGGGCGGCCGGACAGCTCCGCCTCGATACCCGCCTCCGCAAGCGCCTCGCCGAGGGTCTCCATGGCGCGCTTGACGAACGTCTCGCGCGACCGGCGGCGGCTTTCCAACTGGGCAGCCAGACCCCGGTATGCATCCGGCTCGAGCGCCTTGAAGCAGAGGTCCTCCAACTCCCATTTGAACTGCCAGATGCCCAGTCGCTCGGCGAGCGGGGCGTAGATCTCGGCAGTCTGGCGGGCGATTCGTTGCTGCTTCTCGACCGGCAAGGCGCCCAGGGTCCGCATGTTGTGCAACCTGTCGGCGAGCTTGATGAGGACCACCCGGATGTCCTCTGCCATGGCCAGGAACATCTTGCGGATGTTCTCGGCCTGCTGCTCCTCGTGGGATCGGGCGCTGAATTTGGACAGCTTGGTCACGCCGTCGACGAGATGCGCGACCTCCGGTCCGAACCGCTCCTCCACATCCGAGATGGAGTACCCGGTGTCCTCCGGCACGTCATGGAGCAGGGCCGCCTGGACCGCGAGGGGGTCAAGACCCAGTTCGGACAGGATCTGGGCCACGGCCAGGGGGTGGGTGATGTACGGCTCACCCGACGCGCGGCGCTGGAGGCCATGCGCCTCGCGGGAGAACCGGTAGGCCTCGCCGACCTTGGTCAGGTCGGCATCCGGGAAGCGCTCCCGAAGCTCCGCCTCGATCCGCTTCTCCGCGGCATCGAGGGCGCGCAGCGACGCGAGGGGAGCCGCGACGCGCGGCACCGCGGTCTCCCGGTTCGAGCGGTCGCTCCGCGTGGCGCGTACGTGGATGGACATGCCTTCGCAGTGTACCGTGACGCACCGTGGCCTCCTTGACCGACCTCCGAACCCGCGTGTGTCGGCCATATCCGGCTGGCCGCGGCACAGCCGCCCTGGTGGCGATGCTGCTGGCGGCGGGTCTGGCCGCCTGTGGCGGCTCCGCACCCGCGACGCCCACGTCGCCCACCGCGGACCCCGGCCTGGCGGACGTGACCACGCGACCGGTACTCCAGGTCGCCATCGCGGCCGCGCCGACCCTGGGGCCATCGCGGGCGCCGGGCGCCGCCCCGCCCTCGGCGGATACCGCAGCATCGCCTCCGGGCGCCAGCCCGTTCGGGTCGCCTGGACCCAGTGGGGCCCCAGATCCGCTCCAGGTCAGCCTGCCCTTTGACGGACCGACGGTGGCTGCGCTCCAGCGGGTGCTGGACGCCTCGCGGCAGCGGATCCCGACACCCGGCATCTCGGTCGCCGTCCGGCTGGCGGATGGCCGGACGTGGCTTGGCGTCAGTGGTCGGCGGCGCTTGTCCCCGATCCGATACGTCGACAAGGACACGGTCTTTAGCATCGCCAGCATCACCAAGACCTTCGTGACGGCGGTCGTGATGCAACTCGTCGCCGAGGGCAAGCTGGGTCTGGATGACCCGCTGTCTCGCTACCTGCCGGATTATCCGCGAGCTCGCCGCATCACCATCCGCCAGCTCCTCAGCCACACTAGCGGCATCGCCAACTACTTCGAGGCGGCGGCATATAGCCGGAAGGTCTTCCCGCATCCGGGTCGGCAGTGGACCGTGGGGAAGATCCTGGACCTTGTTGGCAAGCCGTACTGCGCACCGGGGCGATGTTTTCACTACTCCAATACCAACTTCGTGCTGCTGGGTCGGGTCATCGAACGGATCACCGGACGACCCCTCGCGCGCGTCATCCGCGACCGGCTATCGGAGCCCCTGGGCCTCGGCCGAACCATCTTCCAACCCGATGACCCGACGCCCCGGAACTCTGCCCACGGCCACCTGTGGGCCGGCGGGACGTCGTTCATCGACCAGACCCGGCCCGGGCGCGTGCTGCCGACGCGGTCCGCCGCGACGGTCGCCTGGGCGGCGGGTGCCATGGCCTCGAATGCCGAGGACCTGGCTCGCTGGGCCCTGGCACTGTACGGAACCGACCGCGTGGTGCGGCCAGAGCTCCTCGCCGAGATGCTCGACTTCAGTGGTGGCAACGAGTACGGCCTGGGTACCCGGACGCGGATCTTCAATGGTCGACGTGCCATCGGTCACGGCGGCAGCCTGCGTGGCTACGAGGATGGACTGTGGTACTTCCCGCGCGAGGGCGCCGTCATCGTCTTGCTATCGAATCGGGGTCTGTACAACCCCGACAGGACGATCCGCGACCTGGCACGCGTGCTCTGGAGGCACATCGACGCGCCCGTGCCGGAGTACGACCGACACCGGAACACGGACTGACGACGGTCGGCGCCGGTCAGCACTATGGCCCGCACGACCTGTCATCAGCGCGCTGAATGGTCAGCCGTTCGCGCTGCTGATGGTGTAGATGACGTCCGCGCCACAGATCCCCGTGTGCACGGTGCCGGTGAAGGGAATCGGTGCTCAGCTCTTCGCGCGACGGGCGCGCAGGCGGTCCGACGCTCGCCAGGCCACGCGAAGCCCGGATCCCAGCAGCGGCCAAGGTGCGTACTCCCAGGCGCCAACGAACTGGATCGGATGGGCTCCCCACTGGGACTTGAACCGGAACAGGCTCCACAGCGGATGCGACTCGTCGACGGGCAGCCCTGGTGCTTCGTGGTTGTCCACGCCGCCCATGTCATAGGTCGCGAAGCCGTTCTCGGCGGCCCATCGGATGATCGACCACTGAAGCAGGAAGTTCGCCGCGAAACCGGGGGCATCCGCGAGGTCGGCTTCGCCGGCCTCGAACAGGACCGCGCGTTCGCCCGAGTGGTGCACGAGGGTATGCGCCAGGTCCCGCCCGTCGTGGCTTGCCACCCACAGGGACGCATTGCCGGACTCGATGAGCCGTTGCTGGGAGGGGTTGTGATACGCGGCGGGCCGCAGGACATCCCCGAAGCCCCGCCGTCGGCCAGTCTCGAGCAACATCGTGTACGAGGCATCGAGGGCGCGTCGGAGCTCCTCTGGGCCAGACTCCCGGTCGAAGCGCACGACCGCGACGCCCGCCTTGCGGCACTTCTCGACGTTGCGGCGGGCGTTCTGGTTGAGCTGCTTCCACTGCGCATCCTCGTCCGCGGAGAGCACCACGAACATTCCCGTGGTGGAGACCTGGACGGGTCTGCGCGCCCGCACGAAACCGGCCGGGATCAGGCCGGCCGCCTCCGGGCTCCCGTTCTCCCAGCACGGATCGACGACCAGCAGCGCGGCGTGGCGCTGCCGGGCGACCAGCCGCAGTCCCTGCAACGTCGCTGCCACGGAACCCGGGTCGTCCCGAAGCAGCACCGGCCCGAGCGGCGCATAGAGGAATCGGCCCAAGGCACCACCTGGTCCCTGCATGGGACCGCGGATCGCAGTTGGAGTGTGTCGCAAGATCGGCGCCGCCAGGTCGCGCTCCTGGATGGACACGACGGCCACGGGCTCCTCGTCCGCCTCGATGCGATAGCGGTGGGCGATCCAGCCAGCTTCGCCCTTCACGTCACCCCATGCGACCGACTGGAGCGCCTCGCCACGCGGCGAACGGGATGCCAGGTCGTCCCATATGCCAGATGCCTGGGCCGACATGTCCACGTACCCGATCCGGACACCGGCGGCCGTCGAGGTGGCTCCCTTGAGGGGTGGCGGCATCCGCGGCACTCTACCGGCCGTCGCCGAATCCCAGGTCCGTCAGTGCCGAGCGTGCCGCGGCAGCCTCGTCCCATGGGACCGGTCCATCGGCCATCTCGATGCTCCGCTCGTGACCCTTGCCAGCAAGCACGACGATGTCGCCCTGCCGGGCCTCTCCGATGGCTTCACGGATGGCGGTCGCACGGTCGGCGATGACCAGCAGGTCCCTGCCGCGAACCAACCCGGCCCGCTCCGCGCCGTCGGCGATGGCGTCCAGGATGAGCTGCCGGTCCTCCGAACGTGGGTCCTCGTCGGTGACGACCACGAGCCGGCACCGCTCGCCGGCCACCCGGCCCAGCATCGGTCGCTTTGCGACGTCGCGGTCGCCGGCGGAGCCAAGGACGCAGATGAGCCGGCCACCAGCGGCGACAGCGGATGGCCCCAGGGCATCGAGTGCCTTGGCCAGGGCGTCGGGCGTATGGGCATAGTCGACGAGTACCCGGAAGGGCTGACCGGCATCGACCTGTTCCATCCTCCCCGGCACCCGCTGGAGCGCCTCGAGGCCTTCCCGCATTGCTTCTGGGTCGAGGCCAAGCGATTCCCCGACACCGATGGCCGCCAGCGTGTTGTGGACGTTGAAGCGGCCCGTCAGCCGGACGTGGGTGTTGGCCTCCCATCGGGGCGTTCGAACCACGATGTCCAGACCGTCCCGCTCCCGGACGGAGATCGCCCGGATGGTCGAGGCGCCCGCCGGGTCCGCCCCGTATCCGTGGAGCGTGGCACCGGCGGCCATGACGGCACTCACGAACAGGCCGGCATGCGGATCGTCCAGGTTGACCACAGCGTGCTTGCCGTGCCCCTTGTCAGGGTTGGCGCCGCTGATGGCGAGCCTCTCGAACAGCAGCCGTTTCGCCGCACGGTATGCAGCGGGAGTGCGATGGAATTCCAGGTGCTCGTGGGTCACGTTGGTGTGGACCGCCACGTCATAGGCCACCTCGGCCACCCGGTCCTGTGCCAGGCCGTGCGAGGTCGACTCGACGATCGCCCATCGATCGCCACCTGCGACCATCTGCCGCAAGTGCGCCTGAAGCGCGGGTGCCTCTGGTGTCGTGGCCCGTCCAGGATTGCCCTGGCTCAAGCCACCCGCGATGACATCGATGGTGCCCACGAGGCCCGTGGGCAGGCCTGCGGCCAGGAGCATCGAGCGCACCAGGTAGGCCGTGGTCGTCTTGCCGTCCGTGCCCGTGATGCCGATGACCCCGAGTTCCTGGCTGGGGTCCCCCTCGAACCAGGAGGCACACACCGCCAGCGCGCGCCGGGGAGCATCGACCAGGATCTGTGGTACGCCGGGCACGGGCACCGCCCGCTCCAGCACCAGGCCCGCGGCTCCCGCCTCCACCGCAGCGCGCGCATGATCGTGGCCGTCGTGATGCTCGCCGGGGATAGCCACGAACACCCATCCAGGCTGGATGTGGCGCGAGTCGTGGCTGATGCCGCGCACCGGCACACCGCCAAGCGGGGGCCCGACGGCCAGAACGGATCGCAGTGCGTCGCGAGCCTCGAGACGGGCGACCAGCGCCGCCAGCGTCCGTCCGTCGCGAGCCCGGCCCCCGACGGGGAGCGGGTCGATCACCCGTGCCCGCCCGGCAACGCGCGCAGGGATCGGCGCCCAAGGTCCACGACCTGCTCGCGAGCCGAGGCCAACCGCACCGCGGTCGGCCGCAGGACGATCCGCCGGGCAGGCGTGCGAACGACCCATCGCGCCCCGAACGATGCCTTGTGCATGTACAGCCCGTGATTGGGGTCGTCCGGACCGGGTGGTTCCCTGTGACCCGGCAGGTCCACACCACCCAACTCGATCGCCGTGACACCCGCGGCGATGGCCTCGCGGATGGCTGTCCAGCGAACCAGGTGCATCGTGCCCGGCAACTCGCGGCGCAACGATGCCCGGTCCGCGGAGTAGGCCGTGGAATGCATCCCGCCCTGCAGATACACGAGCAGCCCGCCGGCCAGTCGACCCGCATTCTCGGCCACCAGTAGGTGCGCCTGGCCTGCCTCCAGAAATCGGCGCCAGGCACTCAGATAGCCCAGCTCGGGGCGCATCGCGATACCGAGAGCGTCCGCGCGCTCCACCAGGAGCTCACCGAAGGCGTCCAACGATGACCCGGTGTCGTCGTGGCGCACGGTCGTGCCGGCCTTCTCGGCGGCTCGCACTCTCTGCCGGGTGGTCCTGGCCACGCTCTCCCACACATCGTCCTCGGACGAGCCAGGCGCGAGGTCCAGGCGCATCACGTGGATCGAGGGCTGATATTCGTCGCATGCCACCGCGCCCATGGCGTCCATGGCGGACTCGTATCCCTGGTCGGCGTCAAGTTCCGGGTCCACGAACAATTCCCGTGCGCCGGTTGCCGCCAGGCTCGATGCGAGGACACCGATGCGCGCCGCCAGCGCGGGACCGCTGTCCCCGGCATGCGCCGGCCCGCGCCTGACCGTGGCGATGCTGCCCGGGGCCAGCGGCTGATGACGCAGGATCACCAGCGCGGCGTGTCCATCCTTGAACGTGACGAACCGCGGCTCGGCGCCTTGCGCGCGACGATGTGCTGCCCATGCCGTTCCCTGCATCACATGCCCACCGGGCGCTGCCACCGCCCGAGCGTCCCAGTCGGCTGGTGCCTCGGTCGACATCTCGATCACCCTCGGGGCGGAGTTCGCGGCAGGCTCGACACGCGCGGACACCGGGCCACGATGGCGCACGCGGGCAAGGCTCGCGAAGCCGCCGTACACGAGACGATTCGTGACCAGCTCCCAGGCGCCGATGTACTTGCGTTCGTAGCCGCCGAACGATGCCTTGAATGTCGCGACGCCCACGTCATCCGTGCCCCACATGTCATAGCGAGCCATGCCCCGATCGCGCGACGTCCGGATGGATTCCCACTTGACCAGGTAGTTGGCCCGTGCCGCGGCGCCCTCGGAGCTCGAAGCGCCGTATCGCTCGATGACCCGGTCCCCGCAGTCGAGCAGCATCAAGGTCGCCTCGGCACGTCCTTCGGGATCCCTGGCCACGAGCAAACGAGCCTGGCCATGTCGGTCGAACGCCTGATACGTCTCCCGAAACGCCGCGTTGGCCTCGAAACCGACCCGACGTGCGGTCTCCAGGTACAGCCGCCCGAAGGCGTCGAGGCCAGCGACACCCGCATCCTCGACTGTGTGGCCGGTCCTGCGGGCCTTGTTGACGGACCACCTGGCGCTGGACCGCAGGTCCGACCACAGCGAATCCTCGCTCTGAGTCAGGTCCAGGATCCGGGTTCGGTCGATCTGGATGGCCGGCACGGGTCGCCAACCGAGTTCGGTCAACCATGCCTGGACAGGACCGGGTTCGAGTTCCGGGTCGATGACCACGTGCGACAACCGAAGGCCCGCAGCGGCCCGTCGAAGAGCAGCGGTGAACGCCACGATGGCGGTGTGGTCGACGTCCGCGGCGATGGGCCCTCGGGTGGCATACCCGCGGACGAATGGCCCGGGCCGCATCCGGTGCAGCAGTATCTGGGCCCCGACCGGGCCGTTGGGGGTGTCGACGACGACCCGACATGAACTCCAGCCCTTGGCGCTGTTGGACTCGGCCCACGGGGTCAGTTGCGGGTAGGAACCCGTGGGAGTGCCGCCGACGAACTGGTCCCAGGCGGCGTCGTCGGTCCGGAGTGAGGCGGCGGTCGGCGTCCTGGCATGGCCCGTGACAGCGTCCGAGGCGGCAGCGTTGGCTGCCTCACGCGTGACGGCCGCTCCCTCCGCGGCGACACCCTCGGTGGTCACGCCATCACCCGCGGTGGATCGCCGAACGCGCCAGCCGCATGGCCTGCGACAGCTCGGGGATGCGCATCAGCCGACTGTACAGCAGGTAGCTGGCGAGGGAGATCGAGCCCACGATCGCCAGCTCCAGCAGGGCATCGAGCCGCCCGGCGGCAACGCCCAGGGATGCGCGTACCGCCTCGAGCACAAGGTACGCGACGACCGCTGCCAGGATCGCCCCCCAGAGGTATGTGAGCGCGGCCCTGCTGATCGACCGAACCGGCACGGCATGGGTCCTGTCCCACAGGATGAGCGACAACACGATGGTCTCGAACCAGCCGCCGATTGCCACACCGAGGGCGAGCCCGGCCAGTCCCATGCTGCCCACCGTGACCACTGACACCACGACATTGACCACGACCGACAGGCACGCGACGGACACCGGAGTCCGGGTGTCCTGGGCACTGTAGAACGCACGTGTCAGGACCACGTTCAGGGTGTGGGCCGGAAGGCCCACCAGGAACCAGCCATAGGCTGTTGCGGTACGTGCCAGGACCGAGACGTCCACTCCGCCACCCCCGAACAGCAAGGCGGTCGTCGGGCCTCGCAGGACGATGCCAACGGTCGACACGAACAGCGTGATCCACAGCAGGAGGCGCATCGAGCGCTCCACCAGCAGGCGGAAGTCGGCCATCTGCGCCGTGGCGATGGCCCGAGACAGGGATGGCAGGAGTACGACACCCATGGGGAAGCCGATGACCCCGAGGGGGATCTGGAGCATCGTGAACGCCAGGTTGTATGCGGTCACCGAACCCACGAGGAGGCCCGTCGCGAGCGTGGTATTGACCACGAACGTGATCTGGGTGACGCCCAGGCCGATGGCCCTTGGCACCATGAGACCGAGCGCCGTTCGCGCGGGCGGATCCCGGAGGTCGATGACCGGGTCATAGCGAAACCTCCGGCGCAGCAGCGGCAACTGGACCGCGAGCATCAGGAACGAGCCGATGACCACGCTGAGAGCGAGCCCGTCGATGCCCATCGAGGCGCCCAATGTGACGCAGCCGATGATGATGGCGAGGTTGTAGACCAGGGGTGCCACGGCCGCCACGCCGAACCGGTCCTGGCTGTTGAGGATCGCCGACGCCAGCGCACCCATGGCCAGGAAGATCGGCGACAGGAGCATGATGCGGGTGAGCCGGATGGTCACATCGGTCATGGGCACGTCGAACCCTGGTACCAGGATGGGCACGATCTGGGGTGCCCATACCCAGACCACGATGCCGATGACCAGGAGACCGGCGAGCATCAGGTTGATGACCGTCGATGCCACCCGCCAGGCGCGGCGCGGCGCCCCATCCGCGATCAACGCCGTCAGCACCGGGATGAGCGCGGACCCCACGGCCCCTGCGGCCACCAGCTGATACATCAGGTCCGGGACACGAAACGCCGCGAAATACGCGTCGAGGTCCGGCGACTGGCCGAACTGGCCGGAGATGACCACCAGCCGCACCCAGCCGAGCAGGCGGGATGCCAGGAACGCGGCGGTGACGACGAGACCCGCGCGCGCAAGCGCCCGGGTCCTCACGGCCGGGGTGGGACCGCTGACTCCGGATCGATCGCGCGCGGATGCGCGGCGCGATAGCTCGAGCGCAACCTGGCCGGCGACACGTGGGTGTAGACCTGTGTCGTGCCGAGGCTGGCATGGCCCATGAGTTCCTGGACAACGCGCAGGTCGGCGCCCCCGTCGAGCAGATGGCTGGCGAACGAGTGACGAAGGGTGTGCGGCGAGACACCAGCAGGCAGGCCGGCACGCCGGACCAGTCGGTCGACACGGCCGCGCATCCCGCGCACACCAAGGCGGACACCGGAGACATTCAGGAACAACGCCCCGTCATCGGGCGCGGCGGCGTTGAGCCGAAGGACCTGACGACCCAGGGATAGCCACTCACCGAGAGCGTCACGGGCGGGACCACCCAGCAGACCGACACGTTGCTTGCGTCCCTTGCCCAGGACCCGGATCTCGCCTCGTCGGAGGTCCAGGTCGCTGATGTCGGCGCCTGCGAGCTCGCTGATGCGCAGCCCGGCCCCGTATGCCATCTCGACGATGGCCCGGTCACGCAGCTCGATGGCGGCGGCCGAAGCTGCGTGCGCGGCGCCACCGGTCGCGTCGGCCGAGCCTGGTACCACATCGAGCAGCAGCTCGACCTCGGTGGCTTCGAGCACCCTCGGCAGGCGCTTTGACCGGCGGGGCGTGAGGATGACGCTCCAGGGGTCGCCCTCGATCCATCCGGCCCTCCGTGCATGGCGATAGAACGAGCGCATGGCCGCGAGGCGTGCCGCGATGGAGGAACGACCCAGGCCATCCGCCGAAAGCGATGCCAACCAGGCGCGGAGGTCACGGCGCCCAGGCGTGCGCCAGTCGGTACCCGGTTGCGACGTCCAGCCATGCAAGGAACGACCGTACCGCGGTGCCGTAGGCGCGCTGGGTATGGACGGACGAGTCCCGGGCCTGAAGGACCAGCAGGAATCCGTCGAGGGCCTCGCTCCCCGTCATGCGGGAGACGGGCACGTCGTCCCGCGCCATCAGGCCGCGGGACGCTTCGCTGACGGCTTGGTGGTCGTGCCGGACGACCGGGATACCTTGGTGGAGGTCGGGGCCTTCCGCGCTGCCCCGCCGCGTCGTGCCACGGCCGGTCGACCGCCGCGACCGGCGGACGGCTTGATGGCCGCAGGGTCCGGCGGGCCCCCAGTCAACATCTCCCCTACCCCGATGATGTCCGGCAGGGAGATCGCCGCTCCACATTTCAGGCAGATGCCCGTGCCATCGGTGTTTCGGGCCACGACGCCCGCATCGGTATCGTGCACCGCGCCGACGGGCTCCCGCGAGGTCGTGAAGGTGCATTTGGGATAGCGGGAGCAACCCCAGAACACATTGCCCGTTCGGCGGGCCCGCCGCGCCACGAGATGACCCTCGCCGCACGTGGGGCAGCCGACCTCGAACGGCAGTTGCTCGGGGGGCGGCGGGCCCTCCTTCTTGATGTAGTTGCACTCCGGGTATCGGGAGCACCCGACGAACGCACCGAACCGGCCACGCTTCTGAACCAGGATCCCCTCACCGCAGTCCGGGCAAGCCTCTCCCTCGCCGGGCATCACGGTGGTCTCCGGCTCCTCGCCCGGGATCGGCCGCGACTCCTTGTGCTCGGGGTACAGCGAGCAACTCAGGAACCGCCCGTTCCGGCCGAGACGGATCACCATCGGGTGGCCCTCGGAACACACCTCCTCGCTGGGCTCGGTGGTGATGTCCGCACGCCGGAGTTCCTTCCGCTTGACATCCACGAGTTCCTTGAAGGGCCCGTAGAACTCACGCATCAGCGGCACCCAGGAACGCTCGCCTCGGGCGACCTCATCCAGTCGCTGCTCCATGCGCGCCGTGAACTCCACGTCCACGAACTCCCCGAAGTGGTCGACCAGCAGATCCGTGACGATGAACGCAACGAGCTCCGGGTGCAGGCGCTTCTCCTTCACCACCACGTATCCGCGATCGATGATGGTGGAGATGGTCGCGGCGTACGTGGACGGACGACCGATGCCATGCTCCTCCAGGGCCCGGATGAGGGTGGCTTCGGTGAACCGCGGCGGGGGCTCCGTGAAATGCTGGGTGGGCGTGACCTCCGTCACGCTCGTCACCTGTCCCTCGACCAGCTCGGGGAGACGGGCCTGGGCGTCGTCGTCCTCGGCCCCGTCGTCGCGACCCTCGGTGTAGACCCTGGAGAAGCCGTCGAAGAGGGTCCGGGTCGCCGACGCCCGCAGATCGTAGCGGCCGGCCGTGAACTCGGCCGATGTGGTCTCCAGGCGCTTCTCGGTCATCTGCGAGGCGAGCGCCCGCTGCCAGATGAGCCGGTACAGCCGCAGCTCCTCGGATGAGAGCCAAGCGGCGAGCGAGTCCGGGTCTCGCCGGAAGCTGGTCGGCCGGATGGCCTCGTGGGCCTCCTGCGCGCCCTTGGCCTTGGTCTTGTGGACCCTGCCCTTCGGCATCGTGTACTCGGGGCCAAAGCGATCGCCGATGACGTCGCGTGCTTCGCCCATGGCGACACCCGCCATGGACATCGAGTCGGTTCGCATATACGTGGTCAGGCCGACGTTCTCCCCGTTGACCTCGATGCCCTCGTACAGGCGCTGCGCCACGGACATCGTCCGTCGTGGGCTGAAGCCCAGCTTGCGGCTGGCCTCCTGCTGGAGCGTGCTGGTCGTGAACGGGGCCGCCGGCGAGCGCTTCTGCTGTCTGACGGCGATCTTGGTGGCCACCGGGTGGGCGGCCCGAAGGGCGTCCGCATGGACCTCGGCGGTGTCACCATCGGTGACCTCCAGCTGCTCCCCATCGATGCGCAGCAGGTCAGCGGGGAACGTGTCGCCCGACGCGGTCCTGAGCTGGGCCTGGAGGGTCCAGTACTCGCGGGCGGTAAAGGCGCTGACCTCACGCTCCCGTTCCACCACCAACCGGACGGCCACGGACTGGACACGCCCCGCGGACAGGCCGCTGCGGACCTTGCGCGACAGCAATGGACTGAGGGTGTAACCCACCAGACGGTCGACGACCCGGCGTGCCTGTTGCGCATCCACGAGATTCATGTCGATGTCCCGGGGGCTGGCGAACGCCTCCCTGATGGCAGGTTCGGTGATCTCCGAGAAGGTCACTCGGCGCTGCTTGCCGAAGGGGATCTCGGCCGCCTCCGCCACGTGCCAGGCGATGGCCTCGCCTTCGCGGTCGAGGTCGGTGGCGAGGTACACGGTGTCAGCGCGCCCAGCCGCCCTGTTGATGTTCGCGACCTCCCGCCGACGGTCGTCGCTGACCACGTAGTCGGGCCTGAAATCATGCTCGACATCGACACCCAGCTTGCCCTTGCCAGGGTTCTCGGGGAGGTCGCGAACATGGCCCTTGGAGGCCAGCACCGTGAAGCCGTCGCCAAGGTACCGCTCGATGGTCTTGGCCTTGGCAGGTGACTCCACGATCACCAGGTTCTTCGTCATCGGGCCGGAGTGTAGCACCGGGTCCGGCCGATTCCGGGTGTCGACCCCCTCCGGGGAGGGGGTACCCGCGCGGGTGCGACGGGGTGGGTCAGACGTCCCTGATGCGCTGGAGTAGCTCGTCCCCTGCCTCGTCCTCCTCCGCGTCCCGTTCGCGCTCCTCGGCACCCGGATCGGGCAGGGGACCCGATGGCAGGGCCAGGATGGAGCTCGCCTCGACCGCCAGAAGCGGGATCTCGACGAACCGGACGATGTGCAATGGGATCGCGAACCAGGAGTCGATGCGGTCGATGAAGGTCGGCTTCTTGCCGTCGATGAGCCGCAGATTGGTGCACACAAGGTTCACGTCTTCGACACCCGGCATCTCGCGCAGGTCGCATACCAGGGGCTGCTCGTTGTTCATATGGATGACAGCGTCTCGGATCACCCACCGAGGATAGGCAGATCAAGGGTTCGAACGACCCGGTACTGAGGTCAGGGTGTTGTGTGGTCGTGGAGGGTCCTGATGGGTAGTCCCGATGGCATCCGACCCAGGGAGCAGCAGCGGCCCTGCAGCGACCTGGAGTGGACCGATCGGCACCACCCAGCCCCGAAGCTGCAGCAGCGTCAGGGCGCCGGCGACGACGGCAGGTGGGTGGCCGGTACCCGACACGAGAGCGTCCGCTGACTTCGGGCCGTCGAGCAACAGGGATGCCACTGCGCGCTCCACCCCACCCAGCAGGGCCAGGGCGTTACTGGAGTCCAGCGGCCTGCTTCTCGCCGGGACGCCGTGTTGGGCAGTGGCATCGCGCGTCTCGCTGGTCAGCTCCAGGTCCAGCAGCAACTCATCGATCCCGACCAGAGGTCGTGCTGGCGTCTCCCGCAGCAGCGCGAGACATCCTGCGGTCGTCGGATCCGCGGGCCGCCCAGGCATCGCGAAGACGAGGCGTCCCTGCTCCAGGGCGTGTCGAGCCGTGATCAGAGCGCCGCTCCCGGCTGGAGCCTCGATGACCAGGGTCGCCCGGGTCAGTCCGCTGATCAGCCGATTACGTCGTGGGAACGTCCCACGAGTGGGCACGGTATCGGGCGGGTGCTCGCTGACGACGGCACCTCCGGATGCGATGACCTCACGCATGAGGGCGCCGTGGGAACGTGGCCCGCCATGTACCAGGCCGCCTCCGATGACGGCAACGGTGCGGCCCTTCGCCTCCAGCGTCGCGGCGTGGACGACCCCATCGATGCCGAATGCGAGTCCGCTCACCACCGTGGCTCCGCACGTGGCCAGCGCCGCTGCCAGGCGACCAGCGAAGCCGCGCCCTTGAGGCGACGGCCGCCGCGTACCCACCACCGCGACCATGGGCTCGGCGGTCAGCGCAGCCGGATCGCCCGCACCGAACAAGGCGGGCGGGGATGGCTCGATCTCCAGCAGCGGTCGAGGGTACTCCGGGTCCCACGGAGCGAGGGCCCACGCGTTGAGCGATGTCAGGCGTCGGATGATCGCATCTGGATCACGAGCCGCTGCCTGTACGCCCAGGATGGTCGAGGCCCGGAGGCCGGTCTCCGCGGCCTCCCTCAGGATGCGACCGAAACGCTGGTCCCCGGACCTTCTCGCGGCGGCCAGCACGCCCGCAGCCCCACCGAAGGCCGCGGCCAGCCTTGGCACCAGGTGCTCGCCCAGGCCATCCACGGCCGCGAGCGCGATCCACGCCCTGCGTTCGTCTGACGGCTGGGACGGACTCATGCCGCCATGGTTCCCTTCGTGCCATCCTCGCGCAGCGATACGGCCGCCAACACCGCATCTGTGCTCACGGAATCGCTGCCCGCCAGATCCGCGATCGTGCGCGCCACCCGTAACGCCCGATGCACGCCGCGCGCCGTCATGCCGGCCCCGGACGACAGCTCGGTCAGGAGGCGGCGGGCACCGGGCTCCAGTCGGCACGCGTCCAGGAGGCGGCCTGCATCCAGCCGCGCATTGGGTACGTTCGACCTGGCGAGCGCCATCGCCCGGGCATGCGTGATCCGCTCGGCCACGACGCCTGATGACTCGCCCGCCGGTCCCTGGATCAGGACTTCGGGAGGCACCCGAGCCATCACCACGCGCAGATCGATGCGGTCGAGCAGTGGGCCGCTCACCCTGCGCTGGTATCGTGCCGCCTCGCCCGGACGACACCGGCAGGTCGCTCCGAGCTCGCCGTACCAGCCACACCGGCATGGGTTCATTGCCGCGATGAGCTGCAGCCGGGCTGGATACCGAACGTGGCCGTGGGCTCGGGCGATCTCCACGGTTCCGTCCTCGAGCGGCTGCCGGAGGGCATCGAGCACGTCGCGGTCGAACTCGGCGAGTTCGTCGAGAAACAGGACGCCCCGGTGTGCGAGGGTCACCAGTCCCGGCTGGAGCAGCGGACCGCCACCCACCATCGCGGCATACGACGTGGAATGATGTGGCGCACGAAAGGGCCGGACACGCCGCTCGGTGGGATCCGGTCGAAGGCCCGCGACGCTCCGGATCACTGCGACCTCCTGCGCTTCCCCGTCGTCGAGCGGTGGCAGCAGACCGGGCACGGTCCGTGCAAGCAGGGTCTTGCCGGCGCCGGGCGAACCCACCAGCAACAGGTCGTGACCGCCCGCGATGGCCACCTCCAATGCCCATCGGGCCGTCTGCTGACCACGCACGTCCATCAGGTCCGCGGCAGGCAAGGATGGTCCCGACTCTGTCCTGCGGATGCCGGGCGGTGCTGGTTCCGGGGCCGGTGGAGCGGCCGCCCGTGAGACCTGGAGCGTGGGACGCCGACGTGCTGCACCCGCGGTCCTCCCGCGGGGCCCCGACACCAGTCGGGCGACGTCATCGAGCCCATCCACACCCACGACCTCCACGCCTCCCACCATCAGCGCCTCATCGAGGTTGGCCTCCGGGATTGCGACCCGGCGATGACCCTGTGCCGCAAGGGTGGACACCATCGGCAGCATCCCGGAGACGGGCAGCACCTGGCCCCCGAGCGACAGCTCCCCGACCACCGCCCAGGGTCCGCCGCTGGCCCGGATCTGGCCCGACGCCACCAGGATGCCGATCGCGATGGCCACGTCGTACGCGGCACCCCGCTTACGTAGGTCGGCCGGTGCCAGGTTGACCGTGATGCGGCTCAGCGGATACTCGAAGCCGGAGTTCCGCAGGGCTCCGCGCACCCGCTCGCGAGCTTCCGACAACGCGGCATCGGGCAGTCCCACGATGTGGCAGACCGGAAGCCCGGGCGCCACGTCCACCTCGACCCGGACCAGCTCGCCACGGAGTCCATTGATCACCGCGGTCACAAGGGTGGCAAGCATGGGCGCCAGTCTGGCGGCGGCCCCTCACCGCGGGCTTACGCGGGCCTTGGCCGCGGCTTGGACCAGGGCGGGCCCTGCCCGCCGGGCTCCGCGACGTACGTGGCGACCTACTGGACGATGATCGTCCCGGCCATACCCTCGTGGATGGAGCAGTGATACGGGAATTCACCCGCGGATGCGAAGAGCTGGCTGAACGTGTCGCCCTGGGCCAGGTTTCCGCTGTCGAAGGCGCGGGCGTTGGCAGTCACCGTGTGCGTCGAGGGGCCGTCGTTGACCCACGTGACGGTCGCCCCGACCGGCACGGTGAGCGACGTCGGGTCGAAGACGAAGTCCGTGATACCGATCTCGGTCGGACTCGCAGCGGGGCGCTCTGGCCCGACCAGCGAGAGGTATACGTCCGTCTGCCCGCCCCCTCGCCTGCGCAGGAAGGCGGCACCCTCGTACCCGGACTCGTTCTGCTCCGCGAGCGCGACCACGATGTGGTCCTTGTCGGTCCGACGCTCCAGGTCGGCGCAGGCGATGAAGTTCCCGATGCGCTCAGCACTCTCGTGGGTCATGAGCGCGTGAGGAGCCTCGAGGATCTCGCGTAGCGATAGGTCGATCGTCGTCAGGCTTGCCGAGACGTTGGGAGCCGGGCCCCTGGGCGCGATGACTGTCACGTTCGTCAGGGGAGCGACGATCTCACCCAGTTCCGCGCAGGTGCCCTTGTGGATGTGCGCGGGGTGCGGCTCCTCTCGCGCGTGACAGCGCGGGACTGGCGGCCGCCCCCGCCGAGGGACTCCCCGGGGCTTCGGGTGACGCACTCTGCCCGTACACGAGGGCGGGGAGCACGAGTGACGCGATCGCCGCGATGCCGACGACGCCGAGGGACGAACGGGACTTCATGAGACCTCTCCTCCGTCACGGGTCGTGCATCTGCACGAGGTAGCGCACGATAGAGAGCCGGACCGCTCGAATCAAGTACCGCCGATCGCGGGAGCGACGGTATCCATGCTTCTCGGGACGGCCGAGGCCACGTACTAGCCTTCCCTTGGATCTCTGACATGAACGGCGATCCGCGGCCAGACGCCATTGGCGGCTCCCTGCCAGGTGCCGGCGGCTACGACCGTGGCGTGGTGGGGTCGACCGGCGGCGGGAGTTCCCCCAGCTCGGCCTGGGCGACAAGGCCGACGGCCTGACTGTCCTCGATCCTGAGCATGGCGGTCAGGCCCGCGAACGCACCCAGCCCGCCCAGCGTCACCCATGCCACGGCCGTTCCGTCCGGGTCGCGATAGCCGCTGGCACTGCCCCGCCAGTCACCCGCCGCGTTCTGGAGGATGACGCCGCCAGTCCACATCCCGCCGCCCACCCCCTGTGTGTCCATCACCAGGCGGCCGCTGATGCGTGAGTCACTGGCATGGACGCATGACACCCGCCGCCCGGGGCTGGCGGTCACCATGTCGAGCCCATTCTGGACATCGTCTGGGCACTGCGTCGTGGCGTCGACGAGTGTCGCCGATCGACCCGGACCGGAGCGACCTGCGGGGGCGGTGATCTCGGACTGGGCCAGGGCGACGAGGTTCCCCGTCCCGGCCGCCGGGACGGACATGACTACCACCAAGGCCAGGCCCGCCAGCTGTCGTCTCACCAGGTTTCCTCCGGGCAGCGGTGACCGATACCGTAGGGGCGCCACGAGTGTCGCCTCCACGCTTCACGCATGGTAGGTCGGTCGGCGGGTCCCATCACGGTCATACCATCTCATCACGCTCGGGAGCGGCGGAAACAGGAAGGGGATCAGCGGGCTATCCGGGGTCCCCTCCCCCGTTGACCCGGAATCGATCCGAACAGGTCTCCATCGTCCGCCCAGTCCCAGGCCGTGCCGTAGGGCGCCACATCCCCATCGGCCCGAACACCGTGTGGCGACGCGGCTAGTTGGCAGGCGACGCGACTGGATCGGGCCCTGCCGGAAGGTCACCGGGCAGGATGACCCCCTCAAGAGTGTTGTCCCCGTGATATCGGAACACGGCGGTCAGACCCTCGTAGGCGCCCTCGCCCACGAAGACGTTCCATTCCTCCCCGCCGGGCCCTCCGTAGTAGCCGTTGAAGGTCCCGACCCATGCCCCGTCGTCGTTGTCGATGCGGGCAGTCGATGACGAGACGGCGACGTCGTTCTGATCCGGCTCCCGGCTGGCGTACGACCGCAGGTTCCTGACCTGGACCCACGCACCGCTGATCCGTGGGTCAGTGGCCTCGACCGATGCCCGTTCGGTGACGCCGAGGGCTTCGGAATAGCCGGGACCTGGCTGCCATTCGATCGAATCGCTGTCGATGAAGGTGTACGTCCCTGTCCAGTAGCTCGCGCCCATCGGGTCGACGGGGGCCGCCGACTGCCCGATGGCACCAGGACCGAGGCAGACAGACAGGATCAGGCTGATCGCCGCGATCAAGGATATCCGCGACAGATGCATGTGAGCCTCCCGTTGGTCACATCCCTCGAGACGGGTCGCCGATGGCAAGTGGCCGATGGACCGCGTTTGACCACCTCACCGTCGCGCAGACACCCCCACCCTCTGACGAGGATACTCTCCATGAGCACTCGCGAAAGAGCCGTGACCGGGTGTCGGGGCAGCGCTGGCGCCTATGACTGAGACGATCAACTTCCGCAGGGACGGCGCCAACTGCCGCGCGTAGGTCGCGGTGAGGTGGCTGCGGTCTCGCCAGATCAGCCGGTCGCTGACGATCACCGGGCATGGGTCATATGGGCAGACCGCCAGGGAGAGGCTGCCGAAGGTCGCGCCATGCGCGTCGGCGGCGGCACGTTCGGCCACGTCGTGGGCCTCGCTGGTGGTCCTGCTGCGACGCCGCACGCAGGCGTCGATGCGCTTGGGATGGGCACGCAGGCAAGCGGGCACATCGACCCTGGGCAGCGGCGTGTCACCGAGCACCAGGATCTCCTGGTCGACGGGCATCGTCTCTAGCGTTCGGGCCAGCCCGCGCCCCCAGGGCTCGTGCCGGCGCGATGCCGGGATCAAGGATCCGCGACCATCGATCAGCCGATAGCCCCGCGAGTTCGAGATGATCACCAGGTCCTGGTGATGGGATCGGATCCACCTCGATCCACGCTCACGCCACATCCGGCAAGACGGCAAGGCACCCGGAAAGTACGGCTCCTGGAATGACACGTCGACGGACGGACACGCAGACTTGGTGATGGTCACGATCTTCCAATGACGCGCCTTGCCGATGCGCTCGAGGGCTGGGAGCCACTGCAGCGCATGGGAGTCACCAAAGAGCGTGATCCGGATGCTGCCCGAAGGGTCACCGACCACGCAGGGATGGATCGACCTGCCATAGGGCGTGGTGTGGCAACCATTGGCGTAACTTGCGGCCACGTCGGACCGGGCACTGCCGAGCGATGGTCGGAGACGCGTGGGCACCGGCCGTCGATCCTGCTCGCGTGCGTCGTTCAGGCCATCATCGTCCCGGTCCTCCACGCCATCGCGGACACCGTCGCCGTCCGTATCGGCCGAGGACGGTGACGTTCCGTAATGCTGCTCGCCGCGATTGGACAATCGGTCGCCGTCCGGATCCTCGGCGGGATCGAGCACTCCATCGCCATCGGTGTCGTCGTCGTTCGGATCCGTGATGCCCCATCGGATCTCGAATGCGTCGGACAACTGGTCGCCGTCACCGTCGGCGTCGCTCGTGGTCGACGATGCGGAAACGGGACCTTCCGTGACGGAGAGTCCAAGCCCCAGGCTCAGGAGCATCGTCAGTGCGGCGCGCTTGACCTCCGTCACCGGTGGCCCGCGATAGCAGGATCAGAGCGGTGACGCCCAGACATGGTCCACGTCCCTTCCCTGATACCTGCCCATCGAAGAGCGGCTCGCGACTGTACTCGGGGGCAGCATGCGCCGGGTGTCAAGCACGACACGGACTCCGACTGCATAGCAGTCCCGAACAGGCCCGGTGAAGAGTGCGAGGGGGCACCACATGGGCCTCGCACGAGACGGACTAAGTGCCGAGCAGCACCAAGGCTGGTTCCGACAGGCTTTCTCCGGCTGCGTTCACCGAGGCGACAAACACGCAATACTCGAGCCGAGGTGTGTCCGACTCGCCGGCACCCGCATCCGAGGGCCTGGTCCGGATGCGAGCGCTTGTCTGGTCGGCATCAGACTCCGCCGCCTGACGCCTGGTACCGGCGCACGAGAACGAGAGGACCTCGCCGGGACCTGCCTCCTGCGGAGGCCCAAAACGGATCCTCGTAACAGGACCCAGGTACACCCGGAACGCCGTCTCGTTCGTTGAGCGATCCGCCCAGCGCACCCGCATGTCGCAGCGGCCAGCCAGCGAGAAACATTCCTGGGACGGGGTGACCCTGACGCCCGTGGGTGCTGCCGGCGGAACCAACGGGTCGAGGTAGGCGGTCCTCCCAAGGTCGTCGGCGGTCGCGTCGCATCGACCGGCAGTTCGGCCGGCGGGGGTCGAATCGCGGAACCCGGCGGCGTCGATGACGTCGACTGCCAGTGTCACGGGCACGCACGCCGTGTCGCCCTCCGTGATGGCGGCGTCTGCCTTGGGCAGCCAGGGCACGACAGCCTTCCGCTCGTCGATCGACGGGTCCCAATGGAAGCTGACGGTGGCATCGTGGAGGTCGCCGTCCCACTTGCAGCCATCCGTCCGGCCCGGCTCACCCGACACCCCCCTGGGCCGGCAGACCGCCAGGATCCGCCAGGCCTCCCTGGCATCGAAGCCGTCGAGCCTCCGCGCTGCCTTCGGGTCGGCCCAGTCAGCGTAGTAGGCGGTGAACTGGACCTCTCGCAGGTCCACCGGGTCAGTCACGTGGGTCACGATATCGACGCCGTCGCCGAGGGCGATGTGCCTGGCGTCCCGGGAGGTGCCCGGTGCCCACCGCGACCAGGGGTCGCCGGCCACGGTGTCGAGGTCCCGTGCGGTCATCGGTCCTGCCCACCACAGGAAGTGCTCGTACCAGCCATCACCCTGAAGCGGCTCCGGATAGACGGGCGTGCCGCCGACGAGGCCGGTGTCGGTGCCCTGGACCAGCTGGGCGCCCCGGAACACGGCGAAACCGAGCCCATCGGGTCCCGTGGTGCCGATGACGTGTCCGGAGTCGCTGAACGAGACCGGCGGCTGCACCGCGGCAAGACCGGTGTAGAGCAGCTCGAAGTCGCGGTCGCCGATCATGCGCCGCTGGACCACGATGTTGCCGAGCCCCGCGAACCGGCCGGTCGCCGGACCCGCATACAGGATGTCGCCGGTCGCGGCCGCGACCACGTCGGTGCCGGGGGCCCTGTCGAACCGCACCGAGGCCCAGTCTCCCGGCACGACCTCCTGGCCATACCCGTCGGTGATACCCGCGCTGGTGCCGGCTGGCCAGGGCAGCCGCAGGGGCAGAGCGTCGGGTTTCGCGATGACCGTGGTTGGGTCGCCGGGACCGGATCCGTTGCAGTTTTCGCTGACATGTGCGACACCCGGGTGACCGGCCAGGTCATCGCGGTCATCACGGATGTCGACCGTTGCGGGGTTCTCGCCCACCGTCCATGTCCGCGACTCGATGACGATCGGCCGGGGACTGCCGCCCACCCGCTGCTCGTAATGAAGGTGATCGGCGGTGCTGTCCGGGCCCAGGCCAGTGGCACCCACGTGGCCGATCTCGGTCTGGGCGCTTACGGCTCCCTGGACACCGTCCAGGGAGGCCACGCTGATGGACCCCAGGTGTGCGAAGAGAAGGGTCACGTCACCCGGGTAGGCGACGGTGACGTAGTCGCCGTATCCGATGCTGGAGGGATCCTCCTCCAGGTGGACGTCGGTGACAGTCCCGCCGTCGGCGCCGGCGAGCACCGCCCTGCCCCGGTCGTCCGGCAGCCCCGCCGCAGAGACATGGTTCCAGTCCGTGGCCCACACCGACGGACTGTGGGGCGGGTATGTGGTCGTGGAGTCGGCATGTGTGCTCGAGGCAGCCCGGGTGCTCACGCTCCATGTCTCGCCACAGGGGAACGGCACGTGGAATACCGGCTCGGGCTCCGCGGCAGCCAGAGGTGTCGCCGGGCTCATGCCGACCAGCCCGGACGAGAGCACGATACCCAGGGCCAGGACCCGGCCTCGAGGCGGGCGACTCACGTGCACCAACGACCGACCCCTTGCGTCACCGGCACCCCCGCTGGCCATCCGGCGGTTCGGGCTCCCGGTTGGCGGCCACAGACTACGCGCACGTCCCGGACATGACAACGGGCAGCAGCGGCAGTGTCAAGCGCGGCCTGGACATCGGCTGTGTCCTGCCACCAGCCACCACGCGACCACCGTGCCAAGTCCCGGAGAGGGCCTGACGCGACCCATGCACTACCATCCGCGCATGTCAGGTCGGCCCATGGCGAGACCCGTCCTGGTCCGGAACGCCTGGTCTCTGGGAGGCGAACCTTGAAATCCCCATCGGTGATCGGGGCGCTTGCGGCGATCGCCGCAGCGCTCGCCGTGCCAGCAATGACGTCAGCTGCGAGCTTCGCCAATGGCAGCTTCGAAGGCTTCGCCGGAAGCTTCACGGAAGTCGGCGCGGGATCGAACGCCATCAACGGGTGGGTCGTCGGCGCGAACGGCATCGACTGGATCGGTACCTACTTCGCCGCCGCCGACGGCGACGCCAGCGTCGACCTGAACGCCAGTCACGGCGCAGCGGGGCCTGGTGGCTCCATCAGTCAGACGTTCGACACGATCGCGAACCACAGATACATCGTCAGGTTCAGGTTCGCGGGCAACCCGACGGTCGCTTCCGTGTGTCCGACTGCCGAGAAGACGATGACGGTCCACGCGACTGGCGGAGGGACATCGTCCTACTCATTCGACACCAGCGGCAGGTCGGTCACCGACATGGGATGGGTGACCCGGACGTACTCGTTCCACGCTTCAGGACCAAGCGCGACCCTGACCTATCAGAGCACGACGCTTGGCAATTGCGGCCCGGCGGTCGACAGGGTCGTGGTCACGGATGCCGGCGCGAGCAACCCAGTGATCTGGCGGGCAAGGGGGGCGATCCAGGGACCGTGTGGGGATCCCCTGTACCGGGCGGTCTTCGACAACCGACGCTCCACGCGCTCGGTCATCTTCCATTTCCGGTTCCACCAATTCTCCGGCGGGTGGATGACGGTGACCAAGAGGGTGGCTGCCGGCCGGAAGTTCACCACCAACTACAAGCATGTCCTCGGCGACTCACGCATGACCATCGTCACCGGGTCGGGCTACCGCCTCGCCACGAAGCGCAGCGCACCCGGCGGTAGTTACGGGAAGTGCCCCTGAGGAGCCGGCTGGCTGACCGCACCCGGCCAGCGCCGAACCCCGCCCCTGATGCCGAACCCGACCCCTAGATGGATGAGGGGATCAGGAACTGCCCCGTGACAGGGCGCCGCTCCATGGGATGGCTGTCGATGGCACGCACCATGTCCACGATCGATCGGCCGACGGGGGAGTCCGGACGGGCGTGCAGGAATGGCTCCCCGCTGTTCAGTGCGCTGATGGCCGTCCGGTAGTCATTCACCACCTGATACTTGATGGTGCGCTTCAGGACAGACTCGATCGACCGAGGCCCGATGCCGGTGTAGGCGTTGCTGCGGTTCAGCACCAGCTCCACGGACTCCTCGGGGACGCCGATCTGGGTCATGGTCTCGAGCACCAGCCGGACGTTCTTGATGCATGACAGGTCGGCGGTCATGACCACGAGCAGCCGGTCCGCGGCGGCGATGATGTCCAGGCTGTGGTCGTCGAGGCGACCGTCGAGGTCGACGATGACGTAGTCGTACATCCGGCGGAGCGTCTCGACCACGGTGGCCATGTGGTGACGCTCGGCACTGACATGCTCCGCTTCCTCGGGTCGCGTCGGCGCCACCAGGAGGTCGATGCCCGAATCGTGATGGACCACGAGGGTCGCAAGCAGGTCAGCGTCGATGCCCGGTGCGGTGACCGCGTCCACGATGGACCAGCGGTCGTTGCCCACGTCGAGGAACACCCGGTGGTCCCCGAACTGAAGGTTCGCATCCACCAGCACCACCCTCCGGCGGGCGTTGCGGTGGAACGCGATGGCCGCGTTGATGGCCAGGGTCGTGGTGCCGACGCCACCCTTGGCGCCATAGAACGCGACGACCTGGCCCATGGTCTGGAGCGGCGCCGTGGAGGGGGGCGTCGCGACCGGGGGCACCGGGGCCGCCGGAGCGCTCGCCGGCTGGACCGGGAACCGGATGAGCAGCCGCCGGACCCGTGCAACAAGCTCGGCCGGGTGGACGGGTTGTACCTGATAGTCATCAGCACCGGCCCGCAGTCCCCGGACCTTGGCGGCGGGATCGTCGGGTCCCAGCAACACGATCGGTACGTGACCGCGGGTCTCCCCAGCGCGCACCTGCTCCAGCAGGGTCCACGCATCCAGGCCGTCGACATTGCAGTCGAAGATGGCCAGGCGCGGCGGTTCCTTCTGCCACATGGCGAGTGCCTGGCCGCCGTTGGGAACGATGCGTACCTCGCGGTCCTCGCCCTCCAGGGCCGTGCTCAGGAGTCGTTGAAGCCCAAGGTCATCGGACACGACAAGGATCAATGCAGCCATCCCCGCGATGCTATCGCCGGAGCACCCTCACACCTCGCACCCGATGGTCCCGGCCGGGCCATCCCGGAAGGGCTATGGGTGAGGTTAGGTGCGGTCCGGTATCACGCCGCCTGCCAGCCGGCGAAGGGTAGCGCCCGACGCTGATCAGCCCGGCGTTGGACCCGGCTCCGGCCTCGCTCGGGCGCAGCCGCTGGGTCGCCCGGGAGCGTTGGTGGGGCCGGTGATCCCTGCGCCGCGGGTGGCCCGACTTCCGGGTTCGGCGATCGACGCAGCCCGCCGGTGGTGCCCATCGACGGGGCATCCGGGGACGATGCTGCGACCGGTTTGGACGACGCATCGGTCACCCGTGGCACATCGTCATCGAAGGTCCGGTCCACCAGATCGCCCACCTGGGCGGCCAGGCGCGTGAGCTCCAGCGGCAGCGACGTACTTGGTGGATGGGCTGGCGCCGAGGGCCTTGAGCGTCTCGAGGTACTGGAGCAGCATGGTGCGCTCGTCGATGGACCGGGCCGCGCGTGAAGATCCGCTCCAGCGCCTGGCTGAAGCCCTCGGCCTCGAGGATGGCCGACTGGCGCTTGCCCTCGGCGCGCAGGATGGCCGACTGCTTCTCGCCCTCGGCGACGTTGATGGCGGACTGCCGTGCGCCTTCGGACTCGGTGATGACGGCGCGCCGGTTGCGCTCCGCGGAGAGCATCCGGTTCATGGCGTCCTGGACGTCGCGCGGCGGGATGATCTCGCGGATCTCGACGATGGTCACCTTGCCGCCCCAGCGCTCGGTCTGCTCGTCGAGCTTGGTGCGCAGGACCTCGTTGATCTGCTCGCGCTTGGACAGCACGTCGTCGATGAGGATGTCGCCGATGACGGCGCGCAGCGTGGTGGTCGCGATGCCCTGGAGCGCGCCCGCGAAGTAGGCCACGTTGACGATGCTGCGCAGCGGGTCGACGATCCGCCAGTAGATCAGGAAGTCGATGTTGATGGGCGCGTTGTCCTTGGTGATGGCGCTCTGGCTGGGGATCTCGATGAACTGCTCCCGCAGGTCCACCCGGACCGGTCGGTCGACGACCGGGATGAGGAACACGAGGCCCGGGCCCTTGACCTTGTCGCGGCCCGGTTCGGCCGAGCCGGAACACGACCAGCCGGTCGTACTCGGTGACGATGCGGACGCTCAGGTAGACGAGCACCAGGACCACGACGAGGACCAGGACCAGCGCGCCGATGGTCACGGTGTCGAACACGGGAGACCTCCCTGCTCACCCCTGGAGCGGATCCACGATCAGGACCAGGCCGTCCTGGCCGACGATACGGACCGGCGTGCCGCGCTCCAGGCTGCGGCCGTCCGCGCTCCGGGCGGTCCATTCCTCGCCTGCAGCATAGACGGTCCCCGTCGGGACGAGCGCCCGGCGCACCTCGGACGCCGTGCCCACGAGGTCAGCGGGCACCGTCTCGGCGCGCACGCCGACGTTGACGGGCGGCATCCGGCGCGTCCGGACGGCGGCATACACGACCACGCCGAGGAACGCAGCGGCGAGCGATGGTCATGGCCGCGATGATGGGCAGCGCGACCTCGACACTGGGTGCGGTCGGCGGCCCGGCTCGGTGTACAGCGCGGATGCCCCGAGCACGAACGCGATGAGCCCTCCGATGGCGAGCAGGCCGTGGCTGGTGACCGTCAGCTCGAGCACGAACAGCACGATGGCCAGGACGATGAGCAGCAGCCCGGCGATGTTGAGCGGCAGGCTGCCGAAGCCGATGAACGCGAGGATGATGCGCGAACGCGCCCAGGATGCCGGTCACGAAGTTGGGGTTCTGGAGCTCGAACAGCAGCCCCATCGAAGCCGAGCGAGAACAGGATGAATGCGATGTTGGGGTCGGCCAGCAGGTGCAGGAAGTCCTGGAACGGGTTCATCGCCGACTCGGTCGTGGGCGCGCCCGCGGTCTGCGAGCACCCACGGCTGACCCGGCCACCGTGACCGTGCGACCGTCCGCCTGGACCAGCAGGTCGTCGAGCGTGGCCGGCCTTGATGTCGACCGCGCCCGCCGCGAGCGCCTCGTCGACGGTGTACGACCGGCGCTCCCGGACCGTGCCCACGGCCCAGTCCACGGGTCGGCCGCGCGCCTCGGCGATGGCCGTGATGGACGCGATGGCGTCGTTCATGACCTTGTCGCCGAGCGTGCCCTCGATGTCCTCGCCCTGGCCGCCGACCGGCGTCGCGGCACCGATGTTGGTGCCCGGCGCCATCGCCGCGACGTGGCCGGCGAGCGTGATGAACGTGCCGGCGCTCGCCGCCCGGGCACCCGACGGCGCCACCCACACGATGACCGGCAGCGGCGCCTCCAGCAGCGCCTGGACGATGTCGCGGGTGGCGTCGAGCGAGCCGCCCGGCGTATCCAGCTGGATGACCACCGCCGGTGCGCCCGATCGGCCGCCGCGGCGGCGATGCCGTCGCGAAGGTAGCCGGCCATCACCTGGTCCACGACGCCCGTGGTGGGCAGCACGACGACCGTGCCGGCATCCGAACCCCGCGCGGTCCCCCCGATGAAGGCCAACGCCGAGAGCAGGAGGCACACGCCCACCGCGCGTCGGGTGAGGAGGGTCAAGCGGTTGGCGTGCTGGCGTGTCATCGAACGTGCGGCATCATCCTAGCCGACCACGGCGAAGTCCCTGTCAGCCCTTGACGGCGCCGGACATGAAGCCGCGCATGTAGTAGCGCTGCAGGAGCAGGAACAGGATCAGGCGGGCACGGCCATGACCACCACGCCGGCCTCGGTGGCGCCGTAGTCGATGGCGCCCATCGTCTGCTGGCGCAGGATCGCGATCGCCAGCGGCAGCGGCGACTGCTTGCGGGTCGCTGATGCAGGATGAGCGGCGCGAAGTAGTCGTTCCAGGCCGCCAGGAAGGCGAACAGGCCCACGGTGATGAGCCCGGGCACGACCGCCGGCATCAGGATGCGCCGCAGGACCTCGAACGTGCCGCGCCGTCGACCATGGCCGACTCCTCGAGCTCGCGCGGCACGGCCTCGAACGAGATCCGCATCATGAACGTCGCGAACGGCAGCTGGTACATCGCCAGCACGAGGCTCAGGCCGAGCAGCGAGTTCTGCGAGCCCGAGCTGCCGCAGCAGCACGTACAGCGGGATGAGCAGCGTCGCGCACGGGCACCATCAGGATCGCGAGGGTCAGCAGGAACAGCACGTTCTTGCCCGGGAAGTCGAACCGGGCGAACGCGTAGCCGCCGAGCGTCGAGACCACGAGGGTGATCGACCACCGTGAGGCCGGCGACGATCGACGCTGTTGAGGAAGAACTGGGGCAGCCCGGCCTGGAAGTCGAACAGCGCGGTCGTAGTTGCCGAGGCCGTAGCCGATCGACCTGGCCGGTCCCGGCCTGCGGGCTGACGGACGCGACCGCGCTCCAGACGAGCGGGAACAGGAAGATGATCGCCAGCGCCGCCCGTCAGGACGTAGTACGGCGTCCGGGTGAACGCGATGGCCTGACGCTCATCGCGCGGTCACTGCCGCGGCGTCCGCGGCGCAGGCAGCGGAACCGGATCGAGGTTGAGGACCAGCAGCGCGGCCAGCAGCACGATCGACAGGGCCGCGGCGTGCCCAGGTTCTGCGAGGAACGCCTGCGGTAGATCGAGCTAGACGATCGTCACTGTCGAGTTGTCCGGGCCGCCCTTGGTGAGGATGTAGAACTGGTCGAAGGCCAGCAGCGAACCGGTCACGCACAGGATCAGGGCCAGCGCGAGCGACGGGCGCAGCAGCGGCAGCGTGATGCTGCCGGAACGCCTGCCAGCGGCTGGCACCGTCGATGGACGCCGGCCTCGTAGAGCTCGTGCGGGATCGCCTGGAGCCCGACGAGCAGGATGAGCATGTACAGGCCGACGTACTTCCACACGATCAGGAACACCGTCGACAGGAGCGCGTTCGTGGGCGTGCCGAAGAACAGGATCGGGCTCGTCGATCAGCCCGACGTCCTGGAGGATCGGGTTGAGCGGGTCCGATGCCGGGCGAGTAGAAGCCCCAGAACAGCAGCGATGCCGCCGCGAGCCCGACCGCCAGCGGGCAGCAGGAACACCGTGCGCAGGAGCCGACCCAGCGCCCGCCCTCCTGCACCAGGAGGGCGAGACCGAGACCCAGGCCGATGAGCAGCACGGTGACGATGACCGTGTAGCGGATGGTGAACTCGATCGCCGGCCCGAAGAGCGGTGTTCGAGCCGATCGACGTCGTAGTTGCGCGGGAGGTTGATCCCCCGGTCGCCGGTCAGGAGCGACCAGTCGCTGGCCGACATCTGGCCCACCAGCGATCAGCGGCCACGAGGAAGAACACGACCACGAAGACCAGCGTCGGCAGGGCATAGGCGATGCCGGCCAGCCGCCGTCGCCGCCGCCAGCTCAGGGACCGAGGTGCATGCCGCGGGCGCGCGGGCGCGATGCGGCGCTCATGACGTGGACAGACCGTCCGGCCCATCGCGGCGGAGTCGAGTCGTGCGGGCCCCGGGCGGGACCCGCACGTGACTGCCGGTCGGCCTCAGCGGCTAGCCGGCTAGTTGCCCTGCAGGACCGAGGTGACCTGGCGTTCAGCTGGTCGATCTGTCGTCCGTCGGCGTCCTCGAACACGGCCGCCCGGAACAGCTGCGATCCACGGGCTCTGGGGGTCGTTGTAGGCGGCGTTGAAGTTCAGTGCGAACGGCGTCTCGCCCTTCGCCGGCGATCTGGTTGAACAGCACCAGCCGCGGATCGGCGGAGCTGTACTGGTTGTCCGCGAGGTCGGTCCGTGCGACGACGTTGCCGTCCTTGGCCACGACCTCGACCTGCGCCGTAGTCACCGAGCATCCAGGATGAGGAAGTTCCAGGCCTGGTCGACGTGCTGGCTGTCCTTGGACACGCCGATGCTGTCGCCGCCCACGAAGGTGGACTCGCCCCGGTGATGCCGCCGATGGCGCGTCACGCCGAGGTTGTCGAGCGAGCGTGCCGTCGCGAGGCCCTGGAGGCTCGCCGGCATCGGCATGATGCCGATCTTGCCCGCGGGGAACGGCTGGGTCCAGGTCGGGCCGGCCTCCTGGATGGAGTCGGGGTCGATGACGCCCTCGTCCCACAGGGCGCCGAAGGTGTGAGTAGATCTCCTTCATCGTCGTCGCTGTTGAGGAGTGCTTCGGTGCCCTCGGGGTTCATGACCGGCGTCGCCCTCGGCCCACGAGATCGGCCACCAGGTGAACACGTTGCAGCCGCCGCAGTTGCCGCCGAAGGAGGTGCCGTAGACGTCGCCGCCGACCTAGCGCCTGGACGGCGCGCGCCGCGTCGGCGAACTCCTTCAGGGTCGTCGGCGGCTTCTCGGGATCGAGCCCGGCCTCCTTGAACAGCGCCTTGTTGTACATCCAGACCGACAGGTCGATGATGAACGGCAGGCCGTACTTCTTGTTGTCCCAGGTCGACGCGACGATGTGCGCCTGGCCGACGTTGGCGATGTAGGGCAGCGCGTCGATCCGGTCCGTCAGGTCGGTGAACAGGCCCTGGGACGTCCAGTTGGGCATGAACACGACGTCGGCCGAGAACAGGTCCGGCAGCTGGTTGGCGACGGCGGCGTTGCCGACGACCGCCTACGTACTCGTCGGTGGGCACGACGCGCAGCTCGACCTGGTTCTTGTGCGTCGCGTTGTAGGCATCGACGAGGGTGGACGCGCGTCTCCGTCGCGGCCCGGCTCCACATCGTGATCTTGGTGCCGTCATCGACACCCTGCTCCCCAGCCTTGGGATCCATCGACTGCGCGGCGGCGCCGAACGGCGCGAGCGCCCCGGCGACGACCAGTGCCGCGATGCCCATCGCTGGCGCCCAACGCTTGACTGATGGCTGCGCCATCTGCCGGCCTCCTCTTCAATTCGATACGACCGCCCAAACGGGCGCAAACGAGGGTATGCATTCGTATGCGTACTTGTCAAACAGGTTGTGCGGCGCGGTCGGGATGGCACAGCCCTCAGAGGTGTAGCAGCGCGCCCACCCATGGCAGGCGACCGAGCCTCCGGAGGTTCATCGGGTGACCCCCGCGAGCAGATGGTCAAGGCACAGCCGGCTCCAGGTCTCCAGCCGCTCGCCGAGGGCATCCACCTCGGAGATCGCCGCGAACCAGCCCTCCAGCTTGTGCGTCTCGCGGATACCTATCGGCCGGCCTGCCGCCTCCACCCGATACACAACGCCCAGATGTACGGCCCCGACCGAATCGGTGTCGTCGTTCAGCAGGCCGACGGGTACGAGCTCGGGTGCCCAGTCGGCCACCAGCTCCTCCGACCATTCCCGGGCCAGCCCGCCGGCGAGGCCCCCATCAAGGGGACCCACATGTCCGCCCACGCCGATGGAATATCGGTCGTGGAGCCGCGTGTCGCTACCCGCCCGCAGGCGGCGCATCAGCAGCAGATCCGGGCCATCCGTGACCACGACGTACGGGATGAGCTGCTGAAACGAAGGGTCATCCTCGACGAGCGCCCGAGGCCGGAATACGCCCGAGGTCGCCACGGCTGCGAGCACCCGGTCCATGCCCTCGGCGCGGATTCCGCGCCAATCGAGCCCCCCGGGCACTTCCGCGCGCGGGATGCCGAGCACCAGTTCCAGGGACAGGCTGCTGGGTGACGCGGATGATCCCGCCATCCACTCAGTCTACCGCCGGGACCCCGGGTGCCCTGGGGCGATCTGCCGCGGGGACCGTGGCGGCTGACCCTGAAAGCCGGTCAGCGGGGTAGTGCTCCAAGCGCCGACAGTGACGCCGTAAGCGTCGCGGACGGCAGCTCGTAGTCCTCCATGGCATCGGCCAGGTACTGCTCGTAGGCCGTCAGGTCGAAGTGGCCGTGGCCGCACAGGTTGAACAGGATGACCGGGCTGCGTACCCGCCTCCCTGGCCTTGAGCGCCTCGTCGATGACGACGACTGATGGCGTGAGTCGGCTCGGGAGCGGGCAGGATGCCCTCGGCGCGCGCGAACTTGACGCCCGGCCTCGAAGGTCCTGCGCTGGTGGACCGCCTGTGCCTCGATGACGCCCTGCTCCTTGAGCAGGCTCACCAGGGGCGCCATGCCGTGGTAGCGCAGGCCCCCGGCGTGGATGGGCTCGGGGATGAAGTCGTGGCCCAGCGTGTGCATCTTGACCAGCGGCGTCATCTGCGCCGTGTCGCCGAAGTCGTAGCGGTAGCTCGCCGCGGGTGAGGCGGGCGCGGCCTCGGGCTCCGCCGCGATGACCCGGTAGTCGCCTCGCCGCGGAGCTGTCTGGCCCGCGAACCAGGGGAAGGTCAGGCCCGCGAAGTTGGAGCCGCCGCCAGCGCAGCCGACGATGACGTCGGGCTCCTCGCCGGCCATCGCCATCTGCTCGATCGTCTCCTGCCGATGACGGTCTGGTGGAGCAGCACGAGGTCGAACACCGACCCCAGCGAGTACTTGGTGTCGTCGCGATGCGTGACGGTGTCCTCGATGGCCTCGCTGATGGCGATGCCCAGCGAGCCGGTGTTGTCCGGCGTCTCGGCCAGCACCCTGCGGCCGTAGCTCGGTGTCGGGTGACGGGCTCGCCACGACCTGCGCGCCGTAGGTCTCCATGAGGATCCGCCGGTACGGCTTCTGGTCGTACGAGGCGCGCACCATGTAGACCTTGACCTCGAGCCCGAAGAGGGCGCCCGCGAACGCCAGCGCGGAGCCCCACTGGCCGGCACCGGTCTCGGTCGCGAGGCGGGTGACGCCCTCCTCGCTTGTTGTAGAACGCCTGCGCGATGGCCGTGTTGGGCTTGTGGCTGCCCGACGGGCTCACGCCCTCGTACTTGTAGTAGATGTGCGCCGGCGTGCCCAGCGCCGCCTCGAGCCGATGGGCCCGGATACAGCGGCGAGGGGCGGTAGAGCGCGTACGCCTGGCGGACCGGCTCGGGGATCTCGATCTCGCGGTCCGTGCTCACGACCTGCTCGATGAGCTCCATCGGGAACAGCGGCGCCAGGTCGTCCGGGCCGATGGGCTGGCCGGTCCCGGATGGAGCGGCGGCGGCGGCGGCACCGGCAGGTCCGCCGCGATGTTGTACCAGGCGCGCGGGATGCGGTCCTCCGTCAGGACGAACTTGGTCTGCTACAGTGCCACGGCGGTGCTCCTCCGCGGTGCGACCGGCGCGGGTCCGCTACCGGGCGCTGCGTCCGCGGGCTCCGGAGCATCGGGCATCGCGGGAGCCGCGGCCGCTACAGCTCGCGTCGACGGAACGCGAGGATGCCGGCCCGCGAGCACGCACGCACGATCCACACCGACCGACCACGCCAGACCGCCTCGGGCGCGAGGGGGTCAGCGGCGAAGAACGGGTCGGACGCTGAAGCCTCGACGGTCCAGGCCGCGCGCCAGCAGCAGCACCAGCGGTGGCTCGAGGCCGTGGATCACGCCCCGCCACAGCAGGTCGGTGGGGAACGCCAGCCGCAGCAGGTCGAGGCTGGGCACGAGTCGCCTGCGCCCGCAGCAGCCCGCGACCGAGCGCCAGGACACCCGCCGAACCACTCAGCGCCGAAGCAGACCACGGCTGATGGCCCCGGCGGCCACGGCCGGCAGCCGGGTGCCGAGCGCCAGCGCCAGGGTGAGCGTCGCGATGGCCTCGCCCCGAGGCAGCCGAGCCGCGATCCCGGGTCTGGGTGGCAGGTATCCCGACACGAGGCCACCACCGCGATGGCCAGCAGCGCCCGACACCATGGCGTACGGCCGTCACGAGGCGACAGGCCCAGCCAGCGCCCGAGCACCAGGTCCGCGCGGCTGATGGGCCGCGCCAGCATCGCGAGGACCGTGCCCGACTCGACGTCGGCCGGCGATGGCGGGTGCCGCCAGGAACGCCCCGGACATCGCCAGCACGAAGCTGAACATGAACGCGATGAAGACCAGCACCTGCGAGACGCCGAGGCGTGATGCGCACCTCGTCCATGCCCGACTCGCGGGCATAGGCCACGAGCTGGGTGACGCACCCAGCCCACGACCACGACGCTCAGCCACGGACAGGCCCAGCAGCACCCACAGCAGGCGCCGGCGGAGCACCTCGCGCAGGGTGTCAGCGATGACGAGATGGCCGGATGCTACGGCCGCGGACGGCTCACGGCGTCTGCGGGCCGCCACCGTCGGCAGGCGGAACGACTCGGTGGCTTCGCGTCGACGCCGCTCCGCACGAGCTCCAGGAACAGGTCCTCGAGCGAGCGCTGGACCGGCTCGACGGCGTGCACCCGACCACCCGCCGCGACCACGGCCTCGACCACGTCGGGCGTCCGCTCCGGCTCGATGGGCTGCAGCAGCAGACCGTCCGGGCTCGACGGTCACCGGCGCGAAGCGGCCGAGCAGCCGCGAGCGGGTCGGCGCAGCCCCGACACCGACAGGCGCAGCGACGGCTCGCCCAGCAGCGTCCCGCAGCGCCCCGGCCGCGATCGACGCGCCCGCGGTGGACGATGACCACGTCGTCGCACACGCGCTCCACCTCGCCCAGCAGGTGCGAGTTGAGGATCGACCGCCGCGCCACGCGCGCGCGCCGCCCGGATGATGACGCGCACGTCGTCGCGGCCCACCGGGTCGAGCGCCGAGGTCGGCTCGTCGAGGATCGACCAGCCGCGGGTCGCCCAGCAGAGCGCGACCCGAGGCCGAGACGCTGCTGCATGCCCTTGGAGAAGCTCGCCCACGCGGTCGCTCGCGCGCGAGCTACCAGGCCCACCGCGCCGAGCGCCTCGCAGCTCCACGCCGACCACGACGACCGGCGGCAGCCCGGCCAGCCGGCAGTGCAGCCGGAGCACCTCGCCGCGCGGATCAGCCACGGCGGATACCGGAACAGTCTCCGGCAGGTAGCCGACCGACCGGCGCGCGGCCGGTCGCCCAGCGGCTGGCCGAGCACGCGCGCCGGTAGCCGCCGACGGGTCGGGCGAGGCCCAGCAGCAGCTTCACGGCGGTGGTCTTGCCCGCGCCGTTGGGACCCAGCAGGCCCATCACCTGGCCGCGACGCACACGTCGAGGTCGAGCGACTCGAGCGCGACGCGGCGCCCGTAGGTCTTGCGCAGGCCGACGGTCTCGACTACCGGGTCCCGGCCGAAGGACACGGTCTCGAACGCGGCGCTCGTCATGTCGCGTGCCCGAGCGTGCGCCACCTCGGCCAGCGGCTCGTACCTGGAGCCGGCCGGCGTGCCCGTGTGGGACCGGTAGAGGACGATCCGGTCGACCGGTCCAGCTCGCGACCAGGTCGCCCAGCGATGCGTCGGCCAGCGAGCGCACCGATGAGCCTCGGGCGCGGCTCGCCGCGCGACGGTCGACGTGGGGCGCGGGTCGTGCTGGCCGGAGGCGCGGCGCCGTTGGCGGCGATCGTGCACCGTCAGCGGCGGAGCCGTCCGCTGGCCGCCAGACCGTTCGCGAGGCACCCCGCCAGGGCGGCAGTCTGCTCCTCACCCTGCCCGATGCGACAGCCACGCGACCCCGCCGCCCGACCGGATGAGCCCGTGGCCCTCGACCGGTGGTCGAGCGTGAACCTGGCCGGCCCGTTCGCGCAGCGCCGTATGGACTCGACCACGCGGTCGACGCCGGGCAGGATCGGCGGCCCCCAGGAACCGGAGGGTCACGTGGTATGCCTCAGGCCGATGCCAGCGAGCGTCGGGGAACGCCGCGGCATATGGCCGGCCAGAGCCGCGTGGTCGAGCCGCGCAGCCGCCGGGATCGGGCATCGCAAGCCCGATGAACAGCCGCCAGGACGTGGGGGCAAGCCCGGTCATCGTGGGTCCGGGCCACGTCCCGTCGGCCGCAGTCCAGGAGGTCCAGCAGGTCCGCCAGGTCGGAGATGCGGGGCACATCCGGTGGCCCGGCGGTCTCCGGCGCATCCGAGGTGCGATCCGCATCTTGGGCGGTGCGCTGGATGAGCACTGGTCGAATGCCTGCTGCACGCGCGCCCAGCACATCGGCGGCCACCGAGTCGCCGACATGGATGGCCGACCCGGAAGGCACATCCAGCACCCGAAGAGCGTGCTGGAAGATGCCCGCGGAGGGCTTCAGGTATCCCACCCGATCGCTGATGATGACCGCCTCGAAGTAGCCGGCGAGGTCCAGGGTGTGCAGCAGCTCCGGCCCCGACCACCCCCAGTTGGAGATGACCGCGAGGCGCAGTCCGGCATCCCGCATCGCCTGGAGTGTCTCGGGGACCTCCTCGAAGACCCACCATGCGGTGCGCTCCGCGAATGCGGCCTCCAGGGAACGGAAGAACGTGTCAGACGGAACCGGGACACCCATGGACTCCAGGACCTGGGTATCGAATCGCTTCAGTCGCTGATACGAGGCCTCCTTGCTGGCTTCGAACGGCCCCTCGATGTGGCTCCCGTTGTTGCCGAAGGTCTGGTCCAGCGCGGCCCGCAGCCGGTCGGCCTCGACATCGACCCCGTGGTCAGCGAGCACCCTGCGGTATACGACCGACCACGATGGATGGGCCCGGACCAGGGTGTCGCCGAGGTCCAGGAAGACGACGGCCGGGCGCGGATCGAGACGATGAGCAGGCATCACGACGGGAGTCTATCGGGCGGCCGGGCCGTGGACCGGGGGTGGGCGCGAGACCTGCCGAGCGCCTATCCCTCCCGTGCTGGGCGATTCGAGGCCCGCGCGCAAGTCAGTCGTTGTAGAGGCGCTCCTCGATGAGCTTCTCCTGGACGGTGCGCCCGTTGGCGTCGAAGCAGGAGTACTCGAAGTGCTTCTCGAACTCCAGGTCCACCGCGTTCTGGCCACCGCGGTTCTTCTCGACGCTCAGATCACCCAGTCCCGGAAGCGCTGCGCCTGGTACGGGTTGAACTCGATGTTCACCTTGGCCACGATCTGGTACTTCTCGTTGAGGATGAGGATGATGTCCGCCTCGTAGTTGATGGCGGACGAGCCCGCGCAGGTGGTGGTTGCGCAGGCGCGAGGCCTTGAGGCCCTCCTTGTCCGCGGCCACGATGGAGATCATCGGGCACGTCCATCTGGAGCGCCACGTCCTTGAGGCCGTTGACCACGTAGGTCACCTTCTCGGTCTCGGTCGGCGGGTCGGGGATGACCGGCACCTTCTGCATGTAGTCGATGAACACGACCAGGCGCCGGTCGCCGGACAGCTCCTTGTAGCGCTGGACGAGCTGGTGCAGGTTCTCGACCGTGTTCTTGGTCTGCGAGCCGCGCAGCAGGAACAGGTTGGGGCCGTACCGGTTGACGCGCTCGAGGGCGGGCCGCAGCCGCGGGTTGGCCATCAGGTCCGCGAAGCCCTCGCCCTGGGCCAGCCAGGTGCTCAGGATCTCCTTGCGCACGTCCTGGAGCTTGACGCCGTTGACGCGCCCGGGCAGGTGCTGGAGCGCCGACTCCATCGCGATGATGCGGTTGAGCAGGTACTCCTCGTCGTGCTCGTAGCAGACGTAGAGCACGCTCGCCTGGCCGCCCATCACGATGTTGCGCGCCATCTGGACGGCCATCGTGGTCTTGCCCGTGCCCTGGGCGCCGCCGATGAGCAGCAGCTCGCCGGCCCGCAGGCCGCCACCGATGGTCTTGTCGAGGGGCGTGAAGCCGAGCGGCACCGGCTGGTACTGGTCGACGTCGCCCTGGGCGACCTTGCCCGCGAGCGTCCCCAGGACCTCCGATGCGCTGCGGGGCGCGACGGGACCGAGGCTGCCGCCGACGGACCAATCGATGGCGATGGGGTCCATGGGCGTTTCCGGGACCGGCACGTAGCCGTCCTGGACGGGATAACCATCCGGGCCCGGATATCCATTTCCTGGATAGCCGTCCGGTGCCGGATATCCGTTCACCAGGGGGTATCCATCCGGTCCGAGATAGGCGCCCTGGGGCGGATAGCCATCGGGGGTCGGGTAACCTGGCGGTGTCGGGTAGCCCGCGGGATAGCCCGGCGGCGGTCCCATCGCAGGATCGGGTACCCATCCGGGCGGGGGACCCCCCGGAGCTTGCTCGTAGCCACCCTCGGCGGGAGGAGCCGTGGCCCAGCCTGGCTGTGGCACACCATCCGGGCCAAGGGGTACCTGGTCAGGCGACGTTGGGGCGGCGGTCCGGTTTCGGCTCAGATTCACGGCATCTCGCAGTACGACGCGCGACGGGTGTCGCCGTGGTCGACCGTACCAGCGCCCGGGCCCGCCAGGCAGCGGCCGAACCTCCTATCACCGCACTCCATCGGTACCAACCCGACATCGCGCCAAGCCTCCCCGCATGGACCGGGCGTCAGGCAGCTCAAGTCGGCAGGTCGCGGAGTGCCGCCCAGTAGCGCACGATCGTCCGGAGACCGCCGTCATAGTTGGCCAGGACCATGTTCTCGTTCGGGGCGTGCGCCTGGTCATCGGGGTTGGTGAAACCGAGCAGCACGACCGGCAGTCCGAGGAGCGAACCGAATGAGGCTGCCGCCGGGATCGAACCACCCTCGAAGAGGTAGTACGGGTCGGCTCCGAAGACGTCCCGGAGAGCGGACGCAGCCGCCACGGTCGCGGGATGATCGATGGACACCCGGCTCCACATGCCGTGATTGAGGAGCCGCACCTCGACCCGGACCCCAGGAACGCCGACCGCCAGCACCGCATCCCGGACCAGCTCGAACGTGCGGTGCGGATCCATGTCCGCGACGAGGCGGCAACTGATCTTGGCATGGGCCTCGGCCGGGATGATGGTCTTCGAACCCTCGCCCGAGAAGCCACCCCAGATACCGTTGACCTCGAGCGTCGGGCGGACGCCCCGTCGTTCGAGCGGCAGTAGCCCCGTTTCTCCGAACAGCTCCGGGACCCCGATCCGGGTCGCGAACCTCGACAGCGTCGAAGGGCAACCGCGCCAACTCCTCGTGGCCATGATCCGTGATGGGCCGCACATCGTCATAGAAGCCAGGAACCGCGACGCTGCCATCGGCGTGCTTGAGCGCTGCGATGATGCGGGCCAGCGCGATGGTCGGGTTCTGGACATTGCCGCCCCAGGTGCCCGAATGGAGGTCCACACGTGGGCCTGTGACATCGACCTGCAGGTAGACCAGGCCGCGCAGGCCGACCGTGATGGCCGGATGATTGCCCTGGAAGAACCCGGTGTCACTGATGACCGACACGTCCGGCGTGCAGCCGGTCGCGGTTCGCCTCCAGCCAGCCATCGAAATGGATGGAGCCGGACTCTTCCTCCCCCTCGAACACGTAGCGGACATTGACAGGCAGTCTGCCCTCGGTCTCCAGCCAGGCCCGTGCGGCCCACAGGTGGAGGTGGACCTGCCCCTTGTCGTCCGCAGCTCCCCGGGCGAAGATCCGGCCGTCCTCGATGCGCGGCTCGAACGGCGGCCGCACCCATGACTCGAGTGGATCGACCGGTTGCACGTCATAGTGCCCGTAGACCAGCACCGTTGGCGCGCCTTCGGCATGGAGCCAGTCGGCGTACACCACGGGGTGGCCCCCGGTGGGCGAGACCTCGACATGTTCCAGGCCCCATCGCTCCATGCGCTGGGCGAGGAACCGGGCGGTCGCGATCATGTCCTCTCGATGCTCAGGCAAGGTCCCGATGCTCGGGACCCGCAGGAAGTCGACGTAGTCGTCCAGGCGCTCAGCTGCCGTGCGCTCGAGGAAGGCGTCGATGCGCGCGATGGCGTCAGTCATGGATCTCCCCGGGGCGTTCAGAAGACCGCCGCGCAGGTTGCGCGGCGGTCTTCAGGGTACCGCGCCCGAGGGTCAGGGCAAGGCTGTGAAGATCTCCGTCAACGTGGCCTCGTCAGGACTCGTGACGATCCACAGGACCTCGTCCTTTGGATACAGATACGCATCGTTTGTGCTGGTCTTGACGCGGCCCACCGTCTTGCCAGCGATGTCCACAGGCTCCGGCTTTGCCTTGCTGTCGACCTGCCCGGAATCCTTCAGGAACTTGAGGACGACATCCTCGAGCGGTGCCGCCTCGCCCCCGGCGACCCGAAACCCCGTGATGGAGGCACCCGACGGAGCCGCCAGGCCGATCCAGAGATCGTCGACCGTCTTACCCTGGTCCTTGAGCACCGACCCGAATGGCTTCAGGTTGGCTGCGGACATGGCAGCGGTAGCCGGGTAGACCTGGACCTTGAGCGCCTCGCCGCCCACCGTGGCCGGCAGGAGGCTCGTCAGATATCCCTCGGGGGTGGAGATGTCCGGTGTCGGGGCCGGCGTGGGTTCCGGCAGCACCGGCGGGACTGGCGCGCCCGGGAGGCCTGCGAAGGCTTCCGTCAGCAGTGGCTCCTCGGCCACCACGCCCCACGCCACATCGTCCTTGGGGTACACATAGAAGACGTAGTCATTCGGTCCCCTGACTACGCCGATCGTCCCGTTCGGGACCTTTGCCGGCTCGATAGTGTAGGCGCCCCCCAGGCCCATGGAAAGGATCAGGTCCTTCATGAACGCCGACGCATCGCCGCCCGCGACGCGGAGGGCCGTGATGGGCCCGCCGGAGGCCATCGACACGTCTGCGAAGGTCTTGTCCTGCGCCTTGAGCCGCTTGTTGAGGTCCTTCCGGCTCTCGTGCTGGAACCGCTTCGCTGGGTACTCCGGCTGGGTTACCACCTGCGCCCCCGCGAGGGTGGTGGGGAACAGGCCGATGAGGACATCGTCGGCCGGCGGCAGCGGTACGAGCTGGTCACCACGCGTGGCCGCCAGCCCACCCAGCTCTGTGATCTCGGTCTGCCAGTCCGTGCCCTGGAGGTCGCGCATGGTCAGCACGAGGACACCCTGGTCGAGCTGCAGGTACAGGTACCCGAGACCGGGCCCTCCGGCATACATGGCAGGCCGCGTGCCAAAAGTCAGATCGACGGCACCACTGCCCAGGTTGGTGTCCGCGAATGACGTCTTGATCTCATCGAGCGTGGTGGGGTGGTCGGTCCAGCTGACGATCAGCTCGCGCTGTGGGTCCCCGAACTCCGGCGAGCTCCAGTAGCAGGCGTAGGCATCAAGGTCGGGGTTCGGCTGCTGCCGTTTCTGGTCCAGCGCTGCGCGCACCTCCTTCTTGGAGAACAACCCGCACATGGAGTCGCTGATCTCGTCCGCGGCGCCGACACTTGGCGCCAGGGTGAGGCTGAGCGCGACGGACGTACCCAGGATGGTCCCGATCAGTCGAGCACGGTGTCGCATGTCCTACCCCCAATGCCGGACCGCTGGCACGCGTGACGCGACCCGCGTGCCATGCGAGGCCCACAGTGCAAGCGACGATATCAGCCGGGCAGGCGGCTGAAAACCCTGTTGTCTGCTCGGGAGTGACCGGTATCGTCCGGAGTCAGGCGGGCTGCGGCGCGGGAGCTGGTTGCGGCGCCACACGTGGTTCCGCCGACGGGGGATCGTTCCGATGATGCAGCGGGAGTGAGGTGATCCCGCCACTGCTCCCGGCGTCCTTCCGCGGATCGGGCAGGTCCGCGAACATGGCATCGAACTCGTCGTGCTCGATGGTCTCCTTGGCCACGAGGAACTCGGCCAGCTTGATGAGCCGGTCCTTGTGGGTCGTGAGGACCTCGGTCGCGCGGGTGTACGCCTTGTCGATGATCGCCCGCACCTCCTCGTCGATCTGGCGTGCCACATCGTCCGAGTAGTTGCGCTGCTCCCCGATGTCCCTGCCCAGGAAGATCATCTCCTCCCGCTTGCCCAGGGCCAGCGGACCCATCCGGTCGCTCATGCCGAACTCGGTCACCATCCGGCGGGCCACATTGGTCGCCTTCTCGATGTCGTTCGAGGAGCCGGTCGTGGTGTCCCCGAAGATCAGCCGCTCGGATGCGTTACCACCGAGCATGCCGGCGATCTTGTCCTCGAATTCCGCCTTGCTCTGGAGGTAGCGATCCTCGAGTGGCAGGCCCATGGTGTAGCCCAGGGCCATGCCGCGGCTGATGATGCTGACCTTGGAGACCGGGTCGCACTTGGGCAGGACTCGCTGGACCAGGGCGTGACCTCCCTCGTGATACGCGATGATCGATCTTCTCGGCATCACTGATGATCCGGCTCTTGCGCTCTGGACCAGCCACGACGCGCTCGAGGGCCTCGTTGAACTCGGAGGTCGTGATGACCTTCTTGTTGCGGCGGGCGGCGAGGATGGCCGCCTCGTTCACGAGATTGGCAAGGTCCGCGCCCGAGAAGCCAGGCGACTGCTTGGCGACGGACTGCAGGTCGATGGCCTTGTCGAGCGGCTTGCCCTTGCTGTGCACCTTGAGGATCTCGAGGCGGCCCTTCATGTCCGGGCGGTCAAGGATGACCTGGCGATCGAAGCGTCCGGGGCGGAGGAGCGCCGGGTCGAGCACGTCGGGTCGGTTGGTGGCGGCCACCACGATGACGTTGGTGTTGGTGTCGAAGCCGTCCATCTCGACCAGGATCTGGTTGAGTGTCTGCTCCCGCTCGTCATGCGAACCGCCGAGGCCGGCGCCTCGCTGACGCCCGACCGCATCGATCTCATCCACGAACACGATGCAGGGGCTGTTGCGCTTGGCCTGGTCGAACAGGTCCCGGACGCGGCTCGCGCCGACGCCCACGAACATCTCCACGAACTCGGAGCCCGAGATGCTGAAGAAGGGCACGCCGGCCTCCCCTGCCACCGCGCGAGCGAGCAGGGTCTTGCCGGTGCCAGGCGGGCCGACGAGCAGCACGCCGCGCGGGATCCGGGCACCCAGGGAGTTGAACTTCTCGGGGTACTTGAGGAACTCCACGATCTCCTGGAGCTCCGTCTTGGCCTCATCGACACCCGCGACGTCGCCGAACGTGACGACGGTCTTGTTGCCAAGGAACATGCGCGCCCGGCTCTTGCCGAAGGACATCGCCTGGTTGTTGGTGCCCTGCGCCTGGCGGAACATGAAGTACAGGAACACCCCGATGAGCAGGACCGGCAAGAGCGCCGTCAGGAGCACTCCCAGCCAGGCGCTGCCGTCATTGGCCGGCTCGGACTTCAGCGGTGGCACCGTGGAGCAGGAAGGCGTGCTGCACCAGAGGGCGACGTCCGTGGACACCTGGGTCAGGGCGCTAGGTACCCGGCTAGTGAGCTGGATGGGCTTGCCGGTCGCCGGGTCCTTCCTGTTCGTCGCCACGTCGAGGATGTCCCCGCGCTGCACGAGGCTCGCGACCTGGCCGGCCTGGACCTCCTGCTGGAGCGTCTGAGGTCCGGTCGCAGCGACGCCGCTGTAGGGGATGTCCTGCGACTGGGTGGGCTGGAACAGGAACATGTAGAGCAACGCTGCTGTACCCACGACGAGCACCATGGTCAGGAGCCCGTTGCGAAGGAATCGGCTGTTCAAGAGAAAGGTGCCTCCGGGCTGGGGAACCCGCCACGCGGGGACGGCGGGGACCCGATATTAGCACCGGACTCCGGTGCGCCCGGTCGCAGTGCCGTTACCGATGCCGGCGCTGCGTGGCCCCGGTGCACCGGACGAACGGCCGGTCAGTCCAGACGGAAGGGCGGATACCTGCCGGACAGGAGCAACAGGTATGCCACGACGCGCGTATACCAGCGGATGTATCCGCCAACGACGACATACACCAGCTCAGCCTGGCGGCCGAGGATCAGCACCGGCAGCCACACGAACCAGATGAGGATCGCGGCCAGGATGGCCAGCACCATCAGGACGATGTAGTGCGGGATGAGGATGACTGCCCGGATCGCGATACCCAGGATGGGAATGCCCCAGAACCGACCGATGCGCTGGTCCTCGTCGAAACGGACCCGGACATGTTGGGCCTCGGCCTCTCCACCGGTGAAGGCGGGATACGTCCCCGACATCAGGTACAGCCACGACAGAACTCGGACCCCCCAGCGCAGGTATCCCCCGACCACGCCGTAGCCCCAGCTGGGGTAGCGGCCCGTGATGAGCACGGGCACCCACGTGACGAGCGACACCAGCACGGCTGCGATACCCATCACGACCAGGGCGATGAAGTGCGGGATCAGCAGGATGGCGCGAAGCCAGATACCCAGCCAGGGGATACCCCAGAAGCGACCGATACGGGCTTCAGGAGTGAACCGGACATCGACCGGGTAGCCCGAAGCCGCCACGTCCGGGTCGAATTCCGCCCACCCTGCCATGGCCGCAGGTGGCGCCCATTGCGTAGGTGACGAGCCCTGGCCCCACTGGCCCTGCTGTGGTTGCTGGCCCCACTGGCCCTGCTGTGGTTGCTGGCCCCACTGGCCCTGGTATGGTTGCTGGCCCCACTGGCCCTGCTGTGGTTGGCCCTGGGGCTGGCTCCATTGGCCCTGTTGTGGTTGACCCTGCTGTGGCTGGCCTTGCTGTGGCTGGCCTTGCGGCGGTGGTGGCCATTGGCCCGACTGGCGCTGCGGCGGCTGCTGGCCCCATTGCCCAAGCGGCTGGGCTGGTGGCGCCGGCGGCCATTGGGTACCACCCGGGCCCTGGCTCCACTGGGACGGGGCAGGCTGCGGCCACTGCGCAGGCTGCTGTGGCGGCGGCGGCGGCCACTGTCCTTGCTGGGGCGGCACACCGGTCGGTTGACCGGCGGCCGGCGTGTCGGTCGGTCCACCCGGCCAGGGTTGACCTGGACCGGAAGGCGGAAGGTTCGAGGCCACGGCGGTGCTCCAGGGATTGGTTGGTAGCGGGGGGGAGATTTGAACTCCCGACCAACGGCTTATGAGTCCGCTGCTCTGCCACTGAGCTACCCCGCCGCGGCCGACAAGGATAGCGGGTGCGGCGGGCGAGGGCGCGCGAGCCCAGTCATCCACAATTCCGCCGGTCTCTCCGGCCAGGTGGAAGCTCGTGAGGCGGGCTGCGATATGACGTGTCAGACTCGCGGGCATGCGACCCGTGGGACACGCCGTCGACCTCATCAACTGGCGCGTCAGGATGGCCCGGACCGGCGCGCGCCTGCGGCTGAACCAGCTGCTGGCGATGGTGCTCGTATTCGGCGGCACAGGCATCGCCATCGGTTATGCGGTGGTGTCCCGCGTGATCCGCCTGGACGACGAGGACCCTGAGACCCGGCACCTGGCCGGGTGACCGGAGCTGGCCCTCAGCCTCCTCCCGCTGTGCCGGCAGGGCCGCGTTCGGGCCGACGACTCCCCCCGCTCCCGGTAGCCGGCCTGTTCCAGGTCGGCACCCGGATCCTGCGGCTCCACATTCGGATCCTCCTGGCCGTGGCCATCATCATCCAGCTGCCCGGGGCCATCCTGGACGCGGCGACCCAGCAGCGCCTCGCAGACTCCGTGAGCCCGCTCCTCGTGGGCCTCGACACCGACACGCCCAGGGTCCTGATGCCCACGGACGCCCAGTCTCAGTCGATCTTCGCGGCACTGCTCCTAGTGGGCGCGGCGATGCTGGTGTCGATGATCCTGGGCGCCATTGCCACGGTCGCCTATGCGGGCGTCGTGGCCCTGGACTACCACGGGCGCCCCGCCCCGCTCGCGGGGATCCTCCTGGTCGCTTTCCGGCGCGCGTTCGTCGCGGTGGCGTCGGCAATCCTCGCTGCGGCTGCAGTCGTCACCGTCGTCGTGGTCACGGTGGCCCTGGCCGTTGCCGTCGTGATGGCCGTGCCCAGCGCCGCGGGCGAAGCGGGCGGCCTTGGCGTCTTCCTGGCCCTGGTGCTGGGGGTGGGCGGGGCGGTCCTGGCCCTGACCCTGCTGGTCCGCCTGTCGCTCGCGACCATCGCCGTCGCCGTCGAGCACATCGGACCTGTGACTGCGATCCGACGGTCCTGGCACCTCACCGACCACAACACGTGGCGCACCCTCGTCGTCCTGATCATCCTCGCGCTGGTGCTGTCGTTGCTCGCGTCACTCCTGGTGTCGCTCGTCGGCCTGACCACATCGGCGATCATGGGCACCAGGTCGGGTGCGGCCGACGCGTCCGACGCGCTCATCGCGGCTGGCGTCTCGGTGCTCCTTGCACCCGTGACCGCGGTGGTACAGACGGTTCTCTACTTCGACCTTCGCGTCCGGCGGGACGCCTGGGACCTGCCGGATCCGGCGGAGGCCGAGGTGATGGCCACCGGTTGAATCGCGACCGCCATCGAGCGTGAGAGGCTCAGCGCTCGAACAGGAGGTCGAGCACCGCCCCGAACGCGTCGGGACCATGGTTGGCCTGGGTCTGGCCGAGGGGCACGAGGGATGGGGGTGGCGGGCCACCTGGCCTGAGCGCAAACGAACGTTCCTGCGGTGTGCCCCAGCCAAAGGATCGGGCTGCGAAGCCCAGGAACCCATCAGTGGCAGCGAATGCGACCTCCCGCTGGGCTGCCTCGACCTGCTGCTGGATCCGGGCGTTCGTGGCCCGTGCCTCCACGGCGGCTGCCCGTGAGGTCTTCGCGTCCGAGAGCGCCCCGGCAAGCACGATCGCAACGATGATCCCCGCCAGCAGCGCACCACCGATCACCAGCATTCGCCGTTCTAGCCGCGATTCGCGGGACAGCCGGGTCCGTGTCTGGATCGCCACGGCCTGGTCCATCACGACCGGGCCACTGAACCCGAACGCGTGGTGCGTTGTCCCCGGAACCGTGGCGTGCTGGGGACGGCCGGGTTGCGCTGACATCGTCCGGCAGCGTAGCTGCGCCATCGACGCATGTCAAACCCGGTGATGGTGGTTCGGCGAGCTGTCAGACCGTCGCACGCATCGAGTCGAGTGGTCCGAACAGGAGCACACAAACAGAACAGATGGTCGGTATGATACGCGGCGCACCCGAATGATGCCCGACCCACGGAGGAGCACCTTGCGCATCCATCAACCTCGCCCGACCACGGAGGTCCTCGCTGAGTTGCTCGCGTCCGCGGATATCGCCCAGTCCGTGACGACTCACCGGGTCCTGCCCGCCAGTCCGGCCGATGCCCTGCCGATCCCGGAGTGGCTGGACCCACGGCTTCGGCATGCGCTCGTGGAGCGTGGCATGCCGTCCCTCTATCGACATCAAGTCGAGGCCCTCGATGCCCTACATGACGGACATGACATCGTGGTGTCGACACCCACCGCATCGGGCAAGTCCCTGTGCTACCACCTGCCGGTCCTCCAGGCCGTGGCCGATGATCCGTCGGCACGATCGCTGTACCTGTTCCCGACCAAGGCCCTGAGCCGGGACCAGCTGGCCGAGGTGAGGGAACTCGGTCACCTGGCTGGGCTCGACCTGGTGGCCGACGTATATGACGGCGACACGCCGGCGCCCCTTCGCGGGCGCATCCGTGCGGCCGGCCAAGTGGTGGTCACCAATCCCGACATGCTGCACGCGGCGATCCTGCCTCATCACACGGCCTGGTTCCAGTTGTTCGAGCAGCTGCGCTATATCGTGGTTGACGAGGCGCACATGTACCGGGGCATCTTCGGCAGCCACGTCGCCAATGTCCTGCGCCGGCTCGCCCGGATCTGCGCCCATTACGGCTCGACTCCCGCAATCGTGTGCTGCTCGGCCACCGTGGGGAACCCCGGGGAGCTGGCACGGACCCTCACCGGACGCGCGGCCCGGGTCATCGACCGGAATGGCGCCCCGTCGGGCGAGAAGCACGTGGTGGTCCTCGATCCACCCGTCCGCGACACGCGCACCGGCGCGCGGCCCGGGCCCTCGTGGTTGGCGCGGCGTACCGCGCTCGCGTTCCTGCGAGCCGGGCGGCAGACCATCGTGTTCGGGCGGTCACGAATCCAGGTCGAGTTGATGCTGACGGCGCTCCGGGAGCAGCTGCGGGAGGGACGCGGGCCGCTGGATCGCGTCCGAGGGTATCGAGGTGGATACCTGCCATCGGAGCGTCGGGCCATCGAGTCCGGTCTTCGGACGGGCGAGATCCTGGGCGTCGTCAGCACCACGGCCCTGGAGCTCGGCATCGACATCGGGCGCCTCGATGTCGCCGTTCTCGCAGGGTACCCGGGCACCATCTCGGGTACCTGGCAGCAGATCGGACGGGCCGGGCGTCGTCAGGAGGTCAGTGCGGCGATCCTCGTGGCGGGGGCCGGGGCGCTGGACCGGTTCGTGGCCAGTCACCCGGACTACCTGTTCGAAGCGACACCGGAGGAGGCCCGGCTGGACCCGGAGAACATCCATGTCCTGCTCGCACACTTGCGGGCAGCGACATTCGAGCTCCCGTTTGCCTCGGGCGAGCGCTTCGGTGATACGGCTGCAGATGACCTCCTGGCGTTCCTGGCCGAGGAGGGTCATGTCCGGCAAGCGGACGACAAGCGCTGGTACTGGGCCAGCGAGAACTTCCCGGCGTCGGCAATTAGTCTGCGAGTCGCGGCTTCCGAGAACGTGCTCATCATCGACACCGGTCCGGATCGCCCGCGGGTCATCGGTGAGGTGGACCTGTTCTCGGCACCCACGTTGGTCCACGAGGACGCGATCTATCTCCACGAATCGCGCCAGTACCACGTCGACCAGCTGGACTGGCACGAGCGCAAGGCCTACGTACGGCCGGTGGACGTCGATCACTACACCCAGGCAGAGCTTGCAGTCACTCTCAAGCCGCTTGATGTCTTCGACCAGGCCGACATCGGCGACGCCTCCAGGGCGCACGGCGAGGTGATGGTCTCCTCGCTCGCCACGATCTACAAGAAGCTGAAGATGGATACCCACGAGAACCTTGGCTGGGGACGCATCCATCTGCCGGAAACCGAGCTCCATAGCACAGCGTGGTGGCTCAGCCTCTCCCCCGCCGCCACCGTCGGCTGGGTCCGGGACGACCTCGATCGGGCCCTGATCGGTGCTGGGCGAGCCCTGCGCACCGTGGCTTGCCTGCATCTCATGAGCGACCCGCGCGACCTGGGCGTGGTGGCGCAGGTCCGTTCACCCCACCTCGGTCGACCCGTCGTCTATCTGTGGGAGACAGTCCCGGGCGGCGTGGGACTGGCATCGCGCCTGTACGAGAAGACCGCGGAGATCCTGCGGTCAGCGCAGCAGCTCATCGATGGTTGCGCCTGCGAGACAGGGTGCCCGGCCTGCGTTGGTCCTGCGGGCGAGACCTCGAGCGGCACCCGGGATCAGGCGGCCCGTCTCTTGCGGCAGGTCGGGAAGGTGTCGCTCGCGGCGTGACACGTGAGCTGACACGTACATCCAACAACCTCGCAGGGTGACATTGATCGCCGGCGCCGGCCGTGCCCAACGACTGGATCGGCTTCGCGAGCGGATCCCTATCTCGAGTGCTGCTGCACCGAGTGCCTTGCCCGGACGCACGCGTGCAGACGTCCTCGCCCGTGTCCTCGGTGGCCATGTTGTGGCCACCAGCGCAGGGTCCATCGCGGTGGTCGAGACGCGCATGCGGTTGCCCGCGAACTTGGCGTCACTGCAGGACATGCCCGAACCCATCGATCCGAACGGGCCCATCGTGTGCCTCGATACGGAAACCACCGGACTTGGCACCGCCGCGGGTACGGTGCCGTTCCTCGTTGCCCTCGGTCGCTGGCAGGAGGACGAGTTCGTGGTCCGGCAGCTGCTGCTCCCCGATCACCCGGAAGAAGGGACGCTCCTGGACACATTGGAACTGCATATCCCCCGGGAAGCCACGCTGGTGACCTACAACGGCAGGACGTTCGATTGGCCACTCATCACCAGTCGGTATCGCCTGCACGGGCGGCCGCCACCGGCTCATGCCGGCCACCTGGACCTGTTAGGCGTGGCACGACAGCTCTGGCGACACCGGCTGCCGGATGCCCGCCTGGCCACTGTGGAAGCGGGCATCTGCGGTGTCCGGCGCCACGGTGACCTGCCGGGCGCCATGATCCCTGAGCGGTACTTTGGCTGGTTACGCACCGGTCGTGCGGACCTGTTTACGGAGGTCCTGGACCACAATCGACAGGACGTCGTGTCCCTTGCCCTGCTCTTGCGCGTCCTTGCACATGACGTGCTACCCGCGCGAGCCAGTGGTGGGCGGTCTGTGACGGTTGCGCCCAGGGACATCGCTGGCCTCGGCCGCCTGTACGCCAGACGTGGCCGGTCCTTGGAGGCGCTCGATTGCTTCGAACGGGCCCTGGAGCGACTCGCACTGCCGTGGCGCGACCGCGACCTGCAATCGGCCCTCGCTGCGGACCGGGCACGCGCCCTGGGACGTCTCGGCCGTCGGTCCGACGCGGCCAGCGCCTGGGAGGCCGTGGCACTCGATGGAGGATCCGTGGCGCCCGCGGCATGGATCGCGGTCGCGAAGTCGAGGGAGCACGTCAGCCATGATCCGGCTGGGGCGCTCGCGGCCGCTCGTCGCGCCGACGCGCTGGCATCCCGATTTCGGCTCCTCGGTCAGTCGCAGCCCGGAGTGGAGCGAGACCTGGCACGGCGGTTACCACGCCTGATCCGGTTGGTCGAATCCGGCTCCTCGCGCCGCTATGGGCCGACCGTCAGCCCCAGCCCTTCATGACCGACGGGCAGTCCCCAGACAGATCCACACGTGCTGTGCCAGGCGAGACCCCGAACGCCCGCACCTCGCCGCACAGCGGACACACCGCGACCAGGAGTGCGGCCGCCGGCTTGCCGTCCGGGCCCAGCACGGTGGGGTCGGCCCCAACGACCGCCGGCGTCGTGACCTGGTAGGTCCATTCATGCATGGCTTCCTCCTCTCGCGACCACGCGTCCTCCGGCCCAGTGCTAGCCGGTAACGATAGCCTCAAGCACCTCGAGGGTCCGGTCGACCTCCGCCGCGGTGTTGTAGTGAACGAATCCAAGGCGGAGGACGCCGCCGGACTCCGCCAGACCCAGCCGCTCGATGAGTGCCTGGGCATAGAAGTGACCGTTCCCAGCGTAGATGCCGGCTTGGCCCAGGGCTTCCGCCATCTCGTGTGGCGTTCGACGGGTGCTCGTGACCGCGAATGTCGGGGTCCGGCCATCCACCCGCGCCGGATCGTCGATGCCCCACAGGCGCAAGAACGGTATCGCCGTGAGTCCGTGCATGAACCGGGACGAGAGGCCCGCTTCGTGCCTTCGGATCGAGGTCATGGCATCGATGAGGCAGGAGCGACGGTCCCGTTCCGCGGGACCCGCGTCGGGCGCTATGTCCGCGATGTAGTCCACCGCTGCCGCGACCCCGGCGATGAGTTCGAAGGCGGGCGTGCCCGTGGCGACCGGGTCGTGAGCCGGCCGCACCTTGACGGGCGGCAGCAGGTCCAGAACGCCCTCCCTGGCCCAGAGGACGCCGGCGTGTGGCCCGAACCACTTGTAGGGTGAGGTCACCAGCAGGTCGGCGCCCGAGGCGACCACGTCCACTGACGCATGGGGGACGTAATGGACAGCGTCGACGAACACCATCGCTCCCCGTGAGTGGGCCACGGCAGCGATGTCCGCGATCGGGTTGATGGTACCCAGGACATTGGATGCCCAGCCAACCGCGACGAGCCGGGTCCGTCGCCCGATGACCGACGCCAGACCCTCGAGATCGAGCGTGCCGTCCTCGGCGTGGATGTCCACGGTGCGTACCACCAGGTCGCGATCTGCGGCGAGCACCGTCCAGGGCGACACATCAGCCTCGTGGTCGAGGGTCGTGACCACTATCTCGTCACCTGCCCCAAGGGTCGCCCCTATGGAACGGCTGAGGTGGAAGGTGAGCGTGGTCATGTTGGCGCCGAAATGGACCTGGTCGGCATCCGGTGCGCCCAGCAGGTCCGCAACGGCGGCCCGCGCCTGGGCAACCATGTCCATCGATGCTTCGCTGGTGGCGAAGGCACCGCCGTCGTTGGCATTCATGGTCTGGTAGTAGCCGACGACCGCATCGATGACCCGCTGAGGCACCTGCGTCCCGCCTGGACCGTCCAGGTAGATGACGGGTCGACCATCCTGTTGCCGGGCGAGCGCCGGGAACTGTTCCCGGACACTGGCCGGGTCGAACTCGTTCACGGATCCAGCCCGGAATCGAGGCGCCGCCGGATCGCCGAGCTCGTGGGTACCGCATCGAGACCCGGGCCTTCCACGATGAGACTCCCGGCAAGAGCAGCGAGCTCCAGGTCGTGGCCCCGTCGAGCCACATCCGGACCACCCGCGATTCGGGCGGCGACGAATGACGCAAGCGACACGTCCCCGGCACCAGTGGCGTCCAGCTCCACCCTGGCAGGCACCGAAGGGAACCGACGGCCGGCCAGATGGCCGGACGGCCGCCGGTGCAACAACAGACCACCGAACGGGCCCGCGGTGAGGAGCACCTGCGCAGTCGGCCGCAACCAGCTGAATACCGCATCCCATCTCAGGTCGGCGTCGATATCGTGGCGGCTGACCCCCACGATATCCGCCCGCCCCAGCAGCCTCGACGGGCCGGGCGCGAGATGCCCCACCTGCTGACCTGCCACCAGCACTCGCAACATGCCCTGCCAACCCAGCACGACACAGGCATCAGCAGACGGCGCGACCGCCCATGCCTCCGGCAACTCGCCCGCCACGGGCGCCATGACCCAGGCGGGGGCGGCGCGCCACGGGTCGGGTATCGCGGCGACCGCGACCGGTGTGCCCGGTTCGATGCAGGTCTGGATCCGCCCCTCCGGCCGTTCGTGGTTGTGGAACACCGGACCACTGGGCAACCCGACGCGGACCAGGTCGACCCCCGCGTCGAGCATCAGGTCAAGCTCCCAAGCTGCCGCGGCAGGAGCGTCGACACCTACCAGGGCCCCGGTGCGAATCCCCAGTCGCGCGCACGCGAGCGCTCCGTACGTGACGCCGCCCCCCAGGCGCCAACCGCGAGGGTCCGACTCGTCGATGTCACGGGCCGCGGAACCAACGAAGACGACATCCGGGGGTCGCCTACCCGGTGATCCACCCGACGACCTGCCTGCTGCCGTCATCCGGTCTCCCCCAGCTGCCCCAACCTATACTCCGCGGCGATGAGCCTTCGCGATGGCGAACCAGTCTGGTTCTACGAGCTGCACGAGTCGGACGACGACCTCTTCACCGACGTCCTCCTGGCGCATGACGTGGAGTATGACGAACGGGAGTTGCTGGAGCTGGTGCTCGAGGCGCGGACTGCGGTACTCGAGACCTTCACCGAGGACACACTCAGTGAGGCGATCGCCAACGAGCTCTCCCGTCGTCACGGGTTCCTGGTCGTGGACGATACCCAGCTACGGGTGGCTGTCGCAGTCTCCGCGAACGAGGGGGAGACGACCGTTGCGAATGTCGATCTCGGTCCAGTCGGCCGGGACGACGATGATGACCACCGAAGCATCCTCATCGACATCGAGCCCGAGGAACGGCTGTGGGGCACCGACTGACCAGGTCCTCCCACGACCGGCTAGCAATGTCAGATGTTGAACAGGATCTCCGCGACATCCCCGTCACGCATCAGGTACGTCTTGCCCTCGGAGCGCAGCTTGCCCGCCTTGCGCGCCTCGGCGGTGGAACCGAGCGCCAGCAGATCCTCGCAGGTCACGATCTCGGCCCGGATGAAGCCGCGCGCCAAGTCCGAGTGAATGGCTCCGGCAGCGTCGACCGCCGTGGCGCCTTCGGGGATCGTCCAGGCGCGTGTCTCGTCCGGTCCTGCCGTGAAGAACGAGATGAGGCCCAGCAACTTGTAGCTCAGCCGGATGACGTGCTCCAGGCTCGAACCCTCGAGTCCCAGGTCCTCTCGGAAGACGGCCGCCTCTTCGTCGGGTAGCTCGCCGACCTCCATCTCGATACGCGCCGAAAGGGCCTCCACCATGGTCGCGCGATGCGTCATGCGCCCGGTGATGGCAGCGGCGACCTTCGCGGCTTGCGGGATCTCGGCCTCCCCGATGTTGAGCAGCACCAGGACTGGCTTCTCGGTCAGGAACCGGAACCCGCGCACGCGCTTGGCGTCGTCGTCCGACAGCTCCAGGTCGCGGATGGGCCGGCCTGCTGTCAATGCGGGCAGGATGCGCTCGAGCACCTCCAGCTCCCGTTCGTTCGCCTCGCGTTCTGCCGGTGTCCCATGGCGGCCGCTGGTGCGCAGTTTCTCCACCCGTTTCTCGACGACCGACAGGTCCGCGAGCGTGAACTCCAGCTCCAGACGCTCGATGTCGCGCCAGGCATCGACCGATCCGTCAGGGTGCGGCAGCGACGGATCGTCGAAAGCCCGGACCACGTGCAGCAGCGCATCAGCCGTCCGCAGACGCGCCAGCTGATCGGCCGGGATGTCCGCGGCGGTGGCACCCTCTGCGGCGAGGGGTGGTGCAGGCAGGTCGACGTATGTCACATCCGCGGGCACCTCCCGCTTGGGCTTGAAGCGGGCCGTCAACATCGTCAGGCGCTCATCCGGCACCTTGACCACACCGGTATTCACCGTGAACCCGCCAAAGCCGCCGGTCTCCGCATGCCCGCGGGTGAGCGTATTGAACACGGTGGTCTTGCCTGACCTGGCGAGACCCACGATCGCGATCTGCATCCGGCGTCAGTACCCCCGGGTCGCATCCACGACGTTGTGAAGCGGTTCGCCCGCGATGTACCGGAGCAGGTTGTCGCGGAACAACTCGATGGTCCGATCGAGCACGCGTCCGCTTGTCCAGGACGTGTGGGGCGTGACGATGAGGTTGGACACCCCGTACAGCGGAGAATCGGGTGCCAGGGGTTCCTCCTGGAATGCATCGAGCACGGCGCCTGTCATGGGTCCGTCACGTAACGACCGGAGGAGTGCCCGCTCGTCGACCAGGCCGCCCCGCGCGACGTTGATGAGCCACGAACCGGGTCGCATCCGGGCGAGCATCCGGGCATCGAACAGGTTGACCGTGTCAGGTGTCAGGGGCAATGCAAGGACGACCATGTCGCTCTCGCCCAGAAGCTCGGATAACTGCTCCGGACGCATGACCCGGTCGATGCCCTCCAACCCGCGGCCTTCCGGTGCGGGTCCCTCCGACCGCCTGATTGCCAGCACGCGTGATCCAAAGCCCAGGGCGAGAGACGCCACCGCCTGCCCGATGGAACCGAGGCCGACGATGCCCACCGTGATATCGCGCATCTCGGTCGCTTGCAGGGGCTGCCAGGTGCGCTCACGCTGCAGCCAGAGCAGCTGTGGCAGCTTCCGGATGATGGCCAGGATCATCATCATCACGTACTCCGCGATGGGATCCGAGAAGACGCCCCGGGCATTGGTGATGACGAGTCCCCGGCCAGCCGCCGCGGGCACCAGGACACGCTCCACACCGGCCGTCGCAGAGTGGACCCACGTCAGCCGCGGGGCGCGGGCCAGGATGCGTTCGAACGTTGCCGCCGGGAGCGGGCCACGGAGCATCACCTCGACGTCGTCGAGGGGGCCGTCCGCAAGGCCCTCGAGCGAGATGGTCACGAGCCGGGAGCCGGGAGCGGACGCCCGGATCCGGTCCAGGTCTACCTCCCGGTACCTGGCGGACAGGATGGGCGTGAGGGCGATGGCCGCTGGCACACCATCGGGTCCAGTGCCGGGCATCAGCGACCCTGGCTCTGCCATGGGTCAGGGCTCGGGTCGGTACCACCAGTCGACGCGGCAGGCAGGACACGCTCCACCCAGAGGTGTGGTGCATCCATCTCGGCATCGGTGGGCAGGGTGGAGGGACCTTCCCAGAGACGGCCCAGGGCCGCTTCCCCACCCGTGGCGAATACGCCCGCCACGAACCGCTCGCCACGGCGGTATTGCTCCAGCTTCAGGTCCAGTCCCGTCAATCGCGCCAGGATCCGGTCCAGGCCCCGACGTCGCTGGCGCCGGCGCGTCTCGAACCGGCGACGGATGTCCGCCACATCGGGCAGCACGTGCGCGCCGACGTCATCCATCACCCAGTCGCTGAATCCCTCCATGAGACTCATCACCAGCTGTGCCTCGCGCAACAGACCACGCTGCTCGGGCGACATGAACCCCGCCAGGGACCCCTCGGATGCGGCCGCACGCCATCGAACCAGCAGGTGTCTGATGCCGCGCGCTTGCAGTTCACGGGCTTCGCCCAGGAAGGCACTGATCTGGCGCTCGAGCCGCTCCCGGAGGTAGGGCCGCAGCCAGGGATGCGCCTCCAGCTCGAACGCGTGCGTGGCCTCGTGCAACGCGATCCAGGTGCGCATGTCGCCGAGCGGGATGCCCAACGTCCGCGAAGTCGCGCGGATGTTCTCCTCCACGAACAGCAGGCGGCCGGGCGACTCCTCGGCCGACAACAGGGCCACGTCGTACTGGCCCAGGACGCGTGTGCCCAGATAACCCAGCAGGTAGCCCACCTGCCGGGTGGCCAGGAAGCGATTCGCCATCATCGCCACCCCTGCGGACGCGGTCCCCGGGCGTCCGGCGAGGGTCGCGGCCTCAAGGTGCCCGACGAGCTCCCGGAAGACCCGCGCGTTCGCACGAGCCCAGCCCTGGCGGTCGACGACCTCGTGGCGCTCGACGACGCCTGGCATGGCGGTACCGAGCCGGTGCTCGAGGAGGGGCACGATGGTTGCCATGGCCTGTGCGTACGCAGGCGCGGCACCGGCCAGCTCGTCGGCCGACAAGGCGCCTGGCGCCGCCCGGAGGCGCTTGGCCGCGATGGCATTCGCGACTTCCCAGTCGACGACCCCCTCGGTGGACTGCCGCATGCCCCGCTCGGCCAGGCGTCGTGCCACCATCCCAGCCCCGAGGGCCACACCCACGGCTGCGACCCGGGCCAGTCGCGCCCGGGACAGGATGCCCTGAAGGTTGGCAGCCTGACCGATCACGCCCGTGCGGTCGCTGGGCCGACGGACGCCAGAAGCGCCGTGCCTGTCGACAACCGCGCCTGACGAACCTCCGGTGCAGGGTCGCCGAACAGGAGCGCCGCCGTGCGACGGAAGCCCGCCACGTCCCCGGTGGTGTACAAGTCGTGGTCTGGCCGGTGGTCGGGTGGTGCACCCAGCCCATCGACCTCCAGTACCACCGCCAGCGCGGCCGCCGTCGCCGACGCGGAGTCGATGATCGCGATGTCGGGGCCTACGGTGTCCGCGATGACCGGTCCCAGCAGTGGATAGTGGGTACAGCCGAGCAACAACGTGTCCATCGCCGGGTGCCCGGATGCCAGCAAGGGCGCAAGCGCCTCGCGCACGACAGCTCGCACGTTCGCGCCTTCGAGATGACCAGCCTCCACGAGGGGCACCAGTCCTGGGGTCGCATGGGCACGAACCTGGACGCCCGGTCGCTCCTCCACGATCGCCCGAGGGTAGGCCCCCGAACGGATGGTCGCTTCGGTGGCGATGACCCCGATGCGGCGGTTCCTGGTGGCGCCCGCGGCCGCCATGGCACCAGGCCGAACGACGCCGAGGATGGGCAACGGGCAACGGCGTCGCAGCCACGAGAGGGCGACCGAGGAGGACGTGTTGCATGCGACCACGATGGCCTTGACATCCAGTGCTACCAGCTGGTCCAGGCATTCGCCGCTGAACCGGATGACCTCGTCGTCCCTGCGTGGCCCATAGGGCGCCCGAGCGTTGTCACCCAGGTAGACGGTGCTCTCGCGCGGCAGTCGCCGCCGGATCTCGCGCAGCACGGTGAGCCCACCGACGCCCGAATCGAACAGCCCGATGGGCCGCAGATCGCTCATCGCGACCCCGGCAGGAGCATCACCGGATGGCGGGCTCCCGGATTCACCGGCCCGCGGCCGCGCCGACCGGCACGGGCCGTGATGTGAGTGCGGTGGCGATCCGGCCCACGTCGACGGTCGCCTGGGCACCCGGCTCCACCAGCACGAATGGGACGCCCTGGTTGTTGGCGTTGACGATCAGACGCCCGTCACTCGGGATGGTGAAGTCCGGGACACGGCCCAGCTGTTCCACTACCACCCTCGGTTCGATGCTGCCCGGCGCGCCCGCCCGGTTGAGTACGTAGCACACTCGCTCCATGGGATACCCGATGGCCGCGAACGTCTGGGCCATCAGGCGCGCGTTCCGAACCACCGTCCAGTCCGCCGTGACGAGCTCGATGATCACGTCACTGGCGTCGAAGAAGGCCAGGACCATATCGTTGACCACGGTTGGCGTGTCCACGATGACAACGTTATAGACGCGTTTCAGGAGCGAGAGGACCTTCTCCATGTCGCGCACGGTGACCATCTCGGCCATCTCGACGCGTGGTGGCGCGAGCAGGATGTCGATCCCCGATGGATCGCGCCAGACGACGTCCTGGAGGTCTGCCTCGGAGACCCGGTCCGTCGGGAGCTGGAGCATCGACGGTGCCGAGTCGGGGACGCGCAGCAGCGCCCGAACGTCGCCGAACTGCAGGCTGCCGTCGACCACGACGACGCGCAGGCCGGGGATCTGGGCGATCGCGACCGCGAGGTTGAACGTCAGGGTCGTCTTGCCCAGGCCTCCCTTGGGGCTGTACACGACCATCGTGCGCGACGTTGCGTCGGGCTTCCGTGCAAGGTGCTCCTGCTTGGCACCTTGTACCGCGTTCATGAAGTCGAAGCCACTGAAGGGCATCGACAGGATCTTCACGATGCCCATTTCGGGCGTGACCTTCACGGGACGCTGCGGAACGGTGATGAGGATCACAGGCAGGTCGATGCCTGCCGAACGGATCCGATCCAGCAGCTGAAGGCCACCCAGCTTGCCCTGCAGCAGCGAATCGATCATCAGCACATCAGGGCGGATCTGGGCGACGGCATCGAACGCCTGGCGACCGTCGGTCAGGACATCGAGCAGCTGCACCTGATCCTGCGCGTTGAGCAGGTTGCGGATGTACTGCGAGACCTGGGCGACGTCCTCGACGAGAAGCAGGCGAACATGCGCCGTAGAGGCGGACACGGCGCGACTATACAGGCACGGCGATGAGCACGACCCGCTCGGCGCCAGGGCCGAACGGGGAACCCTGGTGATCCCCCGCCAGCAGTTCGGTCCGGAGACCCGCATCGAGCGCATCGCGGACGAGGTCGGCGGCGCTCCTCAGGTGCAGCCGGTCGATTCGCACCGTCCGCTCGATGGCGCCGCCTCCCGGCGAGGTGGCATCGAACATCGTGGTGACGACGACCGTGGCCGTCGCAGCATCGTGTCGCGCGCTCGACAGCTTGGTCACCGTGCCACCGGTCTCCGGATCGTCGCGGATCCAGTCGAGATACAGTCGCCCGTCGTACCCGGCCAGATCCGTGGCATCCATCACGACCATGTCGATGATGCCGACGCCGTCCGGACGCAGATGCGTGGCGAGCACCCGCAATGCCTGTCGCTGCGCATCCAGATCGAGCAGCATCAGGCTATTGAGCCCGATGAACGCCAGTCCGTAACGCCCGTCAAGAGCCAAGGTGGTCAGGTCGGCATCGACCAGCTCGAGGGAACCGGCACCCCGCCTGCCGGCGGGGCGGCGTGTGGCGGCCCAGGCCTGCTCCGCACGTAACAGCATCGCTGGGTCGTTGTCGACTGCTGTCACGGCATACCCGGACCTCGCAAGTGGTACCGCCAGCCTGCCGCTGCCTGCCGCCAACTCCAGTATCGGCCCACCGGTCCGTTCGGCCATGGCTCGATACAGGTCCAGATCACCGGGATCGTCCTCCAGATCGAGGTCGTAGTAGCGCGCGAGGCACGCCGCGGTGACACCCGGGTCAGCCACCACGATGCTCCCGCCATGCGGCCTCCACCAGGGAGGGATCGTCCAGCAGAGCCCAGGCCACCTGGGCCACGAGGGTGGCCGCCAGCAGGGTGACCGCGTCGGCCCGCGGGCTGCTCGCCGCGTCCCGGAACTCGGCCGAATGCCCCGCGGTCCCCTCATCGCAGATCGCGATACAGGGGTGGATGGCGGGCACCGCAAGGCTGACGTTGCCCATGTCCGACGAGCCTGCCAGTTCCGGGACCGGGTCACCGTCGGCCACCCCCGCCTGTGCGCAGTCGCGCGGACCAGAGCCCAGCCAGGACCTCGTTGTTGTGCATCACGGTCGAGCGGCCCGAGAACACGACGTTGCCTTGACATCCCGTGGCCTGGGCGGCTGCACGAACCTGCTCCTCGAACCGCTCGCGCATCTGGTCATATGCCTGCTGGTCTGCGGCACGAATCATGAACCGCGCCGACGTTCGGGCCGGGATGACATTGGGCGCGGTACCACCGTCAGTGATGATGCCGTGAACCCTGGCATCGGGACGGAGCTGCTGGCGCCACAGCCCGATCGAGGTGAACAGCAGGATCATCGCGTCGAGGGCGTTCCGGCCCAACCACGGATCGGACGCCGCATGCGACTGGAGCCCCGCGAAGTTCACGTCCACGTCCTCGCTGGCCAGGAGGATGACGCGGGTGTGCGTCCGGTCGCTGGGATGGAATAGCAGCGCGGCGTCGATGCCTTCGAACGCACCTGCCTGGAGCAGCAGCTCCTTGCCCGCGCCCAGCTCCTCGGCGGGTGTGCCCAGGAACACGACCCGTCCCCGGAATCGCGGCGCCACCGCGGACAGGGCGATCGCCGCGCCGACTCCGCTTGCGGCCATGGTGTTGTGGCCACATGCGTGGCCCACTCCGGGGAGCGCATCGTATTCGGCCAGGACGGCGATGCTCGGACCGTCAGGTCCCAGCCCGCCTGTCAGCGTGCCCCTGACGGCCGTGGCCAGGCTGCCCAGGCCACGATCGACGACGTATCCGTGCGCCTCGATGACGTCCGCGACGAGAGCCGCCGCCCGACGCTCCTCGAAGGCCACCTCCGGGTCGGCATGGATCCGATGCGACACATCCAGGATGGCGTCACGGTGCTGCTCGACCTGGGAGGCGACCTCCAGATCCATGTCCAGAGCGGGAATGGAGGGTCGCGAGCCCAGGGTCATGCGCCGGGCCCTGGGTGGCGGGATACAACCGGTCGAATCATGCGTCGTGGTCCGTCAGGTGATGGGAATCTGGTGGCGAGATGATGCGGCCCCCTGGGGGCACGTCGCCGGTTTCCGCCTGGACCCAGCAGGACGCGCCAACGGATGCTACGCGACCCTGTGGTGTCGGGGCATGGTCAGCCAGTACTGGGCGGCCTATGTCGCGGATGACGGGCAGATGTCGCGGTACGGGCAATAACCGCAGGTCATGCGATCCGGCTTGGCCGGAAAACTGCCGGCGCGGATGCCATCTCCGACCTGGGACAGGAGGCGGAGGGCGCGCTCCAGGCGCCTGGGTTCCGGAGCCACGCGTCCCACGATGCCGCTGTCGAGGAAATGCAACTCCATGCGGAGGGGCAGTGACCCGGTCTCGGCCTGCCATCCAAGGGCATACACCTGCAACTGGAGCAATTCGCGGGCACGCTCATCGGCCCGCCGCTGCTCTCGGACATCGCTCGACTTGTAGTCCGTGATGACCGCGCCGTCAGGTGTCAGGTCCACCCGGTCATAACGGCCGCGCACGACATCCACCCCCAGACGCACCTGGAAGCTGCGTTCGACCGCCACCGTCTCACGGGCCGGGTCGATGCCGGCCGCCACGAACCGACGCAATGCGGCCTGGCCCGCGGCGTATCGTGCCTCCTCATGGTGGCGCGACAGGAATCCCTCGCTCGACCAATGCGCCTGGAACGCGTCGAGCGTGCCTTCGATGTCAAGCGGGCGGCCACGTAGCTGCCCCAGGTGCCACGCGGCGACGGCCTGGTGCAAGGCGTTGCCGACTACCAGGGCGTGATGTTGCGGCGTGGGTACCCGAGCGATATGGCGCAGTCGATATCTGAGCGGGCAGGTCAGGTAGTCGTCCACCTGGGAGTGACTGAGGGTCAGGATCCGGCCGGTGGCAACGGCGCGGCAGCCTCAGGCATCGCGGACGGGCCGGAAGGTGCCAGGAACGTGGCGAGGTTCGGCATCCCGCGGCGTGGCACGGATGGCGACCGGTCGAGCGCTTCTGCGATGAAGGGTGACGGTCGTCGGATACGTCCGGTGGCAGACTCCACCGCATGGCTCAGGACCAGCTCGTCGCGGGCCCGGGTCATGGCCACGAAGCAGAGCCTCCGCTCCTCAGCCCACGGAGCCTCCTCGGTGGCATGGCCCGACCGAAGTGGATCAGGCAGCGCAAGACGATCCGGGCGGCCGCGCATCGGGAATCGGCCCTCGACCAGTCCCGCCAGGAACACCACGCGAAACTCCAGGCCCTTGGCCTTGTGCGCGGTGAGCACCGACACCGCATCACCATCAGCGCCCGTGTCATCCCCCGCCGTCTCATCGCCGGCTTCGATCAGGGCATCGAGGTGCGGCAGCAGGGCTGCCACCCGCGGGTCCGCAACAAGCGCCGATCGCGACGCGATGATCTCGAATAGTCGTGCGACCCGCCGCAGGGGTCCGTCGTCGCCCCGCTCCGCAGCCGCCACCAGACTGGGATAGCGACCACTGCGACGGAGGTGGTCATACAGGAGGTTGCCGGTCGGGACCGCGTGCGACGTCTCGACCGCCAGCAACAGATCGTCCACTAGCCGCTGCGCGGCGGTCCTGGTGGCCTTGCGCATTCGCAGAAGGCCGGGCTGCTCCAGCACCTCTCGAACGACCGACCACAACGAGCGGTGGCGCCGTGATGCCAGACCCAGCAAAGCGGTCAGGTCCTCCCCGCCCAGTCGATATGGCTCGCCCGTGGCCACCGCATACAGGTCCATGGACGACTCCGGATCCGCGACGACACGCAGGAAGGCCAGCAGCTCCCGGACCTCTGGCGCCGCTGCCAGCGGGCGACCGAAGGCGGTCCTGGACGGCACGCCCCGCATCTCGAGGCTGCGCAGTATCGGCCCGGCGTCCGCATTCGTTCGCACCAGGACCGCGAAGTCCGCAGCTCGTTCCCCACCCGCCACACGTACCGCGATCTCCGTCGCGATCGAGTCGGCTTCCTCACCGATCGTCCGGAACGCGATCTCCCGGACCGGCACCGGTCGGCGTGGCCGGCGACGTGGCCGCAACTGCTTGTCCAGCCCGTGCCTGACCTCGAGCCGATGGGGGTCGTTGTGGCGGATCAGGCGCTGCGCGGCGATAAGGATCGGCGCGTGCGATCGGTGGCTCGTGCGCAGGACGACCCGCCGCATGCCGGGCTCGTCGCTCAGGTCAAGCAGGTGCTCGACCGCTGCCCCCCGGAACGCGTAGATCGCCTGGTCGTCGTCGCCGACCAGGGTCAACTCCCGACCGGGCGTCAGCAGTCGCAACAGCTCCAGTTGCACCGAGTCGATGTCCTGCGCCTCGTCCACCAGCACGAACCTGAACCTGTCCGTCAGCTCCCCGGCGACCGACGGCCGTTCCCGCAGCAGGCGCGTGGTCAGCGACACCAGGTCCCCAAAGTCCAGCAGGCCCTGAGCAAGCATCAGCTCCTGGTACCGGCCGTACGCCCCAGCAAGCTCCCCTTGACCAGCCGCCTCGTCCACGAGCGATCGGGCGACCATCCGCGTCGCATCGTCAGGGGCACCGATGACGGCCGCATCCGCGCCCGCCGCCAGCTCGGCGGCATATGCTGCGAACTCGGCTGGCGCCACACCTGAGTCCTTGGCCCGACCGAACAGATCCGCGAGCGCTCCCAGGAAACGCGTGGGGTCGCCGAGCGGCAGGTACCTCCGGAGGCCAAGGTCGAACAGGTGCTCCCGCAGGAGCACTACCTGATCCGAGCGACCGATGATCCTTGGCGCATCGGGCAGGCCCAACTCATGCCCGAACTCGCGCAGCACCCGGTCTCCCAAGGAATGAAATGTCAGGATGGACGACTCTGCCTGACCGTAGGGCACGAGCAGGTCGACACGGGCCTGCATGTCGGTGGCGGCCTTGTCCGTGAACGTGAGTGCCAGGATCTGCTGCGGTCGCGCCCGCTTCGTGGCGATCAGCCACGCGATGCGCCGAGTGATGACCTCGGTCTTGCCGGTGCCGGGTCCAGCCACCACCAGGAGTGGACCCTGCCGATGGGTAACGGCACGTCGCTGATCACGGTCGAGACCCCGCAACAGCGCATGCACCGACTCCAGGGAGACCGGAGCCATGAGTCGTGTCTGTCCGGTGAGGGTCCCGATGCGGTGCGCGCGGCCTGGTCGTTCAGCGATCATGGCCAGATGATCGCCCGTCGGCGTGCCACCTATCGTGGCACGTCCTAGCCCTGGCTCGCGACACCCGCCTGGCGTAGCGCTTCCGACTCCTGTGCGGACAGCGCCGCATCGCTCCGGCCCCCGATGATGGTCCGCAGATAGACCCGCGTGGCGTGGCGCGAATGGAGGCTCGTGAGCATGACGCCGTTGGCGTCGGCATCCAGCAGTGCCAGCGCGAAGCTCTGGTTGCCCCCGGTGTCCTCGAACGGGTTGTAGCGCACGATACCCACCCGCTGGACCGCATGTCGTCCGAGGGTCTCCATGGCCCGGATCCGTGCTCCCTGGGCCAGCAGCTCGTCGGCGACCCCATCCAGTCGCTGCATCTGCGACGCCAGCAGTTGATCCAGGATGGGATCCTCCCCGGTGTAGGGCGTCGGGGCCGGCGGCAATGGCTGTCGGCCCTGCCGCGCGACCACCCACAGCGAGCACACGGCGACCGCGAGGGCGACGCATGCCAGCACCCCGGACGCGGACTGGAGCGCGTCAAGCAACGACTGCATCGGACGGATCCCCATTGGCCAGGCAGCGATTCGGTCGGTCGATCGTAACCCGGTGCGATGCTATCCTTCCCGACCGAACGACCGACAGCCCAGGACCCCGGCGGCCCGGGGCACAGGAGGACTCCCAGCTCGTGGCCAAGCGCACCCGCGGCATCACACCGACCTCGGCCTATCGGCCGGGCCAGGCTCCCGTGAAGAAGAGCCTCCCGTCGACCGGTTCGCCGCGACCGGGGTCGCAGCCGCCTGCCGCCATCCCCGGTGCCGCGCCCCGTCAGAGCGACCTTGATGCCGCGATCGTCCTGGCCGAGTCTGCCCCTCGAGTGCCCGCGACCGCGACCGCCACCGCGGCGGCGACAACGGTGACAGCGGCGGCCGTCGCAAGCCACCAGCGAGGGCACGTCAAGGTCAAGCCCAACAGCCTCCTGGCCGCACGCGCCTCGCAGGAATACGTCTATGTAGGCGAGGACCTGCGTCATATCACGATGGTGGCCATCGGCCTGTTCGTGGCCCTCATCGTGCTCTGGCTCATCGTCGTCGTAGCCAACGTGTTCGGCATCTATTAGAGAGCGCCCACCCGGGAATTCCTCGAGTTCAGTTCGAGTGTTCAGTCTCCGAGTGTTCAGTCGTCCGTGTCTCGTGGACCGAGCCAGCGCCGGCGCTCTCGATCGTCATGCCGGCTTCCGTCGCGGCTTGCCCGAGCGACGCACCTCGTCGCGGGCGGTCAACCGCGCCCCGATGTTCGCCTCATATCCCTGGTCGCTCGGGCTGTAGTAGCGCGTGCCAGCGAGCAGGTCGGGCAGGTACTGCTGCTCCACGTCCGCACCCTCGTAGTCGTGCGGGTAGCGATACCCGACACCGATGCCGTGGGCCTTCATCCGGGGGTGGCTGGCGGGTAGCAGATGTGGCGGCACCGGTTGGGAGCCATGCGACTGCACATCTGCCACTGCGGCAAAGTACGCCTGACCAACACGGTTCGATTTGGGCGCGCTTGCCACGTACGCTGCCGCCTGTGCCAGGGCGTACTGTGCCTCCGGCAGACCGACGAGTTCCAGGGCACCGGCCGCAGCCACAGCGACCTGGATGGCGCGCGGGTCGGCGTTGCCGACATCCTCACTGGCGCAGATGACGATGCGTCGCGCGATGAACCGGGGATCCTCCCCCGCCGCGACCATGGTCGCCAGCCAATAGAGCGTGGCATCGACGTCGTTGCCGCGCATGCTCTTGATGAACGCGGACACCGTGCCGTAGTGGCCATCGCCGGTGCGGTCGTAGGCCAGGATCCGTTGCTGTGCGGCCGTCTCGATCAGGTCAAGGCTGACGCCGACCGTCGCCACCCCCGCCGCCGATGTCCGTATCGGCGGCCGGATCTGCCATGCCCGCGGCGGCCTCCAGGACGTTCAGCGCCGCCCGTGCGTCACCGGCGCTGATGGCGACCAGGTGCTCCCGCGCCTCGCCGGACAATCCGACCGCTCCCGAGAGACCGCGAGGGTCCACCAGCGCCCGATCCACCAGGGTCCCGACCTCCTCGTCCGACAGGGGCTCGAGTCGGAACACCCGCAACCGGGACAGGAGCGCCGAGTTGACCGAGAAGTAGGGATTCTCGGTCGTTGCGCCGATGAGTGTCAGGGTGCCGTCCTCGACCTGGGGCAGGAGGGCGTCCTGCTGGCCCTTGTTGAAGCGATGGATCTCGTCCAGGAACAGGACCGTGGCCTGTCCCCCTCGATCGATCCAATCGCGAGCCCGGGCGATGACGGCACGCACGTCCGCGACGCCACTCATGACCGCCGACAGGGTGGTGAAGGGCGCGTCGACCTGGTCCGCCATGAGCCGCGCGAGGGTGGTCTTGCCGACGCCGGGTGGGCCCCACAGGATCATCGATACCAGGGTGCCCCTATCCAGCATCCGGCGGATCGCACCGCGCTCCCCCATCAGTGCCGACTGTCCTACCACCTCATCCAGGCTGGCGGGCCGCATCCGGGCAGCGAGTGGCGCGTGCGCCGACGTCTCAGTAACCCCGGGCAGCGGCAATGCTCCGGGGTCGCTGGTGGATATGCGACGGGCGGGCATCGGGCGAGTGTATGCGGCCACGACCCTGGGTATCCGCTCCCGTCGGTGCCGACCGGCCATCCCGGGTACCATCGGCCTACGCCGCCATGAAGGCCGTGCCGGCGTGTCCCATCAAGCCCCGGTAGCACCGGATAGGAGTCCCGACGTGTCCGACACGACCAACCTGCGCATCCCAGGACCAACCACGCTGCCCGCGTCGGTTCGTGAGGCGGGTTCGCGGCAGATGGTCAATCATCGTGGACCCGAGTTCAAGGCATTACTGGCACGCGTGTCGACTGGCCTGCAGCAGGGATTCCGGACCTCGAACGATGTCCTGCTCCTGACCGCGTCGGGCACTGGTGGCCTGGAAGCCATCGTGGTCAACTTCCTGTCCCCCGGCGACCACGTGCTGTCGGTGACCATCGGCGTCTTCGGCGACCGGCTCGCTGCCATAGCCAACCGCTACGGGGTCGATGTGGACAAGTACGCCGTGGAGTGGGGTAAGGCGGCCGACCCGGCCATGGTCGGTGACCGACTCCGCTCGCTCGCTGCCGCGGGCACGCCGGCCAAGGCTGTCCTCGTCACCCACAACGAGACATCGACGGGCGTGACGAATCCCCTCCAGGAGATCTCCGCGGTCATCCACGCCACGGCACCTGATGCGCTCATCATCGTCGACGGCATCAGCGGCCTTGGAGCGGTCCCGTTCGAGACTGATGGCTGGGGTCTGGATGTCGTCGCCACCGGTTCCCAGAAGAGCTGGATGGTGCCGCCCGGCATGGCAATGGTCAGTGTCTCGGAGCGGGCATGGACCGCCAACGAGACGGCGTCCATCCCCCGGTTCTACTTCGACCTGCGCCGGGCACGGGACGCGGCGGCCAAGGGCGAGACACCCTGGACGCCGGCCGTGGGCATCGCCTTCGCCCTCGATGCTGCCCTTGAGCTCATCGCGGCAGAAGGCTACGAGGCCATCTTCGTGCGCCACGCAGCGGTCGCGGCCGCGACACGTGCTGGCCTGTCGGCCATGGGATTCCGGCTGTTCGCGGACCCGGCGCACGCCTCAAACACCGTGACATCGGCCCACGTTCCCGAGGGCGTGGAGTGGTCTGCGGTGAGCAAGGAGCTGCGCAGCAGAGGTTTGGTGCTGGCGGGTGGCCAGGGCGCCCTCACGGGCAAGATCTTCCGGGTCGGCCACCTGGGCGACGTCCATCTGGATGACATCATCCGGGCGCTCGAGACGCTCGAAGCCACTGCCGTCGCCCTTGGCATCCCGGTGGCCCAGGGCGTGGCTGTCGAGGCCGCCAGGGAGGCCGCGCGGGAGGCGGGTCCATCGAGCCAGGAACTCGCCGCCGTCGGCGCATCGGCCTGAGCGTCTGACGTGAATACCGCCGCCACGACCGCGGGTGCGCGCGCCCGGATACTCGTCGCCGAGAAGCTCGCGCCGGAGGGCCTTGCCCTCCTGCGCGCCGCGCACGACGTCGACGAACGCGTGGGGATCCCGCGCGAGGAGTTCCTTGCCTGCCTGCCGGAGTACGACGCGCTCCTGGTGCGCAGCCAGGTCCAGGTCGATGCCGAAGCGATCGCCGCAGGCAAGCGCCTGACCATCATCGGACGGGCTGGCGTGGGTGTCGACAACGTGGACCTGGCCGCTGCCACCGCGGCGGGGATCGTGGTGGTCAACGCGCCGACCGGCAATACCGTCGCGGCCACCGAGCACACCCTCGCGTTGCTGATGTCGCTCGCGCGCCACATCGCGGCGGCCGACGCCTCGATGCGCAGGGGAGAATGGACGCGTCCCCAGTTCACCGGTCACGAGCTCCGTGGCCAGACGCTGGGCATCATCGGCCTGGGCAAGATCGGGATGGCGGTCGCGGACCGGGCGCGCGGCCTCGAGATGGACGTCATCGGCTACGACCCCTTCGTTACCGAGGAGGCGGCCGCGCTCCACGGCGTTCGCCTGAGCACGGTCGCCGACATCCTCGCGGCGGCTGACGCGGTGACCGTGCACGTGCCGCTGACGCCCAAGACACGGGGCATGATCGGGGCCGCCGAACTGGCGACCATGAAGCGGGGCGCGCTGCTGGTCAATGTGGCGCGCGGCGGCGTGATCGATGAGGCCGACCTGTCAGCTGCGCTCCACGCGGGTACCATCGCGGGCGCCGCCATCGATGTCTACTCCACCGAGCCCCCAGCCGCCGGATAATCCGCTGCTGACGGCGCCACGACACGATCCTCACACCGCATCTGGGTGCGTCGACGGAAGAGGCCCAGACCCGGGTAGCCGTCGAAGCCTGCGAGCAGGTCGTGGAGGTTCTTGCCGGACGCTCAGCACGCTACGCGGTCAATGCGCCGCTGCTGCACGCCCGAGACCGCACGGGCCATCGCGCCCTATCTACCACTGGCTCGCACGCTCGGTCAGTTCTACGCCCGGTTCGCCCCGAACCTGTCCGGCCTCACCCTGGAGGTCGCGGGTGAGCTGGCATCCCATGACACCTCGTCACTCGTCGCCGCGACCCTCGGGGGGTTGCTGGAGCAGGACACCGAGGACCGCATCACGATCGTCAATGCCTCGGCGATCGCCAGGGCTCGCGGCATCGTCATCGCAGAACGCAAGACGCCTGACGCCGGTCGATACGCATCGCTGGTCACGCTGTCGGGCCCGGCGACTGCCGTGGGCGGCACCATCGCGGCGACAGAGCCACGCATCGTCCGTCTTGACGAGCACTGGCTGGACGTACCTGTCGCCGCCCACATGCTGGTTACCAGGCACCGCGACCGGCCGGGCACCATGGGTACCGTCGGCCGCATCCTGGGTGAGTCGGACGTCAACATCAGCGCCATGTACCTCGCCCGCACCGAGGCGCGCGCCGACGCGTTCATGATCCTGGCCCTCGACGACGCGGTACCCCCCGAAGCGACCGCACGCATCCGCGCCGAGGATGCCGTCCTTGACCTGTGGCTGATCGACCTGGTCTAGTGCCGACCTGGTCGGGGCAGGGCGACATCGAGCGCGGCGATGATGGCGATCGCGGCGACGCGACCCTGGTCCTGGTCCGGCACGGACAGACGACCTGGCTGGCCGAGGACCGATTCCAGGGGAGTGCCGACCCACCCCTGACCGACGTCGGTCAGGCACAGGCGGCCGCGGTAGCCAGCAGACTGGCCGGGTCCCGCGGGCACGCTGGCACGCCGGTCCCAGCCTATCAGCCCGGGCGGACCTGGCACTCGCCACTCGATCGAGCGGCAACGACCGCCCGCGCCATCGGGGCCGCATTCGACGGTGAGGTAGCGCTCATTGCCGATCCCGGACTCGTGGAGCTCGCTCACGGCCAATGGGAGGGACGCACCCAGGCGGAGGTGGCTGACCGCTGGCCGAAGGAGCTCGCCGCATGGCGGGTCGACTCCGACCCGCCACCACCCACCCGGAGGCGAATCGCTCGCCAGCGCATCGCAGCGCGCGTCCGCCGCTGCCCAGCGGATCCTGCTGCATCTGGGGACAGCTCTCCGAGCCACATCGCCGCGGTCCGAACCGTCACCGGTCCTGGATGGCTCCGAACGAGGCGCGGGACCCACTGATTCCGGGTCGGGTGGGGCTGGCGGTGAGCCCTGGGTCATCGTGGTCGCCCACGACGGGATCCTCCGACTCATGCTGATGCATCTCCTGGACCTGGACCGGACCCATTTCTGGATGCTGCCCTTCGGGCTGTGCTCCGTCACCGTGGTCGAGATCCGTGCCGGGCGGCCGCGCCTTCGAGCCCACAATCTGGCCGACCACCTGCCGCGATAGCGAGTGAACCAGGGGACCCTGCGCCCCACCTGCCGGGACGTCACCGGTGGTCGAGGCAGCCTCCCATACGCCTAGACTTGGTCAGTGCGGGGACCAGCATCACCACCGACCTCGATCAGCGGCTCACCGCTGTCCCGTCGCTGGCGAGCACGCCTCGTGGTCACCCGGTCCCACCTGCGGATGTGGCTCCTGGCCGTGGCAGCCGCGACCATCGCATTCACGGGGTTGTACCTGGTCCTGGAGGGCTGGTCCGTCTCCGACGCGTTCTACATGACGGCGATCACGCTCACGACCGTGGGCTTTCGAGAGGTCCGGGAACTTGACGAGGCAGGTCGCCTGGTCACCATCGCGGCAGCCTTCTGCGGCGCTGCGCTCATCTTCGGCGGAGTAGGCATCATGGCGGAGACCGTGGTCGCGGACCTGACCAGCGGTCGCCGGGAACGGAGGCGGATGCAACGCACAGTGGACGGCATGAGTGCCCATTACATCGTGTGTGGGTACGGCCGAGTCGGTTCGACCGTCGCCCGGGAGCTTCGGCAATCCGGTCGCCCGGTAGTGGTCCTGGATGTCTATCCGGAGTCGGTCGAGCGGGCGCGTGCGGACGGCTATGCCGTCGTCGAGGGGGACGCGACCGATGACTCGGTCCTCCACCTTGCGGGCATCGATCGCGCGGCTGGCCTGATCGCCTCCATCGACTCGGACGCCAACAACGTGTACGTCGTGCTCTCGGCTCGTGCCATCAATCCCGGCCTGTTCATCGTCGGCCGGGCCGCCGCGACGTCGGCCGAGGCCAAACTGGCGCAGGCCGGTGCCGACCGCATCGTGTCACCGTATGTGATGGCGGGCCGACGCATAGCGGAGCTGGCTACTCGCCCGGCCGTGGTCGATTTCATCGATGCCGCCCTGTCGCGATCGCACCTGACATTCTCCATCGAGCAGCGCAGGATCGAACCGGGAAGCGGATTCGAGGGGCGAACCGTAAGCGACCTTACGGACCGGGGCATCTACACCCTCGCCATCGTCCGTGGCCCCGGCGACCTTGACGCGCACCCACCTGGGGACCGGCGGTTGCACGCTGGTGACGAGGTCATCGTGTCCGCCTCATCCGAGACCTTGCGCACCGCCCTCGGCGAGCCCTGAGCGGGCTGCGGTCAGCGGCCGCGACGGAAGAACAACCGCAGCATGCTCATCCGGACTCGGCGATACGCGGCTCGGAGCGTGGCCATGGATGCCCGGGGGGATGTCGGCGGCGAGTACGTGGCATCCACCTTGGCATCGGCCACGACTCGCAAGTCGCGCGCCACGCCTGGCACCACCTTCGACAGCGTCACCGTGTACTCGTACGGTGTCTCACTGGGTCGCGGCCCGACACCGAGCCGAGTGGCCAGGCTCACGATGCCCCGCCAGGCCACCTCCGGTTCCCGGCCCGGGAAGCGTCGGAACCACGCCAATCCGCCACCCAGGCCAAGCGCCAGGGCGCCGATGACCGCGGCCAGGAACATGACCACAGCTGGAGGCACGGCCCCGTCACCACCCGACGCCGTCCCGTTCGGATCGGGCGACGCCTCAGGCTCTACCGAGGGGCTCGGGGAATCACTCGAGTCCGGGTCGAAGGAGTCGTCGCCGGTCTGGTCCGGCGAGAAGCTGTCCTCCGGACCAGGTGTCGCGATGGGTGGTCCAAGGGGCAGCTCGGTGGGTTGCTGACCGTTCCTTGTGAGCGCGGGGTCGCCTGGCGTGGGATCGAAGCGGATCCAGCCGATGTCGTTGAACCACACCTCGACCCACGCATGCGCAGCGCTCGCGTCGACCTCGTACTCCCGCCCATCGCTGGAGGGCGTACCCGGCAGGTACCCCTCGATGTAGCGCGCGGGGACCTTGAGCGTTCGGAGCAGCATGACCATGGTCGTTGCGTACTGCTGACAGAACCCCGTGCCGGTCCGCAACAGGCATTCGGACACCGCCTCGCCCGACTCACAGGTATGCCGGATGTCCGGGGTATAGCTGAACCTGGGGTCGCTTCGCAGCAGAGTCCTGGGTCGCTGCCGCCAACCGGTACGGGTCCCGAAGGCGTCGCGGCAGCGACTCCCGGATGGCTTTGGCCTCGGCGAGGGTGCGCGGACCAGTGCTTCCCGGTTGGATGGCCAGGAACGGCTCGATCCAATCCGGGTAGTCGGTCCCACCCGCGATCAGACGGTTAATCGTCAGGCCGTCGGGGAGGCCGATGGCAGGTTCCATGGCTGTGACCCGATATCGATCCCCGACCGGCAGCCGTCCCTGCAGGCCGAACACCTGGAACGTTCCTTCGTCATCCATGAGCGTCAGGCGAGCGTCCCGGTCCAGCATGACCGGGTTCTGGGGTGCCGGCAGTTGCAATCCGGCGAGATCGCGCGAGGTGATGTCGGCCACCACCAGCTGGTGATAGGGTGATCCGTCGCTCACGGCGTCCTCGCTCGCGTCGAGCAGGTCCTCACCCGTCGGGATGTCCTGGGTGGTCGACCCTGTTCGGCGCCAGGTGCGCCCGTCAAGAGTGTCATACGCGGCGGCACGCCAGTAGTGGGGTCCCTGGTCGAGCGGCTCGGCAACGAACACCGCCGTATGGCCGGTGCTCCAGGAGTTGCCCACCGGGCGTCGTTCCGGGAACTCCCCGTTGGTTCCCCGCGACCCCTGGGGCACTGTGCCCACGAGACCCTGGATGCTCGTCGCGAGATCCGACACGAACGTGTCCAGCTGAGGGAACGCGGCCGTCACGGACGCGGAGTTCGCCCATCCCGCCAACGCTATCGAGCCCAGCAGCATCAAGGCCACGAGCACTGCGCCGCCACCCAGGAACAGACCGCCGACCGCCTGGCCACCCGAGATGCGGCGTCGAAGCCAGCGCTGTCGCTGCTCCTCCAGGTCCAATCGCAGCAGCAGCAGCAGCGACGCTCCCGCGAACAGCACCAGCCACAACTCCTGCGGCTGGTGAGCCACCAGGACTCTCCACCACCAGCATCGCGCCCAGGGGCACGATCGCCCCTGCTGCATGGGATCGGCGAAAGACGCTGATGGCCGCGAACACGCCCGAGGTCCAGGCAAGCGCACTCAACGTCATCAGGAAGGCGGAGGTCTCCTGCGTGCGGATCCCGCTGACGAGGACGTCGTGCAGGAATCGGGTGAGCGACTCGTTGAGGTCGCGCATGCGGTCTGCCAATGCGACCGCCTCAGAGACCGCACCCGAGGCGAACAGCAGGCCAGCTGCCGTGCCGATCACGGCGGATATCAGGTCCACCCAGCCGGGAGACAGGCGACTCCATGACAACACGGCCCCGGTCAACCCGGCAACGACCATCAGCAAGGGCAGCAGGCCTGTCTGGCTGGCGCCGTCGGGTCCAAACCCCATCCAGGCTGGCTCGTCGATGGCGGCACCGGTGGCAGCCAGCATCATCACCAGCAAGACGAGGCTGCTCCACCCCTGGCGGGGGCCCGCCAGCATCCGTCGGATGCGCGAGGACCGCACGATCGGGTGGCCGGTGACGGCGATCGCGGTCATGCTGCCCGGTCCATGGATGCGGTGACCGCCAGCTGGACCGCCAGGGGCCTCGTCGGGTCCACCAGCACAGATCGGATGTCCTGTTCGGCGAGGGCGTGCCTCAGCGCACGCACTTCCCTCGCCCAGACGTCGCGCCCGCCCGCGTCCGCATTCGGCAGGCCCGAGATCAGTCGGGTCTGGGCATCGTGTGCCGGCGGGTCGATGATGACCGCGAATGCGGCGACACCGCGCCGGCGGAGACCGGCCAGGGGCCGCACCCACCCCGGGTCCAGCGATGGCGTGATGATCACTGCGGTCGTGCCTCGCCGCAGCCGACCCAGACTCTCCACGAGTACTTCGCGCAGCGGCACACTGCCATCTGCGCTGACCGCCGCGAGCAGATGCAGCACCTTCTGGCGCTGTCGGGCGCCGCGGTCGGCGGGCAGGATGGCGCGCCGGATCCCGAACGCCTCCATGCCTACGGCGCGGCCCTGGTCGAGTGCCCGCGTACAGATCGATGCCGCGGTGCGGACCGCCGTCTCCACGGTGGCGACGTCATCGATGCCGATGTTGACTCCACGATCCAGGTCCAGGTATATCCAGATGTCGGCGGTGCGCTGGATCTCGAACTCCTTGACCTGCAACTCCCCGTGCCGGGCACTCGACCGCCAGTGGATCCGGTTGAAGGCATCGGTTGGTGCGTATGGACGAACCCCGCTCACGAGCGGCGTGGTCTGCACGCTACGCTCCGGACGCGCGGCGGAACCCTCGGCCATCGCGGATGGCAGCTTGAACAGTGGTAACGGCTCGACCCGTGGAGTGACCACTACCGTGGCGCCGGGGCCGACGGTGGCGAACGCCTCGAACAGGCCCAGGGGATCGCCGGTCCGAATGACCATGGGGTCGATGCGGTGGTGTCCCCTGCGCGTCAGCGCCACGGGCACCGACCAACTCACCTGCTGACCAGCCCACAGGCTGACGGCGCGTCCGGGGATGCGCACGGACAGGGCGGATGGGTTGTGCACGTCCAGCCACAGCTTGGGCATGCGGCTGCGGTCGCGCACGGTATAGCTCACGTTCAGGGTCTCGCCCACCTGGGCCGTAGACCGGTCGAGTGCGAATCCCGCCTCCAGGCCTCGGAGGGAGAGTCGAGTGATCGACCAGCATCCGCCGATGACAAGGATCAACAGATAGAACAGGAATGCGAGGGCTGTCGACCCGGTGGCGAGGGCCGCGATTCCCAGCGATCCTGCGGTCAGAAAGACGTGTAGCCGTCGCATCATCCGATCCGTTCGCCGATCAAGGGTCGGCGCTCAAGACATACTCAGACGGGCAGCGGTCCACGGTCGCCAGCCGCTGGGACCCGACCATCCACGGGGACCACGTCCAGGAGCTCCCGAACGATGGCTCCGGGTGCCACGTCGCGGATCGTAGCTGCGGTCCGAACGATCAGCCTGTGGGCCAGGGCCGGCTCGGCGAGGATCTTGACGTCGTCGGGAATGACGAAGTCGCGGCCGGAGATCGCCGCATATGCCTGACCGGCCCGATACAAGCGCCAACGAACCGCGCGGCGAAGCACCCAGGTACACATCCGGGTGCGCCCGGGTGGCGTTGACCAGCCGCACGATGTAGTCGGAGATGGCAGAGTCGACGTAGATCTCGCGTACCCCGGCCTGCATCGCCATCAGCTCCTCGACCTCGGCCACGACCGGCAGTTGCTCCAGCGGGTGGCTGCGCTTCTGCTCGTCGAGGATCACGATCTCCTGGAGCGGCGCTGGATACCCCAGCCGGATGCGGAGCATGAAACGGTCCAGCTGCGCCTCGGGCAGGCTGAACGTCCCCTCGTATTCGATGGGGTTCTGGGTGGCGATGACCAGGAACGGGTCGGGCATCTGGTAGCTGATGCCGTCAACGGTCATGTGCCGCTCTTCCATGCACTCGAGCAGCGCCGACTGTGTCTTGGGTGTCGCCCGGTTGATCTCATCGGCGAGCACGATCTGGCTGACGATGGGCCCTGGACGGAACTCGAACTCCTGGGTCTTCTGGTTGTAGATGGAGAGGCCCGTGACATCGGTCGGCAGCAGGTCCGGTGTGAACTGGATGCGTCGGAAGGAGCACCCGAGCGACCGGGCGATCGCCTTTGCCAGCATGGTCTTGCCGGTGCCCGGCACGTCCTCGATGAGCAGATGTCCCTGGCAGAGCAGCGCCACGAGGGCGAGCCGAACCTCGGCGTGCTTGCCGACGATCACGCGCTCCACGTTGGCAGCCACCCGCTCGACCGACTCCTGGATCTTGGACACGCAACGTCCTCGTATGGATATGGGACCGCGCCGTCTCCTGCCCGGGCCATGCAGGGGCGACGCGTCCCGCGGATGGTACGCCGTCCACCCAACGCGGGTCGAGGTCGCTCCCAGCAGGAACGTGCCTACCGTGAAGGCGCGAAGCGCTTGAGCCACGCGGTCATCAGTCGACCACCCAGGGGCACGGCTCGCTCGCTTCCGGAACCCGCGTTCTCGACCACGACCACGATGGCGATCCGCGGCTCGTCCGCGGGCGCGAAATCCCACGAACCAGGAATGCGGTCGCTGGCCGGGACCCAACTGGGCCGTACCGCTCTTGCCCGCGGTCGTGATGCCAGCGACCTTGGCCGCGCCCGCATAGTGCTCCGCATATCGGCCCTGGACGGCCTGTACCATGGCGTCCCGCAGTGTCTCGGCGGTCTCGTTCGTGAGCACCCGACCAAGAGTGCGCGGTCCGAGGCGCTGTTCATTGCCGCGATGGGGTACCAGCCGGTCGACGAGCGTCGGCTGCATCAGCAGGCCGCCGTTGGCGATGGCCGCGACCACGAGCGCCATCTGGAGCGGCGTCGCGACGACCTCCCCCTGCCCGAAAGCGGCGTTGGCAAGCTCCACCCGGTCGGCGAAACCCTCGAGTGGTCCGTCCCCACCATTGAGCTGGCTGGATGCGGTTGGCAGGTCGAACCCGACGGCCGACCCAAAGCCAAGCCGTTGGGCAAACCCCATGAGAGCGCGGGCGCCGGTAGCCAGACCCGCGTGGGCGAACCAGACGTTACTGGAGACCTCCATGGCCTCGGGGAGGTTCAAGGGGTGGTCGAGCTGCACGGTCCGAGCCGCGTCCCGGATGCGGAATCCGTCGAGTGCGAAGCCTCGGCGAGACTGAACCGGCTGGTCGTCAAACGTGGTGCCCGCTCCGATGGCTCCCGATTCCAGCCCGGCAGCGGCGGTCACCAACTTGAACACCGAACCGGGGACGTACCGGCCCTGAGTCGCGCGGTCCAACAATGGTGCCGACGCGTCCTGGTCGAGGCTGGCCAGGTAGGCATGTCCGCTGACCGGGTCACTGAGTCGTGCCGCGTCGAAACCGGGGGTGCTGACCAGTGCAAGGATGCGTCCCGTTGCGGGCTCGATGGCCACAACCGCGCCTCGCTGGTCGCCCAGGGATCGTGCGGCCAGCTCCTGGAGGCGAACGTCGACCGAGAGCACCAGGTCGTTGGGGTCGGACCGGCCCGACTGGAACTTCCGGAGCAGCTCACCGCCAGGGCGCAGCTGGTCGAGGCCCATCAACTGTCGGTCGTACGTCCGCTCCAGGCCCGCGGCGCCGAAGACGACGCTCTTGTACCCGGTGATGGGCGCCATCGCCGGGTGAGGGTACCGTCGACGTCGAGCACCACCTGCCGACCGGGCATCCGTGGCGACCACCACGCCGCGGGCGTCCATGATGCGGCCCCGCGGGGCCCGTTCCGCCGCCAGCTGGAGGGGATTACGCGGGTCAGTGCTCAGGGGCCCAGCTTGCACGACCTGCAACAGACCGGCCCCTACCGCGATCACCGCGTAGACCAGGCACAGGACCATCCCGACGCGGAGGAGGCCGCTGCCGATGCCCGGTGCCGGCATCAGGCGGTCACCGACCGGCCGATGCGGAAGGATGGCACCGGCACACCCCTGACCGCCCTCCGATCGCTGAGCGCAAGCAGCAACCCGATGACGAGCGCGTTGGTAAGGACCGACGATCCACCATAGCTGACGAAGGGCAGGGTGACACCCGTGAGCGGCACGAGCCGCAGGTTGGCAGCCATGATGAGTGCCGCTTGAAGCACGATCACGAGCGTCAGACCCGCTGCGAGCAGCGCCTGGAACTCGTCCGGCGCGCGTGCTGCGATGCGCAGCCCGCGTTCGGCGACCACCAGGTACAGGCAGCCCAGGGCCAGTGCGCCCATGAGACCCAGTTCTTCACCCACGGCCGCGAACGTGAAGTCGGTGTGCACGAGCGGAATCGCCGGCGTATCCCCCACCGTCGGCAACCCGGCACCCAGACCAGTGCCCAGGACGCCGCCTCGACCGAATGCGTACAGCGCCTGGATGACCTGGTAACCGCGTCCGAGTGGATCGGCCCACGGATCGAGCCAGATGTCCACCCTCGTCCGTACGTGCCCCAGTTGGCTGTACAGCAGCGCGGCCCCGACCAGGAACAGGACCAGTCCAACCAGCACGAACGACGCGCGCCGGGTGGCGATATACAGCAACGACAGGAAGACGCTGAACAACAACAGCGCGGCGCCCAGATCCCGCTGCACGATGACCATTGCCAGGGCGATGCCCCACATCGCGAGCATCGGCAACAGATATGGAAGCGGTGGCAGGGACACGGGCCCCAGCCGCATGCTGATGCGGGCAAGGATGGGCCGGTTGTCAGCCAGATATGCCGCCAGGAACACCACCAGGATCACCTTCAGCAACTCCGATGGCTGCCCCGTCAGCGGCCCCAGGCGGATCGAAAGCCGGGCCCCATTGACCTCGTCCCCCAGCAGGAAGACCGCGGCCAGCAGGCCGATACCAGCTAGCGCCCAGGTGTAGCGATACTCCCGCAGCCAGCGGACGCTTCGGATAGTGATAGCGGTCACGCCCAGCACGCCCAGGCCAAGGAGCAGCCACAGCAATTGCAGGTCGGCCAGCATCAGGGTCCGGTCACCTAGCCGCTGTACGGCAAGGCCCTGAGGCAACCGCTCCATGACCAGCAGCGAGATACCACCGAGCATGCCCACCAGGGGCAACAGGATCTGGTCCATGTCGCGACCGCTGATGATGAAGGCCAGGTGGACGCCACCGAGTGCCAGCAGCCAGCAAGCCAGGGGCACCGGATCACCGATGCTCAGCGCGCCGCTACGAGTCGAGGCCAGGCCCACCCAACCGACGGTGAGTGTCAGCGCCACCACCAGCATCAATCGCGATTCACGTTCTCTCGGGCGCGGCCGCAGCCGAAGCGCCCGAAGGTGGCCGATCACGTGTCGGCCCTCTCGTCTGGGCGCTCCAGCCGCAGACGCACTCGCCCCAGTCCGATCTCATCGCCGAACCGGACAGTGGCTGCGCCGTCGACTACCTCGCCGTTGACGCGGATCGCTACACCGGCGCCTTGCTCCTCGAGATACCACGCGTGGCCCCGAAACGTCAGCAGCGCATGCCGGCTGGATACCTCCGGGTCGTCCACGACCAGCGTGTTGTTGACATCACCACCCAGGCTGGTCACGGCATCGATCGGAACGGAGCTGCCCGGCTCCGGTCGACCAAGGGGCGACGCCACCACGATGAGCCGCCCGACCGATGGTCCCGCACCCGACACAGCGGCCCGGAGGTCGCGCCACAGTGTCCGCACCACCACTGCGAGGAACACATACAACCCGACCACGAACCCGATGCGCAGGACCCAAAGCGTGAGGGTAAAGGCGTCCACGCCGCCCGGACGACCGGGGCTATGCTCCGGGCCGGATGGTCAGCGTGGCGCGCCCAAGGCGGACCTCATCTCCCACTCCCAGGCCGACGTCGTGGACACGCATCCCGTTGACCAGTGAGCCGTTGGTGCTATCCAGGTCCGCGTAGGCAAGGATCCGTGCCGAGCCTGAAATCTGCCGTGGTGGCGGGATATCCGCTCGTCGACGATCACGATGTCGTTGTCCGAACCGCGTCCCACGCGCAGGGTGGTGCCATCGAATACCACTCGCTGTGGTGGCCGGTCGGGAGCCTCGATGTCGATGATGGCCATCACCCTCCGCGACCCGGGTATCGGGGGCGGATCGGATACCACGTCCGTGCCCGGGATGGGCGGCCGGGGCGGCTTGGGGCCTTCCAACCCGACTGGCCTCAGCCCTGATGCAGTCGACCGGACCAGGACTGGATCCAGCGGCTCCGCGGCCACCTCCAGGTCCCCCTGCGTGATGCGCGCCGACGCGATAAGCGACACCTCCGGACGCGCCAGCAGCCAGAAGCCCTGCAACCGGGCCCGCTGGAGGACACCTTCCGCCAAGTCAGACTGCAACCCAGTAGCCACCACATGCAGCGCCGCCAGGTCATCCGGGTGGAGGATGACGCGGTACCGACTCGGCACATACGTGTGGCCACCCTGGACCATGCGCTGGGCGGTCATGACGCGTTCGATCCGGCGTTCCAGCTGCACTGGCTGCGGGTGGGCGTGGAACAGCCGAGCGGCAGGTCGTTCGAGGATGCGCTCAAGGAAGGTTTCGACAGCGGCGAACGATCGGGACATCGGGCGCGAAGCCTACCAGAGCCTCTCGAACACCCCCGGAACCGTCCGACAGGACCTTCGCAGATACACACCGGTACCGATGCCCCGATGTGTTCGGACGGCCCTCGTCGTAGCGTGTTGCTCCTACCGATCGGAGAGGCCAACGAACCGGATGTCCATCGCGACCCAAGTCGAATCATTCTGCGAGAGTTGCGGGACGCGGTACGCGTTCGAACCGCAGCGCACGCGTGTCCGACACCTGAAGCGCGTAGGCCGCCTGGTTGGCATCCTCGCTGAAGATGCGGACATCGACTCCAGTGCCCTGGTCGTGTCCCGGGACCCCTTCCACGGTGCGTTCCATTTCTGCCTTGAATGTCGACGATTCACATGCCCGTCCTGCTGGGACACGGCGTCCGGCTTCTGCCGAAGTTGCGCCGTCGCGACCGGCACTCTCGATGCCGATGACGGTGACGGCGACGCACCCGATCCCGAGACCAGCGCCACCCTGCATGCCGCTCTGGAACGGCTGATCAGTCTCGGCGCCTCCGAGGAGTGGCTACGCCTCGATCCACCTCCGGCGCCGCGCGCCGAGATATTTGCCGCACCTCCGGAACTGGTCGAAGTGCCTTCGGACGATATGGCACCGATGATCGAGGCTGGGCTCGCAACCCTGGGTGCCAAGGCGATCGCCGAGGCGGAGCGCGCCGAGGCCGAAGCCGAACGCAGGAGGCTGGCCGACGAGCTCCGTGCCGAGGAGGAGCGTCTCATCGCGGAGCAGGCGGAGCAATCCCGGCTTGCACAGGAAGCCGAGGAAGCACAGGGAGCCGAAGAGGCACGCCTGGCGTGGGAAGAGCAGGAACAGGCGCGTCTTGCGTGGGAAGCCCAGCAGGCGGAAGCCGCGCAGCTGGAATACGAGAAGCAGCTTCGCGAGTACGAGATCGCGCTGGCGGCTTGGGAAGCCGAGCAGGCACGCCTGGCGGAGAGGCCGAGCAGGCACGCCTGGCGGACGAGGCCGAGCAGGCACGCTTGGCGGCCGAGGTCGAACAGGTCCCCCTTGCTGCCGACGCCGAGCAGGATGGGGAGGTCCGGCTCGCTGACGACGCCCACGGGACATACCTCGCCCAGGAGGCCGAGCAGGCACAGGACGCCGAGCAGGCACGGGACGCTGAGCAGGCACAGGACGCCGAGCTGGCACAGGACGCTGAGCTGGCGCTTGTGGCGGCCGAGGTCGAGCAGGTTCCCCTCGCGTGCCAAGGCTGAGCAGGATGGGGAGGTCCGGCTCGCTGACGACGCCCACGGGACATACCTCGCCCAGGAGGCCGAGCAGGCGCAGGACGCGAGCAGGCGCAGGACGCTGAGCAGGCACAGGACGCTGAGCTGGCGCTCGTGGCAGCCCAGGCCGAGCAGGCTCGCCTGGCCGATGAGGTGGAGCAGGCACGCCTGGCCGATGAGGCGGAGCAGGCACGCCTGGCCGACGAGGCGGAGCAGGCGCGTATTGCAGCAGAAGCGGCGGAGCCGCAGCCGTGGGTCGCCCAGACACCCGACAGCCAGCCCGTTTCGGCGGCAGACGACAAGCTCCAGGATGACGAGCACCTGGCGGCGACCCTGGCGACAGTGGTCGTCGAAGAGGCAGTCACTCCCGCGGCCGTCGTGCCTGAGCCCGCCATTCCGGACGAGCCCGACGAGGTCACGGCGCTACCTGACTCGATCGCGCTCGATGAGATCGCCCAACCATCGCCGGTTGTCGCGCCTCCCCTGCCGCCGGAGCCACAGTTCGTGCCACTGCCGCCTCCACCTCCGACACAGCTGCCATTCGTGCCACCACCGGTCCAGCCGCCGTTCGTGCCGCAGCCGCCGCCAGCGCAGCTGCAATTCGTACAGCCACCAACGGCACCCTGGCAGATCACCGCGCCGCCGCCACCTGGCTGGATCCCGCCGCAGGCACACCCATCCAATTCGCGAGCTTCCAGGCGTGGTCGCCAGACGAAGTCACCGTTCGCGGCCGTCCAGGCGGCACAATCCACCAAGCCGTCCGTACACGCCTGCCCGCGGTGCGACCTGGCGCTATCGGGCCAGGCGCGCTTCTGCCGCCGGTGTGGGCTGCCCCAGGGCTGACCCCACTCACACGGTCGGTGGGGCCCGTCGGCTGCGATCCCGATCGTCCAGCATCCGGGCGTAGGCCGCACCGTACAGCAGCGCCTGGAAGACGTAGCCGAACCAGACGAGTGCGATGAACACCGAGGCGATCGCACCCAGGCCCTGGAACCCGGAGACCAGCCAGGGTGCGATGAAGCCGAAGAGTGCCGTCAGGATGCCGATGAACACGCCCGCGAGCAGGCTCGCCGGTGCGGCGGCTCGCACCCTCGGTGGTTCCACGGGAACGAGGACGTAACACGCCAGGCAGATGAGGGACGCGGCCCCGACCGAGATGATCGGAGACAGCAGGGACACCACCCCATCCCCGAGTCGACCGATCGTCGCGGCGATGACCGACAGTCCGATGCTCAGCCCGAACGCCACCAGGACACCACCCACCACAAGAAGCACCGCCACGATGCTTCGGATCCGTCCCATGATCGGATCCCGGCCCCGGCGCGACGGGAAGAAGCGACCCAGTGCATTCTCAAGCGCGAGGTATAGGCCTGTGGCGCCCCACAGGAAGGCGAGGAAGCCGAGCAGTGTCCCGACTCGAGCGCCGTCCGCAAGGTTGGTCACGATCTGGGTGGCCACCCCCTCAAGAGGCGGTACACGGTCGATGAGCCACTCGATGACCTGGCGCTTGGTCGCTTCGTCGACGGCCACCAGGACCAGCACGCTGATGACCAGCAGCAGCCCGGGGATGACCGCGAACAGCGCAGAGAACGCGAGCCCCGACGCGAGTAGTCCACCACCTGCGGCGTTGTAGGCGTCGTTGATGGACATCAGCGACCGCACGGGCGGGAATCTTCGGGCGCGACGCTCGATGGCGCCCATCCGTTCACGGATCGAGAGTCCGGCCCGGGCCATCAGCTCATCCGAGGTGTGACGCTCCGGACCACCGTGCGGTCCCTTCGATCAGTCCGGACTCCCGGCAGCGGAGGCCGAGGCGGCCGCCGCCGGCGCGCTGGTCGGTACGGGGGACGGGGTTGCCGGACCTGCCGAGGCTGGTGGGGTGACTGCACTCCCGGTGTCTGCCTGTGCTCCCTCGGCTGACGACGGCGCCTGCGTCCCTGCCGCTGCATCCGTGGCGGATGCGCCCGTGGCTGGTGTCTTTGCCGCTGACTTCGACGCATGCACGCTGTCGCGATGATCCTTCTTGGCCCAGCCAGAACCCTTGAATACGATGGCCGGTGTCGAGAGCGCCTTGCGCATCGTTCCACCGCACAGCTGGCACGTCCGCGGTCCCTGGGCGCTGAACGAGTGCATCACTTCGACGGGATGGCCACAGGCCGTACAGACATAGTCGTAGACCGGCACTCCCTACCCTCGCACCATGCGCATCCCGCATTTCGGGCAGTAGAACGCCCGCTCATGCGCCGAGCCGAACCCGCAATGGGCGCACACGAGCCCGCCTGAACCGGACCTGGGCATCGGCCGCTCCACGGATGCGATGCCAACCGCGTCCTTGTTGGACAGGATGTTGGCCAGCAATGACGCGAGCAGCTTGTACGCAGCCCGGTCCGTGTCGCCACGGACGCCGGGGCCGCCCCAGCCGACCACGCCCCTGACGATCATGTCCCCGGTCTGCTCGTCCCAGTGCGATACCACGCCGCCCACGATGGCGTCATAGGCCGGGTAGCCGGATGTGTCCGTCTCGCCCGAGAGCTGCGACATGACACTCGTCTCGAATGCCGGATCGAGGGCATCGAGCGACGCCAGGATCATGAGGCCGTGTCGGATCTCGGGTGGCTGCTCCCGGGTCGCGTGCAGCCACGCCTCGGCCTCCTCGGGACGCAGCAGGTTCGGGGCGGCGGTATGGACCCCCGAATCGAGTGGCGGCACCACCGTCACGCGACCCGGCGACACATCGGCGAGCATGTCGGGTAGCGCGGCCAGGGCATTCGGTCCGGCGGTCATGCGCACGCCCTGGCTGCTCTTGGCACGGTACGTGAGCTTGAGCTCATGGTCCTCCGCCTGGAGGCCGTCGCTCGGGAGTTCCGGCATGGGCGCCGGGAGTTCGTCCGTACGCCCCGAGATCTTCTTCAGGAAGTCCAAACCGACGGGCTCCTTCCTTGACCCGGCATGGGAGCCGGCTGGCTGCGCCGCATGGTACCGCGTTCGCGCGGCCGGTCACGCGAAGATGTCATCCCGATGTCCTCGCGAGATGCTCTCGGAGGCGGCTCACCCGGTCCTCCAGTTCCTGTGCCCGCTGTCGTGCACCCTGCACCACGGCTGTCGGTGCCCGCTCCGTGAACCGTGGGTCGGCGACCCGAGCCTTGGCTGCCTCGAGGTGACGCGTCGCCTCGGCGAGCTCCCGCTCCACTCGAGCCCGGTCACGTTCGCGGTCATTCTCGGTCGCTGCCAGACGCGCCTCGGCGGTATCCGTGACCACCGCCAGGCCGTTGGGCACGCGGTCGAGCACCGCCGGATCATCGGCTATGACCACTCGGACGTGGGCCATGCGGGCGACACTCTCATCCAGTGCTGTGAGAGCTTCGCGCAGCGCATCCGTGCGCGGCACCACGGTGGCGGCCAGCCATGCCCCAGCTTCGATGCCCGCATCGGTCCGGGCAGTGCGGATGGCCGCGATGAGCTCGATGAGGGCGGCCACGCCACCCGCAGCGTGGCCATCAGCGACATCGCCGTTGGCCGGACCAGGCCAGCGCGCCACGATCAGCAGGTCGGGGTCGTCAGGCTGCTTCGGCAATGCCGCCCACACGTGCTCCGTGATGTGGGGCATGACCGGATGGAGCAAGCGCAGATACCGGTCCAGGACCCACGACAGGACCTGCCAGGTCGCGATGCGCGTCTCGGCGGGGCTCCCCGGAGCCAACTTGGTCTTGGCCAGCTCCAGGTACCAATCGCAGTACTCGCTCCAGATGGCCGCGTGCAGCAACCGCGTCGCCTCTGCGAACTGGAATGACCCGTAGGCCGCATCGACGTCCCGCAAGGTCGCCGCACAGCGAGCCAGGATCCAGTGGTCGGCGGGGCCCATCGAAGACCTGGCCGGAAGCGACAGGATGGCGTCCGCAGGCAGCTCCGCCGGTCGTTGGGACAACACGAATCGACCCGCGTTCCAGATCTTGTTGGCGAAGTTGCGCGCGCCATCGAGCCTGCTGGGCTCCAGCCGCTGGTCCATGCCGGGGGCCGTGCCGTTGACGAGAGCGAAGCGGAGCGCATCGGCACCAACCTCGTCGATGACCCCGAGCGGGTCGACCACATTGCCCCGGGTCTTGGACATCTTGGCGCCCGCCACGTCGCGGACCATGCCATGCAGGTACACGATGCCGAACGGCTCCCGGCCCATCAGCCACTCGCCCAGCATCATCATTCGCGCGACCCAGAAGAAGATGATGTCGTGCCCGGTCTCCATCACGCTGCCCGGGTAGTAGCGCGTCAGGTCGCTTGCCGTGTCCGGCCAGCCGAGCGTGGAGAACGGCCACAACCCGCTCGAGAACCAGGTATCGAAGATGTCCGCGTCCTGGTGAAGGGCACTGCCGGGCACCCCGCACGTGGCACATCGGTCGGGTCCATCCGCAAGATCCGAGACGGTCACGTGCCCATCGGGGCAGTACCACGCCGGGATCCGGTGGCCCCACCACAGCTGGCGGCTGACATTCCACTCGTGGATGCCCTCCATCCAGTCGAAGAACGTCTTCTCGAACCGCGGCGTGACGAACCGCGTCCTGCCCTCCCTGACAGCCGCCATGGCAAGGTCCGCCATGGGTTTGACGTTGATGAACCACTGGGTCTTGATGCGCGGCTCGACCACGTCGCCGCTCCGGTCGCAGTGGCCGACTACCATCTCGTGTGGCCTGGCCTCCTCCAGATCGCCACGTGCCTCCAGGTCGGCGAGGATGCGATCCCGCGCCTGCGCCCGCGTGAGTCCGGCTACCGGTCCGGCCCGTTCATTCATGCGCCCGTCATCGGTCATGACATCGATCACCGGCAGGCCGTGACGGCGACCGGTAGCGAAGTCGGCGTGGTCGTGAGCCGGCGTGATCTTCACCGCGCCCGTGCCCAGTCCCAGCTCCACCGTCGGGTCGGCGATGATGGGCACGATCCGGTCGACGAACGGGATGAGCGCACGTTGGCCCACGAGCGCCTGGTACCGGGCGTCGTCTGGATGTACTGCGACCGCGGTGTCACCTACCAGGGTCTCGGGACGCGTCGTGGCCACGGATATGGTCCTCGCCGGATCAGGCGTGCCGTCCGGTCGCACCAGGTGGTACCGGATGGTCCAGAGCGTCCCGGTCTGGGGCCTCGCGGCAACCTCCAGGTCCGACAGGCTCGTCTGGCATCCCGGACACCAGTTGATGAGCTGCTCATCTCGATATGCCAGACCGTCGTCATATAACCGCTTGAACGCGGTGCGGACGGCCTGAGCCGAACCCGCATCCATCGTGAAACGCTGTCGGCTCCAGTCGGCGGATACGCCCAGCCGACGATGCTGCTCGGTGATGAGGTCGCGGGTGGTGTCCATGAACTGCCACATCCGCGCCAGGTATCGGTCGCGGCCAAGGCTGGCGCGCGTCTCCCCTTCGCCCGCGAGGATGCGGTCCAGCACCACCTGGGCAGCGATCGACGCGTGATCGACGCCAGGCAACCACAGCGTCGCATGTCCGATCATCCGTGCCCGACGCACCATCGCGTCCTCGACCGCGGCCGTGAGGGCGTGCCCCACATGGAGGGCTCCAGTCACGTTGGGAGGCGGCTGGATGACCACGAAGGGAGGCAGGGATGCGAGCGCGCGCGAACCGGCACCATCGGGCGCGAAGACGTCTGCGGCTTCCCAGGCGGCACGGATGGTGTGCTCGACCTCGGCCGGTCGATACGTGGTTCCGATGTCGGGCGTGGTCTGGGTCATCAGGCTCTCGGTGGACGCTGGACTGCCCGAGGGTCGCGCGGGCACGAGGAGGTCAGCGGGACGTGGGGTTGCAGCGCATTGGGCGGGTCCCCGAGTGTACCGCAGGCAGATACACCGACACGGCAGCGACAAGGGCCCGCCGGTAGGGTCACAGAGGTGGTCCGGCGACCCGCGGCATACTCCGCCCATGCAGCGTCGATTCGCCATCATCGCCCTCGGAGTCGTCCTGATGGTCGCATCCTGGGTGAGCGGGGTGGGCGTGTCCGCTCAGTCCTCATTCCCAGTCTCGTCGCCTGGGTTGACGGCTCCGCCCTCCGACCCGCTGGTCCTTGGCATGCTCCAGTCGGTCGACCTGCCGCCGGGCATGGTTGCCGCGACCGATATCCAGGAGGGTGCCGACACCGATTTCGACGCGGCGGCATTCACGGCACATGGCGGCATCCGCAGCATCTCCCGGACATGGGGCATGGACGCCGCGGCCGGACCGACGCTCGTGTTCGACATCCGGATGCAATTTCCCACGCCCGAAGCGGCTGCTGCCTATCTTGCCGTGGCCTTGCCGACGCTGTCCGAGACCGACACGACCCACCTCCGGCCGCTCCCGGACGTACCCGACCTGGGTAGAACCAGCCACGCCTATGGGCTTGACGTCCCCGACGACGCGGCGCCCGTGGTCATCCGCAACTATGTGTTCCAGGACGGACCAGTCGTATCCAAGGTGCTGGCGGGCGGTCCCGGGATCACCGCCGAACAGGCCGAAGCGATCGCAGTCGCTGCCGCGGCACGAGTGCGACAAGCGGGAACGCCCGCACCCGGGACGCCTGCGCCGGCGCCCTCGCCGGGCCCGGTCGGCACATCCGCCGCGCCGCTGCCCAGTGGCGACCTCGTGCCGCTGCTCCGGGCACACGTTCCGGAGGTGATCGCGGCGACCTGCACACCCGACGAGCAGCGGCTATGGCAGGGGGAGCTGACGACCCTGGTCTGTTCCCCGACAGATGCGGATGTCCAGGTCACATACAGCGGCTTCGACACGGTGGATGACATGGGCAGGGCCTATCAGTCGTCCCTGGACACCATCGACCTCTCGTCTGCGGCCGCGTCCTGCGACCAGGGGACGTTCACGGGCACCTACCAGGTCGACGGCGAGGACGTCGGCCAGGTCACGTGCTGGTCCGAACCGAACGGGCGCGCGATCATGTGGTCCGACGACCGGCTATCGATCCTGTCGGTCGCCGTGTCGCCGTCACTCGATCCAGCTGCCCTGTACCTGTGGTGGCTGGACGCCGGCCCGGATCCCTGATCATCCGATCGCGGCGGCGGTCAGTCCTGGAACCCCAGCCACACCACACTGCACAACCAGATGGTTACCGCGCTACCGGCGACCATGGCCACGCCTGCGGCGCGCGTCAGGCCATCACGGAACGCCAAGGCAAGCAGCATCCACAGCAGCGGCAACGCGTCGACGATGAAGCGATACCCCACCTGCGCGAAGCCCGGATTGCCGTGCGCCAGGTCAGGCAGGATGACGAGCGCCGCGGTGAGGCCGGTCACGAGCGCAAGTCGGCCGCGCGCCTCCACGATCCACCACAGGATGGGCATCGTGAGAAGCACCGACGTTCCGGCCCATCCGGGAACGACCCACGGGAACGCCTCACGCCACTCCACGCCCATCAGCAGCATCGCGTGCAATCCCTGTGGGATGTACGTCAACGAGTCGATGCCGTGGGGATACCAGGATTCATCCAGCACGCTGTTGCCTTCGACATCCCGGATGAGGCCATAGCCGAATTCGAAGGGGTCACCGAACCGCGCCAGGTTGTAGCCCGCGACTATCGCCGCGGGGATAGCCACGCCCGCCATCACCCACGCCCAGCCACCCCGGCGATACAGGTACAACAGGAGTGGCAACGCCAGACCGACGGGTAACCGGGCTGCCGCGGCTGCGCCCAGGAGCAGGCCTGCGAGCAGGGGCCAGCGCCGGTCAAGACCCAGGAGCAGCGCACCCAGGAGCAGCGCCGCGGCCAGGATCTGGGGAGCGAGGTGCTGACCGCCCGTGCCTGCCACCCAGAGGGCCTCGGAACCGAATGCCCAGGCAAGCGTGAGAGCCAACCGCGGCACCTGCGCCACATCGAGGCGGCCAAGTAGTGCCCACAAGAGCGCAACCGCGAAACCGCCGGCCACCGCCGCGCTGAGGTCGGTGAACACCGGGACCCCGACCACCGCGAAGGGAACCAGCAGCACCGACAGGAGCGGCGGGAATGGTGAGTACCAACCACCTTCGGGTCGTGGGACGAGTTCCACCCAGGGGATGGCGTCGACGAGGTGCAATCGCCCGGCCACGAACGCCTGCGCGATCGGCCAGTGCGAATCGGTGTCGACCTGGTTCGGGCCGACGACAAGGTAGACCAGCCCGGCGGCGACGCCCAGGATGACGCCCGCCCATCGATCCATCGGCGCATCCTATCGGGCCCGGGACGGCCGGATACCACTTGTCGAGCGTTTCCGCGTTGTCGATACTCGGCGGCATCCAGGGAGGTGGGCATGTCCAGGGACCGGATGCGGCTCGTCGGGATGATGGTGGTCGGAGCTGTCCTCCTCGCCGCCCCGGTCGCGGCACAGTCCGGGTCGCCGCCGACGAGCCACGACCCAGCCGACCCGCTGCTCGAGACCCTGCTCCAGGTGGGCCAGCTCCCATCGAGCCTCCAGGCCGGGACCATCGATGAGCCACCCGCCTTCGACATCGTCCAGGCGGCATTCGACGCGAATGCCGGACTGCGTGCATTCAGCCGGACCTGGACTGGGACACGCGGGCCGGTGCTGTCGGTCACGGACTTCCGGATGCTGTTCCCGTCGGCAGCGCAGGCGAGCGCCTATCTCGACGCGGCGGAACCAGTGCTGTCGGAGCAGGTCGCATCCGGTCTCGCGCCGGTGATGTTCGAGGACCCCATCGGTGAGGACGCCCGCCATTTCTTCGGGGTCGCAGAGGTGGACGGGCGGACGCTCCTGCTCCACGACTACCTGTTCCGGGTGGGGCCGATCGCGGCCAAGGTATTCGTGGTGGGTGTCGACATGCGCGAGGACACAGCCTCCAATCTCGCGGGGGCCGCCCGGGCCCGCATGGCGCTCATCGAGTCGGCCAGAGATCCTCTGCACCACGCCGGGGCTGGTCGGATCGGCGAACCCGGTCGCCTCGGGCGGTCCGCTGCTGACCCACATTCCGGAGGCATTCCGCGATTCCTGCGCACCGGCCGAGTCGCCCATGGGTATCGGCACCGCCATCGAGTGCGACCTTGGCGATGTGGCTGTGTCGCTACACGTTGCTCGACGACATCGCGACACGCGATGCGCTGCTCGACGACGCGCTGTCTTCGGTCGAGTCACTGACGGCGAACTCGTCGTGCAGGGAAGGACCGTACGCCGGTCCGTATGACGATGTCCGTGAGCACGCGGGGATGGTGCGTGTCGACCGACGGGTCGCGGGTGGTGTTCCTGTGGACCCGCGACGACCTGCCGATCCTGACACTCGCCGTGAGCTCGACGCTCGACCACGCTGCCATGTTCGATTGGTGGCTGACGGCCGGACCCGTGCACTGACCCGGCGCGGGCGATCTAGGCGCCGCGCTCCAGGCGGAGTGTCTGATAGTTCGTCTCGTCCACCCCACGGTCGACATCCGCCTTGGTCAGCAGCAGTGGTGCGCGCCCCTCGCGGATGGTCTCCTCTGTGATGATGCAGCGCCGGACGTCGGTCCGCTCCGGGATGTCGTACATGACATCCAGCAGTGACTCCTCCACGATCGAGCGGAGCGCCCGGGCACCCGTCTTGCGCGCCTGGGCCAGCTCGGACGCAGCTGCGATCGCGCCGTCGGTGAACACGAGGTCCACCTTGTCCAGTTGCAGGAACTTCTGGAATTGCCGGGTCACCGCATTGCGCGGCTCCGTGAGCACTCGCATCAGGTCTTCCCGGGTGAGGGCGCTGAGCGTCACCGCCACCGGCAGCCGACCCACGAACTCCGGTATGAGCCCGAACTTGAGCAGGTCCTCGGGCATCAGGTGGTCGAGGATCCGCTCCCGCTCGACCGGGTCGAAGCCACCCTCCGCGCCGAACCCCATGGAACGGCGACCCACCCGCTCCTCGATGATCCGCTCCAGGCCCTCGAAGGCACCACCGCAGATGAACAGCACGTTGGTGGTGTCGATCTGGATGAAGTCCTGATGGGGATGCTTGCGGCCTCCCTGCGGGGGCACGTTCGCCACGGTGCCTTCCAGGATCTTCAGCAGGCCCTGCTGGACGCCCTCCCCCGAGACATCGCGGGTGATGGACGGGTTGTCCGCCTTGCGCGCGATCTTGTCGATCTCGTCGATGTAGATGATGCCGCGCTGAGCCCGCGCGACATCGAAATCAGCGGCCTGGATGAGCCGCAGGAGGATGTTCTCGACGTCCTCGCCGACATAACCGGCCTCGGTCAGGGACGTCGCGTCCGCGATGCAGAAGGGCACGTCCAGGACTCGAGCCAGGGTCTGAGCCAGGAGGGTCTTGCCGCTGCCCGTGGGGCCTACCAGCAGCACGTTGGATTTCTGGAGCTCGACCTCGTCGATCTGGTTGCCGGCGTTGACACGCTTGTAGTGGTTGTAGACCGCTACCGAAAGCACGCGCTTCGCGCGTTCCTGACTGATGACGTACTGATCCAGGGCGTCCTTGATCTGGCGCGGATTCGGCAACTTGGCCGCGTGCGGGCGTGGCCGCGGCGAGTCCTGCATCTCCTCTTCGATGATCTCCTGGCAGAGGTTGATGCACTCGTCACATATGTAGACGCCCTGGCCCGCGATGAGCTTGCGGACCTGCTCCTGGCTCTTGCCGCAGAAGCTGCATCGATACGGGACCTTGGTCCCCTTGCTGCCGGCCGTCGACATCGAAACTCCCTGTTCTCGGTCTGACCGTTGATGCTGGGTCGTTAGCGCGGACTCTTCTCGGGTTCATCCGGGTGAGATCGCTTCTCGGACGACTTGACTGAGGTGCGCTCGCGCACCGGAGCGGCCACAGGCGGACGATCCCGCTCGGCGTATACCTCATCGATGATGCCATAGGAGCGGGCCTGCTCGGCGGACATGAAATAGTCCCGGTCGGTGTCCTTGATGACCTTGTCCTCGGTCTGGCCGGTGTGATCGGCCAGGATCTTGTTGAGGCGCTTGTTGAGCTCCTCGAGCTCCTTGACCTGGATGAACACGTCCGGGGTGTTGCCGCGGAACCCGGCGGAACCCTGGTGGATCATGATCCGGGAGTTAGGCAGCGCGTAGCGCTTGCCCTTCGCGCCCGCCGCAAGCAGGACCGACGCCATGGATGCCGCCATGCCGATGCAGATGGTGCTCACCGGTGCACGCAGGTACTGCATCGTGTCGTAGATGGCGAGGCCGGAGGTCACCACCCCACCGGGCGAGTTGATGTACAGGCTGATGTCGCGCTCGGGGTCCTCGGCATCAAGGAACAGGAGCTGGGCGATCACCAGGTTGGCGATGTGGTCCTCGATGGAGTCGCCCAGGAAGATGATGCGTTCCCGGAGCAGCCTGCTGTAGATGTCATAGGCACGCTCGCCGCGGCTCGAGGTCTCGATGACCATCGGCACCAGCATCGCCCGTGCGGTGAGAGCCGTGTGGAGGGCTGCCGAGGTCTGCCGGGCGGCATCGAGCGCGGCCCCGCGCCCGGGAACCATCTGACCGGTCATACGTGTGCGTCCTCCCCATCGACCATGACTGGGCTGCCCGCGCCGACTCCCGCCGCCGCCAGCTCCGCTTCCAGGGACTCCCCCTCTTCATCGGAGTCGACCGGTTCGATAGCCTCGGTGGCGGCCTCCACCATGTCCGTCGCCTGCGTCGGCTGGTCCTCCGTGTGGCGCACCCCCGAGAACTCCGGGTGGTCCTCGATCCAGCGGTCGATGACGGCCTCTATGACCTGTGATCTCCGAAGTGTCGATCGGACATACGACCGACCCCGTGGCGATCCGAGATAATCCAGCAGGCGCCGGTCTTCGGGATTCGATCGGCGCGTCTTCTCGATTCTCCGAGTCGACCACGTCGTCGGAGATCTCCAGCTGCTCCTTGTCCGCGACCGCCCCAAGGACGAGCAGCACCTTCACCCGGTGTGCGGCACCCTCGCGTGATTCCTCCCGCAGCTTGGGCAGGTCCCGTTCTGTGACCTTGAGGTACTCCTCGAACTCGATCTGCTGCTGGCCGAGGCGCACCTTGAGCTCGTCGATCATGACGTCGATCTCGCGCTCCACCAGGAGGTCCGACGGGGTCACACTCGCGTTGGCCACGGCATACTCGATGATCCGGTCCGCGAATGCGTGGCGTGCACGGTCCAGGGAGTTGCGCTCGAGTCGCGACCTGATATCGGCCCGCAATGCTGCGACGTCCTCGAACGCGCCCATGGACTGGGCGAACCCATCGTCGAGCACTGGCAGCCGCCGCTCGCGGAGCTCCCGCAATGTCGCAGTGAACTCCACTGCCTGATCGGCGAGCTCTGTCTCCCGATAGTCCGCCGGGAAGGTCACGGTGAACGTGCGAGTCTCATCCTCGCGCATGTCCAGCAGCGCGTCCTCGAACCCAGGCACCATCCGCTCGCTCCCGACCACGAGCGGGAACCGCTCCGATGCGGCACCCTCGATGAGCTGCCCATCCTTGCGACCCTCGAACGTGATGACCGCAAAGTCACCCGTCCTGACACCACGGTCCTCGACCGGGATGAGGCTGGCTTGCTGGTCACGGAGCTGCTCGACCACGGCATCGACCCGGGCATCGTCCGGCACTTCGATCTCGGGCCTGAACGGGAAACCTGTGTAGTCACCCAGCTCCACGGTGGGCCGGATGGGGGCGGTCACACGATACGTGGCGCCACTTCCCTCCTCGAACGCGACCCACTCGGGTGCCGGGGGCAACTCAAGGACGTCCACTCCCTCCTGGCGTACGGCGTCCAGCACGCTGCGCTGATACAGGTGCTCGCGCGCGTCGTCGTAGATCGGGTCGGGCGCAGCCGGATCGGCACGATCGATGCCCATCGCACGTTCCAGCATCGAGCGCGGCACCTTGCCGGGTCGGAATCCAGGCACACGGATCCGGCGTGATTGATGGCGGACCGCCTCATCGATGGCTCGCTGGAGCTGTTCGGCGGTGACCTCGACCTCCAGCACCACGGTGCTGCCGTCGGCGGGGGTGGACGTGACCTTCACGGTCGGCTGTGCAGAAGGTAGTACGGCATGGACGGTCGAGTATACGGACGGACGCGGTCACGCGCCGATGCCAGGCGGCACACACGGCATCCATCGCGACAGCCGAGGACGGGCGCTGACCGATGACCTGCAGCCGATACACTCACCCGGCGCGGGAGTGGTGGAATGGCAGACACGCTGGCCTTAGGAGCCAGTCAGGGCGACCTGGTGGGGGTTCGAGTCCCCCCTCCCGCACCACCGTGGCTGCAGTCACCCGTCAGGTGCGATGCTCGACGAGCCCAGCCCGCCAGTCGGGCGCCTCGAAATGCTCCGCCCAGTAGACCGTCTCGCGCCGCACCAGGCCGTCGCGCAACTCCACCAGCGACACGCACAGGTACTCGCGATCATCCGGATATCGGACCACCCATTCGGTCCACCAGTAGTCGCCGGATCCCGCGATGCGCACGATGTTCTGGGCCGGTGACACCGTCCACCGGTCCTCGGCACCGACGATACGCAGCAGCTCGCTTCGGGGAGCACCTCCCGGGTAGCCCTCGTGGATCCGACGGAAGGCCTCACTGCTCCTGACCAGCTCGCCCGATTGCGGCCATTCACACGCCCAATCCTGGTGCCGAAGTCGCTCCAGCCCGGCCAGGTCACCCCGGACGCTCGCCTCGCTGTAGCTCCGCACGACTTCCTCGTTGGTGCCACGTGTCATGGTGGAGTCTCCTCCTATGCCGGACCCTTGGGCTCCTGTCCTCGTGGCCCCATCCGCCCGCGGTCAGCGGCGAACAGCCGCTCGACCAGCAGCCTCGCACCCACCGTGCCGAGGGGGCCGAGCAGGGCGTCATAGGTGCGCCACAGCGACCTCGCGGCCGACGGCTGTTCCGGTTGACGACCTTTCCGGCGCAGATAGTCGGCAAAGTCCGCCTCCAATGCCTCTCGCACGCCGGGCACGTCCGCCGCCCCCGACGACTTGAGGATGCGCTCCACTTCCGAGGGGAGCAGGCCGTCATAGGGGTCACGCCGGGACGGGAACACCCGGGACACGGTGGCGCGGATGACGCGCCGCGGCCCGCCAAGCAGCAGGAAACCTGCCCCACCTGCGAGCGCCACGGACCTCACAGGATTGCGCCTGACCTTGGCCGGGATGTCCAGGGCCGTCTTCGTCGCATCAACCAGCGTGTCGAGGTCGCCCTCGAGGGCACCGCGTGCCGCCAGCAGTTCCGCCTTGGCCGCGGCGACCGCAGGTGTCATCGGCCGACGGCTTGTCAGCACGTCGTGTTCCAGCTCGGCCATGGTCAGGGTGGCCTCCGGGGGGACGTGGTCGCCCTTCGTCATCGACCCATCACCCTGCGTCGCTGGCGACGCCATTGGCGTTCCAGGAACCGCTTGGTCTCCTCGGCCATGGCCAGCGACTCACGGGGCACGATACGTTCGTAGCGCCGCTCTGGGTCGAAACCACGACGCGCGGCGAGCGCGATGGACGCCACGATGGCCGCGATATAGCCGATGGTCAACGCGACAGCGAGGGCACCCTTGGTATCGAAGGTCACGGAACCGAGGATGGCGCCCACGATGGCTCCCAGGAGCAATCCCAGGAGGCCGAGGCGGACCCCCATCCCCTGGCGGCTGCCGATGATAGCCAGCGGCACGGCCAGGATGACCGCCCCGGCGACCAGGCCCGCGAGGGTCGGGAGGGCCGCCGGCTCGATCGCCACCCACGTGTGGATGTCCCGACCCGCCCGCACAGCGGCATCCCGGAGCACATTGCTTGCGAACAGGAGCCACAGTGCGAGCGTTACAACAACACCCAGCGCGACACCTCGGACCGTTGCGCCCGCCCAGCCGCCGGCCAGGTCGATGACCAGGGGGACGACCATGAGGCACAGGAACAATGTGCCGTGGAGGATGCCCCAGCCCATCGAGCCGAACAGCCACTCCCCCAGGAACAGGCAGGTGCCGATGGCCACCAACAGCAGGGCGAGCACGATGAGCGACAGGATGGCCACGACCGACGCGGCGATGATGCCCAGGTCCCGGCCAGTGACGGACAACTCGGCCTTGAGCAGGTCCACGTGTGCCGCAGCCAGCCGCCTGGCGCCAGCGCGGGCGCCGGCGACCGACTCACCGACACCTGGTTCGCCATCAGGGGCTCCTGGCTCCGGACCGAAGGCCGGGGTCCCGGGTACAGCGCTCAGAGGAACCTCGATTCGAATCGATCAGACGGGAGTCGATGACACGCCGCGACGCCCACGGTCGCACGAGCGAGCGTCATGAGGATAGCGGGTCGCGCAGGCATCCGGGTACCTCAACGATAGCCATCCAGTCCCCGGCCATCGTCACCTCTCCCGGTGACGATGCCCGCCGTGATGCCCATGACGAGCATCGCGAGCCCAACGCCAGCGAGCACGGCTGATTGGGTGACCAGGTCGGCCGTCAGACCCTCGAGGGTCGCCTCCAGGGCCTCCACGGTGTCGGGCTGCGATCCGAACATCCTCGCTGCGATCGCCGGCGCACCCGATGCGACCATCAGACAGGCCGCCCCCACCACCACCAGGACGAGGCCCAGCCACGCCACCGCGTGGAGGCGACCGCGCGCGAGCGCCAGGACCGCCACCCCGGCCAGGGCGAACAGCACGGGAAGCAGCCATCGGATCGTCTCGAGGACGCGAATGAAGCTCGCGACGATCGGAAGCGCGTTCGATCGAACGAGCGTGACCGTCCCGAGCCCGGCAGGGATCTCGTGATCGAGGAACCCGTGGCTATCGGGGTCGAGACGATGACCGAGCGCGGAGACTGCGCCAGTGAGGTCGAGCGTGACAGCCTCGGGGTCCGATGCCTCCGCGGACGACGAGATGATGCCCATCACCAGTCCGTGGAGCCCCTCCAGGGCGTCCTGCTCGATGACCATCACGACGGGGTCAGCCAGCGTCGTCTCAAGGGCCCGGGTCAACGCCTGTCGGACGTCGGCCTGCGTCGCGTCGCTGGGGAGTCCGAGTGCCCGTGGCACTTCTGCCGGGATCTTGTCCGCGACCGGCGCCACAAGACTTGTGAGCTGCTCCGCCAGGCGGTCGGCCAGCAGCAGACGCACGGGCGGATCGGCCACGATCCTGCTGGCGGTGGCCGCGAACGTGTCACTGTCAAGCAGCGTCGACAGCGACCAGGCGGAAATGTTGGTGACGAGGGCAAGGACCAGGAACGCCACCAGGGACATCACAAGCAGGAGCGATCGGAAGACGCCCATCGACGCAACCATGCCACGCTAGGTGGCACGCGTGCGTCGCAGACTGAGGAGCATGAGCGCCATCCAACCGCCCAGGCTCCCCTTCTGGGCCACAGGTCCGACGGACACGACCGACTCGCCAACGTGCGGGGTTTGCGGTAGTGCGCTCGCAGGTGACCCTGATGATGTGCCCTGGCCGCCGGCAGGGCCGATCTGTGGTGAGTGTGCCCGCGCGCGGGAGTTCGACCAGACGCTCTGGGAGGCGGACCTGTCGGAACCTGACACCGGGCTTTGGTAGCCTCATCCGACTCGGCCAACCCCTGGCCGCTGCCGCATTCGAGTGGGGAGCCCCATGGATCGCAGCTACATCGATCGCAACGACGCTTCCCGCCGACGTCTCGTGGACCTGCTCGAGACACTCACGGACGAACAATTGGCGATCGAGGTCGACGGCTGGCCCGTGAGCGTCCATCTTGGGCATCTTGGCTTCTGGGACCGGTTCACGCTGCTCCGGTGGCAGGAGGCCGTGGCGTCCGGTAGGGCCGTACCGGTGTCCGTAGGTGACCCGATGACAGATCTCATCAACGATGCCCAGCTGGGTCAATGGGCGGCCCTCCACCGGGACGAACGGCGGGCACTGGTCGCACTCGCCGCGGCCGATTGCGACGCACACGTGGCGCACCTTGATGACGAGCGTGTGCAGGCTGCCCAGGACGCCGGGATGGAGCGCGCCCTGGACCGATCCGTTCATCGCGCCCGGCACCTTGGCCCGGTCGAAGCCGCACTGGCTGCCCGTGCTGGCGGATCGGTCGGCCAAGGGTCGACCAGCCGCGAACCCTGACCCCTACCGAGCCAAGTGCTGCGAAACGAAGGAGCCCGGTCAGTCGACCGGGCTCCTTGGCGTCGTGGCACGACAGGGGTGCCAGGGGACGGCTCGAAGGCTAGAAGTCCATGCCGCCTCCGGGCGGCATCGGCGGCATCGCGCTCTTGGGTTCTGGCTTGTCGGTGATCATGACCTCCGTGGTCAGGACCATCGCCGCGATCGACGCGGCGTTCTCCACCGCGCTGCGGGTGACCTTGGCCGGATCGACGATGCCCACAGAGAGCATGTCCACGTACTCGCCGGTCATGACGTTGTAGCCGATGGCCGTGGACTTCTTGGACTCCTGCGCCCGGCGCACGTTGTCGATGACGACATTGCCGTCCAGGCCCGCGTTCTCGGCCAGCCGGCGGAGCGGCTCATCGAGTGCACGCCTGACGATGTTGACACCCGTGTTCGCGTCGCCCTCGAGCTTGATGCTGTCGAGCGAGGCCTGGGCGTTGAGCAACGCGACGCCGCCGCCGGGAACGAGGCCCTCTTCCAGCGCCGCCCGCGTCGCCGACAGGGCATCCTCGACCCGGTGCTTCTTCTCCTTGAGCTCCACTTCGGTTCCTGCGCCGACCTTGATGATGGCCACGCCACCTGCCAGCTTGGCGAGGCGCTCCTGGAGCTTCTCGCGGTCGTAGTCCGAGGTCGTCTCCTCGATCTGCGCCTTGATGGCTTTCATCCGTCCGTCGATCTGGGCCTGGTCGCCTCGACCCTCGATGATGGTCGTGTTGTCCTTGTTCGAGACGACTCGACGTGCTCGGCCAAGGTCGATCAGCTCCACCGCATCGAGCTTGCGTCCCACTTCCTCGCTGATGACCTGCGCACCGGTCAGCACCGCGATGTCGCGAAGCATCTCCTTGCGCCGGTCGCCGAAGCCGGGGGCCTTGACCGCGAGCACGTTCACGATGCCTCGCAGCTTGTTCACGACGAGCGTCGCGAGCGCCTCACCATCGACGTCCTCGGCGATGATGAGGACGTCCTTCTTGCCCGTCTGGAGCGCCTTCTCCAGGGCCGGCAGCATGTCCTGCACGGACGAGATCTTCTTGTCCGTGATGAGGATGTGGGGGTCGTCGAGCGCGGCCTCCATCCGGCCGGAGTCGGTCACGAAGTAGGCCGACAGGTATCCCCGGTCGAACTGCATGCCCTCCACGTACTCGGTCTCGAAGTTCATCGACTTCGATTCCTCGACCGTGATGACCCCGTCCTTTCCGGTCTTGTCGAAGACGTCTGCGATGAGGTCTCCGATAGCTGGGTCGGCAGCGCTGACGGTGGCGACCTGGGCGATCTCGTCGTGACCCTTGACCGGGACCGCGGCGGCCTTGATGGCCGCGGAGAGCACCTTCTCGGCGGCGTCGATGCCGACCTTCATTTGCATCGGGTTGGCACCCGCTGCCACGTTCTTGAGGCCTTCCGTGATGATCGCGCGCGCCAGCACCGTGGCGGTCGTGGTGCCATCGCCTGCCACATCCTCGGTCTTGGTCGCGGCTTCCTTGAGCAGTTGCGCACCCATGTTCTCGAATGGATCCGAGAGCTCGATGTCACGGGCAACGGTGACGCCATCATGGGTCACCGTCGGTGCGCCGAACTTCTTGTCGAGACCGACATTGCGGCCCTTGGGCCCGAGCGTGGTGCCGACCGCATCCGCAAGCGCGTCGATGCCGCGCTTCAAGGCGCCCCTGGCCTCCTCGTCATAGATGATGAGCTTGGGCATGCTGACCGTCTTTCCTCCGTCGATCGTCCACCGCGTTCGCGGTCGGACCAGTGGCGGGACTGCCGCCGCGCGACCCATCCGGGTCGGGGGCGATCCCTGATTGACTGCGCTCTCGCCATTCGAGCAAGCGACAGGTTAGCACTCTAGCGCCGAGAGCGCTAACCGTTCTTGCCGGCAGGTTTGGCGTCAGCCTTACCGGAACGGCCCGGGTACGATCAGCGGCGCCATGGGTCGTGCCCGATCCCGTGAGCCCATACTTCGGGCATGCGCTCCGAGAGCCTGCCGGACGACATCGGCCGCCTGACCAGTGATCCGTCGGCCTGGGACGCGTTCGTTCGCACGGCACCCAACGGCGGCTTTCTCCAGCTGACCAGCTGGGCCAGCGTCAAGGCTGCCAACGGGTGGCGGATGCGTCGCATCGTCGTTGACGCGGGCGCCGGACCCGTCGGCGTGCAGCTGCTGATGCGGCGGCTGGGGCCCACCCCGTTCGGCGTCGGATACGCCCCTCGGGGGCCGGTCGGTGCCAGCGATCCAGCAAGCCTGGCTGCGCTCACCGATGCCCTGGCTCGAGTGGGCCGTCAGGAACGCCTCAGCCATGTGACCATGGACCCCGGCTGGGGCATCACGGTGTCGGCCGACGTGGACAGGGTCCCAGCACCCCAAACCGATCCTGCCGTGTCCCTGCTTGCTGTCGGCTGGCTCAGGAGCGACGACCTCCAGCACGAACGCACCCGCATCGTGGACCTGGCTGATCCGGAGCAACTATGGGCCGGTGTGCGTCCCCGGACACAGCGCTATGTCAAGGCCGCCCGGAAGGCCGGCATCGTGGTCAGCCGGGAGGACACCACAGCCATCGAGGAATTCCATGGCCTGCTTGCCGCGACCGCGGAGCGGGCGGGTTTCATATACCGCGATGCCGGGTCGTATCGACGCATCCTCGCCGCCTTCGAGACCGACGGAGCCCATCTGCTCATGGCTCGCACGACGGCAGGCAACGCGGTCGCGGGACTGCTGGAAGTGCGTTGCGGCGTGACGGTCGCCGAGCCCAGTGGTGGCATGAGTGACGAGGGCGCCCAGACCAGGGCCAACTACCTGCTCAAGTGGGAGGCGATCTCGCGGGCTGCAGCGGATGGCGCTCGTCACTACGACATGTGGGGGATCGCCCACGGGGGCATCGACCAGTTCAAGGCAGGATTCGGCGGGCGCGAGGTCCGGTATCCCGGCGCGTTCGACCTCCAGACGATGCCCCTGATGCGACCGGGGTTGCTGGCGGCGCGTCGGGCGTGGGTGTCGGTCGCCCGGCGTCGCCGGAACCTGCCACCAGCGACCGGGGCTGCCGTGTCGGCCCTGGCCAACGTGGATCCCAACACGGAGGAGTGATGGATCGTCGCCGCATCGAGACCGCAGAGCTCCTGGCCGTCGGCGCCGAGCTGCTCGTGGGTGATACGCAGGACACCAACTCGGGCGAAGTCGCCCGGGAGATGACGAGGTTGGGCGTGGACGTGCTGCGGATCTCCGCCTTGCCCGACCGACTCGACGTCGTCTCGGGCGCCCTGCGCGATGCGTTGGCGCATGCCGACGTGGTGATGACCACCGGCGGTCTTGGTCCCACACCGGACGACCTGACCCGGGAGTCCATCGCCCTTGTCTGTGCCGAGACCCCCCAGATCGACCCCGAGCTGGAACGGTGGCTGCGGGGGTTGTTCGACCGACGTGGGATCCGCTATTCCGACGCCAACGCCAAGCAGGCGTGGCTGATCCCAAGCGCCATCTCACTGCCCAACCCGAACGGGACCGCCCCAGGGTGGTGGGTGGACCGTCCGGACGGGAGGATCATCGTGGCGCTGCCCGGGCCACCTCGCGAGATGCGCCCGATGTGGCGTGATCATGTCCTGCCGCGCCTGGTGGTCCGTGGCCTGGGGGCAGACCGGGCGGTGGAGACGCTCCGACTGACGGGGATGGGTGAGTCGCTGCTCGTCGACGCCATCGGCGAGGATGTCCTCCGGCGACGGAATCCCGAGGTCGCCACGTACGCCCGCGTCGACGCCGTGGACGTTCGCGTGAGTGCCACGTCTGCCGACGGTCGGACGGCACGGGAGCTGGTCGACGAGGAGGTCGACCGCCTCATGCCTGCATTGGGCCGCTATGTGTTCGCGCGTGGTGATGAGGGTTGGCCGGTCGCGGTGGGACGTCGTCTCGCGGGTCGCACCCTGGCCGTGGCCGAATCCGGCACTGCGGGCCAGATCGTGGCGCTCCTCGGTGCTGAGCCCTGGCTCGTGCTCGACGAGACGAGGTCCCCGGACAACTCCCAAGCCCCTATGTATCGAGACACGGAGGGACTCGCCGCTCACGTGAGGGACCTGGGCGGTGCGGATGTGGGCATGGCCGTACGTGCCATCGAAGCCGACGGGGACATGCAGGTCTCCATCGCGATCACCGATGGACTGCGGACGACCGTTGCGCAGCGTGCTGCGTTCCTCGCTGGGGACCTGGGCCGACGCCGCGCCGCCAACCTCGCCTGCACCGAGCTCTGGCGCTGGCTGGCCGGCGACGATCAGGAGGCACCGACTCGCTGAGCGTGAGCCACCAGGTGGGGCCGCGCCGTGCGTCGTCGGGTCGGGACCCTGCCGTCGTTCAGGTCGGGACCCTGCCGTCGCTCGCGCGGATCTCCTGCCAGCCACTCATGGGCAGGATGCTCGGCAAAGCCAAGTGGACACGAAGCATCGGAGGCACCCCCTCGGCGCCTCTGGATCGCGTCAAGCAGTCACGGCGTGCTTGAGAGACAAGATCGGCCCGCGAGCCGCGGCCTCAGCATCGCTGTCATGGATATTAGAGCGGACATCGATCGGCGGCAGCCGACCGTCTGACGACCGATGGTGGCCAAGAACCCCCGGGTGGCTATCTGACCGGAACCTCACCAGCAACTGCGAGGCGCCCTCGCTACGCCCGCGCACCTACCACTCTTCGTCGCTAGGCCCGGATCTCCTGACGCATGAACGAGATGTACGCGAGGGCGAAGCAGATGACCGTGCCAGCGATCAGGAGCACCACCTGGGGCCAGATCAACAGCAGGCTCTGCGCGTACGGCAGGGCCGTGGGGAAAGCCCGGCCGGTCGGGTCCGTGAAGTACGGGTCGAGCGACTGCACGCTCGGGTTCAGCATCGCCTGGGTCATCTCCGTGAACAGGGTGATCGGTGACAGCCGGCCCAGCTCGGCCCCGATGCGGAGATTCGCGAGGGTCTCGGCGGCAGTCGCATTTGCTGGCAGCGGCCGCAGATACCCTGCCACGACACTCACGATCTGGTTCCCGAAGAACGTCAGCACCAGCCACGCCGCGATGACCACCAGCGCCGCCGTGGCGGCCCGCCGGAACACCACCGAGGCGAGCGTGGCGAGAGCCAACCAGAACGCCACGAAGATCGCCGCGACCAGGAACCAGGTACCCAGGCGGAGGACTACATCGAAGTCGGGCACGATGCCCAGGCGGATGATGCCGACCCCTGACAGCAGCACGATCACCGCACCCAGGATCATGGTGATGACTGCGAGGCCGGCCACGAACTTGCCGTTGATGACATCGTCGCGATGGATGGGCTGCGACACCAGGCGCGGCAGGGTGCCCTCCGACCGCTCACTGCTGATGGCGTCGAAGCCGAACGCGATGCCCAGTACGGGTCCCAGCAAAGCCACCAGCCCAGCGAACGAGGGGAAGTTCTGGCCGCTGATACCGGGGATGGCCGGCGACTGGGTGAAGAGCAACGGGAAGACAGGGATCGATCGCCCCGTGAGGCTGTTCGCCGATTGCGCCGCGATGGCGCTCGCGGCATCCCGGAAGGTGCCCGCGACGGCATAGATCGCCAGCATGCCGGCGAGCCCAAGCACGAGGAACAGGACGATGAACCGGATGCTCAGCAGGTGCTCGGTCAGCTCCCGCGCACCGATGACCCGCCAACCAGCCGGGATGGACCGGGTGGCTGGGATGGTGAGCATCTGCTCGTCGGAGAGGTCGGCCGGTCGGGCCGCGATATCGGTCATGCCGCTGGCTCCCGCGCCACGGTCGAGGCCGCGGCGAAATAGCGCTGATAGATCTCATCCAACTCCATCCCGCGGTCGCGCACGAGCCATGGCGAGTGGCCAGCCGCGAGCAGGGCCGACAGGACGGCGGAACGGGCGTCCGGCAGCACGCCCACGGTCCACAGGCCGATCGATCCTGGGGGTCGGTGACCACGGATGCCACGCCGGGGACGCTCCCGATGACCTTCGCTACGGACTCCTGATCCCCGTCGGCGCCGATGTCGATGGTGATCTGGGCTCCTCGCTGCTGACTGGCCGCGATCTCCGCGACCGTTCCCATCGCGACCACATCGCCCGCCACGAAGATGGCGATCCGATCACACACCTGCTGGACCTGGTGCAGCAGGTGGCTGGACAGGAGCACAGAGACCCCGTGGTCGCGGGCGAGGCTCCGCACGAGCTCGAGCACCTCGACGACACCCACCGGGTCGATGGACGTGGTCGGCTCATCGAGGATGACGACCGCGGGATCCTTGACCAGCACGTCGGCCAGGCCCAGACGCTGACGCATGCCCCGGGAGTAGGTATCCACGGGGTCCTCCCCCGCTTCGGGCAGGCCGACCCTCTGGAGCAGGTCGGTGATGGTTTCCTCGGATTCCTTGTCGGGGATACCGTTGAGGCGCGCGGTGTAGCGGAGGTTCTCGCGGCCGGTCATGGCCCCGTAGAAGCCCACGTTGTCCGGCAGATAGCCGACATGTCGCTTGACCTGGAGCGGGTCGCGCAACGGGTCGAACCCAAGCACTTGAGCCGTGCCCCCCGTGGGCTCCGTGAGCCCCAGGAGCATGAGGATGGTCGTGGTCTTGCCCGCGCCGTTGGGGCCCAGGAGACCGAACACCTCGCCCTGTCGGATGTCCAGGTCCAGCGACCGGACGGCGGTGTGCTCCTGGTATCGCTTCTCCAGCCCCCGGGTCCGGATGACCACCGGTGTGCTGGCCACGGTCAGCGCCTCCCGTACCGACGGAAGACGAGGAACAGGCCGATGAGCACGAGGGCGATGAGGGCGATGCCAACGATGCCCCACAGCGACGAGGTCTCGACCGTGGTCCTGACCTGCATCGTCACGGGAGTGGTCGACTTGATCGGCCTTTGCTGTCAGCGTCACGATGTAGTCGCCCGCGATCGCGCCGCTGACGGGTGTGATGGTCGCATTGGCGGTCGCCTCGCCACCTACGGGGATGCGTGGCGATGGTCGGGGTGTCGAAGTCCACCTTCCAGCCGGTCGGTGGCGTGCCGCTCAGTGCCACGTTGGCGAGGTCAGCGGTGCCTGTGTTCTGGATCACGACCGGGAACTGGGTGCTGCTCCCCGCCGTGACACTCGTGCTCAGGCGCTGGTCGGGGGTCGTCAGGCGCAACGAGTAGCTGCCTGTGATCTGGACGATGAGGGGGGCCTCCGCCGAGTAATCGCCCGCCGTAGCCGTGACCAGGATCTGATAGTCGGCCGCAGTGGCATCGAAGGCAGGCTTGACGGTGGCCGTCAGGTTCTCCGTGTCACCGGCACCGACCACCACACTGGCCGCCTGTGCCTGACCGCTGGGCTGCACCGTGACGGTCCAGCCATCCGGCCCCGTCCCCTGGAACCCGAAGGTGAGTTCCTGGGCCGTGTCATTTGCCAGCTTCAGGTTGAACGTGAAGGTCGTCGTGGCTGGGCCACGCTGACCGATGACATCAGTGGTCAGGGTCACCGCCCCACCGGAGGTGTCGGAGATGACCACGTCCACCACGAGGTCGGCCGTGCCGCTCGCCGAGGCACCATGCACCGTGATCGCCTGCGTGCTGGGGGCAGTCCCCTCGGGGACCTTCACATCCAGCTCCAGGGATGGCGACACGTCTGTGCCGGTGGTCGTGACGCTACCGACGATGAGCCCACCGCCCTTGAGCGTGGTGGTGTAGCCCTCTGGCGCGCCGCTGACGGTCAGGTCGACACGTTCCACCACGGGCGATGTCACCTGCAGCGGGAACTTCGCCGTACCGCCGGGATCGACCGCGATGGATGGGTAGGTCGTCTCGAGCGTCAACTGGGCCGGCGGCGCGCCGGGAGTGGGTGTGGCCGTCTGGGCCATGACCGATGTCGCGCCGAGCGACGATGCAGCGACGGCCGCCATGGCAAGCGCCGCAATGGAGCGAGGGATGGCACCTGAGCGTAGACGCATCTGATCTGCGACCTCTCCGGATGTGACGTGGCGATAACCGCCTGGCCATGGACGTGCCACCCGGGATCTGGCCACGGCCGGCCGATCTCCCGTGCTGCACGGACTGATATCGGTGCGGCTGGACCCCTCGCCGGGTGTCCGTGGCCTCACTGCGCGCGCATGATGTACCAGAACCGCACAGGATGCGCTGGACGGGGCCCGGCAGTCGCTGGCGATCCGGTCAGGCTGCCTCGGGGCTCTCAGGGCCTGCTCAGGACCTTGTCAGGATCGACCGCCCGGGCCGACGAGCCAGCGGTCTACCCAGCGACTCAGCTGATGCTCAGGACGGGCGCTTGGCGCGCTGCCCGGACGCTCATTCGCGCCGCGACCGTGCGGGCCAGACCGCGCATCACGTCCGCCGCCGGCCCCGGTTCACGTTGAGCGACGGCGGGGATACCGGCATCCGCGCCCTGACGCACCCGCACGTCGAGTGGGATGGCACCCAGGAACTCCAGGTCATGTTCGCGGCAGAATCGCTCACCGCCGCCGCGGCCGAATATCTCGGTCGCCTCACCGCAATGGGGACAGATGAAGGCGCTCATGTTCTCGACCAAACCGATGACCGGGACGGACATCCGGCGGAACATCGCAAGCGCCTTCTCGACGTCCAGGAGGGCCACATCCTGGGGAGTGGTCACGAGCACCGATCCGCTGATGGGCACAGCCTGGGCCAGCGTGAGTTGGGCGTCGGAGGTCCCCGGCGGCAGGTCGATGACCAGGTAGTCGAGCTCGCCCCAGTCCACGTCGCGCAGGAACTGCTGGATCGCCCCGCCGACGAGCGGCCCGCGCCACACGATCGGCTGCCCCTGGGGCACGAAGAACTGGATGGAGATGACCTTCACGCCGTATCGTTCGAGAGGCACGATCTTGCCCGCAGCGCTCGACGCAGGCGCACCCTCGAGTCCCATCATGAGTGGGATGTTGGGACCCGTGATATCAGCGTCCAGGAGTCCGACGCTGGCACCGTCCAGCGCCAGGGCCACGGCCAGGTTGGTCGATACGGTGCTCTTGCCCACGCCACCCTTGCCCGAAGCGACGGCGAGCAGGTTCTTGACACCCGGGACCATGGTCGTGCCCGTGCCTGCGCTTGCCCGGCGGACCTGCGCGCCCCAGGTGATGCTGGCACCGGTCGCGCCCGCATCTGCGAGCGCCGAACGGACGTCCCGTTCGATCTCATCCTTGAGCGGGCACGCGGGCGTGGTCAGCTCGATGGTCAGTGCGACCCGGCCTTCATCGATGGTCACACCCTTGACCATCTCGAGGGACACGATGTCGCGCCCGAGTTCGGGCTCCTGTACGCGGCGCAGGGCTTCGTAGACGGTGGACTCGGTGAGCATGCCGCGATCATACCCGGGGGACCCCGCAGAACGCGGCGGATCCACCTGGCGACGACCTGACTGCGGTCAGGCGGCGACTCCTCGGCGACGGTATCGCTATCGGCGTGTCGGTCTTTGCCTTCGCCGTCGTATACGGGCTCGCAGCCCGCCAGACCGGCCTGTCGCTGGCCGAAGGTCTGGCCATGAGTGCCGTCGCCTATGGTGGTGCCGCCCAGTTCGCAGCCCTGGGGCTGCTGGCGCAAGGCGTCCCCTGGCTGGGCATCGTCGTCCTCAGCGCGCTCCTCAATGCCCGCCATCTGCTGTATTCGGCGTCCCTGGCACCCTGGTTCTCGGGTCGGTCATATCGCGAACGGGCGGCTTCGGCATTCTTCGTTACCGACGAGTGCTTCGCCCTGGCCATGCCCGCATTCCGGGCGTTGCGTCGACACGACACAGGGACGTACTTCATCGCGGCGATGATCACGTTCGTGCCCTGGGTCGGCGCCACGATGCTGGGAATGCTGTTTGGCGAGCTGCTGCCGGCGCCGCGGACCCTCGGTCTGGACGTGGTGTTCCCGGCGGCGATGGCTGGGCTGGCCGTCGCGCTCGTCGTCGATCGCCGGGCGTGCACGGCGGCTGTCGGTGGCGCCGTCGTGGGCGTCGCGGTGGCAACGGTCACCGGCCCCTCCGTGGGCATCCTCGCCGGTGGTCTCCTGGCGCCCGCCCTCGCCCTCCTGGTTCCCGAGACGCGAGCTGAGATCGAGGCCGCGGAGACCGCCGCGCCGGGCGCTGAGGGCCTCCCATGAGGGATGATCGATGAGCCTGGAATTGGTGTCACTCGCGGTGCTGATGGCCGCCGTGACGTATCCCTCGCGCGCGGTGCCGCTGCTGCTGCCCGGCTTCGATCGGTTGCCCCAGGCAGTGGACGAGTACCTGCGCCTGATCGGCCCGGCCATACTCGCGGCCCTCGCCGCCGTCAACGTGCTGGTCATGACGGATGCCGCGGGCACCAGCCACTTCCACATCGGCCTGGAGTTGCTGGCGGTGTTGGTCTGCGTGGGCGTCGTGGCCTGGCGACGCTCGTTGCTGTTGGGGCTGATCGCCGCGGTGGCCCTGGTGGCGTTGGTTCGCTGGTTGGGGCTTGCCTAGCGGCTGGGGCCTGGCATTCGGGGGCTGGCGTAGCCCCTATACTGGCCAATCCCAGCCAAGCCGAGCGCCTGCTTTGCCGAACACTGGGCAGCGTGACCCTCGTGGTCGCCCTTCGGAGGAGGAACCGGCGGGTGCCCGATATCGATGTCCGGCTGGTCGATGTGACCAAGGCCTTCGGGCCGGAGGCGATCGCGGTCGACCATATCAGCCTCGACGTCCATGACGGCGAGTTCTTCTCGTTGCTCGGGCCATCCGGGTGCGGCAAGACCACGACCTTGCGCATGATCGGCGGTTTCGAGGAGCCGACGAGCGGCCTCATCGAGCTCCAGGGCCAGGACGTGACCTGGTTGCCGCCCTACAAGCGCAACGTCAACACCGTGTTCCAGAACTACGCCCTGTTCCCGCATCTGACCATCTACGAGAACGTCGCCTTTGGGCTTCGTCGGCGCAAGGTGTCGGCCGACGAGGTGAAGCGGCGCGTGCCGGAGATGCTGGAGCTGGTGGAGCTTCGAGGCTTCGACAAGCGCAAGCCGGGCCAGATCTCGGGCGGCCAGGCGCAGCGTGTCGCCCTCGCGCGCGCGCTCATCAACCGTCCCGCGGTGCTGTTGCTGGACGAGCCCCTGGGCGCACTTGACCTCAAACTGCGCAAGCAGATGCAGATCGAGCTCAAGCGCATCCAGCAGGATGTCGGCATCACGTTCATCTACGTGACCCACGACCAGGAAGAGGCCATGACCATGTCAGACCGGGTCGCGGTCATGAACCGCGGACGGTATGAGCAGCTGGGTGCCCCGCAGGACCTGTACGAGCGGCCGACGACTCGCTTCGTCGCCGGCTTCCTGGGTGCCAGCAACCTGCTCCGGGGACGCGTCGAGGGCGTCGATGGCCAGCGCTCCATGGTGCGACTCGATGGCTCCACGGTCATCAGGCTGCCGACTTCGCAGGTGGCCGGTCGTACATCGGTCGATGTCGGCGTGCGGCCCGAGAAGATCCGGATGATGGAACTCGACGGACGACCTGGCCCCGGGCAGCAACTCGCTTGGTGGGTCGCGTCCGGAGCGCCTTGTACACCGGGGTCAGCACGCAGTACCAGGTCGATCTTCACGACGGCGGCCGTGTCGTGGTCTACGAGCAGAACATGGAACGAGCCAGCTCCCGCACGCAGTGGCAGGTGGATGAGGAGACACGCCTGGACTGGTCCCCTGACGACACGTTCGCGGTCGATCCGCCTGCGACCTCAGACGCCTCCGATGCCGAGATGCTGGGCATGGCGGCACCGGCCAGCTCCGCGACCACTTGAACCCATCGATATACCGCAGCATGACAGGAGTCCGTATGCCCGCCGACCGACCCGCCAGCTCAGCAGCCAGCCTGCTCGACACCCAGATCAGTCGGCGCCGCGCGCTTCAGATCGCCGCGGCCGCGGGCGCTGCCGCGTTCCTTGGTGGCACCTCCGCGTCCCGGGTCACGGCCCAGGCGCCGGTCGCTCCCGGCGGGAACCTGCGCATGGCGACGTGGCTGGGCTACATGGACTGGGACGACAACCAGTACTCGGCGGCGCTGGACAAGTTCCAGCGGGAGACGGGCGTCACCATCGACTATTCGGAATCGGTCGACGGCAACGAGGAGTTCTTTGCCCGCGACCTGCAGGGCCCGCTGTCGAACGGGCTGAGCACGGGCTGGGACCTGATGGTGCTCACCGACGACATGATCCAGAAGCTGCTGATCTACCAGTGGCTGGAACCCGTCCACAACGGGAAACCCGTCAACCGCCCCGTGCCCGCTGGAAGCCCGGCGCCCGCAGAGAGCCCCGAACCGGTCGATCCCGCGATCCCCAACTTCCCCGTCAACCTCCACCACGTTTACAGGAACCGCGACTGGGACCCCGGCAACGTCCATGCCGCGCCGTATGTGTCAGGCATGACCGGATTGGGGTACGACCAGAACGTGACCGGTCCTCTTGCGAGCCTGCACGATCCTGTTCGCACCGGATTACGCGGGGCGCATCACCTACCTGACCGAGTTCCGCGATACGGTCGGTCTGGCCGCCCTGTACCAGGGAACCGACCCCACGACCATCACCGAGGAGCAGTTCCAGTCGGCACTCGGCCTCGTGCGGACCGCAGTCGACGACGGCATCGTGCGTCAGGTGCCGGGCCAGAGCTATGTGAATGACATGGCCTCGGGCGATGTGGTGCTGGCCGCCGCATGGTCGGGCGATATCGCCGGTACGCTCGTGCCCGCCCAGACCGATGCCCAGGACTTCCAGTGGACGCTCGCCGACGAGGGCGGCATGCTCTGGACCGACAACATGTCCATCCCCAAGGGCGCCGAGAACAAGGCGCAGGCACAGGCGTTCATCAACTGGTACTACACGCCCGAGAACGCCGCCCTGATAGGCGCGAAGATCCAGTACGTCGTGCCCGTCCTGGGTGCCAGCGAGGCGATGCTCGCCATCAAGCCGGAACTCGCCGACAACACCCTGATCTTCCCCGACGAATCCATGATCGCTCGGCTCTACGAGTTCCGGAGCCTCGACCTGGATACAGCGCTGGCGTGGACGAACGCGTTCGACGAAGCCATCGGCCTCTAGGATCGGACCGGGCACCCTGGGATGGACGCCCGATGAGCGGTTTCTGGCGTCGCCACCCAGGCGTCGTGGCATGGTTGCTGCTCGCGCCCGGACTGCTGTATCTGGCCGTGTTCTACATCGTGCCGACCGTCCAGATGTTCCTCGTCTCGCTCCAGACCGGATCACCCGGGACTGGTTACGAGCAGACCTGGAACGTGGGCATCTACGCCGACCAGCTTGCGAAGTACTGGGACGAGCTGGTTCGCTCCATCGCATACGGCGGCCTGGCCACGCTGCTGTGCTTCCTGCTGGGGTTCCCGCTGGCGTACTTCATCGCGTTCCGCGGCGGCCGCTACAAGAGCCTGCTGCTGTTCCTCATCATCGCGCCGTTCTTCACGAGCTTCCTGCTCCGGACCATCAGCTGGAAGATCATCTTCTCCGACAACGGCATGATCCTGGGGCCGCTCAAGGACATCGGGCTGCTACCTGACTCGTTCCGGTTGCTCGCGACGCCGATCGCGGTCATCGCGGGCATCACCTACAACTTCCTGCCCTTCATGACCCTCCCCCTGTACGTCGCCCTCGAGAAGATCCCACCGAGCTTGCTGGAGGCGTCCGCGGACCTGTATGCCGATGGCCGCGCCCGCTTCCTCAGGGTGACGTTCCCGCTGGCCCTGCCAGGGATCGTCGCAGGCTCCCTGCTCACCTTCATCCCCGCGGTGGGTGACTTCGTCAACGCCGAGCTGCTGGGCAATCCCAAGTCGCAGATGATCGGCAACATCATCGAGGCCAAGTTCCTCAAGGCGACCGACTACCCGGCCGGGGCCGCGCTGTCGTTCACGCTGATGGCGACCATCCTCGCCGCAGTGCTCATCTACGCCCGACTTGCGGGAACCGAGCAACTCTATGGAGCGAAGGCCTGATGGCCGTCGGCGGCGTCGCGGGCGCGCCCCCCGAGGTCCTCACCCGGCCGCCTGGGTCGCGTGGCCGTCGTATCCGGCGCGGCATCTCGCGCTGGATGCTGCCTGTCTACGCGTTCCTGGCGGTGATGTACCTGGCATTGCCGGTGCTGGTCATGATCGCGTTCAGCTTCAATGACCCGACGGGGCGGGCGAACCTGACCTGGCAGGGCTTCTCCATCGACGCGTGGCTGAACCCGCTCGGTCCGGTTGGGCTGGCCGACGCCGTGTTCGCGAGCCTCGTGATCGCGGCCCTGTCCACGATCATCGCCACGACCATCGGGGTACTCATGGCGATGGCGCTCGTGCGCCATTCGTTCCGGGGCCGGGGCATCACGAACCTGCTGGTGTTCCTGCCCATGGCCACACCCGAGATCGTGCTCGGGACATCGCTCCTGACCCTGTTCATCGCGTCGGTCCAGTGGTCCTTCATGCCCGCGGGCACGCTGTACCCGCTGGGTATGTCCTCGATCCTCATCGCCCACGTGATGTTCAACATCAGCTTCGTGGTGGTCACGGTTCGTGCCCGGTTGCTGGGCTTTCCCAGCCACCTGGAGGAGGCGGCTCGCGACCTGTATGCGGACGACTGGACGACGTTTCGGAAGGTCACATTCCCGCTCATCCTGCCCGGCGTGATCGCCGCGGCCCTGCTGGCCTTCAGCCTGTCCATCGACGACTACGTGATCACCGCGTTCACCTCCGGCCGGACGACGACCTTCCCGCTGTTCATCTACGGTGCCCAGAAGCGGGGCATCCCGGTGCAGGTCAACGTCATCGGCACCATCATCTTCCTGACCGCGGTCGCATTCGTGCTGTTCACCACGGTCATGTCGCGTCGACAGCGGACGGACCCGGTGGACGCGGCCGCGATCGGCCGCCGGGACAAGGAGTAGGGATGACCATCGTCAGGCCGAACCCGCCCGACGTCGACGCTCCCCTCCCCGATCGTTCCGTGGTGCCAGCCGTGTGGGCCCGCTACACGGACCTCATCATCGATCATGGCGAGGGTTCGTGGCTGATCACGACTGACGGTGCCCGATATCTCGACTACACCTCGGGTATCGGGGTCACGAACACCGGTCATGCCCACCCCGCGGTCAGTGCGGCGGTGTCGGCACAGGCCAAGAAGCTGCTCCACGGCCAGCAGAACATCGTGTTCCACGAGGCCGGCTTGCGACTGCACGCCCGTCTCGCGGCGTTGGCCCCGGGGCCGGACTGGGGCGTGTGCCTGGGCAACAGTGGCGCGGAGGCGGTGGAAGCGTCCGTCAAGCTGGCCCGGGTGGTCACCGGCCGCCCGATCATCGTGGCGTTCCGGGGAGGCTTCCACGGCCGCACTGCCCAGACCATGTCCCTCACCACCTCCCGGGTAACGGTCCGGGGCGACTTCGAGCCGCTGCCGGGGTCGGTGTACCACGCGCCGTACCCGGACCCGTATCGGGGTGGCGGTGACGATGGCGCAGTGCGCCTTGCCTGGGAGCGCGACATGACGTCGCTGTTCGCCCAGCTGGTGGACCCGCGGCGGGTCGCCGCGTTCATCATCGAACCAGTCATCGGCGAGGGCGGCTATGTCGTGCCGCCCGACTGGTTCCTGCCTCGCTTGCGGGACCTCGCTACACAGCACGGCATCCTGCTCGTTGCGGACGAGGTCCAGACGGGCTTTGGCCGGACCGGTCGATTCTGGGCCATGGAGCACTGGGCCGTGGTGCCGGACATCATCGTGATGGCCAAGGGCATCGCTTCCGGCCTGCCGCTGTCGGGGATCATGGCGCCACGCGCGATGCTCGACACGTGGGTCCCTGGAGCGCACGGCGGTACGTACGGCGGCAACGTCGTCGCATGTGCAGCCGCCCTGGCCACCCTGGACGTCATCGAGCGGGAAGGACTGGTGGCCAACTCGGCCGCGCGGGGCCAGCAGCTGCTCGACGGGCTGCGGGAACTCCAGCCACGTCATCCACGGATGGGTGATGTGCGGGGGCTGGGCGCCATGGTCGCCATGGAGTTCGCCGACACATCCGCAGCCGACCCACTGACCCCTGACCCGTCCACGGCCAAGCGAGTGCTTGCCGAGGCGCTCGAGCGGAAGTTGCTCCTCCTCTCAGCAGGTTCCTGGAGCCAGTGCGTGCGCATCATCCCGCCGCTGGTCACCACCGCGGCCGAGGTGGACCTGGCACTCGGCATCCTGGCCGAGTCGTTGGAAGCTGCCAACGCCTGAATCATCATCAGATGCGGCTCGCTCGATGATCGGGGCTCAGGGCGCGGCAGGGACAGCCTCCAGCACCACGAAGCCATCGACGTCCACTCTCGGGCTGGGCGCGGACGCGACGCTGACCCGGACGGAATGGTCCCTGGCGGCTCCACCCCAGCGCCATGACGCGACCGTCTGTCGGCCCTCACGGGACCTCGAACCAAGGGCCACACGCATGGCGTGCCCGTCATCCACCCGCAGCGACGCGTCCGTCAGCGAGCGCCCACGTGGTGCCACCAGCGCCAGCGACATCACCTGGGCACCAAAGGACAGCTGACTTCCGCTGACCTCGCTGGACAGGATGCGCCCGCCCAGGGCGTCGGTCGCCGGCCGGGAATGCCACGAGACATCGGCCTCGATCGATGGGTCGTTCTCGTCGATGAAGCGAGGCACGACCGCCGCCGACTGCACCCAGGCACTGTCATTGCCCCGGTCATCGGTGGCCCGAAGCGCGAGCTCCGTCATCCGGCCGGTCGGCAGCTTCAGATACGCACTGAGCGCCCCTGGCGAGGCGAGGCGCACAGGTTGCCAGGCGCCACCATCGGTCCGCCGCCGCAGGTGATACGACGCGACCAGACCCTGGCTGTCGTGGGCGACGGACCAGCTCACGACCACGGGCACCGATCCAGCCTCGACCGTGGCGCCCGTCCTGATGGCGATCCGTGATCCGCCCGAGATCGGCGGGGTCACGTCCGGATCCAGGGCGTCGACCACCCGTCGCGCCAATCTGCGGGTCGTCCAGTCGCTCTCGAGGCCGCGCCGGTTCCAGACCAGCACGACGGCAGTATCCAGGCGCGGCAGGTACCACATCGACGTTTCGAATCCATCGAGCGATCCTCCGTGCCCCCACGCCTCCCGGCCGCCCATCTCCTTGCGGCGTGCCCCGAGACCGTAGCCGTGACCGTTGAACCTCGTCATCTGGCGAAGCGACCCTGCCGACAGCACCTGACCGCCATACAGCGCCCGCGCCCAGACTGCCAGATCGCGTGCCGTCGACACCATGGCACCCGCCGACCCGAAGAAGGTGGCGATGGACGTGGTCGGCCGCAGCCCCTTCCCGCTCCCCTGCGGGACCCACCGCCCGGAGCGCCGCAGATATCCCATCGCGACCGCCCGCGGCCCCTTCTCAAGGCCCTGGTACCAGGTGTCTGCGAGGCCGAGCGGGTCCAGCAACCGCGTCCGGATCTCGGCCGCCACGCTGTGACCCGTCACGAGCTGGACGATCCGGCCAAGCAGGACGTAGTTCGAGTTGGAGTACTCCCAGCCGGCGCCTGGACTGAACCGGGGGGCGCCGATCATGGCGCGCACCTCCGAGTAGCGCCAGACATGTCCCGGTCGCCCTTCGACTCGCTGCCGGTACTTCGGGTGCCACCACATGTCCCGGATACCACTGGTGTGCGACAGGAGCTGCCGGACCGTGATCCGCTTCGCGTTGGGGACCCGCGTCTCCCAGCGTGACAGGTGATCATCGAGGGAGAGCTTGCCCTCCTCGCGCAGGAGCAGGACCACGGTCGCCACGAAGGTCTTGGTCACGCTGCCTATGGCGAACGGCGTATCCGGCTCGACCGGGGACGAGGCTTGTCCTGCGTGACGGATCGTGGCCTTTCCGCTGACGCCAGTCCATATGTCGCCCGGTGTCGACACCGCCGCGGAGATCCCCGGCACCACCTTGGCTTGGCGCGCCTCATCGATGACGGCCTGAAGGCTCCGGGCCAGCCGCGTCGAGATCGGCGGATCGGCGGCAGCCGCGGGCAGACCGGGCAGCGACATGCAACCAAGGACCGCAGCGCACAGCGCTGCCCGGAGGAGGCCTCGGAGTGGACGGGACACGCGGTCGCCCGGGGTGCGGCCGCCACGGAGTTCGGACACCCTTGAACGTTACACGACCGGGCGAGCCGTGCCGCAGAGGAACAGGGAGTCTCGAGTGCCCATGATCTCAGGCGCCAAGAGTCGGGTCCTCCCACACCACACGACCGTCGACCATCGTCAGCAGCACGTGGGCGTCACCGATCCGCGAGTCCTCGACCTGGAACGGGTCTCGGTCGAGCAGCACCAGGTCCGCCGGACGACCCACCTCGATCACGCCGCTACCAGCCTTGGATCCGTTGGCGAGTGCCGATCCGCGGGTGTAGGCACGCAAGGCCGTCTCAAGCTCCAGTCGCTCTGCGGGCGGGCCCAGTGGCCGCATGATCCTCGTGGCGCGTTCCACCCTCCGCACCGCAACCTCCATGACACGCATCGGATCGGGTGTGCTCACGGACCAGTCACTGCCGAACGCGAGTGTGGCGCCCGTGCGCGCCAGGCTCCCGAATGGGTACATCCGCCAGATCCGCTCCGTGCCCACGATGGGTTCCGTCAGGTCATCGACATGCCCGCCGTGCGCCGCCCAGTACGGCTGGCAGCTTGCGATGACGTCCAGGGCCCGGAACCTCGGGATGTCGGCCGTATCGACGAACTGGAGATGGGTGATCTGGTGGCGGCTTCCACCTGATCCGTTGATGCGCCGAGCCGCCTCGATTGCCATCCAGGACCTCTCGAACCGCCCGATCCCCGATGGCATGCGCATGGACAGCGAAACGCGCCTCGTCCACGGCCACACACAGGTCCCGCAGCGCCGCCGGTCCGAACTGGCTCACGCCGCGATCGTCGCCGGGAGTCCCATCCACGCCAAGATAGGGTTCCAGCATCGCCGCCGTCCGGTTCTCGACCGACAGGTCCTGGAAGATCTTGACACTCGGCGCGGTCACACGGCCTCCGCCTTCACGGTCGACGACCAGCCTGCGAGCAACGAGGTCCGACACCTGCTCGGTGCCCCGGTCGGTCGCCCATCGCAGCGCGAGAGCGGCCCGCCCGGTCAGTTCGCCCCGACCCGCGACCGCCAGATAGGCTGCCTGCAGGTCGGAGTCCACGTCTGCATCCTGCCAGGTGCCGACGCCCACCCGGTGCAGGACCGCCTGCCCTCGACGCAGTCCGTCCTCTCGCTCCGCGGCCGTGGCCGGTGGCAGCTGCGCCTTCACCAGGTCCATGGCCGATTCCTGGAGCGTGCCCAGCGGTGATCCGTCGGCATATCGCTCGATGCGCCCGTGCTCCGGGTCCGGGGTATCCGGCCCGATGCCGGCCATCCCAAGGGCCACGCTGTTGACCCATGCCGCATGGCCGTCCGCACTTTCCAGGAACACGGGTCGGTCGGGCTCGATGGTATCGAGCAGGTGGGCGGGCGCGAGGCCCCCGGGGAACGCACTCAGCACCCAGCCCTCTCCGGTGAGCCAGGGCAGGTCACGATGTGCCTCGGCATAGGCACGGATGACGGACAGGTACGCTTCCGGCTCCTCCGGTTCGTCACTCAGCCAGCAACGGCTCATGCCCAGACCGGCCAGCAGTGGGTGCACATGGGCATCACCGAATGCGGGCAGCAGGAGCCGCCCGTAGAGTGGGATCACGCGGGTCCGCGGGCCACGGGTCTCGGCGCATGTCGGCCATCGAGCCCATCCCGACCACCTGGGTGCCGCGGACCGCCAGTGTGTCGAGGGCTCCACGCCAGTCGGTGCCAGGCCATATCCGGCCGCCGGTGAACAGCACGTCCGCGTGTCGCTGGTCCAGCATGGGAAGCAGCATACGGACGCGATCGAGCCTGCATCGCCCGGCTGCCGAGCCTCACGTCCCGTATGGGATACTCCGGCTCGAGGACCGACGATGGACATGCTGGAGGAGGCGTGATGCGCGGGACGTTGCAGTCGAGCCGTGGTCTGGTCGTGGCGGCTGCCGCTGCCCTCGCAACGGCGACCATGGTCAGCCCGGCCAGTGCCCAGGACCCCAAGACGTTCCGTATCGGCATCACCCAGCCGCCCAGCGCCACCGGCCTCAATCCATATCTGGCCACGGAGTCTGCTGACTACCTCCTCATCAGCGACATGTATGACCAGCTCATCGAGCTGACGCCGGACCTGGGACCCGCGCCGGGCCTGGCGACCTCGTGGGAGACCCGGGATGACGGCAAGACCTGGGTGTTCCATCTTCGACCCGGGGTCACATGGCAGGACGGCACGCCATTCACGGCCGAGGATGTCCGGTTCCAGCTGCAGTACATCTTCGACAGCCACGATCCCGACTACACCGGGCCCCAGGCACCGGACGGCAACGACCTCACGGACGCCGATGGTGGTGGTGGCCCGGACGGAGAGCCGGACTATCCGCTGACGCTGTTCGATCCGTACCTCGACCTGGATGGCGGCATCGAGAGCACCCGGATCACCTCCATCGAGGCGCCCGACGACATGACGGTGGTCGTCAGGACCTCGGAACCCATACCCAACATGATGACGAACCTCCAGTTCCCGGTCCTGCCCAAGCACATCTGGGAGGGGATCACGTTCGCGGACGCGTCCGTGATCGGACTCACGCCCGAGCAGGCGATCGGCACCGGTCCGTTCCAGCTGGAGACCTTCGACCCGGAGCAGTCCGTGGTCCTGAACGCCAACACGAGCTTCTGGGGTGGCGCGCCCCATATCGATCGGTTGCTGTATCAGGTGTTCGGCAACGGCGAAGCCAAGGTCAACGCGCTCATCAACGGCGACGTGGATTTCCTCGACGAAGTGCCGGCCACGCTCGTGGACACGTTGCAGGGTGCGCAGGGTGTGACCGTCAACATCGCCAAGGCCAACGACATCATCGAGCTCGGCTTCAACAGCTGGGATCCGACACCGGAGCGGTTCGTCTCCGAGGGTTGCTCGACATGCCCCAAGGGTCCCACGACCGGCTCGATGGGTGATCCCTGGCTCACCAGGCCCGAGGTGCGGGCCGCGATCTCGGGACTCATCGACAAGAAAGCGCTCATCGCCCATTCGGTCGGTGGCTATGCCGAACCCGGGATGTCCATCGTGTCGCCGCTCACGCCGACGTATTCCTACGTGCCACCCCCCGGTGACCCGGTCAGCTTCCCCGATTACACCGACGAGGCCAGCCAGGCGGCAGCGGTAGACGCCGCGCGCCAGCGGTTCAGAGCGGTCATGGAGGGTCTGGGCTTCGCCGACACCGACGGCAACGGCTTCCTCAATGTGCCCAACGACCCGGACTCGGCGGCGTTCGACCCCGAGGGTGCCGGCAAGGACTGGACGTTGCGCCTGTTCGCGCGCGAGGACCACACGGACCAGACCCTGGCCGGGGACCTGCTCGCCACGTGGTTCCAGGCGGCCGGCATCGACGCCCGGTTCACCCCGGTGAGTGAGGATCTGCTGTACACGGCCACGTACCCATCGTCGTCCAACGCCGACTACGACATGTACATCTGGCACTACGGACCCGATCCCGACCCGCAGTTCATCCTCAGCATCTTCGCCTGCAACCAGATCAATGGCTGGGCCGATGCCAACTACTGCGATCCGGCCTATGACGAGATGTATCGCCAGGAAGCGGCCGCGCCAACCCTCGAGGCTCGGGCGGAGATCGTCAAGGCGCTCCAGGACAAGGCCTACCACGACGCTCCGTACGCGGTGCTGTGGTACCCCGACACCCTGGAGGCCTATCGCTCGGACCGCTTCGAGGGCTTCAATGCGGTGCCGGCGGGCGAGGGGATGCTGTGGTCCACGTATGGGCTGGGTCCGTGGGGTAGCCGGCTGACGGTCGGCCCGATCGGTGCCGCCGGCGGCACCCCGCCCCCACTGCCCACCCCGGGACGAATCGGCCGCGCCGTAGTGGCCCGACGCGGCACCCGGTAGCCAGGACGACCGCCGGTGGGCGGCTCCTTCCTGTGGCGCAAGGTGGGCGCCGCCATGCTGACGCTGGTTGCCATCGCGGTGCTCAACTTCTTCCTGTTCCGGATGCTCCCGGGCGACCCCGTCAACAGCCTGCTGCCGCGGAACGTGAGCCAGGCGCAGAAGGCGGCACTGCGCCAGAGCCTGGGTCTCGATCAGCCGGTGTTCCCTGGAGTGGTCCGGTCGAAGGACGGCCGATGGTCGGTCGACCCCTCGACCCTGCCCGACAGCCTGCTCCACAATCAGTTCCTGACCAGCATGGGCAACCTGCTGGTGCTGGACCTGGGTATCTCGTTCTCGCAGCGCAAGCCCGTCACGCAGGTCATCGCGGATGCGTTCTGGCCGACCGTCCTGCTCGTGGGCACCGCCGAAGGCATCGCGCTCGCGGTGGGCATCCTCATCGGCATCCGGGCCGGCTGGAAGCGGGGCAGCCGATTCGACAGCATCAGCATCAACAGCTCCCTGGTGCTGTATGCGGTGCCGCTGTTCTGGCTGGGCATGCTGTTGCTCTATCTGTTCGCCAGCCGCAGTGGCATCGTGCTGCTGCCGGGCCAGCAGATGGTCACGCCCGGCGCCAGGTTCAGCGACCCGATGGCCTACGCAGTCGACGTGCTGCGGCATCTGATCCTGCCCGCCGCCACGCTCGCTCTCGGTCTCATCGCGGGCAACGCGCTGATCATGCGCAGCTCCATGATCGAGACCCTTCGCGACGACTACATCACGACGGCTCGGGCCAAGGGGCTCACGGAAGGCCAGATCGTCCGTCGACACGCGATCCCCAACGCGCTGTTGCCGACCGTCACGGTGGTGGCGCTCACATTCGGCTATGTGCTGGGTGGCGCCATCGGCGTCGAGGAAGTGTTCGCGTGGCCGGGCATGGGCACGCTCATCGTCAAGGCTATCAACGACAAGGACTTCCCCGTGCTGCAAGGGGTGTTCCTGGTGATCGCGGTGTGCGTCATCGTGGCCAATCTGCTGGCTGAGATCGTGTACGGACGGCTCGATCCGCGGGTACGCACATGACCGCGGTCGCACCGGCCGTCGCGCCTCGCCGGCGGCGACACGGCGCCCGCACCGTGCTGTCCAGCATCCGGGCGGATCGCCAGGGAACGATCGGGCTCGCCATCCTCCTGATCTTCACCGTCATCGCGACCGTCGGACCGTTCATCGTGGGCCCGATCGACAAGCCGGGCACCTTCAAGCCACTGCTCGACCCGTCGCTGGAGCACTACTTCGGCACCGACCGCGCGGGCCGCGACCTGTTCGTGACCAATGTCTGGGCTTCCCGGGTCAGCATGCTCGTGGGCGTGCTGGCAAGCATCGTGGCCATGGTCATCGGTACGGCTGTGGGCATCGGCGCGGGGTATCTCGGCGGCCGCTGGGACGGCTGGCTCATGGCCATCACCGACTTCTTCTACGTGCTGCCGACACTCGTGCTGGCCATCGTGCTGGCGGCGATCCTGGGTCCCAGCATGGTCAACGTGGTGCTGGTCATCGCGATCACGTCCTGGCCGGCGACGTCGCGGGTGATCCGCTCACAGACCCTGTCCATCCGGGAACGGATGTTCGTGGACCGGGCCCGCGCATACGGCTCGAGCAGTAGTCGCATCATGCGCAAGCAGGTGCTGCCCAACGTGATGGGCCTCGTCCTTGCGAACACGACCCTCACCATCGCGGCCGCGATCTTCCTCGAGACGACCCTGTCCTTCCTGGGTGTGGGACCACGCGACAGTTACTCCTGGGGACGGATCCTCGAGGACGCCTTCGACGCGGGAGCCCTGACGCTCGGCAAATGGGCGTGGTTCGTGCCGCCCGGCGTCGCCGTGGTGCTCGTGGTGCTGGCGTTCACGATGCTTGGCGCCGCTCTTGATGAGGTCTTCGATCCCCGGCTGCGGCGACGCAGTGGCGAGGCGCCGACAGGTGCAGCGGAGGTGCTGCCCGTGGAGGTCACCATCAGCGCAGAGGATGCCGAAGGCGTGCCGCACAGCGCGAGGGACCACTGAGGATGGCCCTTCTTGAGGTCCGCGACCTGGTGGTCGAGTTCGGCGTCCAAGGCGGATCGGCGCGCGCCGTCGATGGCATCAGCTTCGATGTGGATGCCGGAGAGGCAGTGGGCCTCGTGGGCGAGTCGGGGTGCGGCAAGACGACGACCGCGCTCGCCATCACGCGACTGCTCCCGGACAACGGACGCATCGCGGGTGGTTCCGTCTGGTTCGATGGCGAGGACCTGACGGCCCTGGACGCTGACGCCTTCCGCCGGAGGCGCTGGGCTGACATCAGCATCATCTTCCAGGGCGCCATGAACGCTCTGAACCCTGTCCGAAGCGTGGGCGACCAGGTCGCTGAGCCGATCCGGATCCACGAGCCGGAGCTTGGCGCGAAGGCCGTGACGGCCCGGGTGGGCGAGCTGTTCGAACTGGTCGGTATCAACCCCGATCGGCGGCGCGAGTATCCCCACCAGTTCAGCGGCGGGATGCGCCAGCGGGTGATGATCGCCATGGCTCTTGCCTGCGGGCCACGCCTGGTCATCGGGGACGAACCCACGACAGCTCTCGACGTGATGGTCCAGGCCCAGATCCTGAAGCTGCTGGAGCGGCTCCGGCGCGAGCTGGGTCTCGCCCTCATCCTCATCACCCACGACCTGTCTGTGGTCGCCGAGACCTGCGACCGGGCCGTGGTGATGTATGCAGGCCAGCTGGCCGAGACGGGCGCCGTGGGCCAGCTGCACGATAGGCCCCTGCATCCCTACAGCGTCCGGCTCCTCGGTTCGGTCCCCGACATCCGCGGGGCACGGGTGTTGCCCGATGGCATCCCTGGGCAGCCGCCTGGTCCCGAGTCGCCCGTGAGCGGTTGCCAATTCCACCCCCGATGCGATCATGCCATGGCGAGGTGCGTCACCGAGGTACCGGCACAGCGGGCGTTCGGCAAGGACCATCGGGTCGCCTGTCACGCCGTGACCTCGACTGGGACCCTGCCGGCGCCCAGCGAGTTGCCGGTCCTGGCGTCCGCGGCACTCGTCGCCTCGGCGGCTGCGGCGGGCGCCGAGGTCGCGACGGGCGATGGCGACCTTGCTCCTGCGGACCCGACATCGTGATCGAGCTACGCGACCTGCGGGTCTACTTCCCGCTCCGGCGCTCGTTCTCGGCATGGCTGAGGCGCGAGCCGGTCGGCCACGTCCGAGCCGTGGACGGCGTCGACCTGCAGTTGGCGAAGGGCGAGATCGTGGCCCTCGTGGGCGAATTCGGGCTCCGGCAAGACGACGACTGGGCGGGCATTGGTGCGACTCGCGCCCATCACGAGCGGTCACGTGATGCTCGAGGATCAGGACGTCACGAATATCGGTGGCGGCCAGTTGCGCGACTACCGGAGACGGGTCCAGATCATCTTCCAGGACCCGTACGAGAGCCTCGATCCGAGACGCACCATCGGCGACCAGGTCGCGGAGCCCCTCGACATCCACGGCATCGGCAGCAAGGCAGATCGCGACGGACGAGTCGACCAGGCGCTCGATGACGCTGGGCTTCGACCACCATCCCGCTACCGCGATCGGTTCCCCCACGAGCTGTCGGGTGGCCAGCGCCAACGAGTGGCCATCGCGTGCGCCATGGCCCTGGGTCCGGACGTGCTGGTCGCCGATGAGCCGGTCTCCATGCTGGACGTCTCGTTGCGCAGCGGCATCCTGCGGGTGATGCTCGACCTACGGGAACGCCGGGGCATCGGTATCCTGTTCATCACCCACGATCTGTCACTCGCTTGGCTCATCGCGGACCGGATCGCCGTGATGTACCTGGGCAAGGTGGTGGAGATCGGCCCTGCCGAGCGGCTCGTGGCCGATCCACGGCACCCCTACACGCGGGCGCTGCTGTCCGTCATGCCCTCCCCCGATCCGGCCCATCGCCGCGAGCGACAGATCCTCCAGGGCGAGACTCCGGACGCATCCCGGATCCCACCCGGCTGTCGGTTCCACACTCGCTGCCCCCTGGCGTTCGAACGCTGCCGCGTGGAGGAACCGCAGCCAGTCGAGGTGACGCCGGGCCATGTCGCCGCCTGCTTCCTGGCTTCGGACACTCCCGGCGACTGAGGGGCAGCCGGGTCAGCCCTTGAGGGATCCCGGCAGCGGGCGGTGGCGGACCGGGCGCCGTCACGTATCTGTCGACCAGTTCGCGGCTGCCTGCGACGCCCAGCTGCTGGGCGAGATATGTCACGTGCGCAGCCTGATCGGCAAGGATGGCGTCCCTGGTGGGCAGCTCCCACAGCTCCCGCTTGTGGGCACCGAGGGCCTTCTTGCGCGTCTTGTACACGAACTGGGAATCGGACTCGCCCGGTGTTCGCTCATCTGCGGCATTCGCAAAGCACCAGCCCTCGATCTCGGCGTGGAGCGAGGGCGGGAACTCGGGATGCTCGTAGAGGGCGTTCTGGAAGCCCGTTGCGAGATGGATCTCGGCCGTCTCGACCTGCGGGAACCGATGGAACAGCTCATCGGGCAGGGTTGACGCGCCGTGCTGCACGGCACCCGCCAACCCATATGTGCGGCAGACCGCGGACAGGCGCTCAAGGGTCCCGAAGTCGAGCTTGACCTCCGCCACGCCACCGCCCGGCAGCGGCACGCCGCCATGCGAGGTGCCGGTCTGCACGCTGACCTTGGACAACCCGACGGCATCCTTCCCGGCACGCGCGTGAAGCTCCCGGCGATAGCCCTCGAGGTAGGCCCGCAACTCCGCCTCGGTGGAGTTCTCCTTGCCCACCTCACCGATCTCGCCACCCACCGACACCACGATCCCGTCGGCCTCGTGTTCACGGATGAGCGCCGACAGCTCCGCTGCTCGCTGGTAGTTGGTGCGCTGTTGGGCATCGACCGAGTCGAGCGACAGGTCGACCAGCGTGGAGGAGTCGATATCGATGTTGCCGTAGCCCACTGCGAGCGCGTCCACGGTCGCCTTCCGAAGAGCATCCGTCACGCCTTCTGCATCGACGGCGTACTTCCTGGCGTTGAACTGGTAGTGGTCGCCCTGGACGAACACCGGCCCGTGCCAACCGGCCGCGATGACACCCGCCAGGACACTCGTGATGTACTCGCCGGGACGCTGATAGGTGTACTCCTGCTCGCTGCGGGCGAGCTCGAAGATGATGGCGCCAGAATCGAGCGCATCGGACGCCTGCGCGACGACCCGGGCCATGTCGAACACCTGCGTTCGCAGGTTGACGGCCGGAACCGTGAACCCACTCACCTCCCCCCGGCCACGAGCCATGTACAGGTCGTGGATGCTGGCCGAGGGAGCTCCCAGTTCCTGGGACGCCTCCCAGACCATCCAGCGGGCCGCTTCCACGGTGTCGGGATCATCGCTGAACGTGGCGCTCCACACGATATCGCGGATGCCGCCGTCCCGGAACCGGGCCTCATCGTCGATGACCAGCCGCTCGCCTTCGATGTGAGCGACGCCGGTCAGCAGTTCGGTCAGGACGTCCGTGGACGCGGCCACACGGGGTTGGGACATGGGGACATCCTCCAAGGTCGCGGTCAGGGACCGCAGGCAGGGTCTCGAACGAGCATCGTACCCGGGTCGCGACGGATCGGCCCAGTGCCATACGGACCGTTCGGCCTGCCACCGTATCATCGCGCCCGGTGCTCACAGGGAACCGCGAAGTCAGTCGTCACGTCAAGTCACCAGTCCATCCCAGCTCCGAGGTCGTCCCATGCGTCGCTCATCGTTCAGGTCCGTGTCTGGCGTTGCGCCATCAGTCGCCCTGACCCTCGGAGGCCTCCTGGTCCTGACCGCGATACCCGCACTCGCGGCCGATCCGTCGAGATCGCCGGCTGCGAACGCCGGTCCGGCTGATGGCGCAAGCCCCGGGTCCACCGCCGAGCCCGCCACCATCCCGCTCGAAGGCACCACCTGGCGCCTGACCAATGCCCGCCTCTCGGGTGCGTTCGGCACGATCCCAGAAGACGTGACCGCGACACTGCTCCTCCAGGACGGGCAGGCAAGCGGCTCGGGTGGTTGCAACGCCTTCTCTGGCCCATACACGCTGGACGGGACCGCGCTGTCGTTCGGGAACGTCCATTCCACCCTGCGCTTCTGCGAGGGACCCGGCGGCACCGTGGAGACGTTCTACTTCGCCGACCTGCCCGCGGTCGCAAGCTGGGCGATCGACGGCCACTCCCTCACCCTGTCAGCCGATGATGGGCAACCAGTCCTGGCGTATGCGGTTCAGACGGTTCCCGACCTCGAGGGTTCCTGGGTGGTGACCGCATACGCCGACCAGACCGGAATCATCCAGCAGGTCGCCGGTGGTAGTCCGCCAGTGGTCGTCTTCGCGGCGACAACCGTGGACGGCACGGCCGGCTGCAATGGCTTTCATGGGCCTTGGTCGGTCACCCTCGGCACGCTTGGCATCGGCCCCCTGTTGTCCACGAAGAAGGCCTGTGAGCCGGCCGAAGTCATGGCCCGCGAGGCCGCTATCATCGCCGATCTCGTGGCGTCGACGTCTGCCCAAGCGTTCGCGGACGGCAATATCGACCTCCTCGACGACGCCGGAGTCCTCCGCCTGACCCTGACGCCTGCGACTGGCGCGGCCTGAGAGCCACTGACCGAACGCGGGTGATCGCGGAACCCTGGGGCTCGTTAGCCGCAGTACCGTGACGCAGGAGGTCCACGTGGGGTCGCCCCGTCGGACGAGTCTGCGCTGGTCAGTGTGCGTCGGGGACACCCTCAGCATCGCAGAGGGCGTCAGTATCCCTGTCTGCTGCCATCCATCCACACGGAGCGACACGTGGATCCTGAGCTCCTCGGCCGCGGCTTCATCCTGGGCTTCACCATCGCGGCGGCCGTTGGGCCCATCACTCTCCTGGTCATCCGACGGACACTGGGCGCCGGGTGGCTTACTGGGATGGTGTCCGGTTTGGGAGTCGCCACGGCGGACGCGTTCTACGGGGCGATAGCGGCATTCGGTATCCACGCCCTGTCCGACCTGCTCGTGTCGCTGGCGCGGCCGCTTGGGCTCATCGGTGGCACCGTGCTCTGCGTCGTGGGTACCCGGACCATCATGGGCGCTCACGTGCCGCCGGCCGCGACACCCACGACAATTCGTGGCCGTGCAGTTGCCTATCTCTCGATCCTTGGCCTCACCCTCACCAACCCGCTGACGATCCTGCTGTACGGGGCGCTGGTGGTCAGTGTCGGCGTGCCCGCGTCGATGTCGGGGGCTGCCTCCCTCTGGGTCGGACTCGGCATGGGCTCGGCCATCTGGTTCGTGATCCTCGTGTCGGCGGTCGCAGGGCTTCGCACACGCGTCTCGCCGGGCCTCCTGCGGGTCATCACCGTCATCTCGGGAGTCGTGATCGCCGTGTTCGGGGTGCTGACCGTGGCCAGCGCCGTCTCCGGGTAGGCCGTCGCAGCGATCCTCGGCCGGCCGCCAGTCGTCACCGGCGACCTGTGCGGCGACCCACATAGTCGACCAGGACGTATTCGCCCAGGTCCTCCGGATCCGCGTGGAACGCGCGACCGCGGTTCAGCTGAGTCACGCGCTCCACGAAGGCTCCCAGCGCGGGTGAACGTTCCAGCATGAAGGTGTTGATGACGATCCCGTCGCGGGTGCAACGGACCACCTCGGCGAGCGTCTCGCTGATGGTCCGGCGGGTCGGCGGATACGAGAACTCGACCCGCCCGTCCTCGACGTGTGCGGTCGGCTCGCCGTCGGTGATGACCAGGACCGACCGGTTCGCCGAGTGGGACCGGGCCAGTAGTCGCCGTGCAACCTGCAGGCCGTGGTGCAGGTTGGTGCCATACTCGTAGGCGTCCCAGCTGACCGTGGCCAGCGCCTCGGGAGGATCTCCCGCGCCGAGTAGGCAAAGCTCACGATGTGCAGGGTGTCCCTGGGAAAGCGGCCGTGGATGAGCGCCTGCAGCGCCAGCGCCACCTTGCGGGCGGCCAGCGCACAACCGCGCAACAGCATCGAGCGACTCATGTCCAGCAGCAGGACCGTGGCCGCGTCAGACCGGTCCTCCCCGTCATGGACCACGAAGTCAGCGGGTGAGAACACGATGCGGTGGCCGCCGGCCGCGACCCGAGCAGCGCTCGCGGCGGACCCGTTCTCGGACTCTGGCCATCGCCGTCCCGAGCGTTGCCCGCAGATCAAGGTCGAATGACCGCCCGAACTCCCAGGGGCTGGATGTCTCGGCCCGCTCACCCACGGATCCGGTGCGCCGAAGGGCATGCTCGCCGAAGGCATCCCGTGACAGACGGGCGAACAATCGATCGAGGACCCGCTCACCCAGCCGACGGGCCCCGCGAGGCGTCAGCTGCAGCCGTTGACCATCCCGCTCGAGATAGCCGGCGTCGTCCAGTCGCCCGGCCATCGCACGCAGCATCGTCACGTCGTCCGCCGCGTCAGCGCCGAGCAGGTCGCGCACCTCGTCATCGTCGACTTCATCGATGCCCAAGGGGTCATCCAAGCCTGCGAGCTGGTCCGACAGCCGGTCCATGCGCCCGATGCGTTCGATCTGCGCCAGTGCATCGCCGATGCCGATGGGCTCCTGTCCCCGGAAACGCATCCGGTCGCCGAGCCCTCCCGGTAGCAACTGGTCCAGGGTGGAGGCCAGCTGGGCCAGGTCCCAGCGCAGGCGGTCATCCCGCAACAGGGCATCCATCATCGAATCCAGCTCTGCCCGCTGCTCCGGTGACAGTGAGCGCATGAGGGACTGCATCGCGGCCATCCGGTCCGCCAACTGCTCCACGATGTCGTCGAGGGTTCGCGCACCCGGGAAGAAGGCGCCGTGCTGCGCCAGGAAGGCATCGACCTCCTCCCCGGTCGGCTCATCCCCGGCCAGGCGCCGTTGGAGCAGCCGATCCAGATCACGCACCATCTCCCGGTTCGCGGCGAGCTGCTCGGGAGTGGCACCCTTGATCGCGTCGGCCATCCCCTGGAATGCGGCATCGAGCATCTGGCCCTGGAGCCGCGCCACCAGCGCCTGGTAGCGGTCGCGAGCATCAGGCTCCAGGAAGTCATACTCTCCCAGCGCCCGGATACGCTCCCCGACATCGGCCGGCAGTGCGTCCAGTCGTTCCTGTCGGCGCGCCGCCACGTCCGCGGCCAGGCGCTCCAGGCCTGTGTCCCGGGCAAGGCCGGCCGTGCTCCCGCCACCGCCCATGCGACGTTCGATGCCCCGGCGCTCCGCGGTTACGATCGACTCCAGCTCCGCACGGATCTCGCCCAGCACGTCGTCCAGGCGATACCTCGACAGGGCCTCCTTGCGCTCCTTCGCCAGACGGCGGCGCAGGGCATCAAGACCCAGAACAGGACGGCTCATGGCGTCGCTGGTCGATGGCATACCCCGTCGCATCGTTCGGAGCAGGGCACCCTCGAGGTCGCCGTCCTCCAGGAGATCGTCCGCGAGCGCCGCGAGGACGTCATCCGCGTTGAGCTCGGGCATCCGCTGCGAACCGTCCCAGCGGGCGTAGTGATACTGGGGGTCGAGGTAGCCCGCCGCACCGTCCATGGTCAACCCCGGTACAGCCCGCCGGTCGAGGCGCGGTCCTTGTTCAGTCGCCGATGGAGATGGAGGCCCTCCAGCAGGAACTCCACAGCCGAGGCCACTGCCGCGGGCGATTCACCCACGCCAAGTCGACCGACGGCGCTCGGACAGGCCCTGCGTCTCACGCATCGCCTGGACATAGTCGCGCGAGGGCACCGACTCGCCGGTCCGGAAGACCAGGCCCGATTCGAACGCCTCCACCACCTCGGCCAGGGAGTCGATGTCCACCCGCCGCCCGAAGACATCGTGGACGGCGCGCATCAGCAGGCGATCGACGACTCGCTCCTCGGGGACCTGGTCACTGAGTGATTCGAGCTCCAGCTTGCCGATGGTCGAGGGAACCAGGGCACCAAGGTCGCTGACGCGCGGGGCCGCGGACCGTTCGCCCAGCCGCACGGCACGCCGCATGGCATTGGCGGTCAGCGTCTCGAGGTTCGAGACGCTGACCCGGACGCTGACCCCCGACCGCTGGCTCACCTCGGACGCGCGGCGAGCAAGATGGGACAGCTCGGCCACGATCTCGAGCATGAAATCGGGCTCGGCCATGACCACGTCGTCATCGCCGAAGCGGGTCCGCTCCTGGTCCATGATGCGCAACTCGTGCTCGATGGTCCGCGGGTAGTGGGTCCTGACCTGCGAACCGAGCCGGTCCTTGAGGGGCGTGATGATCCGACCGCGGCTGGTGTAGTCCTCCGGGTTGGCACTGGCCACGAACAGCAGGTCGAGTGCCAGGCGCAGGCTGTGGCCGCGCACCTGGACGTCCCGCTCCTCCAGGACGTTGAGCAGGCCGACCTGGATGCGTTCCGCGAGGTCGGGCAACTCGTTGAGGGTGAAGATCCCGCGATTGGTGCGCGGGATGAGGCCATAGGCGATGGTCGACACATCGGACAGGTACCGGCCCTCGGCCACCTTGATGGGGTCCACCTCGCCGATCAGGTCCGCGATGGTGATGTCAGGCGTTGCCAGCTTCTCGCCGTATCGGCGGTCGCGCGGCAGCCAGTCGATGGGTGTCGCGTCACCCTCGGCCGCGATGCGTTCACGGGTCACGGCCAGGATGGGATGCAGCGGATCTTCGTTGAGCTCGGAGCCTGCCACGACCGGGATGGCATCATCGAGCAGGTCGACCAGCGACCGCGCGAGGCGGGTCTTGGCCTGGCCGCGCTCACCCAGCAGCACGAAGTCGTGGCCCGCGATGATGGCGTTCTGGATGGCCGGGATGACGGACTGCTCGTATCCGACGATGCGCGGGAACACAGGTTCGTCCGCCGCGAGCGCCGCAAGGAGGTTGGCGCGCAACTCCTGCTTGACGCTTCGCGGCCGGTAGCCGCTCGCGCGCAAGGCACCCAGCGTCGCGGGGCGGGACTGTGCTGCCGACTGGTCCATGGAGTCCTCGGGGATGCGATGCGGCCCAGCCGCGAGCCTACCACCGCGCGGCGTCGCGGCCTCGCATCTGCATCGGCTGACCTGCCACGTCAGTGGACATGCGGGTCGATCAGGGGGTTGTGCACCGGGGAACCCGAGGGCGGGGAGCGCTGCGGCGCCGGTTGGCGTGGCGGCTCGGCGGCCAGCACCGCCCGCAGGGCAGCCCCCGCATCCCACGGCCGGTTCGTGACAAGCATCCCGGAGCGCCGCGGCGCGGCTCGACTGGAGCTCCTCGAAGCTGGCCTGGGTACGGTCAACGAGGTCGGCCAGCTCCGGGGTCAGGCCCCATGCGAAGTGGTCGAATGCATCCGCCTCGGCGACCCACGTGGCCAGCACCGCGGGCGGACGCCGCTGGACGTGGCCCTCGGGATCGCGTTCGGTGGGCCTGAGGTAGTGCGCGGCGAGGACCCGGACCCGGTCCGAGACCGGCCCGACCGAGGTGGTGGGCACGTCAGCCACGACGAGCACCACGCCAAGGCGCCGCACTGCATCCTCCGGCAACCCATCCGGTGGTGCCGACAGCCGGTCCAGGGCATCGCGCAGGTCCAGCGCGTGGAGGCTGATACCCACCCTGACACCTCCCCGGATCCGGGCGCCCAGGGACGTGAGCCCTGGTCGCTCGTGGTCGGCATCCATGAGCAACCACGGCGCATCGGGCGGCACGCCGAGCAGGGCGCGAGCGACTCGCTCCCGACTCTCACGAGATGCGGCCCCGATGACGGTGAGCGGGACCCGGGCCTCCACCAGCAGCCACGACAGGGCACTCAGCTCGGCATCCATGATCCCATCCGCGACGAGGTCGACGATGCTGGGATCCCTGCCCACGGTGTCCACGGATGCCCCTCAGGGTCTCGGGCTGGACCCGGTCAGCGCCGCGAGCCGGTCCAGCGCCGCCTGGACCCTGGCCATCTCCTGTCCGTATGTCACGTAGTCACCCGCTCCGATGGCATCCTGCGCCTGCTGGAAGTGTTGGTTCGCGTAGCGGATGAGTCCGTCGATATCGGTCGGCATGCTGCCATCCCCGGGCAGCGGCGTGACTCCCGGACCTGGCGTGGGCCTCGGGGTTGGCTTCGGGCCATCCGGGCCGGGGGTCGGCAGCGGCGAAGTCGGCTCACCCACGGCCCGCCGGAGCGCCTCGTCGAGGGTGTCCGCCCACACGACCCGGGACGGTGTGGCGACCACGATCTTGGTGAACTGCGGGAACGCGGACGAGGTGCTCTGGAGGTATACCGGCTCGAGGTACACGAAGGAGCCACCCACCGGCACCACGATCAGGTTCCCGCGGATGACACTCGATCCCGATTGGTCCCAGAGGGTGATCTGGGCGCTGATCTCGGGGGTCTGGTCGATGCGCGCCTGGATCTGGACCGGTCCGAAGATCGAGGTGTCGGTCGGCAGCTGGTAGTAGATGACCTGGCCCCGGGTATCGCTGTCGTTGCGTGCGGCGACCCACGCGATCATGTTCGGTCGCTTGGCGGGCACCATGGGCTGGATGAGCAGGTACTCCGTATCCGCCTCACCCGGCAGCCGCATCTGCACGTAGTAGGCCTCGCCGGGGAGGGTCTGGTTCTGCGCCTGCGTGCCGTTGGGCACGGTCCACAGGTTGTCGCCCTGATAGAAGGTCGTGGGGTCGGTCACGTGGTACGCCTCGAACATCCCGGTCTGGACGTCGAACAGTCCCTCGGGATAGCGCAGGTGTGGTCGGAGCTCGGCGGGCATCTTCGACAGTGGCGTGAACAGGGTCGGATACACCGACGCCCAGGTCGCGATGAGCGGATCGGTGGGGTCGTTGATGTACATCGTGGTCGTTCCGTCGTAGGCGTCGATCACGGCCTTGACCGAGTTCCGGAGGTAATCGAACGAGGACGAGTTGCGGAGGACGCCATCACCACCACCGTCGAATCGGCGCGCCATGGGGAATCGATCCGAGGTGGTGTACCCATCGACGATCCAGACCAGGCGGCCGGAGCCGGTGATGACCAGGTACGGATCCTTGTCCCAGGCCAGGAAGGGAGCGAATGCGTCGAGTCGCTCATCGAGGGCCCGCCGCATCAGGAACTGTGAGTCACCCGTGATCTGGGGCGACGTCAGCAGACTCACGAAGTCGCCCGTCCAGACGCTCAGCAACAGTCGGTTGATGCCGTCGGCGATGTCGATGCCGGTGGTCCCCGTCCAGCGGGTGGTGGCGTCACTGCCCTGGTCGTTGGCGGGATAGTCGAACTCGTCAGTCTGGGCTCCGGTCACCACCCACGGCGCGGCACGCTCCCCGAAGTAGATGCGTGGCTCCGTGATGGCGGGCGCGCCGCGTTCCGAGACCACCGGCAGGTCGCGGATGATGAGGTCGGGCAGGCCATCGGGCTGGACGGCGTTGACGGGCACCATCGCCACGCCATAGCCATGGGTGTACACGAAATGCGCATTGAGCCAGTTGTTGACCGTGGGGTTTCGGTCGAGCGCCATCTCGCGACCGGACAGCATCACCTGGCGCTGCTTGCCGTCGATGACTATATCGGTCGATGTCCACGTCCGTGAAGTCGTAGTACTGGCGGACAGTCTGCAGCTGGTCGAGGGTGGCACCAAGCGGCCGGTAGTCCCAGAGGCGGGCGTTGGCGAAGGTATCCGCTTCCCGCACCAGCGCTTCCTGGGTCAGGACGGTGGTGGCCGGATATGGTCGCGACGTCCATCCGTCCAGCCCATAGGCGAGTCGACTGGCAGAGATGTCATTGGCGATGAACCGGCGCTGTTGGTCGAGGGGGTTGGGATTGACGAACAATGACTGGTTGACGAACGCCAGGATGCCCGCGGCGATGGCCACCGCGACCCAGCCACCGAATGCTGCGGCGGCCCACACGAAGCGGTGCCGCACGATGGCCAGCAGCACGACCACGGCCGCCACGATCGTCAGCAGGGTCAGGATGTCCGCGGCCGGGATACGGACCGCGGCATCGGTGGCGTCCACGCCCGCCGGGTACGGGTAGGCGCGCTGGCTGAATGCCAGGCTGAACTTGTCCAGCTGGAAACCGACCGCGCCGATGGCGATCCGGACGGCCACCAGGATCCCCAGGTGCCATGCCCAGCGACGCCCTGTCGGAAGAGCCATGGATCGTCGCGCCAGCACCAGGTAGGCCACACCGGTCAGCACGATGAGCGAGTCGAGGATGCTGCCGATGCATTCCACCGCAGCCCGGAATAGGGGCAGGTCGAACAGGTAGAACGAGAGCGGCCGGCCAAAGACCGGGTCGACGAAGCCGCCGACCGGCGTCGCGGCCCCGGGGCCCGCGGCCGCAGCCGCCATGTCGAGTGCCGAGGTCCTGGCCTGATCGAGGTACAACAGCAGCGTCTGCCATTCGACGCTCGTGGAGAGCCCGATGAGCAGCGCCAGGACAAGTGCAACACCCGTCAGCACCAGGCCCAGGACACGTGGGGACACGTCGTGGGTCGCATCGTCCAGGGTTCGCAGCACTTCCTCGATGACCGCCTCCGCCCCGGGTGGCTCCAGGCTTCGCGGTCCGTTGACACCTCGCAGCGGGGTCCTGATGCGCGTTACCCGTGGTGCGGGATCGTCCGCACCGGAGATGGCCAGCCACACGGAGATGGTGAGCAGCACGAAGGCCACGAGGCTGACCGGGATCCAGAGCAGGATCCGACCGAACGTCCGCAGGTCCCACACCGGCAGTTGACCCTGGCTCTCGAACCACAGCCGATTCACCAGCAAGTCGTTCAGGCTGAAGAACAGGACCAGCAGGAGCGTGAGGCTGATCACGATGACGCCGACCGCCACCCCGACGACGCTGCGTCGGTCTCGGCCGGACCGCGCCCGCCGCTTCCTGGGACCCTGTGTCATGTTTCGATCGGTACCCCGTAGCGCGCACCCGTCGCGGCGCGTCATCGTCGCCTGAGGCTCTAGCATGGCTGACCCGGGCCGGGCCCGTCGAACGGTGCCGCAGTGGGACCTTGGGAACTGGTCGGTAGGGATCACCGGGTGTGGAGGCACGATGGCGCTGCTGGACGAACTGATGGTCTCGTGGCCTCCCCGCGAAGACCCACCGGACAGCGGCTATCTGCGGCTCCCCCTGGCGGTTGCGACCCCGGTCGCGGCGACGTCGCTCCGCTCACACGGCGAACGCGGTCTGGCGGTGGTCGTGGCCCGAGGCGAGGCGGGTCGGTTGATGCTCGCTCCCCTTGTGCGCGAGGGATCCGGCTGGCGGCGCGCCCGGCCCCGCGACGGCGCATCTGCGGCGCTCGTCGAGGCGATGGCGTCCGGCTTGCCACTCGATGACGGCTTCATGCTCCACCGGCTGGGCCCCGTAGGCCACCTCCGCGGGGAGCGGGCGATGGGTGTCGACCAGACCAACGAGTCGATCGTCGTGGGCGGTGCCATCGTGGTCAAGTGGCTCGCGGAGCCGGACCTGCGGCCGTCGTCGGCGGCCGATATCCAGGCGCACCTTGCGATCCTGGGATACGAGGGGGTACCACGTCCGTTGGGCTCGTTGGTCTGGATCGACGGAAGCGGCCGACGCGCCAGCCTCGCGTTCCTGAACGAATGGCTGCCCGAGGCGCGTGACGGCTGGGACTGGTGCGTCCAGGACCTGCTCGCCCACCTGGAACACGGCGCGGGCGGCTGCGAGCCTGATTGCCCAGCCCGCGCATTCCCGGCCGAGCTCGGCCGCCTGACGGCCAGCCTGCACATAGCCCTGGCCACTCCCTCGGTGATCGATCCGAAACCGGATGCGCGGGCAGGGACCAAGGTCATCGAGGGGTGGGTCCGAGGGGCCATCGGCGCCCTCGAGACGGCCCGGTCGCTGCTGCGCGAGCCCCTCGCGTCGGAGCTTGAGTCCCGGGAAGACCAGCTGGCAGGCAGCATCCGGAAGCTCCTCGCCGTTCCTGAGATCGTGGTGCAACGCATCCACGGCGACCTGCATGTGGGTCAGGTCCTGAGCTCGCCCCGTGGCCTGTCCGTCATCGACCTGGATGACGACATCTCCATCCCGCCCGACGAGCGCGGGCAACCGCTATCCGTGACCCGCGATGTCGCACAGATGACCTGCAGCCTGGACCACGTCGGCCGCGTCGCCGATGGGCGCACCGGCGGGACCATGGCTCCTGCCATCGAAGCCTGGATCGGGGATGCGCAGCGCGACTTCCAGGCCGCATACCGGACCATCCTGGCATCGGCGGGCCGCAGCGAGTCCTACGACGAGCGACTGCTGGAGCCATTCATCGCAGAACGGATCTGCCGCGAGCTGGTCTACGCGGCGCAAGTGTTGCCGCGCTGGCTCTACGCCCCGATGGCGACCCTGCGACGGGTCGTACCAGGTTGACGGGTGTGCCATACGCCAGGATGACCGGCACACTCGCGATGGACGGCTGATGTCGACCTCATTCGGGGCCCGCCTCGCAGCCCTTGGCTGGACCCGGGACCGCGAGGATGCGTTCGCCGAGGACGCTGCTCAAGGCCTCCTGCCGGCGCGGGTCGTTGGTGCGGCACGCGATGCGATCCGTGCCCGGACCGCCACCCGGGACATCGCGGTGCTCGTCCAGCGCGCATCCCGACGGAGCGCCCTCGCCGGGGCCGACTTCCCTGCGGTCGGCGACTGGCTGGCCGTGGAGCCCATCGACCAGGACCGGGCGGCACTCCGGGCGGTCCTCCCCCGCTCCAGCCGTTTCGTGCGGGGCGACCAGTTCGCCCGACACACCCAGGGTGGCGCGCACGCCCCGGAGCAGGTCGTGGCTGCGAATGTGGATACGGTGGTCATCGTGGCGGCTCTCACGCATGACCTCAACCTGCGTCGCCTGGAACGCTATCTGACGCTCGCCTGGGCAAGTGGCGCAAGCCCCGTGGTCCTGCTCAACAAGTCCGACCTGTGCGACGACGTGCCAGGTCGGGTAGCCGAGGTGAACGCGGTATCGGGCCTGGCTCCGGTGCTGACCGCGAGCGCGGTCCGCGGGGAAGGACTCGAGCACCTCGATCCGTGGCTCAGAGTCGGCCAGACGGTCGTCCTCCTCGGCTCCTCGGGAGCGGGCAAGTCGACCATCACGAATGCGTTGCTGGGCGTGGAGCGACAACTGGTTCGGGAGGTCCGCGAGAACGACTCGCGCGGCCGGCACACCACGACCGCGCGCGAGTTGTTCGAGCTGCCGCGTGGCGGCCTGCTCATCGATACTCCGGGGATGCGGTCCCTGGAACTCACGGACAGCGACACCGGTCTGGATATGGCCTTCGGCGACATCGAACGGCTGGCCGCCGACTGTCGGTTCAGCGACTGTGCCCACGAGATGGAGCCGGGCTGTGCCGTGGTCGCCGCCATCGAGGCGGGCGAGATCACAGCCGATCGGCTGCGTGCGCGCCGGAAGCTCCAGCGTGAGCTGGGGCTCGTGGCGCGAGCAACGGATGCCGCCACGAAGCGTGCGAATGCACGGACCTGGGGCCGATTCTCCCGGGAGGCGAGCGACGCCGCCGCCCGCAAGCGAGAAGGTGGGTGACCACCGAAGCCCGGATCGGGGACGCGGCGATCCCGAGGGCGGCACGTGACCTCCTGGTAGCCGCCTCCGCGGCCAACCTGGCGGGCTGGCACGACGCCCATCTGCGGGCCCTCGGCTTCACCACCGAATGGCGCGATGGTCTGTGGCTGACCCCCGACCCGGTGCCCGCCATCTTCTTCCACGCCATCGCCATCCGGCCACATGCAGCAGCGTCCATCATCCGGGAGCGGATCCCACCGCACCGCTGGGCATCCGTCTCGGAATCCATGGGCCGACCTGGCCCTCGCGGACCAGGGCTACGCATTCGATGGCGACCACGCCTGGATGGTCCGGATGCCGGCCGATGACGAACCCCCGGATCAGGACGCTGGGCTCGCCCGGGAACTGCACATCGAGCGCGTGCTTGATCCACACGCCCTGGCTGACTTCGAGTCAGCCGCCGTGCTCGGCTTTGGTTCCCCACCGCATCCCCCGCACACGTGGCACGCCATCCCGCTGCTCGACGATCCGCGGCTGCAGATCTGGCGCGGCCAGGTCGGGGGGGTGACCGTGGCGGTATCCATGGGTTTCGCGGACGCGGGCGTGCTTGGCATCTATGGCGTCACGACCGTGCCGGCCGCCCGTCGGCGAGGCTACGGCAGGGCGGTCACCCGGAGCGTCATCGCCGCCGGGCCGCGGATCCCAGCCGTGCTGCAACCGAGTGCCATGGCCGAGTCCATGTATGGCCGCCTAGGCTTTCGTCGGTTCACCACCTTCCGGGCCTGGGACCGGTACCCGCCGGATCGGCGCGGGTAGCGCCGGGATCGGCGCGGGTAGCGCCGGGATCCGCAGGGCCCTACCATCGCCTCGCATGAGCATCGACCCCGTGGCATCCGGCGCAGCGACCCCGATCTCGCGTGAGGAACTGCTCCGGGCCCTTCACGACGATCCCAATGGTGTCAGCCGCACCGAGATCAAGGCAGCATTCGCCGACGGTCGACTGGGTGACCAGGACCTCGACATCCCGGTCCTTGCCGGCATGCGCCGGATCACCGAGCTGCTGTCCGAGCTGGGGCCAGGAAGTGATACCGGAGCACCGGCCACCCCGGGCACGTCCGCCGCCCGGCCGACGGCGACCACCACTCGCCTGACCGGCCTTGAGGAGCGTGTGGTGCTCCTCGAGGCGCGCGCCGATACCCAGCCTCCGGCGCCTGCTCCGAGCGTGCAGGATGTGGCAGCCGTCCGGGCGTCGCTGGCGCACCTCCAATCGGCCCTTGCCGAGCAGACCGTGACCATCCGCCGCCTGTGGCTCGCGGTGGTGGTTGCCCTCGGCCTCGCGCTGATCGCCCTGATCGCGGCCGTGGTCGTTCACTAGGCGACCGGCATCCCCGTCCGGCTGCTGCCCGGCCACTCCGGGCGGACAGGCGGCGCGGATGGCTACATCGGTAGTCGACGATCCCGAACGACCTGCTCCAGCCATGGGCGCTCGCGCTCGATCGTGCTTCGCTGCCCATGACCGGGCAGGACGATGAGGTCCGCGTCCATGACCGCCAATCGACCCAGCGACTCCACCATCAGGTCATCCGAACCTCCCGGCAGGTCGGTGCGCCCCCATGCGCCCGCGAACAGGGTGTCACCGCTGAAGAGCAGCCGCTCCCCGACCGCGACCAGGCACACCGAGCCTTCCGTATGTCCCGGTGTGTGGAGGACGTCGAGGGTGATCCCTCCGAACCGGATGACGCTGCCTTCCATCAGGTCGAGGGCAGGAACGCAGGGCACGATGGGGAACGGGGGCGGGAACGTGGGCCGCGGGTCGATGAGGCCGTGGCGATCAAGGATGTGCGCGGCCAGGAGCGCCCCAGTCCCGGCAACGACCGCGGCGTTGTCCCCGATGTGGTCCCAGTGACGATGCGTGCTGATGACCAGCTCGAGGGTCCAGCCACGATCCGCAAGGGACCCGGTGATCCAATCGACCGAGGGTGTCGCGGCATCGATGCAGACCGCCTCCCGGCTGGCCTCGTCGCCCAGGATCCAGACGTTGGTCGAGACGGGCCCTGTCGTCCGATGCAGCAACTCCACCGGGACAGGATACTTTCAGTCCAGTCCAGCGGAGGTGGTGCATGACGTCGAGATCGGGCACTCGGCTCACATGGTTCGGGCACGCGTGCGTGGAGTTGATATCCGACACGGGTGCCACCGTGCTCATCGACCCCTGGTTCGGCAATCCCCTGTCCCCCCGGGCCGCCGAAACCGTGCAGGTCTGCGACGTGATGCTGGTGACACATGGGCATGGCGACCATCTGGGCGACTCGGTGGCCATCGCCCGCCGCCTGGCGCCAACGTGGCCCGCGATCCATGAATTGAGCCTGTGGCTCGCGCCGCAGCTCGCCGACGCATCGGGCGTCGTGGGCTTCAACAAGGGCGGCACCGTCGATGCCGCAGGCGTTCAGGTCACCATGGTTCGCGCGGAGCATTCCGCAGGAGGCCCCGTCGAGGGTCCCGCTGCGGTGTACCTCGGTGAACCGGTGGGGTTCGTGGTCGCACTTGGCGAAGGCCCACGCGTGTATCACGCGGGTGATACCGACGTGTTCGGTGACATGGCGCTCATCGGGGAACTGCATCGCCCAGACGTGGCGCTCCTGCCCATCGGCGGGCACTACACCATGGGGCCTCGCGCGGCAGCGAAGGCGGTCGGCCTGCTGGGCGTGACCACGGTCATGCCCATCCACTACGGCACGTTTCCGATACTCACCGGGACTCCCGACGACCTACGCGCGGAACTGGGCGCGCTTGGCCTGGGTCACGTCCGGGTGTTGACGCCGGAACCCGGCATGACGATCACGCTCTGATCCGCTATCGGGTCAGGGTCACCTTGCTGATCCAACGTGGCTGCTCGGTGTCCTGGCCGCGGGCGCGCGTCACGTGGTACGCGAACAGTTGGGCCGGAAGCGTGGATACCAGCGGGCTCAGCCACTCCGCCGGCGCCCGGGGAGTGGTCATCGACGCTCGCGCCGTGGCCCGGATTCCCGGATCATCGGAGATGACGGTCAGGTCCACGCCATGCTCATCGCGCAGCCGGGTCAGCAGCTCGGTCATGCTGGCCAGGGTGGCACCGCTCGGCGCGACCGCGAGGATGGGGTAACCCGGCTCGACGAGTGCAAGTGGGCCGTGCTGGAAGTCGGCTGCGGAGTACGGATCGGCGGCCACCTGTGCCAACTCCTTGAGTTTGAGCGACCACTCGCGTGCGGTCGCATATTCGAACCCGCGACCAAGGACGATGCACCGGTCGAGACCGGCCCTGGCCTCGGCCACCGCCTGGACTTCCGCCTCGCCGGCGAGCGCCTCTGCCATGACCGCTGGCAGCGCATCGAGAGCGTCCATGCGGGCGGCCCTGCTTCCGGCAGATCCGTGCCGCCATCGATGGCGGCGACGAGCATGGCGACCGCCAGCAGGCTCATGGTGTAGGTCTTGGTCGCGGCCGTCGCACGCTCGGCACCGGCCATGATGTCGATCACATGGTCTGCTGCCTCGCCAAGCGGCGAGTCGGGGGCGTTGGTGATGACCACGGAGGGGGCACCCTGGGCTCGCGCCGCGTCCAGGACGCCGACCACGTCCGGCGAACGGCCGGATTGCGAGATGCCGATGACCAGCGCACGCGACAGCAGGGGCGTGACGCCATACAGGGAGGTCACGGCCGGGGTCGCCAATGCCACCGGCAGCCGATGCATGGTCCCGAAGAGGTACTGGGCATAGATCGCAGCATGGTCCGAGCTTCCCCGTGCCGCGATCAGCACGACATCGATGTCCCGGGTCGCTATCGCAGCCGCGATGCGGTCGATGTTCTCGCGCTGCCCTCGAAGCAGGCGCCCGGCGACGTCGGGCTGCTCTCGGATCTCATCATGCAGACTCATCGCCAGTCCTCCAGCTGGGGCTCGCTACCGCTCCCACAGGCGTGTGCTGCGCCCGGGTCACTGCCGAGAGGGGGACCCTGCCGGTCGGCTCGACCTCGCCGAAGATGACTCCCGCGAGGGCCTCGGTCGACGGGGCGTGGATGGAGTAGGAGGCCAGGGCCGTGGGCAGGTCGTCCAGGAGGTCGGCATCCGTGGGCATCCGCAGGCAGACCAGGATGACCGGGCGCCCGAGCCGTTCGATGACCCGGGCGAGCTCCTGCTGGCCCCTGTATCGGAACGCGTCGATGGTGCCCAGGATGACCAGGTCGGATCCGCTCGCTGCCGCCTGTGCGGCTTCGACATCCGCGGGTGACGGATCGATGGGCACCTGGCATGACGCGGTCCGGGCGTGTCGTCGACGCACGGCGTCGATGAGGCCCAGGGCCGTTGCCGATGAGGTGTCGGCCGGCGTCAGGTCGGTCGGTACAGGCGTCAGCACCAGCAGCCGCGCAGCCCCCGACGGCCGGAGCGGTAGCAACCCCGCGTCGTCACGGACCTGGGTGATGGACCGTCGTGCGAGCTCCGCAGCCAGCGAGGCATGCTCGGCGCAACCGACCACCTCCAGGGCAGGCATGGTGGCTTGGCCAAGCCATCGCCGCAGCGCCGCGACCCGGTCTGCGGCCACGGCAGCCTCTGGGGACGACCGCAACACCTCCAGCAGTCGTGCCAGTTCGTCCGCTCGTTCCGCCTGGTTCGGACCGGTCAGGAGCAGGTCGACGCCCGACCCCAAGGCGGCCAGGACCGCGCCAGGCACGTCCGACTGGTCGACCGCGCCCATGTCGAGCGCATCCGTCACCACGACCCCGCGAAAGCCCAACTGGTCCCGCAGCAACCCCCGCAGGATGCCCGGCGAACGCAGGGCTGGTCGTGGTGTCCCATCATCCGGCTCCAGCCCGGGATACGCCGCATGCGACACCATCACCAGCCGCACCCCGGCCGAGATGGCCTCGCGGAACGGAACCAGCTCCCGGCCATCGAGGGTCGCCCTGTCGGCGGCCACGACCGGCGACCCATGGTGCGGATCGGCCATCGTCTCGCCACTCCCCGGGAAGTGCTTGGCCGTCGCCGCCACGCCTGCGGACTGGAGCCCTCCGATGGTCGCAGCACCAAGTGCCCCCGCCAAGTCCGGGTCGTCGCCGAATGACCTGGTGCCCACTGCGGGGCTCCCGGACAGGGTCGCAAGGTCAAGGTCGGGCGACCAGGACACGTTGCAGCCCATCGCGGCGAGCTCCCGGCCCATGGCTGCCGCGACCCGGCCGGCCAGCTCCACCGAGCCCGTCGCGGCCAGGGCGAGGTTGCCGGCGAACTGCGTCGCGGGTGGGCCGATGCCCATCAGCTGGCCACCCTCCTGGTCGATGGCCACGATAGCCGTTGGCTGGCCACCCAGGAGAGCCGCCCGCTGCACGGCCGTGCTCAGGTCGCGCAGCTGGGTGGGTGACTCCACGTTCAGTGAGCGATAGAGCGCGACTCCGGCAGCCTCGCCGTCTCGGATGGCGTCCAGCACATCGGCCGGCGGCACCGTGCCCCGGAAGGCCCGCAGTATCGGGAGCGCCGTCATCGGACCGTCGTCCACGCTACCCCTTGACGGATCCGGACAGGATCCCCCGCACGAAGTACCGTTGGAGCGCCAGGAACACCAGCACCGGCAGCAGCATCGTGACGAACGCTCCCGCCGTGAGCAGGTGCCACTGCTGACCACGGCCACCGACGAGCCGGCTCAGTTCGAGGGTCATCACCGACTGGTCGTTGTCGGCGCTCAGGAAGACGAGGGCGACGAGCAGGTCGTTCCAGACCCACAGGAACTGGAAGATGGCGAACGCGGCTAGCGCAGGCACGGACAACGGCAGCACGACGCGCCGGAACATCTGGAAATGGGTCGCGCCATCGATGCTTGCCGTCTCGAACAGGTCAGCTGGCAGCTGGGAGATGAAGTTGTAGAGCAGGAAGATCGCGAGCGGCAATCCGAAGGCGGTGTGTGCCAGCCAGATGCCCAGGAAGGTGTTCGCGATGCCCATCGAACTGTACAGCTCGAGCACCGGGATGAGGGCCATCTGGAGCGGAACGACGAGTAGGGCCACCACCACCAGGAACAGTGTCCGCCGGAGTGGGAACCGCATCCATGCGAAGGCATATGCCGCGAACGCCGCCATCGTGATGGGGATGATCGTGGAGGGGATCGTCACGATGAGACTGTTGATGAACGAATTGGCCATGTTCTCGCTGCCGAGCACGGCCTCGTAGTTGGTCATGGTCCACTGCGTCTGGAATGGATGCAACAGCGCGTCCCACCACCCGGTCTGGGTGATCCCGCGCGCATCACGGAACGAGCTGACCAGGATGCCGAGCGTGGGCAACGACCAGATGAGGCAGATCGCGACGACAGCGGCGCGCAACGGCAAGCGCCGCACGAAGACACTCCGCTGGGGCTTGCCGGCAGCCACGCCCATGGACCTGACGTCAGTGCTCATGCTGCGAGTCCCTGCTTGCGGATGTTCCGAATGTTGATAGCCATGAGCGGCAGGACTGCCACGAACAGGATCACCGCCAGCACCGATGCCCGTCCGAAGTCGAAGTACTGGAAGGCCTGCAGGAACATCTGGTTGGCGACCACGTCCGTGTCATAGCGACCGCCCGTCATGACGTAGACGATGTCGAAGATCTTGAGCACGACGATCGCGGTCGTGATGCTCACGGTGGCCAGCGAGCCCCGGATCATGGGCACGATGATCTTCAGGAACAGTTGACGCTCCGTCGCGCCGTCCAGCTTGGCAGCCTCCGTGAGCTCCGCGGGCACACCCTTGATCGCGGCGGACAGGACGACCATCGCGAAACCCGTCTGGAGCCAGATGAGGATGACGATCAAGGCGAACGTGTTGATGTGGAAGTCCGGCGTCTGGATCCACGGGACCGGCTGGAATCCCAACGTGGTCCAGACGGCGTTGAGCAAGCCGTACTGGGGCTGACCGGCGGGCTTCCATGCGTACACGAAGCGCCAGATGACCGACGCGCCCACGAGCGAGATGGCGAGGGGCAGGAAGATGAAGGTCTTGGCTATCGATTCGCGCTTGACGCGGTCGAACAGGGCGGCGATCAGCAGGCCAAGTCCCACCGACCCGGCCACTCCGACCACGAGCCAGAGCACGTTGTTGAGGTACATCGCCTGATTGGAGCGGGCGTCGTCAGCGCCCAGTCGTAGTTGGCGATGCCCGCGCCCTCGGTCAGGCTCTTGATGATGGTCGAGACGACCGGCCAGACGAGGTAGACGGTGAGCAGCACCAGCGCAGGGCCCACGAAGACCCATGGCAGGAGCCGCTGGCGCCAGCGGGTGCTCAATCGCATGACGATGGCATTGAGGCCGCCGTAGAAGAGCCAGATGCCGCCAACACCAACGAGGAGGGCGACCGCCGCGAGCACGAGCTTGACGGCTATCCGGTTACCACCGCCTGCGCGCAGGTCGCTTGCCGCCGACGTCTGACCGAGGAGGTCGTAGATGAGCGCAGCGGCGTTCGCGGACGCCTGCCGATCGATGAGGAACCAGATTCCCAGGACCAGGCCGGCCAGGCCCAGGATCGCCCCCAGGGGCATGAGGAACCCACGCCACCCGAGCCGTTCGTCAGTGGACCCCTCGATCACATCGGTCCTCCCTGGTCGATACCAGTCGCGGATCAGGACATCGAGTCGATGGACTGACGACGCGCCGCTGCCGCGGCGCGTCGTCACAGCTACAGAATCTAGGACGGCTACTTCGCCGCCGGCCAACTCGCGTCGATGGCCTTGAGGACGTCCTCGGTGTTCTTGCCGTCAGCCTGGATCCAGTCGACGGATGCGTGCCAGAACGACCCTGTGCCCACGGCCGGCGGCATCTGATCGCCGCCGTCGAAGGCAAGGAAGGGTGCCGCCCCGATGAGGTTCGCGGCAGTCTCGAGCTTGTAGTTGCCCGCGGACCACTCGGCCGGGGTGTTCTTGTTGGGGGAGATGGCACCGCCTGACTTGATCCAGGTCTCGATCGACGATGGCGTCGCGAGGAACTGGGCGACGGCGCGGACCTCAGGTCGATCCTGGGTCGCCATGAACCCATCGCCGGCGTAGAGCACGGGCTTGCCGATGGCAGGGTCGATCTCGGGGAAGTAGAACAGCCCCACGTCCTCGCCAACGACGAACTTGCTCTCACCACCGGTGGCCTTCGCGTCCGGGAAGGAGCCGGGGCCATACCAGTCGGACTGCTTCTGCATCCAGCACTGCGGATCCGTCAGCGAGCCATCCTCGCCGAACATGGGATCCATCGCGTCCTGCTGGTTGGTGGCCAGGATGGCGGTGCTGCCGCCGTAGACGTAGCCGGGTGTGAACAGCATCTGGCCGACAAGGTCGAAGGCGTGCTTGACCTCGGGCGAATCGAACTTCAGGGTGCCGGCGACCCACTCGTTGTACTTCTCCTGGCCGGCGGTGCGGATCATCACATCCTCGATCCAGTCGGTGATGATCCAGCCGGTCGCCGCAGAAGCCTCGATGCCCACGCACCAGGGCGCGTCACCGTCCTTGACGATCTGGTCGGACAGCTTGACCAGGTCATCCCAGGTCTCGGGGACCTTGTAGCCCTTGGCCTCGAAGGCCTTGATGGGATACCACACGACCGACTTGAGGCCGGCCTTGTAGGGGATGCCCCAGACGTGATCCTGACTGGCGTAGGCGTCCGTCGGCAGGTCGGCCTTGAGCTTGGCCCCGTCGAGGAGGCTGTCGATGGGCTTGATGAGGCCCTTCTCGCCGTACTGCCGGACGACCGACGGCTGTGCGAGCTGGATGATGTCCGCCGCGGCTTTGCCGTTGAGCGACACGTTGACGAGCGTCTCGTGCTGACCCGACGGGACCTCGGCGATGCTCAGCTGGATGCCGGTCGCCGCCTGGAAGGCGGCCATGGCCGCGTTGAAGTCGTCACCTTCCTTGGTGATCCACTGGATCTGCATGGTGACCTTCTTGCCCTTGAACGGCTGGTCGGCCCCCAATGCCTGATCGAGCTCCGTGTAGCCGGTGGGTGTCGCGGGGACGCCCACGACCGCCGGCGCGCCACTCTGCGCGAACACGGACCCGGCACCACCGCCGACCGCCGTGGCGACGACTGCCAGCCCTGCCAGCAATGTCACCTTTCGTGATTTCGATCATGTCGCTCCTCCGTACGGGTCGGCATGTCGCCGACCTGCATAGCATCCACCGATCGGCATGCCTTGTGCATGCCGTTCGGGACCGTGGACTACCTATCGTCGGGCCTGGTGCGCCTCCTCTCGTCGTGCATCGGATGTGTCTGCTGAAGCCCGAGACGGGCGACGATGATGGCACCCCAGGAGGTCGGCTGCGCGTCGTGCGGCAGGACCTCGACCGTGTCCAGGAAGGCGCGGCGCATGAGTGCGGACGCGGACCTCTCCTGGTTCAGGTGGAACATCAGGGGCTGGCTGAACGCGGCACCGGCCCGGCTTGGGCCACCCCCGATCACGACCCTCGCAACCCCATAGCTGAGGACCAGGGATCGGACCGCCCGGGCGATCGCGGCCGCGGCAGCGTCTGTCACCCGGAGGGCCAGCGCGTCGTCGTTCCCCGCCGCGGCATACACGGCTTCCGCGGTGACGGCGGTGCCAGCCGCCCGTTCCCGCAGCAGGGATGGTTCGCCGCGGTCCAGCGCCGCCTGGGCGGCCCGGGCAACGGCTGGCCCGGATGCGATCGCCTCCAGGCAGCCCCGCAGGCCGCAGGGGCAGACCGGCCCGTCCGGGTCGGCGACACAGTGGCCGATCTCGCCCGCCAGGCCGTTGTCCCCGGCCAGCGGCTGGCCATCGAGGACGACACCCGCCGCAACCCCCGTGCCGATGCTCAGGTACGCCAGGTCACCCGAGACCCCTGGCCGGCCCGCCAGCCAGATGGCCGCGGCGCGTGCATCGTGCTCCACGAAGCACGGTGCGCCCAGCTCCTGGCCGAGCAATGCGCTCAGCGGCAGGTCGCGGGCGTCCAGATTGACCGCGAGCCGCACGGTCCCCGAGCGTGTGTCCACGTCACCGGGGACCGCCACACCCACGGCCTCGAAACCTGCCAGCCCGACTCCCGCGACGGCCAGCGCCGCGCGCCCGGTCTCGGCCGCGACCTCCACGGGCGGGCGGTGGTCGGTCGGTCGTTCCGCGCGGCCCAGGATCCGATCGGCCCCATCGACGACCATGGCCGCGGTCTTGGTACCCCCGATGTCGATGCCCAGCACAATCGGCTTCACGGCTGACAGGTCCCCCACCGGGTTTGGCCGGGCCCGCTCGAGGGGCGGATCGGTGAGCATGGTCATGCGGCTTGGCTCAGGCCCAGCTCGGCCGTCATCAACAGGGCCGCGGCACCCACCTCGACGATGTCCGACCCCAGGTTGCCCAGCCCGATGCGGGTCTCGTCCACGAGCAGCGGCAACGAGCTGTTCCGTGCCTCCTTCCGAACCGCGTCCAGCCACGGCTCGCCAAAGGCGGTCATGGTGCCGATGAGCACGATGTCGTGCACATCAAGGGTACCCACGAGGCATCCCAGCATCCGTCCGAGTGCCTGACCGGCCCCCAGCACGATGTCCCTGACGACGGGATCGCCCGCCGCGAAGGCGGCCTGGGCGTCCTGGAGTGCCCTCGGTCCGTCGGCCGGCACGACGAGATCCAGACGCCCGGAGATCCGCGCCCATGCGATCTGCGACAGGACGGCCCGCACGCTGGCCACGGTCTCGAGGCATCCCGTCCGTCCACATCGACAGGTCAGGTCGTTATCCGCCACCGAGACATGGCCGATCTCGCCGGCGCCATAGCCGTCACCCTGATACAGCCGGTCATCGAGGATGATGCCGGCGCCGATGCCGTTGCCCACCTTGACCACGACCATCCCCCGGGCCGGCGCGTGACGACCGAAGGTCCATTCGCCCAGGGCGGCGGCCTGCGAGTCGTTCGCGACATAGACCGGCAGACCGGTCCGATTGCGCAGACGGGCAGCCAGGTGAAGGTCGCGCCAATCGAGGTGCACCGCCCAGCGGACCGTACCGGATCCCGTGTCGACCAGGCCCGAGGTACCGATGCCGACGCCGAGCGGCGGCTCCGCTGCGGCACGCACCAGCTTGTCGACCAGCTCATCCAGGCGCGCCAGCGCTGCGCTTCCATCGCGACCGTCCAGGGTCAGGCGCTCCCGATGGCTGATATCGCCAGCCAGGTTCACGATCACGCCCCGGACCTCTCCCTCCCCGACGTGCACCCCGATGAGCTGACGTGCGTCACGAGGGATCTGGAGCAGGATCGGCGCCTTCCCACCACTCGACGGGCCGCGTCCGATCTCCTCCACGAGGCCCGCTTCGGCCAGTTGGCTGACCACATCCGAGACGGTCGTCCGGGTCAGGTCCGTCCGGCGCGCGATCTCCGCGCGACTGATGGGTCCGAGGCCGGCCAGGGCACGCATGACCAGGCGGACATTGTGCTCACGAGTCCCCTGGTGAGTCGCCTTGGTCAGCGATCGCATGCTGCGGCGTCATCCCCCCGATCGCTCCGGCCGGCGCCACGACGCCCCGACTTCGGAAACTCTCTGTACAAAGGAGCGTAGGGACGCAGCCGCGACTTTGTCAAGTCCCTTTGCTAAGTGGTGTGCGTTCGGGTGGCGGCCAGGTCACGACCCCGATCCGCGCCCGGTCCTCGGGCAGGACCCACATCCCGTCGATCTCGCGCGCATCAGTGCGCAGCAGACCCTCCAGCGCCACGTCGCGGGCGGAATCGGGCCGGAGCCAGAGCTGTCGACGCGCCCGGTCATGCAGCGACTCGAACGAATCGTAGGTCGGTGGCTCACGGTCGACCAGGGTCACCTCCGGCAACCTGCCCCGAGCCAGGAGCAAGACCAGGAGATCGGGGAGTGACGGAAGCGGCACGCGTGGCTCGCCATGGACGGGCTCCCAGTAGCGCGCGCCCACGGTGGTCATGGCTGACTCCCCCATCACCGCCACGCACAGTCGGTTCACCGCCGACTCCAGGGCATCCAGGAAGGGACCTACGTCCTCGATGTCGTAGCCGACATGCGCGACCAGACCGACATCAGCACGGTACCGCTCCAGCGAACCGACATCGGTCGCCCAGTCATCGGGTGGCCAGTGGTCCCCGACGATCTCGACGTTGGCGACGTCCGCTTCGATCATCCCCACACGCAGGATGTCCAGCATCGACGGTGACGGGTCGACGGCGATGACGCGGCTGGCCAGCCGAGCGAGCGGCAAGGTGTAGCGACCGCCACCGGCCCCGATGTCGAGCCAGGTATCCAGCGGTCGCACCCGAGACTCGAGAAGCCGTCCAACAGCATCGAGCCCAGCCGCCGGGTCGTACCGGAACCGGTGCGAAGTGGGACCGTAGAAGTCGACCGGGTCGGCGACCTCGCGGCACCGATCGGTCTGGGCCTTCTCCGCGACCACGCGCGACGCCCACGACGCCAGGGCGTCGGCCTCGCTGGGCCGAAGGACATCGCGGAGAGCGGGGCTGGGCGAGCTCACCCCGTGAGCGTACGCTACGGGCCGTGCCGCAGCGACTCGATGCCGACGCGATCATCCGTGTCCTGGGCCTCCGGCCGCACCCGGAGGGCGGCCACCAGCTTGCTCAAGTCGGCTGGGGAACCGGCAGCGTCGAGCGGCGGCGGCTCGTAGCGGCCGAGTGCGGCCGACCGTGCGTCCACCATGCGCGGATCCACCACGTCCGCCAGGGCTTCCCTGGGCAGCTCCGCCTTCCGGGCAGCCTCCGCCAGCGACGCCAGCTTGGCCCGGGCAGCGCTTCTCGACAGCGACTCCAGACCGGCTGACGTGCACAGCCCGACGCGACCCGGCCCCCGACCACGGAGCGACGCTGCGTAACGAGCGCCCCAGACGCTCACTGCCTCGGTGTCCGGGTCGGGCGTACGGGCATCGGAGACACCCACGATCAACCCCGCGTCGGCAGGCACACGGGCGCACAGGCGCCAGTCGTCGGGTGAGCGGATGAGGTCGAAGAGGAAGCTCGCGAAGGGTGCCGCGAACAGCCGTTCAGGCGGAACGGCTGTCGGCCCGCCGCCGGCGAGAGCCAGGCTGACATGGCCCGGCGCCACGGTCGCCAGACTGGACAGGACCTCTTCGAGCAGGTCGATGGTCGCCTCATCCGCGGCGTCGATATCCCCGACACGTGGCTCGGTCAACTGGACGATGGGAGCACCTGCGTCGAACAGTGGCCCGATCACGGTGCCCAGGGTCCGGGCTGCAGCCCGGACCCGTGTCGGGTCGCCGTTCCCGCTCGACCACGGTCCGAGCAGGCACGCCTTGACCTGCGGGGTTTCGATCTCCGCGACGGCGGCGAGGTGCCGCCCAACATCGTCGGCGGCCTGCCACGCCGCGACCACGCGGGTGGTACCAGCCGTCACGACGTCATGGACCCACCCATCCGAGAGCATGCCCAGGCCGGCGTCGAGCTGGTCGGAGACGGTCGCGACCAGCCGCTCGTGGGGATCGCCTTCGATCTGAGGGTACGGACCGATGATGGTGGCGAACATGTCGTGCAGGGTAGCTGCTGATCCCGGGGATACCACGGGCCATGCTCCGTATGCTGTCTGGCATGACATACAGCCCGGAAATGCCGGAGTCAGGGCGGATCTCGCCACGGCGGATCCCGGCACAGATGCCGGTGCCCCTCGCGCGCGGTGTCAATGGCGCCGTCGCAAGCCCCCACCACCTCGCTACGTCGGCTGGGCTCGCCATCCTGCGGGCCGGTGGCTCGTCCGTGGACGCGGCGATCGCCACCAACGCGGCGCTGGCGGTGGTCGCTGGCCACTCCTGTGGACTCGGCGGTGATGCGTTCTGGCTGATCGGTGATCCAGTGTCGGGTGAAGTGGTGGCCCTGAATGGCAGCGGCCGCTCAGCAGCAGGCGCGACATCGGTGGCCGCGGCCGCAGCCGGGCTCCGGCTTATGCCGGAACGTGGTCCGTGGACCGTGACCGTGCCTGGCGCCGTCGATTCCTGGGGAGTCGCGCACCGGCGGTTCGGACGGCTCGCATGGGCCGAGATACTGGCGCCCGCGGTCGAGCTGGCCGATGGGTTCCCGGCATCCGACGGCTGGGTGGCAGCGGTCGAGCGTGGCGCGGCGGCCTTTGGCGCGACCAGTGATTGGGCGCGTTCGTATCGCCCGCACGGTCGACCGTGGCGGCCCGGAGAACACGTTCGACTCCCTGCGCTTCGCGAGACCCTCCGGATGATCGCCGCGGAGGGACCCGCGATCCTGTACACGGGCGCCCTGGCGCGGCAGGCGGTCACCTATCTGGAAGGTGCCGGTTCGCCCATTCGACTCGGGGACCTGGCGACGCACCGATCCGATTGGGGCATGCCCATCTCGACGACGTACCGGGGATGGACCTCGCTGAGTCACCCGCCGAACAGTTGCGGCGTCGTGGCGCTCGAGACGCTGGCGATCCTCGATCATCTGGAGCCTCCGCCGGCGACTGCGTTCGATGGGCTGGGCGTCGCGGACGCACGGTGGGTCCACCTGGGACTGGAAGCGTCCCGGATCGCACTCGTCGACCGCGACCGCTGGCTGACCGATCTCGAGCACATGGAACCGGGCTCGCTGGAGCAGCTCCTGGATCGCGACCGGGCGAAGGCGCTGGCGGCGACCATCGATCCGGACCGTGCCTCTCCGCTCACGCCCTCTCCCCTGCCCGGTGGCGGGGGCACCGTCTACCTGTGTACCGCTGACCGGGACGGAGGCACCGTCAGCCTCATCGAATCCAACTACGCCGGCTTTGGCTCGGGCCTCGTAGACCCGGCGACCGGGATCGCATATCAGAACCGGGGAGCGTTCTTCCGCCTGGAGCCCGGCCACGCCAACTCCCTGGCTCCCGCGAAAGGGACACTTCACACCCTGACTCCCGGGATGCTGCTGTGGGATGGCGTGCCACGGATCATCCACGGGTCGATGGGCGGCGAGATCCAGCCCCAGGTATTCGCCCAGGTCGTGTCCGCGATCGTGGATGGCAAGGCGGACGTTGCGACCGCGGTCGGGGCGCCCCGCTGGGCGGCGGACGTGCCGCGCCACCTGGGAGGCGCGACCCGGACCGTGCTCGAAGCTCGATATCGACCGGAGGTGGTGGCTGGGCTTCGCGAGCGTGGCCACGATCCGGAAGTCATCGACCCGTGGTCGTCATCGATGGGCCATGCGCACGCCATCGAGATCATCAGGGTCGGTAGTGATGCGCCCTCAAGTACCTTCGCCGCGGCAGCCGATCCACGCTCGGAAGGGCTGCCTGGAGCGTGGTAGTCGGTATACTCCGCGTGGCCGGTCGCGCCGCGCTCACGACCTCCGCGGCTGGCCGACCCCGCACCCTGCGATCCGGAGAGCCCCGTTGAGTTCGAACGTCAGCCAGAGCTATCCCAGCGGCAGTGAGACGGAAGCCGAGCGTGCTGCCGCCATGGAGCAAGCGTTCGCCGCGTTCGAGGGCCTGCGGGACAAGGTCCTGGCACAGACGACGTCGCTGGGTGACGTCGAGGCGGCCGACCATGGGGCCCCGGCTCGCTGGTGGGTCTGGGTCTGCCCGACGGGCGACTTCGCCGGTCGCCTGCACGTGGCCGGATACGCCCTCGACACGCACGGATTGTTCGTGGTCTGTGACACGCACGGGGAGACGTTCCTCCGCTAGGTCCCGTCGTCAGGCTCGCCAGGACGTCTCCGTGGACCGGGTCAGCTGCGGGAGCGCCGCTCGGCGGCCCACTCCTCGACCATCGGGTCCCGGCCAAGTGACAGGATCAGCGCAGCGAGCAGCACCGTCCTGGGGACGACGGAGTCGACCTCGAGGTATTCCGCGGGTGAGTGATCGTTGCCGCCGATGGGCCCCAGCCCGTCGATGACCGGCACGCCCAGCCCAGCGATGGTATTGGCGTCGGATGCACCCCCGGTCGCTGCGTCCCGGAGTCCGAAACCCAGCCCCGCCGCGATGCCTACGGCATGGTCGACCAGGCGTCCCGAGCGATCCAGCTTCTCCATGGGCCAGAAGCGGCCCATGAGCGCGACCTCACACGTCGTGTCGGGGACGGTGGTGCGAGCCGCGATCCCCCGGAGTGCGACTTCGGCCTCCTCGAGGGTCGTACGCTGCACCGAGCGCAGGTCGACCTGGATGACGGCCTCCGCCGCGACCACGTTCGGCCGAGTGCCGCCCCGCACCACACCCGCGTTCACGGTCACGCCCGGCCAGCGGCCATTCAGGACATGCAACGCGATGATCTTGTGGGCGGCCTCCAGGACCGCGCTGCGGCCCTTCTCGGGTTCCACACCCGCATGCGCGGCACGCCCGCTGATGCGCAGCTCGAAGTCGGCGATGCCTTTGCGGGAGCTGACGATGTCGCCGTTCGCGCGAGCACCCTCCATCACCAACGCCACGTCGACGGTCGTGGCGTGGGCCGAGATGACCGGGCTGCTGACGGGCGACCCGATCTCCTCGTCGGGGTTGGCCACGAACACGACGCGTGAGAACGCGGGTATGCCGTCCTGGCCACCCAGGAAACCCCGAAGGATCCGGAGAGCGTAAAGGCCACTGAGCAGGCCGCCCTTCATATCCGAGACGCCCGGTCCGGTGGCAAGACCGTCGCGTATCGCGAATGGCCGCTCCGCGACGGTGCCGGGATCGAACACGGTGTCCATGTGGCCCACCATCAGCAGGGCGGGGCCCTGCGCGTCCGCCCGGCCGAAGATGCCCACGACCGTATCCCCGTGGACCTCGTTGACGCTGACTTCCACGTCAGCACCAAGGTCCCGGAATTCGGCCGCCACCCAGCGACCAACCTCGTCCACGCCCGCCTTTGTGTACGAGCCGCAGTCGATATCCACCAGGCGCTGCAGATCGGCCAGGTAGGCCGGAAGCTGGTCCGTCATCAGCCCGGTCAGCTGTTCGAGATCGGCCTGACTGACGAGTGCGTTCCATGTTCCCGAGTCTAGCCGGGAGCGGTTGCCGGCACGCTATCCTCGCCGCCGTGCGACTCGTGGAGATCCGACTCCTGGACGGCCCGAATGTGTACCGACTCGAACCGACCGCGAAGGTCGAGGTCGCCGTCGGCAGACGACGCACGTGGTTCGGCCAGCGGATGCCGGGCACCCATGCCCGGGTGCGGCTGGGTGCGCCCGTGCCAAGGACCGTGGCCCCGCGTTCGGTCGCCGACCTCGCCGCATGGATCTCGGCCCTGCACCATCTGTCGGGTGCCGATGCATGGCTGGTGGCTGAGGGACGAGCGACATCCGCGGGGCGTGCCCGGGTCCCCGTGACAGTCCACCGCACGTCGGAACCGGGTGTCTGGGTCGTGGCGTATCCGTGGCGAGAGGATGGTCGTGCCCAGGCGATCGCGGAAGGCGCGCTCCGGTTGGTGGAGCTCGACCTGGACCCACGCACCACGCATCCAGCTACGCGACGGACGAGCGGGCGACCCGGACGATCCCGGACGCTGAGCCGGACCATCCGCCATGTCCAGGCCGCCGGGACCGGTCCGCCGCCCTGGATCCGGGACACGGAACGTGGCACTCCCACTGTGAGCATCAGCGGCACCAACGGCAAGACGACCACCAGCCGGATGATCAGCCACATCCTGCGACGGACCGGGCGACATGTCGGCACCACGACATCCGATGGTGTCCTGTTCGATGAGGCGATGGTCGAGGCCGGTGACCTGACTGGCCCCCATGGGGCACGCATGGTGCTCCAGAACCCGGATGTCGACGCGGCCGTCCTTGAGACGGCCCGCGGCGGGATGATGCTCCGGGGCGTGGGCTATGAGTCCAACGACGCCTCCGTCATCACCAACATCAGCTCCGACCACCTGGACCTGCACGGCATCCATACCCTGCCCGAGCTGGCCGAGGTCAAGTCGGTGCTCACGCGCATGACGCGCCCCGAGGGAACCGTGATCCTGAACGCCGACGACGATCTGGTGGCGGCCATGGCTCGCCGAGTGCACGCGCGCGTCTGGCTGTTCTCGATGGCCCCCCGGTCGGTCCGAATCCGGCGTCACCTGTCCGCAGGCGGGACCGGCTTTCTGGTCCATGACGGCTGGCTGATGGAGTGTCACGGACCGACGCGCCAACCGATCGTGGCCGTCGCCGATATCCCCACGACACTCCAGGGACTCGCCCGGCACAACGTTGCCAATGCGCTTGCGGCCGCGGCGGCGGCACGGGCCATGGGAGCCAGCCCGGAGGAAGTCGGCGACGGCCTGCGGACCTTCCTGCCGACCGCGGACCAGGCACCGGGCCGCCTGAACCTCTACCGCCGCGACGACACCTTGGTCATCGTGGACTTCGCCCACAACGAGGCTGGGGTGGCGGCCGTGCTGGATGTCGCCGAGGGACTCGCTGGGGCTCCGACGCGGCGTGCGGGCCACCGGTCGTTGGTGATGATCATGGGCACGGCCGGCGACAGGCCTGACGACACCCTCAGGGCCATCGGCCACCTGGCTGCGTCTCGCGCCGACCGGGTGGTCATCAAGGAGACGCTCGGCTATCTCCGGGGCCGGACGCGTGAGTCCGTCGTGGGTGAGCTGCGGGCAGGTATCACGTCGGGCGGCGCCGACGGTCGACACGCAACGGTGTACGAGGACGAGACGTCGGCCGTGCTGGGTGAGCTGGGCTCCGACGGAAAGCTGGCCGCGACCGGCCTTTCAGGATCCTGGTCGTGATGTGCCATGCGGAGCGCGCCGAGGTCGTTGGCGTGCTCGCGGGACGAGGCTTCATTCCGGTCGATGCGCGGTCGCTCGGCGCGCCCTGGTAACGACACCGCGGCCTCAGCCTTCGGGGACCGACATCTCCCCGGGTGCTGTGATGGCGACGCCGGTGCCGCGGTCGAAGGCCATCGCGGCCCGGTACACCTGGGTCGAATCGTCCGCACAGATGACGACCAGGTCGCCCGGATGCGCCCGACGCATGCCCGCCTCCGCCGCCTCCAGCTCGTCCAGGATGGCCACTGCCCGTGTGCAGCGAGCCCCCGCGGCCCGAGCGACACGGACACCCTCCAGCACGTTCGCAGCGCTTTCGCCGGCCTTGCGGCCACGCAGGTTCTTGTCCTCCCGCACGAAGAGTTCATCGAACGACGCCGCGGCCAGTGCCCCGAAATCCAGCTGGTCCTGGTCGCGCCGGTCCCCCGGGATGCCGATGACACCGACCGCGCGACCCTGCCGCTCCCCTCCCACGCCCGCCATTCCGAACCGTGCACCGCGGCGGCCACGCCGCCCGGCGCCCGTCATCGTGAGCTCCACGAATTCGGTCAGGCGGCGCATGCCATCCACGTTGTGGCAGTAGTCGATGACGACCTTGAAGCCGCGGACGTCCACCTCGTTGAGCCGCCCCGGGGCCTGGAAGAAGGACGTGCTGAATGTCCGCAGGCCCTGTCGGATATCGTGCAGGTGCGCTCCTGCAGCCCATGCGGCGGCCGCGGCCGCAAGCGCATTGGCGACGTTCATGCGGGCCCGCCCATCGAGCGTGGCGGGGATGAGATGCGAGTGGATGAGCGGCATCGTGCGCGGTCCCTGCCGGAGCGCCAGCAGCTCACCGTCGTCGCTCTCCAGGATGACCATCGCCGCCCCACCCCGACCGCAGTGGCCGTCGACCCTGTCGAAGCCCTCTTCGCCCTTCTGCGTCTGCATCGAGAAGTAGATGACCTGCCCATCCGACTGGCGGGCCATCCTCGCCACCAGGGAGTCGTCGGCATTGAGCACCGCGTGACCGCTCCGCGGCACGGCGTCCACCAGACACGGCCTTGACCGTGGCCAATTGCGAGACCGTGTCGATGCCGTGCAAGCCCAGGTGGTCCGCCGTGACGTTGGTGACCACCGCGACATCGTTGCGGTCGTAGCCCAGGCCCTCGCGGAGTAGCCCCCCTCGGGCGACCTCGAACACGGCGGTATCCACCATCGGGTTCTGAAGCACGGTGCGGGCCGAGCGGGGGCCGCTCATGTCGCCCTTCCGGGTCAGCCGCCCGTCGATCACGATGCCATCCGTCGTGGTCATGCCCACGCGCCGACCCATGAGCTTCAGGATGTGGGCGATCATCCGGACCGTGGTCGTCTTGCCGTTGGTTCCCGTGACACCGATGATCGGGATGCGCGCATCCGAACCCACTGGGAACAACAGATCGATGACCGGCTTGGCCACGTACTGTGGCTCACCCTCCGTCGGGTTGGTATGCATCCGGAACCCGGGCGCTGCGTTGACTTCCACGATGGCGCCGCCCTGCTCCCGGATCGGCTCTCCGATATCGGGTACGACCATGTCGATACCCGCGATGTCAAGACCCACGACCCGTGCCGCAGTCTCCGCTATCTCGATGTTCTCGGGGTGCGTCTCCATCGTCCGGTCGATGGCGGTGCCGCCGGTAGACATGTTGCCGGTCAGCGCCAGCCGGACACGAGTACCTGCTTCAGGGATGGAGTCGATCGTGTAGCCCTGCTTCTCGATGAGCTCGAGCGCTGCCTCGTCCAGCTTGATGCGCGTGAGCACCTTCTCGTGGCCGAAGCCCCGCCTGGGGTCCTCGTTCTCGATGACGACCAGCTCCGCGACCGTGTGGATGCCATCGGCTGTCACGCCCGCGGGGACCCGCTCCGCGATGGCCACCATCCGGCCGCCGACGATGAGCGCCCGGTGGTCGGCACCGTGCACGAACGTCTCCACGACCACGTCCCCGCCTCGGCTCTCCCGCAGGGCTATGGGGAATGCCTTCCGGACGTCCTCCTCGGAGCGCAGGTCCAGGCACACACCCCGGCCGTGGTTGCCGTCCAGCGGCTTCACCACCACGGGGAAGCCGATGGCACGCGCGGCCGCTACGGCGTCATCCTCCTTGTCCACCGTCTCGGACCGTGGCACTGGCAGCCCGGCGGCCGACAGCAGCTCATTGGTGAGTGCCTTGTCGGACGCGATATCCACCGCGATGGCCGATGTCCGCGATGTCATCGTGGCCCGGATGCGCTGCTGATGCTTGCCCTGACCCAACTGGACCAGGCTGTGCCGATCAAGCCTGATCCAGGGGATGTCGCGCGAGACCGCCTCATCGATGATGGCCTGGGTCGACGGACCGAACGCCGATCGCTCGGCGATCCGGATGAGGCGTTCCAGGGCGGCAGGCAGGTCCAGGTACGCCGCCGGATCGTCCGGCGCGATGAGGTAGTTCACGAGCGCCACGGCGATGCGACCCGCCTCCAGGCCGACCTGCTCCTCCCGATACTCGAAGATCACCTCGTACCGACCGGTCTGTCCCGAGGAGCGCGTCTTGCCGATGCGCACCTCGGTTCCCGCCAGGCACTGGAGCTCCAGCGCGATGTGCTCCGCCACATGGCCCATCCAGGTGCCATCGGCCAGCCGGCTGAAGAACCCGCCACGCCGCCCAAGCGAGCAGGCGTGTTCCTCCATGGTGGGTAGCAGCGCCATCAAGGCCTCGTTGAAGCCTGGGATGGCATTCGAGGGGTACTGCTCCAGGACGCCCAGGTCCACCGACATCCGGATGACCGGCTTCTTGACCCATACGTTCGGCCCGCGCAGCACCCGCGTGTCAAGGATGAGCAGCGTCGGTGCCAAAGGTGGCAGCGGCTCGACTGTCGGCTTGGGCTCCGGCATCGATGCCTCCGTCGCGGGGGTGGGTGGCGGTGTCAGCTCGACGCCACGGCGTCGGTATCCAGCGCCCGAAGCAGGGGTGCCGCGACCCGGACACGCCGTCTGAGATCGAAGCGGTAGCCCACGGGCAGGGAGTGGAGCACCACGTTGCTGATCATGATCGGCCGATGGGCCCGAACCTCCCAGGCATCGGTTTCCGAGGCCTGACCGTCGACGATGGTGACGCTTCGGCGGCCGATGACCTCCATCACCATGTCCGGCGCCACGACCCCGCAGGTGTCCTCATCGATACCCAGGCCCAGCAGGGCCGGATTCTGGGCGATGGTGGCGAGCAGTCGCCCGAGCCGGTTGCGCTGCTGGAAGTGCTGGTCGACGATGACACCCGGCAGGATGCCCAGTCCCGCCGCCATCTGGACCATCCGCTGCTTGGGCGTCCCGCCGCTGGCACCGAACGCGACCATGTGGCTGCTCATGGCGGACGCGCCAGCGCTCGTGCCCGCGACCACCGATCCGTGGCGATGGCGTTCCGCTATCGCCTGCGCGAGGGCCGTGCCACCGATGGTCGACGACAGTCGCAACTGATTGCCGCCCGTGAGGAACACGCCGGTCGCATCACTGACGGTGTGCGCCGCATGGTCGTCATTGGCCTGGTCACGATTCGTCGCGTGGATGGGCCAGACCTCGGCTGCACCCAGTTCCGTGAAGACCTTGCGATACATCTCGCCCGCGAGGGGGCCCAGGGACGAGGCGCTGCTGATGACCGCGATGCGGGCGTCCGGGCCACCTGCGAGGGCCACGAAGCGGTTCAGGATGAGGCGCTCCCGAACCTTGTCCTCGGCACCACCGATGACCATGATGTGCCCTTCCGACACAGGTCTAGACGGCCCCGGTGTGTGTCATCCGCGAAGGATACGCGAGCTTCGTGTGGCGGTGGGCCCTGCCGTTCGCGGCGGCTGCGCGGAAGGCCGCCGCGCTTGGGATCAGGTGGACGGCGAGGAGCTTGGGGACGCGGCGGGCGCTGTGGCCGGCTCGATCTCGATCGAGTCCACGATCGCCCGGAGCTGTGCCTGGGTCTCCGCGAAGTCCCGGCCCGGTCAATCGCCTGTACCACGACTCGGTGGTCGTCGACATCGATGACCCAGAGGTGCCACCGCCTGCCGGGCGCCTGTGCCAGGTACCCGGACGCGCCGCCCTCCCGCTTCGTTCAGATCTCCTCGTGACGACCACAAGATCGTCCACGTTCCGTTCTGACTGTCGCGCACACTCGCTGACTCCGCCCAGAATACGGCCCACGCGTCTGATAGTGCTCCCGGTCGACCCTCGCGACCGATCGGCATGGACATCGTCCCGCCCGCGGTGCACACTCCGGGACTGACCGGGCCCGAACCCAGTCGCGGCCCGCGCGATGGAGGGTCCGAACATGTCCGGTTCCCGGCTGCGGCGCACCCTGCGCGGGCCCGCCCTGGTCGCTGCGGCGACGATGGCACTGGTTGCCCCCGTTTCCGCGCACGTCGGTCACGGCAGCTACCGCATCAAGACGATCGACCTGACCGCCGCGGCCGATGCCTGGACGGGCAGCTACCTGGCCTGCCCGAGCAACAAGCGGGCCATCAGCGGGGGCGCGTACTGGCATCGCGAGGGTCAGGGGCCCGACGCCACCCTGTCCGCGTGGACCACCGACTCCACGGTCACATCCGACGGCCAGGGGTACTACGCTTCCGGCTGGAACAGATCCAACGAGACGCTCCAGCTGACCATCATCGTCATCTGCCTTGCCTCCTCGAGTGTCGGCACATATGCCCTGAGGACGCAGGACCTGGCGATCGACTATCCCGACTATGGCGGCGACTATCTCGCCTGCCCGAAGGGCAAGCGCGTCGTCGGCGGTGGGGGATACTGGCACAGGGTGCCGAACTCGGGTCCCGGCGAGAACAGCGCCTACCTGACCTCGTCCACCGCGACATCGGATGGCAAGGGCTGGTACGTCTCCGGACGCCCGTACAAGACCGCCAGCCTCAGGCTCCAGATCCTGGCGCTGTGCGTGCCCAAGGCGAAGGTGGCCACGTACACCCTGCGGACCAGGACACTTACCGCGCCGGACGGCGGCCGGGTCGGGGACTACCTCGCCTGTCCCACGGGCAAACGGGTGGTCACGGGCGGCGCCTACTGGCACGACGTGCCGAACTCGGGGCCGTCCGCGAATGACGCCGTGCGGCTCCTGTCCTCGACGCCCACCAGCGACGGCCTCGGCTGGTATGCCGCCGGGTCGAACTTCAACAACCGAACGATGGGACTGACCATCGAGGTGCTGTGCCTCAAGCCACAGTAGATGTGCCTCGCACCAGCTATCCGAAGTCAAGTCGCAGGTGCCAGGCAGGTGCTCGTGGGAGTCTCCAGCCGGATGGAGGTGACACGTGAACAAGGTCAGGATCGTCGCGATCAACGCCATCACGGTGGGCTTGCTCGTGAACCCGGTGTCGGGCGTCGCCGCCCAGTCCGCTCCCCCGGCCGACCTGGATACCCGGTCGGTCGGACCGGGGGTCGTGCGGCTGATGGGCGACGGTGCCGGCCATGCATTCGTGTTCGACGGCGACGGTCAGGGCCACCCCAGGTTCGACGGCATCGCCACCGCTCCTGATGGGGGCGTGTACGTCATCGGGCACATGGATGACCTCCCACGGAGCGGTCTGGACCAGTACGTCGCAGCACTTTGGCAGATCGGCCAGCGGGGAGCAACCGATGTCAGGGTGCCGAGTTCCCTCCTCGACATCGCGACGGGTCCCGATGGGACCGTCTGGGCGGCGGGCGAAGGCCGGTACCTCGCCCGGTTCACCGATGGTGCGTGGAAGGTCGTCCGCCCGGCACAGGGATACGACGAACTCCTGGGACTCTCGGTCGGCGGGGACGGGACCGTGTGGGGAGCATGGCGAGGTCCCCTGAACGGCCGCGAGCAGCCGGGTGTCATCGCGCGCTTCGACGGCAAGGACTGGGTCGACGTCATCGGTGACCAGTGGGCTCGGTACGGCGGCAGGACGATCCCGTTCAAGATGGCGGCCACGCCGGACGGCGCTCTGTGGGCAGGACTCGGTCCGGGTGGCACGCTAGCGCGCTACGAGGCTGGCTCGTGGGAGCTCGCCTGGCCGCTCGGCGACGGCATGGATCATGCGGTCCACGCGCTCGCGGTCGGACCCGACGGGAAGGTCTGGGCACTGCTCGAGACGTTCTCGCCATCGGCCATGCACCTCGCGCGGCTCGACGCGGACGGCTGGACGACGTGGTCCGCCGACGACGGGATGCCCCAGGAGGTCTCGCAGTGGCTCGAGGGGGACTGGCTGCAGGACCGAGGGCGATACATGGAGATCGACCCCGAAGGACGAGCCTGGATGCTGCACAGGGACGGTGGCCTGGTGGCCTTTGACGGCACCACGAGTACGCGCTACCTCAGGGACGTCGACATCACGCACTTCGCCATCGGCCCGGACGGGTGCGGTGTGGGCATTCGGGCTCGACGGCAAGCCCAAGGAGCCGGACCTCTACCGCATCGATCCCGGACCCGTGGGAGCGACCAAAAGCCAGTAGCCGCGGGAGCGGGATGCCGGGCCCCGTCGCGGTGGGTTCAGGGTGGTCCGGTGTGGTTGGTACCCGCCCTCAGGTCGGCCTGCAGAGGGCGACCCATCCTTGTTCGAAGGCGTCACCGTTGAGTTGGTCGTTCTTCTGGTTGAGCCGGAGCACGTCGACGCCGCTCCGAAATCCGGCCGCCTTCGGCGGGGATCTTGTCGATCATGCACGGGTGGGTTCTTCGGCAGGGCCCCAGCCTGGATGGTCGGGACTGGCGCAGTCTGCGCGACTCGATCCCTGCCAGTCACCCACCTCATGCATGCCTGGCACGAAGTACCTGGTCAGGGAGCGTCTGGGCATGGGCGCGGTCACCCGCCTGCTGCCGAATATCCCGGGCATGCATGATCGTCCCGATTGCGTGCCGTCGTCCCAATCCGCGCGCCGGCGTCCCGAGCCACGACCGGCCGCCGCGTCCCTCAGTTCGTCGCAGCCATCAGGACCTACATAGACGGCTGGAACGACCGCTGCCATCCATTTGCCTGGACCAAGACCGCCGACGAGATCCTTCCCCACGCGACCCGTCAACGCTATTCAGACGCGCGACACTAGTTTGGCCGAGCGCCCCAGCCGGCAGGGGGTCCCAGGCCGGCCGCCGTGCCACATCGCGGGCAGAACCGTCGGGGATCGTGCACGTGGTTACCGCAGCTCGGACAGAGCCAGTGTTGCAGCCGATGGGCGAGCACGGCGACTCCGAGCATCGTCACCACACCCACGAACCACAGGATGAACACCGACGCGATGAGGATCTGGGCGAAGATGATCGAGTCGCCCGCGTATCGACACCCATCCTGTGCCATGTCCCACATGCACGCCAGCGGGGACTTCTCCCCCGTCTGGTTGAACATGAGGACCAGCAGCATGGCCGGCACCGTCCAGATGATGAGCGCGTTACGAAGGACCCTTGGCTTCCCCGCGTTCGGCCGACCTGCGTTCGATCGGTACCGCCCCCAGAAGGCTTGATCGCTCAGGGTGAGGTACCGGATCCCCTCGACGATGCCAGCGAGGGTCGGGATCCCGGTCCAGTAGAACGCCAGGTAGAGACAGCCTTTGGCCTTCCTGCCCAGGTAGAACTGGTGCGCACCGAACGTGCCCAGGAAGATCGCCAGCACCGCTGCGATGACCCGATCCCGTTCGTGCAGGTTGCTGGCCGACCGGGGCTCGCTGGCGCCCATCCATGGTTCTCCCGTAACGACAGGCTGAATGTCCACAGGTTCGGGTGACCGCTTGCTATCGCGCATCGGGTAGTGCCTTAGGATCCGCCTCATTTTTCGATCGTCGGGCGACGACGTGGTGCGGGATCGATCGTCGACCGCGCGACCGGACCATCGATCGAGCGCGTGGAAGTGTTGCCGCCGGGAACCTGCTCCAGGCCGTCCGAGCTGCTGCACCGCGAGTACCTGGGGTAGCATGACGAAAGTACTGGGCCATACCGATCAGTCGACCCAACGACATGGCGCCCGGTGCGGAGGGATGGATCGTGCCGACACCCTTCAGGTCTGTGGCGACCCTGCTTTCGGTCGTCGTCAGCTGTGCGCTGATAGGGGCTCTTGTCGCCTTGCTCGTCACGGCCGGCAGCCAAACGACTGGCGGCCGACAGGTCGCGCGGAATGCGGCGCATGTCGCTGGATCGAACGCGCCAGGAAGTGGCGCGCCCGTCGCGTCCGGTGTCCCGGGCAGCGCCGTCCCCATCTCGACCCCGCGTCCTACACCGTCACCTACTGCGACCCCCCATTTGACGGCGCCCCCGACCCCGACCCTGGCACCCACCCCGACCCTGGCACCCACCCCGACCCTGGCTCCGACTCCGACCCTGGCACCCACCCCGACACTGGCACCCACCCCGACCCTGGCACCCACCCCGACCCTGGCACCCACCCCGACACTGGCTCCGGCTCCGACCCCCACTCCGACCGTGGCCGCGCCTGTGGTTCCGGCCGCTAACTCCCCGGCCGACCCCGACCAGCCCTCCGCAGGGGGGCGTTGCCCTGCTAGGTGTGACCGAGGCCGTCGCTGGCCCGCCAGGTCCGCAGGGTGCGACCGGCGCGATGGGTCCCACTGGACCGCAGGGCCTGACGGGCCAGACCGGTCCTCGCGGCCTACCGGGCCTGCCCGGGGCGGTTGGGGCCACGGGTGCCCTGGGTCCGATGGGTCCACAAGGCCTGACCGGGGACACCGGCCCAGTCGGGCCGATGGGGCCGGTCGGTCCCAAGGGTGATCAGGGAGCTACCGGCCCGCAGGGCATCCCGGGGCCACGGGGTCTATCGGGAGCAACGGGTCCAGCGGGTCCTGCCGGTCCAGCGGGCCCACCTGGTCCTGCCGGGCAGGTCAGTGCCCAGTCGATCATCGATCCGAATGGCCCCAAGGGCGATACGGGTCCTCGTGGGCTGCAGGGTGCGAGAGGCCCGAGCGGCCCACGTGGCTTGATCGGACCGCAAGGGGCCAAGGGCGACACGGGTCCAGCGGGTCCGGTCGGTCCAGCGGGCCCACCAGGTCCTGCCGGGCAGGTCAGCGCCCAGTCGATCATCGATCCGAATGGCCCCAAGGGCGACACGGGTCCTCGTGGACTGCAGGGTGCGAGAGGCCCGAGCGGCCCACGTGGCTTGATCGGACCGCAAGGGGCCAAGGGCGACACGGGTCCACGAGGCCTGACCGGGCTCCAGGGTCCCAAGGGTGACAAGGGGATCGCAGGCGCCCGAGGTGCGACCGGCCCGACAGGCCTGCCGGGCGCCATCGGTCTCACCGGACTCACGGGTCCGCAGGGACCCAAGGGAGATGATGGCGCGCGCGGTCTCACCGGACTCACGGGTCCGCAGGGACCCAAGGGCGATGATGGCGCCCGCGGTCTCACCGGACTCACGGGTCCGCAGGGACCCAAGGGCGATGACGGCGCACGCGGTCTCACCGGTCTCACCGGACTCACCGGGGCTGATGGTGCGATCGGCCCACGCGGAGCCGATGGACCCGAGGGGCCCAAGGGCAACAAGGGCGATGACGGGCCGAAGGGTAATCCCGGCGCCGATGGCGTCAGTGGCTGGGACAAGTCGTCCGACAGCGCGAGTGTGTCCTCCGGTGGAGTCCACTCGGCGTCAGCGAGTTGCGCTGGGTCCAGGGTCGTCGTGGGCGGAGGCTACGACACCTCAGGCGCAAGCGATCCCAGCGACATCGTCATCGTGCGCAGTGGCCCCAGTGGCAATGGCGCATGGGTCGTCGAAGCAACATCGAGGGGCAGCAGCTTCACCGTCACGGCCTATGCCCTCTGTGCGTTCGCAAACTGACCCGCGACCACTGGTGGTTCGACCTAGACACCAGAGGTGAGGTCCGGCTGACGACCTGCGCCGCCACGGTCCCTGTTCCAGCGAGCGGCCGACAGGTTCCGGCGTCCGGCCGATAGCGGTGCCCGGAAGATCCTGGCGTTAGCATGGCCGGGATGCAGCCCGCCACTGGCACGTTCGGATTCCTCCAGGACAGGCGCCGCCTGGTGGCCATCCTGCTCACGAGCCTCGCGGGCACCGCGGTCGTCGTGTTCCTGGTCGCTCGCGGCGAGCTCGCCGGCGCGGACGCACGTGCGTACTGGGGCGGTGTCAGGGTATGGCTCGACGGCGGAAGTCCGATGACTCCGCCCGCGCCCTACCTTCCGTACGTCTACGCGCCCTGGTCGGTGCCCATCTTCCTGCCCTGGGCTCTGCTGCCATGGGATGTGGCCTGGATCGTGTGGCGGGGCGTCAATGTCCTGTTGCTGCTGTGGTCCGCTTCATGGGCGTACAGACAGCACCCGCTCGCCACGGCGATCCTGTTGTGCATCCTGGCGGCACCCATCGCGGCGACCCTGGACACCGGCAACATCACGTTGCTATGTGCACTCGGCATCTGGGCGGCACAGTTCGTCGGACCGCGGCTCGGCGGCGGATTGTGGGCCCTCGCCACGGTGCTCAAGTGGTTCCCAGCGCCGCTGTGGCTGATCCTGCCAGGACGCGCCCGACTGTGGGGCCTCATCTGGATGGCCATCGCGGGGTTGCTGGCACTCGCGACCTGGCCCCAGACCATCACCCAGGTCCAGGCCGCCGTCGCCTTCCCACGACCGTTCCGGCTGGATTACCTGCTGCTGCTCTGGGCGTGCGTACCGTGGGTCTGGATGCGACCTCGCCTGTTCGAGCCCGCTGAGTGGGGACCGATGGGCCGCGAGATCCGGGTCTCAGCCATACGGCAGTGGAACGACATCCGCGCAGCCGACCGACCTGGTCATGCAGCGATGGCATGGGCCGGCGCTCACACGCGTTCGATGCTCGGCATCTCAGGCGCGACGCCGGGACCTGCTTCGGCGTCGGGCTCAGCCGCGGCCGCGACACCACCAGAGCCCGCAGGCTGACACCTGGGACACCACCACACCCGGCGCGGCAGGGCCCCTGACACCGTGCTGCGAATCGGGATCCGCATCGACGACAGGGTCGACCGGTGCGCCCGTACACCCACAGCCGATCCCCGTGACGACGCACCAGCGATGAGCCGGGTGCGGTGGCTCCGGGTCCCGCTCCCAGGGCATCGGGCATGGTCGTCCGCTGAGGGCCATCGCGGTTGGCTCGCAACCGCGCGGCACCGGACACGACGAGCCGTCTCAAGGCCTCCGGGTCGACCTGCGCGACCGGCAGGAATGGATCGACACGCTCCATGAAGCACAACTCACTGCGATAGACGTTGCCGAGTCCGGCGAGGGCCTGCTGGTCAAGGAGCGCCTCCCCCACGGGCATGTCGCGACGTTCCGATACGCCAAGACGACCCAGGGCGCCGTCGATATCCGGCACGGGCGCCAGGAGGTCAGGGCCCAGTGAGGCCAGCGCCGGGTGGATGGCCAGGGCCCTGGTCTCGATGAGCTGGACCACTGGCGCATCGAAGCAGACGGCCACGACATCCTCGGCCTCGATGACACACACCGCTCGCGTCGGGCTGCGTCTCCACCTCTCCCCCGACCGGTAGCGATGCCAGGAGCCGGTCATGCGCAGGTGCGTGTGGAGTGTCAGCCCGACGTCGAAGCCGATGAGCAAGTGCTTGCCGTGCGAGTCCACGCGGTCGATTCGTCGATCCGACCACCCGGCCCATTTGGGCCCCGCCCGCCCGCGCCCTGGCCGCGGCGACGATCCGCCCAACGAGGGCATCCCGCAGGACCGTCGCCGTCCGAAATAGGGTGTCCCCCTCAGGCACTCCGCGGACCGCCGAGCACGAACCCGCGGTAGCCCGCCGCGAATCCGGCCTGCGCGAGGGCATCCCGATGCGGCGACGACGCCACGGCCTCGCCGTCGATCCGCGCGATGAGCAGGGAGCGCATCCGCCCGTCCACGACCAGGCCGCCGAGCGCGCGGAGTGCCATGGACGCAGTCTCGGCGTCTGCGAACGCGGGCAGCGTCCGGATAGCCCTGGCGCCCCGCTCCAGGTACACCACCGGATCGCCATCAACGAGCACCACGTAGGCGCCGGCCGACCGCGGGAACGTCGCGCGGGCGCCGTCTCCTTCCAGCGCCGGCCATGGCAGCGTCAGGCCATAGGGGTTGGCCGGATCCGTGGCCGCGAGCAACAGCACCTCCCGAGCCCCGAATGTGCCCCGTTCGGCGTCCCCGGGCGCGGCTCGACCCGCTCGCAGTCGGTCCAGGGCCCCGGGCAAGGCGAACTGCGCTCCACCGAGCCCTTCCACGAAGTAGCCGCGACGGATCCGGCCGCGGTCCTCCAGCTCACGCAGGATGGGGTAGATGGCCGCGAAACCACCGGGTACATCCTCGGCTGCCGCCCCATCGCGTGTCAACACGCCGTTCCGGTCGAGCAATCGAAGCGCGAGAGCGTGCCGTCGCTCGGTGTCAGACGGCGGGGCACCGCCACTGATGGCTACGGCGGTCGCCACGGCATCCGACACCAGGGACCATCGGCCGGCCCCTTCCGGAGGCCCCATCCGGCCGCTCGCTCCCATCCGTGGCCGCGCGGCGGCGCCGATCGCGACCCGGGCGCGGCCACCGCAAGGCTCGGATCGGCAGGAACGTGTCGTTGGTCAAGCGCCCAGCCCACACCAGGTCCCACAACGCGTCCAGGATCTCGCGCTGGCTCGGCGGACGTGACCCAACCGCAGCTCCATCGCGTATCACCGCCGCCAGGATCTCGCGATAGAACGATGCACCCCGGTCCGCCAGGTGGCCCACGATGGCCGCATCCAGCCAACCCCCATCAGCGGGCGACTCGGCTCCCGGCGCCGCGTGCGGCCCCGACGCATAGCCGAGCCGGTCCGCCCTCCATAGCTGCACCCGTCCATCGTCCCGGCCGAGCGTCCCTGCGCCGATCCAGGTCACCTCGCCTGACGCCAGCAGCTCATCCAGCAACCGCGACCCATACCGGGCAACCCGTGCCGGCAGGATGTCCCGCTCGAGGACGCTCGCGGGCAGCGACAGGCCTTCCAGCTGGCCGATGACCTCCAGCAACCGATCGGTGCCACTCAGCGATGACCCGACACCCTGCCACGCGGGAAGGAACCGACCGAGGGCCCTCGGCTCCACCGGCTCGACCTCGCGACGCAGCTTGGCCAGCGACCGTCGCCGGAGCATCCGGAGGACCTCGGGGTCGCACCAGTCCCGCTCCACGCCACCCGGCCGGAACTCGCCACGCACCAGGACCCCTGCACCCATCAGACGCTCGAGGGCGGTCTCCACCGGTCCCCGGGGCAGTCCCCAGCGCCCGGCCGGGGCGTCCGACAGGAACGGGCCGTGCCGACGGGCATAGCGGGACAACAGCCCACCGAGCGCGTCCCGGGTCGGCGCCAGGAACGCCTCCGGCACCCCCCGCGGCGGCACCACACCCACCGCATCCCGGTATCGCGCGGCATCCTCGGCCGCGATCCATCGGGGCTCACCTGCCACGCGGACCTCGACCGCGCGGCGATCGGCCGCCAGGGCACCCAGCCACTCCCCAGCCGCTCGCGCCCGCCCCGCCCCGTCGGTACCGCGAACGCGAGCTGCCACCTCTTCGGTGGAAAGGTCACCCAGTCCCCGAAGGAGGTCATGTACCTGGTCGGCAGAACCTGCGGCACGATCCAGTGTGAGCGCCTGCAATTCCAGCTCCAGCTCGCCCAGGGCGTCTCCATCGAGCAACTCGCGGAGCTCCTCGGCGCCCAGCAGCTCCCGTAGCAGGTCCCGGTCCAGCGCAAGCGCCTGGGCTCGCCGATCGACCAGCGGGGCGTCGCCCTCGTACATGTAGGCGGCGACGTAGTCGAACAGCAATGAGCTGGCGAACGGCGATGCTCGCTGGGTCTCCATGCTGACCACCCTGATCTCGCGCCGTTCGATGGCCGCCAGCACGTCCCGCAGTGCGGGCAGGTCGAACACGTCCTGAAGACATTCGCGATAGGTCTCGAGGATGATGGGGAACGACCCGTAGCGGGAGGCCACCGCCAGCAGCTGCGCGGATCGCTGGCGCATCTGCCACAGCGGGGTTCGGCTGCCGGGCCGCCGACGCGGCAGCAACAACGCCCTGGCCGCGTTCTCGCGGAAGCGGCTGGCGAACAGTGCCGACGAACCGACAGCGGCCACGACCAGTTCCTCGATCTCATCGGCATCGATGAGCACGGCCGCCTCAGCGGCCTCGGTGGCGCCCTGCGCGTCGGAGCGGACCGGTCGCCGATATCCGCCGACCAGTCGATGCCATCGTCCGCCGAAGGCAGCCGGACCACGATGCCGTCGTCCGACCAGATGGGTTGGACCTCGACACCCAGGCGCTCCCGAAGGCGTGCCTCGATGGCCAGCGCCCAGGGCGCATGCACCCGCGCCCCGAAGGGGCTCAGGAGGCACACCCGCCAGTCACCAAGCTCATCGCGGAAGCGCTGGAGCACGATGGTCCGATCCGTGGGCAATGTGCCCGTGACGGCACGCTCCTCTTCCAGGTAGCCCAGCAGGTTCCTGGCCGCCAGCTCATCGAGATCGTGGCGCTCCTGGAGTGTCGCCATCGCGCGCTCCTGCCCCGGCGACCCACTCGACGCCAGGTCGCCCATCTCGCGTGTGAACGCCCCCAGCTCGCGGCCCAGCTCGACGGGTCTGCCGACACCATCGCCCTTCCAGAAGGGCACCTTGCCCGGTTCGCCGGGCGCCGGCGAGACCAGCACCCTGTCGTGGCCGATCGATTCGATACGCCAGGCAGACGCGCCCAGGAGGATGACCTCGCCCTCCCGCGCTTCGTAGACCATCTCTTCGTCCAGCTCCCCCACGCGCCGCCCGCCTGCACGGGCGGCGCGCGCGCTGGCGCCGGGCCTGCGGTCGGCGATGGGACCGGTCTCGTCGTCCGTGAGGAATACCGGAAACAGGCCGCGTTCCGGGATGGTGCCGCCCGAGGTGACAGCGACCGTGCGGGCGTCGCCCCGCGACCGGACGGTGCCTGCGGCACGATCCCAGATGACTCGCGGACGGAGCTCGGCGAACTCGTCGCTGGGGTACTGCCCCGCGAGCATGCCCAGGACCGCCTCGAAGGACTCCCGACCCAGCTCCGCGTAGTTTTCGGCCCCCCGGACCAGTGCGTACAGCTCGTCCGCCATCCAGGGTCGTTCGACGCAGGCGGCGACGACCTGCTGGGCGAGGACATCCAGCGGGTTGCGGGGCACGACGGTCGGCTCGATCGCCCCCTCGTGCATCAACCGGGTGACGACCGCGCACTCCAGGAGGTCGCCCCGGTACTTGGGGAAGATGACACCCCGGGATGGTTCGCCGACCTGGTGGCCCGCACGCCCGATGCGTTGCAGCCCCCGCGCGACCGACAGCGGCGACTCGACCTGGATGACCAGGTCGACGGCACCCATGTCGATACCCAGCTCCAGGGAGCTGGTGGCCACGAGGGCAGGCAGCCGGCCCTCCTTCAGCATGTCCTCGATGATCAACCGCTGCTCCCGCGCGAGCGAGCCATGGTGTGCGCGCACCAGGTCCTCGCCCGCCAGCTCGTTCAGTTTGAGCGCCAGGCGTTCCGCCAGCCGCCGACTGTTGGCGAACACGATCGTGCTGCGATGTCGACGGATGAGTTCCAGGACCCGGGGATAGACCGAGGGCCAGATGCTCGTGCGCTGGATCTCCGGCGGCCGCCGGCCCGCCGGGAGCCTCGTCCAGCGGGATGACCTCCCCCAGGCGACCCATGTCGTCGACGGGAACGACCACCTGGAGTTCCAGCGGCTTGCGCACCCCGGCATCGATGATGGTGACGGGCCTGGCCGGAAGCGGGCTCGTCACGCTCGAACTGTCGCGTCCCCCAAGGAAGGCCGCCACGACAGAGAGCGGTCGCTGCGTCGCGGAGAGCCCGATCCGCTGGGGTGGCTGCCGGGTGATGGCCGTGAGCCGCTCCAGGGACAGCGCTAGGTGCGCGCCACGCTTGGTACCCGCCAGGGCGTGGATCTCATCCACGATCACCCACTCAACGGAGCGGAGCGCCTCCCGAGCCCCAGACGTGAGCAGCAGGTAGAGCGACTCCGGCGTCGTGACCAGGATGTCCGGCGGGCGTTTGCCGAAGGCACGTCGCTCATCCGCAGGCGTATCACCGGTCCGGATACCGACCCGGATTGGTGTGACGGGTCCCCCACGGCTCGACGCGGCCAATGCGATGCCTGCCATGGGCGAACGGAGATTGCGGTCCACGTCATGGACCAGGGCCTTCAGGGGCGACACATACAGCACCCGCAGCCGGTCGAGCGGTTCCGCGGGTTCCGGGTCGCCCATCAGCCGGTCCAGACACCACAGGAACGCAGCGAGCGTCTTGCCGCTGCCGGTCGGCGCACAGATGAGGGCGTGCTCCCCAGCGGCGATAGCCGGCCAGCCCAGCGACTGCGCGGCCGTAGGCGCCTCGAACGACGCCCGGAACCAATCCCGGGTGGCGGGCCGGAACGGCTCGAGCGGGTCGGGCACACTCCCTGGGGTAGAGGTCCTGGAACGTCGCGGCACTGGAGGCCCAGTATACCGGTGCCGGGCGCAGTTGGAACATCCGTTCCATGCCTTGGGTAAGGATGCGCGGGTGGTTACCGGACCGTGACGCTCCTGGTAGCGGACCAGTCACCCACGTTCCCGACGCTGTCGCGGGACCGGACACGGAACTGGTATCGGCGTCCGGCCGACGAGCGGAGCGTCAGGGTCGTGGTGGTCGTCCCCGACTTGATCGTCCTCCAGGTCCCGCCGGGGGTACGGCGGGCGAGGTCGAAGGAGCGAAGCCCGGCGGTGCGGGTGGCGAGCAGCCGGTCGTGCCCGGTCCAGGTCAGTCGGATATGGCCGGTGCCCGCAGCGCTCGAGGCACTCAGGAGCTGGGCCACCGGATCGGTCCGGTCGGGTCCCTGGATGAAGACCACGGTCCAGATGCTGCGACCGCCTTCCATCGCCACACCGACACCCGCATAGTTATGCCCATCGCTCAGGATCTGCGCCTTGTGTCCCGGGGAGTTCATCCACTGGTCGATAGCGGTCGACGCCGCGGCACTGATGGGCGAGGTCATGTTCAAGGCGATGATCTCGCCCGCGGAGTACCACTCGATGTCCGCGCTGTTCAGGTGGTCCCAGGGCCATCTCCCATCCGGGTCCTGGTGGTCGAAGTAGTCCCGCTCGACCATGTCCCGGGAGCGTGCCTGGGCCACCTTGCGGATCCGGGCGTCGTTCCGGATGGCCCTTAGCCCGACCTTGTCACGTTCGACATTGATGAGGTCGAGGACCCTGGTCTCCGCTGCCCGAAGCTGCGAATCGCTCGGGCCACCCGATGCTCGCGCCACGACCGGCAGTCCTGACTGGAGCGTCAGGGCGCAGATCGAGATGGCGGCCACGATGCGTATGAGACGGGCAGGGAGGGACGGCCTGTACACGACCACATGGTCGGCGGCGCGAAACCGGAATCGAAGCCACCTACAGGTACCAAGACTCGGGCGGTACGTGACCTGTCGCGATCGTCACTCGCCGCTCGTGACTGCACAACAATGCACAGTCTCCAGTCAGGCCGGCACATCCTGGCTCGAGTAGGGCATCTTGATGCGTCTCTCGTCGCATCAAGATGCTAGGATGAGGGGCATGAGGACGACGATCTCTCTCGACGACGATATCCAGGCGGCAGTGGAACGCATCCGTCGCGAGGAAGGCATCGGCCTCAGTGAGGCGGTGAACCGGCTGGCCCGAGGTGGCCTCGCTGCAAGGACAGGAGGAAGTGCTCACGCCGAACCGTTCGTCCAGAAGACGGCTCGGCTCGGCATCCGCATCGATGTCGCCAGCGTCGCGGATGCCCTGGAACGGCTCGATGGCCCGACGGCCTCATGATCATCGACGCCAACATCTTGCTGTACGCCGTCGATCGGGACTCCCAATGGCACGATCCAGCGCGCAGGTGGCTCGAGGACCAGATGAACGGGTCTGCCAGGGTGGGCCTGCCATGGCAGTCGCTCACAGCATTCCTCCGGATCTCTACACATCCCCGCGCTCTCACCCAGCCCCTCAGCCCCCTCGAGGCGTGGGGATATGTGCAGGCGTGGCTGGACGTTCCCATCGCCTGGGTCCCGGTGGCCACCGGCCGTCACTCCGTGCTGCTCGGAAGCCTGATGCAGAGGTACGCAGTGACCGGCAACCTGGTCAACGACGCGCACCTGGCGGCATTGGCCATCGAGCATGGGGTCGCTATCGCGTCCGCAGACACCGACTTCGCCCGCTTCGCTGAGGTCCGGTGGGTCAACCCGGTCCGGCCTGGCATCTGAGCGACGTTACGTTCCGAAGACAAGTCGGATGGTCCGCCGCACGCTGGCCCGGCCATCCGGCCGAACTCGGTGGCCAGACCGGGGCAGATCACTATCGGGCGCGAAGTGCGAAACAGGGCGCCAAGGCCGGCGGCTCGGCGATGGCAGTCGCCGCGGCAGGCTGCCTCAGCGGCGAGCCAGCAACTCCAGCGCCTGGCTCAGTGACCGGTCCGCTACACGGGAGTTCCGCTCCCCCGCCCCGGCCGGCTCGGCCGGCGCGAGCCCTGCGTGGTCGATGAAGGCCACCGGCAGCGGCGCCTGGCCGTGGCTGCCGGCTTCGCCCGCCCACCGATCGCGCCAATCTGGAGGGATGGCATCGGGGATGTCACGGTGGGCCTGGGCCAGCCAGACCATCGCCCAGGACCTCGGCACCACCCGGTACACATCGTAGCCACCACCGCCCGTGGCCAGCCATCGGCCGCCACACCATCGGTGGGCCACCTCGTCCAGCAGCCGGGTCGCCCGCGCGTAGGCGGTGGTCGTGAGACGCAGGTGGGCCAGTGGGTCAAGGACATGGCTGTCACAGCCGTGCTGGCTCACCAGGAAGGTCGGTTGGAATGTCGCTGCAAGGGCGGGCACCATCGACTCGATGGCCGACAGCCAGTTCGCATCACCCGAATGGATCTCGAGCGGCACGTTCACGGCGGTGCCAGGGGCGTCGGGGCCACCCGATTCGGACACCTCGCCGGTGCCGGGGAACAGCGAGCGACCCGACTCGTGGATGGAGAAGGTGAGCACGTTCGGATCGTTCCAGAACATCGCCTGGGTGCCATCGCCATGGTGCACGTCAAGGTCGACATAGAGCACCCGGTGCCCGGCGTCGCGCGCCGCCGCCACGGCCAATGCCACATCGTTGTAGATGCAGAACCCCGACGCGCGTCCGGGCATCGCGTGATGCAGGCCACCGGCAGGGTTGAAGGCATGGGCTGCCTGGCCAGCCACGATGTGGGCGACACCATCGATCGACCCGCCTGCGATCAGCGCAGAAGCCTCGTGGATGCCGAGGAATGGCGGACAGTCGCCGGGCCCGATGCCCATCGAGCCGGGTTGCCATGGATCGCTCGAGAACGACGACACCTGCCGGATGTAGCGCCGTTCGTGGAGGCGGGTCAACTCATCGTGGGTGGCCTCGCGGGGCTCCAGGAACCGGGTGGCTCCAACGCTTCGTACGAGGTCCATGCCCGGGCCAAAGCGGCGGGGCGTCAACGGGTGCGACGACCCGAAGTCGTATGCCCTGACTGCGTCGGAGTAGACGACGATCGGCTGTGGGTCCCCGGCTGCGGTCACTCCGTTTCCCCAGGGACCTCCTCGCGAACGACCCGGACTTCACCCAGCCCGGCATCGCGGAGGGCGGGGACGAATGCCTCCGCGTCACCCACGATCACCACGGACGCCTCCTCGGGCCGCACATAACGCCGTGCGGCGTCCAGGACCTGTTGGGCCGTGACGGCGGCGATGGCAGGCCGGTATCGGTCGAACTCATCCTCGGGAAGGCCGTGCGCCACCATGCCCGCGATCGCACCCGCGACCTGCGCCGATGTCTCGTAGCGGAGAGGGAACACCCCCGCGAGGTAGTCACGGGCGATGGTCAGCTCCTCGTCGGTGGCCAGGCCGTCCCGGATTCGGCCGAGCTCCGCGAGGGTCTCGACCACCGAGGGCACCGTGAACTCGGTCTGGACCGCGGTCCGCACCGCGAACGGCCCCGAGCCGACACGCATGTCGAACGTGGAGTGGACACCATAGGTGTAGCCCTTCTCCTCGCGAAGGAGGGCATTAAGCCGCGATCCGAAGAGGCCCCCGAGCAGCGCGTTGAGGACGGATATGGCGTGGAAGTCGGGATTTCGCCTGGGTACTCCCCGATGCCCGATGCGTAGCTCGGATTGAGGTGAACCGGGCCTGTCGATGACCACCACGCGTCGGCCACCGGGGGCACGCTTGTCGGCCACGCCACGGACCGGCGGCGGGACCGACGGCGCCTGCCACGACCCCAGGCTCCCGTCCACCAGCGACCTCACGTCGAGGCCCGTCAGGTCACCTGCCAACAGCAGTGTCGCCTCGGACGGTCGCATGAGCGCCGCGTGCCTGGCAACCAGGACATCGCGGGTGATCCGCGGCACCGTATCCTCGGAGCCACCCAGAGATCGCTGGTAGGCCGCTCCGTCCGCATATATCGTTTCGGCGAAGGCTCGCTCCACGCGTCTTCGGGGCTCGGCGTGCGCCTGCATCAGGTCGTTCAGGCGCTCCTCCCGGAGCCGCTCCACCTCATCGGCCGGGAAGCTGGGCTGGAGGGCGACCTCCGCCAGCAGTGCGAGCGCGGGGGTCAACCGGGACCGGGGCACGTCCACGGATACCGCGAAGCTATCCCATCCGGCGTCCGCCGACAACTCGGCTCCCAGCCGCTCGGATGCCTCGATGAGCTCGACCGCGTCGTGGTTGGCGGTCCCCTCGGTCAGTGCCCGGGCAGCGAGCACCGTCGCACCCGCCTGATCGGCAGGCTCCCCGGTCACCCCGGAGCCGGGGCCATGGACCAGCAGGTGGGCTACCAGCAGCGGCCGACCTGGTAAGTGGGCGCTCACCACAGTGAGTCCGTTGTCCGACCTGGATCGATCCAACCTGGGGAAGCGGTACTCGCGCGGGGGACCCGCGACCGGACGCTCGTCCAGGTGTGCCAGCGGGTCCGAGCGGTCGATCGTCGTGGCGGTCATGCCGCGGCTCCCTGGTCCGGAGGGGCGTCATCGATGGGCACGTACGTTATGACGGCACGGTTGTCGGGCCGGAAGACAGCCGAAGCAGCGGCCTGGATCCGCGCTGAGTCCACGGCCAGATAGCGACCCAGCTGTTCGTTGATGAGCTCCGGCCGGTCGAAGTAGGTGGCGAACTGCGACAGCCGGTCGGCGACCTCCTCCACACGCCCGACAGCGCCCAGCTCTGCCGACTCGATGAGCGCCCGCGCCCTGGCCAGCTCATCGTCGCTCACGGGTTCGGTCGCCAGCTTGTGTGTCTCCTCGTGCCACATCCGCTCCACGGTCTCCGCGTCGCTCTCGGGCCGGGCGGTGACCCACCCCGCGAGGATCGCGGTGCCGCCCACGAGCGGCAGGGTGAACGCGGCGACATCCTGGGCTACCCGCTCCTCACGCACCAGCCGCTGGTAGAGCCGCGAGCCGCGGCCACCGGCCAGGATCTGGGTGCCCACCTCGAGGGCATCGAACTCGGCCGAGCCGTACGCCGGGATGCGGTACGCGAGATGCACCCGGACGAGGGGGACCGCATCGGGCACCGTTTCCCGCACCTCGCGGCCGATGATCGGGGGCAGGTCACGCGGCCATGCACGACCCAGGTCCGGATTACCCGGGATGGGGCCGAACCAGTGCTCGGCCGACGCGAACGCGGACTCCTCGTCCACGTCACCGGCGATGGTCAACACCGCGTTGTTGGGTGCGTACCAGGCCCGAAAGAAGCCGATGACGTCCTCGAGGCTCGCCGCGTCCAGGTCCTCCATCGACCCGATCGGCGTGTGGTGGTAGGGGTGTTCCGCCGGGAACACAGCCGCCATGAGCTTCTCGTAGAACGACCCGTATGGTCGATTGTCGTAGCTCTGGCGCTTCTCGTTCTTGACCACGTCCCGCTGGTTGTCGAGGTTCTCCTGGGACAGCGCGTCGAGCAGCGTGGCCATCCGGTCGGCTTCCAGCCACAGCCCCAGGTCCAGCTGGTGCGACGGCAACGTCTCGAAGTAGTTGGTGCGGTCGAAGAACGTGGTCGCATTGTTGACGCCGCCCGCGCCCTGGATGATGGACATGTGCTCGGACTTGGAGACGTGCCGCGACCCCTGGAACATGAAGTGCTCGAACAGGTGCGCAAAGCCGGTCTTGCCGGGGATCTCGTGGCGCGAGCCGACGTCGTACCAGATGTTGATGGCCACGACCGGCGCAAGGTGTTCGGGCGCGACGATGACCCGCAGGCCATTGTCCAGCCGCCGCTGGGTGAACCGGACGTTGGGCAGGTCGGCGGCGATGTCAGCAGGGATGAGGGACATGCCCGCGATCGTACCAGCGGTCGCGTCGGTGAGCCGCGGCCACTCGCGTTTCAGGCCGCCCTGTTACGGGACATTACCCGATCCCGACCTCGGCTGCCGTCCCCATCTCACGGCTGTCGGAGGATCTGCCGGTATCCCTCGGTCCGGACATCGTCGAGGACCGCGGCCATCAGGTCGTGATGCCGCCGCACCACGTCTGGTGGGACGGTCCGATCCCGACCGGTGTTTCGCGCCAGCAAGACATCGAGTGGCACATCGAACACGATCGCGACCGATGGCCGACCGAACCGGGCGGCGAGGGCCCGAAGAGGCGCACGGGCCGACCGCTGGAGGTTGGTGGCGTCGATGACAGTGAGCAGCCCTCGCTGGAGTCGCGCCCGTGCGACGACGTGGAGGATGCGAAATGCCTCCCTGGAGGCGGCCTGGTCGGCGGCATCGTCCGCGATCATCTCCCGGAGCGCATCGCTGGAGATGATCTGCGATGGCCGGAACCGTGCCCGAGCCCAGGTGGTCTTCCCGGACGCGGCCGGACCGACGAGCAGGACCAGGGCGGCCGCTGGGATGAGGTCCGGGATGTCCGTGACCTCGCTGGCGGCACGATCGAGAGAGGCCTGGCCCACGGCCTTCTGTCGCGGACCCGCTCAGCCCGCGGGGACCGGGTCCGCCAGCCAGGCGTCGAGCGGGCGGACGTCCGCGACCTGGCCCTGGATCAGCGCGTCGAGCGACCACGCAGCTGCGATCGCCGTATCCATGCTGGTCAGGCACAGGATGCCCTCCGAAACCGCGGCGAGCCGGATGGAGGCGGCATCCCGGACCGGCCCCGACCGGGGCGATGGGGTATTCACGACCAGCGCCACCTCCCCGGAGCCGATCACATCCAGGATCGGCCGGGCGCCGGCAACCCCGGCAGCGCCCATGCCGCCGGGGAGCGGAGCGACGTCCATGGCCTCGTAACCGTTCGCGCGGAGCGCGGCGGCGGTACCCGCCGTGGCCGCGAACCGGTAACCGACGCCTGCCAGCGCCGTGGCTAGTTCACCCAGACGTGGCTTGTCCCGGTCGGAGAGCGACACCAACACGAGCGCACCATCCGGTCCCGGCACCGGAGGCCGCAGGGACGCTGCCAGGAGGGCCTTGGCCAGGGCCACGCGGTGGTCGACATGGATGCCGATGACCTCGCCCGTCGAGCGCATTCCCGGACCAAGGGCCGGGTCGACACCCTTGAGCTTGCTGGTCGAGAACACAGGGGCCTTGACCGCCACGACCGCGGGCGGCGGCCGCAAACCACCGGTCCAGCCCAGCTCCGCGAGCGTGGCGCCAAGCGCGACCCGGGTCGCCAGCTCGACCATGGGCACACCCGTGACCTTGGACAGGAAGGGCACGGTCCGGCTCGCGCGCGGGTTGACCTCCAGCAGGTAGACGCCGTCGTCACGGACGATGAACTGGGCGTTGATGAGCCCCCGCACCCCGATCGCCAGCGCGAACCGGGTCAAGGCATCCACGATGAGCCCCTGGTCGGCCACCGACAGGCGCTGCGGCGGGAAGACGGCCACCGAGTCGCCCGAATGTACGCCCGCCCGCTCGACGTGCTCCATGAGCCCCGGGACCAGCACCTCGGTCCCGTCGCAGACAGCGTCGACGTCGACCTCGAGCCCTTCCAGATAGGCGTCGATCCGAACGGGCCGATCTTCGTCCACAGCGGTCGCGATGGCCAGCTGGCGGACCAGGTCCTCCTGGCCGAAGCAGAACTCGATGGCGAGGCCACCGATGACGAAGCTTGGCCGGACGATGACCGGATAGCCGACGCGGTGGGCCACGGCGATGGCCTCCTCGATGGAGGTGGCCATGCCGCCCTGGGGCTGGGGGATTCCAAGTCGTTCGACAAGGCCTGCAAATCGGGTCCGCTCCTCCGCCAGCTCGATGGTCTCGAGCGACAGACCTGGCAGATCGACACCTCCTGCCACCAGGGCAGCCGCCAGGTTCAGGGGCGTCTGACCACCGAACTGGACGAGTGCCGGGAGTGGCGGGTCGTGGACACCCGTCTCGGTGTGGATGACCTCCATCACGCTCTCGGGATCGAGTGGCTCGAAATACAGGCGGGACGAGGCGTCGAAGTCGGTGGAGACCGTCTCGGGGTTGGAGTTGACCATCACGGCCTGCCATCCGTTCTTCCGCAGCGCTTCGGCGGCCTGAACGGCGCAGTAGTCGAACTCGATCCCCTGCCCGATGCGCACTGGACCCGAACCGATGACCAGCGCCGCGGGCCGACTGACCGGCGGTGCCTCGGGCGGCGAGCCCGTCGCGGCATAGGTGGCATAGAAATACGGTGTCTCGGCCGCGAACTCAGCGGCGCAGGTGTCGACCATCGCGAAACCGGGCCGGAGGCCCATGCCCGCGCGGCGCTCAGCCACGGCCGCCTGGGACAGGCCTGTGAGGGTGGCGATGTCACGGTCCCCGAACGAGGCTCGTTTGGCAGCCACCAGCAGGCCATCAGTGAGGCCACTCCCCTCCCTGGTCATGTGGCGCGCGAGGTCGACCAGCCGCTCCATCTCGGCCAGGAACCAGGGTGCGATGCCCGTGACCTGGTGCAACTCCGCGGCCTGGACGCCCCGCCGCAGCAGCGCCAGGAGTCGCCACAACCGGGAGTCGGACGGGGCCAGGAACTCCTTGAGCAGTCGCGGACGGGCCACGACGCGGCCGCCCGTCACCGGTCCCGACAGCTGCGCGATGGCCCCGTCCCAGGCCGGATCCTCCGCCAGGAAGCCCGCACCCGCCTGCTCCAGGCCTCGCAGCGCCTTGTTGAGGGCCGCCCCGAATGTGCGGTCGATGGCCATCACCTCACCGGTGGCCTTCATCTGTGACCCAAGCGAGCGGTCGGCGCCCGGGAACTTGTCGAACGGGAACCGGGGCAGCTTGACCACGACATAGTCCAGGGCCGGCTCGAACGCTGCTACCGTGGTCTTCGTGATGGCGTTGGGGATCTCCGCCAACCTGCGGCCGATGGCGATCTGGGCAGCGACGCGGGCGATGGGATAGCCGGTCGCCTTCGATGCGAGCGCCGACGAGCGGCTGACCCTGGGATTGACCTCGATGACCGCGTAGTCGTTGGAATCGGGTGACAACGCGAACTGGACGTTGCAGCCGCCCTCCACACCGAGCGCCCGGATGATGGCCAAGGCGGCGGAGCGCAGTCGCTGGTGGACCGGGTCGGGAAGGGTCTGGACGGGTGCGACCACGATGGAGTCACCCGTGTGGACACCCAGAGGGTCGACATTCTCCATGGAGCACACCGCGATGCAGGTGTCGTCCGCATCGCGCATGACCTCGTACTCGATCTCCTGCCAGCCCACGAGGCAGCGCTCGACCATGACCTGGCCGATGGGGCTCAGCCGCAGGCCGGCACGCACCCGTTCGCGATACGCCTCCTCGGTGTCCACGATGCCACCGCCGGTACCACCGAGCGTGAATGCGGGCCGGATGACGGCGGGCAGACCGATCTCCTCGAGTGCCTGCTCGATAGCGCCCTGTCGCTCTGCCTCGGTGGACCCCTGGATGATCACCGACTGGGCATACGGCTGACCGATGCGATCCAGCAGGTCTCGGAACATCTCCCGGTCCTCAGCCATCTCGATAGCTTCGATGGAGGTGCCCAGCAGGCGCGCGCCGAACCGCTCCAGCAGGCCCGCACGGGCCACGTCCACGGCCAGGTTCAGCGCCGTCTGGCCGCCCAGCCCGGCCAGGATCCCCTCGGGTCGCTCCAGCTCCAGGATCCGCTCCACCGAGGCCACGGTCAGGGGCTCGAGATAGACAGCGTCCGCGACGCCCGGATCGGTCATGATGGTGGCCGGGTTGGAGTTGAGCAGGATGGTCCGGATACCCTCCTCACGCAGGGCGCGACACGCCTGGGTGCCGGCATAGTCGAACTCGGCGGCCTGGCCGATGACCACCGGGCCTGAGCCGATGATGAGCACCGATCCGGGCTTGGGTGGTGGCGGCGTCCGGGGCGCAGCCGTGACCCGCGTGACGTCGCTCATCCGGTGGCCCCGACGCGGGACAGGAACCGGTCGAACACCTCTACGGCGTCGAGCGGTCCCGGTGAGCCCTCCGGGTGGTACTGGACGGTCTCGATGGGCAGGATCTCGTGTCGCAGCCCTTCGACGCTGCCGTCGTTGAGGTTCCGCTGGCTGACCGCGAAGCCCGAGCCGCGTGGCAGCGATCCGGCATCGACGGTCACCTCGTGGTTCTGCGCGGTGACCTGGACACGTCCGGTGCCCAGGTCCTCCACGGGGTGGTTCGCACCGTGATGGCCGAACCGCAATCGGCGCGTCTGCGCACCCGCGGCGCGCGCCACGATCTGATGTCCCAGGCAGATCCCCAGCAGGGGCCGCCCATCGCTGATGATCGCCCGCGCCAGCGCGGTGGGGCCGTCCAGTCGCGCTGGGTCGCCGGGACCAGGTGAGAGCACCACGCCCGCGACGTCCGGTCGCAACACATCCGCTGCAGCCGCAGTGTGTGGCAGCACCCGGACACGTGCCCCACGTCGACGCAGCGAGCGCACGATGTTCGCCTTCAGCCCATAGTCCACGACCGTGACGAGCGGACCTCGGTCACCCACCTCATAGGGAGCTGCCACGGAGACTCGGCTCACGAAGTCCTGGTCCTCCCAGCGCGGCAGCATGTTCGCCCGCTCGACTGCGGCCTGTACATCGATCTCCCCAGGGGCGGTGATGAGGCCTCGTTGACATCCGGTCTCACGCAGGTGACGGGCAAGGGCTCGCGTATCGAGGCCCGCGATCGCCGGCACGCCCTCGGAACGCAGCAGATGCACGATCTGGCGCGCCCGACCAAGGACGGCGGCGGTCGCGTGGCCCACCACAAGCCCACGAAGCCACGGCCGTTCGGACTGGTCATCCCCGGCGAACCGGCCGTGGTTGCCGATCAAGGGATAGGTCATGACCACGACCTGACCGGCATACGAAGGGTCGGTACAAACCTCCTGATAACCGGTCTGGGCGGTATTGACCACCAGGTCACCGCCGGACGCCACAGGCGCGCCGAAGCTGACGCCACCGAACGCGGTGCCGTCCTCCAGCGCAAGCACTGCGGGGCCGTGCGATCCGATGCGGGGATCCACGACTGCCGACGCGGGAACGGGCAGGGTCAGCACGGGTGGCCGGACAGCGAACGACCACCAGCCGGAGCTCGGCGGTGGTCGTGACGCGACAAACTCAAGGGACGCCTCCTTGCCGGCCTCTCAGGACCGCATCCGGCCTCACAGGACCGGTCATGCAAGAGATGACTCGTAGCCTAGCACGAGCGGCCGAGGGTCTCCGCGCCATGGATCGCGGCGCCAAGATCGCGGCGCCAAGATCGCGGCGCTAGTGGATCCGGCGCCAGGGATCCTTGGCGCCAAAGATCCCGGCGCCAGTCGCCCTCCGCCCCGGTGGCGGTGTTGAAGCGGTCAGTAGCGGTGCTCGAGCGACTCAGTAGCGGTGCTCGAGCGACCCAGGAGCGGTGCTCGAGCGACTCAGTAGCGGTGCTGGAGCGATCGCTGCATGCGGTGCAGTCGCCGCCGGAGTGCGAAGCGGCGCTCTCTCCCAACACCGGGCTGGTACAGCCATGCCAGCACGCCACCCAGGACCACGCCAGCGATGACCATCGCGGAGCCCAGGACGACGGCCGGTGTGATGGTCGGGGCCGACCACGCGATCCTGGGGTCGGGACGTCCGATGCGCCTTCGCACGTCACGCAAGTCGCCCACACGTGACAAGTCGAGGCGGCCCAGTTCATCCTTGAGCCCTGCCAGACGCGACAGGTCCACCTCGCGCGACAGGTCACGGGATACGTCCCGGATGATGTCGCGCATCGTGTCGGTATCGACCTGCGGTACCTTCAGTGCAGCCATGCCACGCTCCTCGCCCTCTCCTGCGGCCGGCGCCGGCCGGGACTTCGTCAGGGTCATGGTGACACCGGAGGCCCGGTCACGTCCGGCGCGGCGTACAACCCTCGTATCGTCTCGGCGACCAGGTCCGCCCAGCCGGCGTACTGCTTCCCGGACGGATGCAGACCATCTGGTGCCACCAACGATGGATCCCGGCCCACCCTGTCGCTGATGGGCGAGACGTCCACGACCGCGATGCCCCGCGCGGCAGCCGCGTCACGCAGCAGTCCGTTGAGTTCCTTGATGCGAGCGCTCGTGACGGCGGCGTCCTCGACCAGCGGCGGACCCATGGGTGTCAGGGTGAAGTCGGGGGTAGTGAGCACCACGATCCGGTCGGCGCGATGGACGCGATCCAGGACCGTGTCCAGGATCTCCGCAAGGTTCGTGCTGTAGGTCTCGGAGGGGGTGCCATGGACCACGTCGTTGACGCCGACCTGGACGCTCACGAACTGAGGCTCCAACTCGACGAGCTGTGGCAACTGGTCCTCGATGAGATCGCGGCTCGCCGTGCTGCGTCCCGACAGGTTCGCGGCGACCTCCATGTCGAGGTCCGGTCGCAGGATGCGCACCAACTGATTCGGCCATCGGTCGGCTTGCTTCACGCCGTCGCCGAACGTGTACGAATCGCCGATGGCGACGAAACGGAGCGCACCAGGCCCAACGGTCGGCGCCACGGGGCCCACGAGTCCAGTGGGCAGCGCCTCGGCCGATGCGCCAGCCCCGTTCGAGCCCGCCACCGAGCATCCCGCAAGCAGCGCGATGCTCATCAACAGGATGCCAGGGAGGCTGGGGACCGCGGATCGACGACGCACTCGGGCGAGGATAGCGCCCGCGACCCTCCGGCCCTCGCGCGTGACGCCGGGCCGCCCTGGGCGTGACGACCTCGCTCTCGCGCGTGACGACACTCGCGCTCGCGCATGACGCCGAGCGGCCTTGGGCGTCCCGCACGCCCCTGGGCGTGCCGATCTGGGCCCTGGGCGTGCCGCTGGGCCCACCTTCTGTCGCGCGGGTGCCCAGGGTTGCGATTTCCTGTCAGCCAGTCATGGCCGGGATATTGGGCAGACGGATGGAGGACGTGATCGATTCCTCGTCCTCCAGGCCTCCCTGGATCCAGACACCTATGCACTCCATGGGTGCCTGACCCAAGATCCATCGGTCGATGGTCGGCAAGCGCTCCGAACCTCGCCGAACATGCCGGGCATGCATATCCGGCCACATCCGGGTGAGTCGCGACACGCGGATCCCATTGGTCAGGATGGGACAGGGCCGGGACGTAGGGGCACGCCCGTCGCATTGGATCGGGCGGGAATCCCACGGGGTCGCGAGGCCATGCTTGCGCGACGCGGCTATCCTCGATACGTGAGGCGATCGCACGCAGCGGCCGCCAGGACACTCGCACGGACGGGGAGATCCCTTGGCACGATCGATGTGGCGCGGTGCCATCCAGTTCGGATTGGTCACCATCCCGGTGCGCCTGTACCTGGCGACCGAGTCGCGGGGTGGCTTGTCCTTCAATCTCCTCCACAAGGAGACGATGGAAGGTGGCGAGGCCGTCCCTTGCCTTCGCCGCATCCAGATGAAGACCCACTGCCCGGAACACGGCAAGATCCTCGCGCCGACACCCTGCGGGGTTATGAGTGGTCCAAGGGCCAATACGTGATCATCGATGAGGCCGACTTCGAGGCTGTGCCGTTACGCACGGTTCGGGCCATCGAGATCGAGCAGTTCGTGGAGACGACGAGCCAGAAGGCGGCCCCTATCTTCGTCAAGCAGGCGTACTACCTGGAACCCGAACCCATCGGCCGCAAGGCGTTCGGCCTGCTCAAGTCGGTCCTCGCGGAGTCGGGCCTGCAGGGGGTCTGCAAGATCGTGCTCAAGGACCGCGAGCAGTTGTCGGTGCTCGATCCCTATCAATCAACGATGTTGCTGTCGACCATCTACTGGCCGGACGAGGTGCGCGACCTGGGTGAGCTGGACATCCCTGCCGCCGAGTCCGAGCCAAAGCCGGCGGAGATCGCGATGGCCAAGCAGCTCGTCTCGGCGATGACCGGCACCTTCGAGCCCGAGCGCTATCGCGATGAATATCGCGAAGCGCTGCTCAAGGTCATCGAGGCCAAGGTGGACGGACAGCCGATGGCGATGCCCGAGCCGGTTGCCGAATCGAGAGGCCTCACCGACCTGATGGCAGTGCTCGAGGCCAGCGTCGCCGCGGCCCGCGACGCACGCAAGGCGGGTGCAACGGACTCGGTCGAAGCCAACGAGCCACCCGTTGCGGTGGAACCGAAGCGGCGCCGCAAGACAGCGTGATGTGGGACGGTCTTCGCGCCGAGCTGGCTCGACGATGACCTCCCGAACGAGACCCGGGCCGAATCAACTGGTCCTCGCGCTCGATGAGCCAGCCGGCGATTACGACCGTGGATCCACCGTCGTGTCACCGACCGTGTCCTCGATCGAGTCGTCCTCGGCGATGGTGCCCGGGCACGGGTCGGCACCATTCGATGATCCGGCCTGGTTCTTCGAGCCGTGGTGGCCGGGCGTCCCGGCCACCCTCACCGTCGACGGGCCTCACCTCCGGCTGGTGGCCGGGCAATTCACCGATCCGCTGCCGGCATTCCCGGAGCTGGCGACCATCACCGATCAGATCCGGACGCCGCATGCGGAGATCCCGGGAACGCTGCTCGTCCTTGATGCTGACGGACGACCCGATCCGCCCGCACTGCGGCGCCGACTGGGAGACCCATCAGACCGGTCAGGCACGGGTGCCTTCATCGCGGCCGACATGGTTGCGCGGGACGGCCGATCGCTCGCGGCCGATCCGTTCTCGGCTCGCCGCGCCGCACTCCTGGAGCTGGTCGGTGACGGCGACCGGTTCCTGGTCAGCCGCGGCCTGCACGGCGAGGGGATCACCCTGGCCGCCGCTGCGGCATCCATGGGCATCGACAGCGTGTCGGCGCGCCGGCTGGACGCCCCGTGGTCGCCCGGCTTGTCACCCGACGCCTGGCTGCGACTCCCGGTGAGCGGCGTCGACCTGGGCCCCGTGCGGCCGCTGCTGGTACTACTCCAGCGTCTGCCGCTGGACTGACCCGGCGGGTACCGCAGCAGCGGTGGTACCAAGGTACGGGGGGACAGGGACCGATCGTGCTGTCACGATAGGCCCCGTCGGGCAGGTGCAGAAGCGGGCACCGAACCCCACATCTGGGTGATCGGTCAGGGACCACATGATCGGATCCAGTCGTTGGCCCAGGACGATGGATACCGAAGACCCCTCCGTCCGAGTTCGCTCGGTGGAGGGGTCACTCATGTCCCGCGGTCGATGACGAAGGAGGGTCCACCGGCGGACGCCGTCACGGCCGGGGACGCTGGAGCTCCTCAGGGCGAGGCGGGGACCTCCGGATACGTCGGCGTCTGCAGGATGCCGATGGCATCCAGCGGCCAGAACCGCAACCACGCTCGTCCGATGATCTCGGATACCTTGACCGTCCCGAAGGTCCGCGAGTCGACCGAATGCTCCCGGTTGTCGCCCATGACCAGGACCTCGTCAGGACCCACATCCCAGGAATCGACGTCCGAACCCTCAGCCTCCGTGATCACACCCGGGGCGACATAAGGCTCGGAGATCTCGACGCCGTTGATCAGGACTCCGCCATCGCGCACCTCGACATGGTCGCCCGCAACGCCAAGGACACGCTTGATGTACGGCGTCGAGGATTCGTCCTGGTCGGGCGGATGGAGCACCACGATGTCGCCCCGGCTGTAGCTGTCGAAACGCGGCGTCAGCTTGTCGATGAGCAGGTGTTGCCCATCGTGGAGGGTGTCGTCCATCGACTGGCCCTCCACCCGGTAGGTCTGGACGATGAAGGTCTGGATCACGAAGTACAGTCCGAAGGCCAGAATCACCGTAACGGCGATCTCGACCAGCCAGCTCAGGCCCCGTGATCGCTGGCTGGCAGGCTGTTCGGACGGGATGGACACAGGGTTGAAGGGTGGCTGAGGGGAGGTCATCGCACGTCAGGGTAGTCGACCCGAGCGCGAACCGCGTCGGGTGTTGATGTGGACGGCGCCGACCGAGTTCCGGGCGTGCCCGGCGGTCGCTCCGGACCGCATCTGACGTGGCAGAGGACCCAGGATGTCGGTGGCCGCGGACCGTGCCAACCGACGCCTGGTACGTGCCCATACCGTCCAGGTCCCGTCACCGAGTCGCTACTATCTCGCAACCGATTGGGGGGCGCGACAGGGAAACGCGCAAGGGCGCGGCCGGCCCCCCAACCGGGTGTCGATGAGACGACGCTCCGGGCAGTCGGACAATCAGCATTAGTACTGATGGGCCAGGGTGGGCACGGGGCCGGCGTCGCGCAGGAAGGCCACCAGGACATCATTTCTGGGCGCGAGTAACACCGAGCAGGCCAGGCGGGGTCGTCCATGTCACCGAAACGACCGCTGTGGCCACCTCCGGGTGTGTGAGTATGGTGGCCGGCGTCCGTCCGTCGCCCGGGCAACCGATCCCACCGGAGGCATCGTCATGCAGAGTCCCGCACGGATCAAGCGTGGCTGGCGCGCCTGGGTGGCCGTCGGTATCACCCCCACCCTGGCCCTCGCGCTGGCGGCCGGATCGGGAGTCAGTGCGAATGGGCAATCAGCGCTCCCGTCGAGCTCCCCGCCCGTCTCCGTATCGGCGCCCACCACAAGTGCTGGCCAGTTCACCGCGGCGACCCTCGCTGCCCCCGGCTCCGACCCGCTCGGCGTCCCATACGAGGACTGGGCATCGCGCTGGTGGAGCTGGCTCATGTCCAGCCCGGCGGCCGTCAACCCAGGTCTCACCGATGCCTGTGATGCCGGGCAGGGTCCTGAGGCGTTCTTCATCCCCCAGACGTTCCCCGGTATCGAGCTCGCGGTAACCTGCCACGCTGCCGCCGGGCAACCAGTGCTCGTTTCGCCCGGAGGCTCGATCTGCACCCCGGATGCGGGGGAGACCGAGGAGGATGTCGCCGCATGCGTCGCGAATAGTGACGCCACGCTGTTCGCTCCCAGCGTGACGGTGGACGGTCAGCCGATCGCGGACATCGGTGACTGGTTCGTGATGAGCGAGCCATTCGAGCTCATGCTGCCAGAGGACAACCTGTTCGGCATCCCGGCCGGTCCGGTCTCGGGCGTGCTCTCGAGTGGCTGGTTCGTGATGCTCTCCGACCTGGCTCCTGGCACTCACACCATCGTGCTCCACGACGAGACGACTGACCCTGCCACGGGGAACTTGGTCGCTGAACTGACCGCGACCGTGGAGGTTGCGACCGAGTAGCCCCAGTCGCTGATTGCCGTCGTGATCGCTGCCACCGGTGGCTGCATCTTGGCGCCCCGCCACGCCCGTCGCGCCGTCCCGGTGGCCAGGTCCTTGGGCTCCCGGTAGGTATCCCTCACCCAGCTGTCTCGATCCGGTCGGAGTCGGTGTGAACGGATCCCCGGACGATCTCGCCAGCGACTGTCACCGACAGATACCATACGTGGCGACCAACATCCGGGTCCACCCGCGAGGTGTCCGATGGCGCTCATGCCGTGCAGCGTTTGTGGCCGCAGCATCTCCACGACCGCAGTAGCCTGCCCGAGTTGCGGTGCGCCGCACGGCGGGCCCGCTGGACCGGCCGTTTCACGGATCTTCAGGGTCCCGTTGAACGTGCTTGCCACGGGGGTGGCCTGGAACGCAGGGGTGCCCAACCCATACCGAGAACCCGCCAACTCCCAGATACGACAGGCCATCGATGCCGGTGTCGCCGGCCTTCGGGCCGCGGGCTGGGAACCGAGTCACCCGGTGGACCTCGACTTCCTTCGCCTGCACGGTCTGCTCGTCTGGTGGGCGGGTACCAGAAGCGGAGTCAGGTTCGACTCGGCGACGATCCAGGCTACCGCGGGGCAACGTGGGGCGGTCGTCGGCGACCTCGCTGTCCGTGATCTGACACCCACTGGTCCCACGCTTCCGGCCGAGGCACGGACATACATCGCGCCGGCTGACAGTGAGACGATGCCCTGGGGGATGCAGCTCGCCCTGCGTTGGCTCATCCTCATCGCTTGCGGCATCGTTGGCTTCGTGGTCTATACGAGCCCAGGGGCCGTGACCGGAGCGGGAGCCGTCCTCGTGGCGATGGCGATCGCGTCGATCGTGTGGGTGATCGACAGGTTCATCAATGGATGAGTGGCCGCGCGCGCCACGGCCTCCGCGCCGCCCCGGTCGTGGCCAGGTTCCGGGCTCGGGACACGCGGGAACGGGCCTGACCAGTGGGACCGGAGCGGGTCACGGGCCGGTGAACGGCTCCGGGGCTGCCGGTACGTCGCCCTCGATGATCAGGCCCCAGACCTCCCAGTCACACGCGACGGGATCGTAGGCAGACTCCCAGACCGCGGTAAGGCCCTCGTAGGCGCCTTCGCCCACGAGTGGCGCGGTCACGACCGAGGAGCGGTCCCCGATGCCGAGGACGGCATACGAGCCCTGCCACGCGCCCTCCTCGTTCTCGATACGCCAGGTCCCCGTGCCCATGCTGGAGCCCGCCGGGCTGACGTACTCGTCGTCGTCGTAGCTGATGTAGCAGTCGCCCTGGAGGCGCGGGTCGCTCATCGTCCCTGATGGATGCCACGCGCCGCGCCGGGTCCTGACGATGATGTTGTCCCCGCCGCCTGTCCCGGGCGTGAACGGACGGACCTGATCTCCGCACACGACATGCCCCGTGAAATCGACCGGCACCTGGGGAGCCGCCGACTCCGCCTGGGCTACGACGGCGACGCTCCATCCAGCCAGCATCCCGATCGCGACGAGGACTCCGAGCGTGTACCTGCGTCCTTTCGCCGCTATCGCCTCCCGGGCTCCTGCGGTCGCCACCAGCGGGCGATTGCCCGCTTGGCCGCGACCGTGGTCAGGCCATCATGCCACCTCCCGGGGCCATGGAATGACGAGTTGGAAATCGGCGCAGCCCTAGCCGTGGGACACCGGGCCTCGGGACGCGCGTAGAGCACATCGGGCGGAGCGGGACACCCATTCGGCGGTCAGCGAGCCCCGCATGGGAGCCCATTGCGGGCATTTCTGGAGGGGTTCCTGGTGAGCCGGGAAGGACTCGAACCTTCAACCAAGTGATTAAGAGTCACTTGCTCTGCCATTGAGCTACCGGCCCAGGGCGCGCATTCTATCGTGAGCCGCCAGAGGCTGTCGGAGGCAGAGGCTGTCGGAGGCCGGCCCTGCGGGGCTGTCGTATCAGCGAAGGATGGGGGCGTCGTCCCCGGGCGCTTGACCGACCCCAGTGACGCCAGCGCCTCGCGCGATGCGACAAGGAAAGCAGACGTCAGAAGCTCGCGCAGGTCGCGCATCTGGGCACGGTTGGCACCGATATCGAGCAGCAACCAGGATCAAGCGATCGACGCCCCGTTCGCGCTCGGTCAGCGCGTCAACAGGGCCTGCTCATTCCCGCCACTCCAGGGGACACCACTCTCGGTCAGGTAGTCACGGGCGGGATATTGGGCAGTGCCTGATACGGTACCCCGCGGTTTTGCCCTCCTCGATGGCTCGGATTCGTGGCAGCCAGTCTCCCGAGGCATGCCTGACAGGATCCGGCGTATTCCCCGGTTACCACAGGGCCGGCGTCCTGCCCAAGAACCCGGGCATGCATATCTGACCGAAACTGACCACGGGCCCTGGTGACGACGCGGCACCTCACTTGGCCCGGCGTTCTGGCGGGCCCGGCGGCCCGGCGGCCCGGTGGCCCGGCGGCCCGGTGGCCCGGTGGCCCGGCGGCCTGGCACTGCGCATGGCTGGGCGAGGGCTGGGTGCCTCGCGGGCAGCCGCGGCCGACGCGCGGCTCCTCCCCTAGGATGCGCATGTGGACCAAGCCGCGGCCGAGGCCATCCTCCAGTGTCTGCCTCGAATCTCCGAACAACAAACGGCGATGTTGCATGCGATCTGGGAAGGCGGTAATGGCACCATCCGCCAACGTGCCTGGAAGCGGGGACGCCAGGCCATCAGGGCGCAGCATGCCGAGGCCCTCTGGGAGCGTGCCAGTGCCGCTGTGGGCCGTTGGGTTCGCGACCATGCGACCGGTCGGGTGGGACAGCCCTATGAGGTGTATGCCAGTTTCACGGACCAGAACCGGCTGGACATGCGCGTCGCCGCCGCGCCGCCAATCCTCGATGCGCTACTCGGCAGTCTTGTTTCTGACATCTTCCCCGAGGACGAACTCGATGAACTGATGGCTCCCTGGACGCTTGCCATGGAGGCCGACCCAGACGAGGTCATCGATGACATCGAGACCGCCGACCCAGACTTGATCCCGCCGACCCAGACTTGCCCGCCGACCCAGACTTGCCCGCCGACCGAAACATTCCCGCGGACCCAGACATACCCGCCGACCCGACATGAGCTCCACCCGCCGACCCGACATGAGCGCCGCGTGCGCCGACCCCACCGCACGCGCCCGCCCCGCCACCGACATACGAGGCAACAGCCAACCATGAACCAGACAGCACCACTTCGAGCCCGGATCCTTGCCGGCGAGACGCTGTTCGGCACCTTCCTCAACCTGGGCTCGATCCAGGCCGCCGAGATCAGCGGTCGGGCTGGGCTCGACTGGGTGCTGGTCGACCTGGAGCACGGCTCGGGAACGGAAGCGGACCTGCTGCCCCAGCTGGCCGCGATCGCGGCGACGCCCGCGAGGGCCCTGGTGCGGGTCGAGGAAGGCACCCGGCTGCGTATCGGTCGGGTCCTTGACCTGGGCGCGGACGGGATCGATGGTGCCCCAGGTCGCAAGCGCGGCTGCCGCACGCGATATCGTCTCGTGGCTTCGGTTCCCGCCCGCCGGGAAGCGAGGTGTGGCGTTATTCACCCGGGGCCTCCGCTACGGCACTGGAGGCCACGATTCGGTGGATGCCCGCAATCAGGAGATCGTTGGCATCGTGCAGATCGAATCAGGCGCGGCGGTAAGTGCCGCGGCCGAGATGGCTGCCATCGATGGCGTCGACGTCCTGTTCGTGGGTCCAACGGACCTGTCGCATGCCCTGGGCATCCGGGGACGCATCGATCATCCTGACTTCGAGGCCGCCCTTCGCCAGGTCGCCAACGCTGCGCGGGAGAACGGCAAGGCTGCGGGCGTGATGCTGTGGAAACCCGAGGAGGCCGCCTGGTACGGCTCGCTCGGCTACACCTTTTTCAGCTTCTCGACCGACGGCGCACTGCTCAACGGCGCGGTCCGGGCTGCAGTTCAGGCGGGACGAGCTGCGAGCTCGTCGAGGTAGTTCGCGATGCTCGGAACGGCGCGCAGGACGCGCCGGAAGTAGGCATCGACCTGTGTCAGCGCGGCCTCCCGAGCCTGGCTGATGTCCACGGCCGGGCGAGCCACGGGCGGTTGGGCCAGCGCGTCCCGGAAGCGGCGAAGTCGCTCCACCATCAGCGTTTCGTCCGGCCCTTCGAGGGCATCGATGGCCGACGCGATGAGCCGGTCCACCTGGGCGAGCAGGAGGTCGCGGTCGAATACCTCCGTGCCGGTCGTGTAGGCATCGGCCACTGTGTCGAGCAGCGCCGCAAGCTGGTATAGCGCGGTCACCGGTTCATCGAACAGCTCGCGCAGATACGCGGCCTCGGCATAGCGTCCCGATAACCGGAAGACGTTGTACATCCGGCGCGCGGCCTTCCCATGGTTGGGCGTCACGACGGTGTACTTCCACACCTCGTGCTCCAGCTGGACCACGTAGTCGTCGACCGCATCGGCGCCGATATCCGCCACGAGGCGCGTGAACAGCGGGATGGAGTCGGCCTCCAGGTAGACCTCCTGGAAGTACGGGTCCAGAAACCCGTCGAGCGGCACGATGGTGCCGTCCGGTGCTTCCCAGGTGGGGTCGAAGACATTCGACGCATTGGCCAGGATGCCCCGGGCCCGATCAGCCACCAACCAGTCGAGCTTCGCCCAGCCCGGTCGGCCGGGTGCGGACGCCCAGGTGATACGTCGGACCGAACCGTCCGGGCGCACCAACTCCTGGACGCCCGAGGCCACCTCGGTCGCGTCCCAGGAGATCCAGGAGCCCGGCCTGACAGACTCCCCGCGCACGGTGCCCGCCTCGTCGTGGGTGCCCCATTTGGCCTCCCACAATCGATGACCCGGTCCGCTCGTGGTCCTGAGCGCGTGCTCACGGAGCGTCTCGCCCACGATGGCGAGCGCTTCTTCGCGAGTGCCGGCAACCACATGGACACGCTCGAAGAAGTCGCAGTCGGCCGGGAAGCGCTGGATCTTGCCTTGCGCTGCGGACCCAGACAGGGCCAGTGCCGTTGTCACGGTGGGCGGCCGGTCGGGTAATCCAGCAATGGCAGCCACGCGGCGGATGTGCTCCAGGGTCGCATCACTGTGATCCGCCATCGACACCCGGTGTCCGAATACGCCGCTGTGGCGATCGAAGGCGATCGGCTCGGCATCCCCCGCGGCCATCGCCTCCATCCAGCGCAGGGCTTCGTCCCGGTCGAGTTCGACGCCCATCCGTTGGGCCGACTCGATGATCGAGGCCAACGCCTGCTCCGGGCTGACGGCCCTGTCGGCGGCGGCACTCACAGGACGACGCTCACGTGGGCTGGTTGTCGATCTGTGCCCGCTGCAACCGACCGGAATAGTCCACGTATACCGACTTCCACTCCGTGAACGAGTCCAGGGCCGCGTGGCCAGCCTCGCGATGCCCATTGCCGGTCTGGCGCGTGCCACCGAACGGCAGGTGGGTCTCGGCGCCGATGGTGCCCGCGTTGATGTACACGATGCCGGTTCCCAGGTCGTGCATCGCCCGAAAGGCGATGTTCACGTCGCGGGTGTAGATGCTGGATGACAGCCCGTACCGCACCTGGTTGACGACGGTGACCGCCGCGTCGTAGTCGGGCACCCGGATGACCGACAGCACCGGCCCAAAGATCTCCTCCTGACCCAATCGGCACATGGGGTCCACTCGGTCGAAGACCGTTGGCTGGAAGAAGTGGCCGTGCTCCAGGCCCGGGCCTGTCGCCCGTTCGCCGCCCGTCAGCAGCTCGGCGCGCTCGTCACGGCCGACCTGGACATAGCCCTCGACCTTGGCCAGCGCGGCCGCGTTGATGAGCGGCCCGACCTGGGTTGCCGGATCGATGCCTGGGCCGACGCGCAGGGCCGCCGCCCGGTCGACCAGTCGCTGCACCAGCCGGTCAGCGACGGGCCCCTGGACCACCACCCTGCTGCACGCGGTGCAGCGTTGCCCGGTAGTGCCGAATGCCGACCACAGGATGCCCTCGACGGCCAGCTCGATGTCCGCATCCGCGAGCACCACGATGGCGTTCTTGCCACCCAACTCCAGGGACAGCCGCTTGAGCCGGCGGCCTGCCGACTCCGCGATGCGCTTGCCGGTCGACCCGTTGCCAGTGAAGCTGACGACCGGCACGTCCGGGCTCTCCACGAGCGCCATACCTGCCGTATCACCCGGCCCGGTGACGAGGTTGACCACCCCCGGCGGCATCCCTGCCTCCTCCAGCAACTCCACCAGGAGCAGGGCACAGCCGGGCGTGTCGGACGCGGGCTTGAGGACCACGGTGTTGCCGCAGATGAGCGCGGGCATCATCTTCCAGCACGGGATGGCCATCGGGAAGTTCCAGGGCGTGATGAGCCCTGCCACCCCGATGGGCTCACGGATGCTCATCGCCCACTTGTCCGGCAGCTCGGATGGCACCGTGTCGCCGAACAGGCGCCTGCCCTCCCCTGCCATGAGGTACGCGATGTCGATGCCTTCCTGGACGTCGCCACGCGTTTCGTCCAGGACCTTGCCCATCTCGGCGGTCATGGCGTGTGCGAGCCGCTCCTTGTGCTTGGTCATGAGCGCCCCGAACGCATACAGGATCTCGCCACGCCTGGGTGCCGGGGTGCGTCGCCAGCCGTCGCCGGCATCACGTGCTGCCCTGATCGCGGCCGCGATATCCGACGCATCCGACATGGCGAACGTACCGATGACCACACGATCGTCCGCCGGATCGCGGGACTCGAATGTCTGACCGGAGTTCGCGGCGCGCCACTCGCCGCCGATCCGATTTCCATGGCTGGGCGCGGGCTCGCTCATGTCCTGATCGTACCGGTATGCTCGTCCGGCCGTGACCGACGAACCATCGATGCCTGCCAGCCCGCGTCGTTCCCGCAGGACCGGGGAGGAGCTGCCACCCCCGGAGCTGCGTGCTCTCGCCCGTGAGCGCTCGGAGGCGCGGCGCGCGAACCGGTGGGAGGAAGCAGACCGGCTTCGGGCGCTCATCGAGGAGCGCGGATGGAAGGTGGTCGACAAGGGCGCCGAGGGGCGCCTGATGCCTGCCCACCCCCCCGACGTCGTCGACGAGCACGGGGACATCCGGTACGGCTGGACGGGCGCGGTGCCCATGTTCGACGGAGAGACCATCGCGGGGACCGCCACCATCGTCGCGCGGGCCACGCCCGAGGCTGACGACACCGTCCGGCTGGTCTCCCGGCTGGCAGTAGGCCCGCCCGGGACGCACGTGGTCGTGGTCGCGGACCCGGACGCGGCACTTCCGGGGAATATCGGAGGTGCCGAAGTCATCCGTGTGGGCGAGACAGCCACCGCGGCGGTCGCACTCGCGATCGCCATCAGGCGGGCCCAAGGCGAGTTCATCGTCGTCGGAGAGAGCTGGCCAGGCGAGGCGACACCAGATCGGATACCGGGGCTGGTCGCGGCCCTCGCGGATGTCAGGGTCGGAGTCGCTGGCTGGTGGGGCGTTGCGGCGGCCGGGATACCACGCTTCGCGCAGTCCGCGGCGTTGGCGACCAGCGGCGTGGTGGCGGTGGCGTGGCCGGGACTCACCTTCCGGACGACGGACGGTACGTCGCGTGGACCGGTCGACGAATCGTTTCGGGACGCCGACATGTTGGCGACCTGGTGGAGCCTCGTACTCCGGGATGAGGGCTCCGACTCGCCGCCGAGGCGCGCAGTCAGCCTGCTGGACCAGACCGGGCCACCTGCCGTCGACGCGTCCCGAGACCCTGCCAGCCGTCGGGACCGCTATCGCATCCTCGACCGCTTCGGTCGTCGCAACGACCTGCTCACAGACCCCATCTAAGGGGTCCGATCACCAGCCCGGCACAGATGACGAGTGCCAGCGCAGCAAGCCCAAGGAGCGCCGATGTGCGCGCCGACACCGGAGACCGGCCTCGCACCGCGGCCGCGCCGTCGGTCGTGGCACCCGTGGCCCAGAACGACCCGAGCGTGGTCGCGTCCCGCGGCACCATCATCAGGCCCAGCCAGCAACCCGCCAGCAGGCCCCCGATATGGGCCGCGTTGTCGATGGTGGCGACGGAGAAGCCGATGACGAGGTTGAGGCCGATGAGCACACCGATCTGCATCGTCAACCCTCGGGCGTTCCGAGTGAGGGCGGGCTTGTGCACCCGGTCGGCGACCAACAGCACACCGAACAGCCCGAACACGGCGCCACTGGCACCCACGGACGGGGCCGGGCCACCGAACACATAGCTGGCGATCGAGCCGGCCGCACCACAGGCCAGGTACAGCACCAGCAACCGGGTCGAGCCATACAACGCCTCCACGGTCGGCCCGATGACGTACAGCGCGTACATGTTGAAGGCCAGGTGCAGGATCCCATCGTGGACCAGCACGACCGAGAACAGCCGCCAGTACTCACCTGCCGCGACACCCGGCTTGCTCAACTGGAGCCAGTCGAACCAGAGCTGCTGCTGGTCCAGGAGGATCGACGACACGCCGATCGCCACGGTCACCGCCAGGATGGCCCACGTCATGGAGGGCTGCCCGACCCCTCCCGCACGCGACCGCGCGAAATGACTCCCCGCTGCCCGGGTGTCCCCAGTCTCCTTGGCCAGCCAGCCCAGCCGGGAGGCGATCTCGGCTCGCTCGCTGGCAGGCGCCCGGCGTTCTGCCTCCCGATAGGCGCGTGCCGCGCCGGTGAGGTCACCCGTCCGGACACGCGACTGGGCCAGCTGCTTCCATGCGCGCCAGGTGAGCGGGCCCTCGGGTGCCTGCGTGGCGCTGATCCAGCACTGCACGGCGCCGGGTTCATCGTCCAGCCGGTAGCGCGACTCGGCGAGGCCCAGAAGCGCTGCGACATGCAGGTCGGGGTCGGCGTTGCCGACCACTCGCGAGAACGTGGCGGCGGCCAGCCGCCATTCACCTTGCTCTGTGAGTGTCTGCGCGCGCTGCAGCATCCCCACCGCGACGGCGGGATCGAGCGGACCTGCGCGAGTGGGATCGGGCGATGGCGTCTGGGGGATGCCGGTCCCGGTGGGAACGGCCGGCTGGGACATGTCTGCCGAGTCTAGCGGGCGAGACGCATGGCACCCGCGAGCAGGGTCGCCCATGGCGGGATGCTTGGGTCCGCATACAGCCGTGCGGCCATGTCCCGCCGGATCACCGCAAGACGGCGGCGTTCGTCTCGCTCGTCCGGGCGCGCGTGGGTACGTCCGCGCGTCTCGAACGCCAGGATCCGATCCAGGGCGTCGATGAGCAGCAGGGTCATCGCGGGTGGCGTCGCACCCGACCCTGCCTCCAGGGCTGCCATGACCCGGAGTCGCCGGTCGGTTGGTACCACGGTGATCAGTGCATCACCGGCCGAACCATGCCGCCGCGGGTCCCGCAGGATGGAGCCCGCGATCTCGGTCCTGTGGCGCATCGCCCAGTTACAGCGGACGGACACCTCCGGTAGCCGCGCGAGGGCCGCCCTGGGGATGAGGGCGACCCCGAGGAGCGGCAGCAGGCCGACCCGATCACCGTCGGGCAACCTGACCACCGTCCCATCGGGGTCCCGTGCCACATCGTGGTACCGGCCATCGTCCTCATCCCACATCCCGATGCCGCTGCCGCCGAGGTCATCAAGTGCCGCGATCAGGGCGAGCGACGTGTCCAGGAACGTCACGGCGACATCCTGGTACGTGGCGTCGACGCGGGCGAGTTCCACGGCCATGGAGAACATCCACAGGCTGCTGGCGCTCATCCAGGCGGTGCCCTCGATCGACCCGTCGATGCCATCCAGCCCGATGAGCCCGCCCTGGATAGGGTTCCGATCATTGCCATCGAGCCGGTCGACCCACCCCGAGAAGTCTTCCAGGAGCAGTAGGAACGAGCGCTCGAGGTAACCATGGACGGACCCGCCCGTGGCTGCCTCGCCCAGCTCGGCGATCCGGAGCGCTGCCCACGCCCCAAGGGGAGGTTCCAGACGGCCGACGGGATGGCCCGGCCGAGCCGCGAGCAGCTCCAGGGACCGGAGCTGCCCAGCCACGGGATCGGCCAGGGCCAGGGCTACCGCCGCCACGACGTCGTCGACGTGCCCACCGTTGGTGAACGGCGGGGTCCACAGCAAGGAAGCGAGAGCCCGACTCGTCGTCGCAACCTCATCTGGCGTGGTATCGCCGGGCAGCAAGGACGCACCGAATGCGGCAGCCTCCCGCGCACGCGTACCCATGGCCGCTTCCACGTCCGCGCCCCATGGCGAACGTGGTTCGGCGCTCCGGCTGAGCCGCAGCCGCAGCGTGCGACGTTCCCCCGCCTGGAGCCGCAGACGATATCGGAGGGTGGCCTCCGTGCCGTCGGTCGCCGGCCCGTGACGTTCAGCGCCTTCGGCGGCGGCAAGCCACCATGGACCGCCGCTCGGGTGTGTGACGCACAGTACGGTCGTGCCGTCCGCGATATCCGGCGACAGCGTCTCCCACGGTGCGCGGATCGTCGCAGGAGCGAGCTCGGACCCTCCATCCGGCCCACCATCCTCGTGTGGCAACGAAAGGGCCGCTTCGATGGTGGCCTCACACACATCGGCACCACGGTTGGTTGCCGTGACACGGATGAGGATGTCCTCGCGACCACGCTTGGCGTATCGAACGTCCAGTCCGACCGTCTCGTCGCGCGCATCCGCGATCGGGTGCCTGGCGCTGGCGTGCAATAACTCATGGTCGGCGTGGCAAGCAGGATGTCGAGCGCCTCGTCGTGGGTCTCGATGCGGAACCTGAGCCCGGAGATCGTGTCGGCCACGCCGATCGACCCGCGGGCGGCTTCGTCGAGGGCTGGTGCCCAGCGGCGCCACGAGACGCCGTCGAGATCGGCGGCAGCCAGACGGGCGCGTTCCGCCTCGGCGCCGGTAGCGATTCGTGACCGTCGCACTAGGCTTCCTCGCCGGGCGAAGTGCGGATCAGGGTTCGCGGATGCTGGCTGGGTGAAGATCGCGGCCGTCTTCTTGCGGATGCCATGAGAACCGAGGCAGGCGATCTCGGAGTGGCGCTTCCAGGTCACCCGGGCAGGGTAACCGCGAACGGCTCTTGGACGCTGGAATCGAGGCCGAAGGGGACGCCGGGGGGGTGACTGGTCCCGTCCCGGTGATGGTGAGAGAGTCGATCACCGGCTGTGCCGCGTCAAGGAAATCCCGCAGGTCGGTCGACTGGACGGCCTCGGCTGAGACGATGATGACCTGGTCGCCATGATCGAGGGCCAGGAAGCGGCCCGCTTCACTGGGGTAGAGCAGGAAGCCGTTCCAGAACGTCATCCAGGGGCTGTTGGGGCAGGCGAACCCAAGGACGGTCGCGTCGACCTGTGTGACCGGCTCACCGGCCAGCGTCGCCGGCGTCGTGGTCGTGCTGAGGACTGGTGACGCGGCCAGCCATTCCGTGAAACCCTCGGCCGTTCGTGCCACGGTGCCCTCGGCTACCGGGACGCATGGATCGGTCGCGACCTGGCCATCGAACAGGCTGACGGTCAGGGTGCCCGTCGAGTCACCGATCTGGCGGGTGAGCGCGAGGTAGATCCCATCCTGCTGTTCCCCTTTCCAGCCATCGTCGGCGACATCGAAGGTGATGGTTGGCCCAAGGGCATCGGACATATACCTGCCGGGGTCAGCGCCGCCGTGTACCCCGGAAGTGTCATCGCGGGAGGGCTGCCCTGCGGGGCCGATGGGCTCGGAGGAGGGCCCGACTGCGCGGATGCGGCACCAGCAGCGGAAGCGAGGCACAGCAAGACACCGATGGCTACCACTCGCGGGTGGCGGGCCGATCTGGCAGCAACGGTTGGTGAGCTGGTCATGGTGTGCTCACGGTATCGAACTACGTGTTGCAACGTCCGGTGTCGATGGCCGGACTCCCCTGTCTACCTCGACACGAACCATGATGGACTACGCCCGTCATGCCGCCGCCAAGGTCATGACGCCATCGATCATGAACTGAACGGCGAGCGCCGCAAGGATGATGCCGAGCATGCGTGTGCTGACGGCCCGCCCCGTCACCCCCAGGATCTGCGAGATGCGCTCCGCGGCCAGGAAGGCGGCGAAGCACGCGATGCATCACCAGGGCGGTGACACCGAACAGGCCGGCACCACGATCCAGCTGACCATCGGTCCTGCCGGCGAGCAGGATCATGGCGGTGATCGCTCCGGGCCCTGCTATGAGCGGGATGGCGAGGGGAAACGCCGCGATGTTCTTGACATGGTCCACGGTCACAGCCGTATCCGCCGTGGCCTGCAGCCGTTGACTGCGGCGGTCGAACACCATCTCCCACGCCGACCACAGCAACAACAGGCCACCTGCGATGCGGAAGGCCGACAGCGATATGCCCAGCAGGTCCAGCAGCCTGGCCCCGCCCAGGCCAACCGCCACCAGGATGCAGAATGCGATGAGCGGGCCGCGCACCGCCACCTCTCGACGCTCGCTGTCGCTCATGCCGTGCGTCAGACCCAGGAACAGGGCGCTCAGCAATATCGGATCCGCGACGACGAGTAGGGTCGCGAGGGACGAGGTGAGGTAGTCGACCATCGGAGCAGGGTACAAGGGGCAGACGGCGCTCGCGAGAAGTGATCCCGGCTGCCGCCGACAGCGAACACCCTGCATCCCTCCAGGGATACTCTCGCCGATCGCTGCGGTGACGTGATACAACCCGAAGGGCAGTGGAAGGAGTGGGCGTGTGGTCGTGATCTTCGGTTGGGGAGCGGGCGAGGCCCAGGACCTGGGCGAGGTCGCTCCGGCCGTCTGTCCCAACTGTCACAACCATGTCTACATGCACCACATCCGTTCCGAGAAGAAGGTCAGTCTCTATTTCGTTCCGCTGATCCCGTACGGCACCGACGAGTACCTCTCCTGCCCCACCTGTCGTCACGGCCTGCAGCTCCGGCCCGAGCAGCGCAACGAAGTCGGGAGCATGCAGTCGGCGACGCAGCAGTTCCGGCGCGGCAGGTACCGCGCCGATGCCTACGCGACGCGAGTCGAGCACTTCTGGCGGGCACTTGGTGTCGCGCCGTCAGGCGCCCAGATGGTGCATCCGTCCCCGACGATCCCGCCACCGCGCTCACCAGGGACCGCGGTGCCTGCTACCAGGGCTGCGTCAGGCCCACCACCTGTGGCGCCGCATGCGCCGGCCGCTCCGCCCGCGGCATCCCTCAACGACCGACTCCGGGGACTGGCGAAGCTCCACACCGACGGGATCCTGACCGACGAGGAGTTCGCGGCAGCGAAGCGGCGCGTCCTCGACATCTGAGGCCAGCCGGCCGGCTCGTGTAGCCCAGACTTCGCGGTATGGACCACGCCGACCATGTCCGGCTGCTACGGGACGGTGTATTCGGGGGCGGCAGGACCTGGGCCGACCTTGGGTCGGGCGAGGGAGCGTTCACCCTCGCACTCGCCGACCTGCTCGGTCCGAACGGCTCGATCCATGCCGTGGATCGGGACGGCCATGCCCTCCAGGTCCAGATGCGGGCGCTCGGCGACGCGTTCCCGGCCGTCAGCGTCGACGCAGCTCGTCGCAGACTTCACTCAACCGCTCGAGCTGCCGCCGCTTGATGGGGTCGTCATGGCGAACTCGCTGCATTTCGAGCGCGACAAGCTCGCCGTCCTCCGCCTGGTCCGTGGATACCTTCGGCCCGGTGGTCGCCTGGTCCTCGTGGAATACGACACGACCCAAGGCAACCCGTGGGTCCCCTTCCCTCTCTCATTCCGCTCCTGGGCCCTGTTGGCGACCGAGGCTGGTTTCCGCGACACCCGGCGGCTCGCGTCGGTCCCGAGCCGGTTCCTGGGGTCGATCTACTCGGCCCTCAGCGTCCGGTGACCGAGCTGGACCGGCCAGCCCGGCAACGGCACGGATGGCGTGCGACACTTCGGGGCAGGACGGGACTCGCGACAGGACGATGCGGGTTCTCATGTGGGCTTTCGATAGGTTCACGGTCAGACGCGTTCGCACCGACGCGCAGGGGGCCCGTTCTGGTTGGACGCTCCATCTGAGCGTCGAACACGCGCCCGTAGCTCAGCGGATAGAGCATCTGACTTCGGATCAGAGGGTCGGGGGTTCGAGTCCCTCCGGGCGCGCCACACATCTGTCAGCGATCCCGCAGTCGCTCCAGGCCGTCGATGATGAGGTCGAGCCCGACCTCGAACTCAACGTCGTCGTCGCAGCCGCCGAGGCCCCCGTCGTGGCTGACCGCTACCGCCATCTCGGCGACGTGCGGATACGTGCCGGCGATCTGCGCCGCGAACGCGGCCGTCACCGCCGGGTCGGGCTCCCTGGAGTCGTCGAACAGGTCCTGGGTGAAGCCCAGCAGTCGGCTGCCCATGACGTGCAGGGCGTGGTGGGTGAGCTCGACCGAGAGCCCGCCCCCGCGGAGGATCGCCATCACCCCGTCCAGGTAGCGCAAGGTCTCGGGCCCCGGCGCCGGCCGTGTCTCGATGATGCGCGGCGCCCACGGATGGCGGAGGATCACCGCTCGCGCCCCGAGGATGGTCCGGCGGAGCCCAGCCTTCCAGTCAAGGCCGGCCGGCGTCACACCGATCTCGCCGACGACCGCCTCGACCATGCCGCCCAGGAGGTCGTCCTTGCTGTGGACGTGTGTGTACAGCGACATCGCCTCGAGCCCGACCTCCTGGCCGAGCTTGCGCATGCTGACCGCCTCGATCCCCTCCCGATCGGCGAGGGCGACCGCGGCCGCGAGGACACGCTCCCGGGTCAGCGTGGCGTGTCGTTCGGCGTTCGACTCGTGGGCGGCGGCGACCTCCAACGCGACCTCCTGTCCGTGCCCGCTTGACATCCTTACACCGTACGGACTATGGTGCGTTTGTCATTACACCGTAAGGACGCGAGACAGACTAGCACGCCAGCAGGGAGCCCTCATGCCCGACCTTATCGCCGACCCGTCCCCGCGGGAGGCTGCCCTCATCGAGCCCAAGCGGCTACCCATCCCCCGGTGGCTGATCCGCACCATCTGGGCGGGCCACCGGGTCGCCTATGCGATCACGGCCGGCCGGTTCGGACTTCGCACGCCGACGGCTGACCGCTACGGCATGCTCCGACTGACGACGACGGGGCGCCGGTCAGGCGAGGAGCGCCATGCGATCCTCGCCTATGTCGAGGACGCACCGGATCTGGTCCTGATGGCGATGAACGGATGGGCCGATCCCGAGCCCGCCTGGTGGCTCAACCTGCAGGCGCATCCCGATGCCAGGGTGGAGCTACCCGCCGGTCCCCGGGCGGTCACAGCGCGCGTCGCGGATGAGGCCGAGCGTCGACGGCTGTGGGCCCGGTGGGACCGGACCTGGGCGGGTGACCTGGACGCCTGGGCCGCGAACCGTTCGCGCCAGACCCAGCTCATCATCCTGACGCTGCGGCGTTGAGGCAGACCGCGGAGCGCCTGCCGCTGGCGGGACGCTGACCGCGGAGCGCCTGCAGCTGGCGGGACGGAGCGGCGGCGTCGTGACTGACTGCGTGACTGGCTGACGCCGCACCTGAGCCCGTATTCGTGCTCAGAAGTCCGTCCAAGCGGGCTGCTGTTCACCGGTTTGCGGCAGCCTATGCCCCGATCACGCAGCACGGAGCACCTCGACCAGCTCCGCGACACCCTCGATTTGGATGGTTGGCAGTGAGTGTTCGAGTCCCTCCGGGCGCGCCACAGTCTGAGCACGAAGCAGGCCCCGGGGAAGTCCTCCTCTGGGCCTTTCGTCACCTCGGGCGTGCCACCTGCCATACCACGTCGCCTCCGTCGGCCGGTCACGTCCGCGCGGCATGTTCGATCTGGAGTCGGGCCGAGCGGTCCCGGTCCGGGAGCCAACGGACCACACGACCGTGACATTCCGACGGCGTGGGAGTCCGTAGCCGGCTGACATCGCGACGCTCGCCCCGGTCCACGCTCGGACCCGGGTGGCGGACGTGACAGTTGCCCCCGGAGCCACCGGATCGTCAAGGGCCCACCTGCTCTGCTGGCTACGACGTGTCAGGGCGTCGGATCGTCGAAGTCACCCGTCCGTTGGTCGCCGACCACGGCCGGGTCCGATCGCGGCGGCAAGGCGACCGAGCTCGCGTCGTCCCCAGGTCCAGAGACCCTGCGGGGAGCCGACGCCGCGCGTTCATCCCTCAGCCAACGTGAGCTCACCGCGGACCCGGCATACCACCCCAGGGGATCGCTTGTTGTTCCTGCGCGTCCGAGTCCCTCCGGGCGCGCCATTGTCTTGAGTCGCGACATGTGCGACACATGAGTCGGGACATCGGAGACGTCCGAGGCCCCACCCACGTATCACTCGGTCGCTCCGGACCCCGCCGTAGGCCGCGGTCCATCCGAGTGTCGCCCCCAGTAGCCGCGGGTCGGGGTCGCCCCTGAGGACGGCCACCCGATCCCCGACACCTGGCTGGACACCTGACTGACAAGCGCGGTGGGAACTCACCGACTCGCTGCTTGAGCCACGAAGTCAGCAGGGTTGCCTCGTGCCGCACACCGATGGCTAGGCGGACGTCCCGACGCGCTCTCCTTCCTTGGCGAGCTGCTGTCGTTGCCATTCATACACGCCCGGCAGCCAATCCTTGCCGAACGTGGCCGATGGGCCGATGCGCGGGTCATCGGGAGCATGGCCTTCACGCAAGGCCTGCACGTACGCGCGATCCAGTTCGATCCGTGCGCGCACCTGATCGGCTCCGCCGACGGACCCGTGACCTGGGATGAGCACCTCGACGTCGTCCGCCACGCCCTCGAGCAACCGCAGCCCAACGAGGTAGTCCTCGATCGGATCCGCGGCGTCCAGGTCGGGGAACGGCATCAGGATGTCCGACAGCATGTCGCCGGCGACGAGAACCCCGCGGTCCGCGATGAACAGCGCCGCATGGCCCTGGGCATGCGCCGGATGCTCGATGATCCGGACTCGTGGGCCATCCCACGGGATCAGCGCCGCCTCGGCGGGCAGGCCGGTGATGAGGCCGAACAGGTCCAGGGGTACCTCCTCGGCGATCTCCGGCGGTAATGCCTCGGCGACCTGGGCCTTCCAGTCCGCTTTGGACAGCAGATCTCGCATGGCAGCCGCGCAGCGGGCGGTACCGTAACGGGGCGCGTCGCCGAGCTTGGCGTGCCAGAGCACGTGATCCCAGTCAGGATGCGTCGAGAAGCCTGCCACGACGGGCTGGCCCAACTCGTGAAGGTCGTTCGCCAGGCAGGCCATCTCGTCGCCCGTGATCCCGGGGTCGATGAGCAACACGCCGGCCGAGCCCTGGACGACGATGGTGTTGTTCTGGAGTAGCTCGCTCTGGTGGGTCAGCACACCCTCCCTGACCCGTCTCAGCATGGGACCCCATCGCCTCGTACGGTCACCTCGGACCAGCGCCAGCTTGAGGTCCGTGCTGCCTTCCTGGTCACCGCTTCTTCCCCCCGACGAAGGGCCTGGCGGCCGCCTGCTGCATCCATGAGGCCACGGATCGCTCGTCGAGATCGTCCACGGACGCCAGCTCGACGCCCCGTGTGGACTTGCCCATCCCGACCGGCGTTACGGGTGGTTCCGGCTCGAGCTCCGTGCCTCGTATGAACATCAATTTCACGTGGCCGACGAAGGCGCCGGACGAGAAGCACCAGCCCCCGTCCACGCCGTAGTACGCCATCCCCCACTTGACCGCACGCCGGAGGCCCGAGATCTCCTTGGCCGCCAGGGCATCGATGCGCTCGGCGATGCCGCGCTGCGGTTGGGGCAAGGTGGCGATGTACGCGAACACGGGGTCGTCGCCCTCCTCCGTCTTCGCGGGACTCGCCTTGCCCGTCATGGCGACGAGCAGTGTGGTGCGGTCGGGCGTCGGCAGCCTTGGCTGATGTCCGTCGGCGACGTCATGTCCGTCCCACGCTCGCGCCCAGGGTGACGAGCAGCTCGTCCAGTTGCTCGAACGTCTCTCCCATCGCATCCGCCGCTCCGCCGGCGGCGTCGAGCGCTTCCTTCGAGGGATACAGCTCGTGCATGACCAGCAACGTCGTGTCGCCTTGGTCCTCGAACGTCACCGTCGTGACGGAACCCTCGTCACTTTCCTCATTGGTCCAGGCGAGGCGCGAGTGCGGCACGACTTCCTGGTAGGTGCCGAAGAACGCCGCCTGTGAGTCCCCGAGCGCGAACTCCAAACGGTAGCTGCCCCCGACACGAACATCCATCTCGCAGGACAGCAGGTTCATGCCCAGCGACTTCGGCACCCACCACTGCCGGAACAGCTCGGGCTTGGTCCACGCCTCGAACACGAGGCGCGCCGGGCCGTTGATGGTCCGCGTGACGACGAGCTCACGCTCGGACCTCCGCTCCACCGTCGTACGGTTCTTCATGGGGCAACCTCACTCTCTCTTCTTGCGTCCATCGACCTTCTCCTTCCGTTTCAATTCCTCGACGACCTTGTCCAGCTCGTCGAAGCGTGCGTCCCAGAGCTGGCGGTATCTCTCGATCCATGCGGCTTCCTCCTCCAGTCGGCGCGGACCGAGCTTGCAGGTGCGCACGCGCCCGACCTTCTCCGTGGTGACTAGCCCCGCCTGCTCCAACACGCCGACATGCTTCTTCATGCCCGTGAGGGTCATGCGGAACTTGTCGGCAAGGTCCGTGATCGAAGCGTCTGCACGCCCGAGCTGCTCCAGAACGCCACGCCGTGTGGCGTCCGAGAGCGCGGCGAATGACACATCGAGTCGTCCGCTCCAATACTGAACCATACGGTTCAGTATGCACACCCCAGTCGGCGAATGCAAGCGGAGCTCCACCTGCCGTACCACGTCGCCTCCGTCGGCCGGACACGTCCGCGCGGCATGTCCGAGCTGGAGTGGGGTCGAGCGGTCCCGGCCCGGGAGCCTATGTACCTCGCGACTGTGACATTCCGACGGCGTGGGAGTCCGTAGCCGGCTGACACCGCGACGCTCGGCCCGGTCCACGCTCGGACCCGGGTGGCGGACGTGACAGTTGCGCCGCGGAGCCACCGGATCGTCAAAGGGACCACCCGCTCTGCTGGCTACGACGTGTCAGGGCGTCGGATCGTCGAAGTCACCCGTCCGCTGGTCGCCGACCACGGCCGGGGCCGATCGCGGCGGCAAGGCGACCGAGCTCGCGTCCTCCCCAGGTCCAGAGCACACTCATGTCACCCGTCACCGGAGCCCGGCCATCGGCCGGGGTCTCGTCGCGTGTTGCGCCAGTAGCTGCGGTCGAGCTCGACGCGGTGTGTCGAGAGGACCTCGCTCGTGTATCAGAGGGCGACGACCGTCACGTCCCGCTCGTCGACGATGGCCAGGACCCGCCGGCGGGCACGGACGGCGCACCCCGTGCCCGAATGGACGATGGACCCGGAATTGGTCGGCAGGGTGCTGAGCGGCTTGGGCAAGACCGCGATGCCTGGCCTGCTAGCCAAGGCCAGGGAGATGGGAGTGAGCCTCCCGCCGGATCTCGCAAATCCAGGAGCGGAAGTCAAACCGGAAGAGATCGTTCCGCTCCTGAGGGGTGTTGCCGGTCACTTCTTCCCGCTCCTGGTCGAGAAGTGAAACGACTTCAATACGAGGCGGGGGCTCAGCGCCCGCTCAGAGCGACCCATCGACGTTCTCAGACACGTCAGCGTATTGCTGACAAGCGCCGGGACGTATGATCGTCTGCACGAGGGGAGACTCGACCGGAGGGCCCGACCCATGCGCGCGTTGGTAGCGGACAGCTCGGCTCCCGGCAGGATCGCCTTGCAGGACGTTCCCGGGCCAGTGGCGGCACCCGGCGAGGTGCTCGTGGACGTGCGTGCTTTCTCGATCAATCGGGGCGAGATGAGGATGCTCGGAAGGGCCAACGACGGCTGGCGTCCCGGATGGGACTTCGCCGGCATCCTGCGGTCGGGAGCCGAAAACGGCCTGAGAGTCGGCGCCCGGGTGGTCGGCATCCGGCGAGGCGGGAGTTGGGCCGAGCAGGTGGCGGTTCACGAAGGATGGATCGCCGAGTTGCCTGATGGTGTCTCCTTTGCCCAAGGAGCGACGCTACCAACGGCCGGCCTGGCAGCCCTGCGCATGCTCCGAATGGGACCATCGATCCTCGGTCGCCGAGTCTTGGTGACGGGGGCCACGGGCGGGGTCGGGCGGTTTGCCATCCAGCTGGCGCACCTCGGCGGCGCGGAGGTAACGGCGATGGTCAGTAGCCGATCGTCGCGGGCGGGGGGACTTCGCCAGCTCGGTGCCGATGACGTCGTCTCGGACGTCGACCAGCTCCGAGGTCGGTTCGACCTCATTCTCGAGTCAGTGGGAGGTGAAACGCTCGGCCGACTCGTGACCAAGGTCGACGCACAAGGGACGCTGATCATGTTCGGTAACAGTTCCGACGAACCGACGACGTTCAACGTCCGCGACGTATACAACGATGCCCTCGTCCGTCTCCAGGGGTTCGAGCTGTTCTTCGGTGGCGATCCGTTCGGTCGCGACCTTGAGTACCTCGCCTCACTTGTGGCCGACGGCAAGCTCGATCCGCAGCTCGGTGCTGAGCTGCCCTGGGAGGAGATCACCGAGGCGATGGATCGGCTGCAGAATCGAGACGTCGCCGGGAAGGTCGCCCTCACGCTCGGCGAACCGACGGGTTGAGCGTCAGTTGGCGTACTGCAGGGGTGTGACCACGGATTCCTCTGGGAGCGGCAACCACTTTGAGCCTGCTAGGGTGATTCGATCCTTGAATGGGTACGGACCCTGGGACAAAGTGCGCCAGAGCTCGCTGCCGGGGCCCAATCGTGCGTGAAACGCTGGCGCGCCAGGAGGGCCTCGGACGCGCACGAACAACAAGCGATCCCCTGGCGTGGTGTGCCGGGTCTGCGTGAGGCGTCTAGGTCGGACCCAACCGACCTCATCTTCGGTGCGCGTCCAATCCGCCGCGCCTACTGCACCGGCTGTCCCGGCATCCACAACTACGGCGGCGGCCAGGGTCCAAGAGCTCGGGGGTGGAAGGGCGGATGGTCAAGCGGTGGCCACGGCAAGGTCTCGGAGCCCTCGTACACGCGGTCCGACTCGGGCGAGTCCACTCACTGCGTCCAGGGCTCGCACCTGCCTGGCGATAGGCCCACCATGACGCGCACAGCGGGCACCGGCCAGCATCGCCCGCCGGTGAGGAGGGACCAGCTATGACCATCGACACCACCTCCATGCGCTCACGTCGCGCATTGCTTGCGGGCACGTTCGGCGGTGCCGTGGCGCTCGTTGCGGGGGCGCTCGGGCGTCCCCTCATCGGACAAGCCGCGGACGGCGATGTCATCCACGTCGGGGATCACTTGGTCGGGAGCGGCGGCACGGGGCTGATCGCCTCCTCTGGTCCCGCCCTCCTCGGCTCCACCAGCGACCCAGCGGCCGCCAGCGTCGTCGGTCAGGGGACCGCCACCAGTGGCCGCGGCTTCGGGGTCCTTGGCGAGAGCGACAGCACCGAAGGGACTGGCATATTCGGTGCGGCGTACGCCAGCAGCGGAGCCACGTACGGGGCATCTGGCAGGAGCGACAGCACGACGGGCACTGGCATATCCGGCTACGCCACAGCCAGCAGCGGACGAACGCACGGGGCCAGCGGGACGACCGAGAGCACGGAGGGTCACGGTGTCTCCGGTTGGGCCAAGGCGGCCACTGGAGAGACGATCGGAGTCCTTGGACAGAGCGACAGCACCGAAGGGACTGGCGTAGTCGGTGGGGCGTACGCCAGCAGCGGAGGCACCTACGGGGTATCTGGCAGGAGCGACAGCACGACGGGCACTGGCATTGCCGGCTACGCCAAAGCTACGAGCGGACGAACGTACGGGGCCAGCGGGACCACCGAGAGCACGGAGGGTTACGGTGTCTCCGGTTGGGCCAAGGCGGCCACTGGAGAGACGATCGGAGTCCTTGGACAGAGCGACAGCACTACGGGCACGGGCGTGCTAGGCAAGGCCGGTGCCACAACCGGCGGTCGTGGCGGGTACTTCATCGGCGCCGCCGCCCAGATCAGGCTTGGGCCAGCCTCGACGGAACATCCGCAGTCCGGCCAGCTTGGCGACCTCTTCGTAGACAAGGACGGCGGACTCTGGTTCTGCAAGGGCGACACGAACTGGAAGCAACTCGCCTGACCAAAGCTGGCTCTGGTGCTGGCCCGGACGCCGCCTCAGGCCGGCCGTACAGTCGCGCGGGACCATCGCATTGCCGCCGGATCTGCACCGCCGCATGCACCTTGACGAACCTGGGGCGCAGGTCCGGATCGTCGAGCGGAAGGATGGAGTGGTCGAACTCCAGCCCGTCTTGCCCGTCCCGGCCGACCAGCGTTGGTTCTGGACGGATCGATGGCAGTCGATGGAGCGCGAGGTCGACACCCATATCGCGGTCGGTCGGATCGCCGCGCAGGACGAATGTCGACCGCCTGTTCGAGCATCTCGACCATCAGCAGGACGGGTGAAGTACCAGACGACTCCAGCCTTCGACGCAGATTGGCGGCGAAGTCGGTGCGCGTGCGGAGCCCTCCGGGCGCGCCAGCTTTCTGAGCGCGGATGAGGCCCCGGAGACATCCTCCGGGCCCTTCGTCACCTCACGGTGTGGCACCGCCGTACCACGTCGCCTCCGTCGGCCGGACACGTCCGCACGGCATGTCCGATCTGGAGTCGGGTCGAGCGGTCCCGGCCCGGGAGGCTGCGGACCACACGACCGTGACATTCCGACGGCGTGGGAGTCCGTAGCCGGCTGACACCGGACGCTCGGCCCGATCCACGCTCGGATTCGGATGCCGACAGTGACATACGCCATGCGGAGCCGCCGGATCGTCAAAGGGACCACCCGCCCTGCTGGCTACGAGGTGTCAGTGCGTCGGATCGTCGAAGCCCACCCGTCCGGTCGGGAAGATGCCGATCGTCGTGATCCTCGATGACTATCCCGGCACCACCGCAGGCGCACCGGGACGCCGCAGGGCCATCATGCCTTCATGGCGTCCCGGTCCTCCGGGTCGGAGGCTACTTCTCGATATACAACGTGAACGGCCGGATGACCCCGTGCTTCTCCTCCAGCGCCTTGTCCTCGGGCGAAGGCGACGCCATCATCGCCTGTGCGCCCGCCATGTCGTGGATGTTGGCGGAAATGGCCACGGACTTGCTGCCGTCGGCCGCCACGTAGTCTGTGACCTCGGTCGCGTAGGGCCCGATGACTGTGACCCGCTCCTCCTTGCCCTTCAGCCAACGCTCGATTTCCACGACCTGGTGCGTGACCACGATCCTCGGCATGGTGCTTCTCCTGTTGGGCTCCACGAAGGGTCCGGCTGGCTTGCCCACCACCTCGGGACGGCCAGTATCGTCCCCACACCGAACGGCAACACGGCGAAGTGCGTCATCAGATGGTTCGCGCGGAGTTGAACACGCATCGTCCAGGTGATCCGCAAGACCGCATGAGCACGAGCCGTGGCGCCCCCGCACCGTCTGGCACCGACCGAGCACCGACCAGCGCGGTCTCGACATTCCGACGGCCTGGGGGCCCGTAGCCGCCTGACATCGTGACGAACGGCCCGATCCACGCTCGGATCCGGACGCCGACAGTGACATACCCCATGCCGAGCCGCCGGATCGTCAAGGGTCCCACCCGCCCGGCTGCCTACGACACGTCAGGGCGTCGGATCGTCGGAGTCGGTCGTCAGGTGGTCCCGAACACACCGCCAGGTGCGATCCAGTGGCACGCTGCACGACGCACCTGGCCGCTATCCTGCCCGTGATGGACAGGATCTCCCGCATGACCGTTGCCTCGGTGTACCCGCACTACGTGGCCAAGGTCGAGAAGAAGGGGCGTACCAGGGCGGAGCTCGACCAGGTCATCGAATGGCTGACCGGCTTCGACGATGCGGAGCTGGCGAACCACCTCGAGGCGGGAACGACGTTCCCGGACTTCTTCGACCAGGCACGCCTCAACCCGCGCGCGTCGCTCATCACGGGTGTGGTGTGTGGCGTCCGAGTCGAGGACATCGGGGACCCGCTCATGCAGCGCGTCCGCTACCTCGACAAGCTGGTGGACGAGCTGGCCAAGGGCAAGTCGATGGAGAAGGTCCTGCGCGCCTGACCTCCGGGCGCGGCATTGTCATGAGACGGGGCGTGGGTGACGCCTGAGTCCCACCCTTGCGTCAACCGCTCGCCCGAGACCTCGGCCATCGACCGGGGTCTCGTAGCCATGTTCTGCCAGCAACCGCGACAAAGCTGGATGGGTGGGCCGACAGGACTGCGCCGCCATGCCCGCGACCTGTTCATCGTCAACGCTGCTATCGGTGTCGCATGGTCGACCTTGAGGAAGTGTCATGCACACCATGTGGCCGCTACGCTACGCTCGTGGACATCCCGGGGATGCCGCTCGTCGCCCGCCTGGCCGATGTTCGACTCCAGCTCGACCATCCGCCCGGGGTCGTCTTGGGCGTGTTACGCCTGCCGATCCTCGATCCGCTCCTTCACGAGATCGAGACCGCGTTCGATTCCGCGGAGGGTGAGGCGACCGCCGACCAGGCCCTCGTGGCCGAGATCGAGCGTACGGTCCAGCTCCTGTCGGAGCGGATGCTCGGCACGGCCACCGAGGCCGTCGGCCGCCGGGGGCGACTCGTCGAGCTCGTCCGTCGGTCAAATGCCGGCGAACTTCCCCCGATCGCCTTCGACGGCGGCGACGCCTTCGGGGCCGAGCTCAGGGCGATGCTTGGCACCGACCGGTCCCTTCGCCTGGCGCTGGGCTACCTGCATCCGCTCGTCATCCGCGCGACGGCCGTGGCTCCGCCGCCGCGGTGGACGACCGAGGCCCGCCAGGTGCTCAGCGACAGCGACCGACGTCGACCTGTCCGGGGCGATCCGTCGGACGCTCGCGAGCCTCCTGCGGTCAGACATCGTCAGCCGACCGGACATCCTCGTCGGTGGGCTCCGACTAGCCAACCAGCGGATAGCGCGCGGGTTGCTGTGGTTCGCGTCGGTCGCGCTCGACGCGCCCGCCGAGCTCATCGGGTCGGTCGGCGTCCGGATGGGCACATCCGGCCGGAACGACGCCGTCGTTCGGGATACCGCCGTCGCCAACACCTGCGCCGCGCTGCTCGGTGCATCGAACGATCCGGGTGCCGCGGCCGCTCTCGCCACGATGCGCGTTCGGGTGACGAACCGGAATGTCCTGAAGCAGGTTGATCGGGCACTCGAGGTCGTCGCAGAGCGGGCCGGCATGCATGTCGCGACCGTCATCGAGCTCGCCCTACCGACGTTCGACCTCGGGCCCGACGGACGCATCGAGCTTCCGATCGATGGCACGACGGCGGTGATCGCGGTGACCCACGACGCGACCGTGCGGCAGGTCTGGCGCGAGACTGACGGCACGGAGCTGGACCGGGCGTCGGCGGCACTCGCCACGACCCATCCCGCCGAGGTCGCCGACTTCGCGGGGCGTGTCGCCGCGATCCGGGCTGCGATCGTCGAGGAGCGCAGGCGGATGGAGGACCGGTTGGCCTCGAGCCGGACCTGGCCGGAATCCGATATGGCGATCGCGCTACGCGGATCACCCGATCGGCCGGATCTTCGGATTTCGGCTGATCTGGCAGGTCGGCTCACCGGACGAGCCCTGGATCGCCGCGCGACCGGACGGTGATGGTTGGGTTGGCATCGACGGCCATCGGCTGGGCGTCATGCGCGGCGTCGGAGGTCCGTCTGTGGCACCCGGCGGACGCCGACGAGGCCGAGATCGCGGCCTGGCAGGCGATCGTTCGCCGCCGCGGATGTGGCCCAACCGGTGATGCAGGCCTATCGCGAGGTCTTCCGGCCCATTCCGCGCGACCTCGGCCTGGCTGCTGATCGCCGGTTCGCGGGGCGCGTCGTTCGGCATGGTCACCTCCGATCCCATCTGCGTGGCCGCGGCTGGGCCGTCCCGGCGCTCGGTGCCTGGGACGGAGGCGACGAGGCGACAGCCTTCCGGGCCTTCGAGGATGGCTTGCGGGCGGAGTTGCGCTACCAGGCCGTCGAGCAGGTGCCAACCGGGATCGGCCACGAGAGAGCGCGCCTCGTCGCCGTGAGGTTCCTGTCAGCTTCGGGTGCCGATGATGCGGTGCAGATACCGCTCTCGGCGGTTCCGCCGCGGGTCTTCTCGGAGGCGATCCGTGACATCAGCCTGATCGCGACCCTCCGCTTCGGAGGCGGGGTCCGGCTGACCAGCTCGCAGGCTGCGCCCCGACGGGCTGCGTGGCGACTTGGCTGCGTGACACGTCGCACCACCCCTCGGAATGATGCGGAGACAACAGGTACCGCACACCACGCCAACGCGCCTGTTGTCGTTCCTGCGCGTCCAGGGCCCTCCGGGCGCGCCACGATATCGGGCACGAGCAGTTCTGGCGGAAGTCCTCCAGGTCTTGGCCATTGGGGGTCGGCACCGTGAGTCGTCCCGCCCCGGCATACGAGGACGACGATTCGATTGTCAGCCTGGGTGCAGGTGCGACATGCGATGCCGTCCACCCAAGAGTGCGTGCGCCATCCGAAGCCAAGCGCATGGCCCCTGCTGATTGCCATCTTCGCGTGCACGTGGACAACGGCGGCGCAATCGATCCTTACACGTTGTGAACGACATCGTTCAGCGGGTCCGCGAGCGGCTCCCTCGACCCGATACCTCCGTCCTGTCGATCCTCCAGGCTATCCGCACCCTCCGGCACGGAAAGGGGCTGCACCCAGACCCGTCCATCCCGCACACTGCGCGCCATGCGCCGGTTCCTGGTCCATGTCCTGCTGGCCTGGATCGCCATCACCATCACGCTCGCGCTGCTGTCGCTGGTCCGATTGCCAGTTGCTGGCGACGCGGATGGCGTGCCGCTGCTCGCGCTTGGGGGTGGCCCGCCGACGGCACCGGGAGCCTTCGCGATCCGCATCGACGCTGGCGTGGCGTTGCTGTTCGCGCTCACCACCGCCGTGATGCCGCCCATCCTCGCCGCCATCTTCGGCCGCCAGTACATCCGCCATCCCATCACCGCGTATGTCTTCGCCAACGGCTTCCTGTTCTGGCTCGTCGCCACCCTTTCCGGCTGGCTGGAGACGCCATTCATCGTGCCCGACCCGGCGATCCTGTGGCTGTTCTTCGACGCCATGGTGTTCACGCTGGTCATCGTGGCCATCGATGCCGTCTTTGGGCTCGACCGACCGGTGCTGACCGACCAGGCGGAGCATCGGGGCATCTGGCACCTCATCGAGCGGCTGCCAGCGAGCAGCCGCAACACGATCATCGAGAACTTCCGTCTCTACGAGGTACAGGACAGGATCAGCCGCTTCGGCGTCGAAATCGCGGCAGGTCGGACGCCCCTCGCCCGGCTGCGACGGGTCGGCGACCGACTCTCGGGAGCATCCTCCAAGGAGCTGGAGGCCCTGTCAACACCCGGCAAGGTGCGGGTACTGCTCCAGCAGCTCGGCCCGACATACGTGAAGTTGGGCCAGATGCTCAGCGGCCGACGCGAGCTGGTGGGCGAGGCCTGGTCGTTGGAGCTGGCCAAGCTCCAAAGCACCGTGCCGCCGTTCTCGTGGGCGCAGGCCAGCAGCATCATCGAGTCGGAGACCGGCCGGCCGCTGGACCAGGTGTTCTCGTCCATCGACCACGAGCCGCTGGGTGCCGCATCGCTTGCCCAGGTGCATCGGGCTACCCTCCTCGACGGACGGTCGGTGGTGGTCAAGGTGCAGCGCCCTGAGGTCCAGGCACGCGTCCGGGCCGACCTGGGCGTGATGCTGGAGCTGGCGGAGGTGTCCGAGGACAAGTTCAGCCTGGCGCGACGGTTCGGTGTCGTGGCGGTCATCGAGGAGTTCGCGGCGGGTGTCCGTGACGAGCTCGACTACACCATCGAGGCCTACAACGCCCGCCGTTTGGCGGATGTGCTCCGGGATATCGAGGGTGTCGGGGTGCCCGCGGTCGAGCCGTCGCTCAGCACCCGGCGGGTGCTGGTCATGGACTATGTGCCGGGCGTCAAGGCCACCCGTGTGGACCTGCTCGACCCATCCGTCGATCGTGAGGTCGTGGCCCGGCATCTGGTCCGGGCGCTCATCCAGCAGATGTTGCTGGACGGCTTCTTCCACGGCGACCCGCATCCGGGCAACGTGGTCATCGATCCGGCGACGGGGCTCATCACGTTCCTGGACATGGGCCTGGTGGGGGAGCTGGCCCAGGAGCAGCGGTTCGACCTGCTGGCGCTCATCTGGGCGCTCAAGAGCAACGACCCGGGCATGCTCGCCACCATCATCCGGCGGCTGTGTGTGGCGACTGGTCCGGTGAACGAAGATGCGTTCCATAGCGCGGTGGAACGCATCTTCTATCGCTCATGGCTCTACGGCGGTGGCTCTCTCGGCGGGGTGATGACCAAGCTGTTCGATGCCCTCGGCCAACAGAACCTGAGGATGCGCCGGGAGCTGGTCCTGGCCATCAAGGCCATGGGCCAGGCGGAGGAGCTCATCCGAGCCATCGATCCCGACCTGCCACTCGTGCCGACCGTCATCGAGGAAGCGCAGGGGCTGCTGACGAGCCAGATCCGCGACCGTGCCGCGGCCCTGTTCCAGGGCGATGTGGTGTCGACCGTGACATCGGTCGTGACTCAGGCGCCTGCCCTCGGCATGCGCTTCATCCCGCACCTGCTCGATGCGGTCCAGACGACCCTCGCGGCGATGCGCGGCGACGAGGATACGGACGAAGTGGCTGGCGCCGTGCAGGTGGGCATGGCGCAGCTATCGGGACGGGTGGACCTGTACGGGTCGCGGCTGGTGACCGTGGTCGCGCTCGTTGGTGCCGGGCTCGTGGCTGCGCTCATCGCGCTCGCGTACCTGTTCCGGCCCGGCGAGCTCGTCGCGAGCGAGCTCATCGTGCTGGCGATACCGGCGGCCGCGGCAGTGGCGCTGCCGTACTGCCTGTGGCGCTGGCGGGGAGTCGACCGCGCGCGCGGCAAGGGCGCTCCGCGCTGACCGTCGCCAGTCGCGGCCTGCGCGACTATCGAGCCGGGTATGCGGCCCTCGATGACACCGCGGCAGAGCTCAGGGCGTCGAACGGCCCAGCCCCTCGGAGCCGACGAAGAGCCCCGACGACCCTCCTCGCGCGATCTCGCGTATCCGGAGTCGGCGATGGAACGCAAGGATCGGCCGTTCGATCAGCTGCCACGAGCATGCCGCGATCACGAAGGTCGCCACGATGGTCATCCCGATGGCCGACCCAGCCCCCGATACCCGCCGCGGCGAGGCCGAAGATGACGAGTGGGTGCCACAGATACACCGGGTACGACAGGGTCCGGCCTGCCGATGCCAGGCGACGCCGGCCCGGGACGGGCAGGCCGACCCGGAGCAGTCCGGGGATCAGAAGGGCCGTGCCAACGGCCACGAGCGCCATGCGGGTGATGGTCATCGGGCCCACGGAATCGCTCGGCACCACAAGCACCGACAGTATCAGCGCGCCACCCAGGCCGAGCCCGAGTCGCCCTCCGACCTGGGCCATGATCGTCGGGTACCACGCATGGGCGCAGGCGACGAGCATGCCCGGAACGAACGCCCAGAGCCACAACGGGCCGATGGGCTCGGTCGTCGCCCAGGTCTCACCGCCGCCCAGGAGGGCATAGCGGGCGGCGAGCGACAGCCCGCCGATCGCCACCAGGGCCACCACCTGGCGAGCGTGGCGACCCCCCGCGACGGTCGCCGTCAGGGCCACGAGGAATGGCATCGCCGCGTAGAACATGACCTCCAGCAACAGGGTCCAGGCGACACCCTTCAGGCGAAGGTCCATGGCGCCGAACACCACGATCCACCCGACGACGGCGACGACATACGCCGGGACCAGCCGCACCATCCGTCGCGTCAGGTGATCGAGGGGCGTGATGCTGCCGTCGAGGAACGGACGCGTCACGAGGTAACCCGAGAGCGTGAAGAACACCATGACGCCCTGATCGAGCGAGAGCCATGGAGCGGCCAGCACGCCCGGGTCGAGTCGCGTCGCGATCCGGGCGTGGAACAGCAGCACCCCGACCGCCGCGATGATGCGCATGACGTCGAGGGAATCGTTTCGTTCGCGCTGGTGCACCGTCCCCCGATGATGCAGGACCTTCGTACTGGGGGCCCTCCCCCGGTCGGGCTATCCGGGGCGTGCCGGCACCACCTGCACCCGCGTCGACCGCCCGCGCCCCATCCAGGAACCGAGCGGCCGACTGGGCGCACCAGGCGCTTGGCCGACTCCTCAACGCATGGGGCGACGGGGACCCTCGGCTGCTCAGCCCTCCGCTGCCTCGCCTGACGCGACCACCTGCTCGATGAGCATGCCGAGTTGCTCGTGACGGCGTGTCGACGTGGCCTCAAGGCCTGGCCACGCCCAGGATGGCGCACCGACCGAGGCGATCCTGACATTCCGCCGGCATGGGAGGGCGTAGCCGCCGGATACCCGCGAGGCTCGCCATGGTCCAAGCTCGAACCTGTTCGCGGGTCTGACATCTGTCCCGCGGAACCGCCGGATCGTCACCGAGTCCCACCACCCTGCCGGCTACGATGCGTCAGGGCGTCAGAACGTCAAAGTCGCTCGTCCGTTGTTGTCGCAGAACACTCGGCCAGATTCGATCGCGACGGCAGGGCGACTGAGCTCGGGCTTGCCAGGTCCGGGACCCTGCGGGTCGCCCGATGCGGTGGGTTGAGCCGATGGAGATCCGAGCTAGTCGCGCAGCGCTGCGGCGACCGTCCTCGATAATGCCTCGACATCGGTTTCGTCGTTGTAAGCCTGGCACGAGACACGGATCATCCAGCGATCTGGATCGAGCCGGCACAGCATGAACCCGATCTCGATTCGAGCGTCATCGCGCAGGACGCGATCCAAACGCTGTCTCGCTCGGTCGTCCCGAAAGCGGTTGTCGATGGGGACCACTGCCATCGCAGACAGCATCCGATCCGGGATCGGGTTGGGCTCGTCCAGGACCTGGCACAGGGCGTCGCGCGCCCGCAGCACCAGCTCGTGGTTCCGAAGACGGAGTGCCGGAAGGCCGCCTTCCACGAGCCCCGAGATCGTCTCGAGCGCTTTCGGGATGGCGAGGAAGCCCGTGGGATCGTGGGAGCCCTGCCAATCGAATTCTCGCCTGAAGAGAGGAGCATCCACGTTGGGGTCGTTCGTACCGTGCGAGATGACCAGTGGTCTGATCAGATGCTGGCGATCCTGCCGAACGTGCAGGAACCCGGTCCCACGCGGCGAGCACAGCCACTTGTGGAGCGTCGCGGCGTAGTACGCGGCACCGATCGAGTCGATGTCGAGTTCAAGATGCGCCGTCGAATGAGCCCCATCCACCAGCACGTCGACGCCCCGCGCTTCGAGCTCCGCGACGATCCGCTCGATCGGGAACACAACGGCTGTGGCGCTCGTCACGTGGCTCACGAGGGCGATCTTCGTGCGCGGCGTCACTGCGGCGACGATCGCCTCGACAACCTCGTCCGGGCCGGTCAGCGGGAACGGCACGTGAGCCTGCACGACCATGGCGCCCGAGCGCTTGGCGACGACATCGACCGCGTTCAGGCACGCGTTGTATTCGTGGTTGGTCGTCAGGATCTCGTCGCCGGGCTCGAAGACCAGCGACCTCATCACCGTGTTGACCGCGGTGGTCGCATTCGTCACCAGCGCCAGATCCGCGGGATCGGCACCGACGAGCCGACCCAGCACTGCTCGAACGTCGGCCAGTCGGGGCTGCAGATCGCGGCCCAGGAACCTGACTGGATTCAGCTCCATCTCCGCGCGCAGCCGGCGCTGTTCATCGAGGACCGGGGTCGGACACGATCCGAAGGAGCCGTGGTTCAGGTAGACGGTCTGGGGATCCAGCGCCCACATGTCGCCCGGGATCAGGGCTCAGCCCGCGGCTTTCCTGGCGAGATCGGCGATGCGCTCCTCGACCGCCGGCGTCAGCTCGATCACCGCGAACTCTGTGGGCCACATGTCTCCCTCGTCGAGGTTCGCGTCGGGCTGGAAGCCAAAGGTCGAATAACGGACCTTGAACTTCGACTTGGGCTTGAAGAAGCAGATGACCTTGCCGTCCTTGCCGTCCCTGGCGTATGCCGGCATGCCGTAGTACGTCTTCGGAGCCAGCGACGGCACCGCTGTCGTCACGATGGCGTGGATCCGCTCGGCCATGACCCGGTCGTCCGACGGCATCTTCGCGATGCTGTCCTGGAGGTCCTGGAGGCCCTCGGCCCGCTCCTCGGCGGGGCTGCGCTTCGACGCAACCTTCCGCTCGCGTGCGCTCGCCTGCATCGCGGCGCGCTCTTCCTCGGTCCAGACCTTGGTCTTCTGCGTGGTGGCCATCTTGAGGGTCTCCTTCGTCCGGTCGCGGCTCAGGCGGTCGCCTTCTGGGCGGCCTTGCCTTGCTGGAGGATCCGGATCGGGTTGCCGAACGGATCGCGAACACCCATGTCGGTCCCGTAGAAGTGCTCAGTGGGCTCCTGCGTGAAATCGGTGACACCGCGCTCCTTGAGCGTCTCGTAGAGGTCGCGGGCATCGTCGGTGATGAACACGAGGCCGCCCAAAGCTCCCTTGGTGATGAGCTCCCGCAGCTGCGATGCAGTCGCTTCGTCATGCAGCGGCGGGCCGGGCTGCTCCAGCGAGACCTCTGTGCCGGGTTCCCCCGGCACCCGGATCGTCAACCAGCGGTAGTCGCCCTGACGGACATCGTTGCCCTTTTCGAGCCCCAGCTTGTTGACGTAGAAGTCGAGCGCTTCCTCCTTGTCGAGGACGTAGATCGAGGCGACGTTGAGCCTGGTGATCATCTCGTGGTTTCTCCCTGGTCTGCGGTCGAGGACGTCGTCACACTAGGGTGAGATCGTCGGCACCGCTTCTCCAAAACTGCTCGATCGCGTCATTTCACCCACCGCCACCCGCGGCCGCATCGCAGCAAGCTGGACACAGTGTGGCGCGACGATCGGCCCGTGTCCCCGGCGATAGCCGGACGGGGTCTCGCCCACGACCTCGCGGAACGTCCGGCTGAAGGTCCCCAGGCTCGTGAAGGCGACATCGAAGCAGATATCGGTGACGCTGCGGTCGGTCTCGCGCAACAGGAACATGGCTCGCTCCACCCGTCGCCGCTGGAGATAGCGGTGCGGCGTCTCGCCGAACACGTCACGAAAGCTGCGGCTGAAGTGCGCGGGCGAGATGTGAGCCACGGCGGCGATGGCAGGGACGTCAAGCGGCTCGGCGTACGCACGGTCCATGGCATCCCGGGCCCGCAGCAGGCGCCGGTTGAGGTCCTCGGTGTCGCGACTCACCCCGTAACGCTAGCCGATGTGGCGCCAGGCACGGTGCGGCCAGTGACCGGGCCCGCGCGGTGCGGCCGGTGACCGGGCCCGCACGGTCAAGCCCGCAGGATCGGACGTGTCAGGCAGGTCGGCCCACCGCTGCCATTGAGACCGATCTCGAAGGCATCGTAGATGTGGACCTCGCAGCCTGCGTCACGAAGCAGCCGCTCCGTGGCCGGGTTGCCGGCGGCGATGACCACCACGCCCGGGCGCACCGCGAGGACATTGCAGCCGAGCGTGGGGAACTCTTCCGCCGGCACGGGAGGAGCCGGATCCCCAGGTCGCGCACCAGCTCGTACAGGCCGGCGGGCAGCAGCGGCAGGAACACGACCGCCAGGTCATCAGCGACCGGCGAGATGACGCTCAGCAGATGCAGGCACTCCTCCGGGCCATCGCCGTAGGCCACGTCAAAGACGCGCACGTCGCCGCCGACCAGGGCGGCCAGCTGCTCGGATCCTGCCCGGTTCGTGCGCAACGACCGTCCGATGCAGAACAGATCGGGTCTCAGCCAGAACGTGTCGCCGCCATCGACCGTCGCCGGGGCCTCGATCCTGCCCACGGTCGGGATGCCGCGGGCCAGCGTCCACGCCTCGAGCGCGGACTCCTCCCCCACCCGGTTCGGCTTGCCGGACCGCAGCGGGATCGCGCCCCTGTCCGTCACGAGCAGCGGGTCGAAGGTGTAGGTCAGGTCGGGACTGGACGTCTCCACGCCCAGCTCATGGACGCGGGCACCGAGCCGCGATAGCAGGTCCGCGAATGCGTCGTGCTCCCGCTGTGCCAGGGGCAGGTCCACCCGATGACGGAATCCGTGTCGCGGATCATCGAACGCGGACCCGAATGCCGGTCCCGGTCGCTTGATGACCACGTCCAGCAACGGCGCGGTCATCGACTGCGCGCCGTAGGTGCGCGGTCGCGCGTCGGTGTCGCTCACAGCACGGCCTGCAGGAACCGGCGCGTGCGTTCCTGTTGTGGATCGCCGAAGAACGTCTCGGGCTCGGCGTCCTCGATGATCTCGCCGGCGTCCATCATGATCACGCGGTCGGCCACACGTCGCGCGAAACCGACCTCGTGGGTCACCACCACCATCGTCATCCCCTCGCTCGCCAGCTCTTCCATGACCGCCAGGACCTCGCCCACCAGCTCCGGGTCCAGTGCGGAGGTGGGCTCGTCGAACAGCATCACCTTGGGGTTCATGACCAGGGCACGCGCGATCGCGACCCGCTGCTGCTGGCCGCCCGACAGCTCGGACGGATAGAACCCGGTGCGTTCGGCCAGGCCCACCCGCCCCAGCATCGCCGAAGCGATCTCCGTCGCCTCGGTCCGGCCACGACCGCGGACCTCGGTCAGGCCGATCATCACGTTGCCCAGCGCCGTCAGATGCGGGAACAGGTTGAAACGCTGGAAGACCATCCCGATCTCGGAGCGCTGGCGAGCGAGCGCTCGTTCCGAGAGCGGCCTCGGTCCTGCCACCGCGTCCCTCGCGGCTGCCGACGCGCTCGCCCTCCAGACGCACCTCGCCCGGCATCGAGCGGCTCCAGCAGCGCGAGACAGCGGAGCAGCGTGCTCTTGCCCGATCCCGATGGCCCGAGCACGGCCTTGACGTCACCACGATGGACACCCAGGGACACGCCCCGCAGGACCTCGGTCCGGCCGTAGCGCTTGTGGATGCCGCGGGCCTCCAGGATGTGCTCGGACGTCGCCGGCTCGTCCGCGGCGACCGGCTCGTGCAGCAGCTCCGGCGTCGAGCAGGTGCCCGACCGGCGGGCTCGATCGCCCAGCGGGGTCGACGCTCATCGCATCACTCCGCTGCGCAGTCGCGACATGGCGCCCGCCGGCTCCCGCGAGGTCCACACGTAGCGGCGCTCGATCCAGGCCTGGATGACCATGAAGATGCTCACGATGACGAGGATACCACAGCGCGACCGCGGCGTACAGCTCGGCGAACTGGAACGTGGAGTTGATGATCAGCTGCGTGTTGGTCAGCAGCTCTCGGAGCGAGATGACCGACGCCAGGCTGCGTGATCTTGAGCAGCGTGATGAAGTCGTTGGACATGGGCGGGATGATGACCCGCACGAGCTGCGGCGCGATGACCCGCCGGAACGTGCGCCACGGCGACAGGCCGAGGGCACGTGCGGCCAGCTTCTGGCCGTCGTCGATGGAGAGCAGGCCACCCCGGATGATCTCGGCGGCGTAGGCGCCTTCGTTGATGGACAGTGCAAGCGCCGCCGCCATGAACGGCGTGAACCAGCTGTCGCTTGAGTGCCGGGACGAGCTGTGGCAGTGCGTTCCAGACGAACAGCAGCTGGACCAGCGTGGGGATCGCGCGGAAGACCCAGACATAGATCCAGGCGCCAACGCGCACGACCGCGCCAGCGATGGTCACGCCCAAGCGCCACCAGCAGCCCGATGCCGATGCCGAACGTGAACGACACGATGGTGAGCACGATCGTGATCGCCGCGCCCTGGGCGAGCGAGGTCGAAGTCAGCGAGGACAGGAAGACCGTGGAGTCGAAATGCACGCTGGCCTACCGGTGCGGCGCGGACCAGCCAACGCCGACCGGGAGGTCGGCGCTGTCGTGGCCAGGTCCGCGCGACCGGACGGGGCCTACTGCACGATGTCGAGGATGGCCGGGTCGATGTTGTACTTGGTCGCGATGGCGGCGAGGGTGCCGTCGTCCTTGAGCACCTTGAGGGCCGCCGCGAGGGCGTCGCCCAGCTCGGTGTTGCCCTTCGTGTAGTAGACGCCGTAGTTGTCCTCGAGCGGCAGCGCGTATGCGACCTCGTACTGGTCCGGGTTCGTGAACATCCAGTTCAGAACCGCGGTGTCGGTCTCCCAGACCGCATCGACCCGCCCGAGCACGATCTGCTGGAACTCGTCGGCGACCGTCTGGGTAGGCCTGGATGTTGATGGCCGGCTTGCCGGCGGCTGTCGCACTCCTTGGACAGCGCGTTGATGCGACTCCTCGACGACACCCGCGCCCTGGATGGAGACGGTCTTGCCGCACAGGTCGGTCGCGCTGGGTGATGGCCTTCGGGTTGCCCTTGGGGACCATCACGACCTGGCCCGTGGCCATGTAGGGCACCGCGTCTGCTTGACCCGAGGCGCTTCTCGGATGACATACAGGCCGGTCCAGACGATGTCGCAGCGCCTGGCGAGCAGGTCAGGGATGAGCACGTCGAATGCGGTGTTCTTGATCTCGAAGCGTCAGTCCCAGCTGGCCGCGACGGCGCGGGCGCCGTCGACGTCGAAGCCGATCGCCTGCGATCGGGTCGGTGACGTCCGCAGATGGGAAATACTCCATGGGCGGGTACTCGATGTCCACGCAATCGACGAGCACGCCCGGCGTCAGCAGGGTGGTCGGGGTGGTCAGTGACGGACCCGACCCGATCGGCGCGGGCGCAGACGGGCTCTGCGCCACGGCAGCACCCGCCATGACGGCCACCAGAGAGGCCCCCAGGGCAACGGCTCGCAGGCTGAGCGATGAACGATCCACGGTCGCACTCTCCTCACGTGCTTGCCGTTGGGTACGGCGGAACCCCGCGAAGCCTCGCACGTCTCTACGCCGTGCGTAGGACCTTCACGCCTCGGGTGATTGCACCATTATGGGCACGGCAGCGCAAGAGCAGACCCGGATACGACTCGGGAACGCTGTCCAGCAGCCACGAGGAGGCCAGCCCGCTCATGGCACCCGACGGACGCTCGTCCATGAGTAGCCTGATGCGCCCGGCCGCGCGCACGTTCTTCAACGCTCCCGTGTGTGACGACCTGGATGCGTTGCAGGCACAGGTGGCATTCCTGGGCGTGCCCTGGGACGCCGGCGTCATCGTGCCCATGATCCGATCTGGTGCCTCGGCTGGTCCCCGGCTCGTGCGTGACACACGGACCCGCCTCAAGGACACCCTGCCCGACGGCAGCAGCGCCGGCTGGTTCGACATCGAGACGGAGCAGCAGCACCTGCGCGGCGTCCGCCTCGCCGACTGCGGCGACGTGTTGGTGGGGGCCGGCGACACAGGGCTCAGCCACGACCGCATCACCGAGGCATCGCGGCGCATCGCCGAACGCGGCACGTTGCTCGCGGCCGTCGGCGGGGACCACTCGGTGAGCTTCCCGGTCGGGCGTGGCGTGGCTGATGTATATGGCTCGGTGGATGTGGTCCACATCGACGCCCACTCCGACTTCGCCGACACCATCTTCGGATCGAAGCTGTCACACGGCAGCCAGCTCCGGCGCCTGTACGAGCTGCCAACCACGGACCAGTTCGTCGCCCTCGGCTTGCGCTCGGTCGATCGCGACCAGTACGACGACATGCGGCGACTGGGCGTGGGATTCGCGTCCACGAAGGCCCTCCTCGATGAGGGACCAGCCGCTGTCGTCGAGCGTCTCGTGCGTCCCGGGCGCGACCTGTACGTGTCCATCGACATCGACGTCCTCGATGGCGCCATCGTGCCGGGCACCACGCTTCCCGAGCCCGGTGGCATCGCGTTCCGCCAGCTGCGGGACCTGCTGGTGGCCATCGCGGGCCGCGGTCGCGTGGTCGGTTTCGACATCGTCGAGACCAGCGCGGCGCAGGCGGACGTCAACACCGCGATGACGACGGCGTGGCTGATGATCCATTTCCTGTCGGCCATCTTTCCTGGGAGCACCACCGGGGCCTGATGGCGGCCTCGTCCTCGGCAGTGGATGCCGGCACCCTGTTCGCCGGCGGCCCCATCCTCACCATGACCGAGCCAGGCCGGGTCGAGGCGCTCGCGGTCCGAGGCGACCGCATCGTCGCGGCCGGCTCGCTGGCCATGTGCCGGGACACCATGGGAGCCCGTGCGAGTGAGGTGGACCTGGCGGGTCGATGCCTGATGCCGGGTTTCGTGGATGCCCACTGCCATCCCTTGATGCTGGCCCAGACGAGTGGATGGCTGGACGTCGCACCAGAGACAGCACCGACCATCGAAACCCTCGTGGAGGTATTGCGGGCGCGGGCGGCGCAGATGCCACCGGGCGTGCCGCTCAGGGCATACGGGCACGACTACCGGCGCATCCCGGAGTTCCGCCACCCGAGCGCTGCCGACCTCGACCGCGCCGCGACCGACCGCGAGATCTATGTCATGAACGTCAGCGGCCACGGCGGTGTGCTCAACACATTCGGACTTGCGGAACATGGCATCACGAGCTCGACCCCGGACATCGATGGCGGGCACATCGGGCGTGGCCCCGACGGTTCTCCGGACGGGCTGGTCTGGGATGCGGCATGCGACCTGCTGACTGGTGATGACGGCGTCAAGGTCGGCCGGCATGGCCCAAACATCCACCTGCCCGAGCCACCTGCGCGCCTGGCGCAGTTGCTGCAGGACGCCCAGGAGATGTTCCTGCGGGCCGGGGTGACGACGGTGGTCGACGCCCAGGTCACGCGACGCGAGATGGAGACCTATCTCGGCGCACAGGCCTCGGGCGACCTGCGCCTCCGGGTCGAGATGATGGTGCTCTCGAGCCTGCTCGACGAGGTGCTCCGGCTGGGTATGACCGGACGGCTGGGTGACGACCACCTCGCGTTTGCCGCCATCAAGCTGTACGCCGATGGAGCCCTCGGTGCCGGCACGGCCTGGTTCCCCGATGGTTACGCGGGCCACCCCGACGAGCATGGCCTGCTGTACCACGAGCCCGCGGCGTACTCGGACATGGTCCGTCGGGCCCATGCGGCTGGCCTGCAGACAGCCACCCATGCCCAGTCGCCGGATTCCATCGGCATCGTCCTCGACGCGGTCGACGCGGCCCAGCAGGTGGCTCCGCGGCCCGATGCCCGCCACCGCATCGAGCACTGCGGCCTGCCCACCGAGCGACAGATCGACACGCATGGCAGCCCTGGACGTGGTGCCGGTGGTCCAGCCGGGTCATCACGAGGCATACGGTGACGGGGTGATCCGCTCCGTCGGGACCGCCATCGGGCGAGCGCTACAACCCTATCGGGTCGTTCGTGCGCGCGGGGGTCCATGTGGCCCTGTCGTCCGATGCGCCGGTGTCCCTCCCCCATCCGATGCGTGCCGTGCGTGCCGCGGTCGATCGGCGGACCGTCTCGGGCACGCTGTTGGGAGGCCCGGAGCTGCGCATCGACGTGCTGACCGCTCTTCGGGCGCACACGTTGGGGGCGGCATATGCCGTCCATCGCGAGGGTATGGTCGGATCCCTGGAGGCGGGCAAGCTGGCGGACGTCGTCGTGCTCAGCGCGGATCCACTGGCCGTCGACGTGAGCGCACTCGACGCGATCAGCGTCGCCGAGACGTGGGTCGGGGGCGTCCGACAGGTCTGACGAGCGAGACGCCGCGGACCAGGCTCCGATCAGCCTGGCCAGATGGCGTCGAGGATCGTCCCGGCAAGCAGCGCGGCACCGAGGAGGGCAGCCAACCCTGTCGCGATGAGCAGCGCCCAGCATGCAGCCGAATAGAGGCGCCGCACCAACACCGCGTGCTTGACCCGTCCACCCGGATCGGATCGGCTGGTCATTTGGACGCGATCCTCCAGCGACACCCTCGGCAGATACCCGCTCCCCGGTTTGGCTCAGGCGGCACGACGCCGAGGGCGACATCATCAGGGGGTGGACCGGTCCACGCCACTCATCCGTGATCAGGGCGGCGCGGCCAGGCACCGGAACGACTCGTAGCGGGCCGGGTGGGTCTGTGCGGATGCTGGCCCTTGGCTGACCCCAAACGAAACGGCGGTCGATGGAGCGTGAAGTCGTCAGTCGACGGTGGCAGCCAGGTACAGGAGATAGGCCAGCAGCGGACCACCAGCGACGAGACCCAGGGCCCACCATCTGGCCGGTACCCGGAAGATGGTCATCGCCCCAGTTGCTGCCCAGGCGGCCATGACCAGTTCCAGGAACTGGGACCCGGGCAGATCGTCAGACATCACGGCACGGTACCACTCGCGGGAACGTCCCTTGCTTGCACGGCACCCAAGATCCGGTGCCGCACCTGATCAGTGTGCGCCGCGCAGCCGAGAATGGGTCGCGTCGCACTGGACAGAACCACGATGATGTACTCGACCGCGGTTGACACCCGGTCGTGCGAGACGCGACATCCCGCGAAGCATGAGAAGAGAGCACGAGATGAGACTTCGATCTGCCGTGGCAGCCATTGCGCTCGGGCTTGTCGCCGGTGGCTGCAGCCTGACCTCGTCGGCGCCCAGCCTCAGCCCCGAGGCTGCATTCTGCGGTTCACTCAAGGACTACGCCGTCGCGGTGGTGGATTTCCAGGCGCTCGACGACCAGAACACCATCGACGAGTACCAGGCAGCTGCGCAGGGTGTCGCCGACGCGATGCAGGATGTCGCTGCTGCAGCGGTAGCCATGGGCGAGGCCAGCGTCGACGAGCTCCAGACCGCCACCGATGCGCTGGTCGGCACGGTAACCGATCTGCCCCAGGACACACCGGTCGCCCAGGTCCGCGCGGAGCTGCAGGAAGAACTCGTGGCCGTCGCGAAGTCACGGCTGTCCATCGGAGTAGCCCACTGCAGCCTGCCACCGTCGGCATCGCCCGCGGCATCCTGATCGTCAATGACTCGACGAGCGATACGACATCGGTAGGTCGTCCCAAAGCATCGTCCGAACGTGCCGATGTCGCTATCGGCCCAGGAGCCCCCGAAGGGTTTGCGTCGGGACCACCAGGTAGATCGCGATGCCCAGATAGAGCGCCACGCCCACGGTCGGGATCAGGAACCCGATGGGCAGCGACACCGCGTAGAAGGCGATGCTGGGCGCCCGTGCCAGGCCGCGCAGCCGCTCATCGTCCACATCCTCACGCACCAGGCGCCTGCCCGCGATCGCGTAGCGGGCGAACGCCGTGACCGCCAGATCGAGGACGAGCATGGTGAGGCCCAGGAAGACGACCGCGACCTGCTCCGGCTGGCGCTCGCCAAAGTATTCGCCGGTCAGCTTGGTCGGGAACGGCAGGAACCCGACGAGCAGGAGGACCAGGAGGTTGATCCGGTAGAGCGCCGCATCGCCCACGCGAAGCACGCTCGTGACGGTCGAGTGCTCGAGCCAGATCGCGCCGATCGTCAGGAAGCTGGTGATGTACGCGAGGTATGAGGGCCACTGCGCGAGGATCGCGCCGAGCATGTCTTCCGAAGCCGACGCGGAGACCCCAAGCTCCAGCACGAGGAGGGTGATGGCGATGGCGAACACGCCATCGCTGAACGCCTCGAGCCGTCCCAGCGGAAGCTCGTCTCGCTCCGGCCTGCGTGCACCTCTCATCCACCGACTGTATCGCTTGCGACGGGCGTCAGGGACCGGGCCGGGTGGACGTGGTGGAGTGGGCCTCCACCGCGCGGTGGACATTCCCGTGCAGGTGGCCGGGCCCGAGTCGCTCGAGGAACCCCTCCGCCGCGAGCACTGCGAGCACGCTCGGCTTCACGCGGGCGAGATGCAGCGCGATGCCATCGGCGTCGGCCAGGGCCTGTATCTCCATCAGCTTCGCCGCACCCTGCGAGTCGACGAAGTTCACCCCCTCCAGGTCGAGCACGAGGGTGCTGACCCCGGGCTGGCCGCCTGTGACCGCACGGACGCGCTCGTCCACCGCCTCGGCTGTCGCGAAGAACAGGCCACCGTCGATGCGCAGCACCGCGACGCCCTCGGGCGGCTTGTCCTCGGGGTACTCCTCGAGGTCACGGAACACCTGGGTGCCAGCCTCACGTCCGAGCAACGGCATCGACGGCTGCGTCGCCACATAGACCAGCCAGCCGAGCGACAGGATGATGCCGATCACGACACCGAGCAGGACGCCCGCCGACAGCACCCCGATGAGTGCGGCCATCGCGATCCAGAAGTCGACCCGCTTCACGCGCCGAAGTCGTCGCAGCTCCGGGACGTCGATCATCCCGAACACGACCGCGTCGATGATGATCGCGGCCAGGACGGCCTTGGGCAGCTCCGCGAACAGCGGCGCGAGCAGGATCAGGGTCGCGATCACGAACAGCCCCGGACGCGAGTGATGCCACCGGCGTCCGTGCACCCGGCCGACTCGTTCAGCGAGCTCGCCGAGAGGCTCGTCGAGACCGGCATGCCCTGGAACACGCCTGCGCCGAGATTGGCCATCCCCTGTGCGACCGCCTCCTGGTTCACATCGATGCGATACCGGTGACGGGTCGCGAAGGCCCTCGCGTCGCCAGCCGTCTGGGAGAATCCGATGAGCAATAGCGCCACGGCCGAGACGACGATCTCCCACAGGTTCTGGCCGACCAGGTCGAGCGACGGGAGCTGCGGCACCGGGAGACCCCGCGGCACCGGCCCCACGAGCGCCACCCCGTGCTCGCCCAGGTCGAAGACGCTCGAGGCGACCAGGCCGCCGACCACGAGCACCAGCGCTCCCGGGACCCGGGGTGACGCGAAGCGGAGGCCGAGGATGACGGCGAGCGCGACCCCGCCCACCAGCAGTGTCGCCCAATGGATGTCGACCAGGCTCCGCATCCAGGATGCAAGCTCCTGCCACGCGTTGGTACCGTCCGCGGACGTCCCGGTGAGCTTCGGCAGCTCCCCGATGACGACATCGATCGCAGCCCCGGCCAGGAACCCGGTCACGACCGCCTTCGACAGGAATCGCGAGATCCAACCCAGGCGCAGTACCGCCACCACGAGGAACAGCGCCCCAGTGGCCAGCGCGATCGCGGCCACCAGCTGGGCTGCCTCCTCGCCGCCCAGGCCGGTGAGCAGGACCGCGCCACCGGCCACCGCCGCAAGCGATGAGCTGGGACCGGTCGAGATATGGCGCGACGTGCAGAACAGGGCGTAGATGATCGGCGCCCGCGGCGGCCGCGTACAGGCCGTTCTCCACCGGGATGCCGGCGATACCCGCATACCCCAGGTTCTTGGGCACGATCATCGCGGTGACCGCGATGCCTGCGATGAGGTCGCCGCGCAGCCACGACCGGTCGTATCCCGGCAACCAGCCCAGGATGGGGATCGATCCGCTTCACCCGGCCCCCTTCGGCGCTCATCCCCGCGTCACCAGGCCGGAGCGGTCCGCCGGGGGATGCACCCATGAGCGTCGCCGAGCGGGCAACTCATCCAGGCTCTCCCGTTCCACCGCGCCGGGCGACAGCCGCTCGACGAAGCGTCCGTAGCGTCGGGCCAAGGGACCGGCCGTTAGCCCATGGAGGGCCACGGACAGCAGGACCGTCCAGGCCACCGTCGAGGCGTACGGTCCCGGGTCGATGCCCGCGGCGGTGAGTCCATCGATGCCGATGACCAGGAAGACGACCGATGCGAGGCCACGGGGGCCGAACCAGCCGATGAACGCGATCGAGGGCCATCGGAAGTGCGCGCCGAGGAGCGCGACGCCGACCGGCAGCATCCGGATCAGCGTCAGGCTCAGCACCGCGTAGGCCACGGACTCCGGCCGGATGGGCAAGAGCAGTGACGACGCGACGAGGCCGAATGCCGTCCACACGCCGATGGCCAGCAGAGATCCAACCGATTCGGTCAGCTCCATGGCCCCTTCCTGGGCCTGTCGGTTGAGGCGGCCGAATGCGAGGCCGCCGACGAACGCGGCGATGAAGCCGTTGCCGTGGAGGCCGACGGACACGAGGTAGCACGTCAGGGCGACCGCCAGCACCGCGAGCTGCCGCGACAGCGGTGTCGTCCAGCCACGGGCATCAGCCTTCAGGAGCGCGAGGCCGCCGAACCTGCCGACCACGACACCCAACGCGACCGCGATGGCCATCTCAAGCGCGGCATCGGCGATCCAGTCGACACTGGCTCGTGGATGGGCGGCGATGGCCACGGCGACAATGACGAACGGCGTGGCGATGCCGTCGTTGAGCCCGCTCTCGACGTTGAGCATGCGCCGGACACGCACCGGGACGGCCGCGTTGGAGATCACCGGCTGTCCGAGCGCTGCATCGGTCGGCGCCAGGGTGCTGCCGAGGAGGAGCGCCACCGCCAGCGGGAAGGCCGGCCACGCGACCGCCGCAATGAGGGTACCCAATGCGATGGTGAGAGGCAGCCCGATGGCGAGGAGTCGGACGACCATGCCCGCGTCCTGACGCAGCGCGCCGATCCGGACGAAGGATGCGTCGGTGAACAGGACCAGTGCCAGGGTCAGCTCGGCGAACAGGCTCACGGATTCGGCGCGCGGATCGACATCGATCACGCCCGAACCGGAGAGCACGAGCCCGATCGCCACGAACACCACCGCTGGTCCGACCGAATGACGGTCGAGCGCTGCCGCGATGAGGGCGTAGCCACCGATGAGGGCGACGACGAGTGCCAGTTGGAGGTTCATCGACGGCCTCCGTTAGCCCCGGCAGCGGGCGACGGGAACGTGAGCATCGAGAGCGGACGCATGGGGCCAGCAGTGGCCCCGGTCACTGGCCCTGGCCGGCAGCCGTGAAGGTCCCGGATCAACCAAATGCCATGCCTTCGACGGCGACCGACGGCTTGATGTCCTTCTGCCGCATCATGCCGAACGACGTCAACAGTCCGATCAGCCCGGCACCGAGTGGCACGAGCAAGGCGATCTGCAGCGCGATCGGGCGTGCCTCGGTATTGATGCGGATGATCTCGGCCTCGACGGCGGGGGGCTGTCCCACGATCAGTTCCGCGAGCTGGGTGTTGGACATCAGCTCCGCGTCTTCCTGGAGTCCGGTAGCGACCTGCTGGGCCTCCGCCGGAGACAGGACGAGGCTCGACTCTGCCATGTTCGTGAACACGATGGCGAGGGAACCCAGCATCAGGGCGCCGGCCAGGGCCAGGCCAAGGGAAAGCCCGAACGAGCCGCCTGCGGAGTTGACACCGGCGGCTTCGCTGATGCGCTCCTCGGAGATCGGAGCCAGCGTGTAGTTGTTGAGCTGCGACACGAGGAGTCCCAGCCCGGAGCCTGCGATCACGAGCGGGATCGCCAGCCACGCGCCGGAATCCGCACGGGGCACGATCGGGAGCAGGATCAGGATCCCCAGCGAGAGCAGCGCGAAGCCGGCGCGAATGATGCTTGCCGGGCGCCGCTTGCCCGCACGTTTGCCGGCCAGCATCGCAACGAAGAACATGCTCAGCGAGAGCGGCGCGAGCGACAAGCCGGCTTGCAGGGCGTTGTACTCGAGCACCATCTGCAGGAAGATCGGGAGGGAGATCATCGCTCCGCCGAGGGCGATCTGCTGGAGCGTCTGCCCGGAGATGCCGAGCCGGAAGATGCACCGAAGCGAATAGGCCCGGATCGATGAGCGTCAGCTGTCCGGCCCGCTTGCGCCGGACGAGCCACCAGGCGAACAGGACCAGAGACACCGCGCCGATGGCCAGCAGGGCACCCACGGCGGCCCCACCCCCCTCCCACACCAGGATGCCCAGCACGATGCCACCCATGCCCAGCACCGAGAGGATCGCGCCCACCACGTCGATACCGCGGGGCCCGGTGTAGGGCACGTCCTTGATCATCCGGACGCCGGACAGCACCGCACCGATGACCACCAACTCGAGCAGGAACCCAACGCGCCACGACAGGAACGTGGTGATGAAGCCGCCGAGGAGCGGACCGATCGCCGCTGCGATGGCTGCGGCGGCACCGACCAGTGCGTAGACGCGTGTCTGTGCGGCTCCCTCGAAGTTGCCATGGATGAGCGACTGCATCGAGGGCAGCAGCAGCGACGCGCCCAGTCCGCCGAAGATGGCCCAGAAGATGACGACGGGCAGCAGCGTCTGGGACAGCACCATGGACAGGGCGCCGACGGCATATCCGAGCAGGCCCAGCACGTAGGCGCGCTTGCGACCGATGAGGTCGCCGACCTTGCTGCTGATGAGGATGAACGCGGCCGATACGAGCGCCTCGAGCGCGATCGCCGACTGGACGCCGCTGACGGTGGTGCCCAGGTCGGTGACTACCGCCGAGATGGACACGTTCATCAATGACGTGTCGACCACGAGCACGAACATCGCCGCCGCCAAGAGGAGCGCGAGCCGCTGGTTGAAGGCGACCGCAGCCGACGATCCTACCGCCGGCTCTGTCGACATCCTGCCGCCTCATCCAGGCCAGCACGCCCAGCGACCGGCCACGGATGGGTGACCGCCAAATGGCGCCTCAAGCGTGGTGGTGCTTGTTGTAGTCGGCGAGGCCGTTCCAGTCGGCCTTGGCGGCATATGAGGCCTGCATGGGCCAGCTGTCGAGGCTGGAGGGCGGCAGTGCGCCGCCGCTGGTGATGATCTCCCGGAGCTCCTCACCGCTCAGATGCTGGAGCTGCGCGTAGCGTGGTCACACCGCCCTCGGCGAGCAACGAGGCGATCCGTGGGCCGATGCCGTTGAGCTGGGTGAGGTCGTCCGGCTTGGCTGCCGGTGCGGCGGCGCTGCGGCCTTGGGCTGCGGACGCCTTGCCTGCGGTTGCCTTCTGGTTGTACTTGGCCAGGCCACGCCAGTCGCTCCGGAGGGCGTAGTCCGCCTGCATCGGCCAGGTGGCGATGTTCGAGGGCACGGTCATGTCCTGCGCATGGAGCGCCTTGCGCAGCTGGGGCTCACCTGCGGCAGCGAGCGCGGCGATACGTCGTGATGTGCGCTGCGGCCAGGGCCTTCGCGGCCTTGGGACCGATGCCCGACGAGGTTCGTGAGGTCATCCGGTGCCCGCCTTGGCGGCGCTGCGCGGCGGTGGGTCTGCTTGACGAAGCCTTGAGACCCGCCCAGTCGCCGTGCTCGGCGAACGATGCCTGCATCGCCCAGGTGTTGACGCTCCGGGGCACGGCGGTGTGCGCGTCCGAGAAGGCCTGCGCGCAGCTGGGGCTCGCTCTTGCCGGCCAGGTCGTGTAGCTGACGATGCCCGCGGCCACGAGGACCTCCGACGCCTTTGGTCCGATGCCCGAGATCTTGGTCAGGTCGTCCGGCTCCGCCTCGGCGACGGCGGGCGCCGCAGCAGCGGCGCCTCCTCCGGCTCGGTCTCGACCTCGAAGTCCGCGACGACCTCCTCGCCGCCGAGCTCCTCGGCCGCCGCCTCCACGAGGGCCCTGAGCTCCGCCGCGCTCTCGGGCGGCAGGGTGCTCTGGATGAGCAGCGCGTTGTTCGCCTTGATGGCGTCCTCGATGGCACCGATCGAGCCCGACCAGTCGCCTTCGTAGAGCACGAAGAGGGCGCTCTTGCCCTTCTCCACCTCGGCCGCGATCCGCTTCATGAACTTGTCGTCGATGCCGATGTCCCGGAAGCGGTTATGCAGACCCGCGAGGATGCCACCCGCGGCACCCCAGACCAGCGGAGCCACGGGTCCGGCGACGATCGTGCCCACGACGAGGCCGATGGCGCCGCCGCGCAGGCCGCCCTTCATGGCGCCGGTGTCCTCGGTCTGGTGGATCTTGACCTTGCCCGCGCTTCGTCTCGGTCGGCGATCGCGGCATCCACGATCTTGACGTTCTTGTCGGCGTCGTCGATCTTCTGGACGACCTTGAGGAACGCCTTCGCGGCACCGTCGTTGTCGAGGATGAAGACCGCCAGGGTCTGGACGGGCTTCTGCTTGCTCATGTTGGGCACTCCAATCGGCCGGACCTGGCGGGACGTCGCACACGGCCAACGTGCGGCCCGTTCATCGACAAGCATATACGGCTCGCACCTGCCGACCGAGAGTCTGATCTCGTGCCAGCGCCCGGGCACATGTGACGACGGGTGGCCTACCGCCGGTCAGGAGCCGGGCGCCGTCGCGTGCACCCACCGCAACGGTACTCCTCTGACAGTACCAAACGCCTACTTGGTCTCGTTGGGCGCGGCAGGTAACAACAGGTGACCGAATCGTCCAGTGGCTGGACAGCATCGGTGCATTGGATGGCCGCTGTCCGCAACTCCGGAATCGGGCCGCACGCGGCGACCACCCTGGAGGCTGACCGATCGTGTTGAACAAGACCGGGACCTGGATGCTCCGCCGACTGGGATGGGTCTTGCTCGCACCACCCTCGCCTATCGTGGGCTTGCCCGGGGCCGCGATGCCGGCTCAGGCACCGCAGACCTGGCGGCCGCGTCCATGAGTTGGCACGTGGAGGCCATCCGGCTCGCGCATGCGCTGGCGAACGACGTCAGCAGCCTGAACCCGCGGGATTTTGATGGGATGGTCGCACTCGTCCAGCTGCAGGGTTCATCGCTGACTGCCGCGGCTGCGGCAACGGTCGGCGACATCCTGCAGGAAGATCCCGCTGGAACCTCTGATGCCCTGGCGCGGAGGGCGTGGCTGAGGGTGGTGTCGGCGGCCATGGCCGCCGCGTCTGCCGTCCTTCGTGCCCCGGCTGATGCCACAGGGCCGATGCAGGACTACGGTGCCGCCATGAGCGCACTCATCGCCGCTGGCGTGGCACTCGAGCGTCAATGGGCCACGGTGCAGGCGGACAGCGGCAGGGTGCACTAGCAGTTCAGACGAGCCCCCGTCCAGGCCCCGCAGGGCCGGCGCTAGGTTGGGGTGGACCCCAGCCAATGCTCCGGCAGGGTGTGGATGGCAGTCGGTTCACGGCTGATCTGGCTGCCCGTCATCGGCCCACAAGCCCAGGCCTTGGGCGCGTGCTGCCCGTTCGGCCGCCACGAACTGGGATGCGTACTTGACGTCTGGTGGGTACGTCAGGACGTGTGCGTAGCCCGTCCGCACGAGTTCCAGGTTGACCATGGTCCAGCGGGCCCCATCCTGCAGCCACACGTAGCGCAGTAGTCGACCGTATCGGTCAGTCTCGGAGACGTCCTTCTCCAGGACGACATCGCGGTCCGCGACCAGGTCCGAATTTCGCGCCGTCGCTGCCTTGGCATACCGCTCGACCGGGGTGCCGGGCTTCACCGATTCCGGCGTATCCATCCCGATGTACCGCAGGCGGTAGTCCTGCCCCTCGATATCGACATGGACGGTGTCGCCGTCCGTGATCCTGGTCACATGTCCGACCTGCGTCGGGCCCGTGGGACCGAAGTCCGCGCTTGCACCGGGCCGACGGGTCTGCTGCGGGATCCAGGATGCACATCCGACCAGCGTCAAGGCGACAAGGATGGCCGCGACTGCTCGCCCGACAACCGTCCGCAAGTCGACTCTCCTGCCTCACCTCCAGCCGGCGAGACGGTACACCTACCGGCCCGGCGGTGCGATGTCGCACCAGAAGATGGTCCTGCCCATGTCGTAGCCCAAGGTCCCGGTGCTAGCGTCGGGTGCGTATTCGCTCCACGCCCGGATGCTGCCCAGACCAGCGTCCGGGCTCCAACCCTGGAGATACCCCCCGATGGCCGCCATCCTCCCCCACCACCGCTCAGCCACGCTCGAACCGGGTAGAGCCACCACCCTTGGTGCGGTTCCAGCCATCGGACCGCGCCCGGCTGCGCGTCGTGCCGAGCCGACACTGGCTCGGCGCTTGTGGTGGCTCGCGGTCGCGATCGGTACCGGGTGGCTGGCATCCAGCCTCGTCGCGACCATCGCGGCCATCATCGGACTGGGGACGACCGCGGCATCGGCACCCCTGGCGGTGGGGGTGACGGCCGTCATCGCGGTGCTGCTGTTCGTTCGGTTCCGGGCCATCGGCCGGGTGGACGAGGCCGTGGTGATCACCGTCATCGTGGCCGCCGTTGGTACGCTCGGACTGTTGTCGCTCTGAGGACGCGGTGTAGTGATCTTGCGGGCGGACCCCAGGCGCGGGGTGGACGGCCGCAGCAGGTCCCGCTTTGCTACGCTCCCGTCCATGCGTGCCATGAGCCAGGAGGAGCAGGCCTGGGTAGAACAGGCGGCCAAGGGGTTCGATGCCGTCATCTTCTGGACCGTGGGCAGGTACGGTGCCCAGCCCCTGCTCCTACCCCGCCGCCTGTGGGCAGCCCCACGCAAGTCGCGTCCAAGCCAGCAGCGCAGCGCCTGAGGGCGCAGGCGAAGACAGAGGCGCAGGTGACGACAGAGCGCACGGGCAGCACCTGACCCGAGGTCAGCTCGGCGCGGCGATGTCCCGGCGCGGGAAGACGACCCACGCATAGACGACGGCCACCACCAGCACGCCCGCCAGCAGCCGCACATCGAAGGGCCGGAGATGGCCCTCGAGCAGCTCCTTGGTGCGCACGTAGTGGAACAGTGAGAAGTCGGAGACCCACGCCGCAGACGGCCAGATCGAGCCGACGACCTCCAGCAGGTAGCTCACGAGCACGAACACGAGGGTGACGCCCAGAGCGGGCATGACCCGGTCGAACGAGACGGATGCCGCGAATCCGACGGCCATGAAGGCCATCGCCATGAGCCAGCCCATGACCCAGGCCAGGGGCACGTTGCGCCACGTCAAGCTCGCCGAGCACACCCGAGAGCTGGGCGCTGAGCACGCTCGGCGGCCAGCTGGACCCCGAGCAGCAGCGCCACCGACCAGCGCACCGACCAGGAGCAGCACCACGTACAGCGCGCGGCGCGAGATGGGTCGTGCCAGCAGGACCTCCAGGGTGCCCCGCTGACGCTCGCCCACGATGGACAGGATGGGGAAGCCCACGACCATCACGCCCAGGATGGCGATCGAGATGGGGTGGATGAAGCCCAGCGCGATGGCGCCCGACAGGCTGAACAGGTCGCCCCCGCCGAAGCTGGCGAACTGCTCCATGAGCGGGTTGTTGCTGTTGCGGATGAAGTCGCCGATGGTCTTGCCGAAACCGGCGTAGACCAGCGGCAGCACCGCGCCCCAGATCGATCAGGCCGATGAGGACAGGCGATCATGCGCACCCGATTTGCCGCCGACGGTGCGCCGGAAGCAGCGCGCCGATCATGGCGGTCACCCCGTTCTCGGGCGCGTAGTACTCCAGGAACGCCTCCTCCAGGCGTGCCGGCTCGATGGTCAGGTCACGCACCGCGTGAACCCCGCCAAGGCGCGCCAGGAAGGGACCCACGTCACCCTCGAGGTCGCAGCGCAGGAGGCCCTCCCGGACCACCACCGCAGAGACACCCGGCACACCCTCCAGCGCGGGCAGCGGGCCGTCGACACGCAGCTCCACGTGCCGACGCCGATGCGCCAGCAGGGTCTCCACGCGCGACTGCGGCGACCAGCCGGCCGCTGCGGATGATGGCGACACGGTCGCACACCCGTTCCACCTCGGACAGCACGTGCGACGAGAAGAACACCGTCCGGCCGGCTGCGCGGCGCTCCTCGAGCAGCGCCAGGAACGCGTGCTGCATGAGCGGGTCGAGGCCCTCGGTCGGCTCGTCGAGGATGGCCAGCTCCGGGTCGTGCTGGAGCGCCTGGATGATGCCGATCTTCTGGCGCATCCCTCGCGAGTAGTCGCGCACGGGTCGCCGCAGGTCCGCACTCGACAGCTCCAGCCGCTCGATGAGCGCGGCCCGCAGTGGCGCCGGCCGCCCGTACAGCTCGGCGAGGTAGTCCAGCAGGGCCGGCACCGGTCATGGAGTCGTACAGCGAGATGCCACCCGGCAGATAGCCCACCGCGCGCCGGATGGCCAGCCCGTCGGTGAGCGACGTCGTGGCCCAGGACCGACGCCGAGCCCGATGTCGGATGGAGGAAGCCGAGCAGGATCCGGATGGTGGTGCTCTTGCCGGCACCGTTGGGACCCAGGAAGCCGAAGATCTCCCCCTGGCGAACCTCGATGTCCGAGGCCCTCGAGGGCGCGCACGGGCTGCCCCGGTGCGCGCGGCCAGGACCCGGTGGGGTAGCGCTTGCCCAGGCCGCTGGTGCGGATGACCGGGCGCTGGCGCGCCGATGCCGGCCGGGCGTCAACGGCCGGGCCGATCGGTCACGATGGCGTTCGCTAGAGGTCGTGGTCCCGCCGTTCGACCAGCCGCCAGCCGATGGGCAGCAGGCCGGCCGCGATGACCAGCTTGATGGCCTCACCCGGCAGGAACGGCCACAGGCCGTACAGCAGCGTCGCGACAGGTCCAGCGATCGCCGCGATGGAGAGCCAGACCATGCCGAGGCAAAGATGACCACGAGGCCCAGGACCATGGCCGCGATCGAGCCCACGCAGCCGGCGGTCCCAGCCCAGCTCCGCGAGACGACCGACGAGACCGGCCGCGAGCACGAAGCCGATGAGGTAGCCGCCCGTCGTGCCGAGCACGAGGTGGCCGTCGGTGAACGTCGCGATCTTGGCGATCGACGAGTCGTGGTTGCCCTGGCTGTTGAGCGCGAACACCGGCAGCCCGATGCAGCCAAGCAGCAGATACAGGGACGTGGCCGACACGCCCCGGCGGAAGCCGAGCGTGGCGCCCACGAGCAGCGCCGCTCAGCGTCTGGAGCGAGACCGGCACGTACGGGTTGGCGGGCACGTAGATGTCGCCGATGGCGAACGACGGCACGTCGAACGAGATGTACGCGCCGAGGATCAGCAGCCCGGTGCCCGACCAGCACCATCAGCAGGTTGCGCTGCCAGATGCGCGGCGCGCTCACCCAGGCGGATGGGGACCAGGAAGTCGCCGAGGGTGAGACCACGCTCGAAGGGCGGCACGCGGCTCAGACGGGTCGCGATCACGGTGCTGATGCTACCAGCCCGGCCGGGTCGACCATGGTCGCCGGGCCGCGCCGGGTCACGCCGTCAGGCGGTCGTCGAGACGCTCCGTGAACCCCAGCGACAGGGTGCCGAGCTGGCGTTCGTGCAGCTCCACCTCCAGCTGGTGCTCGCCCGGATCGAGCGCCCAGCCGGCGATCCGGAACGTGACCACGTCGCCACGCCGGAAGACGACCGGGGTCGCCGGGCGTCGACGTCCACCGCGCGATATGCGGTCGGGTCGCCATCGCGGGTGGCGCTGATGTCGGCCAGCGGGATGTCCTGGCCGTCGACGCGGATGGCGCCGATGCCCACCAGCCAGCCGTCGCCGATGCTGTTGCGCGCCTGCAGCGAGAAGCCGCCACTGTCGTTGTGGAGGCTGCCCGCGACATACAGCTGGCGGACCAGGAAACCGGGGACACGCATCCGCGACAGCGTAGCGCCCGGGCCGGCGGGTCCCGGGCATCGCGATGCGCCCTCACGGGCGGTCGTGCGCAGCCAGTGTGCAGGGTCCGCCGCCGCCGCTCAGGTCGAGCGCCGCGCCGATGAGCGCCAGGTGGCTGAACGCCTGGGGCATGTTGCCCAGATGTCGCCCGGTCGCCGGGCTCGATCTCCTCCGCATACAGCCCGAGCGGGCTGGCGAAGCCGACCAGTCGGTCGAACAGCGCTCATGTACGCCCATTCTCTTCAGCCGTGCAGCCGCGGGACCGATCCGGAAGTGCCCTGCGCCCGGGTCCAGGAGTGCCCCGAAAACGCTGGACCCGTCCATCCGCGGCAAACACAGCCACTCGACGGACCCGTTTGCCGACGATGAGCGCTGTGACGACCCCGTCGGACAGGAATGCCAGCGACTCGATGGGCGGGAATCCCGGATGGGCTGCTGCTCACCCGGTCACGATACCCGGACCGGGTGAGGGCATCCGGGTCTGGGTCAGACACCAGTCACTGATGCGAGTCGTGGTGTGGCTGTCGCCGATCTGCGGACGACTGTCCGCGCCAAAGGCCGCCGCGGCGGCCCCAAAAGCGCTCAGGATGCGATCGATCGATCACCAGGCCGAGACCAGTTCTGCTAGTTGGTCCCATGGTGGACCTCCCTTCCGAGGTACCATCGCCATACCCGTGCCACTTCGACGTGAGTGGACTTGACGTTGGCTCGTGTACCAGTCCACCATATCCACTAGAGACCAGTCCACAAGATGCCACTTGCCACGAGTGGACTGGAAATCAGGAGGCTGATGGACCGCATCGATGGGCAGTCAGAGCGACCGCTCGAGTGGCTGCCCGGCTGCTTGGCTCCTGGGCTGATGGGGAGGCACCCCTCAACGAGCAGCTCGCAGGTGCCATCGGCGGGCTGGTCCGTAGTGGCGACCTGCGCCCCGGCGACCGGTTGCCGTCCGAACGCGACCTCGCGGAGCAGCTGGGTGTGTCGCGGACCACCGTGGTGAGCGCCTACGAGCGACTGCGCACCGATGGCATCATCCGCTCACGGCGCGGCAGTGGGTCGCGGGTCGCCCCCGGAGTCGAGCCCGCAGTCGGCTTCGTCCTGGGTCGGCGCAGTGCCCTCCTTCCTGCCCGGTCGGCCTGGGCACCGCGGAGGCATCGGTGCCCGGCGAGCGGCTCGTACCAGCGGGACGATCCGACCCGATCGCGCTGACCATCGGCGCCCTGCGAGGATGGTCTGGCGTGCGGGAGGTCATCGAGGCCACGGTTCGCGAGGACATGGACGAGCTGCTCGACGACTATGGCTATCTGCCATTCGGGCTCCCGTCGCTGCGGTCTGCCCTGGCCCGGATGCTCACCGTGTCGGGTGTGCCGACGACCATGGAACAGATCCTCATCACCGGGGGCGGCCAGCAGGCGATCCACCTGCTGGTGGACCAGCTGGCGGGGCCCGAGGGCGTCGTGGCCATCGAGGATCCCGACCTACATCGGGGCGCTCGACGCCATCCGGGCCGTCGACGCGTGCACGGTGCTCGATGCCGGTCGGTCCCGACGGGCTCCGTGTCGACGTCCTGACCCGCTCCCTCGGGTAGCGTCTCGCCGGCGTTCCTGTACGTCGTGCCCACGTTCCACAACCCGACCGGGGCCGTCATGCCCGAGGCAAACCGGCGGGCACTGGCCGAGCTGGCCATCCGGCGGGACCTCATCGTGGTCGAGGACCTGTCGCCCGAGACGATCGCTCAGCCGCCGGATGCTGCCGCCCGTCGCCACCTACGCGCCCTGACCAGGTCATCACCATCGGCTCGCTGTCCAAGGGCGGCTGGGGAGGCCTGCGCATCGGCTGGATACGTGCCGAGCCGCGGCTCATCACCCGGCTGGCGGCGCGCAAGGCGACCTTCGACCATGGCTCCTCCACCCTGACCCAGGCGGTCGCGGTCCGGATGCTGGCGTCGCGGCGATGAGTTCGGTGAGCGTGCGGAGCGGGAGTCGAAGCTGCGCCGTGAGGTCGCCGCGCGACGCGCTCCGCGAGCACCTGCCCGACTGGCGCTGGACGATGCCCCAGGGTGGCCTCTCGTTCTGGGTGACTGCTGCCCGACGGCGACGCCGTGGCCGTTCTCGCGGGTCGCGGCGGAGCACGGCGTGCTGGTCCGGCCGGGTCCCGCGGCCTCGCCCCAGGGCGGCTTCCGGGACCACCTGCGCATCGCCGTGGGCGAGGAACCGGAGCGCCTGCGAGGAAGGCATCCGGCGCCTCGCGGCTGCGTGGCAGGAGTGCCGCCCATCCGGCCACGCGGCGCATGGACTCGGTGCTCTCGGTCAGCGTCTGACGGTGCCGCCCGCCGTGACGGCAGGACGGGGTGGTGGGGTGGCCTACGGGGATTGAACCCGTAACCTCTGGAGCCACAATCCAGTGCTCTGCCGATTGAGCTAAGGCCACCGCGGCGACCGCCGGCATCGCGGCGCGGCCGCGCCTCGTCCGGGGACCCGCGGAGTGTACCCGACCCTTCCCGTGCAGGCTTGGCCTGCGCCGGGCACCCCGAAGTGGCCTGCGGCGCGCCGCCGTGGGTCTGACAGGACTCACATTCGGTTCACATGCGGCTCTCAGGTTGGGACCGGATGCTCCAGGTATCGACGACCGCACTGCCGGGGCCCAGGAGGACCGCACGCTTGGCGCACCACCAGATACCCATCGACAGCGACGACCGGGATCGTCTGGTACGGCTGCCCCTCCCCCGCGTCTGGCACATCACGCCCACCGACATCCTGATCGTGCTGGTCGCCAACGCCGCTGCTCATCGTGGCCATGTGGGTCCGCCATGGCGGCCTGGTCCCAGCTCGACACGCCCGCGGGCATCACGACCGCTGCAGGCCAGGTCACTGCACTCCTGGGCACCTACCTCGCGCTGGTGCAGCTGGTGCTCATGTCCCGGAGCCCGTGGCTGGACCGTGTGGTGGGCTCGGACCGGCTCGCGGTCTGGCACCGCTGGGCGGGCTTCGCCTGCCTGTGGCTGCTGGTCGGCCATGCCGTCCTGACCACGGTCGGCTTCGCGATGGGCGACGGCAGCGGCATCGTCGACGAGGTCGGCACGCTCCTGTTCGAGCTACCCGTGGGTGCTCATGGCCACGGTGGGCCTGGGCATGCTCATCGCCGTCGCGGTCACCTCCATCCGGGCCGCGCGACGGCGGCTGTCCTACGAGACCTGGTACGGCATCCACCTGTACGCCTACCTGGGCATCGCGCTCGCCTTCCTGCACGAGCTCGTCGTTGGCACCGACTTCGTGGACGACCCGATGGCGGTCGCCTACTGGGTCGGCCTGTACGTGGTCGCCATCGGGCTGCTGCTCACGTTCCGGGTGCTGCAGCCCATCGTGTTCTCGGTGCGCCACCGGCTGCGTGTCGAGCGCGTCGTCCAGGAGGCTCCCGGCGTCGTGTCCGTCCACCTCACCGGGCGAGCGCATGGACCAGCTCCCCATCCGGGCCGGTCAGTACTTCCAGTTCCGGTTCCTGTCCGGTGGCGGCTGGTGGCGGCACCATCCGTATCTCCATCTCGGCGGCTCCCAACGGCGTCCTCGCTGCGTCTCACGGTCAAGGACCTGGGCGACGACTCGCGATCGCGTCGCGACGCCTGCAGCCGGGCACCCGGGTGTTCGCCGAGGGGCCATATGGCGCCTTCACGCGGGAGCGGATGCGGCAGCGCCGAAGGCGCTGTTCATCGCAGGCGGCATCGGCATCACGCCGCTGCGCGCGATGATCGAGGAGCGCAGCCCGCGGGCAGCGGGACGTGATCCTGCTGTACCGCGCGAGCAGCTGGGAGGACGTGGTCTTCGGCCAGGAGCTGGAGGCGCTCGGCCGGGTGCCCGGCACGACGGTGCGCTTCCTGGTCGGTCGTCGTGGGTCGCCCGAGATGCCCGTCGACCCACTCGACGCCCGCTGGCTGCTGTACCTCGTGCCCGGATATCCGTGAGCGCGACGTCTTCTACTGCGGCTCGGGATCCTTCATGGACCACGTCGCCGACAGCCTCCGCACCCTGCGCGTCCCCCGGAGGCAGATCCATGCCGAACGCTTCTCGTAGACCGCGGCGCGCGCCAGACCGCGGCCCAGCCGGATCCCGCGGCGCGGCGCGGCCGCGGCCCTCGGCACCGTGGCCGGCCTGGCGCTGCTGCTGAGCTTCAAGACGCCCGACATCCCGTCCGCTCACGGACCGACACTCGGCTGGTCTCCGTGGCCCGGACCGCCACGAGCACGCGCCAGACCCCGGTCAGTAGCGGTCGCCGCGGCGGCCCAGGCCGACCCCGAACCCCGCCGGATGCCGCCAGCGCGTCGCCGACACCGCCACCGACCTCGTTGCCAGCGACCGCACCGCCCACGCCCGAGGCGACTCCGGAACCGACGGCCACGCCGGATCGCCGACCAGCGCCAGCAGGTCATCGACGGCAAGGTCGTCGACACCCGCTACGGCCCGGTGCAGGTCGAGGTGACCTCTCGGGGCACACCATCGTCGACGTCCAGGCGCTCCAGCTGCCCATCGACCGCCAGTACTCGGCCGAGATCAGCGACTATGTGGCGCCCTACCTGCGCCAGATGGCGCTCGAGGCCCAGAGCGCCGACATCGACATCATCTCGGGCGCCACGTACACCAGCGACGGGCTACGCCCGGTCACTCCAGTCCGCACTGGACGCGGCGCCTGATGGCCGTGCAGCACCGCCGAGCGCATGCCGCCCACGACCCCGGTCCTCCACGTGATGGGCACGGTGGTCACCGCTCGACATCCGCGACCGGTCGACGGGACCGATGCGCCATGGTCGAGCGGGTGTTCGCGTGGTTCCGCGAGGTCGACGACCGGTTCAGCACCTGGAAGCCGGACAGCGAGGTCAGCCGCTTCGCACGCGGCGAGCTACACGACCCCGCAGCTGAGCACCGACCTGCGCGAGGTGCTGGACGCCTGTGAGCAGGTTCGGGTGCTCAGCGCGGGGTCTTCGACATCCGCGCGCCATCGGCCCGACGGCCAGCCCGATCCCACCGGGCTGGTCAAGGGCTGGTCGGTCGACCGCGCCGTGACGATGCTGGAGGCGGCGGGCGTCGCGCGACTTCAGCGTCAACGCGGGGGGCGACGCGGTCGTCCGTGGACGACCCGGAGCCGGGCAGGACGTGGCGTGTCGGCATCCAGCATCCGTTCGATCCGCGACCGCGTGGCGGGCGTCGTGAGCGGGCACGCGACTTCGCGGTCGCCACGTCGGGCACGTACGAGCGCGGCGAGCACATCCGCGACGCCCGGACGGGTGAGCCTCCCACGGGCCTGGTGAGCATGACCGTCATCGGGCCGGCGCTGGGTCTGGCGGATGCCTACGCCACGGCGGCGTTCGCGATGGGCCGCGGCTGGGCTCGTCTGGCTGGACGGCATCCCGGACTACTGCCGGCTGCGCCATCACCGACGACGGGCAGCATGCTCTGGACGCCCGGGCTTCGACCGCTACCTGGTCTGAGGCCTCGACGCCCGCCGTCGGCCGGCGCGGCCGCCCGGTATGCTGCCGATCCCCATGACCCACGATGCGACCCCGACCGCCGACCACGCTGCGCGCGACCATGTCCTGACGCTGCTCATCAGCGCCCCGGACCGACCCGGGCTGGTGGCGGGTGTGGCGGGCACCCTGTTCGAGCACGACGCCAACATCCTGGAGGCGGACCAGCACGACGACGCGGGCACCGGATGTTCTTCCAGCGCATCCGGTTCGAGATCCGCGCCGCGGGCGTCGCCCGCCCTGCGCGCGGCGATGCAGAGCTCGGTGGACGCCTCGGGCTCGACTGGACGCATGCGCGACCGGGCGCGAGCTGCGCCGGATGGCCATCTTCGTGTCCCGCGAGGACCACTGCCTGTACGACCTGCTCGTCCGCCACCGCTCGGGCGAGCTGCACTGCGACATCCGGCTGCGTCGTCAGCAACCACGACGATCTGGCGCCCGTCGCCGCCCAGTTCGGGGTGCCGTTCCACCTGGTGCCCGTGCCCGGCGACACCGTCGCCGAGGCGGAGGACGCGCCAGCAGCAGCTGCTCGATGACGCGGGCATCGACCTCATCGTGCTCGCCCGCTACATGCGCATCCTGTCGCCCGACGTTCGTGGCGCGCTGGCGGGGCCGCGCCATCAACATCCACCACTCGTTCCTGCCCGCGTTCGTCGGCGCGCGGCCGTATCACCAGGCGCACGAGCGCGGCGTCAAGCTCATCGGCGCCACCGCCCACTACGTCACGACCGTGCTCGATGACGGGCCCATCATCGACCAGGACGTGACCCGCGCGTCGCACCGGGATTCGGTGGAGGACCTCGTCCGGCGTGGCCGCGACATCGAGCGCACGGTGCTGGCGCGGGCAGTCCGCTGGCACCTCGAGGACCGGGTGCTGGTCCAGGGCAACCGGACCATCGTGTTCCGACTAGGGTCGTCAGGCCGACGCGGCAGGCACGGCGTCCGACGCGGAGACGCGCGGCACGACCGTCGCGGGCTACACTGGCGCCGCCATCGGTCATCAAGGAGGGATCAGGGATGCTGCAGCGGTTCTTTGGGGTCAGCATCGGGGCGATCATCACGTTCCTGTTGCTGCTGTTCTTCATCACGGTCCGGACGGCTCGTGGCGGATCGTCGGCGACGCGAACCAGGCCTACATCTGGGCGGCCGATCATCGGCGCCGTCGCCTCGTTCTTCTGGCCCATCGTCATCGGCTGGTTCCTGGTGCGGCGGCACCGCCAGCGGCAGCAGAACCAGGTGCAGGCCGAGGTCGAGCGCCAGATGGCGGAGCAGCAGAAGCCCGGCGGCTGACCCGCTGCGCCACCGCGCTGGCGCACGCGGGCGGCCGAGCCCGCCCGGCCGTATCCCGGCCGGGCTACCCGACGCGACCGGCTCCGGCGAGGCGCCGTGCCGGCTGACGGAGTCACCGCCTGCCCGCTTGACGCGGTACATCGCGGCGTCGGCACGCCGTGAGCAGCTTGCGGGCCGTGCGGCCGTCCTCGGGATACAGCGCGAGCCCGGCGCTGCAGGCGACGCTCCCCTCGCGTGCCGTCGGCGAGCTGGTGACGCTGGCCGCGGACCGCGGCCACGACGCGCTCGGCGACCAGACTGCGGCGGCCGCGCAGGTCGGTGTCGGGCATCAGGACCACGAACTCGTCGCCACCGTAGCGGGCCACGATGTCGTTGGCGCGCACCGTGAGCCGGAGACCTGCCGCGACGTTGCGCAGCACCCGGTCGCCATCGGCGTGGCCGTGGACATCGTTGATGGCCTTGAAGCCGTCGAGGTCGATCATCAGCACGCTCAGCGGTGAGCGCGAGCGGGCGCTCCGGGCCACCTCCTGGGTGAGCCGCTCCTGCAGGTAGCGGTGGTTGTTGACGCCCGTGACCTGGTCCACGTCCGCGGCGGCCCGCAGGCTTCGCAGCAGCTGCACGTTCTGGAGCGCCGACGCGCCGCCTGGCCCGCCATCGAGCGGTAGACGCGCGATCTCCTGGTCCCGTGAAGATCCGCTCGTCGGTCACGAGGTACAGCTCCAGGAGGCCGATGGTGCGACCCGTGGCGGTCAGCGGCAGCAGCAGCACCTGGCTCGCGCCGACCCGGCGCAGGAGCGCGGTCTCGGCAGCGTCCGCGCCACGCCGTTGCCAGGCGGACGAGCTGCGGCTCGCCCTCCAGCAGGACGCCCGACGCGTCAGCGGATAGTCGCGCCAGGTCGCCCCGGGCGCACCGCGGCCGCACCAATCGAGGCGACCCTGCGACGCCGAGGACCTCGAGCATCGCGCTCGGCTCGTCCCAGCGGGACACGACGCAGCCGTCCGCGGCCGAGGTCCGGACCAGGATGTCCGCGACGAGGTCGCGCGAGGCCGGCCTCGTCGTGCTCCGGTGGAGCCCGCGCGGCTGATCTCCAGGAGCGCCTCCAGCTCCTGGACCAGCCGGTCGCGACTGGCCAGCGAGCGGGCATTCTCGAGCGCCACGGCCGCCTGGTCCGCGAGCACCTGGACCAGGCGCAGGTCGTCCTGCGACGAACCCGCCCGTGCCCACCCGCGACAGGCACGATGGCGCCGCGAGCCTCGCCCTCGTAGCGCAGCGGCACCAGCAGCATCGCCTCCGCGGATGAGTGGCGTGCCCGGCACCGGCACGGCCCTGGGATGGCGCGACGCATCGGGCACGATGACGCCCTGCCCCTGCTGCGACCACCCAGCCCGTGATGCCCTCGCCGACCCGCAGACGCAGCGTCTCGGCGGTCTCCATGGCGTACTCCGGCGTGTGGTGGCTGAAGGCGACCGCCTCGAGCGTCTCGCCATCGGCCGCCAGGACGTGGACCCGGGCGTTGTCGTAGGGCACGACCTGGCGCGTCTCGGAGCAGATGGCCGCGCCGATCTCGGACGGTCGTGCGCGAGGCGGGTCAGCTGCGCCGCGATGCTCTGCACCGCCTGCAGCTGACGGCTCCACGCGGACGCCGAGCGCCGACGCGCGCGCGTCTCGACGACCTGACCCGGACAGCCTGGGTCGCGATCTGGCGTGCGTACAGCCGCGCGAGGGCTCGGTCCTCGGAGCTGAACGGGTCGTCGCCGCTGCGACCGAGGACCAGGAAGCCCATCCGACCGTCGGGCACGACCACCAGCAGCTGCTCGCGGCCGGGTCGTCTGCGTCGCGGGCGCGGCCCGCCGTCGGCGGAGGTCGCGTCGCCGGACCCGGTGACCGGCGGAGCCCCGGCCCAGGAGCCGACTGAGCCAGGATGCGGGTCGACCACGGCCGCGTGGCCCCGGGATGTCCAGGCCACCAGCTGGAGGGTGTCATCCGCATCCGCCACGAACAGGCCGGCGCCCCGGTCAGCGGCGACGGCGCGACTCGACCTCCCCCAGGAGACTCGCGATGCGCGGGTCGCTCACCGGGTCACGAGGGGCCGGTCGGACGCTCCACGGCGCGCCAGCGCGCCGCGGTCGGCACGACCATGGACCGGATGACACACCATGCCGCGCCCACGCCGATGAGCACGTCGCCCACCGAGAACACGTTGGCGAGGGGGATCGGCCGCGGCAGCGCGAACACGTCGCCCAGGAACGGCAGGGTCGTGCCGGGACCGATGAGCGCGGAGTTGGTGAAGTCCGTGGTGGGGATCGCGGCCACGCCGTTGAGCAGCTCCCAGGCGTGCGGCGGCCGAGGGCATGTAGCCGCCGTTGGCGACGACGACCAGCATGTTCAGGGCGGCACCCAGGGCGAGGAGCGGGAAGCCCGGCAGGCCGAGGTTGCGGAGCATCGCGATGAACACGAGCGCGCTCGACGCGACGTACAGCAGCGGGACCGGCATCACCGACGCGGTCGGACAGCGAGCGGTCCGAACAGCAGCCACCTGGAACACGAGGCCGCCGAGCGCGAGCGCCCACCAACGGATGTGGATGTCGGCCAGGGCCGACGATCCGCCCGCCGGCGGCGCGACCCACCAGCAGCCCGATGCCGATGGCGTAGAGCAGGAGCATCAGGCGTCACCTCGGGCATCGGGGTCGCGTGGCGCGACGAATCCGGGCACGGCGTCGACGGACGACGGTGGGACGGCAGATACACGAACGGCGCGCCGAGGTCGGGCGCGCCGCGCGATCAGGTCGGGGGGTTCCCCGGCGGCAGCGGCTGCGATCGACTGCCGCCGGACCCCAGTCAGCTTGCGGAGATCACTACCACCGGAAGGGGGCTGCCAGGACCAGTGCGAACGCGGCCAGGCTGGCGAGGCGAAGTGCGAGCGATGCGGTTCGGCTCATTGGATCAGAGCTCCGTATCGTGTGCGGTCTAGTCATGGCGGACCTCACGACGGCCCCGTCAGCTGGTGCGGGTGGGGCCCGGTCGGGTTGCACTCCGACGTGCTGCGACTATGCGGTCGACCGCGCCGCACCCTCCATCCCCGATCCGTACCATGACCGATCGGCCTGATGGAGTGATCCAGGTCCGCGTCGCGCGCGGCGCACGCGACGCGGCCGTGAGCCGTATCCTCGGGCGCATGGACGACGCACGACTGCTCGAAACGACCATCGCGTCCCGCGTCGTCCACACCGGACGCTACCTCACCGTACGTGTCGACACCATCCGGGACGCGGATGGCGGCGAGCACACGCCGCGACATCGATCGATCATCCCGGCGCGGTGGCCGTCCTGGCGCTCGATGGACGGCTCGGTGCTCATGGTCCATCAGTACCGGACGCCGGCAGGACGGGTGATGCTGGAGATCCCGGCCGGCACCCTCGAACGTGCGCCCGACGGGTCGCTGGAGGACCCGCGGACGGCCGGCTCCGCGCGAACTGGGCGAGGAGACGGGCTACACCGCGGCTACCTGGCAGCTGCTCGGCCGGTTCTACACTGCGCCGGGGTTCGCCACGGAGTACATGCACCTGTACCTGGCGACGGACCTCTCGCCCATCGAGGGCTATGCCGGGCCGGATACGGACGAGCGCCTGCGCCTGGAGCGGCTGCCATGGCGCGAGGCGGTCGAGGGCGCTGCGAGGCGACATCGAGGACGCCAAGACCTCGTGGCACTGCTGTGGCTCGACCGCCTGGTGGCCACGGCGAAGTGGTGCCCTGAGCGACTGGCAGACGAGGACAACGGCTGCATCAAGACGGGGTCAGCAGCCAGCCTCCGCCGGAGGGGCCATCCGAACGGTCCTTCTGACTGCGGGCAGGACCCGGCCACACCGCCCGGGGCAGGAACCCCGGCCACACCGCCCGGGGCAGGATCCCGGCCAGGTATGCATCCCCGGGATGTTCGGCACACCTGTGGGCTTGGACGACGCCGCGGAAGGTTGCGCGATGTCGCGGAGTCCGCCACGCAGTCGGCCCACGCATAGGTGGCAGAATCGAACGTCATGGCGATGGCCGAAGCTCGCCCAAGAACCCACGGATGCATATCTGGCCGAATCTCCACGTCGGCCGCGATGATCTGGTCGTTCCACCTCCGAGGCGGTCGGCCACTGCGCCGGCGCCGTCGTCGGTCGGCTCGGCTCGGTCGGGTCGGCTCGGCCACTGCGCCGGCCACGTCCTTTCGGCGTCGGATCAGTGGCGGCTGTCCGTCACTTCTTCATCAGGGGCGGCGATCGCCGCCTCGGCCTGGCCATCGCGCGACACCTCGGCCTCGCCTTCGGCCGGGGCGACCAGCTCCCCCAGACGATCCGCGTAGCGTGCGAGGAGCGCCTCGTGGCGCGAGGGCCGACCGGGCACCGGCGCCGACCTTGGCACCCGGGTGCAGCCACTTGAGCGAGTCATCGAGCAGCAGGTCGCAGACGGTGACCAGTCGGGCCAGTGCCACGCCCAGCGCATCACGATCCAGCGTGGCCACCGGCAGCTCGGCGGTCAGCACCGGACGCTCGTCGACGGACACCGCGAACTTGACGAACGGCAGCTCATCGTTCCAGCGCAGGAGCTTGCGGTACGAGACCCGGAACGAATCGTTGATGGGCGGCGCGTAGTGGACCCAGCACAGCAGCGCCAGCGACGGATCGAGGATGAGGGTCACCCGGATGTCCTGGCGCCGCGCCCCGTCGAGGAGCAGGTCCCAGCTGGTGACCCCGTCCCGCTCGGCGCGTTCGTCCGCGTCCAGGCCGAGCTCACCCAGCCAGGTATCGACCTCGGCGGGCGTCACGCCCCGGCGGCGGCCCGACGCGGCAGACGTCTTGCGGGCCTCGCGATGCACCACGCTGCCACCGCTGCGCACCGTGCGGGACACGAAGTCGGCCGGACGGACATCCTCCCCGATGCGCACGTTGCGCCCGATGCGCGCACCCGCCGGGATGATGGCGCGCTTGCCCACGAGCGTGATGCCGGTGTTGAGCCGGGTCGGCTCCATCTTGTTGGGTGTCGTGAAGTCGTCGCCCATGCCCACGACCGCGTTGGGCCCGACCGACACGTACTTGTCCAGGATGGCGCGGTCGACCACCGCACCCGCCCGGATGTGGCAGTCGAACATGATCACGCTGTCACGCACGATGGCGCCCGGGTCCACCCGGACGCCCGGCGACAGGATCGACCGCTCGACGGTCCCGGCGATCGAGGCAGCCATGGCTGATGAGGCTGCGATGGACGTTCGCGGTCGGCCCGATGCGCGCCGGTGCCCGCTCCTCGGAACGCGTGTGGATGACCCACGACCGGTCGTACAGGTCCAGCTGGGGATGGTCGTCCAGCAGCTCCATCTGGGTGCGCCAGTAGCTGTCGACGGTGCCCACGTCCTGCCAGTAGCCGTCGAAGCGGTAGCCGAACACCCGGGCGCCGCCCTCGAGCATGGCGGGGATGACGTTGGCGCCGAAGTCGGGCCGGTCCTCGGCCAGCCAGCGAAGCAGGGCCCGCTTGGAGAAGACGTAGATGCCCAGGCTCGCCAGGTCGCTCTTGGGCTGCTCTGGGCTTCTCCTGCCACTCGATGACCTCGTCGGTGTCGTCGAGGGCCAGGATGCCGAACCGGTGCGCCTCGCCGAGGGGCACCTGCTTGACCGCGATGGTCACGTCCGCGCGCTTGCGGCGGTGCTGCTGGATGAACGGACCGTAGTCCATCTTGTAGATGTGGTCGCCCGCGAGGATGAGGATCGGGTCGCGCGGGCGATTCCCGGATGGTCTGGATGTTCTGGAGCACCGCATCCGCCGTGCCCCGGTACCACTCGGCCGGGCGGCCGCGGGCGATGTACGGCTGCATCATGCGGACGCCACCACTGGACCGGTCCAGGTCCCACGGGCGACCGGCACCGATGTGGTCGTTGAGCGAGCGGGGGTTGTACTGGGTCAGCACGACGACGTCGTTGATGTCCGAGTTGACGCAGTTGCTGAGCGTGAAGTCGATGATCCGGTACTTGCCCGCGAAGGGCACCGCGGGCTTGGCCCGGACACCCGACAGGATCGACAGGCGCTCGCCCTCGCCGCCTGCCAGGACGATCGCGGTCACGTGCTTCACGCCACGATCCTACATCGCTCGACGGCAGCTGCGTGGCGTCAGCCACGCCGATCCGGACTCAGGTGTACGCGCGCGGGTTGACCGGCGTCTCGCCGCGCATGATCTCGAAGTGGAGATGGGGGCCGGTGGCGTTGCCGGTGGCTGCCCATGTAGCCGATGAGCTGCCCGCGATGCACCGTCTGGCCGGCGTGGACGACGTAGCGCGGCAGCAGGTGGGAGTAGAACGTGGAGAAGCCGCCGCGCATGACCGATGATCACGACGAATGCCGGATCGGCTGCCATCGTACCGGTTCCAGCCCACGAAGGCGACCACGCCGTCATCCGGCGGCGTGGATCGGGGTCCCGGAGCCGTTGGCGATGTCGATGCCGTCGTGGAAGTGGGCGCACGACCCGCGCGGCGGCTCCAGATAGAAGCCGGTGCAGCCGAACTCCTGGGTCACGGTGCCCGGCGGCCGGCCACGCGAAGCGGCCGTTGCCGCTGCCGCCGCCCGAGAGCCACCGGCCTGCGCGGTTTGCCTTGCGCTGCGCCGGCACGCAGGAGGCCCGCGATCTGGTTCTTGAGCTTGCGCTCGGCTGCCTGGTGCCGCCGGATGTACGCACGTGCCTGGCGCTGGTTGGCCGCGATCTTGTGCGCCTTGGCCAGCTGCCGGCGCTGGATGCGTCTGGGTCTTCTTCTCCAGCCTGTGGAGCTTGGCCTTGGCCGCGGCGAGCGTGGCCTTCTGGGCATGCAGGTCGACCGCCGCGTCCTGGGCCGCCCGGCGCAGCTGGTCGGTGCGATATCGGGTGGCCGCGGTGACGGCGCGCAGGGAGTCGAGCGACGCCTGGTCGTTGCGCGATCTCGCGTGGCCATCTGGGCGTCCTGGTCGCCGTAGGCGAGATAGGCCGACGCGTCGCTCAGGACGTCCGTGAACGAGCCGGAGTCGATGACCTGCTCCAGGAGGCTGGTGTTCTGGGTCCGATACGCGTCGGCCAGCCGGGCGCCGAGAGCCGCGCGTCGCGCGTCCAGCTCCTCGGCGCCCTGCTCGATCTCCTGCTCCAGCACGTCCAGCGTCGGTATCCAGCTGCTGCAGCTGTGTCCTGTAGGTCTGCGCGGCGCGCCTGGACCTTGGCCGCAGCGCCTTCGCTGGCCTGGCGGATCTCCTTGCGCACCTGTCGCTGGTCGGCGTTGATGCCGTCGAGCTGCGTCGTTGGTCTTGGCCGAGCGCCTGGCGGGCGACCGCGGCATCGCCCTGGAGGTCACCGAGCAGCCGGTTCTGCTTGTCGATGTCGCGCTGCAGGTCGTCCTGGCGGGCGCGCGCGGCGGCGATGCGGTCGGAGAAGCTGTCGGCGGCGACCGGCGACGAGGTCGCAGGCAGGCCAAGGAGGGACAGGCTGACGACGACCAGCACCACGACCTTGGCGGCCTTGCTGGAGGAGGTGGCGGCCCGTCGCGGATCCCGCGGACGCGCCAAACCACTTCACGGTCGCACCACTCGCAGGCTACTCCCTCGATCTGCGATGCACCACCCCCGGCTTGGGGCACGGCGGCCGGCATGGTGCGAGTCCTGCGGGAGCATAGGCGCTCAGACGGATAGTGGCAACAGCGCACCTCCAGCCGTGCCAGCCGGCGTGGCCATCGTCACCCCGGCGCCGGATCGGCGGCAGCCTATCGGTCAGGGCAGGAGCATGCCGATGACACCCGCCGCGATGAGGATCGGCCCGAACGGCACGGCCGAGCGGAGGCTCAGCCGTCGCAGCGGCGATGAGCACGAGGAGCACGACCGCGCCGCGATGGACGCCACCAGGAACCCGGCCAGCAGCCGCGAGACACCCAGCATGAGGCCCAGGCTGACGGCCAGCTTCACGTCCCCCATGCCCAGCGCGCCGCCGAACAGGCGGTCGGTGAGCAGCAGCAGCAGCGGCGCCCCGATGCCCGCCGCGAGCGCACTCAGCGAGGGCCAGGTCCTTGCCCGCCAGGAGCGGATCGATGCCCAGCACGACAGGCCAGCGAGCGCGAACGGGATGAGCGGCAGCGTGATGACGTCCGGCAGCAGCCGCTGGTCCAGGTCGGTCGCGGCCAGGACCATGAGCGCGGCGAGGTAGATGCCCAGCACGACCCGGTCCTGGTGCTCCGGCCATCGGCCGAGCAGCAGGGCGAGGGTGACGGCACTCGCCAGCGACGAGCACGACCGTGCGCCAGTCCGATGCGCCGGACGACGCCGTCGGCATGCGCCGGCCAGCGCGCAGCCAGTCGGTCCGCGCCGAAGCCCGAAGGCCCCGCCGACCGCGCGCCCGACCCCGAGCAGCATCGGATCGGCGGTCATGGCCTGGCATCGTCCGGTGCCGGATGGCGCGGCCGAGCGGCTCACGCGCCGCCGAGCGCCAGCTCCACGAGCGTGGCGTGGCTGACGCCCGTGGCACCCCGCGCGGCCCACGGATGCGCCTTGCGGAAGTAGGCCGAGCCCGCGATGTCCAGGTGAGCCCACGGCCTGGTCACGAACTCGGCCAGGAACATGCCGCTCTTGATGAGCGACGCCCTCGGCCGTGCCGCTGTTCTGGAGGTCGGCGTAGGGCGAGTCCATGTCCGCTCGGTAGTCGGCGACGAGCGGGATCTGCCAGTAGCGCTCGGCCTGTCGGGCACCCGCCGCGGCGACCTCGTCCCACCAGGCCTGGGGTGTCGCGAAGCCGCCCGTGATCTGGTCACCGAACGCGCGCGCCACGGCTCCGGTCAGCGTGGCCACGTCCACCAGGTGGGTGGCGCCGTTGCGCTCCGCCCACGTGAAGGCATCGCCCAGGATGAGGCGCCCCTCGGCGTCCGTGTTGGTGATCTCGACCGTCTTGCCGTTCATCGCCTTGACCACGTCACCTGGGCGCGTGGAGTGCGGGCCGGGCATGTTCTCGACCGCCGGCGCGACGGCCATGACGGGCAGGTCGGGCGCCAGCTGCTTGAGGTCGCGATGGCGGCGATGACGGTGCAGGCTCCGGTCTTGTCGGTCTTCATCTCCTCCATCCGGTCGGCGGGCTTGATGCTGATGCCACCGGAGTCGAAGCAGACGCCCTTGCCGACCATGGCCAGCAGCCGACCCTGTCGAATCGGTCGCCCCCGCGGCGCCGTTGCGGATGACGATGAAGCGGGGCGTGTTGGACGAGCCACGACCGACGGCCATGAACATGCCCATACCCAGCGCCTCGGCCTGCTCCGGTCCCAGGATGTCCACCTGGAGGCCGTGCTGGCGGGCCAGGTCGGACGCCTCGTCGGCGAGGACCTCCGGGCTGACGTCGTTCGCGGACCGCTGCGACAGCCGCCGGGCGCGATTGCCGCCCTCGCCGATGATCCGGCCGCGCTCGGCGGCCGCGCTGAGGGCAGCCGCGATCGCCCTGCTCGACGCACGATGGTCAGCACGTCGAGCACGGGTGGCGAGGCGAACCCGTCACGGTAGATGGCACCGGGCTCGGCGCTCCCCTCCACCACGCCGCGCGTCACCAGCTCCACGGCCGACGCGAGCGTCGAGCGCGCCCAGCAGCGCCTGGGGCAGCAGCACGGCGAGCCGGGTGACGACACGGTCGGTGAGACGGCGCTCGATGGCGCCACCCAGCCGGATCGCCGTCAGGCGGTCGAACGCAGCGGCGTCGCCGACTCCCATGGCCAGGATCCAGGGTGAGGCCGTGTCGCGACCCTGGAGCATCGCCGACGACCACGGCTTGCCCCGCAGCTCGCCCACGGTCCGATACGCGGACAGGGCGCCACCCAGCCGTCGATCGATCTCCGCCACGGGACGCGGTGAGTCCTGGATCACTCGCGATGGGCAGCGCGAGCACGTCCGCCTCCACGTCCCAGGGCTGGCCGACGACGACACGGGTCTGCATGCGGGTTAGCTCCTCGATCGAACGGATGGACGACATGGGGCCGGACGGCCCGGGGACCGATCGCCGACGCTGACCGATCAGGATGACACGCTGGCTGACGGCCCGGGTCCACCACCCGTGGGTCCCGCTTCGGTCCCATCGGGCGCCGGCTCGCCGGCTGTCGCAGCCCGGAGTATGCCGCGCGCCGACTCGATGCGACAGCAGCACCGGCGTGATGGTCGGTCCGGCAAGGTCCGAAATGACCACGACCAGCGCCGACCGGTCGATCGGGCAGGCTCGCCTGAGCGGCCTCGACCCGTTCGAAGGCGGCCGTGGATGCCGCGGTGTTGTCACCCTCCGATGTCCGCAGGCTGGTGTACAGGTCGGTGAGCGCCACGTCGTAGGTCGTCGAGGCGGTCGAGCAGGTCATCGAGGGTCGACATGTCGAGGCCGGCATCGTGGGCGACGTCGCGAACCGAGCGGACGGGCACGAGGGCACGCTGCGCCGAATCGTCGAGTGACGCGAGGGCGTCGGCCCAGTCGCCCGCCCGACCTGAGTCGGTGGCCGCGATGACGAGCTTGTCGTGGGCGTCCATCGCGGCCACCAGGTCCATCGGCCCGGAGGCGGCGGCGGACACCGCAGCCACTCCCTGGGGACCTCGTCCGCGGCGATGATCGCCGCGTCGATCGCCCGGATACGTTCGGCATCCGACGCAGGCACCCGCTCGAGTGCTGTGCCCTCGAGCAAGACCGATCGCTGCGTGGCGATCCGGTCTCGAATGGCGGTGACGTCCGCCGAGGCCGCGTCACCAGCAGCCAGCGCATCACCGGTGGCCGTCACATCCAGTGCTCGCAACCGGGTCAGCGTGTCCCGCCCGGCTGCGGCTGCTGCATCCCCCGCTCCCACCAGCTGCTCCAGGTCAGCGTCCATGGCAGCCAGGCGCGGCGCCACGATGCCATGGCCGTGTGCCGTCAGCTCTGGGCGACCCTCCTCGGTTGGAGGATGATCGAGCGACAGGATCGAGTCCGGTACCGGCTATCGCCACGACGAGGATCACGCCCAGCCATGCCATGACCCTGGCGATCCGGCGGAAGGGTCCGTCCGGCGCGCGGGTGGGAGGCTCGACCGGATGACTCATCCGGAGCAGTCTACGGTCGCGAGGCCGCCGGGCAGGCTACGGCGTCGCGGCCGCATGCTGCAACCGGCGAGTGGCCGACTACCATCCGGCTCGCATGTCACTCGATGCGTCGGACCCGCGCGCTCATCGCGAGGATGCCCAAGGCGGAGCTGCACCTGCACCTCGACGGCAGCCTCCGCCCGACGACGGCGCTCGAGCTTGCACGCGAGCGCGGGCTGCTCCACGGCCAGGACACCGACATGGACGAGACGGCGATGCGCGCCCGGTTGACCGCGCCGATGCCGTGCCGCGACCAACGCGACCTGCTGCGGGCCTTCGACCTGCCCATCGCACTGATGCAGGACGGTGAGTCCCTCGACGCGCGTCACCTGCGAGCTGGTGGAGGACGTGGCGTCCGATGGGACACGCTACGCCGAGATCCGCTGGGCACCTTCGCTGCACACCCGGCGGGGACTTCCACTGCGCGGCGTCATTGCGGCAGTGGTCGCAGGGGCACGCTCGGGGGCTGCCCGAACGGGGATCATGGTACGGCTCATCGCCGTCGCGCTTCGAACCCTCGATCCCGATGACGAGACCCGGATGGCGCGGGTCGCAGTCGACTTCATGGCTGACGGGCTGACCGGCTTCGACTGTGCGGGACCCGAGGCGGACGCGCCCGACCCGATGCGGTTCGCGTCGGCCTATGCGGTCGCGCGGGATGCCGGGCTGGGCCTCACCTGTCATGCCGGTGAATGGGGGGGCGCGGCACAGGTCTGGCGAACCCTGGACATCGGCGTGTCACGCATCGCCCACGGATCGCCGGCGGCGGACGACCCGTCCCTGATGAGGGAGCTCATCGCGCGCGGCGTGACACTCGACCTGTGCCCTACGAGCAACGTCCAGGCGGCGATCGTGCCATCGCTCGCGGCACATCCGCTCGCCCGACTCCTGCATGCCGGTGTCTCGGTGACGCTCTCGACCGACGACCGCACGGTCAGCGACCTGACGCTTGTCCGCGAGTACTCCAATGCCATCGACCCGATCGGCCTGACGATGGGCGAACTCTGGGGCGTCAACCGCCACGCACTCGAGGTCGCATTCCTGCATCACGAGGACGGTCTGCGGGCCCGGTTATTGGCAGGGTTCGATGCGCAATGGGCGGCCGATGCAAGCCTGGGGCCCACGACCTGACACACGACGCCAGGGCTTCCCAGGTTGACATTCCAGGTCATCCTTGATGTTGCCGAGAGGCACCGCCATCACGGAGCCTTCAGAGCCGTGCCCGACCCTAGGAGGGGATCCACAATGGCATCCGCGGATATCGCCCAGCTCATCAATGACCTCCAGACCGCCGTGACCAACAACCCGGCGGCAGCGGCGCAGAAGGTCGCTGACCTGAAGGCAAAGTACGCCATGATGCCGCCTGACCAGCAAGAGCAGGTCAAGAAGGCCATCGGGGAGCTGGGGGCCAAGGCAGGGACCCTGCCGCCTGAGCTCCAGCAGCAACTCCGCGACATCGCCACGACCATCGACGGCCGCGTCCTGAGCGATCGGCCCGAGGTCGAGACCCGCGTCAGTCGCAGGACTCGCAACCAGGCCGAACCCGACCCGGGGCTGCGCCGGAGCGATGACTCTCGGCACATCGCGCGGCTCGGTCCCTGGTCGAATGGTGTCGCAGCCAGTTCCCCTAGCGTCCGGTCGACCCGGCGGCGAGGCCCAGGATGGCCGCAAGCTCGGTCGGGTCCGCGGCGACCCAGGTCGGTCGGCTATCCGCACGGCATGCGCGTCGACCTGCGCCCGCGTCGATACCCCCGTGAGCATCAGCACCGAGCGTGCGCCGACGCGGTGCGGCGGCCGCGATGTCTGTGCCCAGCCCGTCACCGATGACGACCGCCTCCTCCACCGGGCATGCCCACGGAACGGGCCGCTTCGCTGGAACAGGCCCGGCTCGCGGCTTGCCGATGACGAGGTCAGGCTCGCGGCCACCCGCGACCGCGACCGCCGCCACGATCGACCCCGCTCCGGCGGCGAGCGTATCGGCTGTCGGATAGACCGGATCACGGTTGGTGGCCACGAACAGCGCCCCTCCGCGGACCACTTCCGCAGCGATCGACAGCCGCCGATAGGTGAGCGAGAAGTCGACCCCGACCACGACCGCATCGGGACCTGCGGCAAGCCCCGCAGGACTCGCGGCCACCGCACGCAGCCCCGCGTCGCGGATCTCGCGGGTGAGGCCCGGACCTCCCAGCACGAGCGTGGTCCGGGGGTGGCGTCGGATGCTCCGCGAGGGCCAGCGCCGTCGCCCGCGCCGCCGACACGACGCGGTCCTCGGCGACCGGCGCGCCCATGGAACGAAGCCGGGCCTGATACTCCGTCCGATGCCACCGCGAGTTGTTGGTCACGTAGACCACCACGTCCCCGGCCGCCACACGCTCCGTGAGCAGCTCCGGCATGCCCGGCACGGGCACGGGACCGCGATACACGACACCATCCAGGTCGACCAGCAGCAGCACCCGCGGATGGTAGCGGTGGGGCAGCCCGACCATGAGCGGCCCGCGCCGTCGTCACGCGCAACCAGCCCGTGCCCGACCTGGGGCTCATCGTCATCGACGGTGACAACCTGCTCCACCGCGTCCGGGGCATGCGCGACGAGGCCGGCTTGCACTGGCTGCTGCCCCGACTGCGCGCCTGGCGACCGCCGGACGTGGAGATCCTGCTGATGCTCGATGGGTCCCCCGGCCCGGGGGTGGGTCGTCGCCAGCAGGCGTCGCCCGGGATCCGGATGCAGCACTCGGGGGGCGTCGACGCCGACACCGCCATCGTGGACCTGGTTCTGCCCGCAGGGCTATGGCGACCGGAGCCGGACCGTGGTCGTCACCGATGACCGCCAGCTGACCGAGCGTGCTCGATACGCTGGGGTGCTGGTGAGGCGGCTCGACTGGCTCATCGACCAGCTTGCCGCCCCGGGTCGGTCTCACCACGCTGAGGCCGAACGGGGCCGCACCGCGGCCACCGACCGGCACTCGACCAGTGACCGGCGGCGCGACCTCCGACGGGGATCGGTCGCGGCAAGCCACCTCACTCACCGGACGCGACGACACCCATCGAGCGTGACGCCGGACGTGCGGCGCGAACCCTGGAGAGCCGGGCCGGGGTGCCACCGACGAAGCGCGGCAACCCGCACAAGGCACCAAAGGGCCCACGGCGTGACCGCGAGCATCGTCGCGGGGCCGTCCTGGTCCGAGCCTGCCAGCGGGAGCTGCCGACTACTTGACCACGATGGTGCCAGACATGCCCACGCCCACCGACGTCGCCGTGGAAGCGGCAGTAGTACAGCCACGTGCCCGGTTCCGATGAAGGTGTGGCTGAAGGTCTCGCCCTGGGCCTGGGTCGCGGAATCGAAGCTGCCGTCGTCGGCGGTCACCGTGTGCTTGGGGAGTCTCGTCGTTGACCCAGTCGACGGTCGTGCCGACCGGGATGGTCAGCAGCGCTGGGGCGTACGCGATGTGGATTCGTGGATGGCTGCGACGTCCGGAGGCGCACTGCCCGCGACGGTGGACGACCATCGGGTCCTCCAGCACTCCTGCTGCTCGAGCCGCCAGGTCGATGCGCAGCACCGACTCGGCGTTGGTGCGACGCGCGAGGTCGAGCACCTCGGCCACCGGGCCAGTGGCGTCGTCGATCCGCTCCGCGTGCTCCAGGTCGACCGCCAGCGCCACGATGCCGATCCAGCTGGGCATGGGCATCCGTGGCCTCGGCTGCCGTGGATTCGCCCGGGGTCGTTGCGACGACAGCGTCCAGGCGAGCCCGCAGGCCGATACCGTCACCCGGGTCCTCGAGCCGCCCGTTGGCGTCGCCATCGCCGTAGTCGGGACCGCTTCGCCCTTCGCTGAGATTGATGAGGTGCTCCGCATGGCGATGGACCGCTTCGAGGCTGAAGCGGGCGCGCCGCATCGTCCAGTTCGACCGCGTGGACGTACAGGTCGGCGCCCAGCTGGCGCATCTGGAGCAGGGGCGCGCTCGACCTGCGCATGCGGGAACACGTATCGCTCGCCGTACACACCTACACCCAGCAGCACCAGCGCGGCCCACAGCGCGAGGGTCGTCGCGCATCGCCAGCTTGATGTTGCGCACGCGAAATCGTTCCGGGATGAGCTGTGTGCGCATGCGCAGGATGAGATAGATGGCGACGACCTCGACCACCAGCCCCAGGACGCCGTGGACGATCATCAGCGTGGCGACGGTGCCGGTGGTCGTGCCACCCTCCACCACGTAGCTGAAGAAGCTGGGCACCATCGCGAACACGATGAGCACCAGGTTCAGCAGCACCATCGCGGTCTGCACATTGCCGTGTTGCCGGAATCGCCTCCGCCGCGCGAGCGCGAACCCGATGAGCAATCCGACGAGGAGCAGCACCTGGGCCACGAGGTTGATGTCGGCCGCCGTCCGGGTACCCAGGAACGCCTGCATGCCTAGCTCCCGCTGCGTCGGATGTCGCGGCCAGGGACGGTGCGGGTGTCCTGCTCCATCAGTGGAGCGACGAGGGAGGTCCAGCCGGTCTGATGACTGGCACCCAGGCCGGCGCCAGTGTCGCCATGGAAGTACTCGTGGAACAGCAGCTGGTCACGCCAACCTGGGTGGGATCGTGACGGCTCGTCGTTTCCGAACACGGGTCGACGTCCATCCGGCACCCACTCGGAAGATGCCCACGAGACGCGTCGGCAAGGTCGTTGGCGACACGGTCTAGCGGCAACCGGATGCCTGATCCTGTGGGATGCTCCACGAGGAACCCGTCGCCGTAGTAGCTGTGGAACGTGCGCAGTGCCTCGATGAGCAGGTAGTTGAGCGGGAACCAGACGGGTCCCCGCCAGTTCGAGTTGCCGCCGAACAAGCCTGACCGCGACTCGGCCGGCTCGTACCCCACGGTGTAGCGCTGGCCGTCGATGGCCAGATCGAACGGGGCATCCGCGTGGTACCGGCTCAGTGACCGGATACCGTACGGACCGAGGAACTCGTCAGGGTCGAGCATCCGCGCGCAGCAGCCGGCTTCATCCGGTCCGCGCGCACGAGCGACAGCAGTCGCCGGTCGCCGGAACCGGGATCGCGCCAGCGGCGACACGAGGCTGGCCAGCTCCGGCCGGTTGGCCAGGAACCAGTCCAGTCGCCGGGAAAAGCCGGGCACTTCGTCGAGCAGCCCCGGATTCGATGATGTCCACCGCCAGCAGCGGGATGAGCCCGACGAGCGAGCGGACCCGCAGGCGCGTCATGCCCCCATCGGGACAGTCGCAGGACGTCGTAGAAGAACCCATCGTCGTCGTCCCAGAGTGCGACACCTTCACCGCCGATGTCGTTCATCGCACCAGCGATGTACAGGAAGTGCTCGAAGTACTTGGTCGCCACATCCTGGTAGACATGGTTGGCGCGCGCCAGCTCCAGGGCGATGGTCATCAGCTGCAGGCTGAACATGGCCATCCACGCGGTGCCGTCGGCCTGTTCCAGGTAGCCGCCGGTCGGCAGCGGGTCTGCTGCGGTCGAAGACACCGATGTTGTCGAGACCCAGGAAGCCGCCCTGGAACACGTTCCGGCCGGCCTGGTCCTTGCGATTGACCCACCATGTGAAGGTCATCATCAGCTTGTGGAACATGCGCTCCAGGAAGTCGCGATCGGGTTGCCGCTCTCCCGCGCATCTTGCTGATAGACGCGCCATGCGGCCCAGGCAAGCACCGGCGGGTTCACGTCATCGAACGCCCACTCGTAGGCCGGCACCTGGCCGCTCGGATGCATGTACCACTCGCGCATCAGCAGCACCAGCTGGGCCTTGGCGAAGTCGGGATCGATGCGCGCGAACGCCACGCAATGGAAGGCCAGGTCCCACGACGCGTACCACGGGTACTCCCAGGAGTCGGGCATGGAGATCACGTCCGCGTTGTTGAGGTGGCGCCAGCCGGCGTTGCGGCCGCTGCGGCGGGCGGCCGCGGGTGGCACAGGCACTGGTGGCTGGCCGTCGAGCCATCGACGGACGTCGAAGTGGTAGGACTGCTTGGTCCAGATGAGCCCGGCGTACGCCTGCCGATGGATGAGCTTCTCGTCGTCATCGAGCCCGTCGGCGAGTCGGAGCGTAGAACGCGTCGGCTTCCGCGATCCGGGTGTCGAACACCTGCTCGGCATCCGCGAATGGGTCGGCTGGCGGATGGTGGTGCCCCGATGGCCGCGCTCAGGCGCAGCAGGCAGGTCGTATGTCGCACCGCGGTGATTCAGGTGCTGGTAGTGGGCGCTCGACCTTGGTGCCGCTGCATGGCCGGGTCGACCGCATCCGTCCGGCCATGTACGACGGCCGCATCGTGGATGCCGTCCTTGACGTACCGCGTGCGGTTGGGCAGGCCCCAGAGCCGTTCGGCGTTGGTCTCGTTGCCCGTGAACAGCAGCGGCGGTTCGCCGGCGCAGGCCAGCCGGTACGTGCCCGAGCCGGTCGTGGGTCGCCTCGACCAGAGCGGGTCCGGTCGCGCGCAGCGCAGGGCGGCTGCCGGTCGCCGCCTGGTCCCCACGCCCACTCGTTGCGGAACCAGAGGGTCGGCAGCAGGTGCAGCGTGGCTGCCGTCGGGACCGCGATTGACGGCAGTGATGCGGACGAGGATGTCGTCGGGGTCGGCCTTGGCGTACTCCACGGTCACGTCGAAGTAACGGTCGCCGTCGAAGACGCCGGTGTCGACCAGCTCGTACTCGGGCTCGTCGACGACCCCGTCGCCCTGTTGGCGGCCACCAGGTCGTCGTAGGGAAACGCCCGCTGCGGATACCGGTAGAGGGCCTTGAGATAGCTGTGGGTGGGGGTGGCGTCGAGGTAGTGATAGACCTCCTTGACGTCCTCGCCGTGGTTGCCTTCGGGACCCGGTCAGGCCGAACAGCCGCTCCTTGAGGATGGGGTCGCTGCCGTTCCAGAGGGCCAGCGCGAAGCACAGTCGCGCCTGGTCGTCGCTGAAGCCCAGCAGGCCGTCCTCGCCCCAGCGATAGGCACGGGAGCGGGCGTGCTCGTGCGGGAACGAGCGCCCCAGGCATCACCGTTGGCCGAGTAGTCCTCGCGGACCGTCGCCCATTGCCGCTCGGCGAGATACGGACCCCATCGACCCCATCGCTCGCCGGCCCGCGCGCATCCGGGCCAGTCCGCTGCGCTCGGGGTCCATCGTCGAGCCCTCGTGCCGCGCCAGGGCGCATTCGCCCTGCCCTCCGTCAGTGCGGATGACGAGGGTCGCATGCTACTGCCCGTGGGCCGGCCGAACGGCTCGTTCGTGCGGGTCGGATGTCGGCTCGATCATGATCGCCGCGGCTCGGCTACGATACGGGCGTGCCGGCACCCGATCCGTGGACCACGTTCCTGGACTGGCTGACCACCGTCGTCGTCCCCGACTGGACGGCACTGGTCAGCATGATGCCGTTCTTCGTCATTCTGGGCGTGATCGGGCCCATCGTGACCGCTCATCGTGCTCGCCTGGGTGTGGCACTTCTTCCGCAAGCGCGCGGGCGCGTGTCGAGACGGGCTGAGCCGGAAGGCGTCGCTGGCGCCCGTCGGCGCCGATGGCGCTGCCGGTGTTCCCGGCCAACGTGCCCTACTGCCTGGAGCACGCGCATCATCTATCCCGCGAGCCGGGTCCGGTGCGAGATCGACGGCACGGACCTGAGCGTCCGCTGCCCGGTCGACGGCACCGTCCGGGATGCGTCGATCCAGACTGTGCACCGCCTGCGGCACCCGGTACGTGCTCGGCGCAGCAGGCGCGACGGCGCTCGTCCGCGCGGCCGGCCGGCCCGCCCGAGGGTGGCGCCGCGGTCGCCTGAGGCGACCCGACACGACACCGCCGACGGCATGACGCTCGCCAAGGTCTCGCTCTACCTGTTCTCCATCGGCGCCATCGGGCTGGTCATCGCGTTCGTGCTGGACGTCGTGCACACGACCCAGCTGGCGGTCGGCCGACGGCGGCCGACGGTTCCGGCTCCGACCGGCCTGGTGCCTGCGGGCGCGGCGCAGGCACGAGCGTCGGTACAGCGACGGCGTGTCGGCATGCGGACGGCGGCGGTGGACTCCCTGCCCTACCAGACGCCGACCACGGCCGGTTCCCTCGGCCACGCCTTCACGTGGCTGACGTTCATCTGCTTCGTGCTGTCGCTCGCCATCCGCGGCTGGATCGTGGGCCGCGGGCCGTGGGGCAACATGTACGAGTTCTCGATCGCGTTCGCGACGGGGATCCTGCTGGGCTACCTGTTCCTCGCCCGGCGCTACCCGATCCGGTCCATCGCGTTCGTGCCCCTGGGCGTGGCGCTGTTCCTGGTGGGCTACGCGGCCACCCTGCCCTCCGCCATCGAGCCGCTCGTGCCGGCCCTCGCCAACGCTCCCCTGCTGACCATCCACGTGTCCATGGCCATGATCAGCTACGGCATCTTCGCGGTCAGCTTCGCGGCCGCGCTGGGCTACCTGGCCCAGGGTCAGGGCGACCGGTTCGCGTGGCTGCCGTCACACAAGGTGCTCGACGAGGTCGCGTATCGGGCGGTCATCATCGGCTTCCCCATCTTCGCGGCGCTCATCATCCTGGGCAGCTACTGGGCGTCCATCGCGTGGGGTCGCTACTGGGGCTGGGACCCCAAGGAGACCGCGGCGCTGGTGACGTGGCTCATCTACGCGGTGTACCTGCACGCGCGCAACCTGAAGGGCTGGTCCGGCCGACCGGCCGCGCTCATCCTGGTCATCGGCTTCGTGCGCGGTGCTGTTCACCTACTTCGGCAACCTCTACTTCTCGGGGCTGCACTCCTACAGCGGGCTGTAGCCGTCCGACGGGCTGCGGGCCGGCGGGCTGCGGGTCCGGCGGCGGCAGGCCGCGTCGGCGGCGGCACCTGGGCCGCCCCGCCTCGGCAAGTCGCTGGGCGGGTGAATGGCCGATCAGCACTTGGCCGGCTCGCGCGGCGGATCCGGGCCGAGATCGGCCGTTTCGCGCCGGCGGGCGGATCGGCCGACGAGGGCCGTCATGCCTGCAGCACACGTCCCGGCCATTCACCCGCTGCGCGGGTCATCCGAGCGGCGCCCGTGGCGACGACCCTCGGGCCAGATCGCGAGCCGATGGTGCACCGGCGCGAGAGCAAGCAGTCGACTGCGGCGGCCCCACAGTTGATGTCCGCGGACCACGCACAGTCCGCGGGCGACGGGCCACGACCGAGTCCTACCCCGTGACCATGCCCATCAGCTGGCCGACCTCGGCTGCGTCGGCAGGCGCCACGGGCTCCGGCCCAGGTCGAGAGCGCCGCGCCCGTGACCGCCCACGACAGCGCCGCGCGCAGCGGCGCCCCGGACGCGATGCACGCGGCGAGGATGCCCGCGAGCGACATCGCCCGCGCCCGTCGCATCGAGGCGTCTCGACCATCGGCGAGGGCACGTGATCGGGCCCGCCGTGCTCCGGGTCGAACAGCAGCGCGCCGCCCGCGCCCAGCGTGACGATGACGGGCGCACCGGTCAGCACGTGCAGCGCCGCGGCAGCTGCCTGCGCGGTGCGCTCACCGGTGAGCTGGATCGCCTCGGTCTGGTTGGGCTTGACGATGGGGTGCAGCGCGACGCAGCTCCGGCGCCAGTGGTCGCGCCGGTCCCGGGTCGACCACGATGGTCATGCCCTCGGCCGGCCGCCCAGCGGGCGGCCGCCACGACGACGTCGTCGGATACCTCGAACGCCAGCAGCAGCACGCTGCCGGGCGGCGGCTCGAGGCCCGTCGAGCGCCGCGGTCACGCTCGGGCCGTCGAGCGCTGCCGTTCGCCCCCGAGGCGACCGCGATCTGGTTCTCGCCCGCCATGTCGACCATGATCAGGGCCACGGCCGTGGGCACTCCCGGCAGCCGCAGGCAGCGCGAGACATCGATGCCTTCGCCCGCCACGCTCGCCAGTGCCTCATCGGCCATGGCGTCGTCCCCGACCGCGCCGATGAACCGGGTCGTGGCTCCGAACCGGGCCGCGGCGCACGCCTGGTTGGCACTCTTGCCGCCACCCGAGCGCGTGAGCGTGCCGTTGACCACCGTCTCGCCCGGTCGTGGCAGCGTCGCCACGCTGGACCACCAGGTCGACGTTGATCGACCCGACCACCACCACCCAGCCGTCGTCATCGCTCACGACCTCCGCCCTACCGGTTCGCGAACATGGCGAGGTCACCGCGCGACGGTGATGTCGCCCTTCGCATCCCGCTCGATAGCGGACCCTGTCGCCCGTCCGCACCGGACTGGCGCGACCCGCAGCGCCAGCGTGCCCTCATCGTCATCGATGACACCGGTGCCCGTCAGGCCCAGCCCGGCCGACCAGGAGCAGCCCTCGAGCGTCGAGGTCGGAGCCCGGCGTCCGACGGGGTGTAGCGTGATGGTGCCCCCGAACCGGCAGCCGGTCGTCAGCGGCTTCTCGCCATCCCAGTACCCGTAGTCGACCGAGTTGACGATCTCGTCGTCCGCCGACTGGAGGGCCGCCCGCGTCGACGGCGTACTCCGTGGACACCAGCGGCGGCAGGCGCACGTAGTCGTCGGCGACGTCACCGGGGCACACCGTGCGCCGCGATGTCCGGCAGGGTGCCGTCGATCGAGGAACGCCGTCACCAGGTCGTCGGGGCACGCCTCGCCGCGGCCGAAGATGACGTGCGGCCCGCCCGGCTTGACGATCACGTAGGCGTTGTCGCCGGCGGCCGCGGCGATGCGCTCGGCGTTCGCCCAGGGCGTGGCCGGGTCGAGCGTCGCGCCCAGCACGAACATCGGATAGGGCACGTCGGTCAGTGGCGGCGGGCGGTCGATGTCGCTCGGGCTGCGCCGGCCACCAGGCGCAGGGCAGGTCGCCGTAGAAGATGTCGCCCAGGGTGGACGTCTCCATGCCCCGGTCGCGACCCTCGGCCAGGTAGGTCGTCGCCCGGTCCTCGGGCGTGTCGCCCGGCAGCCCGTAGTCGAGGCATTCGACCGCGTAGTACAGCCCGTCGGAGTAGCTCGGGTCGGGGATCGGCCAGCTGCGTCTCCGGATCGACGCCCAGCCCGGCGTACAGCAGCCGCGACAGGTACCAGAGGTCCCCCTGCGAGGCGGCCGCGAGCGCCCGCTGGAGCAGCATCCGGTCGTCCTCGCTGTACAGGAACGCCGAGACGGCGTTGATCAGGTCGCTGCTCGTGAACGGGCGCGTCTCCTCGGCGCCGTTCGCGGCGTGGAACGCGAACGGGACCGGATCGGCGTCGAGCCGCGCCACGAGCGCGTCCCAGGCGGTCACGAGCGTTCGCGCCGGCGACATCCCGGATGCAGGCGGCCTGGGTCGAGCAGTCGAACAGGGTGCCCTCGAGCGCCTCCGCGAACCCGTCGACTGCTCCTCCAGGAAGTCCAGTGGCGGAGCGACTCAGGTCGACGGCTCCGTCGAGGAGCAGCGCCGGCGATGCGGTCGGGATGCGCCGCGGCGTAGGCCTGGGCCAGCTGCGTGCCGTAGCTCTCGCCGTAGAGCACGATCTTGTCCACGCCCAGGTACTCCCGGAACGCCTCCAGGTCCTCCGCCACCTGCTTCGTGGCGTAGTACGGCAGGAGGTCGGGATCGGCCTTCGATTCCGGCGAGGCAGGCATCCACGAAGGCGCGTGGCATCGGCGCCCAGGCCGGTCGTGGCGGTCGAGTCGGCCGGGCGGGCGGTCGTGCGATAGAACGCGGCGGCCGCGTCGGGGCAGGTCAGGTCACCCGACAGGTGGGCACCGCGCTGGTCGAAGAAGACCACGTCGTAGTCGCGCCTGGATCGACTCCGCGAACCCGTCCCGGTACTCCACGGCCGACTGGATGCCGGACGTGCCCGGACCGCCGGTGGCGGTCACGAAGACACCCTTGGCGGGACCCTCGCCGGTGTGGCGCTTGATGGCGAACGTCACCTGCGTGGTCGGGCCGGTGTCGTGGAAGTGGTCGAGGGGCACGGTCAGCGTGACGCACTCGAAGCCTTCCGCCATGTCCTTGGCGCACGGCGCCACGACGGGCGCGCGCGGGTCGTGCCCGCCGGAGCGGCGACTGGGCGGTCGCCAGGGCCAAGGCGCGACCAGCCACCGAGCAGGACGCGACGCGCCGAGGGCATAGTCGAGGACGCATCCGGGCATGGTACGGGGCCTGGCCGCGTCGTGTGGGCTTGAGTCTTCCCAGTGATGACTCAGCGAACGACGGCCGACCGGACCGTCCAAGCCTCGATTCGGGCCTGTCCTGGTCGTTCGAGTCGTCCGGTGCATCGATCGCGAACGAGACCGCCCTGGAGGCCTCCGACCCGGCGTCGTTCGTCCAGTCATCACTGCCATGCATCAAGCGCCGGCGGCCCCGCCCGGCACTCCCGCGAGACCTGACACATATCGAACATCCGTTCGATATGATGGCCGTCCACACGCCATCCACGAAGGGTCCACGAGGTCGTCCACAGGCGCCACGGTGCGTCCGCCGAGGCACGCCCCAAACCCCCACATCTTGTGCCGCGTCACCAAACGTACCCCCACATGTCGTGGTTTGGAGTATTGACATGCCCGAGCGCGCGGGAATAGTCTTGGGAGTCTGCGAGAAGTCACGGACGGCCGTGACAGCCGGTCCTGGGAGGGGCCGCGGGACCGCGAAACGGGAGGATGAGGGATGAGCCAGGTCGTCGAGACAGGTACCACGTTCGGTCAGGAACCGACCGCACGTTCGGGGTCGCTCGATGGCACCGCGCTCAAGGCCCCCGCTCAGCGAGCGCCACGGCGCAGCCACCTCCACGGCGGCACGGCCGCGGCACGGCACGACCGGCCACCTCCAGACCCCCGTCGTGGACGGCGAGTACCGCTTCACCGGCGAGGGCGTCCGGGGCCTCACCTTCGAGCGCCGCTGGACCACGCCGGGCGTCCACCCCTACGACGAGATCGCCTGGGAGATGCGCACCGCGAACATCTCCAACGAGTCCGGCAAGACCGTGTTCGAGCAGACGGACATCGAGGTGCCCGTCGCCTGGAGCCAGCTGGCCACCAACGTCGTCGTCAGCAAGTACTTCCGGGGCCACATCGGCACGCCCGGCCGCGAGAAGAGCGTCAAGCAGCTCATCGACCGTGTCGTCAACACCATCACGGCGTGGGCGGCCACCCAGCACTACTTCGCCACGGACGAGGACCTCCAGGCGTTCCAGGCGGAGCTGACGCACCTGCTGGTGCACCAGAAGATGGCCTTCAACAGCCCCGTCTGGTTCAACGTCGGCGTGGAAGAGCGCCCCCAGTGCAGCGCCTGCTTCATCAACTCCGTGCAGGACTCGATGAGCTCGATCATGGACCTCGCCAAGACGGAGGCCATGCTGTTCAAGTACGGCTCGGGCGCGGGCGTCAACCTCTCCCCCATCCGGGGCAGCAAGGAGAAGATGTCGGGCGGCGGCATCGCCAGCGGCCCGGTCAGCTTCATGAAGGGCTTCGATGCCTTCGCGGGCGTGGTGAAGTCGGGCGGCAAGACCCGGCGCGCGGCCAAGATGGTCATCCTCGACGCCGACCATCCGGACGTCATGGAGTTCATCGAGTCCAAGGCGAACGAGGAGCGGAAGGCCTGGGCCCTCATCGAGGCCGGCTATGACCCGTCCTTCACGGGCGAGGCGTACGGCTCGGTGTTCTTCCAGAACGCCAACCACTCGGTGCGCGTGACCGACGAGTTCATGCACGCGGTCGAAGCGGACGGCGACTGGACCACCCGCGAGGTGACCACCGGCGATCGCGGTCGACACCCTGCCCGCGCGGACCATGTTCCGCAAGATGGCGGAGGCCGCCTGGCTGTGCGGCGACCCGGGCATCCAGTACGACACGACCATCAACGACTGGCACACGAGCGCGGTCAGCGACCGCATCTACGCCACCAACCCGTGCTCGGAATACATGTTCCTCAACGACACGGCCTGCAACCTGGCGTCCATGAACCTGATGAAGTTCGTGGGTGAGGACGGCGAGTTCGATGTCGAGGCATACCGATTCGCGAGCCGGGTGACCATCACGGCCCAGGAGATCCTGGTCGACAACGCCTCGCTACCCGACGCCCCAGATCGAGGAGAACTCGCACCGGTTCCGGCCGCTGGGCATCGGCTACGCCAACCTGGGCGCGCTGCTCATGAGCCGGGGCCTTGCCTACGACTCCGACGCGGGTCGCCAGTACGCGGCCACCCTGACCGCGATCATGACCGGCGAGGCATATCGCCAGTCGGCGGTCATCGCGCGCGACCACGGCGGCGCCATTCAACGACTACGCCATCAACGAGCAGCCCTTCCTGCGGGTCATCGGCAAGCACCGCGACGCGGCATACGCACATGCCGGAGGACGGCGCGCCCAACCGCTCATCGATGCCGCGCGGCTGACCTGGGACGAGGCGCTCGAGCTGGGTCGCCAGTACGGCTACCGCAACGCGCAGGTGTCGGTGCTCGCGCCCACGGGCACCATCGCGTTCATGATGGACTGCGACACGACCGGTATCGAGCCCGACATCGCGCTCGTCAAGTACAAGAAGCTGGTCGGCGAGGGCTTCCTCAAGATCGTCAACAACACGGTCCCGGCCGCGCTGCGCAAGCTCGGCTACATCGCCGAGGAGACCGAGGAGATCGTCCGCTACATCAACGAGCGGGAGACCATCGAGGGAGCGCCTGGCCTCAAGCCCGAGCACCTGGCGCGTGTTCGACTGCGCCTTCAAGCCCGTCAACGGCGAGCGGTCCATCCACTACATGGGCCACGTCCGGATGATGGGTGCGACGCAGCCGTTCCTGTCGGGCGCCATCAGCAAGACCGTCAACATGCCGGAGGCCGCCACGGCGGAGGACATCGAGGATGTCTACCTCCAGGGCTGGAAGCTTGGCCTGAAGGCCATCGCGATCTATCGTGACGGCAGCAAGCGGTCACAACCGCTGTCGACGGGCAAGAAGAAGCGACGACTCCGCTGACCCGGACGAGGCAGCGGCGTCGGCACCTTGGGCTCACTGGGGAGCCCAAGGCGTATCGACGCCGCCTGCCTGCCGAGCGAGCGGCGGTGACCCACAAGTTCCAGGTCGCGGGCCACGAGGGATACATCACGGTCGGCCTGTACGAGGACGGCCAGCCGGGCGAGCTGTTCCTCAAGATGGCCAAGGAAGGCAGCACCATCAGCGGCCTCATGGACACCATCGCCACGATGACGTCCGTGTCGCTCCAGTACGGCGTGCCGCTGCGGGACCTGGTCAACAAGTTCGCCCACGTCCGGTTCGAGCCGGCCGGGTTCACGGGCAACAGCGAGATCCCGATCGCCAAGTCGATCGTGGACTACGTGTTCCGCTGGATGGGGTCGCGGTTCCTGCCCTCGGACGAGCGGGAAGCGCTGGGTCTCATCGGGGCCGCACCGGTCGGGCTGGCGGCCGGCCTGTCGTTCGCACCGGTCGGCGAGCCGACGAGCCCGCCCGCTTCCGCTCACGCTCCGCTTGGAGCCTCCGCCAGTGACGCCACCGAACCGAGTGGGCGGAGGACTCCCATTCGCTGCAGCAGGCAGCCCCGCCGGCTGCCGACACAGCGACCGCCCCTCGCCCTCCCCGTACAAGAGTGGGAAGGGCAACGGGCACGGGACCGTGGCAACGGCCTCCCTGGGCGCGGCCACCAAGGTCTCGTTCAGCGTCAGTGCGGACTCACCCAGCTGCGCCGACTGCGGCAGCATCATGGTCCGCAACGGCAGCTGCTACAAGTGCCTCAACTGCGGCTCTACGAGCGGCTGCAGCTGAGGACCGAGCACCCGACAGAGCAGTTCGCACGTGGCTCTGCCTGACCTTCAGACCCTGATGCTGCCCTTGATGCGCTGGCAGCCGACGGGCAGGAGTACGCGTGGTCAGCGACGTGGAGACCGCCATACCGCGAGGCGATCCCGCGCCGGAGACGTTCGGCCACGCTAGTGCGCCCGAGCGCTGTCCGGCTCTGCCCCTCCGCTCCGCCGTGAACGAAGTTGAATGGTGCCCTATGAGCGCGAACCGACAACCAGACACGCAGGGCCCATTGCAGAGACACGTCACTGGTGATGTCACCATCAGCACGCGGCCATGGGTCGCGAGCACACCGGACAGGAACCGCGACGCCCTTGATGACCGCGGCGCCGGGCACAGGGCGGCACGTCCAGAGAGGCCGGGCGGCAACTGCTCCACGGGAGAACCATCCAAGGGCTCCACTCGTTCCAGGATCCGATCGGCGCTCACCGGCACCCCGTGCTCGGTGAGCACGACGCTGCTCATCGACACGGAGCGGTGCTCGTCGTAGGCGTGCCAGTAGTCGCCCTCCTCGGTGATGAAGGCCTCTGCGAACCCGGCCGGGACTTCGATCGACCAGGCCTCGAAGACCCGCCGCTCTGTGGTTGGTTCGGTGTCTGTCGGGGTTGGGATCATGCGGCGAGACTATCGCCGTGCCCTTACCCCGGGCTTACTCGGAACCCGGTCCTTGACCATCGCCCATGGCTCAGGCGAAGACGGGCCCCTGGCGCAGGCCCAGGAAGTTGCCGTCGGGGTCGCGGAGCCAGGCACCGCGGGCAGGACCGATCTGGGCGATGCCGCCGGTCGTGATGAGCGGCCCCTCGGTGTACTCCTCGAAGACCGCGCCGCGACTGCGCAGGTCGGCGACCTGGGCCTCGATGTCGGCGACCTCGAAGTGGGCCATCGTGTGGCTGCGTTCGACCGGACCGCGCTTGAAGATGGACAGCTGCGAGCCGCCGCCACAGCGGAGGCGGATGGCGAACGGGCTCTCGTCGACGGGCGTCAGGCCCAGGACATCGACGTAGAACGCCCTGGCTCGGTCGAGGTCGGTCACGGGGATCGTCGGGACGATCAGGCTGTCGCTGAGCATCGGAGTACCTCCTTCAGGGCGCAGTGAGTAGACCCTGCGTACCACCGACCGGGTCAGGCTGCCTGCGCGACCTGCGCCAGGAGATATGGTACGCGACCCGCGAGGGTGAACCGTGGGTCCGGACCAAGATCGGCCGCGCGTCGGAACGACGGATGCTGGATGAGCTTGACTGGGCGCACGCGACCTGGGATGCCCGACGCGAACGCGACGATCGAGGTGGCGTCGACCGTTTCGGCGACCGGCACTCGGGTCAGGGCATCGACGATGGCTCGCTCGGCGCAGGGTTCACGGGGTGTCTGGGTGGCGATCAATGGGTGGGTCCTCCACTGTGCTGGGGCGCGCCACTGGCGTCAGCGCCGCGCCTGCGATATGCTCAACCGGAGCCTCCTCCGTTTGTTGCAGTATAAGCGGAGGAACCTCCGGTTTGTCAAGTCAGAAATCGAGGATCCCATGACCCTGGTGGCCCGCCAGCCGCGCGCCGATGCGCGACGGAACCGGGAGCGACTGCTGAGCGTCGCCGTGGCGGAGTTCGCGGAGCACGGCCAGGACGTGCCGCTCGAGACGATCGCCGCTCGCGCAGGCGTCGGCATCGGGACGCTGTATCGCCATTTCCCCAATCGCGAGACGCTCATCGTCGCGGCATACCAGCAGGAGGTCGACTCCCTGTGCGCATCCGCGCCGGAGCTGATCGACGAGCATGCCGGCGGACGAAGCCCTCCGCACCTGGGCGGTTCGGTTCACCGACTATGTGGCTACCAAGCGGGCGATGGGCGACGCGCTGCGGTCCGCCGTCGCTTCCGACTCTCCCCTGTTCACCGAGACGAAGCGGCGCATCAGCGGTGCGCTTCGCCTGCTGCTCGAGGCAGGGGCCGCATCCGGCGTGCTGCGTCCCGACTCTGACCCGGACGACGTCATGCGGGTCATGAGCGCCATCTGGTATCTGCCCGACGGCCCCGAATGGCGACGGGACGTTGGCCGGATGCTCGACCTGGTCATCGACGGACTGCGCTATGGCGCCACCGAGGACGACCCGACGCGGTCGTAGGCAGCCGTCCCACCGTGACGTGGCCCCGTTCGGGCGTACCGTTCCGACCATCGGACGGACGCACGCGTGAACAGGAGATACGACATGGACCCCAGACCGCTGCGCATCCTCGGCATCGCCGGTAGCCTGCGACGCGCATCATTCAACCGTGGCCTCATCAGGGCGGCCGTAGAGGTCGCTCCTCCCGGCATCACGGTCACGACCCACGACCTTCATGACCTGCCGATGTTCGATGCGGACATGGAAGTGCTCGGCGATCCGGAGCCCGTCGCCGCCTTCAAGCGGGCGATCGCCGATGCGGACGCACTGCTCATCGCGACCCCCGAGTACAACCACTGCGTCCCGGGCGTGCTGAAGAACGCCATCGACTGGGCATCACGGCCGCCGCGCTCGTCTGTCCTGGGCGGCAAGCCTGTCGCGATCATGGGCGCCAGTCCCGGGCGAGGTGGCACGGCCCGTGCCCAAGCCCAGCTTCGCGACGGGCTCACCTACACCAACAGCCTGGTGCTGCCACTGCCGGAGATCCTGGTACCGCTGGCCGGCGACAAGTTCGACGAGGGCGGCGATCTCATCGACGAAGTGACCCGCGTCGAGATCCGGGACCTGCTGGTCGCGCTTGCCGCCTGGACACGTCGCCTGTCCCAGGGGGAGCGGCTCGCCAGCTGATCTCGCTCTCCCACCGCATGCAGACCTCCGCGCCAACCACCATCGGGCGACTGCGCCGGATCTGCCTGATACTGTCGGAGAGGCGCTTGGGCGACCGAGCACCTTGATTCTGCCGTCGGTGCTTCCTATCATCCGGGTGATCGCGGCAGCGCAGCTGCGACCGCCGCCCGCGCGATCAAGGCGATGTAACGCAGCCAGAGCGAAGGACCATCATGTCCCGACGACGCTCGATGCTCTCATTGGCCACGATGGCTGGCATGCTCACGATGACCGCGTTGGTCATCCCGCCTGTTGCCGCGCAGGAACCCGAAGAGGGCGGCGTCCAGGTGCCCATCCTGGCGGTCGGCACGGACGGCATCGGAGGCTTCGCGCTGATCGGCCCCCGCGAGGGTGGCGGCACGGCGTTCCAGATCCTGGTGACAGGGGCTCCGGCTGACACCTTCGCCGTGGTCCATCGGGGCTCCTGCGACGCGATCGACCCCACACCAGTGGCTTTGCTGGGCAACGTGGGTGTCGGCGGCCAGGTCCAGCTCACGGCACCAAACTCCTTGGCGAGTCTGGCCGACGGTGCTCATCTCCTGGCGCTGCACGCCGGCCTCGACTTCTCGACCGCGGTCGGCTGTGGCGCCATCCCGGCGGCGACCCCGGTCGAGCCTCCCGCGACCGTCGGACCCCCGGCCAGCGTCGCGCCGCTACCTGAGCCCGAACCGAGTGTCGCCGCGCTCGGCCCAGGCGGCACCTACACCGCGCCGACACTGGGATTCTCGATCACCTGGGACGGTCTGTGGCATGAGATACCGATCGAGGGTGCTGAGGATTGGGAGCGTATCGGACTGTCGAACGACGTCAGCTCGGTCGTTGTGGGCGGCGCCTTCGATGAGGCACCGAACGCCCTTGCCTGCATCCAGTTCAAGGAGGATGACCTCTATCGTCGGAGGGATGCCGGCACTATCGAGGACCTCGAACCCCTGACCGACGAACGCGGCTTCCCGATCGCCAACGGAGACGAATCCCGGGCGTGGAACGGGTACACCTATCGTCAGGTGACCGAGGGCGCGGCTCCTCAGATGATCGCCATATACAACGAATGCAGAGCTGCCGGAACCACCGAGATCAGCATCGCTCACGCGGCAGAGACCAGCGTTTGGGACAGTCAGGTGCGCCAACGCGACGCCTTGCTGCAAGGCCTCGTGGTGTCCCAGGCGCCAGTCGCGGTCGCGTCCACGCCAGACCCAGCTTGCGCGGGCGTCAAGGAATGGATCGCGAACACCAAGGCGCGGTTCGGCCGGATCGCCGACCTGCGGGCGGAGGCTGACGATCTGCTCCTGCACGTCGACACCGCTGGTTACAAGAAGTCACTCCGGCCCTTCGCGGGGGAGATCACCCGCGTGACCCAGGAGCAGCAGGGCGAGCCGGTCCCGGCGGCGCTCGCGGCCGCCCAGGAGACAGCACTGGCTGCCCTGGGTCACTTCCAGACTGCGGCAGACATGGCCGTACTGCTCTATTTCGACCTGGTGACTCCCGAGCGCTACTCGACATTCGTCAGCAGCATCAAGGATGCCGACGCGGCCCTCGCCGATCTCGAGCTCAAGATCGGCGATGTCCTGGCCGAATGCGGTTAGCGGTGTCCGCTGTGTAGGACGCTGCGTTCCTGACTGGTAGCTGTCGACGGTCCGGGCACCACAGCCGAGGCGGAAGGGTACAGGTGGCAGGCCACCTGGTGACCGGCTCCCACCTGGATGAGTGGCGGGTCGACGGTGTCGCACGTGCCCGGGATGGCGACCGGACATCGGGGATGGAACGGGCAACCGGACGGCGCTGCCATGACGCTCGGTGGCTCGCCGGTGACCACCGGGCGGATCCGCGTTCGATTGGCCGGGTCCGGTTCCGGCACGGCCGCAAGGAGCGCCCGCGTGTACGGATGCAGCGGACCATCGATGAGGGGCCGGGCCCCGGCCAGCTCCACGATCCGGCCCAGGTACATGACAGCGACGCGGTCGAGCGAACTGCCGCGCACTGGCCAGGTCGTGGGTGATGTACAGATAGCTGACGCCGCGTGCTTCACCGAGTCCGCGGAGCAGCCCCAGGATCTCGGCCCGGCTGGAAGCATCGATCATGGACACCGGTTCGTCAGCGACGACGAACACTGGCTCCAGGACCATGGCCCGCGCGATGTTGACCCTCTGTCGCTGGCCGCCCGAGAGCGTGTGCGGGTAGCGAGCGAGGAAGTCCGCGGCCGGCCGGAGCCGAACCTGCTCCAGCGCGTCGATCACCCGGTCTCGCCGCTCCGTCGACGAGCCCGATGCCCTGGACGACGAGCGGCTCGGCCACCAGGTCGAGCACCCGCATGTAGGGACTGAGGCTCGAATACGGGTCCTGGAACATCGCCTGTGCCCGGCGGCGGAATCCCCGCAGCCGGGCGTCCGGCAGGGATGTGATGTCGACGCCCTCGAACGTCACCGTGCCTCCTGCCAGCGGCACGAGCCGCAGAGCTCGCCCGGCCGAGCGTGGTCTTGCCGCTGCCGGACTCTCCCACGACCGCGACGGTCTCACCCGCGCCGACCGACACGGACACGTCGTGCAGGATGGTGACGGGCACCGAACCCAGCCACCCCTGACGCGCCTGGAAGGTCACCTTGACGTGGGCCAGTTCCAGGATCGGCGCGACAGGTGCGATCGCGGCCACAGGCGGCAGTGGGGAACCATCGGTGGCTGTCGGGGCGGGGGTCCGCCGGTCACGGGGTGCGGCCGGTCACGGCGGCACCTCCAGCCAGCAGCGCACCAGGTGGCCGGGCGCGACCGAGCGTGATCGGCGGTGGTTCCGCACATCGATCGAAGACCTCGGGACACCTGGCTGCGAACCGGCAACCGGGAGGCTGCTCGAGCGGGTCTGGCGGCGACCCCGGCAGGAAGGTCGGCGGCGCATCGGAGTGCAGCCGGGACAGACTCGCCAAGCAGGCCCCGTGTGTATGGGTCACGTGCCGCGGTGAGAACATCGTCCGCCGGTCCGTCCTCCCGGATCTGACCGGCGTACACCACGACGATCCGGTCGCACAGGTCACTCGCGAGCGCCAGGTCGTGGGTGATGAACAGCATCGAGATGCCGCGCTCCCACTTGAGCTCCTTGAGCAGGTTCATGATCTGGGCCTGGACGCTCACGTCGAGGGCACTCGTCGGCTCGTCGAGGATGAGCAGGGGCGGGTCGTGCGTGAGCGCCATTGCGATCATCACCCGCTGTCGCATCCCGCCCGACAGCTCGTGCGCGTAGCGTCGGGAGGTCCCCGCGGGCAGCCCGACCCGACCCAGCAGGTCGTCGACACGACTGCGAGCGTCGCCCAGCCCCATGCCATCCGCCCGGAGCCGCTCCGCCACCTGGTCACCGACGGCGATGACCGGGTTGAGGGCATGCATCGCGCCCTGGAACACCATGGCCATGCCACTCCAGCGGACCTGCCTCCGGAACTCCTCGTCAGACAAGGTCGTGATGTCGCGACCCTGGAACCGCACGCTGCCTCGGGTGACGGCCGCGTTCCGGGGCAACAACCGCATGAGCGCCAGGGCGAGGCTCGTCTTGCCGCTGCCGGACTCCCCGATGATGCCCACCGCCTCACCGGCACCCTCGATGGACAAGCGACACACCATCGACGGCTCGCACCTGTCCACGCGAGCTGGCGTACTCCAGCACCAGGTCATCCACGTGCAGCAGGGTCATGAGCCGCGCCGCAGCCTGGGCTGCACGATCGGCTCCATGGCGATCGCCAGGAGCATGAACGTGACGGCCGTGACGATGATGAGCAGGCCCGGCGACACCACCCACCACCAGTAGCCGAGGTACACGGCCCCGGTGTTGTAGCCATCCTCGAGGACCTGACCCCACGTCGGCAGCGTCGGATCACCCAGACCCAGGAACGACAACCCGGCCTCCGCGAGGATGGCAGCGGGCACGAAGAAGATGAGCTGAGTGAACACGTACGGCGCGGTATGCGGCAGGACGTGGCGGGTCACGACGTGGCGCGTGGATGCGCCCAGCGCCCGCGCCGCCTCCACCTCCTGGCTTGAACCGAGTCCCAGCACCATCGACCGGACGGTGATGGCAAGCCCGGGCCAACTGAAGGCAACCAGTACCAGCATGATCAGCCACAGCTGCGACCCGAGCACGAAGACCATGAAGATGAGCAGCGGCAGCAGTGGGATGTTATTGACGATGTCCGCCGAGCGCTGGATGACCAGGTCGGTGCGACCGCCCTTGTAGCCACTCAGCAGTCCGAGGCCAGTGCCGATGGCGGTACTCACGACCGCGGCAGCGATGCCGATGGCGAGCGCGATGGGTAGCCCGAACAGCAGACCCTCGGCCAGGTCGCGACCCTGGGTGTCGGTGCCCAGCAGGCCGAAGACGCTGCCGCCGACCACGGCCCCGACCGTGCCGACCTCGTCCGTCGGATCGGCCACCGCGACCCGCGTCTCGATGCGATAGTCGCCGGGGAGCGGCCGGAAGCCACCGGCGCCGTCCGGGATACCGAACAACGCGCGTTCGGGGTGGCCTGCCAACTGCTCCGGCGTGATGGTCGTCCCGAATGCCTTGGCGAACAGCCCAACGGCAGCGTCCGTGGTACTGGCCTCGGAGCTCAGGAGTACGCGCAGCGGCTCATCGGCATAGCGGACGTACGGCGCCGTCTCCCCCGGCCGTGGACCACGGACGACGGTCCGGTACAGCGGAACCTCCTGGCCATCCGGACGGACGAGCACGACGCTCATCGACGGGGCACGTTCGTGGTAGGTGACCGGACCCAGCGCGAACGACAGGAAGCTCGGGGCCTCGTCCTCGGCGTAGGTGAACGGCAACCGGTACGTCCGGATCTCGGCCGGCCCGGCCTGGGTCGTCACCGTCGGCGATCGTCGCGGAGAGGACCCGGTGCACAGCCCTGCGGGGTCCCAGCAGGTTGGTCCAGGCCGGTGGCGCGGCCCGAGGGTTGTCGGCCCACTCCGTCGGGGTCGCTCCAGCGGGTCGGGCCGTAGTCAAGGGGATACGTCAGCAGGACGTAGACCGAGGCCAGGCACAGGAGTGCGGCCAGCGAACAGGCCCACCCGCCCGGGCCCCGACGCGAGCAGCTGGCGCAGGATGCCGCGGCGGTTCACGAGGCAGTACCGAACGCGCGGGTCGAGGAACACGTACAGCACCTCCAGGACCATCCGGGCGATGACGTAGACCAGCGTGAACATGAAGGTCAGGGCCACGATGAGCCCGTCGTCGGGGGTGCCCGAGATGGCGTCGTAGTAGAGCCGGCCCATGCCCTCGCCAGCCAAATACCGTCTCCACGAGGATGGCGCCGCCGAGGGTGCCGGCAAGGCCCAGGATGAGCCCGGTCACGATGGGCGGTGCCGCGACCCGCAGGATGTGCCGCCGGGCGACGACCGCGTCGGACATGCCCTTGGCCCGGGCGAGCGTGACGTGGTCGTCCTGGGCCACGTTCAGGGTCAGGGTGCGCACGACATAGATCGACGGGCCGAGGCTCACCAGCACGAGCGTCAGGATGGGCAGCACCGCGTGCCACACGAGGTCCAGCGAACCGCTCCGAGCCGCCGGTCGGTGGCGGCGTGCTGTACATGCCGCCGGTGGGCAGCACCTGGAGCGCGAACCCGAACACCAGGATGAGCAGGATGCCCATCCACCAGCCGGGCATCGCGTACGAGACGGCCGCGACATAGGACACCAGGCGGTCGAGCCGCGAGCCCACACGCGTCGACAGCCAGACGCCCACGGCCGACACCGATGACCGCCGTGATGAGCAGCGCCGTGGTCAGCAGCAGGAGGGTGCCCGGCAGACGCTCCAGGACGATGTCCACGATGCGGCTGCTGCCGTCGACGTGCGGACCGTGCGCGCCTCGCCCAGGTCGAACGTGAGCACCCGGGCGACCATGCCCGGCAGCCGCTGGTACCACGGCTCGATCCAGGCCGTACGACTGCTCCAGCTCGGCGCGCCGGACCGGCGAGCGCCTGCTCCAGCTCCGCCGGGTCGCGGATGGTCTGGGCCATGCTCGTGCGCAGGCCGCGCATCTCCTCGTTGACGACCGCACCCAGGATGCGGTCCGAGTAGCCGGTCGCGCCAAGCGTCACGACCAGCAGCACCAGCACGGCCAGGAGCACACCCAGCAGGCTGGCCGCCCGTACGGCCAGGGGCCGCCACACGGATCCGCCTACGGCGTCACCTCGACGTCCACGATCCGCTCGCTGACGAGCGCCGTCGCGTCACTCGATGCCGCCAGGTCGAGCCGGTACAGGCCCGGGAACAGGCCGCCCGTCACGTCCGCGCCGAGGGTCACCGTGAACGCGCCGGGCGTCGGCCCCGGGCACGCCTCGCCCTGCTGGACGACCTGCCCGGTGGCCGGATCGAGCAGCAGGTACCGCAGCGCCAGCGCGCCCGGGCCCGTGACCGTCACCTCGATCGACGCCGTCCTGGCCGATGCCGACTGTGGCGCCTTCGAGTGGGCTCGATGGACAGCTGCGGTGGCGGGCCCAGGTCGAAGTCGGCGGCCGTGAACGGGATAGGTCGGGTCGCGGAACGCGTCGAGCTGCGCGAACTGCGCCGGTGGGTCGTAGCGGGCGAGGAAGAACGGGCCCGTTGCTGATGACCAGGTGGCCGTACTGCGTCGAACCAGTCCTGGGCCGCCTGGTAGCGGGCGTCCGCCTCGTCCTGGCGTGACCAGCGTCCGGCCGCCCATCTGGAACACGCCCGCCGGGATGGTGTGCTCGCCGCTGAACTGGCGCAGCGTGCGGTCGACGAGCTTGGCGTCGCGTGCGTCATGACCAGGCTCAGCCAGGGCACGTCGTAGCGCGCCGCGGCGGTGTCGCTGTAGGCGGCCCGTCGCTGCGTCGAACACCAGGTCGTCCATCGCCGCCAGGATCTCCCAGGGCATGGCCAGCGACGTCGGGCTGGCGTACGCCGCGATCTGGTCCTCGTCGAAATGCCAGTAGTCGACGTACACCTCGAGCTGGTCGTCCGGCGTCAGGCGGAAGCCCTTGAAGGTGTCCAGGTACGGCCGCGACGTCGCCGCGAGGGCGATCTCGACTGGCGCCTTGTCCGGCGTCGTAGGCGAGGTCGAAGCCCTGGGCGATGGAGTAGACGGCGTCGGCGAGGGTGATGGGCTGGCCGTCGTGCCAGTGGGACTGCCGAGGTACTTGGAGTAGTCGAAGGTGACCTTGCTGGTCGCCTGGGTGCCCCGGCGACCGGCGACCCACTGGTCGCGTCGCGGCGTCCCAGACGACGGCGTCGGCGGGCACGTCCAGCTTGCCCGTCGGGACCCGCGGTCTTCACCTCGTAGTTCGCCCGGAACGGCTGGGCACGCCCGTGAACGGGTGGTTGGCGATGCGGCGGGTCGATACAGGTTGCGCCAGATGTCGCCGCTGTAGACGTCGCCGAAGCCGCCGATCGGGTTCCAGGTGGTGCGCTCGGTCCAGACCCACAGGTGGCCGACCTTGACCTCGTCCGAGCCCGGGCACGTGCGCCGACCGGAGGGTCCACGGTGACCGCGGGCCGGCCGAGACGTCCGCGGTGGCGCCGGCCAGCTCGCCCGTGGCCGGGAAGGTGTTGAGCACGCTGGCCAGCCAGATGCGCACCGGCGCCACGAGCTCCTTCTGGGTCATCTGGCGGTAGATGTCGTTGCGCTCGTCGACGCTCGCGAACTCCCCCCGGAACAGCTTGCTGGCCGAGGGCATCCATCTCCGGATCCTCGTACTGCCAGAACCCCTGCTCGCGCCAGCCGGGCATGTTGCCCATCCAGGGCGCGTTCATGGAGTTGATGGTGCAGTCGTCGTAGCGCTGGGCCGCGCCACGGCCCCAGCCCTCGGTGTAGATGTTCCACTCGAACGCCGCGGGGTCGATGGAGTACACCGTCTGGATGGCGGCTCGCGAACGGCTGGTAGGTTGACGGCGACCTCGAAGCCGGCGTCCTTGAGCTCCGACGCGACGAGGTCGCCGATCTGGCGCCGCTCGTCCTCGACTCGGGCGATGAGCTTGAGCTCGCACTGGCTGGCCCTTGAACTGCCACTTGCCGTTCGACCAGCTCCGCGCCCGGCCGCCGTCATCGCGTCGATGATCTGCTGGTGGGCGTAGTCCGCGTCGAACCGGATGTCCGAGCCCCGGTCGATGTCATAGACGGTCTGGAAGTCGAGGTCCGACGGCGCGACGTGGGTGATCATGGGCTGGGCCAGGCCCGCGATAGATGTCCTGGCTGATGAAGTCGCGGTCGACGAGGTACTCCATCGCCGGTCCGGACCTCCGGGATGGCGAACGGGTTGAGCCCTCCCTCCGGCGCGGGCGCCGGGTTGAGCACCAGCGACAGGGCCGTGGCGGGCGCCTGGAACAGTCTGGACCCGGCGGTGCCCTGGAGCTGCTGGGCGGCCTCGGTGCGCAGGCCGTAGAGGTACAGGTCGATGTTGCCGGCCTGGAGCTCCAGGGGGGCGGTGTCCACGAACACGGACTGGAAGGTCAGCTTGTCCGCGGCCGGACCGGGTCGTTCCGAGCCCGCTGGGTGCGCCGGTGGCGGCCGGCGGAGCTGCGGGAGAGGCCGGCGGGGCTGGCGGGGACGCCTCCTGGGCGGCCGCGATGCCACCACCCGACACGCCGATGAGGACGGCCATCGCGACCGGCAACGAGACGCCCAAGGATGGCGATCGCACGGCGGTCATGGCTGACCGACTCGCGGCAGGCGAACCGAGTCGGCGTGCCGCCACTCGAGCGCCAGCAGCTGGCGGATCTCCTCCAGCTGGCGCGCCAGGTCCGCGTTCTGGTCGCGCAGGTTGCCGATGCCGTACTCGGTGTAGAACGAGGTGCTGGCGGCGTTCCCCGACTGGTCGACCGCGGTCATCGTCTGGTCGCCCTCGCTGGTCACGGGCATGTAGAGCCGCGATCGTGAACTCACCGTACTTGTCGGTTCGGGCGTACGCGATGGTGCTGTCGCCCAGCTGGACGAACACGTCCATCACGGGCTGGTAGCCAAACCCCTGGAGGGTCACCTGCTGACCGCCGGGCCCGGACGCTGGGCGACAGGAAGACCTCCGGTGCCGGGCACGGCCTTGCGCCGCGCGAAGCCGATCTTCTGGTTGGGAGCGCCGTACTCGCCGAGGCGGGTGTCCGCCCAGACCATGTACACGTCATCGGCGGAGGCCGCGCGGATGGAGAAGTAGTCGCCCAGGAACAGGCCGTTGGGGAAGCCCGCGGTTGGGGTTGGACGCGAAGTCCGTGACCCGGCGTGTTGCGGGTGGTGATGCCCAGTGTCTTGTCCTCGAAGCCCCACGTCGCGCCCGTGGTCCAGTCCGAGCGGGTGTAGTAGATGCCGTAGCGCGTCTGCGCCGGGTCGTCGCGCATGTCGCCCCACATCACGTGGACGCCGCCGTCGGGTCGACCGCCACCGACGGGAAGAACTGGAGCGCCGAGCCGTCGTCGTCGTTGAGGCGAGTCGGGCGCGTGACCAGGTCTCGCCCTTGTCGATCGAGGACACGAGGTACACATCGCCGTCGTCCCGGCGTGTCGTCGGGAGGGCGCGCCCGACATACGCGATGTACACCTCGCCCTCGGGTCCTGACGCGATCTGCGGGAACTGCGAGCCCCAGTAGCGGAAGAACGCGGTGCGGGGCCGGAAGCCGAGCTCGTTGAAGGTCGAGGCGATGACCGGCGCCCCGAAGGTGACGCCACCGTCGGTCGGACCGGGCGACGTGGATCTCGCCCAGGCCCTTCATCGCCTCGTCATCGGTGCTGTCCACCCAGGCCACGTACGACGGTGCCGTCGGGCAGGACCGTGGGCTGCGACCCCTGGACCGATCGCTTGGGCGACAGCTCGCCGGGTGCGTCGCCCGCCCTCGGTCTCGCCGTAGCTCTCGGTGACGACGGGGCTCACGGCGACCGGATCGCTCCAGGTCTGGCCGCCATCGGTCGACCGCACGGCCTGGATGGAGGTCCTCGTCGCGGTCGGCACGAGGGTCGGGTAGCTCGCCCAGCCACAGCACCTCGTACACGGTCTCGAAGTCGGTGTACGTGACATGGATGACGTCCTTGGCGGGATCGGCCACGTCCGGGCCGATGGCGATCCAGGGCTTGTCCAGGAAGCCGATGGTGATGTCGCCCCGCAGCCGCCCGAAGCGGTCGGGGGTGAGGCCGCTCGTGCTCACCGTGCTGCGTGCCGTGGGGATGTTGACGGGCCACGAGTAGCCGCCGTCCTCGGAGCGCGCGACCGCGATGCTGGACACCTCGCTGGCTGACCGCGATGGGCCCGACCGTGAACTCCTCCTCGCCGATGGAGATGCTGGTCATGTACACCGACCCGGCACGGTCGAAGGCGAGCGACGGGTCGCCGCCCGAGAACTGGTCGTCCAGCACGTACGGCGACTGGAACGGGCCGTCCCAGGTCTCGCCGCCGTCGTACGTGACATACGACGACATCGACGGGAAGTTGTAGTCGATGGTGCCCAGCACGATGTGCTCGGGATCCTCCGGGTCGATGGCGATGTTGGGCTCGGTCTGGTAACGGCCGCGAGCTGAAGTCGCGGGTGATGAGGTGGTTGGTGCTGAACGCGGGCGCCGGGTCGCGGTAGGGCACCAGCGCACCCGCGCCGGCTGACTGGAGCCGCGGGGACGGTCCGGGCGCGGCGAGGCCGCCCTCGAGCGGCGCTCCAGTCGACGCCCGTCGGGCCGCCCTCACCGGGGCCTTCGATGCGGGCTGGTTCCAGACCCTCGGTCATCAGCCAGGCGCGTCCGGACAGGCGGATGGCGATGGGCGCGAGCAGGTCGATGCTGGTTGGCGGGCACCGGGTAGCCCGCCGGCGTGACCCCCCTCTTCCCCACCCTCGCCCGGCTCCTGGGCGTTCGCAACCCCTGCCAGGGCCAACATCAGGAACACGATCGACCCGCATCGCATTGCCGACCGTGCGAGTAACGTCGCATGCACTGGTTCACTCCCTCTTGCGGCCACTTCCTGGCGATCCCGTCACGGTCGTCATCGGCCGGCCTGCATCTCTGCGGCCAGCCCGACGATGGTGTCGAGGCGGTTCGCGACCGTCAGCAGGACCGCGTCCTGCAGGGTAGACCACGTGGCGTCGAAGGCGGCCGCGCCAGTCTGCACGTATGCGTTCGCTGGCCTCCTGCTGGGACGCGAACTGCTGGTACCGCCAGTCCAGGTAGGCAGGCGCTGCCGCCCGAAGGCGGCTGACGATGACCCCCAGGCGGGCCGGATCCGAGGTCAGCGACAACTGCTCCACGCGGGCGAGGTACGCCTCGGCTTCCGTGCGGTCGATCGGCAGGTCCTTGCGCAACTCGACGAGCAGGAGCCGGTCGGCCTCAAGCACACCGACCATGTCCACCAGGCGACCAAGCGCGACCGCCCGGCCGCACGACGGGCAGGGCCCGACGGCTCGGGCGAGGCAGACCCACCGGGGACGGGGACTGCCCGGCCGTCACGGAACTCACGGCAAGCACCAGCAGGAGCGCTCCAAGTGTCGGGCGCCATGCGCGCCATGCGCGCTGACCATCATGGCGCCTCGTGCCCGGACGCCCGAGGCGACCGGCCGTTGAGGATCTTCGACCGCCTGCGCCGATCCAGGAGTCCGACTCCGCAGGCTGGGCCAGCCAGTCGTCGTCCATGACGACGTCGGGGATGACCCCGTGACCCTCGACCCGGGTCCCGTCCGAGGTCATCAGGCCGCCGACCACCATCTGGAGCACCGAGCCGTCCGGCAGCGGCACCTGCTGGATGAGCTGGGTCTGCCGGGCGTCTGCTGTCCCACGACGACCGCCCGGCCCTGCGACTGGAGGATGGCCGCGAGACGTTCCGCCTCGACCGTCGGTGGCCGCGTCGACGAGGACCGACAACGTGGAGTGCCCTTGAGCCGGTCACGCAGGTCGCCTGCCTCCACGACGTACGGCGTCGGTCCCGCGTGCGTGACGAGCGTGGCCGACCTCGCCACCCACGAACTGGCCCAGGACGCTGGTCGTGACGCCCGGCGCGCCCGGCGGACGTGTGGCGCAGGTCGATGACGAGGCCATTCAGCGGATCCCCGTCGAGCAGGCCGGTCAGCGCCGAGGTGACGGCTGGTGGCACGTCCATCGCCAGCGATCGACAGCAGCCGCAGGGATCCGATGGCCGGGGCATCGCTCGAGGCGTCTCGTAACCACTTCGTAGGACGGGTGCGATCTGCTGCCGCTCCACGTCCACGGTTCGAGGCTCCTTGCCGGGTGACTGGACCAGCAGGCTCACCGTCGTGCCGACGGGTCCGCGGATGAGCTCGGCTCGCGGGCAGGGATCTCCGCCGCCGTCGAGGATGAGGTCCCGTGGCGCGATGCCGGCGGCCAGCGCAGGACTGTCCGGGAAGACGTACAGGACCCGCAGTCCATCCTCGGGCGACGCCGCGGTGCGTTGTCCACCAGGATGCCGATGCCACCGTACGACGGGTCTGCGGCGGCCTCCGACTCGAGCGTCAGGGCGCTCACGAAGACGGTGTCGGGGTCGCGTGAGCAGTCCCGACCATCTCTTCCAGGATCGCGTAGTCCTCCCAGGCGTTCTCGGCGCTCGGACCATGCGCTGTGCATATTCGGTGTGCACCGACGCCCAGTCGACGCCATCCATGCCCGGGTCGACGTACCTCTCGGCAAGGTCCTGCCACACGGTGTCCAGCAGGGCCAGTCGGATAGTCCTCGGGCATCACGAGAGGCGCCGATCGGGTCTCGGGGCCGCGGGACCGGCGGCGAAGCACAAGGGCTGGCAGCGGCCGTCGACTCCGGGGCTCCGACGGCGGCCGGCACCCCGGACGCGGCGCCAGACGCGACGGCGGCCGTCGCGAGCACCACCGACAGGGTCGGCAGGATGACCACCTCGTCCCTCCCGCGATGCCCATCCACTCCTCCCTCGACAGCCCGACCGGACCGGCCGGCGGAACCGACTGTGGAAGCCTATACCCTCGGCGGCACGGCGTATGACTGTGTGTCGCGGTGGGTCGCCGGGGTCGAGCGCAGCCGCCAGGAACTCGACCTGGAGCAGCAGCAGGTTCTCGGCCACGTCCTCCTGGGTCGCCATGTGGGTGACACCGGTGAGCGGCAGCACGGTGTGCGGCCGCCCGGCGGCGAGCAGCGCCGACGAGAGTCGCAGCGTGTGTGCCGCCACCACGTTGTCGTCGGCGAGACCGTGGATGAGCATCAGCGGCCGGCTGAGCGTGGCGGGCGTCGGCCAGCAGTGACGAGCGCTCGTACGCCTCCGGGTCGCCTCGCCGGGTCGCCCAGGAACCGCTCCGTGTAGCCGGTGTCGTACAGGCGCCAGTCGGTCACCGGCGCACCCGCCACCGCGGCATGGAACACGTCCGGTCGCCGGAGCACGGCGAGCGCGGCCAGGAACCCGCCGAAGGACCAGCCGCGGATGGCGACCCGGGTCAGGTCGATGTCGTCCGGGTAGGCGGCCGCGACGGCGTGGAGCGCATCCACCTGGTCCTCGAGTGCCGCAGTGGCGAGGTCGCCCCGGACCACCCGCTCGAAGGCCGGCCCACGCCCGGGCGCGCCCCGGCCGTCCGCCACGATGACGGCGTAGCCCTGGTCGGCGAACCACTGCGAACCGAGGTAGGCGCCACTCGCCGCGAGCACGCGCTGGTGGCCCGGGCCGCCGTACGGGTCGAGCAGCACCGGGAGGCGTTGCGAGCCCGGCGATGACCCGTCGGGAACAGCACGGCCGTGGCCAGTCCCGTGGACCCGGTCGCGCAGGAGGGTGCACGGGGGTCGTGATGCCGGGGCCTCCGCCACGTCGCGGATGACCCGTCGCGTGCCGTCCGCGGCCAGGACCCGGTGCGTGGTTCCCTCGCCGGCCAGCGTCTGGCCGCTCAGGACGAGCGTGCCGCCACGCGAGCGGCCGGTCCAGACGCCGGGCTCGTCGGGGCTCAGGCGCTCGATCGACCCGTCGGCGTGCGTGTAGGCCCAGAGGTCGATGGTGGTCGGGTCGACGCTCGCCCGGAACAGCACCCGGTCGCCATCGACGCCGATGACCTCGCGCACCTGCAGCTGCGGTGGCGTGACCGGCACACCGTCGATGAACAGGCTGCCGGGCATCTCCGAATCGGCCAGCCAGACCATCGAACCGTCCGGCAGGTGCAGGGGCAGGCCGGGCCGGACGTCCATCCATGCCGCGTCGGTCCGCCCGGCCACACGAGGCTGGTCGACCCGGTGGCCACGGTCCACGGTCCAGACCCGGAGGTCACGCTGGTCGCGGGTCAGCGTGGTCAGCGACAGCGCGTGACGGTCCCAGGTGACCTCCGTCAGGTACTCGTCGTCGTAGTAGACGGGTGTGCGCGTGCCGTCGAGGCCGATGAGCCAGAGGCCGACCGTGGCATTGGTGGTGCCCTGCCGCGGGATATGCCAGGACCTGCGGCTCCGATCGGGGTTGGCCGGATCGCCGATGTGCCAGCGCTGGACCCGCGACTCATCGGTGCGCTGGACGAGCAGCGTGGCGCCCGTCGGGCGACCACCAGTGCCGCGCATCCGGTCGAGCTCCTCCGCGGCGATGAACTCGGCCAGGCCCCAGGTGACGTCCGGGCCGTCCGGTTCCGCGAGGACCGGTCCTCGCCCGTGTCCAGCTCCTGGACGTGGAGCGAGCCGTCCGCCACGTACGCCACGCGGCGGCCGTCCGGGGAGAGCCGCGGGTCGATGACGCCGGTGGGGTGTCCAGCGACGAGGTACTCGGCCGCTCCGAGGCTGCGCAGGCTCGCGACCCAGAGGCGCCCGAGCGCGAACGCGACGCGCGTCGAGCGCCATCGTCGGGGCATACGCGACGATGCCACCGGCCGACTCCCGGGCCCGCTCCCGTCGGGCACGCTCCTCCGCGGGCAGGTGCGCGTCGCTGCGACGCGCCGGTCGCGATGGTCGCAGGGTCCGCGGATCGACCACGAGCGTTCGACCCCGGTCGCGACATCCAGCTCCCACAGGCACGTCACCGGATCGGTGCCGGACGGGCTGCGCAGGAACACGACCCGCCGCCGTCGGGCGCGATGGTGATGTCGCGGGGCACGCCCAGCGTGAATCGCCGGGTCCCGGCGCTGAGCCGGGGGTACTGGTACTCGGTCACGAAGCGCGACGATACCGCTCGACCGTGGGGCGCATGATGCGACATCGCCGAGTGCATACCAGGGCGGCACGCGGATCGGGTCACCGACCACGACGCTCGCACCGGCTCGAAAGGGTCCCAGATGCTTCGCCGACTCCTGACGGCCATGGTCCTCGCCGCGGCCATGGTGCTCCTGACGGCCGGTCCTGCCTTGGGTGCCGCGCGCGATCCCGGACAGGCGGTGAGCCACGGGAGACCTCGCGGTGACCCGATCCGCGGCGGCTCCTACTGGACGGAGCGCGCAAGCGCGCCGCGACGCCGATGCGACCCGGGCGACGCGCCCGGGCCAGCCACTCGACCGGGTCTCGCGAGTCGGGGGCCACCCGGGACGTGTCAGGCTCCGTGCCCAGCCAGGGCGCGGGCATCAACGCCGGCGAGCCGGTGGGCGACAACTACGAGTATCCCTTCCCGTTCACGCGCCGGACGGTCGAGAAGGAGCTCCAGAAGGTCTATCCGTATCGGACGGTGGGCAAGGTCTTCTTGCGCCAGGACGGCGTCGACTACGTCTGCTCCGGCTCGTCGGTCGCGTCGGCGCCTCGCCAGGTCGTGTTCACGGCCGGTCATTGCCTTCATGACGGTGCGGGCCACTGGTCCAGCAACGTGGTCTTCGTGCCCGCTCGCCGGAACGGCTCCAACCCGTATGGCAAGTTCGCGGCCAAGCATCTGTGGGCGCTGCAGGGCTGGATCGATGGTGCCGACTTCGCCTACGACCAGGCGGCCTTCGACGTCGGCCGGAACAGCAGCCAAGACGCTCCAGAGCCGGGTCGGCTCGCTCGGTATCGCTTGGGACCAGGCACGCGTCCAACACTGGGACCTGTTCGGATACCCGGCGGCAAGCCCATTCACGGGCGAGAGGCTGGTGACGTGCGACGCGTCGCACGCCGTCGACGACGCGAGCCAGACCGGGTACGACACCATCGGCGTCGGCTGCGACATGACGGGCGGGTCGTCCGGTGGACCCTGGATCCTTGGGCTGGGCCGCGGGAATCTCATCAACGGTCTCGTGTCGTACGGATACGACGAGCAACCGAAGGCGATCTACAGCTCGTACTTCAGCGCCGATAGCAACGCCCTGCGCTGTGCTGCGGCGACAGGTGACGCCACCGTGACATCCTGCTGACCCGAACGTCTCGCCAGCGCGTGCGGGCGCCGTCGCGAGGCAAGCGCGCAGTCGCCCACGTTGGTGGTGCTGCTGATCCACCCCACGGGATCGGGGCAGCAGGCCAGGCAGGGTGCGGCGGGACCTTCGCGCTCTGCCGGATGACCTTTGGCTTGCCGTGACATGGCGATCACCGCGGCTACCGTGTGGTGCATTGGTGGGATGTCCCGAACCACAGGGGTGATCATGCAAGGCTCCAGACGGCTGTCGACGGTCGGTGCCGTTCTCGTCGCCATATCCACCGCGACCCTCATGTCATTCGCCACCGCGAGTGCAGCCACGACGACGACTCGCTGGGTCGACCGGGATGGCCATGCAGGTCCCCGTGGTTGCAACGGTTCCGCCGGCGCGGCGACAAGCATCCAGGGCGCCGTCACCGCGAGCGACGACGACGACATCGTCATCGTGTGCCCCGGCACCTACCGAGAGCAGGTCGTCATCCGCGGCAACCGCGATGGCCTGACCCTCAGGTCCTGGACGCCCTTTGGGGCGATCATCAAGACCCCATCCTCGCTCGATCGACCCCTCGGGTTCAGCTTCCTGGTGCTGATCGACCACGTCGACCGGGTGACTGTCCGCGGTTTCAAGACCATTACCCGTACCCATGGCCCGTGCGACAACGTCGACGCCACCATCATCGGGCTGGGCTCACGACACACCGCAATCAGGGGCAATCGGATCCTGGCACCCGGTGCGCGATCCAGCTCTGCGTGCTTTCAGGGTTACGGCATCCTGCTGCTCGATGCGGTCGGACCGGATTCGACCGCGCGAGCCTCGTCGGGAGTCATCGGGTTCAACGAGGTCCGGGACACCGTGTTCATGGGCGTGGGCGGGTTCGCCGGGTCCACCAGGCTCGACATAGATGTCGTCCACAATTCGGTGCGGGCCTACTTCGGTCAGCCGCCAGTAGGCGGTTCGCCGGTCGGAGGCATCACCGTCGGCGGTCAGTTCGCTGTGGGACTCCTCGGTCGGGTGCGCGGGAGCGTTCGCAACAACGTCATCCAGGGGGCGGGCGCCGCACCCATCGGGGGTGCGACCTTCCTTGCGGGCATCTTCGTCTCGCCCGTGTATGTCACGGCGTCCGGGCCCGGCAGTAACGGTCATATCGAGGTGCGCGGCAACACGGTGCGTCGCGTGCTGTACGGGCTGTTCGCCGTCGGCGCCGACCAGCTTGGCGTGCGCAACAACCGCTTCACCAATACCTATGCAGGCATCCTGCTCCAGCAGGTCGAGGACACGTCCATCAAGCACAATCGCATCGGTGCCAGGAACATCGGCATCGCCGTCGACTCAACCTCGACTGGCAACCAGCTCCGGCACAACAAGGTCACCGGCGCCGGGGGCACCTGCCAGGACGCCTCAAGCGGATCCGGTACGGCTGGCACCGACAACACCTGGACCAGGAACACGGCATCGCACGGCGGTTCGCCAGCCGGGATCTGCGCCACCCATTAGGCAGCGTCGTCCGCGGTTAACGCAGCAAAGTGATGCATCGGGACGGGTCCTACCGGGATTCATCCTGACCAGCAAGGGTCCAGGATCGCATGACGCGACCTCGTCAACGTACCTCTTCCGGAGGTCGCACGGCCTGGAACCGACGATACAGCAGCACGTCGTAGACGATCTTGAGCGCCCCTGCGATGACGAATGGTGCGCCAGCGAACGCCGTGCTGACGAACAACGGCGCGGCGAATAGAGGCGAGGCGGCAACGCCTACGCTGCGCGCCACGCCCGTGACCCCCGCCGCGGCCGACCGTTCGTCCGCATCCACGACCGCCATGGTGTAGGACTGCCGGGTCGGCACGTCCATCTGGCTGATGGCGAACCGGATGAGCAGGACCCCCACGGCCAACTCCACGGTGGGCATGAATGGCACCAGGACCAGCAGCACGTTCGATGGCAGATGCGTGAACACCATGGTGTTCACCAGTCCGAAGCGTGCCGCGAGGGGACCTGCGGCGAGCGCGGACAGGCCCGCCAACACGTTGGCGCCGAATAGCAGCAGGCCCAGGGCCGCCGGGTCGAGGCCGAACCGCTCCTGGAACCAGAATGCGATGAAGCCGGCGATGACGAAGCCGCCTGCGAAGGCATCGAGCGCGAACAGCATCGACAGGCCGAACACGATGCGCTGCGATCGATGAAGACCCAGTCGGGTACGGATGGGCACATCCCGGACGTCCCGCGGAGGCACCTCGATCTGGCGGACCGAGCCGAGTGAACAACATCGCGAGCACGATGCCTATGAGCGCATAGCCCACGATGACCAGACCGATACGCATCCGAAGCGCGCGCGCCCCGATCGATCGCGAGCCTGGGCAACGACGCCCGCCGTGAGTGCGCCGGTCGCTGTCGCGAACGATCCCACCAGCTGATAGCGCGCGAAGACCGACGTGCGGCGACCGGGAGCCACCAATTGACTGAGCGATGCCTGCTCGACCGCCAGGAACGGGCCAACCTCGTTGCCACTTGGGCTGATGACCCCGATCGTCGCGGCGACCGCCAGCACCACGAAGATGGGCGTCGCCACGAATGCCAGGCCTGCCACGAGCATCAGTACCGCGCCCGCAACCAGGACGCGCCGGCGCCCGATGCGGTCGGCATGTGTGGTCAGCCACAGCGAGATCACAGCGTCACCCAGCAGTGTGAGCGCCAGCAGCAGCCCGATGTCGCCGCCGGGAGTACCCCAGTGACGTGAGGTACAGGACCAGGACGGTCGAAAGGAACCCGTAGCCGAACATCCGGAGGCAGCGCGTGCCAAAGAGGAGAGCGATCTCACGACCCTCAGAGGCGCCTCCCGCAGTCACGACGGGAGCCTACCCGACACCCGACGCGAGAGGCCTCGCGATAGGAGATCCGGGCGACCCCGGCAATCATCTGATCGCTTGACCGCACCAGACCACACCACCATCCTCCGTCCATGACTCGGGCGCGGGCGTCCGCGGTGCAGGAGGTAACGTGATGTTCACCACGCGGATGTATCGCCTGGGCACCGGCCTGGCGTTGGTGCTTGCCCTCATGGTGCCACTCGGGGGCGCCGCACAGGGCGAACCGCCAGACCAGGGCCCGGTCACCGGACACAGCCCCGAGCTGGGAACCGCGACCCAGGGCGGGGCCGGGGCCCAGGGAGGCCAGCTGTCAGTGGCATTCGAGAACGACCCCGGGCCGCTCGACCCGAGCCAGAGCTACGACTCGACGGCCTGGGTGCTCGAGCGCCTGCTGTGGGACACCCTCGTGACCTACGACGAAGGGACCACGATCGTGCCTGGTCTCGCCGCCGAGATGCCAGCCGTCTCCGACGACGGCCTCACGTACACATTCGACCTGCGTCCCGATGCCAACTTCGTCCGCGGTGGGGAGGTCCTCCGTCCGGTCACGGCACAGGATGTCGTGTTCTCCCTGAACCGTCTCCTGCGGCCAGACCTGGCACCCTCCCCGTCGCCCGTAGGGACGTCGTTCCTGTCGGTCATCGAGGGTGCGGATGCGGTGCTCTCGGGCGAGTCGACGGAGGCAAGCGGTATCGTGGCCCTGGATCAGGACACCGTCCGGATCACGCTCGACCGCGCGGATCGCACCTTCCTCAACGTGCTTGCGATGCCCTTTGCAAGCATCCTTCCCGCGGAGCTGGCGGGAATGGACACGGCCGCGTTCGCCGCGGCCCCGGTAGGCTCCGGCCCCTACATCCTTGGATCGTACGTGCCGGGCGAGCGCGCCGTGTTCCAGCGCAACCCGCACTACTGGCGGACTGGATTTCCCAAGGCAGATACCATCGAGGTGCGGTTTGGCGTGACTCCCGGAAACCAGTTGCTCCAGGCCGAGTCGAACCAGCTGGACCTGATGGGCAACCAGATCCTGCCGGCGGACTGGCCGTCGGTGTCCACCGATCCCGCCTATGCCGACCGAATCGTCTCGTCCGACGCGGTACAGACCTTCTATCTGTCGATGGACACATCGGGGCCGGATAGTCCCTTCGTCGACCCGCTCGTGCGTCAGGCCGTCAACCATGCCATCGACAAGCGGAACCAGGTCCGCATCATCAACGGCCGCGCGACGGTGGCGGGCTGCATCTTTCCCACGCCCATCCCTGGTCACGACCCCTCCTGTGACCCGTATCCCTTCTCCGTCGAGACAGCGCAGAAGCTCATGGACCAGGCCGGCAACACAGGCTTCTCCACCAAGCTGTACACCGACGATTCGGACATCAGTCGCCTGTCAGCGGAAGCCATCGCGTCTGACCTGGCGAAGATCGGGATCACGGTCGAGGTCCAGGCCCTCGACTTCAAGACGTTGATGGGGACCGTGACCACCGCCCACGCGGCGCCGATGGTGTACAGCAACTGGTATCAGGACTTCCCGGACCCGTCGGACTTCATCGATCCCATCCTCTCCTGCGCGTCGGCGGTCGACGGCGGCCTGAACTGGGCCTGGTACTGCGACGAGGCCGTCGACGCCCAGGCTGCCCACGCGCGCACCATCACGGACATGGCGGCCGCGGTGCCGGTCTATCAGGACATCGAGCGCCAGATCATGGCCGATGCTCCCTGGGTGCCCATCCTGTACCCACGGTGGACCGTGCTGCGCTCGGAGCGCGTACCGGATGTGACCCAGCTACACCCGGTCTGGTTCTGGGACCTCGCGGCGTATCCCGTTGCCGGGTAGGCCGTTGCCGGCCCAGGACTCGGCAGGCCGACCGAGGCCCGTCATTCCCCTCGCGGTGGCACGAGGTCGAGCGACTCGCGCAGCTCACGCGCCTCACCCTTGGACATGCCGGCGCCCTCGAGGTCCAGGTCGCGACCAGCCAGCTCGGCCCGCAGCACGCCAGACGGCCTTGGACGAGAGTGGTCACCGACCCGAAGCGCTGGTCCAGGAACGACGCCCAGGTGAGCGGCACCCAGGCCGCCACGATGCGCGCCGATGGCCTCGGCGTACGACCCGGATCTCGTACTGCGCGTGGCTCGTCCATGCGCAGCTCCAGGAAGCGCAGCAGGTTGTGGAGGTTGGATCTTCCAGTACCACTCGGTGTAGTGGCTGACGCGGCAGCCCGATGCGGGCCACCTCGCGGGCGACCGCGTCGTCCTCGTCGGACAGCAGCGCCTGGTACTGCTCGTATGCCTGGGCGGCGCCTCCCGCCAGCGCGTCGAGTGGCCCGCTCGGCGGCCTCGGCGGACACCGCACCCGCGCTACCCTGTCGGTTCGGCGCCGACTGCCGCCCGATGGCGGCCGGCTCCGGCTCGTAGAACGTGTCCGCGATCTCGGAGTAGCGCCCGGAGTACTCGTTGACGCTCGCGGTGCGGTGCCGGATCCACTGCCGGGCGACGAACACCGGCAGCTTGACGTGCAGCTTGATGTCGCACATCTCGAACGGCGAGGTGTGCTGGTGACGCATCAGGTAGTCGATGAGCCCGGCGTCGCTGCGCACCGTCCGGGTGCCCGCGCCATACGAGACGCGCGCCGCCTGGACGATGGCCTGGTCGTCGCCCATGTAGTCGATGACCCGCACGAAGCCCTTGTCCAGGACCGGGATCGGCTGGTACAGCAGCTCCTCCAGGGCCGGCGCCACCACCCGCCGGGTGGCGTGGCTCACCGGCACGCGCCTCGGCGACCGCGGTCGGCCTGCTCGCTGGGGTCAGTCGGGACTGGCATCGGGATCGTCGGTCATCGTGCCGGAAGGATACGGCCGCCGGCGATCGCTTCCGGTGCGGCCCGGACCTGTCGAGCACACCGGAGCCGACCGGACCCGACACGGACCTCTTGCCGGCGGCGCCTCCGCACCCGCGACCTGTCTGCGAGCCCAGCCATGACGCATCGGCAGGCTCCTGGGATGGCGCGGCACCATCACACGTGCCACGACGTCCACGTCGATGCGGGAGCCGACGACCACGCCAGTCGTCCGACGACCGTCGGCGGCGACCGCGATGTCGCGTGCCTGTGCTCGCTCTGCCGTCGGTGCGGCCATCGCCGTCCTGGTGCTGCTGATGCCGGCGACCCCCCTGGTCGGCTTCGTGCTCACCGCGGCCATCGTCGCTGGGCGTCGTCGCGGCGCTGGTCCGCCGCGCCGAGGATCGCCGCAACTCGGGCGCGACGCTCGAGCGACCTGTCCAGCCTGGGCTACCTGGTGCTGCGTGACCGCGTCGCGCCGGGTCTCACGGGCACCATCGGACGCCTCGTCATCGGCCCCGGCGGCGTGTTCGTCGTCGAGACCCGTGACCAGCGCCGGTCGCGTCCGTGTCCGCGGCGACCGCCTCGTGGTCGGCGATCGCAGCCACGAGCGTCGGCCGGCCAGCTGCCGGCGCGCAGGTCGAGCTGGCCGTCGACGGCACGCACGGACCGTCGTGCCCCTCATCTGCATGCGTCACGCGGCGACCACTCATCGGGCGCCCGCTGCATCCCGATGCTCGCGCACGCTGGAGCACGCATCGCGACATCGCTCCGTGCTCGAGCGCTGCCATCGCCGCTCGGCGACTCGCCGAGCGCCATGCCGGTGCAGCCGCGCGCAGCTGGCGGCCGCCGAGCGATGCCGCGCTGGAGCGGCGAGGTCACCGATGCCTCGCACAGCTGCCGGACCGGTCGGGTCGCCCGACCCTGGGCTGCCGCGACCTGGCGCTGCCGCAGGTCGCAGCGCCAGATCCTCGTGGTCGCCAGATCCATGGACGGGCGGCCGTCCCGGATGCCAAGCTCCCGGCTGTCCGCGCCGAACAGGTGTGACATGACTGCCAGCCCGCCAAGCACGAGCAGTGCGGCGGCCAGCATGAAGACGACCGGGATGATGTTGGACAGGTCCATGACGTAGCTCCGTGGGTGCACCCAGATGGTGCCCGCGACCCGTCCGGGCCATCGACGCTTGGTCCCGTTCGTCCGCGACATCCGCCGCGCCCGACGTACGTCGCCCCACCCGCCAGACGCCCGCGCCGTCGACGCCAGGCGGGCGCCCGCCGCACGAGCGACCATCCGCAGCGGCGTGCCACCATCCGCCCGTGGCGCAGCCATCCAAGCGGTCGCAGGCACGACCCCGGCCGACACAGCCGCGACGAACCGGGTCGACCGGTCCGGCAGCAGCCAGCGGCAACGCCGCCCCGGCGCAGCCCGCACGGACCTGGCTGGGTCCGCTGGCTCATCGTCGGCGCCATCGTGGTCCTCGCCATCGTGGCACTGCCTGGCGCTCGGACCCGGAGCAGCGCCGCGTCCGGCATCGGAAGGCGACCCTGCGGCGGTCGCCGTCACCTACGGCATCCCTGGTCCGGCGGACTCCGGACCGATCGCGGTCGCCACTGACCTCACTCGACGGGACCCACGCCCCGTCGACGACGCCCCTCGCCGCCACATCGAGCGAGGCGTACCCCCGACCCGCCCCGGCGCTCAGCGACGGCGCCTCGACCGGGCCTTCCGGCAGATGGCCAAGGAGGTCGGCGCACCGGGCCTGGTCGCCGCCGTCAAGCTGCCCGACGGCAGCGTCTGGTATGGGGCCGAGGGGGTGCTCTGGCCCGGATGGCCCCGAGGCCACGGCGGACACGCCCGTTCGCATGGGGCAGCATCACCAAGACCTTCGTGGCCGCGCTCACGCTCCGGGCGGCCACCGAGGGTCAGCTGGGTCTCGACCAGACGATCGACGCCTGGCTGCCGGAGATCCCAGGCGCCGACCGCATCACGGTCCGGATGCTGCTCGCGCACCGGAGCGGCATCTTCGACTACTTCCAGCACAAGGACTACCCCAAGCTGGTCTTCGAACGACCCGATCCACGCCTGGACGACCGAGGAGATCCTGGCCCTCAGCGGACCAGCGGCATTCGCGCCCGGGCAGCGGCTTCGGCTACTCCAACACCAACTACGTGCTGCTGGGCCTCATCCTGGAGCAGGTCACCGGCCAGCCGCTCGCGACCCTCATCCACGACCGGCTGCTGGCAGCCACTGGGCATGGACGAGACGGTCTTCCAGCAGGCCGGCCAGCCGGTCGGCCTGGTGGGCGCCAAGGGCGTTCTGGAAGAAGCGGCGACGGGTTCCGGGAATGGTCCGACGGCACCGACTTCCGACCCACCACGTCCGACCGCGACGGTCGCCTGGGCGGCGGGCGCCATGGAGGGCAGCGTCCGCGACCTGCTCGACTGGGAGATGGCGCTCTACGGCGGGCGAGGTGCTGACCCCGGACGAGCTCGCCCAGATGCTCGACTTCTACAAGGACTCCGGATACGGCCTGGGCGCGCGGACCCAGACGGTCGCGGGCAAGCACGGCTACGGCCACGGTGGCTCGCTGCGCGGCTTCTGGCTCGGTGATGTACCGGCTGCCCGACGAGGACCTGGACGTGGTGGTGCTGGCGAACGTCGGCTTCGCCAACCTCGACAAGGTCGCGAACCGGCTGGCCAAGGCCGCCCTCAATCCGCTGCCCACACCGCGCCCGTCGGCCGGCCCGCACCGCGAAGCCATGACCATCCGGTTCGCCGGTATGAAGCTTCCTCGATCCGGAGGTCGGCGGCCGTGACCATACGCAGTAAGGTGTACGCGGTCGCTCATGGCCGTCCCGGACTACCGCCACCCGCTCGCTCGCGCTCGTCGCCGCGCTCGCTCGCGCTGGTGCTGGTGTCGGGGTGCGCGATCGTGCCGGCGGAGCGTGCCGCTGCAGCTCGCGCGGCTCCACGAGCTCGCCCGGGATCCGGACACCGCAGGCGGCGACCTCCACCGCAACGCCGGACGCCGCAGCCTCCGACCCGCGCTGCGACCCAGGCCCCGCCCGGGCCGCTTCTCGATGGACCTGTACCGCCGCAACGATCACGTGCCGCAGTACAACGCCAGCTGGTGCGTGGGCGCGTCGATGCAGATGATGATCAACCTGATGGAGCGCGGGAAGCCGGACCGGTCCAAGTCGACCCAGAAGGGCTCTACGACCTGGCGCGGGACATCAGCCCCTGGGTCGAGACGCGGCCCGGCGCCTCGGTGCTACGGCTGGGCCGGTCGGGCTGGGCGAGGAGGGCTACGGCACGTTCCAGGAGATGGCCGTCCGAGATCGCGACCGAGGCGCTGCGGATGGCCGCTCGACAGATGCGCTTCACGGGCAAGCCGGTCGGCCTGCTCGTCTGGCGGGGTGCGCATGCCTGGGTGATGTCGGGCTTCAAGGCCACCGCCGACCCGGCCTACACCGATGACTTCGAGGTCACCGCGGTCTGGATCGAGGACCCGTGGGCACGGACGCGTCAGCCGCACCTGGGGCAGGGGCCTCGAAGCCACATACCCTGGTGAGCGCCAGGAGCTCGCCGACGGACTTCGTGAAGTGGTCGAGCAGTCATCGACCGGAGTACGGCCGCGACGGCGCCTACGTCATCGTGGCGCCGGTCGACGCAGAGGCGCAGCCCGTCGGCCCGCCGCCGGGGCTGTGCCGCGCGCAGGCCGGCCATCGACCGGCATGCGGCCGCGGCGCCGGTCCGCCACGTCCGGGCGTGACCGGCTACCCTCGCTGCATGCGCATCGCGACCTGGAACGTCAACTCCCTGAAGGCCCGCATGGACGCGGTCGAGCGCTGGCTGGAGCGCGCCCAGCCCGACGTGCTGCTGATGCAGGAGACCAAGCTCTCGGACGAGGACGCGCCGCTGATGCCCTTCCAGCTGGCCGGCTATGACCTGCTGCACCACGGCGAGGGCCGCTGGAACGGCGTGGCCATCGCCAGCCGGGTGGGCATCAGCGATCCGGTCACCAACTTCGGGGACGGGCCCGTCCGGGACAGCCGGTCGGGGGCGTCGGTCGGCGTCTCGGAGGAGGACTTCGATCCGCTCGACGAGGCACGCATGGTGTCCGCGGTGTGCGGCGGCATCCGTGTCGTCTCCATCTACGCGCCCAACGGCCGGGTGGTCGATTCGCCCTTCTACCTGGGCAAGCTGCGCTGGTTCGAGCGCCTGACGGCCTGGGCGGCCGACGGCGGCGGCACGCCGGCATGCGCCCTGGTCATCGGCGGCGACTACAACGTGGCGCCGACCGACGACGACGTCTGGTCGCCGCGCCGCGGCGCACGGCGGCACCCATGTCTCGGCAGCCGGAGCGGGCGGCGCTGGCGCGGCTTGCGGGATGTCGGGCCTCACGCGACGCGTACCGCGCAGCGCGAGACCGGCCCGCGGGCGCTTCTCGTGGTGGGACTACCGGGCGGGCATGTTCCACAAGAACCAGGGCATGCGCATCGACCTGCTGTATGTCACGGCCCCGGTGGCCGATCGGGTCGTCTGGGCCGAGATCGACCGCGAGGCGCGCAAGGGACCGCCCACACCGTCGGACCACGCGCCGGTGGTCATCGACCTGGATGCGCCGGGCGACCCTTCGATGCCGGCTGGGAAGCCGCCATGTCCCGCGTCGCCGCCCGCACCCGACCCACCGCCTGACGATGGACGATCGGACCAGCCGGCACGGATCCGCGTAACGGCGGAGCTCGTGGGCGGCTGGAGGGGCCCGCCACACCAGCCGGAGTATCCTCCCGGGGTATGACCCTCGTCCGCCTCGTGACCACCGGACCGCTCGATTCGCCGGTCGTCGTCACGGCCATGGACGGCTGGGTGGACTCGGGCTCGGCGGCCACCATGGCGGCCGCGCTGCTCGCCGAGGATGGCGACACGCTGGCCACGTTCGACGGCGACCGCATCTACGACTACCGGGCGCGTCGTCCGACCCTGGAGATCGTCGACGGGATACCCAGCAGCTCACCTGGCCGGAGCTGAAGCTGGTCCGGCGACGCCTCGATGACCGGGACGTGCTGGTGCTCACCGGACCCGAGCCGGACTACCGCTGGCAGCAGCTCGGCGCCGAGCTGGCGCACGCTGGCGCGGATGCTCGAGATCCAGGAATGGATCAGCCTCGGTGCCATCCCAGCGGCCGTGCCCCACACGCGCCCGGTCACGGTGTTCGGCACCGCCTCCCGCGACGGCCTGCTGCGCGCCGAGGTGGAGGCGGGCCCCATCGGCACCATGACCGTGCCCGCTGCCGCCATCTCGGTCCTGGACCTGGCGCTGTCGGGTGCGGGCGTGCCCGCGGTCGGCTACTTCGCGCAGGTGCCCCACTACGTCTCCGGGGAGTATCCGGCGGCGGCCCTGGAGCTGCTGTCCATCCTGGAGCAGCACCTGGGTATCGACCATCCCCCAGCGGGACGCTGGACGGAGGAGGCCCGCGCAGCTCCGGACGCGGCTGGACGCGGCGGCAGCGGCCGACGCCCAGACCCGGCGTACGTGGAGCGCCTGGAGGGCATGGTCGATGAGGCACGCCTGCCGTCGGGCACGGAGCTCATCTCGGACATCGAGCGGTTCCTGCGTGACCGCGGCGCCGGGACCGACACCCGCGGCTGACGAGCCCGCGTGCGGTCGAGCCCCGGCCGTCGCGGTCGCCTAGTCGCGGTCGGCACCGGGCCGTTGCGCCGCACCGGTTCGACCATCAGGATCCAGGCGCCCTGGACCCCGAAGAACAGCAGCAGGCTGACCAGGATGGCCTCCACCTGGATGCCCGTGAGCTTGACAGGCCCAGCGTCGCGGGGATCGTCGGGCAACAGCGCCAGGACCGTGATGCCGATATAGATGGGCAGCACGACCCACTCCACGACCACGGCCAGGCGGGGCGTGTCGTGGTCCTCGACGAGCGCCCGCCGGAACAGGATGACACCCACCACGCCCGATGAGCCCCGCCAGCGCGAACACGCCCCGCCAGACGAGCGGCTCGTCAGGCGCCACGATGGACAGGATGGACATCATCCCCGGCAGCAGGAAGTGGAGCGACACCGTGTACGCCAGCATCCGGCGCGCCCGCGAGTGCTGCCACTCCTTGCGCGTGATGACGACCACCCACCACAGGCCGAGGAGCGTGAACGAGATGCCGCCGACCGCGGTGTAGAACGTCTCCGTGGACATGCCGTCCTCCCGCTGGCTGCGCTTCGACCTCACGAGTCTAGTTGCCGGGATGGAGCTGTGAGTGGACGATCGTGAGTCGCCATCAGGAGGGGGTCGTCGGGCGACTGGTCGATCCTGCCCTCATCGCCATATCTCGAGGTTTGCCGCGCAAGCCGGCGTCCGTGGTGCTTGTGGGCGAGAGGGTGACCCTCCGGCCCGTGGACATCGTCGTCGACTGCGGTCCCCTGTTCGCCGCGTCGGATGGTCGCGCCATCACCCTGGGCGACCGATCGGTTCCCGCCTATGACGCCGACCTGGAGGTGTGGCGCTACATGCCCAGCGGCCCGTTCACCGACGAGGCGGCAATGACCACCTCGCTCGCGTCGCAGCTCGACGCACCTGACGGGACGCCGCTGACCGTGGTCGATCGCGCGTCGGGCACGCCCAGTCGGCATCGTCAACCTCATGAGCAACGATCCGGCGAACCTCAAGATCGAGCTGGGTGGCATCTGGTACGGCCCCATCGCACAGCGAACCGGCGCCAACACGGAGGCGACCTGGCTGCTGCTCCGGCACTGCCTTCGGCCTGGGCTACCGGCGCGTGGAGTGGAAGTGCGACTCGCTCAACGAACGCTCTCGCAGCACGGCGCTTGCGCATGGGCTTCCGGTTCGAGGGTATCCAGGAGCAGCACCGCATCACCAAGGGCCGCAACCGCGACACGGCGTGGTTCCGCATCGTGGCCGAGGAGTGGCCGGCGGTCGACGCACTTGCGTGGTCTCCTCGATCGGTCGAGCCATCCACCGCGGTGTACCGTCTCAGACGTCACGACGCCGACCTGGATTCAGGCCCGTGAACTGTGCGCGGCGCCCGGGACGGCGTAGCATCCTGACGAACGACCATGCGGCCGCCGAGCCGGACATCGGGCATCGCATGTTCCATCGTGGTGCCACACGGGAGGACTCGGGATGACCCGAGCGCACCACGCTCGTGACACGGCTCTCGGGGATCGCGTAGCCATGACCAGCATCGCCGCGACGGGCCTGGCGGTCGCTGCGGCCGTCGCCCTGTCCAGCGGCGCCAGCGCCGCCGACCCGCTGCAGGTCACACGTCGGCGCGGGCGACGGCACGGTCGCGGGCTCAGGCATACCTGCCGGGCGCAGTTCACGTCGAGGTCGGGACAGGCGTCACGTTCACCGTCAGCCTCCGACGAGCCGCACTCGGTCACCTTCGGCGTCGGCCCCGAGGACGTGGCGCCCGACCCTGGCCGGTGACCGGCTGGGCGGCGCCGGAACCGACGCCAGCAGCCGCCGACGCCGGTCGAGTCTGGGTTCGGCCACAGGTCGACGGCAGCGGCTTCGTCAACACCGGCCTGCTGTGGAAGGGCTCGACCGCGACCGCGTCGTTCACCTCGCCCGGCTCGTACGTCTTCGCGTGCGTCATCCATCCGGGCATGTTCGGCCAGGTCGACGTGGTCGCGGCGGGCGCTGGTGGTACCACCACCCAGGCAGAGGCGGATGCCGTGCCGGGCCGCCACGGCCGAGGCGCTGCTGAGCCAGGTCGAGTCGGTCCGCGCCGCCCGTCTCGCAGACGTGACCACGATCAAGAACGCCGATGGCACCACGACCTGGAACATCTTCGCGGATGCGTCGACGGTGGCCGGGCCCCTGCCCGGTGGTGGCACCGGTTATCTCGAGCTGTACGAGATGCTGCCCGCCGGGGCTCGAGATCGGCGTGGGTGACACGGTCCATTGGTCGGCCACCGGCGCCCACACGGTCACGTTCCCGGCCACCGGCCAGGACCCGACACTCATCGACCCGTTCGGGCCTGCCGCGGGGCACCGCGTCTACGACGGCACCAGCTTCTACACGTCCGGGCTGCTGAACGCGGGCCTGGGCGCACCCACCTCGTACACGCTCACGTTCCCCGACGCGGGCGACGTTCCCGTACGTCTGCGCGCTGCACCAGTTCCTGGGACAGCGCGGCGTCATCGCCGTCGGCCAGCCGCTGCCGAGCGCACCGGCGAGCCGCGTCGGCAGCGCCTGCCGCCGAGCGCCGGGAGCTGACAGCGGGGCCGGCGGCTCCCCCCAGCGGCCATCCGACTGGCCGGCAGCGATGCCGGCCAGTCCCCGTACACTCGCGCGGTGATGCGCACCGTCCGAGCCGTCCGCTATGCCACCCCCTTGCGTGAGGGTGGCTCGCTGCCCGCCGTCATCGAGGCCGACGATGGCGACGAGTACGTGGTCAAGTTCCGGGGCGCCGGCCAGGGCACCGGGGCCCTCATCGCGGAGGTCGTGGCCGGTTCCATCGCCCGTCGCCTTGGGTCTGCAGGTGCCGGAGATCGTGCTCGTGGACCTGGCGCCGCGACTTTGGCCGGGCCGAGCCCGACCCGGAGATCCGGGAGCTCCTGGAACGCAGCCCCGGCCTCAACGCCGGACTCCGGTTCCTGCCCCATGCGCTGCCCTTCCGGCCGGGCGTCAGCGAGCCACCGGACGGCGACGCGGCGGCCGATATCGTGTGGTTCGATGCCCTCGTGACCACGAACATCGACCGCACCCCCCGCAATCCCAACCTGCTGACCTGGCAGGGCGGCCTGTGGCTCATCGACCACGGCGCCGCGCTGTATGTCCAGCACACGTGGCGCGAACCGGACGCCCACGCCCGCCGCCCGTTCCCCCAGGCCGCCGACCACGTGCTGCTGCCCTATGCCGGCTCCCTTGCCGAGGCCGACGCACGGCTGGCGCCGATGCTGGACGCGGCGCTGCTCTGGAGGCATCCTTGCCGAGTCCCGGACGACTGGCTGCGGGTCCCGCGCGAGCCGGTTCGTGCGAGTACCTCGGTCGCGCCGGCTGGAGCAGCCGCGACCGTTCCTCGCGACGGCCGAGAGCGGACCGGCGATCTGCGCTGTCGGCATCGGGCCAGCGACGTGTCGGCCGTGACCGCGCGGCGGCACGTTCCGATGCCTGAGCGCGCCCAGTTCCAGTACGCCGATCCTGCGCGTCGTGCCCGACGTCGAGCGCGGCGAGCGGCTCAACGCGGGCATCGTGCTGCTGTGTCGCCCGCGAGCGGTTCCTGGCGCGCGCAGTCGACCTGGACGAGCCGACTGCTGCTGCAGATGGCGCCCGGCCGCGGACCTCGGCCGCATCGCGGCCCACCTCGACCTCATCCCCCGGCTGTGCGCCGGCGACGCCGATGCGGGACCGCTCGCGTCCCTGCCGGACAGGCGGAGCGCTTCCACTGGATCGTCTCGCCCAGCAGCACCATGGTCCAGCCATCGGCGGTCCACACGGGCCTGACGTCGCGATCCGGCGGCGACACTCGAGGGGCTCATGGCGCGGCTCGTCGAGCGCGAGACAGCCCGTCGACTGATCTGGTCGCGGACGGGCCATCCGGTCGTGAACCTGACGATCCTGTGTCGTGTTCATGGTAGCCTCGCTCGATCATGCGTGCCTCCCGACTGCTCTCCATCCTGCTGCTGCTCCAGACCCGCGGCCAGCTCACCGCGGGTGAGCTCGCGGAGCAGCTCGAGGTCTCCATCCGGACGGTCTACCGGGATGTGGAGGCACTCAGCGAGGCGGGGGTGCCGGTGTACACCGAACGCGGACCGCACGGCGGCATCCGCCTCGTCGACGGCTACCGGACCCGGCTGACGGGCCTGACCTCGGACGAGGCAGAGGCGCTGTTCCTGTCCGGCCTGCCCGGGACCTGCCGCCGAGCTGGGCCTGGGCACCGTCGTCGCGGCGGCGCGGCTCAAGGTGCTCGCCGCGCTGCCGCCGGAGCTGCGTTCGCGGGCCACCCGGCTGGGTCAGCGGTTCCACCTGGACGCGCCCGGCTGGTTCCAGACGGCGGAGGCGGCGCCCCACCTCCAGGCGCTGGCCACCGCCGTCTGGGACGACCGGCGGATCCGCATCGGGTACGACCGCGGCGACCGCTCCGTGGAGCGGCTGCTGGACCCACTGGGGCTGGTGATCAAGGGCGGCGTCTGGTACCTGGTGGCGCTCGGCCGAGGGCAGCCGCGCACGTACCGCGTGTCACGGGTGCTGTGTCGTGGCTCGAGGAGACGCGATTCGAGCGCCCGGAGGACTTCGACCTGGCGGCCTTCTGGACCGAGACCACGGCCGCCTACGAGGCACGCGCCGAACGTCTCGAGGTCCACATCCGGGTCGAACCGGGCCACCTGGGCTGGCTTGCCGACGCCGTCGGCGAGGAGACCCTCCGGTCGGCCATCACCGCTCGACGAGCCCGACCCTGACGGTTGGACACATCTTCGACTGGTGGCCGAGTGGCCCCGTGACGTCCACGCCCGGATGCTTGCTCTCGGAGCCCACGCGGAGGTGCTGGGCCCTCCTGGCTTGCGGGCCCGGATGATCGACCTCGGCGCAGGACCTGCTGGCCCGGTACACCGCCGCGCCTGAACGGGAGCTGGTGTCAGCGGTGGCCGGGGGGAGCGCCTGACCGCCATCACACGCCATCCTCGATCGATCCCAGGCTGCCAGGTCCGCAGGCTCATCCCGGTGTGATCCGGGGTGCGGACGGTCGTCCATGGCGCGCCGGCCGCTCGGCGATCGCCTGGGCAGGCGCGGATGACGCTATGGGTGCCGGACGGACGGTCCGGCGCGTCACCCGGGCCACCATCGTCGCCACCCTCCGCAACGGCGACGGGTTGCCATGCATGCCTTCGCGAAGGTGCATCCGGGCATCCTGGATCGCCCGCTCACGCTCCTGATGGATGACGATCGACAGCTCGTGTTCGAGCATCCTGCTGGTCCTCCAGCACCTTGACTTGGCGTCCAGGTGCATCTCGACTGCGATGCCCGAACATTACGTCAGGAACATGCCAGATCTTGTCATGTTCAAGGCGACAGGACCGCATGCCCTTGGATACTCCGACTGCCCCATCCGGCGCTTGCCGTAGCATGGCCGGGTGCTCATCGAGTCGGATGGGTCGATCCGGATCGCATGGAATGCGGACGGCTACGAAGCCATCCAGGTCCGCGCCCGGTTTCGATCCCGCGAGGAACTGTCGGAGTACGCTCGAGGCATCGCGGATACGGCGCTGCTGGACCGCTCACTGGCCGGCCTCCGGGTCGCCCTGCGAGCGAAGTACCCCGGCGCCTTCGACATCGTGACCCACGAGCCTGCTGACCGACCCTGGTGGGTCACGGTGAGCTTTCATCCACCCCCCGGACCGCCCCGACCGGACGACTGATAGGCCTTCGGCCCCAGGAGCGCCTGACAAACACACTCGAACATTCTTGGCGGGCCGACAGCCACGGGCGCACGAGTCGATCGGGGCGGTGCGACCGGGACACCACCTCCCAGCGTCGACTAGTGTTGCTTGCACGCACCGGATGGTGTACGGTGCCCGGACGCGTCTCCACCATATCCCTGGAGCCATCGAGAGGGCCGTCGTGATCGGAGTCCTGGTGCGGACGACCATGATGCTTGTGGTGGCGCCGCCGGCCCCGGTCTCGTGGTGGCCGGGCGGCAGGATCCTTCCCGACTCCTTGCTCCATCGTCTCCCGGGGGTTCGAGCTCGGCTCGCCGCCGAGGCGATCAAGGTGCTGCAACCGTCTGGCACTCGTGTCGTGGGAGATCCCCGTCGGCGGCGACCGCCGACGGCCTGCCGTCATCGCCGCACCCTGGGGCGAACCGGTCGTGCCCTTCGCTGGCGTATCGGTCTCCACGGCACTGGTGCCCCAGTCGTGGTTGCGCCCGATGACGAAGGCGTCCACAGTCCCGGCGGTCGGTGATCCGCTGGACGCTCGACCCACGCCGCCCGTGCGACCGTCCGCCCCGCGGGTGCGCGCGACACGCCACGGCCAATGACCGGGCCGAGTTGCCTGCGGTGCACGCGCGCATCCGCCGCGCCGCGACACTGGCGCTCGGCCTGCTCGTATCGCTCGTCGCCGTCGAGGCGGCTGCCCGCACCAGCCGTCGCTGACGCCCGCTTGCCAGGTCCCCGGCCAGCCGCTGAACGTACCATCGGACGATCGGCTGCACCCCTGCTATAGTCGTCACTGGTCGTTCGCAGTCGAGCGCTGGTCCGAGCATCAGAACCTCAGCTCCCGCGTTCCCGGACGTAACGGCCGATCGATACTTCGCCGCTCCGCTCTCCCATTCGATCGTCGAGCGGCGACCAGACACCACAGGGTGACCCGGCGCTCAACCGTCGCAGGGGTCCCAGGAAGATCATCAGGATGCTCACACGTTCTCGTAACACCCCGGCGGCACTCGGTCAGCGAGCGGTCGCCCAACGGACGACTCCGCCGTTCGGCTGCGAGCCGCCACCTGTTCTGCGCCACCAATGGCTGTCCGACCATCATGGATGTCGACGCGGCCGGGTTGGTGGCGACTTGCCACATCTGTGGCAGTCGGCGACGGTTCGGCGCCCCCATCGTCGGACGTATCGCTGTCAACGCCAACTGAGGCAAGGCCATCGCGCCATGATCAAGGGCCACGTGGCTGCAGGATGGCAGGGTGAGCGGCCTTGACCCGATGGCCGCCGATCTCGCCGCCTGGGGCAAGGTCGCGGTCATCGAGGCGCGCGGCCGGCGCTCCGGTCGACGCATCTCGACACCGGTCGGGTTCGTGGAGGAGCCCGATGGCAGCCTGCTCGTGGCGGCGTCCGATGACCACACGGACTGGGCGCTGCAACCTGCTCGCGGACCGACGCTGCCGGGTGACCATCGGCGACGTCGTGACCGCGGCGCGTAGTCGCGGAGCCGCTCGACGACGTCGGGCCGCGCCGACGCGGTGACGGCGCTCATCCTGCGCTACGGCACACCCGCGGAGCGACTCGGCGCTGGCCCGCGTTCCGGCTCCGGCCGCACGCGGGTGGCGGATCGACCGCGTAGACTCTACCCAGCGAACCACGCCGTACGGCGCCTCTCGGCCGGCGCCAGCGCCACACGGCGCGCCCAGAAGCATCCGCCACGATCCTGGACCGAGCCCCGCTGGGTGGATCGTGCGACCAACGGAGCATCTACCTTGTCCTTCGACGATCTGGGGCTCAGCCCCGAGATCCTGCGCGCCGTCCACGACGAGGGCTACACCATCCCCACCCCGGTCCAGGACGCAGTCGATCCCCATCGTGCTGGCCGGCCACGACCTCATGGGCCGCGCCCAGACCGGTACCGGCAAGACCGCCGCGTTCGCGCTGCCCATCCTGGAGCGCCTCAAGGCGCACGCCAACAGCAGCTTCTCGCCGGCCCGCCATCCGGTCCGCTGCCTGGTCGTGACGCCCACGCGCGAGCTGGCGGTCCAGGTCGAGCGCAGCTTCCAGGCCTACGGCCGCCACCTGCCGCTGCGGACCACCGTGGTCTACGGCGGCGTGCCCATGCCGCCCCAGGAGAAGGCGCTGCTGGGCGGCATCGAGATCCTCGTCGCCACGCCCGGCCGCCTGCTCGACCACGCCAACAGCCGCACCGTCAACCTGGGCCAGGTCGAGGTGCTCGTGCTGGACGAGGCCGACCGGATGCTGGACATGGGCTTCATCGACGACATCCGCAAGATCATCGCGCTGCTGCCCGCCAAGCGCCAGAACCTGCTGTTCAGCGCCACCTTCGATCCCGAGGTGCGGGCGCTCGCGCGGACCCTCCTGCACGACCCCCAGCAGGTGGACATCGAGCCCAAGGTGTCCTCGGCGGAGTTGGTCGAGCAGGTCGTCTACCTCGTCGACGCCGACCACAAGCGGGAGCTGCTGGCGCACCTCGTGCGCAGCCGCGACCTGCGCCAGGTGCTCGTGTTCACGCGCACCAAGCACATGGCCGCGCGACTCGCCTCGTGGCTCGACCGCGTCGGCGTCGACTCGACCGCCATCCACGGCGACCGCAGCCAGCCCGACCGCGAGAAGGCGCTCGAGCAGTTCAAGTCGGGCGAGGTCCGGGTGCTGGTGGCCACCGACGTCGCGGCCCGCGGCCTGGACATCGAGGGGCTGCCGCAGGTGGTCAACTTCGAGCTGCCCTACCACGCCCAGGACTACGTCCACCGCATCGGGCGGACCGGTCGCGCGGGCATGACCGGGCATGCCATCTCGCTCGTCTCGCTCGAGGAGGAGGAGCAGCTCAAGTCCATCAACCGGCTGCTCAAGAAGGACCTGCCGCTGCGCCAGGTGCGCGGCTTCGAGCTCGATCCGCGGGCGGTGCCGCCGCCGCGAGCACCCCGGCGAACCGCTCCAGCACGGGGTGGTCGGTCGCGGCCGGAGCGGGGCCAGCACCGGGCGGCCGAAGCCGTGCTGCCGCCCACGGACAGGTCAGACCTGCGGATCGCCGCAGAGACACGGCGCGCCGGCAGGCTACACGTCCGTCTCGGCGAAGGCACGCACCCGGATGATCCGCTCCAGGTCGTCACACATCTCCAGCAGGTGGCGCCGCAGCTGGACGTCGTCCGGCACCCAGGTCGGCGAGCAGCGCGCGGGCCCGCTCCAGCGACCTCCGGCTCGGCCCACGCCGGCCGGGAACAGGGCACCCAGGTAGGACCGGGCGAACCCGAGGTCGCGGTCCCGGTAGATGCGCCGGCACACTGCTCGAAGAACGGCTCCCGATAGGGCAGCAGGAGCTCCCGCTGGTGGTGCCACTGGAAGCCGGACAGCGCGGCGCGGGTGAGGTAGTCCGAGCCGTAGCCCTCGTCGTGGATGCGCCCCCACGCCGCCGCCTTGGCGGCGGCGTCCGGCCGGGCCACCTCGGCCCGGATGCGCTGCCGCTGCCCCCGGTCGGACGGGTCCCGAGCGCCTTCGGCCTCGACCCGCTCCTCGGCTCCCGGCGAGGCCCAGCGCCACCTGGCGAACGGCCAGCTGCCAGCGCATCTCCTGGTCGACGGGCAGGTCGCCATCGCGGCCGCCGCCGTCGGCCAGGTCGAGGAGCGATCTCGACATCGTCGGCGCGAAGCCGCCGCGGCGATCGCCAGGCGCAGCCACAGACCGCCGGTCGTCCTCGGCGCCGTCGCGCGCGCAGCGCCGCCAGCGCCGTCGCCACCAGTGCGTGGCACTCCTCGGCCCGGCGCGACTCCGGCACGTAGCGCCGGAGGCACGCCACGCGCATGCTCCAGGATCGCGTCGAGGAGCGCCACGTCGCGCTCCGCGCGGCGCCTGCGCGCGGACCATCGCCAGGTAGTCGGTCGACGAGAGCCGCGCGTCGCGGACCATGTCCCAGAGCGACGTCCAGGCGAGCTGGCGCAGGAACGGGTCGTCGACGTCTCGCCAGGCGCTCGCGGGCGAACGCCAGCGACACCGGGTCGAGCACCACCTTGGCGTAGTCGTGGTCCTCGTGATTGGGGAACACGAACGCCGGCGTCGGGCAGGCCGATGACCGCGGGCACCTCCGCGCGTGGCACCGTCGATGGTCGCGCCAGCTGGGTGGTGATCGCGTCGCCGCCCAGCTCCGGGTGCGACGAGCGCGATGGTCATGCGTGCGGTCGGAGCGTCGGATGGTCGGCGGGCGCCCTCTGGTGCAGCGTCAAGCGGTGATGCGCCCATCGGCGGCCTCCCAGCGCGCCTCGATGGTGTTCAGCGACGCCGTCCCGAGCCACACGTCGCGCCCAGTGCATCGAGGGGCCGGCCCGCCGCGTCGCCAAGGGCGGCCAGGAAGTCGGCGAGCGTGGCGTTGCCCCAGGCATGGCGCCGGAAGTAGGCCCGCATGCCGTCGCGGAACGCCTCCCGGCCGATGGTCGCGACCAGCTGCTTGAGCACCGAGGCGCCCTTCTCGTAGGTGATGCCGTCGAAGCCCAGCACCGCCTCGTCGGTGTCCGCGACGCTCGCGCCGCGATGGGATGCGTCGTGACCAGCTGGTCGTCGCCGGTAGGCGAGCGGCTTGAGCACGCCGTTGAAGCGCTGCCACGCGCGCACGCGAAGCGGGTCGCCTCGTCCAGCGCCAGGAACGACATGATACGTCGCGAACGACTCGTTGAGCCACAGGTCGTCCCACCAGCGCATCGTGACGAGGTCGCCGAACCACATGTGGGCGAGCTCGTGGAGCACGACCTCGGCGCGGGTCAGGCGCTCGGGCTCCGTGGGCGGGTCGCGGAACAGGAAGCTGTCGTGGAACGTGACCGCGCCCACGTTCTCCATGGCACCCGCGTTGAACTCGGGCACGAACAGCTGGTCGTACTTGTCGAAGGGATATGGCTGGTCGAACAGCGTCCGCGAAGAAGCGGAAGCCCTGGCGCGTGACCTCGAACAGCTCGCCGGCCTCGCGCTCCACGAGGCGCGCCATCGAGCGTCGCGCGTACAGGCCCAGCGACATGCCGTCGCGCTCCTCGCGGATGCGCGTGCCAGTGGCCGGCCACCAGCGGCAGCAGGTAGGTGCTGAAGCGCGGCGTTCGCTCGAAGCGGTGGCGGCGGCGCCCATCCGGCAGCCGCTCGACGCACGGCACCGGGAGGCGCTCACGACCTCCCAGTCGGCCGGGGCGTCGACGGTCAGCTGGTAGGTCGCCTTGATGTCGGGCTGGTCGAAGCACGGGAACAGGCGGTGCGCCTCGAACGGCTGGAAGTTGGAGTAGACGTACTCCGTGCCGTCCTCGGGGTCCACGAAGCGGTGGAAGCCGTCGCCGGTGTGGTCGTACCGGTTGCGATAGTCGACCTCCACCACGACGTGGCCCCGGACGCGAGGTCCGTCGGGCAGCACGATGCCGGTGGCCATCGCACGGCGGCCCGACAGCGTACGGCCGTCGAGCGTCACGAACGGCTCGCCGCCGGTGACGTCGAGCCAGATGGGCGAGTCGCCGGGCAGCGACCTCGAAGGTGATGGTGGCGCGCCCGGCGTATCCGCCGAGCCCGCCACGAGGTCGAACGCCAGGTCGTAGTGCACGTCACGGACCCGCGCCTGCCGACCGGCCGCCTCCTGGCGCGTCAGCACGTCGCGCGCGGGGCCGGACACCGGGATCAGCGGACATGACCGGACAGCTCCTCCGTATCGATCGGCACGGCTGCCCCGGTCGCCGTGGATCGGCCGCCAAGGCTACCCCACCGCGGCCATCGGCTGTCATTCGGGCCATGACGCGGGCCCGACGGACACGTCGCCGCGTGTGTCACGCTGTGCGTCATGTCGTCACCCCGGTCCGCCGTCGCGCTCCTGCGCTCCCTCGACCTGCTGCCCGATGGACCCGTCGTGTGGGGCCAGCCGGTGCCCAGCCGCTCTCCCGGCATCTTCCTCGTCGAGGTGCCCGCCCGGACGCGACGAGGCACCCATCGACATCGTGGCCGTGCGCGGACTGGCTGGAGCGGGTGCCCGGCCTGCTGCTCGACGGCGAGCGGCCCACCGCGACGCAGCTGGCCGCGCGCCTCGGCTCGTTCTGGCTGCCCGAGCAGACCGTGGTCTACGTCGGCCGCACCAGCAAGTCGCTCGCGCGCGCGCGTCGCGGCGCTGATGCACACGCCACTCGGCGACCGCAAGCCGCATCCCGGCGGCCACTGGCTGTGGACCCTGCGCGACCTGGCCAAGGCTGCGCATCTGGTGGGCCGAGACGACGCGCCCCGAGGAGTACGAGGACGGGCTCGCGAGCGCCATCGCCGCGGACGTCGATGCGGCCGAGTCGCCGCTGCCGCTCGCGGAGTTCGGTCCCCTGCTGCCCTGGGCCAACCTGAGTCCGCCACGGGCGACGCCAAGCGGACGGGCATCACCGGCGCCCAGCTGGCCGAGGGCGAAGCGCCCGGCGCGTCGCGTCCGAGGCCGACGACCAACGCCGGCAAGCCCGCGCCAAAGCCCGACCGCGCGCCGCACAGCGCCGCCGCGGGCAACGACGACCCGCAGCGGCGCCGGGCCGCAGCACGGTCGCGCTCACCGACCCGCGCCGCCCCCGACCATGGTCACCGCGCCGGGCTCGCGGCGCTCCAGGCGGAGCTGCAGGAGCTGACCACGGTCCGGCGGCCGGAGGTCATCCTGCGTGTCAAGAGCGCCCGCGAGCTGGGCGACCTGCGCGAGAACGCCGACTACGAGGCGGCGCGCAACGAGCAGTCGTTCCTCGAGGGTCGCATCCGGGACCTGGAGCAGATGCTCAAGACCGCGGTCGTCATCCAGACGATCGACGCCGACCAGCATCTCGCTCGGATCACGCGTGGTCGTGGATGCGGAGGGCGCGCGGGTCACGCTCCACATCGTGGGCTCCGCCGAGGCCGACCCGGCCAAGGGCCGCATCTCGGACGTGTCGCCGGTGGGCAAGGCGCTGCTGGGCCACCGGGCCGGCGACGAGGTCATCATCCAGACCCCGGGCACGACATCCACTACCGGGTCATCGAGGTCTCCGGCGGCTGAGGTCCCGCCGGCCCGCGGCCGAGTCAGGCGGTCGCGCGCCCGGCTCGATCTCCATCATGTCGTGGTGGATGCCATCGCGGTCGAGGATCGCGAGGTACGGATCGGGATCGAACGCCTCGGTCGCCCAGCACCCCGGCGCCCTGCCAGACGCCCTCGGCGAGCAGCTCCATGGCGACCACGGGATTGAAGCCGGTCTGCCACGCCACCGGCTGCAGGCCGTGCTCGCGCATCGTCTCCTGCGCATCACACATCTGGTACAGGTAGACCTCGCGGGCGCGCGCCGTCCTTGAGCCCGTGACCTAGGTGCCCACGACGGCACGACCGCGCATGTGGTCGCCGAGCGTTGCCGGGTCGGGCACGAGCGCCGCCACCACGTCCCGCGGTGCGACCTCGACGCCCTTGACCCGGATCTTGTCGTTGCGGTCGAGGCCGATGCTGTGGAGCGTCTTGAGCACGCCGATGAACTCGTCGCCCAGGGCGTACTTGAAGGTCACCTTGCTGCGCGTCGAGCCAGCGCGGCACGAGCGTCACCTCCTCGTGCTCGACGTGGACGCACTCCACGGGCCCGATGCCCTCCGGGAAGATGAACCGCTCCGGCTCCGCGAAGGGCTCCATGGTCGAGAAGCCGCCGGCCCGCTCCCACACGATGGGCGGGTTGAGGCACTCCTCGATGGTGGTCCAGATGGAGAACACGGTCGCGAACCCATAGCCCTCGATGCGCAGGTCGCCGCCGTCGCGCACGTTGACCTCGTGGACCTCGTCGAACAGGTGCTTCCGCGGCGTGCGCCGCGAACACCTCCGACAGGCCCGGGTCCATGCCGACGCCCGACGAGCGCCAGACGGCCCCGGCGACTCCCACTCCGCGGCGAGCTCGAACTGCCGGTCACCGAGCTTGACGCCGGGCAGGTGGTAGGGGTCGGTGGGGTGCGGCTCGGACAGGCTGACCGCCATGTCCATGTAGTCCACGTCCGCGGCGAGCGCCCCACGGAAGACGGGCATCAGGAAGCGCGGGTCGACCGCGTTCATGACCAGGTCGACGTCGTGTGCGCGCGCGAGTGCCTCGACCGCCGCCGCGTCGGAAGCGTCGATGTGCTCCACCGGATGGCTCGCGCTGTCACCCACCTGCGCCTGCACGCGGCGGGCCCGGTCGAGGTCGTAGTCCGCGAGCACCATCCGCTCCAGCCAGGGACGCCCGCGGCTCAGCCTGGCGATCGCCTCCCCCACCGTGCCCACGCCAACGAGCAGGACCTTCATCGATGGGCATCCCTTCCTGTCGCAACGCGGTTGTCACCGGTCGATACCCACCCGGGCCACCGATGGAGCGGCGGCCGCGATGGTAGCTCACGGGCCGAGCGGCCTTGGGCTCCAGCAGCGCTCAGGGCGCCTTGGCGGAGCCCACGAGGGCCCTCACCGCGCGCCGCAACTGGGCATCACCGGCCTGGCGGAACTCGCGGCGACTCATGCCCGGGAGCTCGGCGGGGTCGATGGGCGCACCGTCCGCCGCCAGCGCCACCGCGATGTCCGGGCTGATGCCGGTATCGAAGATGCCATCGCCATCTGGCGTCAGCCATTCGGTCACGCCCAGCCGGAGGGCCGAACCATCGGACAGGGGAATGGTCTCGAGCACCGTACCGGTGCCGAAGGTACGCTGGCCCACGACGCGCGCCCGGCCATTGTCCCGCAGGGCAGCCGCCACGATCTCGGCCGAGCTCGCGCTGCCGTAGTCCACGAGCACGACCATCGGGATGTCAGGCGCATCCGGGTTGCCACTCGCCGACACCGGCTTTCGAGCCCCGGACCGATCCTGCTCCTGATACACGATCCCACCAGGCAGGAACACGCTGGCAGTCGCCACCGCCTCGTTCACCAGCCCGCCGGGATTGCCACGCAGGTCCAGCACCACCCCGGTCGCTCCCTGCCCGATCGCTGCCCGGACCGCGATCGCCACGCCGTCCGAGGCACCGCTGGAGAACTGCGCCAGACGGATATCGGCCACCGTCGTGCCCGGCACCATGGCCCACGAGACCTGGGGCACGATCGATCTCGCCTCGCACGATGGGATAGGAGTCGGTGGTGCCGTCGCGATGACGGATGCCCAGGGTCACGGATGTGCCGGCCTCACCACGAACACGATCGATGACCTCGTCCACCCCCAATCGCTCGACAGACTGACCGTCGACACTGATGATGAGGTCGCCGACCCGCAGGCCGGCCCTGTCCGCCGGCGAGTCGTGGAACACGGTGATCACGGCGGGGGCCCCCGACCGGGTGTCGACGGTGATGCCGATGCCGCTGATGTGGCCGGTGAGCCGATCGGCCTCGTCCTTGACCTCATCGGGCGTCAGGAACACCGTGTGGCCAGTGTCTCCGAGTGCCTCGACCATGCCTCGAACAGCACCCCATGTGAGGTTCTCATCCCCCAGCCGGTCTGGATCCACGAAACGGTCCTTGACCTGCTGCAATGCCTCCCAGAAGACACCGAAGTCGTCGGGGGCGTCGTCCGGGACGACACTGCCCGGCCCGCCAGACCGCTGGCTTGTCGACGGCTGCGGACTCGCGGCGGCCGTGACGGTCCCCGGCTGGCCCTGGCCGATGGCCACTCCCGTGGCGAATACGATCGCGATGATGCCCGCTAGGGACACGGTCCTCCGGAGCGAGCCCGATGCCCGGTGCACGTGGCTCGGTCCGCCATCCACGGGTCGTGCCGCGACCGGTCGCATCGGCGCGGAGTTCGGGTGACTCGGAAGCATGGTGATCTCCGGGACAGGCTCGACGACGACATGATGAGCCCTCGTTTCCGATACGTCCTCCGAAGGCCCGGCGTGGACAGGCAGGTGGACGGATCGTGGACTGCAGACCCGTCACCTCCCGATCCCGTGGACAGGACCCGTTGTCGCGACCCCGGACGAGGGACTATCTTCTGGTCAGCCCGAAGGGGCCCAAGGCGATCGATCGATCGGATGGCTGGCGACAGTCGTTCGGACGAGCCGGTCCCGCAGGCACCTTCGGGTCCTTCGTTCGCCCACTGGACGAAAGCGTGCCAGCCAAGGTGGCACAGCCTGGTGCGATCCTCTCGTGCAACGAGCACCCGCCAGCCTACGGAGGAACGAGATGATCGTGCCACGAGTGCCCATGGTGTGGACATGAATCCAGGGTCGAGCGCGGCGCCCTTGGCGCATCGTCCATCACCTGCCAGGAGTGCCGGACGCAGGTCGAGCTGGTCGCGGATGCGAGCAGCCCTGGCCACGTTCATCCAGGCCCTGATCGCCTGCAGCTTGCAGCGTGATCAGACGAGCGTAGGTGCCATGGCCGTCGCTTCCGCCATGGACCGCGCGTAGCCTGGCTTGATGATGCCGTTGATGATGCGCAGGCGCTCATCGAAGGACAGGAACGAGCTCTTCATCGCGTTGAGCGTGAGCCATTGCAGCTCGTCCAGCCCGAAGCCGAACGTGCGAGCGAGCAGCTCCAGCTCCGAACTGAGCGTGACACCGCTCATGAGGCGGTTGTCGGTGTTCACGGTGACCCGGAACCGCAGGCGACGCAGCAGGTCCACGGGATGCTGCTCGATGGATGCGACCGCACCCGTGTGCACATTGGAGGTGGGGCACATCTCGAGCGGCACTCGACGGTCGCGGATGTAGGCCGCAAGGCGGCCCAGCGTGTATCGGCCATCGACCCCGACCTCGATGTCGTCCACGATGCGCACGCCGTGACCCAGTCGCTCCGCGCCGCACCACTGGAGCGCCTCCCAGATGGACGGCAAGCCGAAGGCTTCGCCAGCGTGGATGGTCACGTGGAAGTCGGCACGATGGATGAGCTGGAATGCGTCGAGGTGCCGGCTGGGCGGAAATCCCGCCTCGGGACCCGCGATATCGAAGCCCACCACGCCGTCGTCGCGGTAGCGCACGGCCAGCTCCGCGATCTCTGCGGAGCGGGCGAACTGACGCATCGCGGTCACGATGGCCCGGATGACGATGGGCTGACCCAGACGAGCGGCCGAGGCTGCGCCTTCCCGGAAGCCCCGGAGCCAGGCACGCATCACGGCGTCCAGGCTCAGGCCCGACTGGGTGGACAGCTCCGGGGCATAGCGGACCTCGGCATAGACCACGCCGTCCGCAGCCAGGTCCAGGGCGCATTCGGCGGCGACCCGCTCGATTGCCTCGGGTGTTCTGCATCACGCCCACGGTGTGCTGGAAACCATCGAGGTACAGCTCAAGGCTCTTCCGGTCGGCACCCTGGCGGAACCACCGCCCGAGCGCATCGGGATCCTCGGTGGGCAGCCGTTGATAGCCGGAGGAGCGAGCCAGGTCGATGACGGTCGATGGCCGCAGACCGCCGTCGAGGTGATCGTGCAGCAGCACCTTCGGGGCTGACCGCACCGTCTCGGGAGTAGGCACCAGTGTCGCCGACATGGCCGATAGGGTACGTCGTCATCGCGGGAGCGGGGACGGGCGGACCCGGACCCGGTAGCCCCTGGCGGATGCCTTCGACCGTGGCCGGTGCGGTCTGCACGTGTCCGGGTGGGTGACAGGCCACCCTGACGGGAGTATCCTCCGCCGCGGAGCCGACGCAGCCCAGCGTCGGGAGAGGAAGGCCAGACAACCTAAGACCGCCGTTCGACCAGGGATCGATGCGCTGGACCCGGAGGGGGTCCGCCGCATGCCAGCCGCCCCAGCGACCGATCTCGTCGACGGCCAGTCGGCACATCCCCCTGGATGCGCTCGCGTTGTATCCGGCGTCCGGGGGAGGACGGTCGGGTTCGCGCCCCGGAGCCTGGCAATCGACGCGCTAACCGGCCCGCGCGCACACCGACACCACCCGTGACCCTGTTCGTCGGCCGACCCACCGTCGTCGCGCCCCAGCGCGATGTTCTGGTAGAGGGGAGGCAACCTATTGCCAGCACGCATGACAGGCGCCCAGTGGGCGTCACCGGGATCGGCGGACCGCCGCTCCCAAACGGTGTCGGTGAATGGCTCGTGGCCATCCGGCCGCCCCTCCGTTCGACGTCTCGCCGCAAGCCTCATGGGCGCGCTCATGGTGGTTTCGGCACAGGCAAGCCTTGGTGCCCTGCCAGTCGCGGCGGATGAAGCGTCCGCCCCCCTCGCAGTGTTCATCGTGGGCCCGTCCTCCAGCATGACTGGCCAGAACAAGGACGACGCCACGGCCCTGGCACGGGACGCCGCCGACGCTGGCATGCGTGTTCGCAAGGTCTTCCATCCGCACGCCACGTGGGACAACGTCCTCGACGCGATCGAGGGCGCCAGCCTGGTGGTGTACATGGGTCACGGAAATGGCTGGCCAAGCCCGCACGGCCCGTTCCAGGAGGACACCAAGGACGGCTTCGGCTTGAACCCGGCCGATGGCGACTCCGCATACAGCACGAAGTACTACGGCGCCGACAAGCTGCGCAAGCGGGTGCGGCTGGCGAAGAACGCGGTCGTCCTGCTCGAGCACCTGTGCTACGCGTCGGGCAACGGCGAGGAGTACATGGGCCCCGAATTCGACAAGAGCGTCGCGGTCAAGCGGGTCGACAACTATGCCTCCGGATTCCTGGACATCGGCGCCCGGGCCGTCTTGGCATTCGGCATGGATCAGCGGCTGGATATCCCGGGGTCGCTGATGCGCGGCGACCGGACCATCGACGACATCTTCGAGTCGCCCCGCAGCGACGGCGAGTACGACGGTTTCGTCGGCAACCGACGACTACTACCGCGACTCGGAGCGGACCGGCTGGGCACGCATCCACATGGACCCGCATCCAAAGCAGGGGCACTATCGGTCCGTGATCGGCGACCTGACCATGACCGCGTCGGAGTTCCGGGCTGGTGCCGGTCGGCTCGGCCGATGGAGCGGGCGGCCCCGACAACACATCGCCCGTGTTCAAGGTCGTGGGCAGCGCGGCGGAGCTTGCCGCGGCCACGTCCGTAGCGAGATTCAGCCCCAACGGTGACGGCGCCCACGACGCGCTGCGCATCCACGGCTCGCTGACCGAGCGCGCCACTATCCGGGTCGAGGTCCGAAACGAGAGCGACAAGGTGGTGCGGTCGTTCTCACGCGGACGTCGACGAGGACATGGAACCATCACCTGGGACGGCCGTGATGAGGCGGGCAAGGTCGTCCGGGACGGCACCTACCAGATCGCGCTCACGCCTCGGGACAAGGCGGGCAACCGGGGCCCAACGCGCGTGGTCCAGGCCCTCGTCCTGACGACGGTGAAGTCGACCTCGCAGTCGCTGCGTGCCATCTACACATCCGACCGGGACCGATACGCAAGATCCACCCGGATCGCGTTCACGCTGACGCACCGCGCGCGGGTGTCGTGGGTCATCAGGGATTCCGATGGCCGCATCGTGCGCAGGCATCTCGATGGCAGGATCGCTCTCCAGGGGGAGGACCGCCTGGAAGTGGGACGGTCGCGACCGGCTGGGCCGCTTCGTCGGCCGCGGGTGCATACCAGGCGGACATCAGTGTCCGAACGGCCGCAGGCACTGTCCGGATCCGGCGTGCCATCCACGTGGGGCCGTTCCGCATCGTTACCTCGGACTCGAGCCCCGGACGCGGCCAGCGGATCGCCATCCGGGTCTACAGCACGGAGCCGCTCAAGTCCGCACCCAGGCTCGAGATCCGACAGGCGGGCCGGCACGCTCGCGTCGTGTCCACCAAGCGTCATGGTCACGTGTACGCAGGCCACCATCAGGCTGGCTTCGGGCGGCCAGCGCCGGCGACCTGCGCATCAGGGCACTTGGCACGGACAGGCGTGGCGACCACCAGTCGGAGACCCGGACACTCCACCTCCACTAGGGACAGCGGGCTCCGGGGCATGGCTTCAGCCATGGGCACCTGCCGATGCCCGATACTCGTGCAGCCGTGCAGGACGTTGCCGATCACCCGATCCCTCTCGCTCTCGGTCGCCTACCTCGGCCACTCGACGGTGCTCATCGATATCGACGGACTGCGGGTGCTGACCGACCCCGTCCTGCGTCGGCGCGTGGGTCCCCTGGTGCGGGCCGCGGACCCCATCGACCATGGCTCCTGGAGTCGCGTTGACGTGGTGCTCATCTCCCACTCCCACTGGGACCACCTCGACTACGGCTCGCTGCGACTGCTCGGGCATCGGTGCCCATGGTCGTGCCCCGAGGGATGGGCGCGCGCCTGCGGGCACGCGGCTTCAGGGAGGTCATCGGAGGTGACGCCCGGGGACGACGTGACGCGGTCGCGGGATCGACCATCGAGGCCACGCGCTGCCCTGCACCGTGGGTTCGGCCCGCCCATCGGACCCACCGAGCTGTGCGTCGGGTACCTCGTCGAGCGGCAGTCGCGCTCGGTCTACTTCGCGGGCGACACCGCCCTGTTCGAGGGCATGGCCGCGCTCGACCGGGGCGTCGACCTGGCGCTCATCCCGGTGTGGGGCTGGGGGCCGCGCGCGCGGGCTCCCGAGCATCTCGACCCACTCGGGCGCGGCACACGCAGTACGGCTCGTGCGGCCCACGGGTCGCGGTTCCCATCCATTGGGGCACGCTCCATCCCATCGGCCTGCGTCGGCTGCGCCCGCAGACCCGCGTCGACCCACCCCACGAGTTCGCACGGCTGGCCGCGGAGCTGGCGCCGGACGACCGTCGTGCGGGTCGTGCCCGTCGGGGGCTGGCTGTCCCTCGACGACGAGCTCAGCGACGACTGACGAAGGCCGCGACCCGGTCGAGCACGTCGCTCGAGCACCGGCTTGAGGGTGTGCCCCAGCCGGGGGTAGGTGACCAGCTCGGCGATGGGCAGGCGTTCTGCCACGGCCACGGCGCAGCAGGTCGATGCGCGCGAACGGGTCGGACTCACCCGACAGCAGCAGCACCGGCACGCCGATGCGCGGCCAATGGGCGCTGCGGGCCTCCCAGGCGGGCTCGCCCGGTCGATGGAGTGGATAGCTCAGCAGGACCAGGCCAGCGATGGCGGCGCCCGGCCGGCCGCGAGCAGGCTGGCGACCCGGCCACCGTACGAATGGCCACCGATGACGCAGGCGGGTCGGGATCGCCAGGCCGGCCGCACGCGATAGGCATCGACCGCGGCCTCGGCCTTGCGGACCGGCAGGTCGATGGCCGCGGCCGATACCCCGGTCTCGGAGGCCGTCGATGTGCGGCCGCATCGATGCGGCGCTGCCGGAGGCGCCGTGGGCAAGGACGATGCGCATGGCCTCAAGGGTAGCCACCCGGGGACCAGATGGTCCCGCTGGACGACGCGGCGCGATGGCGTAGGGTGTGCCGTGATGCACCGTCGCGGCTCGCCCTGCTGCTCGGCTTCCTGGTCGCCATCGTGGTCGTCGGCGGCGGCGGCGTACGGCACCGTGGCTGCCCGACACCGGCCGCCCGGACGTGGCGAGCGTCGCGTCGGTCACGGCCGACCGTGCGGTCGAGTCCGGATGAGTGACAGGCTAGCTGTCACGCGGGACCCGTCAAGGTCGGGCACATGGAACCCGTGCGACTCGTCCCGCTCCCATCGACCGATCGGTACCAGGCGGCCATCCGGGTCGACGGCGACCGGCTCACCATCGAGCGTCTCACGCTCGTGGACGCCCATCTTGCCGCGTTCGTGGCCGAGCGAGCCGAGGAGGACCGCCCCGCGCTGCTGGAGCGCGCGCTGCGCATCGGACTCACGGCGCTCCAGGACGCGGGCGTCTCGCTGGACGTGGATGTCGTCCGGCGCGAGTTCGAGGGTCTGGTCCGCCAGGCGGAGGCATCCAACGAGCGCGCCGCGGCCGCACTCGACGCCGTCCTGCGCCAGAACTTCGCGGACGGCGACGGACGGCTGCCGCGCACGCTGGAGCGGTTCCTGGGTGACCGCGGCCAGCTGCGCTCGTTCGTGACGGAGCTGTTCGACGAGACGCGGCGGGACTCGGCCATGGGCCGGATGCGAACGATGCTCGGCAGCTACTTCGATGGTGACGCGTCCCGCCTCGCCCAGCTGCTCGACCCGACGCGCCTCGGCTCGCCGCTGCACCAGTTCCGGACCGAGGTCAGCGACGGCTTCACCCGTCTCAACGAGCGACTGACGGCGATCGAGGCGGCCGGTGCGGCACGTGCCGGGGAGCGCCAGCGGTCGTCGGCCAAGGGCGCGGATTTCGAGGACCTGGTGGGCGCGCTCCTGGGTGAGGTCTGCCGGGGCACCGGGGATGCCATCGACCGCACCGGCGACGAGACGGGCGATGTCATCCGCTCCCGGAAGGGTGACTTCCTGCTGACCATCGATCCCGGCGCTGACTCGAGGCGCGGACCTGCGCGTCGTCATCGAGTGCAAGGACCGGACCATCTCCGGCAAGCAGATGCGCGACGAGCTGGCGGAGGCCAAGCGCAACCGGGCGGCCCAGGTCGGACTGGTGGTGTTCACGCCCAGCCACGCACCGGCCGGCATCGCGCCGTTCGACGTGCGGCTGCGGGACGTCTACTGCGTCATCGACCCCGAGGCGCCCGACGCCGCCGTCCTCGATGCCGCCGTCCGGCTGGCCCGACTGCACGGGCTCGCCACGCTCGCCGAGCGCGAAGCTGGAGGTGGACACGGCGGCCATCGGCGCGGCCATCATCGCCATCCGTGGCCAGCTGGACGCGATCCGGGCGCTCAAGATGCAGCTCACGTCGATCGGCACCGCGTCCCGGGACGTCAACGGCGGCCTGGACCGACTCCGGGAGGGCGTGCTCGCGGGCGTCGCGGACGTGGAACGGGCGCTCCGGGTCGCCGGCGCGACCGCCGCCCACGGCTCAGGCCGCCGGCTGAGGCCTCGTCCCGGTGCCCGCGCGGCCGCGGACCAGCGCGATGCATGCACGCGGTCGTACACCCGGTCGCGCCACAGGACGATGACCAGCACCGCCCAGACCGCGGTACATCACGGCCGGCGACGACGACGTCGCGCCACGACAGCGGCGTCAGCTCGAAGAAGTCGCGCAGCGGCGCGACCACGAAGAACAGCACCGTACACGAGCGAGCATGCCGAGCGCCAGGATCGGTCGGCCGGACATCGCGGCGCTCCTGGATGTCGCCGCTCGGGCGGCCGGCCGACCGGTGGGTGCAGCAGCGGCAGCAGGGCCAGCCCACAGAAGACCGCGAAGGTCGTGAACAGGGTCCGGGCCGCGGTCCAGGTCCGCGGACGGATCCGCCCACGCAGTACAGCGGCAGGCCGAGCACCACGAGCGCCACGGCGGGCGGCGCGACCAGTCGCAGGATCTGCCGCAGCGGCGTCGAACGCCGGACCGCCGCGGTTGTGCCCAGAACGCCAGGAACAGCGCCGGGATGCCCACCGTGAGCAGCGCCACCACCGTGTTGTGCTTGGGGTCGACGGGCATCGCCAGCCCGATGAGGGACGCGCCCAGGATGGCGAGGGCCATGTACAGCACCCGGGTCAGGAACACGGCGAGGCTGTCGTGCATGCCGGCGATGATGCGCTGGCCCTCGATGACGGCCTCGGGCAGGGCCGAGAACGAGTCCTCGAGCAGCACGATGTCCGCGACCGCGCGCGTCGCCTGGCTGCCGCTCTGCATCGAGATGCCCAGCTGCGCCTGCTTGAGCGACAGGATGTCGTTGACACCGTCGCCGACCATGGCCACCCATTCGCCGCTCTCGCGGAGCGTCGCCACCAGGCGAGCCTTGAGCGACGGTGGCACGCGACCGAACACCGAGCCGTGTCCGCACGGCCTCGGCCAGCCCGGCGTCGTCCAGTTGCTCCAGCTCGAGGCCCGGAGATCGCCTCGCCGTCCAGGCTCAGCCCGACCTGGCGGGCGAGCGCCGCGACGGTCACCGGGTTGTCACCCGAGATGAGCTTGAGGGTCACGCCCGCGTCGGCGAACCGCGCCAGGGTGGCGCGCGCGTCGGGCCGGATCCGCTCCTGGAGCACGAGCACACCCAGCGGCTCCAGGTCGGCCGGCAGCACCGGCCTGGTCGTCCGCGTCGAGCAGCGGCACGGTCGGACGCCGCGCCGGCAGGCGAACAGGACGACGCGCAGGCCCTGGCCGGCCTTCTCGGCGACCAGCTGGTCCATCGCACGCGTGGCCGCCGGGCGCGGCGGCCAGATGGGGCCCGAGCGACCTCCGGCGCGCCCAGCACCAGAGCACCCGCGAGGTCACCGTCGCTCGACCCGGATGGCGCTCCAGCGCAGCTCGGACGAGAACGGCACCTCCTCCGCGACCGGCGACTGCCTCGCCGTCCGGGAAGCGCTCGCGGATGGCGTCGGACGACCGGTTCTGGAGCGATGTCGAGGCCACGAACGCACCCAGCCAGCGCGCCAGCTCCGCCTCGTCGCCGAGCGCGTGGACCTCGGCCACCTCGATCTCGGGTGTCGTCAGCGTGCCCGTCTTGTCGAGGCACAGGACGCTCACGCGGCTCATCGACTCGACGGCGTTGGAGCGCTGGATGAGCGCCTTCTGGCCGGCCAGCCGCACGATGGCCATGGCATAGGTGACGGTGATCATGACCACGAGGCCCTGCGGGATGAGCGCGACCAGCACGGCCGCGGCACGCGCCGTCTCGACCGCCGGCAGCTCGCCGTACTCGCGGTACAGGCGCGAACAGCACCGGCACGGCAGCCACGAGCACCAGCAGGCTCATGCCCCGGAGCACCCCGGCCACGTCCTGCTGGAGCGGCGTCCGGTCCGCACGGAATGCCCGGGCACCGGCCGTCAGCTGGTTGGCGAAGGTCCCGGCACCGACCCGGGTCGCCACGTACCGCGCCTCGCCATCGACGCAGAAGCTGCCCGACAGCACCTCGGAGCCGACCACCTTGGGGATCCGGTCCGACTCGCCCGTGAGCAGCGACTCGTCGGCCTGGAAGGTGCCCGCGGACGACCTTGCCGTCGAGCAGCAGCTGGTCGCCGCGACGGACCACGAGCAGGTCGCCCGAGGACCACCTCGGTCGGGTCGAGGGTCATCTCGCACGCCGTCCCGGATGACGGTCGCCGTCGGTCGGGTGAGCACCGACAGGCGGTCGAGGCTGCGCTTGGCGCGGATCTCCTGGAACAGCCCCACGACGATGTTGACCAGCACCAGCACGATGGTCACGGCCGCGTCGCCGTACAGGCCGAGCGCCGGCCAGGACGACGCAGATGACGCCCAGCAGGATGTTGACCGGCTGCAGGACGTTGTCGCGCAGGATCTCCGCGTAGGTCCGCCCGGTCGCGATGCGGGCGTCGTTGCCGAGGCCCCGCGCGCTCGCCGGGCGGCGGCCTCGGCGGCGGTGAGGCCCGTCGTCGGGGTGGCCGGCAGGTCCGGCGGCAGGTCGGGCACGCCGTGGTCGCCTGCGCGCGGCAGCCGGCGTCGCCGCCCGGCCGTCGACCGACGTCATGGGCGTGGCGGCGTCGCCGCGTCCGGCGTCTCGTCCGGTCACCGACGCATCGTGCCACACGCGACAGCGTCCAGCGCGGATCAGCCCCGTCGGCTGGCGCACCGTCGACGCCCGCCTCGGACGGGCACGACCAGCACCGGCAGCGCGCGTCGTCCGGATGAGGCGGTCGGAGACCGAGCCCAGGAGCATCCGCCCGGCACCACGCCGCCGCCGAGTGCCGACCACGATGATCTCGGCGCCCTCGGAGGCGGCCGCCTCAGCGATCCCGTCCGACGGCGGCAGCCGGACCACAGCAGGAACTCCGCGTCGACCCCTGCGCCGCGGGCCGCCGCACCAGGTCCATCGAGCAGCGGCTCCCGCTCCGCCCGGGCCTGGTCGACCCGTTCGTGACTGACCCCGGCCGGAGAGCCGGCCCAGGTCCAGCACGTGGACGATGAGCAGCCGCGCGCACAGCCGTCCGGCCAGATCGATCGCCCGTCGCCACGGCCGCCGTGGACACGTCGGTGAGGTCGGTCGCCAGCGACGATGGTGCTCATGTCACGACTGGACGACGAGCGCGGTGACCATGCCGTACATGCCGTGGATGCCCTCGGCGTGCGGCAGGATGTGGCAGTGGAACGCCCAGGCTCCCGGGTTGCGGCAGTCGATGACCACGTCCCACCGCTCGCCCGGGTTGACGCCCAGGGTGTCGCACGGTGAACTCGGCGGAGCCCAGCGGGTACCCGTCGCGCGCGACGACCCGCATCGGCATCCCGTGGAGGTGCCACGGGATGCATCATCACGCCCTCGTTCATGAAGCGGATGACGATCTGCTCGCCCTGCTTGGCCACGATGGGCGCCGTCGCCGGGAACTGGCGGCCGTTGATGGTGAAGCCGCCGAACGCGTCGTTGCTGATCCAGACGATGTCCTGGGTGGCGCCGTACTTGGCGTCGTAGCGCTGCGCCGGGTCGGCCGGGTCGACCAGGAACGCGCCCAGCAGGCCACGACCCACCTGGTCGGTGGCGTTGTGATGCGAGTGGTACATGTGCGAGCCGGACGGCTTGGCCGTGAACTCGTAGCGTGAACTGCTCCCCGGGCTGGATCGGCGGCTGGGTCACGAACGGCACGCCGTCCATGGCGTTGGGCAGCTCCTGACCGTGGAAGTGGATGCCCGTGGACTCGTCCAGGTTGTTGGTGAACACGGCGCGGACCTTGTCGCCCTCGATGACCCGCAGCTGTGGCCCGGGCCAGGTGCCGTTGAAGCCGAGGGCGTCGATGGGATCCATGGTCGCGCGTGAGCATGTGCACGATGGGGCTCGATGGTGATGTCGAAGACCTTGGTGTCGCCGTCCATGGTCGGCTCGAGCGGCTGGTTGCCGTAGCCCGGGACCTGCTGCCACTCGCCGTCGAGGAAGCGCGTCGACCACGGCCTCGCGCCTCGGTCGTCGTGGCTGGGCTGCGCGCTCGCGGCCGGACTCGCCGGCGCGGTCGCCGGGTGGCGTGCTCGTGGCCGGCCACGGGCGATGCGCTGGCAGCGGCCAGCGCCACCGGTGGGCCGTGCCCGGGTCCGGCCGTCCAGCCCGGCCGCGGTCCCGGCACAGGCCGAGGCCACCGTGCCCGGCGACCAGGCCGGTCGCCGTGAACGCCGCGCCCCGCAGGATGCTGCGGCGCGGCAGGATGATGGTCGGACGGTGGGTGCGTCTGGCTGTTCCATGGTCGTGATGCTGGGATCGACGCACGCCGGGCAACATGGCCATACGGCCCCCTGCACCGGGCCATACAGCATGTCCGTGACGCGGGCCAGGGGGTAGGCTTGGCGCGATGCCGGCGCCGAGCGTGACAGCCTGACGGACACCGCCGCCCCACCCGGCTGACGCCGGGACCGGGCGTACGACACCGTCGCCCTCGGAGCGACCGCGAGTCGCCGACGACCTGCCCGAGGGCGAGGCCATCTCGACCGTGCGACGACGCTCGAGGCGCTCGACGCGGCGATCGCGGCCATCGCCGGCGAGGTCTCGCTCGAAGGCGTGCTCCAGGTCATCGCCGACCGGCTCCGGCCGCTGGTCGGCGCACGCTACGCGGCGCTCGGCATCGTGGGACCCGACCGTCGCATCGCCCGCTTCATCACCAGCGGCATGGACGACGCCACCCGACGGGCGCATCGGCGCCGCTCGCCGAGGGCCACGGCATCCTGGGTCTGCTCATCACGCGAGCAGCCGAGCATCCGCATCGACGACCTGATGACCGACCCACGCCGGTCACGGCTTCCCGCCCGGGCACCCGCCGATGCATTCGTTCCTGGGAGTGCCCGTCGTGCTCGGCGGTCGACCCGGTGGGCAACCTGTACCTGACCGACAAGATCGGCGCGCCGCGCTTCTCGCATCGCCGACCAGCGGCTGGTGGAGACCTTCGCGCGCCAGGCAGCCATGGCCATCCACACCGCGCGCCTGCATGACGACCTGGCCGCGCCTCGCGCTGCTCCAGGAGCGCGAGCGCATCGGGCGCGACCTGCACGACGGCATCATCCAGGCGCTCTACGCCGTCGGCCTGTCCCTGGAGGACGTGCCGGACCTGATGGCCACGGACCGGGACGAGGCCGAGGCGCGCGTCGACCGGGCGATCGACTCCATCCACGCCAGCGATCCGGGACATCCGGGGGTTCATCTTCGGATTGCGCACCGACGGCTACGAGGACGTGGACCTCGGCGGCCGGGCTGCGGCGCCTGGCGATCGAGCTGGCGCGTGGCACGCACGATGACCATCGACGGTCCAGGTCATCGGACCGAGCCCGCACTCGACCCGGCCGACGCTCGACAGGTGCTCCAGCTCGCCCGCGAGGCGCTCAGCAACGCCGCGCGACATGCGGCGCGGCAGCGCGTCGCCGTGATCACGTGGAGCGTGACGTCGACGGCGGCTGGAGCTGCGAATCGCGGATGATGGTCGTGGCTTCGACCCGTGGCCGCGGCCGCTGAGCCCGGGCCACCAGGGGATCGGCAACATGCGCGCGCGCGCGCCATCGATGGGTGGCACGCTGGACGTCAGCAGCGTCACCGGGCACCGGCACCAGCGTGACCTTGCACCTTCCCGGCGATCACCGCCCAGCACAGGAGGATCGGACGCGTGACCGACGGATCGCGACCCGGCACGGCGGCCAGTCGCCGGACGCCCCGGGCGACCCCGTGGCGGGTGCTGGTCGTCGATGACCACGAGGTGGTCCGGGAGGGCATCGTCTCCTCCCTCGATCGCCGCGACGAACTTCCAGGTGGTCGCCCAGGCGGGCACGGTCGCGGAGGCCATCGCGGCCGCGGACCGGTTCGAGCCCGACCTGGTCGTGATGGACGTGCGCCTCCCGGACGGCTCGGGCATCGAGGCCTGCCGCGACATCCGCGGCGACCACCCCGACACCCGGGTGGTGATGCTCACGAGCTACCCCGACGAGGAGGCCGTGCTGTCGGCGATCGTCGCGGGGGCCAGCGGCTACCTGCTCAAGGAGACCCGCCTGCGTGACCTGGTCAAGGCACTCGAGACGGTCGGCGCGGGTGGCTCCCTGCTCGATCCGGCGGTCACCGGCAAGGTCCTCGAGCGCGTCCGGCGCATGGCCAACGACGACGATGACGACGAGCTGGCCCGACTGACCGACGCAGGAGCGCCGGATCCTGCTGCTGGTCGCCGAGGGCAAGACCAACCGCGAGATCGCGGCCGAGGTGTTCCTGTCGGACAAGACGGTCAAGAACTACGTGAGCTCGATCCTGTCCAAGCTGGACCTCCAGCGTCGCACCCAGGCAGCGGCCTTCATGGCCCGCCATCGTCCGCCGGGCGAGCCGACGTGAGCCGTCGGTCAGCGACGGGAGCCTCAGATCGCGACCTGGCTGACCTCGGCGAAGTCGGGCGAGGATCTCGCGCCAGCGGTCGTACACCAGGTGGTGGCCCTCGGTCGGGTAGAACGTCGCCTCGGCGTTGGGCAGCGCGTTCGCGCAGGTAGCGGCCCATGGCGACCGGGCACGGTGGTGTCCAGCTCGCCGTGCCACATGCGACACGGGCGTCTGGACCCCCTCGATGGGGAAGCCCCACGGCCGCGCCATGATGAGCGCCTCGTCGTAGAGGCCACGGCCACCCTGGCGGTACAGCTCGTCGGCGTTGGCGATCATCATCTGGCGCAGCCGCGGATCCTCCAGCACCAGCCGGTCCGCCTCGATCATGCCCTCGATGGCCTTGTCCAGGTGCCGCTCCGGGTCGGCGCGCTGGCCGCGGGACCATTGCCACATGGCCAGCCGGATCATCCACGGCGCCGTGTCCGCGGCCCGCGAGGCCACCCGGTGGCGACGCGACAGGTAGTCGGCGCCCGGGCGTCAGGGGCGCCGCGGCGCTGATGAGCCCGATGCGATCGCACCCGGTCCGGCAGCGACCAGCCGCAGGCGAGGGAGTAGGGACCACCGCCCGACCAGCCGAGCACCGCGAACTGGTCGATGCCCAGCCGGTCCGCGAGCTGCTCCACGTCCGCGGGCCAGTCCAGCAGTCGTCGGCCGGGTGACCCGGTCGAGAGCCCGATGCCCGGACGATCGACCGCGATGAGCCGGATGCCCAGCTCGACGGGCAGATCGGTCATCGGGATGGCGGACCACGCGCGAGCTGCCGAATCCGTGGAGGTAGAGCACCACCGCGCCGTGCGGGTCGCCGAGGTCGTCGAACCCGAGGCCCGCCCGTCGGCGCAGCACGATGGTCCGGCCGAGACCGCCCACGCCCGGCGTCGACGGAGTCGCGTGGCGGACGGCGTCAGACGAGGATCGGCACGGCGAATCAGCGGCAGCAGCGTCTCCCTCCCTCCGGGACCCGGGCACCGGTCCAGACCCGGTGTCGCGCGGCCATGATGCCACGCCGAGGTCATCGAGGATGGCACCCGGCGACGTCCGTCGTCGTCAGCCGCCCTGCGAGCCGGCGCATCTCCTGGATGACCGACAGCTTGTCCGCGAACTCCATGCGCATCGCGTCGATCTCGGCCGGCGTGAAGCCCAGCTCCTTGCCGATCTCGTTGATCTCCGCGGACTCCTCGGCGCTGATGGAGTCGTCCGCGGCACCGACCGCGAACGCCAGCCGAAGCAGGCGCTCGACGATCCTCGCGCGACGCTGCGGCGGCGAACTGGCGGGTGACGAGGTAGTCCTCGGTCGCGCCCTGGAGCTCCGCCTGGCTGCGCGCGATCTGGACCACGAGCACGGCCTGCGCCTCGGTCAGGCCGCCGACCTCGACCACCGTGCGCTCCATGAACGCGATCTCGTCGGCGCTGATGTCGAGGTCCGCATGCGCCGCCCGGCCCAGCACGTACGCGAAGCCGCCGATGAAGCGCCGCTGCTCCATGGGCAGCGCCTCGAGCTGCGCGGCGATGCGCCGGATGGTCTCGGTGTCGGCGGCAGTCCGGCGCGCGATGGGCGCGGTCGGCGGCCGAGGTCGGCAGCCTCCGCGGTGCGAGGATGCGGGATCGCGACCGGTGACGTGACTGCGGGCCGGGAACAGCGCGGCGCAGGATCATGGGACACCTCGGACTGGGACGGTGCGGGCAGCTCGACGGGTCATGTCGCGCTGGCTATCATAGGCAGCCGCGGTCAGGACGGTCCGGAGTGCCGCCGCGACGACGGTCCGGCAGCGGAGGGACTGCGATGCATCTCTGGATCGTGTACGGCCACATCCTGGGCGCGCTGGCTGTTCATGCTCGCGCACGGCGCATCCGCCGCGGTCGTGTTCCGGCTCCGGCGCGAGCGCGACCCGGACACCGTGCGGGTCCTGCTGGACCTGTCGAAGATGACCATGCCCGCGGCGTACCTCGCGCTGCTGCTGCTCATCGTCGCGGGCGTGTGGGCGGGCATCGAGATCGAGGCGTTCAGCCAGCGGGCGCGCTGTGGCTGTGGGCGGCGGTCGGGGTCCTGGTCGTGATCTTCGTGCGCCATGTACGCGCTGCGTGACGCCCGACGTTCACCGCGCGCGCGACGTGCTCGGCGACGGCTCGAGCCCCGGTGGATCAGGCGGCCCTCGACCGCCTGCTGTCGAGGCGCCGGCCCGATGGTGGGCGCCGTCATCGGCCTGGTGGGCATCCTGGTCATCCTGTGGCTGATGGTGCTCAAGCCCTTCTGAGCCACGGCTCGACGGCGTCGAGTCCCCGGCGGCAGTCCCGGACGAACCGCGCTGAGCACGCGGGCCAGCCGCGGCCCGGCCTCGTTCGCGGCGACCAGCACCTCGTCGTGGGTGAGTGGCGTCGCGGAGATGCCCGGCCCCCTTGTTGGTCACGAGCGAGACCCCGACCACGCGCATGCCGACCCAGCGCGCGGCGATCGCCTCCATGACCGTGGACATGCCCACCGCGTGGGCACCCAGCGCGCCCAGCATGCGCACCTCGGCGGGGGTCTCGTACGTCGGGACCCAGGAGCCCCGCGTACACGCCCTCGGCGAGGGCCACGTCCTCGGCCGCGGCGGCCGCCCGGAGCGCGGCCCGCAGCTCGGGGTCGTACACCGCGGTCAGGTCCAGGAAGCGCGGGCCCATCGCGTCGTCGTTGGGGCCCAGCAGCGGTGTCCGGCCGGTCAGGTTGAGGTGGTCGCGAGATGAGCATCAGGGTGCCCGCCTCGAACGACGGGTCGACACCACCCGCGGCGTTGGTCAGGACCAGGGTCCGGGCACCCAGCCGGTGCATCAGCAGCGCCGGTTCCACGACCTGGAGCGCCGAGAGCCCTTCGTACATGTGGAGCCGACCCTGGAGGCAGGCCACCGGCACGCCCTCGAGGCGTCCCAGCACGAGCCGACCGGCATGCCCGGGCGCCGATGCCGCGGGCCAGCCGGGCAGCTGCGCGAACGGGATGGCGACCGGGTCGGCGACGAGGTCGGCCAGGCCGCCCAGGCCCGAGCCGAGCACGAGCCCGAGCCGCGGGATGAGCGGACTGCGGGCACGGACCGCCGCCTCGAGCGCATACAGGCGGGGTGCGCAGGGACGCGGGACCGGCTCAGCTCACGATGCTCTCGCCGCGCCAGCCCCTGCCGCGACATCCGGACGCACGACAATGCCCGGAGAGACCCTTCCGATCTCGCTGCCGCCTTGATGTGATCTCGGCTGCGGCGTGATCCTCACTGGCCCCTCCGGGCAAGACCAACTATGCCGCGCGGGTGCACGCACAACGGGGTTGTCCACGAGTTGCCGGCACGCCGATCCACGGATCCGCGCGATCGTGGACGAACGGTGGACGGTCGGATCGGTCGTGCCACGGACCGCTGCCGCTGGCCACCCGGCGGCGATCGCTGGAGCGTCGATCCGATGGGCCAGCGGCCGACGGTGCCGATCGCGGCATGTCGGACGGCTCCGAGCGTCGACCGGGCGACGTCGGGCACCGGCGCGTCGGATCACGGCGAGGTGCCACGGCCGCCGTGCGGGCCCGAGGCGGCGGTCGACGGGCGCGGCCACGCGCCGAACGGAAGCCCGGTCTGTGACCGGGCCTCGTGTCGGCGAGGGGTCAGCCGGCGCGACGGGCCGTCTTGACCACCATGGTGTGGGCGTACTGGTCGTGGAGCCCCTGGTGGGTCGGGCTCTTGGCGGTGGTGTACAGCAGGGCCAGGAACCAGATGAACGCCACGAGGTTCGCGATGACGCCGAGCCCCAGCGCGAAGGCGCTCAGGACGCTGGCCACGAAGCCAGGGCCGAACATGGCCACGATGCGCACCATCGCCTGGTTGTCGTCGATGGTCCGGCCGTCCGATCTCATGGCCGATCTGCATGCCCAGCAGCTTCATGCCCACGGTGCCACGCATCCTGGTCCACGTGTACCAGAAGTACCCGGCGATGACGGCGTACCAGAGGATCTGGCCGATGAGCACCGACAAGGTGGATGCGGACGTGAGGTCGCCGATCTTGTCGCCGAAGATGGCGAGCGTGATGCCGCTGATGACCAGACCGATGATGAACAGCACGACCCAGTCGATGATGTAGGCGATCGACCGGTTGGGGACGTCGCCGTACACGTAGCCCGCCGGGCCCGGGATGGGCGCCGTGGAGGTGAGGCTCGCGGTCCAGGATGGCGGCTGCTGCGGCGGTGGCGGTGCGAGCCGGCGGCACCGGCTGCTGCGGCGGCTGCTGCCACGACGGCGGCGGTGCGCCCGGGGGAGGCTGACCGGGCGCGCCCGGTTGACCCGTTGGCTGCGTCATACCCTGTCTCCTTGGTGCGATCGGTCGCATCGCTGCGCCGCCATGTCCGGCGGTCCGCCCGACAGCATAGCGAAGCGCGGCCACGCGAGCGGCACCAGGCCGTCGGTCAGCCGCCGATGTGCGACATCTCCACGCGCGGCAGGTGGGTGGTCGCCTCGGAGCGGATCTCCGAGTAGCGGTCGGTCCGCCGTTCCCAGGCGCCGCGCACGATCCGGGTCAGGTCGTCGTCGTCCGCGCCCGCCCGGAGCGGCCCCTTGAGGTCGTGGGCGCGCACCCCGAACAGGCACAGGTAGAGCTGGCCCTCGGCGGACAGGCGTGCGCGGGTGCAGGTCGCGCAGAACGGCCGGGTGACGCTCGCGATGACGCCCATCTCCCCCGAGCCGTCGCGGTACCGGTACCGGCGTGGCCACCTCGCCCGGGTAGGTCGGCTCCAGCGGCTCCAGCGGCAGCTCGCGCGTCGATGGCGTCGAGGATCTCGGCCGCCGGGACCACGTCCTCCATGCGCCAGCCGTTGGTCTGGCCGACGTCCATGTACTCGATGAAGCGGATGATCCAGCCACGACGTCGAGCCTCGAGCGCGAGCGGCAGGATGCTGTCCTCGTTGATGCCCCGCCGGACCACCGTGTCGATCTTGATGGGGCCGAGCCCGGCCGCCTCGGCGGCCTCGATGCCCTCGATGACCCGGCCCACCGTCATGCCCACGTCGTTGAGCTGGCCGAAGACCTCGTCGTCGAGCGAGTCGAGGCTGACCGTGACCCGTCGCAGACCGGCCCGCGCCAGCGCCTCGGCATGGGTCGCGAGCAGGGTGCCGTTGGTGGTCATGGCCAGGTCGTCGAGGCCGTCGATGGCGGCGAGCAGCTCGACCAGCCGCGGCAGGTCGCGCCGCAGGAGCGGCTCGCCGCCCGTGAGCCGGATCTTGGTCACGCCGTTGGCGACGAAGATGCGGGCCAGCCGCGCGATCTCCTCGAACGTCAGCAGGTCCGCGCGCGGCAGGAACCGGAAGCCGGGCCCGAACACCTCGCGAGGCATGCAGTAGATGCATCGGAAGTTGCAGCGGTCGGTGACCGAGATGCGCAGGTCGCGCATCGGCCGGCCGAGCCGGTCGAGGACGGTGAGTGGCGGGCTCGCGGGCACGCCGGGGATGGTACGCGCCTGCGGTTCAGGCGCCTCGCGGCGCGGCGTGCGCGCCGGCGCGCGCGCCACTGCGGGCGCAGATACCCGACGACCGACGCTCACGCCGCCGATGACCAGGAGCAGCAGCTGGTCCAGCAGGTTGACGGGGTACGCCAGCAGCCCGAACAGGTCGCCGCTCACGAGGCACGACCAGGAACATCACGAGCCACGCCACGCCGACCCCGATGAGCAGGTTCGCCGCGGCGCGGGCCGGTCAGGCCCAGGGCTCCGTACAGCACCACGGCCCCGGCCACGAGGTGGAGCACGTCGTGGGCGCTGCCGGTCAGGAACAGCGGCACGCCCCACGCGGCGGACGGCGCGCCCACGAGCGGGTTGGAGCGCGAACCCCAGCAGCCCGACCACGATGAGCCCGATGCCCAGGCCCAGCGACCACGGAAGCGTGATGTCCCGGGTCACGCCCTGGGGCAGGTCGGCCGCCGATGCGCTGGCGCCGCTCATCGCGGCAGCCTAGTCCTCCTCGGCCGAGCCCGCTCCGCTGCGGATGCTGTCGACCACGCCCGAGTCCGCGAGCGTGGTCGTGTCACCCAGGGCGCGTCCTTCGGCGACGTCGCGCAGCAGCCGGCGCATGATCTTGCCCGAGCGGGTCTTGGGCAGGTCCGGCGTGAACAGCAGGTACTTGGGCCGCGCGATGGGCCCGATGACCTTGGCCACGTGCTCCCGCAGCTCGTGCGCCAGGTCGTCGCTGGTGGCGACGTCGGCGCGCGTGGTCACGAACGCGAAGATCGCCTGGCCGCTGACCGGGTCGTTCTTGCCCACCACGGCCGCCTCCGCCACGGCGTGGTGGTCGACGAGGGCCGAATTCGACCTCGATGGTCGAGATCCGGTGGCCGGCGATGTTCATGACGTCGTCGACGCGACCCAGGAGCCAGAAGTAGCCGTCGACGTCGCGCTTGGCGCCGTCGCCCGCGAAGTACATGCCCGGGAAGCGGCTCCAGTAGGTGGCCTTGTACCGCTCCGGGTCGCCGTAGATGCCCCGCAGCATGGCCGGCCAGGGTCGCTTGAGCACCAGGTAGCCGCCCTCACCGAGCGGCAGGCTCTCGCCGTTGGCGTTGACGACGTCCGCCGCGATGCCCGGGAACGGGAACGTGGCGCTGCCGGGCTTGGTCTCGGTCACACCCGGCAGCGGCGTGATGAGGATCTGGCCGGTCTCGGTCTGCCACCAGGTGTCCACGATGGGGCAGTGCTCCCGCCCGATGTTGAGGTGGTACCACAGCCACGCCTCGGGGTTGATGGGCTCGCCCACCGAGCCGAGCAGCCGCAGCGAGGACAGGTCGTGCCTCGCGGGCAGCGCCTCGCCCTGCTTCATGAACGCCCGGATCGCGGTCGGCGCCGTGTACAGGACCGTGACCTTGTAGTCCTCGACGATCTGCCACCAGCGGTCCCAGGCCGGGGTGTCGGGCGCTCCCTCGTACAGCACGCCCGTGGTCGCGTTGGCGAGCGGCCCGTACACGATGTAGCTGTGGCCGGTGACCCAGCCGATGTCCGCGGCGCACCAGTAGACGTCGTCGGGCTTGATGTCGAAGACCATCTCGTGGCTGTAGCTGGTGCCCAGCAGGTAGCCCGCCGAGGTGTGGATGATGCCCTTGGGCCGGGCCGTGGTGCCCGAGGTGTACAGCAGGTAGAGCATGTGCTCGGAGTCCACGGGGACCGGCGGGCAGGCCTCGCTCTGGCGATCGACGATGTCGTGCCACCAGACGTCCCGACCCGCGGTCATGGGCGTCTGCTGGGCGTCACCCAGGCGTCGGACGACGAGCACGTGCTCGATGGACGGCGATGCGGCGACCGCCTCGTCCGCGGCGCCCTTGAGGTCGACCGGCTTGCCCCGGCGCCAGCCGCCGTCGGCGGTGATGAGCAGCTTCGCCTGGGTGTCCTCGATGCGGCCCTGGAGCGACTCGGCGCTGAAGCCGCCGAAGATGACCGTGTGGGGCGCTCCCAGCCGGGCGCAGGCGAGCATCGCGATGGGCAGCTCCGGGATCATGGGCATGTAGATGGCGACCCGGTCGCCGGTGCCGACACCCAGCTCCTTGAGCGCGTTGGCGGTCCTGGACACCTCCCGCAGCAGGTCGGCGTAGGTGATGGTCCGGGTGTCGCCCGGCTCACCGATCCAGTGGTAGGCGACCTTGTCGCCCAGGCCGTTCGCCACGTGCCGGTCGATGCAGTTCTCGGACACGTTCAGGGTGCCGCCCGTGAACCACTTGGCGAACGGCAGGTCCCATTCGAGCGTGGTCTTGAAGGGCGTCCGCCAGGTGAGCCTCTCGCGCGCCAGCTTCGCCCAGAAGCCCTCGTAGTCCTCGTCGGCCTCGAGGTACAGCTGGGCGGTCGCGTTCGCCCGCGCCGCGAACGCCGGGTCGGGCCGGAACGTCCGGCCCTCGGCCATGAGGTTCTCGATCTCGTGCGAGACGGACGGCTCGGGGCGGACCTGCGGGCGGCTCTGCTGTCACGGGATCCTCCGGTCGGGTGTAGGGATCTGGGATCGATTGGACGGTGCTCGGGCTGATGCGCGATTCTACCGGCGCGCTGGGAGGCGGATGACCCCGCCGTGCGCCCGGTCGCCGCCGTCCCGAGGGTCGCGGCCGATCCGGCCGCGCCTGGTCAACCGGTGGTGGCCCACATCGTGGATCGCCAGAGCGAGGTATCGGCCTCGAGTCGATCTGATCGATCGTGCCCGAGATCGACGAGGACCGTCACCAGAACCTCGGTTACCCGCCCTACGACCGGGCTGTGCCTCCACCGGTACCGGTGACATCGTCCGTCGCCACGTCAGGCGACAGGCCCGTGGCCGAGCGCCGAGCCAGATGGATGTCGGCCGCGCCCAGGCCAGGGCCAAACGGCGGCGCAACTCGGCTGTGACCGTCCAGCGCCCCTCGGTGCTCACCTTGCCGGACATGCGGAGCGTGACACCCAAGTCGGTGAACGCGGGCGTGGAGCGGTACCCCGGAGTCTCGACCAGGAGGCCGGTCCAGGCTGGATCCGCCACCAGTTCGCTGCCTACCCGGTCCATGATCGCGATGACCGCCTCCACGTCCCTGTTGCGGACGCCCTCGACATCCACCGTCGCAACCGCGAACAATCGGGTCAGGTTCGATGACACCCGGATGGTGCCGTTGGATATCGAGTGAACCACGCCCTGACCGTCACGGAGCACGGTGCGGCGAAGCCCTACTTCCTCGACGGTGCCTTCGATAGCACCCACGGCGATCGGTGTCGCCCAGGTAGTACTGACCCTCAAGCAAGATCAGGACGCCCATGATGTAGTCGAGGATTACGCTCTGCCCGGCCAGCGTCAGGGCCGCCAGGACGAGACCCAGGCCCGCGACGGCCGGCCACAGGTCGAACACGCCCAGGAACATGATCAGCACCGCCAGCAGGACCAGGATCCGGATGAGCCGGTCGAACAGGTCCTCGAGTGTCGCAGCCCGCTTGGCGATCTCCTCGGCAGGCGATCCGGTCGGCATCGCCCGTTCCTGGGCACTCAGGATGCTGACCACGGCACGGTGCACGAACGGGCGGACGAACCGCCAGACGGCGAATAGGACGATGGCCAGGACCAGGATCGCGAACCACGCGCTGTCCAGCCAGCCCAGGAACTGGTCGATCTGTGGTGTACCGGAAGTGGGGATGGGCGATGGCGTGGCTACGGGACCCGGCGATGCCACGGACCTAGAGGCCGCCGATGCCCTTGCCGATGAGGACTACGCCAAAGATCATCAGCAATACGGCCATGACCGTTGCATTGTTCTCCCCCAACCACGCACGCGCCGAGTCGAGCCGGGTCCTGGCGGATGGCCCGCCGAATATCAGGTAGATCACCGGCACCGCGATGCTCGTCGAGCCGATGCAGACGAACACGAGCACGGCCACGGCGGCATCGAAGGCTGGCAGGTGTGCCTGGGCGATGACCAGGGCTGCGCCTGCGGCGAGGATCAGGTTCTTGGGGTTCACGCCGGACAGCAGTGCGCCCATGGTGAACGCCTTGCCGGGGGTGAGCTGCTCGACCGCCTGAAGCCATCGTGGCAGCGGCGCTGCTACGCCTGGGGGCGGCCGGTTCGTCAGCTTCTCCCAGCCCAGCAACAGAAGCAGCACACCCAGGACCAGTCGCAAGCCGGCCACCCAGGTGGGCGGTGTGCCGTTGCCAGCACCGGCCACGCCCGAAATGATCAGCACGATGATGGTCACTCCGAGCAACCCTGCCACCCAGCCACCAAGGAAGGCCGGGCCGTTGGCGCCCGCGCGGGCGGAGAACACCATCAGGATCACGGCAACGATGGGGATGGGACTGACCGCCACGCCGATCGCGTACGGCAGGATCTCGCCGATGACCGAACCCATCTCGTCCTCCCCGACCGGATGACCCCGGCAGGTCCCCCGCAGCTGCCGATACGATAGCCGCAGCCCGACCATCGGATCGCCAGTATGTCCCCACCCAGCACCCACTCGATGAGGCCACGCGGGCCGGATGCCCTCGGCTGCCCCTGGAGAACGCGCTCGGTCTAGCCCGATCGAGGCGCCCCGCGCCCGGACCACCACGTTGTGACGGCCACCACAAGGCACAGGACCGCGATACCCCCAAGCCACCCCGCCACGACATCGGTGGGGTAGTGGACGCCCAGGGCGATCCTCGAGCATCCGATGAGAGCGACCAGCATGACGGCACTCGCCAGGATGATCCGACGCACCCCCAGCGGCAGGTCACTGCGCCACGCGATGTAGGCCAGCAGGCCGTACGACACGGTGCTGCTGAATGCGTGCCCGGAAGGGAAGCTATAGCCCACCGCCGCCACTAGCGGATCGTCAGGCCGCGGGCGTGCCACGAAATCCTTGGCATGGTCGATCCCCAGCGTGACGAAGATCAACGTCCCTCCGAATAGGCTTGCCAGGACGTATTCACGTCGGGCGACCATGACGACCACCACCAGGACATCGATGGCGACGAGCACGGGACCCCCGAGTGCCGTGATGAGCCACCACACGCCGATGGGTACGGGAAGGGCCTGCACGAATGCGATGACCGGCTGGTCGAACCCGACGGGCCCGACGCCATTGACGGACGCAGCCAGGATCAGGAAGCCGACACCGCAGACTGCCGCCACCAGGAGTGCCGCTGCGATGAGACGCCGGTCGTGCCCTGCCACGCGGCCGATGGTATCGGGTGTGCCTGCGCGTCGGCCTTCGGCCCACGGCTTCCGAGGCTGTAAGATGACGGCACCGAAGACCCGTGCGGGTGTCGTCATGCTCGCGGTGGATGCGCGACGGTGCCCGCCACAGGGCGGCCCGCGGGCACCCCGGGGCCGAGCAAGAAGAGGAGCACATCATGCAACTTGGTCCTGTCGAATTCGCCATCGTGGCGTTTCCAGGGAATAAGTTCACCGGTGAGATCGCGCCCGCCCTGGGCGACCTGATCGATTCCGGGACCGTGCGGGTCATCGACCTCGCATTCGTCACCAAGGACGCCGACGGCAAGGCCGAGGCGGTGGAGATGGGTGAGCTGTCTGCGGATGTCCGTGCCGTCTTCGAAGCCGCGGGCGTGACGATCAATGGCCTGCTGAGCGACGAGGACTTGATCGGGGCCGCCGAAAGCCTGGAGCCGGGGTCGTCTGCGGCACTCATCGTGTGGGAAGACCTGTGGGCCAAGCGCTTCGCTGAGGCTGTCCGCGGAGCCGACGGGGTCCTGCTCGAACGCCGCACCATCCCCCACGAGGCCGCTCAGGCTGCGCACGATTACGCTGTATCGGTCGGGGCGGACCTCCTCGCCGCCGAGTAGGCGACAGGCGCCACCGATCAGTCATAAGGAGTTCACGCCATGATGCGACGTCGAGGACCCAGCCTGCTCGGAGTGGTGGCCGTCAGTGCCGCCACCACCCACGTCATGAACAAGAGTGCGCAGGGCCACCAGCAAGCCGAGCAGCAGGCATACGCGCAGGGTGCTGCTGACGCCCAGCAGCAGACAGCGATGGCTGCCCCGCCGCCTCCGCCACAGGTCGCCGCCCCGGCAGAGCCCGACATGAACGCCCAGCTGGAGCAGCTCGCCCAGCTCAAGAACGCGGGCATCCTTACCGACGAGGAGTTCACGGCCAAGAAGAAGCAGATCCTGGGTATCTGACCCGGGTCAGTCGCTCGGACGAACGGGGCCCGGTCCTGATGGACCGGCCCCGTCGCTGTCTCGTGGGTCGGGAGGCGAGCCAACCGATACCGAGCTGGTCAGGCTCGGGCGCGGGCCTCCAGGGCGCTGTCGAGCGAGCCCTCGAACGCGTCGACGACCCGGTCGACCAGGTCGCCCTCGGCGTGCGCCTCGCACAGGAACCAGGGCTCGCGGGAGTCGGGCTCGGGCATCGCACCCCGCAGGAACATGCCCCGCGCCACGTCGTCGTACAGCTCGTGGTCGGTGCCGGCCCAGCCGCGATAGTCGGCCGGCAGCTGCTCCGTGAACATGATGCCGAACATGGCGGGGACCCCCGTGAACACGTGCGGCAGGCCACGCCGGTCGATGACCGCTCCGATGCCGGCCTGCATCGCGAGACCGGTCCGCTCGACGGTGCCCAGGGCGTCCGTGTCCCGGAGGATGGACAGCACCTTGGTGGCCGCCGCTGCCGCGACACGGTTGCCGGCATACGTGCCGCCGTGGCTGACGTGCTTGGGCAGCATGCCCATGACATCCCGACGACCACCGAACGCTGCGGCGGGATAACCGTTGCCCATGGCCTTGGCATACGTGGCGAGGTCGGGAGTGATGCCGAACAGCTCGGCGGCGCCGCCCCGGGCGACCCGGAAGCCGGTCTTGACCTCGTCGAAGATGAGCAGCGCCCCGAACTCCCGGGTGATCGCGCGCACGCCATCCAGGAAGCCCTGCTGCGGCAGGATGCCCTGGGCATTGCCGAGGATGGGCTCGATGATGACCGCGGCGATGTGCTCGCCTTCGCGCTCGAAGATCCGGCGCAGACCCGTCGAGGTCGTTGTAGACCGCGGGGATGACCGTCTCCTTGATGGCCTCCGGGATGCCCCGCCCCCAGGCCAGCCGGACCGGCTCGGATCGGTGACCCAGGTCGTTGACGTCCGCGGGCAGGACGCTGATGAGGGCGTAGTCGTGGACCCCGTGGTACTGGCCCTCGAACTTCACGATGCGGTCCCGGCCCGTGAAGCCGCGGGCGACCCGGATGGCGTGCATCGTCGCTTCCGTGCCCGGAGACCGTCATCCGCGCCATGTCGCAGAAGGTCATCTCGCAGATGAGCTCCGCCACCGAGATCTCGTCCTCGCTGGTCAGGCTGAAGCTGACGCCACGGCGCATCCGCTCGTTGACATGGTCGTCCACGCGGGCGTCGGCGTGGCCCAGGATGGCCGGGCCGTAGCCCATGCGCAGGTCCACGAACTCGTTGCCGTCGAGGTCCCAGACCCGGCGCACCGCGGCCCCGGTCGACGTAGATGGTGTCCTCGCCCCAGGCGCGGAAGTTGCTGTCGGTGCCGCCGGGCATCCGGGCGGCCGCGCCGCGGTACGCCTCGAGCTGTCGCCGGCGCTCGAGCGTGCGGGGCCCGGGCTCACCAGGCTGAAGACCATTCGCGCTTGGGGGCTTGGATGCGGGGGGTGCGAGACCTGGGGACGGACTCGTTGGCCTGCATGGCCATCATGACTCCTTGCCGCGATATCCGCAGGCTACATGCCCGTTCGTGACGGATCTGCGTGCCTGGAGGCCCAGCGTATCACGAAAACCGCACGACGAACGCGAGAGCGGAGTGAGTCAGGCCTCCGGCCCTGATGGTGACTGGCGTTGCCGGTAGGCCGCCCGTGGCCAGGGCGACCATGACGGCCACCGGCCCTTGACCATCACCAGGTTCGCGAAGGTGAACTCCAGGTCAAGGCGTTCCCAGTGGACCACCTTCTGGTCACAGTCGAGCTGGACCGATGACACCGGGGTCAGGCCATGGCTGGCCGCGACCTCGATCCAGGTGGTCATGTCCGCCGGGGTCAGCACGTGGACCGGCACGCCATAGGCCGACTTGCCCGAGACATCGACCGGCTCGCACCAGAAGTCGGTGGACACCACGACCACACCCCCGGGCCGAAGCAACCTGCTCACCTCACGTGCGAACCCGTCCGGCGAGACGCCGTGCTCGATGACCGACAGGCACGCGATGGCGTCGAAGGACCCATCGGCGAAGGAGGTCGCGGTCAGGTCCATCGTCAGGTACTCCACCAGGGTCGGGTGCTTGAGGACCACGGGTTCCAGGTCGATGCCAACGAGCCGGCGATAGCCGTACGCGTAGAGCCACGGCAGCAGGCGCGAGTACCCCACTGCTCCCATCTCCAGGACCGCTGCTCGTCGATTCGTTCGTCCCAGGATCGTCCCGAGGGCGATCAGCAGGTCCCAGTTCTTGGCCCGGCCCTTGTGTGGCCCAAGGCCACAGGCGTCGATCTCGGCAAGGGCGGCATCGACCTCGCTCGTGGTCCGCAGTGCACGGTTCACCCACGGCTTCCACAAGGGCCCTGGCCCACGGCGAGGCGGCAGCGTGAACCCCTGGCGACGTAGCGCGCGACGATACGCCTTCTCCTCGGGGTACGCGGCTCGGTGCGGTTTGGCAGGGTGAGACGCATCGCCGGCAGACGGTAGCACGGGCTCGACGCGTTGGCGGGTCACCGGGCCACCTCGAGGGTGCCGCACGGCGGCTGGCTCCGTGCGTCCTGGTCGCCATCGGTTCGTGCCGAGCATCAGGCGAGCCGGGATATCGACGCCGCGATACCCTGGGCATGCCCGCGCAGCTCGGGGATCCCGGTCGACTCCCACTCGGCGCCCTTGCGGAGCGAGCCCATCGCCCACAGGCTCGCGTGAGGTACCCCATCGGGCGCCAGCACTCGACCATCGACGTCGACGTCCAGACCCAGCCCAAGTCGGTGACGCGTCGCGAGCCCGGGAGACCAGGAGCGAGGCAAGGAATGGATCATGGCTGGGGTCGGCGCTCGGTCCGAGACACAGCACCACGCGTCGACGACGACCTGGCGGGTGATGCCCGAGCCAGTCAGGGCCACCCTGATCCGCCCGCCGTCCGCGACAAGGGCCGTCACGCGCCCCCGGGCCACGGTCAGGCCACCGCTCGAGCGGAGAAGGTCGATGGCAGTCGCGACCTGCGGCGCCATGCGGTGCCGACGCACATCCCAGCGGACGCGCAAGGTGCCGAAGGAATCGACGCTGCTCGGCGGCCGGCAGGCCCCGCCAGACGGCGACCGTGTGCGACCGAAACCCATCGACCACCTGGCGCCAGTCATCGGCGCCCCGCGTAGCGGCCCGGAACGCCCGCAGAGCGTCGCGAGCCGACCCGGCCGCTGCCGAACCCGCCTTCACGAATGGCGCCACGTTCGGTGCTGGCGTCACTCGATGCGCCTCCGGCAGCAACCCGTGCGAGGACACCATCATCAGATCGCCCCGGTGTCCACCATCACGCAACGAGAGTGCGACGTCGACCGCCGTCAGGCCGGTGCCCACGATGAGCACCCTGGCCGTCATGGCGACCGCGGCGACACCCGTCCCGGACCACGGGTCCGGACCACGCCCGGCAGGTCCAGGTCGATGGGCACCGGAGCCGATGCATGGCCCGTCGCCAGCACGACCCTGTCGGCGAGGACATCACGGCCGTCATCGAGCGTGAGCTCCACGCGCGATCCGTCCGCATCCTCATCCCGACCGCCCTGGCCCGGCGGTGCTCGAGCCTCGCCATGGCATCGCGGGCAAGCGCCCGGGCGAGCGTCTCACGCAGGTACGGCCCGTACAGCATCCGGGGCAGGAAGTCGGCGCCATCCACCTCGAGGCCCGACCCACGCAACCAATCGAGGAAGTGGTCCGGGTCATCCGGGAAGGCGCTCATGCCGCTGCACGCGCACGTTCAGCAGGTGGGCGGCGAGACGGTGCCGTAGGCGAGCACCGACGCCCAGCTCCGCCGCCGGTTCGATGACCATGATCCGACGCGGCGCATCGACGATGGATGCGCCGCGAGGTGGATCGCGGCGAGCGTGCCGGCCGCACCGCCACCGACGATGACGACGGTCAGCGGTCGGACTCATCCCGTCCGTCGGCACGACCCAGCGGGGCAGCTCGCGGCGCAGCGTGGCCAGCGGCAGCGACCCGTGGCCGATGACCTGGTCGTGGAACGCCCGCAGGTCGAACCGGTCGCCGTCACGCTCGGTCGAGCATCCGGCGCAGGCCTTCGATCTCCCGCTGGCCGGTGGTGTACGCGAGCGCCTGCCCGGGCCACCCGATGTACCGGTCGGTCTCCGTCTCGGCCTCGAGCTGGCTGAGGCCCGCCGCCGACCGCAGCAGGTCGATGCTCTGCTGGCGCGTCCAGCGGAAGGCATGGATGCCGGTGTCGACCACCAGGCGCGCGGCCCGCCAGGCCTCCGAATCGAGCATCCCGAAGCGCTCCCGATCGTCGGCGTACAGGCCCATCTCGTCCGCGAGCCGCTCCGCGTACAGGCCCCAGCCCTCGGCGTACGCCATGCCCGCCAGCCGCGAGCCGAGTCGACGGAACGCGTTCAGGCCCGGCCAGCTCGGCTTCGAGCGCGATCTGGAAGTGATGGCCCGGTGTCGCCTCGTGGAACGTCGTCGCGGCCAGCCGGTGGAGCGGCCGCGAGCCCGGCTGGAAGGTGTTGATGTAGTACCGCCCGGGACGCGACCCATCCGTCGCGGGCGGGAAGTAGAACGCAGGCGGGGCCTCCTGCTCCTGGTGCGGCTCGACCGGCATCACCTCGCAGTCGGCGCTCGGCAGCCGACCGAACCAGCGCGGGCGCCGCCGCGAAGGCACGGGCCACCTGCGCCTCGGCCAGGCGGACCAGCTCCGCCGGGTCGACGGCGTGATTGCGCCGGATCGGTCTCGAGGAACGCGCGGTACGCCGCGGCGTCCGGGAAACCCAGGCGCCGGGCGATCTCCGTCGCGCTCGTCATCGAGTGCAGCGATGCGCGCCAGACCGTGGTCATGGAGCGCCTCGGGTGTCTCGTCCAGCGTCGTCGAGGCCAGGATGGCGTATCGGTAGACGGCCTCACCGTCCGGCAGCCAGCAGATGCCCTCCCCCGGGCGGCTTCCGGCAGGTAGGCCTCGAGCAGGGCCAGGAACCCCTGCAGTGCCGGCTGGACGCTCCGCTCGATGGCCGCGACCAGCGCGGCCCGCTGCGTCACCCACGACCTCGGGGTGCGCCACGAGGAGCGCCGACTCCTCCGTCGGCGTCTCGACCACGCGACGCGTCTGGGTGATGGTCCGCTCCACGACGGCCCGCGCCGCGGTCCGGCCGGCTCGCGAGGCCGGCCTGGAGGTTGTCGCCGACCGCGGCCAGGTACGCCGGATAGGCATCCAGCCGCGCGATCAGCCGCTCCGAGGCGCTCCGGGGTGTCGATCCGCTGGAAGCGGGCCAGCTCCGTGGGCAGCGTCTGGGGCCCGTACATCTGGTCGATGCCGTCCATCTGCCACAGTCGATGCGCGTGGTACTCCCGTCGCGTGTGGGCGACCACCCGCAGGATGTCCAGGGTGACCCGGTCCTCGGTCGGCAGGTCCGGGATCGTCGAGCGCCGCCGCGTCCCGCTCCAGCTCGTCGAGCGCCGCCAGCTCCCGTGCGCGACCCGCCTCCGATCGGATCGTCCAGGCGGTCGTCGTAGCGCTCGTCACCGAAGACGGTCGCCCAGACCTGGATTGCGCTCCAGGAACCCCTCCCAGAAGCGTTCGGCGAGCGCGTCGACCGCGGCTCGGCGCGGGAGTGCTCGTCGTGGCGGCGGACATCGGTCGTCGGTCATGGTTCCTCCGGGTCTAGCCGAACAGCGGCAGCTGCTCGCCGAGTCGTTCGATGGGCGGGTCGAGGCCCAGCAGTGGCGCGAGGTCGTCGAGGTCGGATGCGTCGCGGGCGACCAGGCGTCGCAGGTGCTCCGCCTTGAGGATGTGCCAGTTGTCCTGCTCCATGCGCTCCCGGAGCAGCGGTGACCGGTCGAGCTTGAGGCGGACGAGGTCGGTCCGGGCGGCCGGGATGACCAGGAACCGCACGACGGTATCACCCGCCGGGATCGCCGCCCCGCGACGCAGGACCGGCTCGCCCAGCATCGCGGTCCACTCGACCTCGAACAGGAAGGTCGCCTTGCCGCGCAGGTACCAGATGCAGTCGACCTGCTCCAGCGCCTCGGCGGGTCCCGGGTGTCACGAGCGGCAGGTAGACCCGCTGCTCGACCTCCGACAGCATGTCGCGCGATGGGCCGCCCGTCGTGCATCGCGACGCTGCTCCCGGGGCGCGATCCAGATCCGGAGGCCCGAGCCGATGACCCAGCTCGCCGAGGGTCGCGACCAGGTCGCCGTGCTCCTGGTAGCGGTCCTGGAGCGTGCCGGACGCCTGGAGCAGCCCGTCGGAGTCGGGTGCCACCCAGCGATAGCTGTCGACGCACGCCCGGATGAGCTCCTCGTCGGGTGCATCGTGGCCCCGGAACATGGACGCGATGCGATGGTCGAACGCGGCCGCCGGGATGCCACCGCTCGTGGACAGCAGCGAGAACACGGCCCACTCGACGCGGTCGGCCAGTGGCGGCCGGGCGCCTCGATGTCGGCCGGGTCCCGCAGCCACCAGCGGCCCGGCTCGACCTCGATGCAAGCGTGGGATGGTCGGCCCGGTGCAGCTCGGCCGCGATGCTGTCGAGGGTGATGCGCACCGGATCCGGCACCGACGAGGTCAGCGACCGCGCTCGAGTCGACGCGGCGTCGGCTCGGCCGGCTCGGCCGCGGGCCACGGGCGGCTCCGGCGACTCCGTCGGCGGCGGCCGGGACGCCGGCGCCACGGCCGACGGCACGGGCATCGGGCGGGTGGCTCGTCCATGGACCGGCTCGAGCGCCGCCGCGGACCGGTCGGCCTGGGTCGCGCCACGAGCGCTCCGCGGTTCGGGCCGGCCGGTGATCGGGGCGACCGGATCGCCATCCGGGATCGCGCCGTGAGCGGGTGCGGACGCTCGGGACCTGGCCACCGGCTCGGCGGGTCGGGTCAGGTCGGGCCACAGGCTGGTGACACGCCGGAGGTGCCCCGATCGGTCGAGTCCCAGCAGGACCTCGCCCAGGAGTCGCTCGTACCGGGCAGGCTCACCACGCGCCTGGAGCACCGCGACGGCCAGCTCGGCGATGGCCGCCTCGAACTCGTCGCGCCGGAAGGGACCCGGTCGCCTGGCCGACCCGGCTCGACCCCGACGACTGCGTTCGGGCCCGCAGGGTCACGGATACCCCGATCGACCGGTGGCGGCCCGCCGGGCAGCGTCAGCTCGACCGCGCCACTGACGTCCTGGCCGCTCTCGGCGAAGGTGGCGTCGCGCAGCCGGAACCCGGCGCCGACGGCACCCAGGACGCTGGCCACCACGGCCGCCGACGGCTGACGGTCGAGCAGCAGCACGACGGTCCCGTCGGTCTCCAGGTGTGGCCGGACGCCATCGAGCGACGCGGCGCATGTCGACCGCATCCCGCGCCCACTCACTGCGGCTGCTCGGTGCGCGGCGGCGCCTCGAACACCAGGTCGAGCGGCAGGCTGAGCGTTGGCTTCCATGCCCATCGCGAGCGCGGTCGCGAGGTATGCGAAGGCGAGGTTCTCGGGCGACCAGTGGATGGGCGGCTGGGTGATGACCAGCCGCAACGCCCACCGCCGAGGGGCCCGTCGGGCGCTGCCGGGGCAGGCTGGGCACGCGCGCCCGTGACGGGCCGCGGCTCGGTTCCAGTGCGCTCGAACGCGCCCGCTCCCGTCCGCTCATATGCGCCCGTGCCCGGTGGCTCGCCCTCGTCCGGCGACAGGGTCAGGCCCTGCCGCACCACGACGTTCGCAGAGCCGTCGCGGAGCGCCATCAGGTCCGGCCCGAACCGGGCGTGGAAGTGGCCCTGGCGGCCCGTCTCCAGCCGCTGCACGAACCCCCGCACCAGCCGGAAGCTGTCCTCCAGCAGCAGCCACGGGTTCCGCTCCCGCCACTGCCGGTCGCCGACCGGCCGAAGCCGACCGGCCACGATCGCGTGGCTGGGCGACCCGGCCCGGGAAGCTGTTGAGCTTGCTCGCCGGCAGCAGCATGCCCACCAGCACCAGCCGCAGCGCGGCCTCGATCCCGGGCGCACGCATGTCACCCTCGATGCGCTCGAGGGTGCCCGCGATGGCGTCCAGCGACCGGGGCGTGTACAGGTCCAGCAGCTGGTCGGGCAGCTCGTGATCGGGGTCGGGGACCGGGAAGCGGCCGATGAGCCGGCTGCGGGCCGGATGGCCGTCGGCGCCGCCTGGCGGCGGCGATGTCCTCCCGGTCGACCGGGCACGGTGCGGCTGTCGCCGGTGCGGGACTCCCGGCAGTGCCCGCAGCGATAGGAACGACGCGACGGCGCGATGGCATCACCGTCCCAGATGTACTCCTCGACGATGACCGGACCACCACAGTTGGCGCAGCGAGAGGCGAAGCCGCGCTCGATCGACTCGCGCAGCGTCACGCCGTTCCGCTGCTGTCCGGCGAGGGCCGTGAACGCGGCGTCGAGGTGCCGCAGGTCCGGTGGTCGGAGGACGATCTCCGCGACGAGGCGGGTGAGGGCGGTCGACTCCAGGTCGCAGCCCGCGGCGCAGGTCCTCGGCGGCCGCCCGGGTGACCCAGCCACCCCGGCCGTGGAGCTCCACGCACGATGTCCGAGGCCGCGCTGCGCGCCGCCGATCCAGTGACGCACGTCCGCCTCCGCGGGTGGCGGCGCGAGCCGGTCGAAGGCGGGCAGGGAACCGGCGCGCCGGGTCCGGGGGAGCGTCGCTCGGGGTTCCGCCATGGCGCGGTTCAGTCCATGCCGTCAGGGCCCGTCGCGCCGCAGCCCGGCCGGCTGCGTCAGTCGTCCTCGTCCTCGTCCGACTCTTCGGCCTCGAACGCCTCGTCCATGGTCACGTCGGCGGGCAGGACCGAGCCGATGTCGAGGATGTCGTCCTCTTCCTCGTCCATCTCGAGGTCGTCCTCGAGCTCCATCTCCTCGCGCACCAGGGTGCCCTTGGTGTACGGGCGGAGGTCCGAGACCTTGGCGGCGGTCGGGAACGAGACCTTGCCGTAGTTGTTGGGGTCCTGGTACGTCTCGCGGATGATGATCCGGACGTCCTTGTCGCCGAGGCTGGTGACGCCAGCGGCGTACTTGTTGCCGTCGGCGATGAGCTTCAGCAGGCGGGCCGCGACGCGTGGCTCGACGACACCGATGGGCAGCCCGTTGGAGGTCGCCTGGAGGCGGGGGCCGACGGGGCTCAGCTCGACGGTGTCGCCCGGGATTCACCTGGGCCAGCTCGCGCGAGCTGGCGAGGTCGACGAGGTGGGCGAAGCCGGTCTTGCCGGTCTCCTCCACGAAGATGCTCACGGGCGCCTTGCTGCCGGGCTTGGCGGGCACGGTCTTCTTGCCCGCCTCGGCGAGCAGCGTGCGCAGGCGGTTGATGTTGCGCTCCGCGATCCGGTTGGTCGGGATCGAGCGCCAGCGCGGCCTGGTAGTGCTCGCGGGCCGTGGCCAGCTCGCCCTGCTCCCAGAACGCCTTGGCCAGGCGGTTCTCGGCCTCGCTGTCGGGGCCCATCTCCAGCAGCCGCTCGTTGATCCGGGCCGCCTCTTCCCACTCCGCGGCGGTCGCCGCGTCGATGGCCTGCTCGACCAGCTGGCGCTTCAGACGGGTGGTGGTGAGGGCGTTCGACGGGCGCGTTGCCTTCGGTCAGGCTGTTGAAGCTCATGGACTCCTCGGATCCGGCGGGACAGCCGGCAGATGGGCGCGCGGACGCGCTCCGGGCTCGAGTACGGGGCGACTACGGATGGTACCACGACCTGCAGTGCCACGGGCCGTACCCGCGGCGGAGCCCGGCCCCGGTGGCGTGCCGGGCCGCCAATAGGGGACGTTGCGGGCCGAGTGCGTAAGGGCTTGCCGGGCCGAGGGCGTACGGGCGTGCCGGGCCGAGGGCGTACGGGATCGATTCCTGCCGATCAGCCATGGCGGGGATATTGGGCTGGGTCGTCGCGTGCGGAACGCCGAATCGATGGCCTCGGACGGCCCAGATCCTGACACACATCCACCCCATGGACCTCTGACCGAATCCCAGGCACCAGTGAGGCGGCCGCGCCGTGGGAGTCCGCCGAGGATTCCTCCCATGGATAGGTGACCGAAATGAGCAACGTATGCCGGGCCAGCGCTCGGGCCGCGCGACCAGGGGAGCGTGTCCGGGCCGACATGCGGACGGACATCGCCGCCGACGACGTCTATGGACGGTGCGGCTTCTCCGACATCAGGGCCAGGAATTCGTCGCGTGGCAGGGTGTTGGCGACGTGGCGAGCCTCGAGCCAGCCACGGCGGGCCTGGGCCGTGCCCCACAGGACGTTGTCCCATTCGGTCAGGTAGTGGGCGTCGGAGTCGATGGTGAACCGGCAGCCCGCGTCGAGCGCCGAGCCCGGATGCGCCGGTCGTCGAGGTCCAGCCGCTCGTCGGAGCCGTTGATCTCCAGCAGCGTGCCCGTCTCGGCGGCCGAGTCGGTAGAACGCCTCCCAGTCGAGGTCCAGGTCCGGCCGCTGGTCGATCTTGCGTCCGGACGGGTGGGCGATGATGTCCACGTGCGGGTTCCGGAGCGCCGTCTCGTAGCGCGCCATGAGCTGGGCCCGCGGCTGCTTCCGACCCACGTGCAGGGACGCGACCACCACGTCGATAGCGCGCCAGCAGCTCGTCCTCGTAGTCCAGCCGTCCCGTCGGTCCGGATCTCCAGCTCGCAGCCGTGCAGCAGCCGGAACCCGGACGGATGCGCACCCTCGGGCGCCTCCCCTGCCGCCTCCTCACGCGCGAAGCGCTCGTTCAGCTCCGCGGATGACGACGCCGCTGCTGCTCCACCTGTGCCGGGACTCAGGCCGTTGGCGATGGTCAGGCTCCAGGTGTGGTCGGTCAGCACCTGGTAGGCGTAGCCTCGGCGCCGGCGGACGTCTCGGCCACGGTCTCGATGGATTCCTTGCCGTCCGACCACTCCGAGTGGGTGTGGCAGTCACCCTGGAGGTCCTCGACCGTCGACCAGACGCGGCAGCCGACCAGCCAGCGCCGCCTCGATCTCGCCCCGGTCCTCGCGCAGCTCAGGCTCGATGAACGGCAGACCCAGGAAGTCGTAGACCTCGGCCTCGGTGGCGAACGTGCGCACGTCGGCAGCGTCGCCGGTCACCGGTGAGCACCGCGCCATCAGGCACCCAGCCGCGCGAAGCCATGCTCGGACAGGCTCCAGCCGAGGTCCCGCGCCCGCTCCCGCAGCCGGACGTTGTGGGCCGCCGATCCCGTGAAGTGGACCATGTACGTGCCGCCGACGGCCGGGCGGGTAGGTCATCACGTCCGCCTGTGGGCCGCGCAGCAGCTGCACCGATACCCGGTGCTCGCCGCCCCGCAGCCCGGCCACGACCCGCTCCGCGGCGGGCATCGTCCGGACGGCGGCAAGGACATCGGCCGGCCGGTCGGTCTCGACCAGCAGGTCCAGGTCGCCGACCGTCTCGCGACCCCGTCGGACCGAACCCGCCGGCGTCACGCTCCGGACCCCGGGATAGGTCTCGATGAGCATCGCCAGGCGATCGGCCAGCTCGCGCGCCTCCGCCATGTGCATCCGGGATCGGCGGCCGCGCCTCGAGGTCCGCGAAGCCCGTCGAGGATGCGCTGCTCGGTCCTGGCGGAGATGCCCTTGACCGTCCGCAGCCGCCCCTCGCGTGCGGCCAGCTCCAGGTCCGGCGAGCGTGGCGATGCCCAGCTCACGCCACAGGTCCCCGGCCGTCCGGGGCCCGATGCCGGGCACGTTCAGCAGGGTCACCAGCGACGGCGGCACCTGCGCCAGCAGCTGGTCGTGGTAGCGCAGGCGGCCGGTGTCCGCGAGCTCCGCCAGCTTCTCGTCGATGGCCTTGCCCACGCCCTCCAGCCGCGGCGGGGTGCCGGCGCCGATACGCCGCCACGATGTCGATCGGGCTGTGGGCGATGGAGTCCGCCGCCCGGCGATAGGCCCCGATCTTGAACGCCAGCTCGCCCGTGATCTCCAGCACGTCCGCGATCTCGTGGAAGATCGTGGCCAGCTGCTCGTTGCGGAGCGCGGGCACGTCATCACCCGCCGCGAAGCTCACCATGCTCCGAGGATGGCACACCCGGTCGGACCACGAAGCCGCCAGGCCCGCAGGTGGCCCCGTCAGGCCGGCCGACGCGCCTGCGACGGCCACTCGACGACCCACTCAGTCCAACACGCTTCGGGCGACGTTGCCACTCGGGCGACGATGCCGACGACCGGGATACACTGCCCGCGACGCAGGCGAGTGGCTCGCCCTCACGGGACTGCACCATCGAACGCGTCGACAGAACCCGCAGACGGAGGGGTCTTCCCCCGTGGAAGACGGACCCAGTACCTGCGGCGCCCATGGCGTCGTGAACCTGGAACCGGTCCGATCCGTGATGCGCGGTCCGGGCTCGGCAGCTGTGGCCCCTCCCCGGGGAGGCGGCACGCTCCGCTGAGTCGGAGGCCACCAGCGAGCGGAGGACCGTCGCGAGGTGGTGCATGCTGTATCTGAGCCAGGCCCTCGGTCGCCCGGTGCTCGATCGCCACGGTGATGTCATCGGCACGGTCGCCGATCTGATCGTGGCAATCGAGGGTCGGTACCCCCCGGTAACGGGGCTCGTGGTGTCGACGGGGCGCCGTCGCATCTTCCTGCCCTGGACGGACGTCGGTTCGTTCGACCGACAGGGCGCCACCCTGTCCGCACACCGGATCGACATCGACCGGTTCCATCCAGCGGCCAAACGAACTGGGTCTCGCCGCGGACCTGCAGGACAAGCAGATCGTGGACATCGATGGCCGCAAGGTGGTCCGGGTCAACGACCTCCGCCTCGACGACATCGAGGATCGGCTGCACCTGGTCGCGGTGGATGTGGGCCCGGCCGGGATCGCCCGACGCCTGGGTGTGGAACGATCGTTCATGCGGCTGGCGGCTCGGCTCCACCTGCCCGAGATGGAGCGTTACATCGACTGGGAGGACGTCGACCCGGTCGAGACGTCCATCGCCTCGATCCGGCTGCGTGTCCCACACGAGGGACTCCGCTCCCTGCATCCGGTCGACCTCGCCACCATCATCGACCAGTTGGCGCCGCGCGACCGCGCCGGCGTCCTCGCGTCCCTCGATGACGAGCAGGCCGCCGACACCATCGAGGAGATGGACCCGGACACCCAGGTCGAGGTGCTGGAAGACCTCAGCCCCGAGCGGGCGGCTGACATCCTGGAAGAGATGAGCCCCGACGACGCAGCCGACCTCGTGGCCGACCTGTCGGAGGAGGCCCGAGCCGAGATCCTGCCGCTCATGGAGCCTGACGAGGCGCAGGAGCTCGGTGAGCTGCTCGGCATACCCCGAGGATTCCGCGGGCGGCATCATGACCACCGAGTTCATCGCCGTCTCGGAGGGGCTCACGGCCGCGGAGACGATCGAGCGCCTGCGGGAGCTGGAGCCTGACGCAGAGACCATCTACTACCTGTACGTGACCGACCCGGACGGACGCCTGGTGGGAGTGCTATCCCTACGTGACCTCATCGTGGCGCGCCCCGACCTCCGGGTGCGTGACTTCATGATCGGCGAGCCGGTGGTCGTCGGGGTGCTCACGCCCCAGTCGGAAGTCGCCTCGCTCATCGCCCGCTACGACCTGCTGGCGATCCCCGTCGTCGCCGACGACGGCAGGCTGGAGGGGATCGTCACCGTCGACGATGCCATCGACACGGTGCTGCCGATGACCTGGAAGCGGCGCCTGCCGCGTGTCTTCGGCCGAACTGGTGGCTGACATGCGATCCACACGAGGCGGTGCTGGACCCGAGATCGGGCCGACCCCCGAGATCGGGCCGACCCCCGGATCGGGCCGACCGCCGAGATCGGGCCGACCACTGCCCGATCCGAGCGATCCGCGCCAGGCACTCGATCACGCGTCGTGCCGGGGATCCGGCTGGGCCCGCTCCCCCGCATCCGACCTCCGCGCGTGCCGCGACCGCGGGCACCGGTCCGGTTGCGTCGGCTGGCTCCGTTCCTTGCCGTCCTCGGTCCGGGCCTCATCGCGGGCGTGGCGGGCAATGACGCGGGCGGCATCACGACCTATTCCGTGATGGGCGCGACGACCGGCTACACCCTCCTGTGGCTGTTCCCCATCACCGTGGTGGTGCTTGCGGTCGTCCAGGAGATGGCAGCGCGCCTGGGGACCGTATCGGGCCAGGGGCTGTCGGATCTCATCCGCGACCGATTCGGGGTCCGCTGGACGCTCCTGGCGATGGTCGTGCTGCTGCTCGCAAACCTGGCCAACACGGTCGCTGAGTTCGCTGGGGCCTCGGCGGCGCTGGGCCTGTTCGGGGTACCGACCGCGGTCACCGTGCCGCTGCTGGCGGGCGGTCTGTGGCTGGTCGTCATGTACGCCAGCTATCGACGGCTGGAGCGGATCTTCCTGCTGCTCAGCCTGGTGTTCGTGACCTATGTGGTGGTAGCGGTCATCGGGCATCCTGACTGGACCGGAGTGGCCCATGGATTGACCCACCCATCGCTCGATGTGCCCGGGATGGGCACCGCCCAGGTGCTGTTGCTTGCGGTTGCCATGGTAGGGACGACCGTCACCCCCTACATGCAGTTCTACCTGCAATCTGCGGTCGCCGAAAAAGGCATCGGCGTGGAGGACCTGGGCTACGAGCGTGCCGACGCGGTCGTGGGCTCCGCGTGGACCAATGGCATCGCGTTCTGCATCGTCCTCGCCACGGCGGCCGCCTTGTTCGGTTCCGGTATCGTCCTGAACGACGCCGCGGATGCGGCCTCCGCTCTCCGGCCGGTCGTGGGCGACCTCTCGACGACGATGTTCGGCATCGGCCTGTTCGGGGCGAGCATGCTCGCGGCCGTGATCATGCCCGTCAGCACCGCATTCGTCATCTGTGAGGCGTTCGGATGGGAGTCGGGAGTGGGCAAGCCGGTGCGGGAGGCGCCGGCGTTCTTCGGCCTGTTCACGTTCGTGCTGGTGTTCGGCGCGCTCGTGACCCTCATCCCGGGCCTCGACCTCATCGGCGTCATCGTCGGCAGCCAGTACCTGCAGGGCCTGCTGCTTCCGGTGGTTCTCGTATTCATGCTGCTGTTGGTCAATGACCGGCGAACCATGGGCTCGCACGCCAATGGCCGCCTGCTCAACACGCTGGGCGTAGCCAGCGTGGCGCTGGTCATCGTTCTGGATGCCGCGCTGCTTGGCAGCGGCCTGCTGACTGCGCTGGGCATCCAGCTGGGCTGAGCATCGGTGACCACGTATGGCGCGCCGTTCAGACGACCCTACATCATCACCAGGCCGCCGTCGACGGCGAGCACCTGGCCCGTGATGTAGGCCGCCTCGTCGGAGGCCAGGAACGCGACGGCGGACTGGCGATCTCGGTCGTCTCTCCGAAGCGGCCCAAGGGGCGTGCGCCTGATGAGCTCGTCCTTGAGCTCCTCGGCAGGTCCTGGGTCAGCTCCGTGACCACGAAGCCGGGCGCCACGGCATTGACCGTGATGCCCCTGCTGGCCAGCTCGCGGGCGCGTCGCCTTGGTCAGGCCGATGAGCCCCGCCTTGGCCGAGGAGTAGTTCGCCTGGCCCATCTGGCCGGCCTGCCCGGACACGCTCGTGATGTTGATGATCCGGCCGCCGCGGGCCTTGAGCATCGGCCGGGTGACCGCCTTGGTGGCGTAGAAGGCACCCGACAGGTTGGTGTCGATGACCTCCCTCCAGGCGTCGATGCTCATGCGCATGATGAGGTCATCACGGGTGATGCCCGCATTGTTGACCAGGATGTCGACCTTGCCGAAGACGGCGAGCGCCTCCTTGATGAGCGCCTCGGCCGACGTCCGGGCTGCGGAGACGTCCGCCTGGATGGCCAGCGCCGCGCCGACCGATGGCCTCGATGGCCGCCACGGTCTCGCCTGCCGCCGCCGGCGTTGCCCTTGTAGCTGAACGCGACATCGGCGCCCTGCTCGGCGAGCCGGAGGGCGATGGCGCGTCCGATGCCCCGGGAGCCGCCGGTCACCACGGCGCTCTTGCCGGACAGGTCGATCATGCGGGAACCTCCGTCCTCTGCTTGTCCGCGAGCACGGCCGCCAGCCGCTCGGGCACCGGGTCACCGGCATCCCAGTCGATGGGCGCGTGGATGGACGCCACCGGCACCACGCTCATCCGCGCGACGCGAGCGCAGGCCGGGTCGGCGGTCCAGGTGATGGCCGCCGCGCCGCTGGTGAAGCCCGCACCGAAGGCCACGAACAGGACCTTGTCGCCCGGCTGGACCCGGCCGGCATCGACCGCCTCCGACAGCGCGATGGGCACCGAGGCCGCGGACGTGTTGCCGTACCGGTCGAGGTCGATGAAGAACCGGTCCATGGGGATGCCCAGCCCCTTGGCCACGGACTCGATGATCCGGACGTTCGCCTGGTGGGGCACGATGAGGTCGACCTGCGTCGGGCGTCCAGCCCGCACGCTCCACGGCCGTCAGTGCGGAGGACGCGATGGTCCGGGTCGCGTAGCGGTACGTCTCGCGGCCCTCCATGCGCAGGTAGTGCTCGGCGTTCGCGACGGTCGCCGCGGTCGTGGGTCGCCGCGCGCCACCCGCCGGGATCCAGATGCTCCAGGCGCCGTCTGGGTCCGCGGTCAGCTCCAGGCCGCCGAGGCCGCCGCCCTCCTCGTCCGAGGCGGACAGCACGACCGCGCCGGCGCCATCCCCGAACAGGACGCACGTGCTGCGGTCGGTGAAGTCCAGGAACCGTGTCAGCAGCTCGGAGCCGATGACCAGGACGTGCCGGGCCATGCCGCTCTGGACGTACGCGTGCGCCGTGGCGTAGCCGTAGACGAACCCGGAGCAGGCCGCGCCGATGTCGAACGCGGCCGCTCGCTGGTTGCCCAGCGCCTCCTTGACCAGGACGGCGGTCGCCGGCGTGAGGTGGTCGGGGGTCAGCGTGGCGACCACGATGAGGTCGATGTCGTCCGGCTCCAGGCCGGCGACCGCCACGGCGCGCTTGCCGGCGATGGCGCCCATGGTGGCGGTGGTCTCGTGCGGGCGCGGCGACGCGCCGCTCGCGGATACCGGTGCGGCTGGTGATCCACTCGTCGGAGGTGTCCACGATGCGGGCCAGGTCGTCGTTGGTGAGCACGGTCTCCGGGGCATACGCACCCCAGCCGGTGATGCGGACGCTGCGCGGCGGGGTCACGTGGGTTCGACCTCGATGAGCGACCTGGTGGGTCTTGACCAGGGCGCCGCTCTCGGCGGCGATGCGCCGCACCACGCCGGTCACGTCACTCTTGATCTCGTTGAACAGCTTCATCGCCTCCAGCAGGCCGATGACCTGGCCGGCGTTGACCTCGCCGCCGACACGCACGTAGTCGGCGGCGCCCGGCGACGGGGAGCGGTAGAAGACACCCGTGAGCGGCGCCACGATGGCCCGCAGGCCCGAGCTCGGACGCGTCGGCGGGCGCGGGTCCCGATGACGTCCGGCGTCGCGGCGCCGCCGGCGCGGCGCCGGGGCCGGCGGCGCCGGCGCAGCGGCTGCGGAACTGCGCACGGCGCCCGCAGGATGAGGGTCGTGTCGCCGGCCTCGATCTCGATCTCCGACAGGCCGGACCGGGCGATCATCGGCTCCAGTCGGTCGATGAGCGCGATGAGCTCCGTGACGTCGGCCGGCTCGGCGGGACGGTCACGCCATCAGGCGTCCCAGCGCCGCAGCAGGAGGGCCGAGTTCTGGCCGCCGAACCCGAACGCGTTCACGAGCGCGACCCGGACGTCCCGCTCGCGCGCATGGAGCGGCGTCAGGTCCATGTCGCCGACGCCCGGGTCGGGATCGGTGAGGTTGAGCGTCGGCGGCACGCAGCCGTGGTGCATCGCCGAGATGACCGCGATCAGCCGCGATGCCCACCGGCGGCGCCGATGGTGTGCCCGATGGCGCCCTTGATGGCCGTGACGGCCACGCGTGGGGCACGCTCGCCGAGCAGCGACCGGATGGCGGCCAGCTCCTCCATGTCACCCGCGGGCGTGCTGGTGGCGTGCGCCGCGACCAGGTCGATCTCCGAGGCGTCCAGGCCCGCCTTGCGAGGGCCCGCCGGGCGGCACGCAGCGCGCCGGCGCCACCGGGCGCGGGCGACGTGATGTGGCTGGCATCGGCGGATGCGGCATAGCCGCAGACCTCGGCCAGGATGCGGGCGCCCCGGGCCTCGCGCGTGGCCCAGCTCCTCGAGGACGAGGGTCGCGGCGCCCTCGGCGAGCACGAAGCCGTCGCGGCCGCTGTCGTACGGCCGGCTCGCACCGGCCGGATCGTCGTTGCGGGTCGACAGCGCGCGCATGGCGCGAAGCCCGCGATGGTCGCCTCGTAGACGCATCGCCTCGGCACCACCCGCGAACATCACCTCGGCGTCGCCGCGCAGGATCGATCTCGGTCGCCTCGCCGATGGCATGGCCGGCGCTGGCACAGGCGCTCGTGGTCGAGAAGTTGGGGCCCATCGCACCGAAGCTGATGGACACCTGGCCCGCGGCCATGTTGGCGATGGCCATGGGGATGAAGAACGGGCTGACCCGGTCGGCGCCCCGCTCGTGGTTGACGACGATCTGGTCGATGAGGGTGCCCGTGCCGCCCAGGCCGGACCCGATGATGACGCCGGTGTGGAGCGCGTGCTCCCCTTCCAGCCGGGCCGGCAGGCCCGCGTGGTCCATCGCCTGCCGGGTGGCCACCAGGGCCATCTGGGTCGTCCGGTCGTTGCGCCGGATCTCCTTGCGGTCGAGCACCGTGCTGGGATCGAAGTCGAGCACCTCACCCGGCGATGGTGCAGGCCACCCGGGACGGGTCGAAGGAGGTGATGGTCCGGACACCGGACTCGCCCGCCACGAGCCGCCGACCAGAAGGTCTCGACGTGGTGCCCAGGGGCGTGACCGCACCCATGCCCGTGACGACCACGCGTCGGGGCTGGCTCATCGGACGAACCTCCCGGTGCGGATGGTGGCGGCCCGGTAGACGTCGCCCACGAGGCCGCGGGCGCTGACCTCCTCGGCCACTGCCTGCGCATCGTAGGTCGGTCCGGTGCAGCTCGGCCGTCGGCTCCTCGCCCTCCTCGAGCGTCCACCAGCGCCCAGCCCGCCGCCGGGTCGCCGTCCATGGCGTAGCCGCAGGCGCCGGGGTTGACGATGAGCTTGCGACCCAGCTCGCGGACCTCCGCGACGTGGGTATGCCCGACGCACAGCACCCGGGCGTCGCTGCGGGTGACCCGCTGCACGGTGGTCGCGGGATCGAGGTCGGCCGACAGGCCGGCGGTCTGGCTGCCGGGCGATGCGTGGACCAGCAGGACGAGCGCGTCGTCCGACCCACAGGCGTCGCTCCGCCGGCAGCCGCCGGAGCCAGTCCAGCTCCGTCGTCGGCCAGCTGGTCGCGTGCCCACTCGGCGGCCGCGACGTGACCCGCGGGCACCTCGTCCAGCCACGGGAACGCCGCGGCGTAGTCGCCATCCGCGACCGCGATATCGGTATTGCCGGCGACGATGTAGGCGCCCGCCTTGTCCAGCTCCATCAGGCGCCGGACGGTCTCGGCCGGACGCGGTCCGTTGAGCACCAGGTCGCCGGTGATGAACAGCCGGTCGGGTCGGTGCTCCGCGATATCCACGCAGGGCAGCCTCCAGGGCCGCCACGTTGCCATGGATGTCACCGAGCACGCAGATCCGAAGTCCCATCAGCGAAGCGCTCCTTCAGGCGGGATGATGAACGACAGGACGCCCTCGCAGGCGACCTCGCCGTCGACGCTCGCGACGGCGCGACCCCGGCCGAAGCGCCGACCGAGCTTCTCCATGGTGACCTCGAGCGTCAGCCGGTCACCGGGCTGGACGATGCGCTTGAAGCGCACCTCGTCGATGGCCGCGAACAGGCCGATGCGGTCCCCGAAGCCCTCCTGGCGGGCCACGTACACGGCCATCGTCTGGGCGAGCGCCTCCACCTGGAGCACGCCGGGCATCACCGGCATGCCCGGGAAGTGGCCCTGGAAGTACCACTCGCGTGGCGGTGACGGCCTTCTCGCCCCGGATGTAGCCGCGCTCCCGGTCCTCCTCCACGATCCGGTCGACCATCAGGAACGGCCAGCGGTGCGGGATGAGCCCCTGGATCTGGGTCGTCGTGAGCAGCACGGTGGTCGGCGGCGTCGTCGGTCATGGTGTCTCCTCTCGTGCTCCGATGTCGGGCCGGACTCAGCGTCCGGCGGCGGCCAGGAACGCGGCGCTGCCGACCCGGTCGAGCAGGTTGGTGGTGAACACGCCGTCGATGAACGGCTGGCTGTCGATGACCGCCCGGTGGAACGCGACGTTGGTCACGATGCCGTCCACGACCAGCTCATCGAGGGCGACCCGGGCACGTTCGATGGCGGCCGTGCGGTCCTCGCCCCACACGATGAGCTTGCCCAGCAGCGAGTCGTAGAACGGCGGGACCTCGTAGCCACCGTACAGGTGCGAGTCCATGCGCACGCCGGGGCCGCCCGGCGCGCAGGTATCGCTCCACGACGCCGGCGCCCGGCCGGAAGTCGTGACGGACATCCTCGGCGTTGATGCGGAACTCGATGGCATGTCCCCGCAGCTGCACGTCCGACTGGCCGTAGCCCAGCGGCTCGCCCGCCGCGATCCGGATCTGCTCCACGACGAGGTCGATGCCCGAGAGCATCTCGGTCACCGGATGCTCCACCTGGATGCGGCAGTTGATCTCGATGAAGTAGAAGGCGCCCGGTGTCGTCGACCAGGAACTCCAGGGTGCCCAGGTTCTCGTAGCCGGCCGCCACGACGGCCCGCACGGCCTGCTCCGCGAGCGCCAGCCGCGTGGCCGGGTCGAGGGCCGGGCTGGGCGCCTCCTCCACGATCTTCTGATGACGGCGCTGGACGGAGCAGTCGCGCTCACCGACGTGGACGCCGTTGCCGTATCGGTCGACGATGACCTGGACCTCGACGTGCCGGTTGTCCTCCAGCCACTTCTCGAGGTACAGCGAGTCGTCGCCGAAGGCGGCACGCGCCTCCGACCGGCAGACCGTGATGGCCTGCTGCAGCTCCCGCGGGGTGCGCACCATGCGCATGCCCCGGCCGCCGCCGCCCGCCGACGGCTTGATGAGCACCGGGTAGCCGATGCGCTGCGCCTCGGCCAGGGCGTGGTCGTCGTCGCGCAGCATGCCCGCGGAACCCGGGATGGTCGGCAGCCCATGCGCGCCCAGCAGCTCGCGGGTGCCGGCCTTGGACGCGAAGCGCTCCAGCACCTCGGGCGGCGGCCCGATGAACGTCAGGCCGTGGGCGCGGGTCATCTCCGCGAACGCATCGTCCTCGGACAGGAAGCCGTAGCCCGGGATGGATGGCCTCGCAGCCGGTGACGACGGCCGCGGACAGGATCGACGCCGCGGACAGGTAGCTGCGGCGCGACTCGGCGGGGCCGACGCAGATGGCCTCGTCCGCGAGCTGCACGGCACGCGAGTCGCGGTCCGCCTCGCTGTACGCGACCACGGCCGAGATGCCCATCCGGCGGCAGGCGCGCAGCACGCGCAGGGCGATCTCGCCCCGGTTGGCGATGAGGATGCGCCCGAACATCAGGCCGGAGCCGCTCGGCGATCGGCGCCGGCTCGGACGGCGGTGCCGGCGGCTCGACGGCAGGCCGACCGGTCGCGCCGAGCGATAGCGACCAGCTCCTGGCCGTATTCGACCGGGTCACCCGGCTCGGTCACGAAGCGACCGATGACGCCGTCCGCGGGCGCCACGATCTCCATGCGCACGCCCAGCACATCCACCCAGCCGAGCACATCGCCCCGGGCGACCCGATGACCCACGGCCAAGCCCGGGACGCGAGCGCCGAAGTAGCCGACTGCGGTCGAGATCGCGCGATCGGCTGGTCGGCCGGCTGCCGCGGCCACCGCAGGCGTGCGACCCGGCGGCTGCGATCGCACCGCTGGGCCGGCGAGCGGCTCGCGGCAGCTGCCGCGGCCGCCGCTGGCGGCGGGCCGGCGCCGTCACCGCGTGGCTGCGTCGCGGCACGCCGGATGCGCACCCGCCACGAACCCTGCCGGACCTCGATCTCGCCCAGGTCGCTGACGCCCAGGCGCGCCACGAGCGGCGGCAGCAGCTCGTCCGCCACGCGTGCCAGCTGGGCGAGGCTGCCGAGCCCGTCACCGGCGCCGTCCTGGCCGCTCCACCTGGATCACGTCACGCATCGGTCAGATCTCCTCGTGGAGCGGCGGCTGGCTGGCGCCGTCCGTGCTGGTCCGGCGCTGGACGGGCCTCGGGCGACCGGGGCTCGGCGGCGCTGCAGTGCCCGGCTCATCGTCGCGACGCGGCGGCCGGGTCGGCGCCAGCAGCTCCCGGAGGCGGTCGCCGACACCCTTGCGGGCGAGCGCGGCGGCCGGTCGGGCCGACCCACGACCTGGACCGTCCCGATCCGACGGTACCGACGATAGCGCGCCTCGACCAGGTCCGCCGGGTCACGTTCGACCAGCCGCTCCAGGTGCCGCACGAGCGACCTCCCGCAGGACCCTGGCCGTCTGCTCCGGGTCCTGGTGGGCGCCTTCCGGCGGCTCCGGCACCACCTCGTCCACGACCCCCAGGGCGAGCTGGTCGGCGGCCGTCAGGCGCATCGCGACGGCGGCCTGCTGGGCGGCCTCCGGCGTCCGCCACAGGATGCTCGCGCAGCCCTCCGGGCGAGATGACGGAGTAGATGGCGTTCTCGAGCGCCAGCACGACGTCGCCGACCGCGATGGCCAGGGCGCCACCCGAGCCGCCTTCACCGGTGATGACCGTCACGACGGGCACCCGCAGGCGTGGTCATGGTCGCGATGGAGCTGCGCGATCGCCTCCGCCTGGCCGCGTTCCTCGGACGCCGCATCGGGCGATGCGCCGGGCGTGTCCACGAAGGTCACGATGGGCAGCCCCAGCCGCTCCGCGAGCCGCATCAGGCGCATCGCCTTGCGATAGCCGTCCGGATGGGGCATGCCGAAGTTGCGCCGGATGTTCTCCTCGACCTCGGCGCCCTTCTGGTGACCCACGAACACGATGCGCTGGCCCGCCGAGCGATCGCGAATCCGCCGACGAGGGCCTCGTCGTCGCCGAACAGCCGGTCGCCGTGGAGCTCGATGACGTCCTCCGCCATCAGCGCCAGCAGCTCCAGGGTGTGCGGCCGGCGGACGTTCCGGGCCAGCTGGACCCGCGCCCACACCCGCTCCCGGGTCTCGGCGTCGTCGGCCGGGCGGCCGTCGAATGTCACGCCGGCCGCGACGGCATGGTAACGACGGTATCAGCCATGGGACACCGCCGCGGCCGTTGCTGCTGCCGCGGTGACGGAGTCGCCAGGTCCCACGCTCCGTCGCCACCCCGCGATCATCGCCTCCGCGACCGGGAAGGACCGACTCGTGGCGGGTCGCAGGTAGCGCAGCAGGCGCGATGAGCTCCGCGCGCAGCTCGGCACGCGGCACGACCCGATCGACGAAGCCGTGACGGAACAGGAACTCGGCTCGCTGGAACCCGTCGGGCAGCGCATCACCGGTGGTGCCCGCCGCGACCCTCGAGCCGGCGAAGCCGATGAGCGCGCCCGGCTCCGCGATGTTGACGTCGCCGATGGCCGAGAAGGACGCGAACACGCCGCCGGTGGTCGGGTCGGTCATCAGGCTGATGTAGGGCACCCCGGCGTCTGCCAGCCGGGCGATCGCGGCCACCGTGCGCACGAGCTGCATCAGGGCCAGCGTCCCCTCCTGCATCCGGGCGCCACCCGACGCGCTGACCACGATGAGCGGCAGTCGCTCGTCGAGGGCATCCTCTGCCGCGCGGGTGACCTTCTCGCCCACGACGGAACCCATCGAGCCGCCCATGAACGCGAAGTCCATGACGCACAGCGATACGGTGGTGCCGCCGATACGACCGACGCCCCGGACGGCGGCGTCACGGTCACCGGTGGCCAGCTGCGCCGCCGCCAGCCGGTCGGGATAGCTCTTGGTGTCCACGAATCCGAGCGGGTCCATCGACGTCAGGCCGACGTCCCGTTCTTCCCACGAGTCGCGTCATCAAGCAGCAGCGCGAGCCGCGCGTCGATGCGCAGCCGGAAGTGATGCCCGCAGCGCGAGCACACCCGAAGGCTCTTCTCCAGCTGCTTGTTGTAGAGCATCTCGGCGCAGGACGGGCACTGCGTCCACAGGTCGGGCGGGAACGAGTCGCGGCGAGGCCGGAACGGCAGGTTGACGGGCATCAGACCAGCCGCTCCCAGCGCGCTCGCCGCCAGACCACGATGGCCGCGGCACCCGCGAGCGAAGCGATCGAGACACCCGATGCGATGGCGCTGCCGACCAGCACGCCACCCACGCGTCGCGACCGCGCCCGCGCGAGTCGCGGACGCCGGGCCGAACGGCACGAGGACGCCGCCAGCGGCCGGCCATGCGGTCGAGACCCACGGCGATGTCCCGCAGGCGACCCGCGAGTCGCTCCTCGAACCGGAACGAGGGGTGGAACCGTGTGGCGCCGTCGGCGACGCTGACCGCGAGCCCGTGCCACGTCCGCATCGGCCGGGCCCGGAGAGCCATCCGTCCTCGAGCACGGCGTCCCCAGCGAGGATCCGGTCGAGGTACAGGTCGAGCTGGATGGCGTCCTCGTCATCCGGGCGACCCGTCACGAACGCCGTCCCGCCCAGCTGGTCCGCGACATCCCGCAGCGCCCGATGGATGAGCACCCGGACCGCGCCCTCGGACCGGCCCATCACCTCCCCGATCTCACGCGCGGACATCTCCTCCACGAAGCGGAGCACCAGGGCACCGCCGACGGTCGCCGGGCAGGCCGCGCGATCGGCCCGCCAGGCGCGCGCGGCCTCATCGCGGGCGGCGACGGTGGCCGCGGGGTCATCGGCCGCGTGCACATTCAGGGCCAGGTCGAGTGGCGCCTCGGGATGTCGCCGGTCGCGCCGACGCTCGTTGGCCAGGACGTTGCGGCAGATCTGGAACAGCCAGACCCTGAACGTGCTGCCCTCGTCCAGGCCACGGTCATCGAAATCGGGCAGGCCACGCAGCGCCTGGAGGAACACCTGCTCGGTGATGTCCTCGGCGGCGTGGTGGGCGCGTGTCTCGTAGAGGGCGAAGCTGTACACCTGGGCAACGTACTTCCGGTACAGGGTCTCGAATCGCAGCGGGTCACGCCGGGCGGCCTCGACAGCCAGACGGTCCGCATCGAGCGGCAGCGGGCGCGGATACGCCGCTGCCTCTCTCCCCTTCCTGAACACCGCGGAAGTCTATCCGTTACACAGACACCGGCGCGTCCGCGCACCGGACGTCGCGGGTCACGCGCTCGGTGCGTCCCGCAGCAGCTCTCGTGCCAGCGCCGAGGCCAGCCTGCCTGCCCGCCAGTCGATGGGTTCAGCGGGCCGTGTCGCCAGGGTCGACGACACGCCCCATGAACAGGATGGTGCCTGTGACGCGGTCGCGGATGAACCACAGGAAGGGATGGTCGATCGTCGCCATGACCGGCGGCACTTCGTCGCCGCCAGTCGTGCCCTCGTCAAGGATGGCAGTCGCCGCGGCGGCCTCCGTGCCCTTCTCGGCCACCTTGATGAAGGCCTGGTGGAAGACGGCGGCGATGAACAGGGCTCCGGATGGGTCGCCCCGTGGATAGGCGCTGATGCCGTAGAAGTCCGCGAGGCGGTCATCGAACGCGTCGGTCATGCCCATCGCCTTGAGGACTCTGGCCAGAGCCAGCCTGGTCCGGACACTGAACGTCGGCAGCGCGACATAGGTCATCTGCTTCCGAAGCGCACCCACGAGCGCCCAGCGAGCACGTCGCGCGTCGAGGGACCGCTCGAACCTGGAGAAGGTGCCCGGGGTGGGCATGATGATGAGCATCGACAGCTTGCCGCCCTTGTACGGCAGCTCCACGGCGACGTATCCATCGGTGACCGCCGACGGGAGAGTCTCGCCCTGGTGCATGGTCGGGACCTTGACCCGGTCACCACTCAGGCGATAGAACCGCTGGCTGGAGGTGGCCGTCGCGCAGGAACGGGATCGACCATTGGGCTTTCATGTAGATCGCGTTGACCAGGACCAGCTTGGTCGTCTTCTTGAGGAGCGGCGGGGTGGCCTTGGGAATGAGGTCCGTGATGCGCTGGGCCGTCTGCCGGGCGACCCACCCATTGATGAGCTTCCGGGCGGCTTCAGGAGATCGCCCCGGAAGTCGACCGCGGCCATAGGTGCCGCGAAGTTGCGCGTGATCTCGCGCAGATACGCCTTCCGGAACTGGAACAGCTGTGCACCAAACAGCCGGTTGGCGACCGACAGGGTGACCCGCTTGTTCTGACGCGAGACGAGCTCGAGTGACAGCTGGTCGAACGCCGCGTCGAGGCGATCGGTAGGCAGGGTGTAGTGAAGCACCCGCTCGATCTGCTTCGCGGTCCGGGCGAGGGCTCCGGCGTGCTGCATCGCGAACGCGACGGAGATGCTGTACGGCCCGAAGACGATGTTGCCATCCTGCTCCCTTGCGCAACCGCTGGTACAGGTCCATCGCGAAGGCCGTGTTGCCACGGACAAGCGCGCGAACATCCGTCGATGAGACCGAAGGCGACGTGTCGCGAGCGCCGACCGCAAGGGTCTGGACGCCCCCCGGCGCCTTCGGCGTGGGCTCGGGCCGCGGTCTGGGAGTCGCCAACGGGTTGGAGGTTGCTGCGGAGGGTGAGGGTGACGCGCCGCCACGAGGCGAAGGACCGGACAGCGGTACCAGCGCGCCAGTGAGCGAACAGCCGCCTGCAACCAGCGCCGCAAGGAGGAGGGCGACGATCCGGGACATGGCACGCCTCGAGGACTGTGGTCACGGCGCCCGGGAAATGGTCGCCCGGGCGCACCGGGCCACGATCAGGATGCCGCAGCCGCGGCGTCCGGCGCGCGTGCCGAACGACCCGTCGACATCTGCCGAACGGATCGGATCGGCGCGATCAATACCGGTCCGGCAGCCCCGGCACTCCAACCACCCGGCAGCGAGTGACGTCCCCCGCGTCGATCGCCATCGGTCCCTTGCCGTCCCTGTCGGCCAGCAGCAGGGACCCCGTCTCTGGGTCGACCCCCACCGCCAGGGCGTGGATCCGACCGATATGGGCATCGACCTCGACCAGCTCTCCGGTCGTCCACTGACGGCTCGACCAGGCGCCCGCGTCGAATCGGCCCATCCGGAGGGCATCGTACCGGGGTTCGAGCCGCTCGACCCAGGCGTCGAGCAGGGCATCCCGGTCGATGGGCCGGCCGGCCGACAGCTCGCGCAGACTCGTCATCGATGTTGCCAACTCGGTTGGAAAGTCGACCGCGGCCCAGTCGGCATTGACACCGATGCCGATGACCGCCGTTCGCGACCTCGGTCGTCATCGAGGACCGCCTCCCCCAGGACTCCCGCCACCTTGCGCAGCGTCCCGTCTGGTCCATCCGCCACGACGTCGTTGGGCCACTTGAGGCCCAGGGTGGCATGTCGCAGTCCGGCCACATCCTCGGCCGCATCGAGCATCGCGAGGGCCACAGTGGCGGCCAGACGCCAAGCGTGTCGCGCGGGAAGGCCGACGGGCCGGAATCCGGCCGATACCAGCAGAGCCACCCCGGGTGGCGAATCCCACGTTCGTCCCAGCCTTCCTCGACCCTCGGTCTGCTCATCGGCAAGGGCAAGGCAGACCTCCGGCACGCCGCCATCCAGCCACGCCCGGACAACGGGTTGCGTGGACTCGACGCTACCGAGCCGCTCAAGCCGACTGAGGAATGGTCGGCTCACGGCTGGACCACACCGGCCTGGGTCCAGGATGAGGCGGCCCGTGACCCTCTCAGGCGCGCCCCGTGACCGGACCGGCGGTCGTCACCCGATCCACGTGCCAGCGCTCGGTCAGCGTGGCAGGGGTTCGGGCGTCTGGGCGCCACTGGGGGCATCGGGTTGCTCGAGCCGGAACGCCAGGTGGAGTGCCCGGGCGGCCTCGTCCAGCTGATCCTCGCCGATGATGCAGGTGATGCGGATCTCCGATGTCGAGATCATCTCGATGTTGACGCCGGCGTCAGCCAGCGCGCCGAACATCCTGGCGGCGTAGCCCGGTGCGTTGCCGATGCCAGACCCCACGATGGATACCTTGGCCACGGCAGCGTCCGTGGTCATGTCCGCAAAGCCGAGCTCCCGCACCACGGGATCGAGCAGCCGCCGAGTCCGCGCCAGCTCGGTGGCTGGCACCGTGAATGACAGGTCGGTGGCGCCCGCGTGACCAACATTCTGGACGATGAGGTCGATGTTGATGCCCGACTCCGCCAGCGGATCGAACACAGCACGAGCGATTCCCGGACGATCGGGGACCCCCACCAGGGTGATCTTGGCGACCTTGCGGTCGAGGGCCATTCCGCGGACCTTGTCGCGCAGCTCCATGGGGCCAACCTCCTTGATCTGGGTGCCGGGGTGGTCGGAGAAGGTGGAACGGACCCAGATGACGACACCGTTCACCCAGCCGAGCTCCACTGCGCGCGTCTGCATCACCTGGGCGCCCTGATGGGCGAGCTCGAGCATCTCCTCGTAACCGATGACGGGCAGCAGGCGCGCATCTGGCACGACCCGCGGGTCGGTGGTGAAGATGCCCTCCACATCGGTGTAGATCTCACAGCGGTCGGCGCCCAATCGGGCGGCCAGCGCCACGGCCGTCGTGTCCGAACCGCCACGACCGAGGGTCGTGACCTCGCCCGTCCGGTGATCGTCATCGGTGGCACCCTGGAAGCCGGCGACGATGACCACCTTGCCCGCGCTGATCTCATCGCGCACCCGGGCCGGGTCGACGTTGGCGATACGGGCCCGGCCGTGGGTGGAGTCGGTGCGGATGCCCGCCTGGGCGCCGGTCAGTGAGATCGCGGGCACGCCCTGTGCCTGGAGCGCCATCGCGACCAGCGTGCCACTCATGTGCTCACCGGTCGCCAGCAGGAGGTCCATCTCGCGCGGATCGGGGTCATCGGTGATGCGTGCCGCGAGCTCCAGCAGGTGGTCCGTGGTGTCGCCCATGGCGCTCACGACGACCACCAGGTCGGCACCCGCAGCCCGTTCGCGGGCGATCCGCCGCGCGACATGCCGGATGCGATCGGCATCCGCAAGGGACGAGCCACCGTACTTCTGGACGACCAACTGGGACATGTCCCGATCGTAGCAAAGACCTGCCAGACGGCCGGTCGTCGCCCGGATGCCGTGCGCAGGCGATCGGCAGCGTCTGGTTGACAGGACCAATACCGTTGTGCGCCTCGACCTGGAGGTGACCGGCATCGCGACCGGGTTCGTGGGGCCGACGGGAGACGACCTGGTGACGACGATGCGAGCGGCAGTTCATGATCGATACGGGGCGCCCGACGTGCTGCGCCTGGAGACACTGGAACGGCCCGTCCCGGACGCGGATCAGGTCCTCATCCGCATCCATGCGACCACTGTCAACCGCACCGATTGCGGGTTTCGCTCGGGCCAGCCGGTCATCGTGCGCGCGTTCAGCGGGCTGCGCCGCCCGAAGTTCCGGATCCTGGGCAACGAGTTCGCGGGTGTCGTCGAAGAGACCGGCAGCGCGGTCACCGATCTCGCTGTCGGCGACCGGGTGTTCGGGGTCGATCAGGACACCTTCGGCGCGAACGCCGAGTACACATGCGTGCGCCAGGACGCCCCGCTCGCCACGATGCCTGAGGGCATGTCCTTCGAGGAAGGCGCCGCCATGTGCGATGGCTTCATCCTCGCGCTGACATGTCTCCGGGGAGCGGACCTGCAACGCGGCCAACGCATCCTCATCTATGGCGCGACCGGTTCCATCGGCACCGCCGCCGTCCAGCTCGCCCATGACATGGGCGCGCACGTCACGGCCGTGGCAGACACCCGGAACCTGGACCTGGTGCGCTCGCTCGGCGCGGACGAGGTCATCGACCGGTTCGCCGAGGACTTCGCCAAGAACGGCCAGACCTACGACGTGGTGTTCGATGCGGTGGGCAAGTCCAACTTTGGGCACTGCCGCAGGTCCCTCACGCCCCGGGGCCGCTACGTCACCACGGACCTTGGCAGGTTCTGGCACAACCCACCGCTGGTGCTGCTCACCTCGCTCACATCACGGATCCACGGCCGACGAGCGATGCTGCCGATCCCAAAGTACCGGCAGCGCGAGGTCCTGATGCTCAAGGAGATGTTCGCGGCGGGCAGGTACCGAGCTGTCATCGACAGGACCTATCCGCTGGAGCAGATCGTGGAGGCGACGCGCTTCGTGGAGACGGAGCAGAAGGTGGGCAACGTGGTGGTGACCGTCGTCGACGCGGTCGACACGCCAGGTGAGGGTGTCTAGCCTTCAGACGCACCCGGGTCGGGGGATCCCGTCGCCATCGCCCCGGGGAGCAGCCCGTACAGCTTGGTGAACGCCGCGATGTCTGCCGCCTGGATCCCAACGAGCGTGTCGCCCTGGGACCAGAACCAGATGTTGGGGATGGGGTTGTAGGGCATCGACATCCATATGACGTCGCGCCCGTCGATGGTGTACGGCCGGGCGAACGCGTTGACTTCCGTCTTCGGGACCAGCCGGGCGTACGACTCGACCAGCGTTGCTCCGTCGACCCCGACGACCCGCCAAGCGGTGTAGTTGAACAATGGATCCGCAGTCGGGTCATTGGCGAACCCGAGCTCGAAGTCCGCCAGGTCGGTTCCCAGGTCGTCGGCCATCGCGTTGAGATCGCCCAGCGACGCGTCGTCGCCCACGGCCTCGATGAACGATCGTCCCATGCTCAGGCGGAAGAGGGGCTTGCCATCGACGGCCGTGGGGAACAGGGCCTCGAGATCCGGAACTTCGTGTGGGATCCCGGCCACGACCGGAGCGCTGGGAGTCGGGCCCGCAGTGGAACCTGGCGACGGTGCGGGGCTGGGGCTGGCCGCACCGACCGGGCCTCCGATCACTCCTGCCGCCAGGATGGCGCAGATCGCTCCCAGCGACCCTGTGGTGCGCCGGCGCTTCGTCATCGCCCGACGTGGACGCGTCAACCGCCCATCCCGGTGCATCACCCGTCCAGGATGAACGCGCCGCGGGCGCGCGTACGGACGACCATCGAGCGGCCGGACAGGTTCGCGGCGGAGGCCGCGGATCCCAGTCCCTTGGCGACCCGGGATGCCAGTCCCTCGCCATCCGCAAAGGCGATGACCGACGAGCCGGCGCCCGACATGCACGCGCCCGAGTGCTCCCGCGGCCCGCGCAGCGGCGATGAGGACCGGCAACTCTGGATACGCCAGCGCCCGATAGGGCTCGTGCAGGCGATCATCGGTGGCGGCGACGAGCAGGTCCAGGCGACCGGACGCGAACGCGGCCACCGCGAGCGACGACGCGCCGACGTTGTGCACGGCGTCGGCGAACGGCACCTGTAGCGGCAAGGCGGCTCGCATCGCCGACGTCGACAACGGTCGGTCGGGGATGAACAGCACCGCGAGCAGGCCGTCGGGCGGTTCGATCCGCACCGCCTGGGCATCTCCACCCGCATGGCTCACGACCACGAACCCACCCAGCAATGCCGCGGCCGCGTTGTCGGCGTGACCCTCGGCATGGCAGGCGAAGGACAGCATGGCGTCGGGGGTCAGCCCACCGTCGCACAGGGCATTCGCAGCCAGCAGTCCTGCCACGCGTCGCGGATGCCGACGACCCGAGGCCTCGGGAGAACGGGATCCGATTGTGCATCGAGATGCGATAGCCATGGGCGTCGGGATCCTGACCCAGCTGCGCGCAGACCCACCCGGAGTGCCTGGCTGAACCGGTCGGAGCCCGACCCATCGAGCGTATCGCTGCCTTCACCGTGGACCGACAGGTCGCACGGAACCCGGCTCTCGGTCCACGACCTCGACCCGGATCGTGTTGGCGATGTCGAGCGCCAGGGCGAGGCAGTCGAAGCCCGCGCCGAGGTTGGCGGTCGGTCGCCGGGGACTCGACTTCGACCATGTTGCGCACCAGTCCGGCCGCCACGTCAGGGTCGCTCACCAGCCGAGCACCGCACGCACCCCGGCCACCGATGCGGGCGCGCTCAGGGTCGGATCCGCCAACTGCGCGGCAGTGTCCGGGTCCTTCAGGCCGTGCCCAGTCAGCACGCACACGACGGTCGCGTCGGGGTCGATGGCACCATCCCTGGCGAGCATCCGGACGCCGGCGACGGACGCAGCGCTGGCGGGTTCGCAGAAGATACCCTCCAACCTGCGCGAGGTCACGATACGCGGCCAGGATCTGGTCGTCGGTCGACCGCGTCGATGCGACCACCCGACTCGTCGCGTGCCGCAGCGCCTTGTCGCCGCTCGCTGGCATCCCGATCCGGATGGCCGTGGCGACCGTCTCGGGGTGGCTGACCGGATGGCCGAGCACCAGTGGCGCCGCGCCGGCCGCCTGGAAGCCGAGCATCACCGGGCACGGTGTCGACGAGCCCGGCCGCGCGGTAGTCCTTGAAGCCCATCCAGTAGGCGCTGATGTTGCCCGCGTTGCCGACAGGGATGGCGAGGTAGTCGGGTGCGCCACCCAGGTCCTCGCAGACCTCGAACGCGGCGGTCTTCTGACCCTGCAGCCGGTACGGGTTGACGGAGTTGACGAGCGTCACCGGATGGTCGGGATCGGGTACCTCGGTCAGCTCCCGGACGATCGCCAGCGCCTCGTCGAAGCCACCGTCGATGGCCAGCACCCGTGCCCCGGCGACCTGAGCCTGGAGCAGCTTGCCAGCCGCGATCTTGCCCTGCGGCAGCACCACGACCACCTCCAGGCCGGCGGCGGCGCCATATGCGGCGGCGGACGCGGAGGTGTTGCCGGTCGAGGCGCAGATGATGGCCTGGGCACCCTCCTCGACCGCCTTGGCCACCGCGACCACCATGCCCCGGTCCTTGAACGAACCCGTCGGATTGCTGCCCTCCAGCTTGAGGTACAGGTTGGGGCAGCCGATCTCGCGTCCCAGGTTCCGGGCGTGGACGAGGGGGTGCCGCCCTCGCCCAGCGACAACTGGGGCGTGTCGCGGCCGTGAGCGGCAGGAACGGCGCGAAGCGCTGCATCAGGCGCGGGCGCGGTCCCGCGGTCGCCTCCTCGGCCCGGAGTCGTCGGAGCACCTGGCTCATGCGCATCCGGTCAGGCCTCCGACAGCACGGGATAGATGGTGGTCGCGATATCCATGCGCCGCGCAGGCGCGCCCGGATGGCGAGTCGAGGGCCATCGACCGGACCACGATGGCGTCCATGTCCTGCGCCAGGACCGACGTCGGCGACTGCCGACAGGCAGGCCCCGACGGTGAGAGTCGGTGGCCACGAAGAACCAGCCGCCCTCGCCCGCGAGGTCGTCCACTACCGAGACCGGCCCGCCGTCGCGGGCGGCAGCCACTCCCAGGTCGAGCCAGCGACCCTGGCGATGGCCAGCAGGTCACCCAGGACCGCGCTGGACGTGGCCGGCCCGCCCGCGCCCGGTCCCCGGAACGCCACCCGACCGACCGGGTCGCCCACGACCTCGACCAGGTTCAGGACGCCGTCGGTGGAGCCCAGGGACGACGAGGCAGCGCACGGCCATGGGGCTCACCGCCGCGCGCAGGCCCGCCATCCCGGTCACGTCTCGGCGCGCGCCACCAGCTTGATGGTCAGGCCCAGTCGCGCGGCACCACCGAGTTCGGCGCCGGTCACGCCCGTGATGCCGGGGGCGCCATCCCCGTCGGTGGCGGGCGCGCAGCGCCGCAGCGTCAGCGGGGTCGACCCACACGCCGAACGCGATCCGGGTGAGCAGGCAGCCAGCTTGTGGGCGGCATCGTGGCCTTCCACGTCACCGCTCGGATCGGCCTCCGCGTAGCCACGCGCCTGGGCCTCCGCGAGGACGTCGGCGTAGCTCCGGGCATCCCGCGCCATGGCGCTCAGGATGTGGTTGGTGGTGCCGTTGACGATGCCCCGGATCGCATGGAACTGCGTTGGCGGCGAGGTCGACCGGCCAGCGGCCCCAGGATGGGGATGCCACCCGCGACCGCGGCCTCGAATCGGACGCTGACGCCCGCGGCGCGAGCCGCCGCCTCGAGCGCCGGCCCGCTCGTCGCCAGCAGCGCCTTGTTGCCGGTGACCACGTGCTTGCCGGCGGCGATGGCCGCCGCGACCAGATCGGCCTGCCACGTTCCATGCCGCCGATGAGCTCGACCACGACGTCGATCTCCGGGATCCGCGACGAGCGCGCGAGGTCATCGGTGACCCGGACGACGTCGGGCAGCGTGATGCCCCGCTGGCGATCGGGATCGCGGACACCCACCGCACGCAGCTCCGGGGCGCAGATACCGCGCGCCTCCACGGCCGCCCGCCACGCGGGGTCGATGAGCCTGCGCGGCGACCGGGCGCGCCACGCTGCCGAGCCCGAGCAGGGCGACACGCAACGGCGGACGGGTGACGACTGGGGAGTGCATCACGGACCGATCGTACCAAGGCACGACCGGATGCCGTCGGTTCGCGCTAGACTCGGCCGCCGTGGAACCCCAGCAGTCATGCGACCCTGCAGTGACCCTTCCGTCGACCGCCCCAGCGCTGTCCCGCGACCCGTCGCCGCGAGCCCGGGTCTTCAGCGGCGTGCAGCCGTCCGGCCTGCCGCACGTCGGCAACTGGCTGGGCGCATTCCGGAACTACATCGCGATGCAGGAGACCCACGACGCGATCTACTGCATCGTGGACTATCACGCGCTGACCTCGACCCATGACGCGGAGGCCATCCGGCGCAACACGCACGAGATGGCCCTCGGCCTGCTGGCGCTGGGCCTCGATCCCGGAGCGGTCGGTGCTGTTCCGGCAGTCGGACCGGCCCGAGCACATCGAGCTGATGTGGCTGCTGGCGTCGGTGACGCCCGGTCACGTGGGTCGAGCGGACCCCGTCGTTCAAGGACAAGAAGCGGTCGCAGCCCGACGACGTCAACCACGCGCTGCTGACCTACCCGGTGCTCCAGACCGCGGACATCGCCATCTACAACGCCCGCTACGTGCCGGTGGGCAAGGACCAGGCGGCGCACCTGGAGCTCGCGCGCGAGATCATCCGGGCATTCAACACCGCGCTACGGCGACATCTTCGTGGAGCCGCAGGCGGTGTTCACCGACTCGCCCATCGTCCGGGGCACGGACGGCGCGCGGCAAGATGTCCAAGTCCCAGGGCAACACCATCGACATCTTCGCGGACGAGGCGGTCATCCGGAAGCAGGTCATGGGCATGGTCACGGACACCCAGCGGCTGCGCCGGACCGATCCGGGCCGACCGGAGGTGTGCAACGTGTGCCAGCTCCATCGCCAGTTCAGCCCCGATGACTACGAGCAGATCTGGGACGGCGAGCGCACCGCACGCACCGGATGCGTGGACACCAAGCGGCTGCTGGCGGACCGGATGCTGGCCTCGTTCGCCGAGGCTCGCGAGCGCCGCGCGCGAGCTGGAGTCACGACCGGGCTACGTGGAGGAGGTCCTCCGCGCGGGCGCGGAGCGGCTGGCACCGCTGGCCGCCGAGACCATGCGCATCTGCCACGACGTCATGGGCCTGGGCCCGCGGTAGCGCTCGGGTCCGGGCGAGCCCCCGCCGGGCCCGTCTGCGTGTCGCGAGCGCGATCATCCCGTGTAGTGCTACCGGCGGGCCCTCGTCGCCGTCGAAACGGTCCTGGACAGAGCTGACGCGTGCTATCGGGACGAACGCCGCATGAGCACTACACACGCTAGGCGGGACTTCCAGGTGGCGACCGGACGGCTCCACGCGGCCGGGTCCACGGCCGGCTGACGGTCTCGCGCGGTCCGAGGCTCGTCCCGTGGGGCGAACGCCGCGGATCAGCACTACACGCGACACGGTGAGGCCCGGCCGCCGGTGACGCCCGGCGCCGTCGACCTGACTCAGCCCGGACCCGCACTCGGCCCGAGAGGTGGGCGCCGTTTGGGGAGTCTCGCAGAACCTCGGGGAGCGGCAAGGCGGGCGCGCTCAAGTGCGGTTGCCGCTGTCCGCCGGGCTCAGCGACCGAGGGCACGCTCGACGCCCCGATCGGGCACGAACCAGATGACCGCCACGACCACGTACATGCCGAACGCGACCAACGGCGCCACCAACGCGACCACGATGGCGGACGCGTAGATCACGAGCGACACAACGCCCTTGCGGTCCGCGCCACTCGCTTGCCGGATGGTATCGGCGACTGGCCTGGCACTCGTCGAAGCGCCTCACCAGCAGCGTGTACGCGCAGGGCGGCCGCGAGGAGCACGCACGCCGTACAGCGCGGTCGGGACCGGCGCGAAGCCGCCTTCGCCCATCCAGGCCGTCGCGAACGGGACCAGGGACAGCCAGAACAGCAGGAACATGTTGGCCCACAGGGCCCGACCATCGACCACCTTCGCCGCCTGGAGCAGGTGGTGGTGGTTGTTCCAGTAGATGCCCAGGTACACGAAGCTCAGGACGTAGCTGATGAACACCGGCACCAGCGGCCGGAGTGCCGTCGAGGTCCGTCTCCTCCGGCGGATGCAGCTCCAGGACCATGATGGTGATGAGGATCGCGATGACACCATCGCTGAAGGCCTCGAGACGACCCTTGCTCATCCACCCCTCGTGCCGAGCCGGCACCCCTGTCCGATCGAGGTGATCCGGCTCGTGCGAGTGTGACGGGTCCGCGGCGGCGTCATCCGCCGCGTTGGCAGCAGCACCTCGACGTCGCTCGGCGGACACCGCTGGGGTACCACGGCGCGGCGCTCGCCGCCGGACGCCGCACCCTGGCCGCGTCGGCCCTGACCCGGGCCGCCCGCGCCGAAGCCACCACCAAAGCCGCCGGCGGCCGTGATGCGGATCGACGAGCCGACCGACGACGTCTGCGGCGGTCGCGGCTGCCTGCCGGTGGTAGGTGGTGGCGTCGGTCGTCGTCACGTCCAGGGTCTGACCGTTCGCCGTCGTGATGCTGATGCTGCCGTCACCGATCGCCGACACGGTGCCGGTCAGGCCGCCGCGGCCAAAGCCGCGACCCTGCCCGCCCGCCGCCCTGTCCGGTCGTCGAGTGCCGTCGCCTGGCGTCGGCAGCCGGAGCCATCCACGTCCGAGGCGGACAGGCCCGTCCGACGCCCGCCTGCGGCGATGCGCTGGCTCGCCCGTCCTGCCGACCGCCACCAAAGCCGCCGGCGGGCGTGATCCGCACGCGACGAGCCGACCGTGACATCCGCAGCCGTCGCGGCCGCCTGCTGGTGATAGGTCGTGGCATCGGTGGTGGTGACCTCGGTCGTCTGGCCATCCGCGGTCGTGAAGGTGATGGTGCCGTCACCGACGTGAGGACACGGTGCCTGTCAGGCCGCCCGCGACCGAAGCCGCCCGCTCCGGGCACCGCGCCGTGCCGGGCCAGCGCCGGTCCCTGTGCCGGTGCCTGTCCGTGCCGTCCGTCCCGGCGCTCGGGATGACTGGTGCGCCGCTTGGCGCCGCCTGGTCGACGCGTGGTGCCCCGCTGGCCGCGGCACGATGGCCGCGTTCTGGCCGGCACCGCGTCCCTGGCCGTTGCCGGGTCTGCCGTGCCTGGCCGGGGAAGCCGCCGCGGCCCGGCGACGTGCGGCGTTGCTCGGCCGTCGACGGCGGCGCCGTGGCGCGACCAACGGCAAAGGCGACCCCGCCGACCGCCACCAGCATGCTCAGGCCGAACACGAGGTCCACGGCGCGTGCACGCCCGGACGTCGCTTGACGGCGACGCCACGCGGCGCGGCGGATACCGCGGGCGCGGCTGCCCATGTCGGGCTCGACCCGGCCACCGGCTGGCCATACTCCGGCGGCAGCTGCTGGGCCGGCCAGGGCTGCGGTTGGCCCTGCCACTGCTGGGGCTGCTGCCACGGCTGCTGCGGCCACTGCTGGCTCCTGCCACTGCTGTGGCGGCCACTCGGGCTGGACGACCGCCGGCAGCGGGACCTTCGGCGGACGGCTCGGACTGGCGCCGGACCCTGGTCGGGCACCGGCATGGCAGGCGAGGCGGGCGGCCCGCCGGTGACGGTCAGTTCCATGGGGTACTCCTGAGCTGGGGCGTTCATTCGTATCGAAGGGCGTCGATGGGATCGAGCCGCGCCGCCTGGCGCGCTGGCCAGACACCGAACACGACTCCCGACGAGGAGGCTGAAGCCGACCGCGACGAGGACGGTCATGGGCTGGAACGTGAAGCCCCAGCCGGCGACCTGGCCGATGGCGATGGACACGCCGATGCCCAGCACGACACCGATGGCGCCACCGATGACCGACAGGGTCAGGGCCTCCACCAGGAACTGGGCGAGGATGTCTCGGCCGCGCGCGCCGATGGCCTTGCGGATGCCGATCTCGCGGGTCCGTTCCCGGACCGACACGAGCATGATGTTCATGATCCCGATGCCGCCGACCACCAGCGAGATGGACGCGATGCCGGCCAGCAGGATGGTCAGCAGCGAGCTGATGGAGTCCACCGACGCCAGCAGCTGAGCCTGGTCGCCGATGCTGAAGTCGTCGGTGCCACCGGTCGCGATGGCGTGGCGGACGCGGAGCAGCGCGGCTGCGGACGCCTTGACGGTGTCCATCTGCTCCGCGGTGGCGACGCTGATGGCGATCGACCGGACGGAGTCCGTGTCGTCGAAGTAGTGCTGGACCGCGGTGATGGGGATGATCACGACGTCGTCGTTGCTCCCCGGCCCCGACGAGCCCTTTGCCTTGAGGATGCCCATCAGCTCGAACGGCAGGCCGCCGATCTTGATGGTGCTGCCGATGTCCGCGGATGTGAGGCCCAGGGTCGTTGCCGTCTCCGATCCGATGACCGCGACCCGGAGGCCCAGCATCGACCGAGGCCCCGTTGAGGAACGAGCCCTGGGCGACGGTGTAGTCGCGGACCTGGGCGTAGTCCTCGTTGGTGCCCACGATGCTGGCCGTCTCGTTCTTGCTGCCCGCGACGACCAGCTGGTTGGTGGATAGCTCCGGCGCCAGCGCGGCGACGCCTTCCAGCCCATCGAGTGCGGTCGCGTCGTCCACGGTGAGCGTGGTCGCGGAACCGGAGGCGCCGCGGGTGAAGCCGGTCGATGCGGCACCCGCATTGACGGTCAGCAGGTTGGTGCCCAGGGACTGCAGGTTCTTGCTGATGCCCGGCGGTGGCGCCCTGGCCCACGGCGACCAGGGCGACCACCGAGCCGACGCCGATGATGATGCCCAGCATCGTCAGCAACGCCCGCATCCGGGACGAGGCGAGTCTGGAGAGCGCCAGCCGGACGAGCTCCATGGTGTTCATACGATCTGCCCGTCGCGGACGTGGATCTGGCGAGGCGCCTGCGCAGCGACCTCGTGGTCGTGGGTGATGAGCACGATGGTCCGGCCCTCGCGGTGGAGCGCGTGGAAGCGGGCCATGACCTCGACGCCCGACGCGCTGTCGAGGTTGCCGGTCGGCTCGTCGGCGAGGATGATGGACGGGTTGGTCACGAGCGCCCGGGCGATGGCCACCCGCTGCTGCTGGCCGCCGGACAGCTCGCTCGGCAGGTGCTCCAGGCGGTCGCCCAGGCCGAGCGCCTCGAGCGCGCGCTTCGCACCGCTCCATCCGCTCTCGTCGGCCCGACGCCCTGGTACAGCAGCGGCGTGGCGACGTTGTCGATGGCCGAGGTACGCGCCAGCAGGTTGTAGCTCTGGAACACGAAGCCGATGGCCCGGCTGCGGAGCCGGGCCAGCTCGTCGTCGTCGAGGCCGGCCATGGGCGTGCCGGCCAGGACGTAGGTGCCGGCGCTCGGCCGGTCGAGGCAGCCGATGATGTTCATGAGCGTCGACTTGCCCGAGCCGGACGGACCGACGATGGCCACGAACTCGCCCTCGTGGACCTGCAGGCTGACGCCCCGGAGCGCCTCGACCGTGACCGTGCCCAGGTGATAGACACGCCACAGGTCGCGGATGTCGATGAGGGTCGCGACGGGTCGGCGATGGCCCGCTGGTCCATGACGTCCCAGGCCGATCCCGGGAGTGCCGGGGCTTCGAGCATCACGGCGCTCACGGCTGGTTCCCGCCGCCGCGTCGGAGAAGCCGCCAGCCGGGAACGCGCCGCCCCCACCCAGACCGCCCAGTGGCGAAGCCTCCCGTCGGAGTTCCGGTGCCCGTGCTCGCCTGCTGGGCGCTGACGCGTGCCGGTGATGACCGTCGTGCCATCGGTCGAGGCCGCTCGTCACGGCCGCCTGGGTGTCGGTGACGAGGCCCACCTCGACCGGCGTCAGCTGCTCCGTGCCGCTGCTGTCGAGGGTGCGCACGACGTAGTTGCCGTCGCGACCCACGAGGGCCGCGATGGGCACCGCGATGGCACCCGACTGGCTGGCGGTCGTGACCGAGACATCGGCGGACATACCCGGCCCGGATGGTGTCCGGGGCGTCGTCGATGGTGACGGTCGCGTCATACGAGACGACCGAGCCGATGCCCGACGACGAGGCGACCGGGTCGATGGACGAGAGCGTCCCGGTCAGGTCGGCGTCGATGGCGCTCGACGGTGACCGTGGCCGGCTGGCCCGCCTTGAGCGCCGTGAGGTCGGACTCCGTGAAGGACGCGGTCACCTGCATCGGTCCCGCCTGGAACTGGATGGCATCGCCACTCGGCGCCGCGGCCCCGACCACGAGGTCGACGCTGGTGATGACGCCATCGGCGGGCGCCGTGATGGTGGTGCCGTCAGCGGCAGCCTGCGCCGCTGGCGAGCGCCTGCTGTGCGCTGGCGACCGCCGCCTGGTCGGCGGCGAGGGTCGCGGCATCGGCCGGTGCGATGGCCGTGTCGTGGGTGCGCTGCGCGTCCGTCGAGGGCCAGCTGGGCGGATGCCACGTTCTGCTTCGGCATCGCCGTCGGACGCGGCGATCTGGTCCTCGGTCGAGGTCAGGCTGCGTTTCGCGTCCCGCACCGACCGTCGGTCTGCGCGCAGGACAGTCGCTCGCGGCGTCGTCGTCCGTCATCGCGTGACAGCTGGTCCTCGGCATCGCTGACGGCGCTGCGTGCCTGGGTCAGGGACAGCTTGTTGGACGCCTTGGTCTCCTTCTGGCTGCGCTTGGCGTCGTCGAGCGACATCTGGGCCTTGGTCAGCGCGGACTCCGCGGCGGCCCGGTCGTCCGCGGTCGGCTTCGCCTGGTCGTCGGCCAGCTGCGGCCTGCGCCTGGTCCAGGTCGGCCTGCGCCTGCTGCAGCGGCCAGCGTGGCGTCCGAGCTGTCGGCCGTGGCCAGGACCGTGCCCTTGGTCACCCGGTCGCCGAGTGCCGACGTTCACCGCCGTCACGGTCCAGGTGCCGCTCGATGACGCGCCCGAGCTGGTCGGCGCCCGGAGGCGATGAGCGCTGCGGCCCGCCCGAAGCCCGAGACCCCAGGTGGAGCTGGCCGAGACGGTGCCGGTGGCGGCCGCCTCCTGGATCACGTCGCCGGTGGTGGCGGTGGCGGTCAGATACTGGGTCGTGGCTGCCGCGCCCGCGCGTCGGGGCGAACAGCACATAGCCGGTCGCGCCCACACCGATGGCGAGCAGGACCACGGCCGCGAGGAGCTTGCGCTTCACGGAGTCCTCCTGTGGGTGCGATGGACAGGATGTCGTGGGGGACAGCGGTCCCTGTCATCGCAACCTGGCCGCCGCGCTGAGATCCGCGTGAGATCGCGCGGCGCTCGTCGATGCTCGCCAAGGCCACCCCGCGTCGCCACGGTGGCATCACCGATGGGCCTATGCCACCATCCCCCACCCGGGCCACCACGACCGCACCATGCCGGGCGCTAGACTGCGCGCATGCTCAGCCGGCTCATCCAGTCCGAAGGGCGCTGGATCCACGCGCTGCTGGTGCTCAGCACCATCACCGTGGCGCTCGTGCTCACCGGGCTGCTCGCCAACATCGTCGTCTACTTCAGCGACATCCTGCTCATCCTGGTCATGGCGTGGCTGTTCGCGTTCATCCTGTCGCCGCTCGGCGAGCTGGATCGAGCGCCACATGCCGGTGCTGCCTCGCGTGGCCGTGGTGGCCGTCATCTACGGCCTGCTGTTCGTCGTCCTCGCCGCCATCGTGGTCGCGCGTCGCGGTCGCGGTCGGCGGCTCGTTCCAGAGCCTCATCGACGACCTGCCCGACTATCCAGGCGAACCTGCCCGAGACGCTCAAGCAGTGGCAGGCCCAGCTCGACCGACCTGGGCATCCAGGTCGACCTCGTGACCACGGTCAACCAGGCCGCTCCAGGGGCTGCGGACCTCTCCGGCGACCTGGTCAAGCCGGCCGCCGATCTCGCGCTGGCCAGCCTGGGCATCATCGGCAACCTGCTCATGGTCGTGTTCCTGTCGGTGTTCATCCTCATCGACAAGGACAAGATCATCGCGTTCTTCCTGCGACTCGCGCCACCGCGCTACGCGGGCGAGGTGCGACTGCTCCAGACGAGCGTCTCGTCGTCCTTCGGTGGCTTCATGCGCGGGCAGGCCATCCAGGGCGTGGTGCTGGGCCTCGTCGCGGCGGCCGGTGGCTTCCTGCTGGACATCCCCTACTGGCCCGCCACCGCGGTCATCGTGGCCATCCTCCAGATGATCCCGTTCTTCGGCCCCTTCGTGTCCTGGGCGCCGCCGGTCGTGGTCGCGGCCGCTGACGCCGGGCGCGGCGGTGCTGCCCGATGCTCATCATCATGATCGTGGGCTGGTTCGTGGTCATGAACATCATCCAGCCGCGGGTCATGGCCAACTCCGTGGGCATCCACCCGGTGGTGGTCCTGGTGTCGGTGCTCATCGGCCTCAAGCTCCAGGGCGTCGTCGGGCGCCATCTTCGCCGTCCCGGTCGCCGCGGTCATCTCCGCGTTCTTCTTCTTCTACCTCGAACGCTCCCCGGACGGCGGTCCGCGGGACGTGGCGAGCCGCGCCGCCAAGCGTGTCGAGGCCCGCGAGGGACGCACCGTGCGCGTCCCGACGGCACCCGTGGTGGTGCCCGGCAGCCCGGCTGACGCGGCCAGCCTGAGCGTCAGCGGCGGCGCGGCCGCCGTGGCGCCGACCACCGCACGCGGCGGCGTGACGGGCGCGGCGTCCCGCTTCGTGGGCGCGGCGGGCAACCCGCCAGGCACCGGGCAGCGGCGCAGCCGACCGACGATCCCCCCGCATGACCGACGAGGTCGCCTCCGCGCGACGAGCGCCAGGAGGGCCGCACCCCACAGCGGACCGCACCTGGCGGCGACGGCCTGCGGGACACTCTCCGCCTGGAGCGGCGCGCGCTCGACCGTGACCGGGGCGAGCCGCTGGCGGTCGGTGACCGGCAGCTGCCACCGCCGCGTGCGCACGTCCGCGACGCCCGGCCGCTCGGCGACTGGACGACCCGTCCGCGCATCCTCGTCACCAACGACGACGGCATCGAGTCGCGCGGCCTGCTCGCCCTCAAGCAGGCGCTGGAGCCCATCGGTGACGTGTATGTGGTGGCGCCCGAGACCAACCAGTCCGCGGTCGGTCACCAGAAGACGTTCATGCGCCCACTCCGGGTCCGCGAGCGGACGCTGGCCGACGGCGGACGAGCATGGTCGGTCGACGGTTCGCCCACCGATGCGGTCAGCCTCGCGTTCCTGGGCTACTTCGATGTCGGCTTCGACCTGGTCGCCTCGGGTATCAACTACGGCGCCAACCTCGGCGACGATGTGACCTACTCGGGCACCGTGAGCGCGGCGATGGAGGCGGTCATCAACGAGTGCCCCGCGTTCGCGATGTCGCAGGAGTACTACCAGCATCCCGACTTCGCCCTGGCTGGCCGGATGGCCCAGCTGGTGGCGCGTCAACATCCTGGAGCACGGCCTCGCGCCCGGGCGAGCTGCTCAACGTCAACGTGCCGGCCATGACCGCGAGATGAGTTCGCGGGCATCGAGGTCACCCGGATGGGCAAGCGCATCTACCAGGACCAGCTCATCGAGCGACTCGATCCGCGGGGTGTCCCCTACTACTGGATCGGCGGACCCGCACCGTCGGGACATGCCGAGCCGGGCACCGACTTCCATGCGCTGGTCAACCGCCGCATCGCCGTCACGCCCATCCAGCTGGACCTGACGGCCGGTCGGCTGCTCTGCGTCGACTCAGGGCTGGAGCTGGGACCTCCCGTCAGCGACCCCGGCCGCGCAGGCGCTCGCGGAGACGCTCGACCGGCCCTAGCTGCTCACCCGGCAATAGGCTGATCGCCCGGCAGGACCGCTGCGACGGCCGACTCCGAATGAGGCGGTCAGGGCCGCTGCTGCATCACCGCGAGGTCACCGTTGCTGGTCGTCGCCCGGATGACCGTCACCGACGAGATGCCGGCCGTGCCCGCGGATCGCCGTGTCGGATACCTCGAGGCGCGGGAAGTCGGTCTGCACGCGCCCGTTGCTGGTGCGCCCCGTCGATGGTGAACGCTGCATCGCCCGGGCAGTCGACAGGGTCAGGTTGCCGTTGCTGGTCTCGAACGAGTTGGCGCCCGGCGCCAGCGATCCGCTGAAGGTCAGCGTCGCGTTCGACGTCTCGGCGCGTGACCTGGGCATCCTGGGCGGCGATTGATGTCCAGGGCCCCGTTGCTGGTCCGGACCTGCAGCTTGCCCTGGGCCAGGTTGACGGACACCGGGCCGTTGGACGTGTCCAGGTCCAGGTCCCGGCCGCCTCGGGTGGTGATGGCGCCGTTGGATGTGCGCGCCAGGATGGCTGCCGGACGTGTTGGCCGCCTCGATGCGACCGTTGGACGTGCGCAGCTGGAGGCTCGACGCGGGCGGCACGGAGACCTCGACGTCGGCGCCGCTGTCACCCAGCGAGACCGGCTGGTCCGTGCGGCGGGCCGTGATGGTCACGCGGTCGCCGACCGACGTGATGGACACGGCCACCTTGGCCAGGTCCTGCTCCGCCTCCTTCTGGTCGCTGCCGGAGCCGCGGCTGGTCACCCGGACCTCGACATCGCTGCTCGCCACCCGCCGTGACCGTGATGCGGCCATTGAAGGTGTCCACGATGACCAGCGGGCGCCAGGCCCACGGGCACCGTCTCGACGCTCCTCGCGCTGGGCGTAGACCGTGCCGGTGACGGTGCATCCGGCCAGGACCAGGCCCGCGACCAGCATCGCGCAGAGCCATCAGGAACGCGACGCGTCGGAGCCGTCGGTCATGCCGTGGCCGCGCCTGCGGTCGGCGAGCGACCTCGCGCGCCGCGTTGCGCCCGGGTACGCCCGTGACGCCGCCACCCGGGTGCGCCCCCGAGCCGCACAGGTAGAGGCCGTCGAGCGGCATCCGGTATCGGGCGTAGCCGAGCATCGGCCGCCACGCGAACCACTGGTCGAGACTCGGCTCGCCGTGGAGCGGGTGACCACCGGTCAGTGCCGAGGTCCCGCTCGAGGTCCGCGGGCGTGTGCACCTGTCGTGCGACCACCAGCCCGCCGATGCCGGGCGCCACCGACTCCAGCACCGCCATCGTCCGCTGCAGCGAGGGTGTCGCGAGCCGGTCGTCCCAGTCGCCGTCGCGCAGCTGCCGTGGCGCCGACTGGACCAGCACGCTCATCACGTGGCGCACCCCGGACGCCGCGGCACCGTCGACGAGCAGCGGATCGATGAGGCTCGGGATGGTCGCCTCGAGCCACGGCTCGTCACTGATCCGGCCGTACTTGGCGGCATCGTGCGCCACGTCCAGGTAGCGCACCGATGGCGCCACGACCAGGCGGCCCCGCAGTCGCATCGCGTCCTCCGTCGCCTCCGAGACCCACGAACGAGGGCAGGTCGGACAGCGCCAGGTCGACCTTGGCGGTGACGCCCGACTGGCGCAGGTTGCCCGCCTGCCAGCCCAGGCGCGGCCCCAGCACCTCCGGGTCGACCAGGTCCAGCAGCGTCTGGCGTGGGTCGAGCCCGCTGACCACGACCGGCGGCGTCCAGCTCCTCGCCCGATCGCGAGCGTGACGCCCGTGGCACGACCGCCCTCGGACCGGACCGCGACGACCTGCGCACCCGGTCCGGATCTCGGCACCGGCCCGCCGCGCCGCCGACGCGAGCGCCGCGGCCAGCGCCCCGGGCCGCCTCGGGCGTATACGGTCTCGCCCGCCGCGCCACCGTCGTTGCCCGCCGAGTCGGCCAGGAACACCTGCGTGGTGCCTGCCGAGTGGGGACCCATGGAGGAGTAGCGGATGCCGCGCACCGCGAGCATGGCGCGCAGCGCGTCGCGTCTCGAACCGGTCCTCCAGGAAGTCGGCGATGGACTGGGGCAGCACCCGCAGCAGCGCCCGGCGCGTGCGTCTCATCGAGGCCCCGGACGTGCATCCCCAGCCGCAGTGCCGCCAGGACGTCCCCGGGGCACGGCCGCTGACGGATCGGGCGGCGTGATGGCCATCAGCCGCGACAGGACGCCCGCCAGCGTCCGGACCTCGGCGTCGACGCCGACCCACGCCGCCGCGTCGTGCCGCGGAGACGCGCGGCCAGCTCGCCGGCGGTGCGCGCCGCGATCGCCCCAGAGCGTGATGGGCGGGCCATCCGGCGCGCAGCGAGGTGACCCGGGCCGCCGGCTGCACCAGGCGCAGACCATCCGCCGACAGGCCCAGGTCGCGGGCGATCGAGCCCCGCAGCCGACCGACGGTATGGGCATAGACCGGGATCCGGGCACCAGGCACGATCTCGGCCGGTCGCAAGCGCGCCACCCACCGCGTCGCGTCGCTCGAGGATGAGGGTGCGCAGGCCGCCTCGGGCGAGGTACGCGCCGCACACGAGCCCGTTGTGGCCGCCGCCGATGACGATGGCGTCCCAGACGGTCGCGTCGGCGCGTCACGCCGGCGACCCCGCTTCGTCTCGCGCAGCAGCTCCAGCGCCGCGATGCGACCGGGTGCGCCCATGATGCCGCCGCCCGGGTGCGCCGACGAGCCGCACAGCCAGAGGTCCTTGACCGGCGTCCGGAAGCGCGCCCAGCCGGGCGCGGGACGATTGACGAACAGCTGCTCGAGCGACAGCTCGCCCTGGAAGATGTTGCCCTCGGTGAGGCCCATCGTGCGCTCGATGTCGAGCGGCGTGAGCACCTGGCGATGCAGGATGAGGCTCCGGATGTTCGGGCGCCCGCTCCGCGATGCGTGTCCACGACCGCGTCGCCGAAGGCCTCGCGCTGGTCGTCCCAGGTGCCCTCCGCGAGCCGGTACGGCGCGTACTGCACGAAGCAGCTGACGATGTGCTTGCCGGGTGGCGCCATGCGCGGATCGACCAGGGTCGGGATGATCATGTCGATGTACGGTCGCCGACTGAAGCGCGCCGGCCTTGGCGTCGTCGTATGCCTGCTCCATGTAGTCGAGCGAGGGCGAGAAGCTGATGGCCCCCCGCAGGTGCTCGCCCGGTGCCCGGCAGGCACGTGAAGTCGGGCAAGCCCGTCGAGCGCCAGGTTGACCTTGCCCGACGATCCCCGGAAGCGGAACTGGCGGATGGACTCCTCGAACTCGGGCTCCAGGGTGCCCGACTCCAGGAGGTCCAGGAAGGTGACCTTGGCATCGGTCGAGGCGAGGACCGCGGCGGCGCCGATCTCCTCGCCGGACTCCAGCACGACCCCCGTCGCGCGCCCGTTCCGGACCGTGATGCGGGCGACGGGCGCCTCGGTCCGGATCTCCGCGCCGAACGAGCGTGCGGACGACGCGATGGCCTCGCTCACGCCGCCCGTGCCGCCGCGCGGGATGCCCCACGCGCGGAACGCGCCGTCGATCTCGCCCATGTAGTGGTGGAGCAGCACGTACGCGGTGCCCGGCGAGCGGACGCCCTGGTAGGTGCCGATGATGCCCGACGCGGACATGGTCGCCTTGAGCGGCGCCGTCTCGAACCACTGGTCCAGGAAGTCCGCCGCGCTCATGGTCATGAGCTGCACGAAGGCCGTCTGCTGGCGCCGCGGCAGCTTGGAGAAGTCGCGCAGCAGGCCGCCCAGCGGCATCGCGTCGCGCGGGTCGGGGCGGCGCGGGTCGAGCGGGCGTGATGCCCAGGATGGGCTTGATGAAGCGCGCCATCTCGACCATCAGCAGGCCGTACTCGCTGTACGCCTCGGCGTCCGCTGCCGACCAGCGACGGATCTCGCGCATCGTCTGGGCGTGGTCGTCCGTGCGCCACAGGTAGTCGTCGTCGAGGGGCGTGAACGTGCCGTCGAGGGGCAGGATGCGCAGCCCGTGCCGGGGCAGCTCCAGGTCGCGGATGATCTCCGGCCGCAGCAGGCTCACGACGTAGCTCGCGACGCTGAAGCGGAAGCCCGGGAAGACCTCCTCCGTGACCGCGGCGCCGCCCAGGACGTGCCGACGCTCCAGGACGAGCGTCCGGAGGCCGGCGCGCGCGAGGTAGGCCGCGCTCACCAGCCCGTTGTGACCACCGCCGATGATCACGGCGTCGTAGCGCTGGGGCACGATCCCTCCAGTCCTCGCGAAGGTGGCTCCGACGGCCGAGCGCACCTGCACTGGCATGGTACCCGGGCTGGAGCATGACCCTGCTCGCCATCGGCCGCAGGCGACGGATGACGAGCCGTCCCTCCCCGGCGAAACGCGTTGAACCATTCGACCTCGACAGTCCCCATAGTCTCTGAGCGCGGCCGGATGCGTCGCGCCGAACCGGAGACCCGATGCAACGGGCACTGGTGGAACGAGCGATGGCGGGCGATCACGAGGCGTTCTCAGAGCTGGCTCGCCTTGGGGTTCGTCGGCTCTACGCCGTCGCTCGTCTCATCCTGCGCGACGCCGATCGGGCCGAGGACGCCACCCAGGAGGCGCTCTTCGTCGCCTGGCGTGACCTTCGGGCGCTCCGGGACCCGGACCGCTTCGAGGCGTGGCTGCATCGGCTGCTCGTTCGCGAGTGCTATCGCGAGGCACGCAGCGGGCGCCGCCGAACCGAGGTGGAAGGCCGGGTCCAGCCCATCGCCGTCTGCCGACGCCCCGGGCGAGATGCACGCGTTACGGGACGAGCTCGAGCGTGGCCTGGCCCGACTCACCGTCGAGCTTCGCACCGCCCTCGTGCTGCATCACTACCTGGGCTACTCCTTTCCGGAGATCGGCGATACCCTGGGCATCCCGACCGGCACCGCCAAGTCACGCGTCCATCGGGCGACGCAGCTGATGCGCACGGCCCTCGTGGCCGATGCGCGGCTCCCCCGAACGTCGGGGGGACGGCCGACATGAACAGCTACCAGAACGGGGAGCGGTTCCCCGACATCGACCGGATCCTTGCAGACGTCTTCGCGGAGGACGCTCCGCCCTCCGAACCCCCGCTCCTGATCCCCGCCCTGCTGGCTCGCACCGCGTTGACGCGGCAACGACCAGCGTGGCGCATCCCTTCACGGTGGCTGCCCCCGAACGTCGCGTGGCGGCCCCGCACCTCATGGAAGGTTGAACACCATGGCCACTCCGATCCGAGATCGCCGCCGCGGCGGCCGCCATCGGCGTCCTCGCCGTCGTCGGCGGCATCGTGCCAAGGACCACCGGCCCCGGCGGCAACGACCTGGCGGCGAGCCCGTCGCCCTCGCCCGCAGCCTCGCCGATCGCCCTGCCGACAGCGGTCGGCACCCACCGCGGACCTCGAGGCCGGGACGACCTACTTCCTGGATGACCTGTGGGACGACGGCTCGGCGGACCTCATCCTGACCGTGCCCGCCACCGGTTGGGTACACACGGGTGACGGGCACCTCGCCAAACACCAGATGGCCGACGGGTGGTATTCGAGCTCATGGTCACCCCATGGTGGAGGCCCCGGAACCTGGCCGCCGATCCCTGTCACTGGCAGAGCGGGGGCGAGCTCGATCCGCCCGTGGGACCGACCGCCGACGACCTTGCGACCGCGCTGGTGGAGCAGGCGGCGGGGAACGCGCCGGCCCGACGGATGTGACGGTCGGCGGCTACACCGGCAAGAGGGTCGAGCTGTGGCTGCCCGCGGCTCGGCGCTCTCGACATCGCCACGTGTGACGGCGGAGAGTTCGTCAGATGGTGGGACGAGGATGATTGCTGCTACCGGCCCCTACATGTACCCCGACGGGGGCGGCCCGCAACATCGTGTCCATCCTTGACGTCGGTGACACGCGGGCAGTGATCGACACCCTCTACAAGTGCGGACACCGACGAAGCGGACCTCGCCGAGGCCGAGCAGCTCGTCGCGTCGATGCGCTTCGAGTGCCGGCCCGAGCCCCTCTCCGGCCCCTAGTCCGTCCGCGGCTGGGTGACTGAGACCGGCCCAGGACCCGCCACGGTTCGCGCAGGAATACCCTCCTCGCACTGAACCGACGACCACCGAGGTCCGCGTATCGTCGCGCTCGCGATCGGTGCGCGGGCCTTGATCCGTCTCGGTCACTCTGGACATACCCGGCAATCGATCGCATACTCACCACGAATCTCGTATCTGGAGCGACAGATATGTCAAACGTCGTGGGCGAGCGATTCCAGATCACCATCGACAAGAAGGTCCGCGAGCAGCTCGGCATCGAGCCGGGCGACCGTGCGGTGGAGTGGGTGGAGGACGGCCGATTGGTCGTGTACTTCATGCCCAAGCCCCATTCGCGGTCGTTGCTGGGCATCCTGAAGGTGCCCGGCGAGCAACCCATCACCGACTGGCAGGTCGAGAAGGAACGGGCCTGGGCCGCCCGGACCGCCGAGATCATGGAGGTGCTCGAGGCCGATAGCCGGCGCCATCGCAGCGAGCCCTCCGATGAGTGAGCGGGTCTTCCTGGACACGAGCGTCCTGTACCGCTACCTCGCGGAAGACGATCCGCCGCGTGCATTCGCCGCCGCCACCCTGATCGAGAGCGAGCGCACCTTGGTCGTGTCGGGTGTCGTACTCCTGGAGACCGTCCATGCGCTCCGGACCACCGCTGCCCGTCAGAACCCGGAGCTGGCGCTCGGCCTCATCTCATTCCTGTCGCGAGCCAACGTGGAGTTGGTCGACGCGGATCGTGGACACGTCGTGGCCAGCCTGCGCTGGACGATGGAGTCATCGGCGCGCCGCATCCCGGACGCGATCCTGGCGGCGACCGCTGCGCAGGCGAGCTGCGACTGGATCGCCACCTTCGACGAGGCGTTCGCCTCACCGGCGGTGCCGTCGCGCCTGTTGTGACGCTGGCGCCACCGCGGCCATACTGGCGTCCATGCACACCCGCCGATCGCGTATCTCGCTCGTCGTCGTCGCCTCGTTGAGCGTGGTGGGTGCCGTGGCGGTGGGACACGCCCGGTCGCCGAGCCCTCCCACGGCCAGCGGCACTGTCACTCCCCGCAGCAACGTCAGCGAGCTCATCACCTTCATCCCGCCGACGGCCACCTCGGCGGCCTTCACCGATTGGGGCCGCATCAAGGCCTCGCAGGGTGCCGACGACATCACGAGCGCGAGCCCCACCGACGAGAAGATGGCCGTGGCGATGTCCACCAACAGCGAGGAGGCTGCCACCTCCGGCTACGGCATCGCGCATCTGCGCGACATGTACGACACCTGGGGCTGGGACAGCTTCGACCTGGACTGGGAGGCGACCATCCAGGGCGACTGGCCCGCCCCTGTTCGTGCTCCGTTTCCGGGACGGCGTCGACCTCGCGACCCATCGCCGCCCACTTCGACGAGCGCGGGTTCTCGAGCACGAGCGGTGCCCGGGGCGACCATCCGCTCGCACGAGATGGTCCTCGGCGAGCGACTGGCTCACGGCCGGGCGAGTTCGCGGTCCTCAACACCGCATTCCTCGACGACGGCCGGACGCTCGTCGCTGTCGGTCGACCTCGACCAGGTCAAGGACGTGGTCGCGAACCACGGCAGCTATGCGCCGTCCTCCCGCGCTGGACGCGACCGCCGGCAACCGCTCGATGGCGCATCCGCGGCGCTGTTCCTGCCCGGGCTGGGCACGTGCCTCGGCTTCGCGCCCCTGCCCATCGACATCGGCGATCCGCTGGCCAGCCCGGACCTGTCGTTCCCCACCGCCGGCCTGCATCCGTACGCGGTCCTGGGCATCGGCTACGGTCGCCCGGACTGGTCACCCATCGGTCGCATCATCTTCGGCTATCTCGACGACAGCGACCGCACAGGCCGACCTGGCGGACCGCCTCGCGCTGGCCACGACCGGCATCAGCCAGCGTGTCGGTGCAGCCCGTACGCGGACGCGCTGTTCAGGTTGAGCAGACGCCACGTCGATGGCGCCAACCTGACCCTCGATGTGGCGCCCGGTCGAGGGGATCGCCGCGCGCCTGTTCGACATGGTGTACGCCCGGGACATGGTGTTCGCGGGCTGCTGAACCGCGTGACCGGCCGTGCGACGAGCCACCCGGCGCCGCCTGGCCGGCCCCTATCCTGTCGCGCATGACCGTCGGATCGCCGTTCGATAGCCGGGCGCAGGCCCTCAACGTCAAGCGCCAGTGGCGCGAGTGGTCGGGCTTCTTCGCCTCGAGCGCGTACGCGGCCCATCACGAGATCGAGGTCAACGCCATCCGCAACGCGGCGGCGCTCATCGACGTCTCGCCCCTGTTCAAGTACCACGTGTCGGGGCCGGATGCGCAACGGCTGGTCGACCGGGTCATCACGCGGGACGCCATCGAAGCTCGCGCCAGGGCAGGTGTACTACACACCCTGGTGCGACGAGCACGGCAAGGTCATCGATGACGGGACGATCAGCCGCCTCGACGACGACAGCTATCGCTGGACGGCCGCCGACGCCCAGGTCCGCTGGCTGCGGCTCAACGCACGCGGACTGGATGTGACGATCGAGGAGACCTCGGAGCAGATCGCCTCGCTGGCCCTCCAGGGTCCCCTGTCGCGGGACGTGCTGGAGGCGGTTACCGGGTGAGTCGTTCGCGGACCTGCGCTACTTCCGACGTCGCGGCGCAGCCGCATCGGTGACCTCCGACTTCGATGTCAGCCGCACCGGGTACACCGGGGACCTGGGCTACGAGCTGTGGGTTGACGCAGCCCGTGCCACCGAGCTGTGGGACGCGCTCATGGAAGCGGGTCGGGCCTACGCCCTACGACCCGCGGGCATGCTGGCGCTGGATGTCGTCCGGATCGAGGCCGGGCTCATCCTGCTGGAGGTGGACTACACCTCGTCGACGCACGCGCTCATCCCGGAGCAGAGCTACTCCCCGGCCGAGATCGGCCTCGGTCGTCTCGTGGCGCTGGACAAGGAGACCCCGTTCGTTGGTCAGGCTGCGCTTCGACGTGAGGCAGCCGGCGGCGGAGCCACCGCGGCGTCTGGTGGGCCTGGACCTCGATTGGACCGACCTCGAGCGTCTGTACGCCGCGCAGGACCTGACGCCGACCCTCTCGGCCCAGGCGTGGCGTCAGCAGATCCCGGTCTACTCAGGTGGCCGCCAGGTCGGGCGGGCGACGAGCGGCACCTGGAGCCCGGGCCTCAAGAAGAACATCGCCATCGCCTGCGTCGAGGCGCGTCACGAGCCGATCGGCGGCACCCTCGAGATGGAGTGGACCGTCGAGGGGCGGCGTGGACGGGTCGGCGCGACCGTGGTGCCACTCCCCTTCTACGATCCACCCCACAAGCGGGCCTGACGGGATGCCGACGACCTTTCCCTATCGGATCGGCCGCTGGTCCCGGTACGCACTCGTGCCGTTCGGGGTACGTGCCGGCCACCGCGAGGTCGTGGTCGACGACGACCGGCTTCTGAGCCGCTTCGGCTGGGTCACGACCGAGATCCCGCTCGCGGATATCGAGCGCTGGGACATCACCGGTCCCTATCACTGGATCCGGGCCATCGGCGTCCGACATACGCTTGTTCCACCAGGACATCAGCTTCTGCGGTGACGCCACGGGTGCCGTTCGCCTGTATCTGCGAACGCCGCGGCGCATTACGTTCTGGCGTGGCGTCGACCAGGTCTACCTGGGGGTCGAGGATCCTCCTCGGCCTGGCCGCCCATCTGACCGCCCACGGCATCGCCGGTGAGGACCTGCGCACGGCCCCCTGAGGAACTCAGGGCTTGTGGTCGCCTCCCGCCCGCGAGAGTCGCCAGCCGCGAGTCAGTGTGCTAGTCTCGCACATTCTCCAGCACACGAGGTGCCGCATGGCGCTTGCCCGCACGAACGTCACCATCCCTGCCGAGTTGCTCGCGCAGGTGGACGAGCTTGCCGGACCGAGGGGTCGTAGTGCGTTCGTGGCCGACGCCATCGCCGCCCGTGTCAAGAGGGAGCGGTTGCGCAAGGCACTTGACGCGGCCCAGGGGATCTATGTCGGCACGGCCTTCGAGATGGATGCGACCGCCGCGTATCGGTGGGTGCGGGACCAGAGGGAAGACCCCGATGACCCACACGGCTCGTGAGCTATCTGATCGATTCGACCGCCATCATCGATTTCACCATCGGCCGCACGGGTGGTATCCGCGTCATCCGGGACCTGTTCGCCCGGACGTCGGAGATGTACACCTGCGAGGTCGTGATCTGCGAGACGTTGTCCGGGGGCACGGACGAGGGTCGTGAGGCGGTGCGACGTCTGCTGGACGCGCTGGAGTACGTGGCAGTCGACCCGGAGGCGGCACGGTGGGCAGGCGAGCGACGGGCTGAGCGGATCGCCGGCGAATCACGGCGACACCTCGGTGATGCGCTCATCGCCGGGCTTGCCTGGCGGCTCGGTGCCACGATCGTGACCCGCAACGCCCGCGACTTCGAGGCCTACGGCGTCCCGGTCCTGGGATACTCGGCGGACTGACCGCGAGCGTGTGCGCCTGTCGTGGCATCCCCGGATGCGGCCCGTGCCGCAAGGTGGCGCGTCGGCACCGGGCGCGGTTCGAGAAGCGGTTCACGGCGCTCCGGACGACCGGGTCTGGCACACATCCCACTGGCTGGCGCCGTTCGATCAGACGGCAGCCGGCAGCGTCTCGAGTCCTGCCACGAAGCGCGGCTCCACACCGTAGACCTCGCGGATCCGGTCGGGTGTCAGGACGTCGTGGGTCGGGCCGTCCGCGACCAGGCGCCCTCGATGGAGCATCGCGAGTCGGGGAAAGAAATGCGCCGCCAGTGACAGGTCGTGGAGCACGGCGAGAACGGTCAACCCGTCCTCGTCCGACAGTCGCACCAGGAGCTCCATGACCTCCACCTGGTGGCGAAGGTCGAGATGGACCGTTGGCTCATCGAGGACCAGGATGCTGCCGCCCTGGGCGAGAGCCATCGCGATGAGCGTCAACTGACGCTCGCCCATGGACAGCGACCGCACATCCCGGTCGCGGAGCGCCAGGATGCCGACGCGGTTGAGCGCTCCCATGACCGCTGCCAGATCGGTCGGCGTGGGGCCGGCCCAGGGGTGAAGATAGGGCGTCCGGCCCAGGGCCACGACCGCCTCGACCGTCATCGAGAACGGCAGTCGGACGGACCCGGGCACGACCGCCATGGTTCGCGCGAGCTCGGCCCGCGATACCGCCGCCAACGGCTCGGTCATCGAGCGTGACGCTGCCGGAGGTCGGGGCCAGGAGCCCGGTCAGGCAGCGTACGAGGGTCGACTTGCCCGCGCCATTGGGACCCACCAGGCAGACCCGCTCGCCCGGCCCGGAGGGCGAGGTCCACGTCGCGAGAGTGCCCGGCGCGAGCCATAGGTCGACCGACACGCCGCTCGCCCGCAGTCGGATGACGGCCTCAGAGCTCATACGCTCCCCTGCGATCGTCGCAGCAGGACCAGGAACACGGGGACCCCGATGAGCGCGGTGACGATGCCCACCGGCAACTCACCGGGTATCCGCGCGATGAGGTCCGCGACGACCATGAACAGCGCCCCGAACAAGGCGGACAGCGGCAGCACGAGGCGCGCGCAGGCCCGACAGCCAGCCGGACGGCGTGGGGCACGATGAGACCCACGAAGCCGATGAGACCGGCCAGCGCCACGGCCGCCGCCGTGACGAGCGCCGCCAGGCTCAGCAGGATGGTCCGCTCCCGCCGCACGTGCGACGCCCAGGTGCGCCGCGGCCTCGTCGCCCAGCAGCAGGGCATCCAGGGACCGTGCCCGGGCCACGATGAGCAGCGTGCCCACGAGGATGATGGGCAGCCCGATGGCCACCTGTGACCACGACGCGTTGGCGAAGCTGCCCAGCAGGAACGACACGATGCGTCGCAGGTCGTCACCGGACAGGAACATCGCCAGGGCCAGACCGGCCGCGAGCACCGAGCCGACGGCATAGCCCGACGAGCAGCACGCTGGACCGCGAGTCGTCGCCGCCCGCGATGCGCACGACGAGTGGCCACGGCCGCCAGCGCGCCCACGAACGCCAGGGCGTTGACGAGGCCGAAACCCGAGCAACGCCGCCTGCTACCGGCAGCAGGACGCCGATCGGCAGCGCCGAGGGCCGCGCCGCTCGCGGTGCCCAGCACGTACGGGTCGGCGAGCGGGTTACGCAGCAGGCCCTGGAGCACGGCGCCCTGCGACTCCCAGACCCATGCCCACGATCATGGCCGTGAGCACCCGTGGCAGGCGCAGCTCCACCACGATGGTCTCGGAGCTGGCCGGCCAGACGCCCGCCGGCAGACCCAGCAGCCGATGACCGAGGATGGCCAGCGTGTCGCCCATGGGCAGCGACACATTGCCCAGCACGACGCCCGCGATGAGCGCGACGACGAGCAGCACGACACCGCCGACGGCGACCCACGACGAACGGCGATCGCGGTGCGGGCGTACGGACGGCGACCGACGTGCCGGTCGCCAGGCCGGTGCTCATGAGACGGGTCAGGGTGCCGGGCTGCTCGACGCCGACGGGAGCCGTGGCGAGCGCCGCACATCGGCGGGTCGGCCGGGAAGTCGGCCAGCTCGTCGGCCAGCTCAGGATGGATGGCGCGGGTGAGCGAGGCCAGGCCGTCGGCGAGCCGTGGACCAGGACGGGTGATGACGGTGTCGTTGACGGTCCGGATGGCGCCGTCCCGCACGGCCGTGATGGCGTCCCAGCCGGGTCGCGCCGCGACCGCGTCGGGGCAGGTGCCGTACAGCGCGTCACCCAGGACGATGACCTCCGGGTCGGCCACGAGGAGCTGCTCGGTCGGGCAGGCTGAACAGCGGCCGGGTCGCCGGTCGTGATCGGGTCGCCGCCGGCCAGCTCCACCAGGTCCGCGATGAACGAGTCGGGTGCCGGGGCGTACAGGTCCGGCCCGTAGTCGATCTCGTACAGGGTGCGCGGACGGGTGCTGGTCGACGCGGCCAGCCCGCTGATGGTGTCGATGTCGGCGTCCATCGTGCCGACGGTCTCCTGGGCGGTGGCCGCGGCATCGCCACCGAGGGCGTCGCCGATGAGCGTGATGTCACCCAGGACCTCGTCCACGGTCTCGGGGTACAGCACGAGCACGGGATAGCCGAGCTCGCGCAGGTGGGCGATGTCGTCAGCGGGCGTCAGGCCGTTGCCGCCCGCCAGGATCGAGGTCCGGCTCGAGCGCGACGACCTGCTCCGTGAGCACCTCTGGTCTGGCTGACCACGTCCGGCAGTGCGGCCGCCTCGGGCGGGTAGTCATCGAAGTCGGTGCCGCCAACGAGCCGGTCGCCGGCACCCAGCGCGAACACGATCTCCGTGTTCGCGGGCGACAGGCTGATGACACGCTCCGGGTTCGCAGGCGAAGGTCACCTGCGTGCCCTCGTCGTCGGTGAGCGTGGTCGCGGGGCGTGGAGCAGCGGACCCGGGCGCGGCGCTCTGGGCCGCAGCGACACCCGCGAACGCCAGGCTGGCGGCCAGGCCCGAGGCCGAGCGCCCAGGCATGACGAGACCCCTTGCCGGGTGTGCCGGAAGGGGTCTGGGTTCGATGGTCGCGTCGGGTCATGGTGCCATCCCTCTCTCTCGGAAGGTGTGTGCACGACCCCGGGATCGGCGACCGGACTTCCAGCCTCAGGGGCTGGTCACCGTAGCGGGACTGTGCCGGGATCTCACCGGCTTCGCGACCGCGGGGTCAGGCGTGTTCGGTTGTCCCGGCGAGCATAGCAGCCCGCACCGGGCGTCGACGCCGCGCCGCGTAAGGCCGCGATAAGGGCGCCTGCCGATACTGCGCGAGCGTCCGCCTCCCTCCGCCGGGAATCCGCCCGCCGGAGGAGGTCTCGCGATCATGCGGGAGGTTCATCATGGGCGACGCACGGTCCTGCTGGCGACCGTGGCGATGCTGACGTCCGGCGCGCTGCCTGCACCGGTCACGACATTCGCTGCAGACGGGCGAAGGTCGACGATCCCCGGGTGTGCGAACACCCAGGGTGCGCCGTCCGGGGCTCCGCTGGAACGGACGCGGCCGGCCATCCGGCCGACCGCGGTCGTCGACATCCGGATTCACGTGGGACGCCACCATCGACGAGACCGGGACGCTGCGTCGGCTACACCCTGTCACTCGGGGCCGTCGGACGCTGGCAGCGCCGGACCCGGGCATTCGCGGATGGGCCATTCGGTGGCACCCTGGTCACCGGAGAGCGCTCGCGGGCGGCACCCGCCTGCGGCTCATCGACCTGGCGCGCGCATGCTCCGCGCGCACGATCGACCTCCGATCGCTGGTGTACGGGTCGGTGCTCCTCGAGGACGGGATCGCTCGTCGGTCAGCCTCGTCGACCGCAGGACCCGTGCCGAGCTGGGCGTCTGGCAGATCGACCCACGCACGACGGCGCTCGCCGCGAATCATCGCGCCACCCGACGGACCGCGAGGTCGACCGCGACTCCCGCGCGAGGTGACCTCCGCGGTGTCGGCGGGTGGCATCCACGCGCGCTGGTGCGCCGGCGGGGCCTGCGTCGCGGCGCAAGCGGGTGCGCGTGCCGGGCGGGCTTGCGGCAGTCGTCGACCTCGACCCTGACGCGGCCGACGGATGCCACCGCGCCTGCCGCTCCGGTCCGCCCGACCGGTGCCGGTCTATGACCGCTGGTTCCCATGGAGCGTGCTCTCGTTCCGGTTCCATGGCACGGACACCTCGCCCAGCTGGATGCGGACAGGCGGTCCGGGATGCGGCCGATGACGCGACGGACACCTCGAAGTCCCTGTCGCCCATCTTCACCCCGTCCGACAGCGGCGCCAACGGCGTCATCCGCTACACGACCAGCTTCCCGTCGGACTGCGCTCAATGCCATCGCCTGCGCCAGCCACGACGGCGACGCGTGGACCCTCCGGATGCGACCCCAGGGCTACGACTTCCGTTGGGGTGAGCTGCGCTGGTGCCAGAAGACCAGCCGCGGACGGCTGCTTCGACGCCGAGCGCGTGGCACTCCATGAGTTCGGGCATGTGGTCGGACTCGACCACCCGGAGGCCGCCGGCTTCCGGCTGTCCCCGTCGACGCACGGTGATGCACCAGGTGACGCCATCCCGGCCCCACACGGCCTGGGATCGGCACGGCTTCGGATCGTGCGACGTGGCGAGCCTCCAGGAGCAGTACGGCACACCCACGATGTCCACCCTCGTATCGCCGGCTGCAACGACGTCGACTCGCGCCTGATCGCGTCCGCGCTCCGCCGACGCAGGTCACGGCGGGCCAACGGCTGATGCTGAGCGCCACACTCAAGGTGCGGACCGATGCCGCCGACTATGGCGAGCTGAGCGGCATGCGCCTCAACGGACGCTCGGTGCAGCTCAGACGACGTGCGGCCGGCAGCACGGGCGCCTGGACCACATCCTGGATGCGCTGGGCGGAGGCGCCAGGCCTCTACACCATCACGCTGTACCCGCGGACCAGCTACGAATATGTCGCGGTCTTCAGCAGCCCGGATAACGAGGGCCTGAACGGTTCGTCGTCGGATCGACATCACCGTGCGCGTGACGGCAGGCTGCAGCGGCAACTTGCCTCAACGAGGAGGATCCAACATGACATGTCGCGGCCAGGAACACCGGTGGACACTCGCCCAGTGGATCCGGATGCTGGCGGCGATCCTGATCGTGAGCGGGTCGGGGCGCCACCAGCGTCCGCACAGACGGGGTCCCCGGGTGCGTCCGAGGTCCTGGAGGTGACCACAGCGGTCTTCGCGACAGGCCCGTTCGGGCGCGTGGCTGGGTCTGGCGCTCGCCACGGGGTCACAGCCGCCCGACCCGCGACCATGGATGTCCTGAACGCGTACGGTCGTGGCGCCACGGTCGACCTTCACGCCATCGACCGGGGTCGTTCGATGGTTGGCGCATGACCGCGACGCAGGAGCGCGGTGAACTCGCGGGAGCAGTCGCCAGTGGAGATGGATACGGGCGAGACCGATTCCAGGATCATCGTCGCTTTCCCGTCCACCGGCCTGTTCCTGGTCCGGCTGATGCCACGGTCACCGATCCGACCGCGCCCAGGTGCCCCGGCTCGACGGCTCCTGGGTGTGGCGGATCGCCGTCCCCGACCGCGACATGCCACGCGGATGGCCCGCCCGCCACCCGCGATCATGCTCGACTTCGGGCGATCGAGACGGTGGCGCTCGACCCCGGCAGCGGCTGCTTCGTCGGCACCTGTGGCGACATCGGCGCGACCTCGCCACCGCGGACGCTGCCGACGATCCGCACGCTCGCCGGTGCACCGCTGACGGCGCGACCTCGCCGATGGCTCGGGATTCACGGACTGGTCGATCGAGGCCACCCCGGTGGCGGCGCGAACGAGCAGACGGTCACGCTCGACCGCGGATCGGCTGAGCCGCTCCGCGCATGAGCATCACCTTCGCGGCGCCCGGCGGCGGGCCGCTGGGTCATCCTGGTCCACGTCCTGTTCGACCGGGACCGCGGGTCGTTCGACGGCTACGGACGACTCATCCTGGGTACCCACCCGACCGGGTCCATCGACGCCGGCGCAGGACCTGAGACCGCCGTGGCCGGGTTCGCCCGAACCTCAGGCGCTGGCCGCCTCCTGGGTGGACAACGGCGGCCTCCGGGCACGAAGGTCATGCTGGGCACCCTCGGGCAGCATCCCGCCGAGCACCTTCTGGAGCGCCAGGACATGGGCGCAGTCACTCGACATCCCGAACGCGTGGCACGTGCACGCCCAACCATCGGCATCGAGACGAACGCGGTGGCTGTCATTGTCACCACGGAACGGTCACGCTCATGCCGCTCGAACCTGATGCGATCAAGCTCGCGAGCGTAGCGATTCGCCTTCTCGACCTTGCCGATGACGCTGGAGTGCATCGCGTCGGACCTCCTGACGGGCCCGCCGAGCGCGTCGCCGAGCCCCTTCGGGCGCCGGGCGGTGACCACCGGAGCCGCCGCGACCGGGCGCCGATCGATGGCCCCTAGCCTACTCCTTCGGGCGCGTCGCGGACAGCCGGACGATGGTCCGATGCCCCGCCGGCGGTCCCGCACGCCGTTGGCCGGCGCCGTCGATCCGGGTCGGTCGGTCGTCCTCGCCGTCGGCGCGTCGATCGGGCCGATCGGAGGGCGAGCGCCTGCTTCAGCTCGCTGATCGCCTCCACGGGCGTGGGGTCGACGCCGTACAGCGCGGCGAGATAGATGCTCGCGAAGTCGCCCATGACGATGGCATCCAGCGCCCGCGCGAACCGGTCCGGCCCGACGGCCGTGACGACCTGGTGGCTGATGCCGGACGCGTCCAGCAGCTCGCGCGACAGGCGCGCCCGGAGCGTGTTGCGCGGGTGGTCGAGCGTCGCTCTCCAGGAACACCACCAGCTGGTGGTCCCGGATCGCGTCCGGCTGCGGGTAGCCCGACGACCGCGTTGTGGGTGGCCTCCGGCAGCTCCTCCCAGGCGGCCACGGTCTTGCCGTTCTCGTTGAGCTGCGTCTTCCAGCGCCGCGCGACGGGCGCCAGGAACCCACTGGCCTCGACGATCGGGATCCGGTCCACGATCGTCCACGCGAGCTGCTTGGCCGCGTTGTCCGCGGTGGGCACCTCCGGCGCCGCCGCGGCGACGGCAGCGTCGGCGGTCGCGGCCGCGCGCGCCGACCTCGTCGTCGTCGAGCGCGAGCAGCCCGCTCGCTCCAGCAGTCCGGCCAGCAGCGTGATGGCGTAGCCGACGGACGCCCGCGGCTGACCGCCGCCGGGGAACGCGAGGTGCGGCAGGCCCGCCCGGCGCGCCACCTCCAGCAGCGTGCCGCCGGTGCTGATGATGGCCACCGGGGCACGTCGCTCCGACGGCCTGCCCGAAGGCGCTGATGGTCTCCTCGGTGGTGCCGCTGTATGAGCTGGCGACCACGAGCGTGTCGGACCCGACCCAGGCCGGCAGGTCGTAGCCGCGCACGACCTCCATCGGGCACCCGGAGCCGGTCGGACCAGATGCCGCGTACCAGGTCCCCGCCGATGGCTGAGCCGCCCATGCCCAGCACGGCGACCGCCCTGGACGGCCCGATGGGTGTCCGGCAGGACCAGCGAACGCGAGATCGACCACGCGTCGCGGACCTGGCCCGGCAGGGCCGCCGAGGCACCCAGCATCCCGGACCGATCCAGCCGGCGCAGCGCCGGCGAGGTCGTCGAGGATGCCACCGGCGACGATCGCCGCTCGCTCACGCCCCCGTCACGAACCGGCCGCCCTCGGCGAGCAGTGCGTCGCGCATGTCCGCGGTCGTCGCCTCCGCGTACACCCGCACCAGGGGCTCGGTGCCACTGAACCGCACCAGGAGCCACGAGCCGTCGGCGCACCAGAACTTGAAGCCGTCATTGGTGGACAGGGCGTCGGTCCGCACCACCTGCTGACCGGCCAGAGTCGCGCGGCGCCTGCTCGCGCAGCTCGACCATGAGCCGGTCCTTGAGCGCCGGGATAGGTCGCGCGGTCGGCGTGGACGTCGGTGCGCAGGTAGAACGACGGGCCGGCGATGTCGTGCAGGTGCTGGACCGCGCTGGACACCGGCCAGCGGCCGGCCTCTCGCTCCCGGATGAACAGGTCGAGCAGCAGCAGGTCGGCATAGACGCCGTCGCGCTCGGGCAGGTGCATCCCGAAGCCGTAGCCGCCGGACTCCTCGCCACCCATCATGGCGCCGGTCTCGATCATCTTGGGGCCGACGTACTTGAAGCCGACCGGGGTCTCGTGCACCGGCACGCCGTACTTCTCGCCCAGCCGCCCGACCATCGACGTCTCGTTGATGGTCGGACACGACCGGCTGCCGCAGCCCGCGGTGCTCCACCAGGTAGTACATCAGCAGGCCCATGACCTCGAGCTGGTGGATGAACGTGCCCCGCTCGTCCGCCGCGCCCGCCCGGTCGGCGTCGCCATCGAGCAGCAACCCGATGTCGTAGCCACCGCCCTGCGAGGATGCCCAGCGCCTCGTTGATGTTGGGCGCGATGGGCTCCGGGTTGACGCCCCCGAACCACGGGTTGCGCTCGGAGTGGATCTCGTGGACCCGGATCTTGCCGCCGGCGAGGAGTCGCGGGATCCAGCCCGCACCCGAGCCCCACATGGGGTCGACCAGGACCGACACGTCGGCGGCCTTGAGTACGCTCGAGGTCGAGGGACCGGCCGACGTACTCGACGTAGCCCGGATACGGGTCGAAGCGGCGGACCAGGCCGGCCGCCTCCGCGTCCGCGATGGGTCGGGTCGGCGGGGTGCGACCCAGCGTTGTCGCGGATGACGCCGCTCGACCACCGACAGGATGTCCGCGGCTGGCGGCCGCGCCGGAGGGTGACTTGATCTTGAAGCCGTTGTCGGTCCAGGGTTGTGCGACGCGGTGATCATCACGCCGCACGCGAAGCCCTGCTCGACCACCTCGTACGAGGTCATCTGGGTGGGGATGGCGCTCGGCCGCGATGGCGACCGGGATGTCGTACGCCAGGAGCACCTCGGCGGCCGCGGCGGCGAAGAACTCGCTCGAGAACCGCCGGTCGTAGCCCAGGACCACGCCCTTGGCGGTCGGTGCCCTGCTGCTGCACCCACTGCGCGACGCCCTGGGCGCAGCGCCGCACGTTCTCGTAGGTGTAGTCCTCGCCGATGCGGGCACGCCACCCGTCGGTGCCGAAGACGATGGGCGGAATGGGGCGTCGGGATGCTCGCTCACGCTGCCGGATGGTAGCGGACGGGCGCCACGGCCGGAACGCGCTGGCGTCGGACCCCGCACCGGTATCCTGCGCTCCGATGACCGACGCAGCCCGGGACAGCGCCAGCCCTGCCGACCGCGCCCATCTTCGTCATCGGCTCGGCGCGCTCGGGGACGACGATGCTGCGTCTGATGCTCGATTCCCACGCCCGGATCTCGAGCGGCGAGGAGACCCACTTCCTGCAGCAGATGGAGCCCGTCGTGGGCAGGCAGTGGCGGCTGCTGGAGCGCTACGGCTTCCCACGCGAGTACTGGCTCGACCGGCTGCGCCACCTGTACGGCGACTTCCAGGCGGAGTACGCGACGCGGCGGGGCAAGGCCCGCTGGGCCGACAAGGACCCCGCGCAACACGCTGCTGCTGCCGTTCGTGGACGAGCTGTTCCCCGACGCGCAGTACATCCATCTGCTGCGCGACGGCCATGACGTGGTCGCCTCCCACCGCGACCGCTGGGGATACCGCTCCGGTGTCGCGGGCGGCGCGCGGCGCGTGGCGCAAGTACGTCGAGGCGGCCCGGACGTTCGGGGCGAGCCGGGCGCCGGCCGGTTCCTGGAGGTCCGCTACGAGGCCCTCGTGGCCGACCCGGAGGCGGAGCTGCGGCGGCTGTTCGCGTTCCTGGGTGAGGCCTGGGACCCCGCGGTGCTGGCCTTCGACCGGGCCGAGCACGACGGCACCGAGCGATACACCCAGTTCACCGCCGGAGCGCCGCGAGCAGGGCGGCGACGGCGGCGCGGTCTACCGGTCGCGGGTCGGCGCCGGACAGGCCAGCCTCGACCCGGTGCTGCGGACGATGCTCCGCCGCAGCTCGGGCGCGCTGCTCGACGAGCTCGGCTACGGCAGCTGACGCAGCCTGTCCAGCGGCGTCGCGACCCGGAGCGGCCACGTGACGTGTCGCACGACCTACAGCAGGTCGCGGCGGCCCTCCGCGACGAGGCGCTCGACGACCTGCTTGACGTCCTGGGCGGCATCGCGCGGCGCACACCAGGAGCGCGTCGGGCGTGTCCACCACGATGGCGTCGCGCAGATCCCGACCACGGCCACGAGCCGACCGCCGGCCGCGTGGATGAGCACCCGGTCGGCGCCCACCTCGATGACCCCGGCACCGGACCGGCCGGACGACCGACGCCTGCGGATCGTCGCGCCGCGTCCAGCAGCGCGTCCCAGCTGCCGAGGTCGCTCCAGCCGACCGCCGCGGGCACGACCGCCACCAGCGCCGACCGCCGACGCCGGCTCCAGCAGGGCGTAGTCGATGGACGTCGACCGGACCTGCGGGTACGCGGCCTCGATCGGCGCCGAGCCGCCGGCGACGGCTGCCGCGACCGCTGCCGACGATGTCCGGCGCGAAACGCGCCAGGCCCGCCGCCAGCGCATCGCGGCGCCACACGAAGATGCCCGCGTTCCACGACGCGCGGCCCGATCGCGAGCAGCTCCCTGGCCCGCTCCAGCGTTGGGCTTCTCCACGAACCGCTCGACCCGGAAGCTGGGCATGCCCCCGAACACGCTCGCGCGTCCGCCGGTCGCGAGCACGTAGCCATAGCCCGGTCTCGGGACCGGTCGGGCGTGATGCCCAGCGTCACCAGGTCGCCGGTCGCGGCGCGCTCGCGCGGCCGCGGCGAGGGCCGCCCGGAAGCCCGCCTCGTCGACGATCCGCTGGTCCGCGGGCAGCACGACCATGACCTCGTCGTCCGGTCGGTCGATGGCGGCGGCCGCGAACGCGACCGCGGCCGCGGCCGTGTTGCGGCCCATCGGCTCGCGCAGCAGGTTGGCCGCCGGCAGGTCCGGCAGCTGCTCCCGGACCAGGTCGGCGTACCGGCCGTCCGTGACCACGATACACGTCGGCGTGGCGTCGATCAGCGGCGACAGCCGGGCGACCGTCGCCTGGAGCAGCGTCGTGTCGCCCAGCAGGGGCAGGAACGGCTTGGGCCGGGCGGCCCGGCTGAGGGGCCACAGCCGCGTGCCGCCGCCGCCCGCCATGATCACGGCGTACATCCGTCTATCCTAGGGGCTGCCAGCGCGTCGCTCGCCCTGCGACGTCCATGACCGTCGCCGCGAGGCCGCTTGAAGATCGCGAACGATGCCGCCGCCCCGGCCGCCGAGGACAGCGCGGGCCAGCCAGCGCCCAGCGACCGCCGGCGAGCGTGCCCCGGAGCGCTCCCGCGGACCCGACGCCCCGGACACGCACGCCCGAATGGATGGCAGCCGCCGAGGCGGCCGGGCTCGACCCGACGACCGACCCCCATCACGCGGCGGCACATGCCCGACCTGCTGCGGCGGACCCTGGCGCACCGAGCGCATCAATCGGCGCGACGATCGGTCGCACGCCGGCGCTCGGGCTCGGCACCGGGCGCTGCTCGCGTCGATCACGCCCGCGCTTCGAGCGAGCCCATCTTCCTGTTCGGCGCGGCCCGCTCCGGGACGACGTTCCTGGGGGAGTGCCATGGGGCATGCTGCCCGAGGTCAGCTATCACCATGAGCCGGTGGCGACCAAGGCCGCGGGACGCTACGTCTACGACGGGACCTGGAGCGAGCGTCGCTCACGGATGTTCTTCCGGACGGTCTATGCGCTGGCTGCTGCGGTACCAGCTGGACGGGGGTCGCCGGTTCGCCGAGAAGACGCCCACGAACGCCTTCCTGCTGCCCTTCCTTGGCCGCGCCTTTCCCGGACGCCCAGTTCATCCACATCATCCGCGACGGCCGCGACGTGGCGGCGAGCCACATCCAGCGAGCCGTGGCTGCGGGCCGATTCCGGCGCTGAGCGGCAGGCGCGAGCCGGGCGGCTACCTGTACGGCCCGTGGGCGCCCTGGTGGGTGGCGCCCGACGACCGGTCCGCGTTCGAGGACCGGGTCCGGACGTGCTGCGCATGAGCATGGCCTGGCGGCGGTACACGCGAGGCCGCCCTCGCCGACGGTCCGGCCCTGGGTCCGAGACCGCTATCTCGAGGTGCGCTACGAGGCACTGGTGGCCGATCCCGGCGGCGGAGGGCACGCGGCTACTCGACTTCCTGGCGCATCGACGATCCCGCATCGCGCCAGGCGATTCCTGGCCGCGCTCGGGCGGGCCGACCCGCGATCGGTCGGCGCGTGGCGCACGGCGTTCGACGACGACCAGATCGCCGTCCTCGAGGCGGACGCCGGCGCACTCCTCCGCCACTGGGCTACCTGCCCTAGGCAGACAGCCCTCGCGGCCGGCCGGCACCGGATCGCGCTGACGCGACCTGGTCAGGCGGTGGCTGACTCCACGACCGGAACGCCCGAGGCCCGCGGCGTCGGCGAGCATCGCGGCCTTGTCCGTCCGCTCCCAGGGCAGGTCGAGGTCGGTCCGCCCGAAGTGGCCGTACGCCGCGGTTTGCCGATAGATCGGCCGGCGCAGGTCGAGGGCACTGATGATGGCCGCAGGCCGCAGGTCGAAGTGCTGCTCGATGAGCCGCTGGATGTCGGCATCCGGGATGCGGCCCGTGCCGAATGACTCGACCGAGAAGCTGATGGGCCGTGCGATGCCGATGCCATAGGCGACCTCGACCTCGAACCGGTCAGCCAGGCCTGCCGCGACCACGTTCTTGGCCACCCAGCGGGCCGCGTACGCCGCGGACCGGTCGACCTTCGTCGGGTCCTTGCCGGAGAAGGCGCCACCACCATGACGGGCCATCCCACCGTAGGTGTCGACGATGATCTTGCGCCCGGTCAGGCCGGCATCACCCATGGGCCCACCCGTCACGAAACGACCGGTGGGGTTGACGTGCATCACCGGGTCCTCCGGCCGCAGGTCGCGCTCGATGACGGGCAGGATCGACCCGCTCAGCGATGTCGCTGCGCATCCGCTCCGGTCGCACATCGGGGTCATGCTGCGACGACACGACCACGGTTCGCACCCGCTTCGGGACGCCGCGCTCGTACTCGACGGTGACCTGGGTCTTGCCGTCCGGACGGAGGTACGGTAGTTCTCCGCTCTTGCGCACCTCGGCCAGCCGACGCGCCATCCGGTGCGCCAGGGCGATGGGCAGGGGCATCAGCTCGGGGGTCTCGCGGCATGCGAAGCCGAACATCATCCCCTGGTCGCCGGCGCCCAACTCCTGATGGGGCGCCTTGTCGTCACGTACTTCCAGTGCCTCGTCCACGCCCTGGGCGATGTCGGCTGACTGCTCCTTGACCGAGACCAGGGTGCCGCAGGTGAGGTAATCGAAGCCGTAGTCGGCGCGCGTGTACCCGATGTCCTTGACGGTGTCGCGGACGACCTGCTGGAAGTCGACATAGATCTCCGTGGTGATCTCGCCCAGGACCATCACCAGACCCGTCGTGGTCGCCGTCTCGCAGGCTACGCGCGCACCGGGATCGTCGGCCGATGATGGCGTCCAGGATGGCGTCCGAGATCTGGTCGCACATCTTGTCCGGGTGACCCTCGGTCACCGATTCGGACGTGAACAGGTACTGCGCGGCGTCGACGATGCTGGTCATGCGGCTCCTTGTCGGTGGTCGCCGAGAGGGTAGCACGGGGCCGCCCCGTGCTACCCCAGGGTCGACCGGTCAGGTGTCGTCGGCCGGCGAGCTCGGGTGCGGCACCGGAGGCAAACCCGATGGCCGGTCGTCAGTCGTCAGGTGCCGTCCTGCCAGGAGCTGACGTAGCGCAGCTGCTCGGCGGTCATGTCGTCGATGTGGATGCCGAGCGCTTCCAGCTTGAGCCGCGCGACCTCCCGGTCGAGGTGCTCCGGCACGACGTAGACGCCCGGCTTCAGCGACGCCGTGCTCCTTGGCCACGTACTCGGCTGAGAGCGCCTGCGCCGCGAAGCTCATGTCCATGACCGCCGCCGGGTGGCCTTCCGCGGCGCCCAGGTTGACCAGCCGTCCCTCGGCGATGACGAACAGCCGCTTGCCGCCCAGGTCGTACTCCTGGACGTTCTCACGCACCTCGCGGATGTGCCCCTCGGCCAGCTCCGCGAGCGCCTTCAGCTCCAGCTCGGCGTCGAAATGACCGCTGTTGGCCATGATGGCGCCGTCCTGCATCTCCACGAAGTGCTCGCGTCGGAAGACGTTGAGGTTGCCGGTCGCGGTGATGAACAGCTGGCCCCAGCGCGCGGCATCGGCCGCGGGCATGACATCGAAGCCGTCCATGAGTGCCTCGATGGCGGGCACCGGATCGACCTCCACGATGGCCACCCGGGCACCCATGCCCGCGAGACGCATCGCGATGCCGCGACCGACCCAGCCGTACCCCGCCACGACCGCGCGACGGCCGGCCAGCAGGATGTTGGTCGCCCGCAGGATGCCGTCCACGGTCGACTGGCCGGTGCCGTAGCGGTTGTCGAACAGGTGCTTGGTCATCGCCTCGTTGACGGCCACGACCGGGAAGGTCGAGGGCGCCGTCCGCGGACATGGCGCGCAGCCGGATGACGCCCGTGGTGGTCTCCTCCGTGCCGCCCCAGATGTCGGGCAGCTGGTTACGACGCTCCTTGTGGAACAGCGAGACCAGGTCGCAGCCATCGTCCATGGTCATGTTGGGATCGATGTCCGCGACCGCGTTGAGGTGCGCGTAGTAGGTGTCCCGGTCCTCGCCCCGGCGGGCGAAGGTGCTGATGCCGTAGCGCGCCACGAGGGCAGCCGCGACATCGTCCTTGGTCGACAGCGGGTTCGAGGCGGACAGGGCGACCTGGGCGCCGCCGGCCTTGAGCGTACGCACGAGGTTGGCGGTCTCGGTCGTCACGTGAAGGGCCGCCGCGATGCGCACTCCTGCGAGCGGCTGCTCGCGCGTGAAGCGCTCGCGGATGAGGCGCAGGACGGGCATCTCCCGTTCCGCCCACTCGATGCGGCGGACGCCTTCGTCCGCGAGTCCCAGGTCCGTGACGTCGTGTGCAGGAAGCGGAGCGGTCTGGCCGTTGGCGGCGTCACCGGAGTCGGGCTGCATCTGGGTGGGTTCGAGAACGGTCGAGTCCGTCACTCACTCCTCCTGGCTGTGCGGATCCCCGACGGGCATCGGGGATCCAGCGTCTTGATGGGCGCGACGATGCTATCCCAGAAGCTGCCCCGGCGATGCACCAGGCGCTCCTCGAAGCGGACGTGCTCCTCGTAGCCGATGGCCTGGTACGCACGCAGCGCGGGTGGGTTGTCGGCGCGCACGTTGAGCACGACCTGGTCGCAGAAGCGCAGCAGCTCCTGGGTCACGGCGCCGGTCACGATCTTGGCGTAGCCCCGGCCGCGGTAGTCGCGATGGGTGAGCACGTTGCCCGACCGCCGCGAGGCCCATCGGTCCGGCTCACCACGTGGGTGCCCGCCGCGGCCACCAGGTGCCCGTTGATCCGGATGCCGTAGTAGACGCCGTTGGCGACCGATTCCGATGGCAGCCAGGAGGTCAGCCCGAAGTCGTACAGCTTGTTGAGGTCGCCGATGTCCGCAGGCACCAGCCGTACCGCCATCGCCGGCGCGGGCCGGAACGTAGCGCCGTCCACCCACATCCGGACCATCGGCGGTCCCATCGCCCACCTTGTAGACCGACGCGGCTGCGCTCAGCAGCTCGGTCCGGGCGGCGAGGTACGCGGTCCGCGGCCGGATGACATCCCGCAACACCCCGACGACGCCGGCGCGGTCGCCCATCACGAACAGCGGTTGCGGCGACAGGCCGGTGTATTCCAGCACGACCGACGACCGGCCGCCCGCGATCGAGCGCGACGCCCCAGCGTGTCCGACCGAACTCGCGGTCGTCGAGGTCGCACAGCGCGTACGCGGCGAACAGCCGGTCCGAGTCCAGGAACTCCCGCAGCAGCTCCCGGTCGCGGGTCGGCCGGATCTCCAGGCCCGAGCCGAGAACGGACCCAGCGCGCGCCAGGGCCGCCATCAGTTGGCCACGATCTGGTCGGTCGTCATGGCGTCTGTCCCTGGGTGGCGACCTCCGGCACGATCGATGCCGCGACGCCACGCCTCGCTGGCGTTCCTCGAGCGCTGTCAGGAGCCCCGCGCGGTCGGTCGGCGGAAGGACGCCCATCTCGGTCACGAAGGCGGTGATCCGACCGGCCGGGATCACGTCGGTCCCCGGGTTGAAGCCGGGCAGCCGATCGACCCGCACACCGGTGAGATACGGTGCCCAGCTCTCGGGCCGGCCGCAAGTCGCGGGGGATGGCGGCGCCGTCGGGCATGGTCGGGTCGAAGGTCGTGATGGGCGTGCAGACGTAGACCGGCAGCGGTCCGCCCGGGGCCGTGGCCGCCAGCTCCGCCACGGCGCGGCTGCCGACCACGTTGGCGGTGTCGCCGTTCGCGGCGATCCACTCGGCGCCCAGCAGGACGGCGTCGATGGTCTCCGCCTCAAGTAGCGCACGCGACGCGCCGAGTCGGCGCAGCAGTGTGTGCTCGATGCCCGCGTTGGCCAGCTCCCAGGTCGCCAGTCGGGCGCCCTCGAGGTACGGGCGTGTCTCGGTCACCCAGACCCGCACCCCGGGGCCTCGGCGGCACGCAGCATCGAGGCCGTTGATGGCCGTGCCCACCAGGCCGGCCGACAGCGCACCGGGGTCGCCATGGATGAGCACCTGGAGCGGCCGGCCCTCGGGTCGTGGCAGAGAGCGCGGCCGTGTGCTGCGCGATGAGTGCATGGTCGGCCTGGGCATCCATGGCCAGCGTGTCATCGGCCGCCACGCGCAGCGCGTTCGCGACCTGCTCCCCGGTGGCCTCTGGCCCACAGCGCGTCGACGACCTGCGTCCAGATGACTCGAGCGCCCAGCCCAGCATCCGGGATCCGGGTCGCGCCATCGCGATGGCGCGGGTCACCCGGCGCAGCTCGCGTTGCCGCTGGGCCGATGGCCGCTGCGCTGCCTCGCGGGCGGTCATGGCCATGCCGTACGCCGCCGAGCTGGGCCATCAGCGGCCCGCCGCGGGCAGCCGCGGCCCGGAGATAGAACGCGACGTCCGAGCCTCGGCGGCATGTCTGCTCCTCGAGCGCGTCGGGCAGACGGCGCTGGTCGACGAGGTAGAGCACGTCGCCGTCGACCCGGTAGGGGCTTCGATAGGGCGCGATGCTCGCGGTCCGCGATCGGTGGACGTCGAAGTCGGCCGGTTCCCCGACCAGGGTGGCGGCATTCTGGCGCGGGTCGCCCAAGCCCAAGGCCCATCAGGCCCGCTGCCGCATTGGTGGGCATCTGCGACACGGCGCTCGCGACGCCCGCGACCTGGGTCACGGTCTGGATCGCCTGCTCGCCGAACAGGCGGAAGAACTGGCGGCGGCCGGCGTCATGTCGTGGTGCGGCCGGCCGGATCGGTGCGGCCGGCTGGATCCGCAGTGGCCTGTCCGGCATGCGCAGCGGCTCGGCATCGCGGTGGCCTGCCCGGACCGTACGTTCATGCCCGCATCGGTGGTTGCGTTCAGGGTCCGACGCCCTCGGGACAGGATCGCCGAGCAGGCCGGGACCCTGGGTACCGCCGCGTTCGGGCTCCGGGCCCTCAGTACTGGATGACGCTGTGGATGTCGTAGCCACCGAGCCGGGCCCGTCCCTTGAGGAACAACAACTCCACCAGGAAGCTGAGGCCCACGATCTCGGCCTTCAGCTGCTTGACCAGGTCGATGGTGCCCAGCACGGTGCCGCCGGTGGCGAGCAGGTCATCGACGATGAGCACCTTCTGGCCCGGCTCGATGGCGTCCTTGTGGACCTCCAGGGTATTGGTGCCGTACTCCAGCGCGTACTCCACGCTGATGGTCTCGGCAGGCAGCTTGCCCAGCTTACGCACGGGCACGAACCCGGCACCGAGCCGGATCGCCATGGGTGCGCTGAAGATGAATCCGCGCGACTCCATGCCCACGACGACGTCCACCTTGGTGCTTGGCGAACGGCTCGACCAGCAGGTCGATGGCTTCCGCGAACGGCTGTGGGTTGCTTGATGAGCGTCGTGATGTCGTAGAACAGGATCCCGGGCTTGGGGAAGTCAGGGACCTCGCGGATCTGCGCGCGAAGGGAGTCGACGGACACTGGGCCCCCAGGGTGCGTGATTCGGGTCGATCGATTGGCCCGGGAAGTCTACCGCAGCGTATCCGCCTCGCGGCAGTCGTCGATGCTCCAGAGCACGTCTCACTCAGGCATCGGATCACTCGCGGGCAACGAGCCCTCGGTCGCCTGAGCTTCGAGCTTGGCGCGCATGCAATCGAACGTCTGCGTGATCAACTTCCGTGACGTGCCCTCGATCAGCCGTGCACCCACGCTCGCGAGCTTGCCATGGACATGGATGTCGGTGGTCCAGTCCATGACGGTCGTGCCATCAGGGCCGTCGGACAGGTCCATCCGCGCCGTGCCGTCAACCGCGCTGCCAGGTGCCTTGCCCGATGCCGAGAGCTCCGCCCAGTCAGGTGCACGGTCCTCGCCCCGCGTGACATCGATGCCAAAGGTGGCCTTGATCGATCCCGATGCCTACCCGGGCAACGACCTTGAAGTGCTGGCCATCGACGATCGTGACCGATTCGACGCCCGGCCCGCAGGCTCCGACCTGGTTCGGGTCGTTGACGAATGCCCATACCTTTTGGCGGTCCGCCTTGATGGGGACGCTGCCATCGAAGTGCATCAGGCCCTCCTTCGCATCCGAACGCCGGGTCTCCGATCTGCTGACGCTTCGAGGCGGCGATCGATACGACCCGACGACGACAGCAACGGACGCGGCCAGTTGCGGAGGCGGTCGATGGTCCCATGATCGGACAGGTTGGCAATACGACTTCCGTCACGGGCGGACTAAACATCTGGGGCCACCCAGGTCTGTCTCGGATGTGTGGAGTTGCGCCGTGGTCCTGCGCACTTCGACGGAGGCGTCCGGACAGATGCACCAGGTCCGGTTGGTGGCGATCAAATCAGCACCCGCTGCGGAACTGTCAGCGCGGCCGATGGGCGGCTCGCACGACGCGGCCCGCGCGCATCTGATGATCGACGAAGACGCAGGCTACTCTCGCTTCTTTCGCGATCAGTTCCCGCGCGTCGTCCGCACCATCCATCTCATCGTGCATGATCAGGCGCGGGCCGAGGACATCGCCCAGGACGCCTTCCTGGGCCTGCTCAAGGACTGGCCCCGCGATCTCGAGCTACGAGCGCCCGGATGCCTGGGTCCGACGGATCGCGATCCGGATGGCGGTCCGAGGTCTTCGACGCGACCAGCTGTTCTCGACGCTCCGGATGCATCTGCTGCCGCGGCCCACCCCGGAGCCCCGGGACCTGGATGTCGCGGACGCGGTGCGGCTGCTGCCACGTGCGCAGCGTGCTGCGGTCGCGTTGTTCTACTACGAGGACCGGCCCGTGTCGGAGATCGCGACGATCCTCGGCTGCACCGAGTCGACCGCTCGCGTCCACCTCCACCACGCCCGTCAGCGCCTGGCGCAAGCTCCTAGGCGAGGAGGTCTGAGATGCCCCTGGAGCCGTCGATTGCGTGACGACCTCCGTCAGGCCGCCGAATCGATCGCACCGGACACCGACCGCGGCCTGGAGCGCGTCACCCGCCGTGCCGAATCCCGGCAGGGCGTATCCGGCGCGATGCTTGCTGCGGCAGCCGTCGTCGTCATCATCGTGTTCGTAGCCGTCGATCCTGCCCGGACGCCGACAGGACGGTTCCGCCACCGGTGGCGTGGCTGGAACCGGGGGCCCAACGCCGACCGAGCGAGATGCTGCGGGCATCCTAGGGACATGGTCCGTGACCCTGTCCGCCTCAGATCCCGGCGTGGCCGGCCTGGGGATGGCGGGCGACTGGACGATGCGATTGGGCGCGGGTTCGACGATCGACCTGAGTCCACCGGCCGGCTTCCGGCCGCCCAGTGGGCGAGCGCCCGATGGATACGTTCACGCCGAGGTTGGGGCCTCGTTCGTCACGACCCTCTTTGCCCGCGACTTCGCAGCGCCCTGCGCCGGACCCGGCACATATGCCTGGATGATCAATGGTGACCACCTCACGTTCACCACGGTCGATGACACCTGTGATGCCCGCCGTACGCTGTTGACAACCAGACCGTGGTCCATCGCGACGACCTCCGACCCCGGATAAACATCCGACGAACACCGTGCCTGTTCTGTCATGTCGTCGAACCCGACGACACGCTGAGGGAGGGATTCCGATGAGCGGACTCGATCCACGCAGGCATGACGCCGCACGTCCGTTGGTGGGTGCCCGTGCAGGGCGCCGTGCCATCTCACCTCGGGCGCTGGCGGTCGTCGCCGTCGCGACCGTCGTGGTGCTGTGTAGCGTGGCGCCCGTCCTCGGGGCGTCTCCTGAGCCAGCGGCCGACGGCAGCCCGGGGACGACGGGCACCTCGTTCTCGTCGACCCTCTATCCGTACACCATCGTGCTGCCGCCCGGTTGGAGCGCGACCCCCCTGGCGCCCGGCAGCATCAGCGACGTGTTCGAAGGCCCGGGAGCGAACGCGGAGGTGAACAGTCGCGGTGCTGCTCCAGCAGGCCAGACCGTCCAGCAACGCGTCGAGATCAGGCGCGCGGAAGCGGTCGCGGAAGGATGTACCAGCGACCCCGCTGACGATGTTCCGGGGACGCTCGGCGGCGAGTTCGCCATCGCCTGGGCAAGCAACTGCGGCGAGACCGTCCACGTGACCCTTCTCAGCATCCACGATGGCGCGGGATATGCGCTGACGGTCCACGCACCAGTGAGCTCGGCCGATGAGGCGCCGGGCATGGTCGACCAGCTCGCCAGCACGTTCGTGTTCACGGACGGCCGGGGCGGCCTCACCCGCGCCGTCCGCCGACCTTGCCGCGATCGATGCGTCACTCCAGGGCACATGGCGCACCGAGTGGGCTCCGACCGACGCTCTGGCTCGCCTCGGTCAAGGCGGCTGGGCTCGACCCGCGGGACGGCGATGTTGGGTGGACCTCGTGGGTCGACCAGACCGAGACGCAGCGGAACACCGTCCGGTTCGAGGACGGGCGGCTCGCGCTGTACGGTGCAGTGGACGGAGGGGCCGACGAGATCGGATGGCAGGGCAGCTACCGCCTGCTGGACGAGGACACCATCGAGGCGGTGGAGACCTCGTCGTTCGACACCATCGTGTACGACTTCGTGCTGCGTGGCGACGTCCTGTCGTTCGACGTGATCAGCGATGCCGGTGGCCCCTCGGGCATGGTCCCCCAGACGTCGATCTACGAGACGCTGCCGTTCACCCGGGTGCCGTAGCCGCCGATGCTCCGGGCGGTGTCGGCGCAGCAGCCGATGCCGCCCGGTCGCGCATCGGGACACCGGAACCACCGAAGCGAGTCGCGACCACCTCGGACATGATGGAGAGGGCCATCTCGGCCGGCTCGCGGCCACCGAGGTCGAGGCCGATGGGACCTCGCAGTCGTGCCAGCGATGCGGCGTCCACGCCGGCCGCCAGGAGTCGTTCGCGGCGGTCCGCCTGGGTCTTGCGGCTGCCCACCGCGCCCACGTATCGGCAGCCACGCGCCAGCGCCGTGACGATGGCTGGCTCGTCGAACTTGACGTCGTGGGTCAGGACCGCGACCGCGTCGCGCGGGCCAAGACCGATCGAGTCGGCCAGCTCGTCGGGCCAGCCGACGAGCAACTCGCTCGGTATCGGGAAACCGTTCCCGGGTGGCGAAGGACGCGCGGCCATCGATGACCACGGTCTCGTAGCCCAGCGTGTGCGCCATGGCGACCAGCGAGATGGCGACCTGGACGGCACCCACGATGACCAGCCGGGGCGGGACGCGGGAACGCCTCGATGAACCACGACCGGCCCGCCAGTTCGACGGTCGCGCGACCGGCCACGCTCGAGGGCATCGGCGGCAGGCGAGGCCAGCTCCGCGTCCGCGGCCGCATCACCGGTCGTGCCCGGACAACCCGCCATCGGGTTCGAACACGAGAGGCACCTCGGGCGGCGCGCCCTCGCCTCGGTGGATGCGGACCGAACGCCGGCCCCGGCGAGTCCGACGGGGAGCGGCGTGATGACCGCGCTGCCCTGGTTCGCTGAGCGGCCAGCGCGGACAGCCTCGGACACCACGGGCTCGACCAGCACGTCGATGGTGCCGCCACAGGCCAGTCCCACGTCCCACGCCTGCTCGTCGCTGATGCCGTAGCGGATGACCCGTGAGCGGCCTGCCGCGCGGGCCTCGCTCCACCTCCTCGAACGCGGCACCCTCGACGCAACCGCCGCTGACCGAGCCGGCCAGACGCCCGTCACCACTCACCAGCAGCGCGGCACCCTCCGGGCCGCGGCGCCGAGCCGAAGGTGCGCACGACCACCGCCCGCGCAGGCGGTGCCGTGGCCGCGGTCCCCGACACCCTGGCGGCCTCCAGGTCCCAAGCCGCCAGCTCGCTGACCAGGTCCTTCATCGGAGCGTCGTCCCGGTCCGCGCACCTGCGTCGTCCGCGAGCGCTTCGGCGAGCAGCTCCAGGCTGCCCAGGTCATGCGAGGGCAGGAACACGTCGATGTGCGGCCAGGCCGCCGCCATGCCCGCCGCCAGCGGCCGGTACCCGATCGCGCCGGCAAGCGGGTTGAGCCAGATGAGCCGGTGACATGACGCGTCGAAGTCGCGCGGTCTGCTCCCCCACCTCGCGCGGGTCGCCGCGGTCCCAGCCGTCGCTGACGACGAGCACGATGCCACTCGAGCGAAGCACGCGCCGAGCCCAGCGCTGGTTGAACTCGTGGAACGCGGTCCCGATACGCGTGCCACCCGACCAGTCGCCGACCGCGGCCGAGATCCGGTCGAGCGCCTCGTCGGGGTCGCGGTGCCGCAGCTGGGGCGTGATGCGCGTCAGCCGGGTGCCGAAGCAGAACGCCTCCGTGGGCACGTCCGTGCGTGACAGGGCGTGGCAGAACCGCAGCAGCAGGCGGGCGTGGCGCTCCATGGAGCCGCTGATGTCGCACAGCAGCACCACTCCCCGAGGTCGCTCCACGCGGCGGCGCCAGAGCCACGCGACCGGGATCGCCGCCGGTGCCCAGGTTGCGGCGCATCATCTGGCGCGGCGCCAGCAGCGTCCCACGACGATGCAGCTTCCAGCGACGGGTCCGGCGCATCGGCATCCTGAGCACCATCCGGTCGATGAGCCGCTCCGCCTCGCGCAGCTCCGACGGACTCATCCGGTCGAACGCCCGGCCACGCAACCGCTCCCCGGCGCTCCACGCGGTCTCGGACGGCATGGTGTCCTCGGGTGCCTCCTCCCCGGCCTCGAGGGAGGCGGTGTCCCGCACGATGCCCGTGGTCATCGCAGCGGCGTCATCGGGCAGCGACTCTGGTGATGGTCGGGGCGGCGCGCCATCCTCGTCGCGGTCGCTGGCGAGCTGCGGCAGGTCCGGCAGGTGTCGACGGCCCGGCCGCGCCAGAACCGCTCGAACGCGCGCTCGTAGGGCTCGATCTCGTCGCGCCGACGCACGAACAGGGCCGCGCCGGCCGCCCGGACCTCCTCCCGGTCGCCGATGTCCACCAGGTCCAGGGCGCGCACGAAGTCGAGCACCGCGGCGAGGTCGGCCGTCAGGCCCTGACGCGCTTCAGCTCCCGCCCGAACCCCAGCACGCTGCCCAGGAACGCCGTGCCCGAGATGGTCGGCGGCGGCACCCGCAGGTCGCCCGCGGCATCCAGCCGGCGTCAGTCGCGGTCCACCGGCCTGGACCTCGGCGAGATACGCGGCCGCCCGGTCGCCGCGGACGGCGCGCACGTCCTCCTGGTACTTGAGCAGCACGCCCGAGCGTCGGGTCGATGACCTCCGGCGACAGGTTCGGCGCACCGAGGGCCATGAGCGCCGCAGCCCAGTCGAGCGTCTCGGCCACACCCGGCAGCTTGGTCAGCTCCGTCCTGCGCAGGCGCTGCACGAAGCCCACGACCTGGCGGGCGAGCCGTGCATCCATGCCCGGCAGTCGCGCCTGGACGATGGCGTACTCCTTGTCCATCGTGGGGTAGTCGATCCAGTGGTACAGGCAACGCCGCTTGAGCGCGTCGTGGACCTCGCGGGTCCGGTTCGAGGTGAGGATCACCCGCGGCGGCTGCGCGGCCCGGATGGTGCCGATCTCGGGCACCGTGACCTGGAAGTCGGACAGGATCTCCAGCAGGTACGCCTCGAACTCCTCGTCGGCACGGTCGATCTCGTCGATGAGCAGCACCGGCGCCGCGCCGTCGGTCGACTCCAGCGCCTGGAGCAGCGGCCGCTTGATGAGGAAGTCGGGCCCGAAGATGTCGTGGACGGTGGACTCCTGGCTGCCCTCGCCACGCGCCTCGCGCAGCCGGATCTCCAGCATCTGGCGGGGATAGTTCCACTCGTAGACCGCGGTCGTGACGTCCAGGCCCTCGTAGCACTGGAGGCGGATGAGGCGACTGCCGAGGACGCTCGCGAGCACCTTGGCGACCTCGGTCTTGCCCACGCCGGCCTCGCCCTCGAGCAGGATCGGGCGGCCGAGCTCCAGGCCCAGGAACACGACCGTCGCCAGCGCGCGGTCACTGACGTAGTCGTGCTCCGCGAACGCGGTCGCGATGCCGTCGATGGAACGGGTGCTCTGGGGTCGCTTCTCCGTGTCGATCACATGCGCTAGGGTACCCCGCACGGCAGGCCGGGAGGAGGTTCCGCCAAGGCCTCCGGCACCGCTAGGATCAGTCGATGGATACGTGGGCGATCCTTGTCGGCGTGGCTGTGGTTGCCGCACGCCTGCTGGTGCCGCTTCTCATCCCGCTGTGGCCATTGCCGGCCATGATCGCGGCGCTGGTCATCGATGCCGTCGACCAGACCGTGTTCCAGGCGCTGGCGCCGGGAGCCGACCTCGTCTGGTACCAGGGATACGACAAGGCCCTGGATATCTACTACCTCTCGATCGCCTATCTGTCGACCCTGCGCAACTGGACCAATCCCGCCGCGTTCCGGGTCAGCTGGTTCCTGTACTACTACCGGCTCGCAGGGGCGCTTGCCTTCGAGGCGACCGGTGTCCGGGCGCTATTGCTGGTGTTCCCCAACACCTTCGAGTACTTCTTCGACACCATCGAAGCCATCCGCGTCCGCTGGGACCCGAGGCGCGTGAGCCCTCGCCTCGCCATCGGCATCGCAGCGTTCATCTGGATCTTCATCAAGCTCCCCCAGGAATGGTGGATCCATGTCGCGCAACTGGACACGACCGACATCGTCCAGGAGCGGATCTTTGGCGTGCCGGCGGGGACGTCCTGGCCGGACACGTTCGCGGGTCAGTGGTGGATCGTGATCGCGTTCGTGGCCGTGGTCATCGCGCTCATCGTCCTCGCGTGGTGGGCCATCACACGCAAGCTGCCGCCGACGGACCGGCCCATCACCCTGGCGGCGGACGCCCAGCAACCGCCGCTGGCCGAGGCCGACGTGCAGCGTGCCGCGACCGAGATCGCGGGGCACCTGGCTTCGCGCGAGACGTTCGAGAAGGTCGTGATGCTGGTGATGGTGACGGGCATCTTCGGCATGGGCCTCGATGTGGATCTACCGCCCGTGCCATTGGCGATCGGTGTCGGCGCTGTGGTCCTGGTCACGACGCTCATCAGCCACTGGATGACACGACGCGGCTACGGCTGGGACTCCGCAGTCCGGCAATTCCTGGTCACGGCGATCGTCATCTGGGCCGTGGTGATCGGCCTCACACTCATCACTCCTCTACCCGGCGGGCTGGCAGCCATCATCCAGACACTGTTCTTCGTGATCCTGATGAGCATCCTGGTGACGATGTACGACCGATATCGGCCGAGATACATCGTGCGTTTCCAGGATTCCTGACTTGGACTGGACCCTCGAGGTCAACGAGCACATGCACGTGGCGCACGTGGCGCACGTGGCGCATCTGACCCCGCGAGCCTGCGGTTGCTCCGTCGTGGTCGGTGACCTGCCTGCGCATGCCACGTCCTGGGACTGACTGTGTCAGCCACCAATCTGGTCGTGACGATCCGCCATCCTGGTGATCGGTAGCCGGACGACCTCACCGGCTCATTGGCTGATCAGTTGCGGCGCGCCGGATCGGCAAGAAGCGCAGCTCGCACTGAGCGTGGGCCGACGGGCCAAGCCCGTTCGGCCGAGCGCTGCTGACGGCTTGTGGTGTCCTGGGCGTCGGAATGACAGAAGTGCGCAGACGGACTGGCGCGGACCACCCAGCGGGCATGGCCGCCTACCCAGCGGCCATGGCCGCCTACCAACGAGCATGGCCACCTACCAACGCGCATGGCCTCTTACCCACGGGCATCGTCGCCCACCCGGCCCACCCAGTCGCTCAACCCGCCCGGGCGATCGCGGCCTCCAGGGCCCGGCGTGTGATGACCTGCGGCCATCGCCGTCCGGTACTCCGCGTCGGCGTGGATGTCGCCGTTGACCTGCTGGCCGTCGGCCGCGTGCGCGGCGGCAGCCGCGAGCGCGTCGGCGCCAGCCGTCCGTGCCCAGCAGGGCTGCCTCGACGGCCAGCGCGCGATAGGCGACCTCGCCCACGCCGGTGATGCCCACCCGGACGTGGCTGACCAGTCCCGCCGGACAGGGCCACCACCGCCGCGACGCCCGACCATGGAGTAGCCCGACGCGGGTTGCGTGATCTGCCGGTAGGCCGAGCCGGCGCCCGCCGGCACGGGCGGGAGTCCGCAGGCCCACCAGCAGCTCGTCCGGGCGATCTCGGTCGTCGAACGCGCCAAGGAAGAAGTCCGCGGCCGGGATCTCGCGCTTGGCCGTGAGCGACCGAAGCACGACCGTGGCATCCAGCGCCAGGACCGCGGCGGGGATGTCCGACGCCGGGTCGGCATGCGCGATGCTGCCACCGAGGGTGCCCCGGTTGCGCACCTGGACATCGCCGATGTCCGAGATGACCTCCATCAGCAGCGGGCAGCCGCTCGGCCACCAGCGGCGAGTCGAGCACCTCCCGGTAGGTGACGGCGCCACCGATGACGACGCCACCATCGGCGCCGTCGCGGATGCCCTGGAGCTCGGGCAGCCGGCCGATGTCCACCAGTCGGTCGACCTGTCGCCAGTCGCAGCTTGAGCAGCGGCAGGAGGCTCTGGCCGCCGTTGATGACCTTGGTGCCCTCGCGTCCTTCGGCCAGGATGCGCAGCGCCTCCTCGAGGGTCGCCGGCCGCTGTAGTCGAATGCCGCCGGGATCATGCCCGCACCTCCGCGTCCCGCATCGCGCGCCAGACCGTCTGGTCGGTGAGCGGCATGTCGACGTGCCGGATGCCCAGCGGGCTCAGCGCGTCGACGACCGCGTTGACCACGGCCGGGGTGCTGGCGATGGCGCCCGCCTCGCCGACGCCCTTGACGCCCAGCGGGTTGACCGGCGACGGCGTGACCGTCTCGTCCAGCTCGAAGGACGGCAGCCACGACGCCCGCGGCAGGGCGTAGTCGAGCATCGAGCCCGACAGCAGCTGGCCGTTCGTCGTCGTAGACCGCACTGCTCCCACAGCGCCTGGCCGACACCCTGGGCGATGCCGCCGTGGAGCTGCCCGTCGACGATGAGCGGGTTGATCTTCTTGCCCACGTCGTCGACCGCGATGTAGCGCACCAGGTCCACGTGGCCGGTCTCCGCGATCCACCTCGACGATGGCGATGTGGGTCCCGAAGGGCCAGGTGCAGTTGGGGGCGTCGTAGTAGGCCGTCTCGTCCAGGAACGGCTCGACGCCCGCCGGCAGGTCGAAGCCCAGGTCGGTCGCGAAGGCGATCTCGGCGATGGTCTTGACCTTGTCCGGCGAGCCCGCACGAAGTAGTTGCCGTCCTCGATCTCGATGTCGTCGAGCGGACGCCTCCAGCATGTGGGCGGCGACCTGCTTCGCCTTCTCGCGCACCTTGTCCGCCGCCTTGACGATGGCCGTGCCACCCACGGCGCCCGACCGCGAGCCGTACGAGCCGTAGCCGAAGGGCGCGCCCAGCGTGTCGGAGCTGCTTGATCAGGACGTCCTCGACGGGCACGCCCAGCTCGGTGGCGGCGATCTGGGCCATGGTCGTCTCGTGGCCCTGGCCCTGGGTCTGGCTGCCGGTCGTGACCACGACCTTGCCCGTCAGGTGGACCTGGATGTTGGCCGACTCCCACATCGCGGCGCCCCAGCCCTCGCCCACGGCGCCGATCCACTTGGACGGCGCGACGCCGCAGATCTCGATGTAGCTGGAGATGCCCAGGCCCAGGCGCTTGCCGCGCGCCAGCGCCTCCGTCCTTGGCGCGCGTCGAGGTCGGCGTAGCCGGCCATCTCGAGCGCCCGCTCCAGCGCCGGGCGCGTAGTCGCCCGAGTCGATGGACAGCTCCTGCCGTTCCAGGACTGGTACAGGCCCGACTCGGTTCTTGTGGGGGAAGGAGTCGGGCGGCAGGAAGTTGCGTCGCCGGACCTCCGCCCGGTCCATGCCGATCTCGGCCGCGAACAGGTCCATGGCCCGCTCGACGACGTAGGTCGCCTCGGGCCGGCCGGCGCCCCGGTACGCGTCCACGAACACGGTGTTGGTGTACACGCCGGTGACCTCGCACCAGACGTTGGGGATGGCGTACGGCCCCGACAGGACGCGGCCGTAGAGCGTCGTGGGGACGCCGGGGCCGATGGTCGAGAGGCGGCCGCCGAGGTTCGCCCAGGTGCGCACCTTGAGGCCCGTGACGATGCCGTCGCGGGTGCCCGCGACCTCGATGTCCGTGATGTGGTCGCGGCCGTGGATGGTGCCGACGTAGTTCTCGCGGCGCGATCTCGACCCACTTGACGGGCCGACCGCCGAGGCGCTTCGAGGCCCACGCCACGAGCACCCACTCGGTGTACAGGAAGATCTTGGAGCCGAAGGCGCCGCCGACGTCGGGGCTGATGCAGCGCACCTTGTGCTCCGGGATGCCCAGCACGAACGCGGTGATGAGCAGCCGCATGATGTGCGGCGTCTGGCTGCTCATCCAGATGGTGTACTCGTCCGTGCCCGGCTCGTAGCGGCCGATGGCGCCGCGGACCTCCATCGGGTTGGGGATGAGCCGCTGGTTGATGAGCCGCTGGCGGACGACGACCTCGGCGGCCGTCGATGGCCGCCGCGGTGCCGTCCTTGTCCCCGGCCCACCACTCGAAGGCGACGTTGTTGGGGGCGTTCTCGTGGAGCTGCGGCGCACCGGGCTGGGTGGCCTGCTCGGCGTCGACCACGACCTCGCAGCGGCTCGTAGTCGACATCGATGACCTCGAGGGCGTCCTGGGCCTGCTCGGGCGACTCGGCGACGACCATCGCGACGCCCTCGCCGGCCCACTTGACGTCGTCGAGGGCCAGCAGGCGCGGCGTGTTCAGGTTGTTGGTGTAGAGGCCGCCACCGCCGCTGGCGCCGCCCGCGGGCCAGGCGCACGGCAGCGCCGGCAGGTCCTTGAGGTCCTGCCCGGTGTAGACCGCGAGGACGCCCGGCATGGCCGCGGCGGCGGCCGTGTCGATGGACCGGATCCGGGCGTGCGCATACGGGCTGCGCAGGATGGCCGCGTGGGCCAGGTCGGCCAGCTGCACGTCGTCGAGGTAGGTGCCGGTGCCGGTGATGAAGCGGGGGTCTTCCTTGCGCCGGAGCGGGGTGCCGATCGCGCCGGTCGAGCCAACTGCCATGGTCGACGGGCTCCTCAGCTCGCCGCGGGGGTGGGATCGGCGGGCTCGCCGTCGCGCATCGTCTCGGCGGCCGCCATCACCGCCCGCACGATGTTGTGGTAGCCGGTGCAGCGGCAGTAGTTGCCCTCGATGGCGTGCCGGACCTCGGTCTCGTCCGGGTCGGGATCGCGCGCCAGCAGGTCGGCGGCGCACATGATCATGCCCGGCGTGCAGAAGCCGCACTGGAGGCCGTGGTTGTCCCAGAAGGCCTGCTGGATGGGGTGCAGGCCGCCCTCGGGGGCCAGTCCCTCGATGGTCGTGATGGACGAGCCGTCCGCCTGGACGGCGAGCATCGCGCACGACTTCACGGCGAGACCATCCACCTGGACCGTGCAGGCGCCGCACTGGCTGGTGTCGCAGCCGACGTGGGTGCCGGTCAGGCCAAGGTCCTCGCGCAGCAGCTGGACCAGCAGCCGCCGCGGCTCCACCTCCACGGTCCGGGGTACGCCATTGACGACCAGGGCGACCTCCACGGTCGCGGCCTCCTCGGTCATGAGCGGCCTCCTCCTCGCGACGGACCCCGGCATCCTGCACCCGACCCGATGGGCGGTCAAGTCGAACGTGGCACCTCGGGCTCGCGAGCGCCACCTATCCAGCGAGCGCGACCGCGATGGTCGCCGCGACCGCGGCGTCGTGTTCGATGAGGGCCAGGTTCGCGGTCGACGGATCGGCCTCCGGTGAGCTCCGCCACCCGCGCCAGCACGGCCGGGGTCGAGGCTGGGCCGTGGATCCCTCCTCCTCCACCTGGCGTACCGCGGTCTCGATGACGGCTTCCATCTCCGCGCGCGGGATGGACGCGTCCTCGGGGAGTGGCACACAGAACAGGATGCCGCTGCCGAGTCCGAGCGCCTCATGGCGACCGATCAGGGCGGCCGCATCCGCGGCATCGTCCACTCGCAACGGGGCGCGGTGGCCGCTGGTACGACTGAAGAAGCCCGGCAGTTCGTCCGTGGCCCATCCGACGACCGGCACACCTCGCGACTCGAGCACCTCCAGTGTCCGGCCGACATCCAGGATCGACTTGGGTCCCGCGCACACGACCGCGACCGGTGTCCGGGCCAGCTCGTCCAGGTCCGCCGAGATGTCCAAAGTGTCCTCGCCTCCCCGGTGGACACCCCCGATGCCACCCGTCGCGAACACCCGGATGCCGGCGAGTCGCGCCGCGATCATCGTCGCCGCGACCGTGGTGCCCGCCCATCCCGGTAGCCCCAGCACACCCGACATGTTCTGCCGCGACACCTTTGGCACACCGGCCGCGCCGCCAAGCTCCTCGAGCTGGGCGTCGTCGAGACCGACGAGGATGCTGCGGTCGTGGATGGCAACCGTCGCGGGGATGGCCCCCGCGGCGCGGATCGCGGCTTCGGCCCGACGAGCGGCAGTCAGGTTGGCAGGGTATGCCAGGCCGTGCGTGATGAGCGTCGACTCGAGCGCGACCACGGGCCGACCCCCGTGCAGCGCCGTGGCGACCTCGGGCAAGAGCCTGACGAACGAGTGCGGCATCGTGGTCGAGGATAGTCGGCCCGCAGCTACAGTCCCAGGTCGACGCGAGGACGGCGGAGCAGGTCGGACGCGCTGCGATGACCGGCCAGCGCCGCCCGGCGCAGGATGGCCGCGTCGTACGCTCGGCGATCCGGAGCCCAGCAGGGCGTGCAGGAAGCCCGCCGCGAACGCGTCGCCGGCGCCGGTGGTGTCGGCCGCATCGATACGGGCGTAGTGGCGATGTCCAGCCGGTGGAGCTCGCCGCCGACCCGGTCCCGCCACACGATCCGGCAGCCATCGGCACCCTCCTTGACGACCACCAGGGGCGCCAACCCGAGCAGGCCCGTGAGCGATCGCCGCCGACCACCCAGGAGCACCGCCGCCTCATCCCGATTGGCGAACAGCAGGTCCGGATGCAGCGCCTCGACGGCGGCCGCGGCTGCCGCCCGGCCGAGATGCCCGCAGCGGTCCAGCCGACGCAAGGTCCACCGACACCAGCGCGTCGGCTGCACGGGCCACCTCGGATGCCCGCACCGCTGCTCCATCCGAGGGGCTGGTGCAGCAGCGAGTAGGCCGGGACGTGCAGCCCATCGGCGCCCCGCGTCCAGACCTCACGCAGATCCTCCGCCCTCAGCGCGTCCGCCGCCCCCCGCTGCGGTGACGAACGACCGCTCACCGCCGCCATCCACGAGCGCGACCACCCGTCCGGTCGCGGAGCCGCGCGCAGCCACCGCGTGGACGTCCACCCCGTCGGCACGCATCGAGCTGACCAGGCGCTCGCCCCAGCCATCCCGACCGACACTGCAGATCGAGCACGCCCCGCCCACCCAGACGCGCGAACGAGCGCGCCACGTTGGCAGCCGAGCCACCCTGCCGGAACCGGACATCGCCCGGCACATCCGTGCCCCGCTCGATGGGCGTCGAGGCCCGGACCACCACGTCGAGCATCAGGTCGCCGAGGCAGACGAGGGTGCGCTCCGACCCGCGGACACATGCGTTCGACGAACGCGCGGTCGGCGCGCTCGCGACGGGCGCATCACGCCGGAGCCAGTCGAGTCGGTCAAGCGTGCTCCGCTCGGCAACGTGAGGGTCGGGTCGGCATGGGTATCATAGGTCGCCACAGGCCTGCAGCCGGATGGCCCGTCCCGAAGCCAGGAGCCTTGATGCCGTCGCCCGGTCCCGTTGCATCTCCCGCCGACCACCAGCTCGCGGTCGACACCATCCGCACCCTGTCCATCGATGGGGTCCAGCAGGCCAACAGCGGTCACCCGGGTGCCCCCATGGGTGCGGCGGCCATGGCCTACGTGCTGTGGACCCGGTTCCTGCACCACAGCCCGACACGGCCCGACTGGTTCGACCGGGACCGGTTCGTGCTGTCTGCGGGGCATGCCAGCATGCTGCTGTACTCACTGCTGCATCTCACCGGGTACGACCTGCCGCTCGAGGAGATCAAGCGCTTCCGCCAGCTCGGCTCTCGCACACCGGGTCATCCCGAGTACGGGCTGACGCCGGGAGTCGAGGCCACGACGGGTCCGCTCGGACAGGGGTTTGCCAACGCCGTGGGCATGGCCATCGCCGAGCGGCGTCTGGCAGCCGAGTTCAATCGGCCGGGCCACGACATCATCGACCACTGGACGTACGGCATCTGCTCCGACGGCGACCTCCAGGAAGGCATCGCATCGGAGGCGGCAAGCCTGGCCGGGCATCTCAGGCTGGGCAAGCTGGTGTTCCTGTACGACGACAACCACATCCAGCTCGACGGCCCGACCACCATGGCCTGGAGCGAGGACGTCATGGCCCGCTTCGAGGCCTACGGCTGGCACACCCAGCATGTCGCCGACGGCAACGACCTGGACGCCATCGAGGCGGCCATCACGGCTGCCCGGGCGGACGACCGGCCGAGCATCATCGCGGTGCGCACCCACATCGGCTTCGGCTCGCCCAACCGGCAGGACAGCCAGAAGGCCCACGGTGCGCCGCTCGGCCCCGACGAGGTCCGCCTGACCAAGGAGGCCTACGGCTGGGACCCGGACAAGACGTTCTATCATCCCGGACGCTGCACTTGCCCTGTTCCGAGCAGCCGTACCCGCCGGGCAGGCGCTCGCCGCGTGACTGGGACGCGCGGTTCGATGCGTACGCCGCCGCCCACCCCGAGCTCGCCGCGGAGCTGCGACGGCGCATCTCCGGTGAGCTGCCGGCGGACTGGGACGCGGACCTGCCCAGCTACGCCGACGGCGCCGACGGCCTGGCCACGCGCAACGTCTCCCAGAACGTGCTCCAGGTGCTCAAGGGACACCCTGCCGGAGCTGTTCGGCGGCGCGGCCGACCTGTCCGAGAGCAATCTCACGGACCTCAAGGGAGCCGGCGAGCTGAGCGCCGACCGAGGCCGGTCGGAACATCCGGTTCGGTGTCCGCGAGCACGCCATGGGCGGCATCGCCAACGGCATCGCCTATCACGGCGGGTTCCTCCCGTACGTGGCGACCTTCCTGACGTTCAGCGACTACATGCGCGGATCGGTCCGCCTCGCGGCGCTCACCGGGCTCCACGTGGTGTACGTCTGGACCCACGACTCCATCGGCCTCGGCGAGGACGGCCCGACCCATCAGCCGGTGGAGCACTACGCCGCGCTGCGGGCGATGCCCGGCCTGACGTTCCTGCGACCCGGTGACCCGAACGAGGCGGTGGCCGCATGGCGGGTCGCCGTGGAGCAGCGCACACGGCCCGGTGGCGCTGGCACTCACGCGCCAGAAGCTGCCGGTCCTGCACGGCACCGCGGCCCGCGCCACGGACGGCGTCGCCCGGGGCGGCTACGTCCTGGCGGATGCGGTCGACCAGCGACGGCCACACCGACCGAGCCGGACGTCATCCTCATCGCGACCGGCTCGGAGCTGTCGCTGGCCATGGACGCCCGCGAGGAGCTCACCGCGGAGGGCATCCGGACCCGGGTGGTGTCGCTGCCCAGCTGGGAGCTCTTCGCGACCGCACCCACGGGCGTACCGGGACGAGGTCCTGCCGCCGAGCGAGACCCGCCGCGTGAGCATCGAGGCCGGGGTGTCGCTGGGCTGGGACCGCTGGGTCGGCACGGAGGGCGCCATCATCGCCATCGACCGGTACGGCGCTTCGGCACCCGCGAGCGAGCTGTTCCCGGCGTTCGGCTTCACCGCGGCGCCACGTCGCGTCCGTGGCCCGACAGGTCATGATCGGCGACCTGCAGGGTGTCGTGTCGGCACCCTTCGAACACGAGGCGCCCGAAGCGCCCGCGCACCGACGCCCCGGAGGCCACGACGATGAGCCCCGACGCGACCACACGCCAGTGGCCTCGCCCTGCGCGCACCCGACGACCTGCGGGCGATCGTGCACGCAGGCCATCGAGCGACGCGGTCGACGAGCGCTGGGCGAGCCGGCTGGCCGCCCGGGACACGACCCTGTGGACCACCGACGAAGCAGGTCGCCGCGACCATCGCCAACCGGCTCGGCTGGCTGGATGCTCCCGCGGCGTTCGTGGACGAGATCGCCGAGCTGGAGGCCTTCGCGGAGGGGATCCGCGAGTCCGGGCTACACGGACGTCATCGTGTGCGGCATGGGGGGCAGCTCGCCTGGCGCCCGAGGTGCTCGCGGCCGTGCTGTCCCCGGTCGGCCAGCGGGCTGCCCGGTCCGGGTGCTCGATTCCACCGACCCGGCGGCCGTCCGGGCGGCCGAGGACGCGTCCGACCCGCGCGACGACCCTGCGCATCATCGCCACCAAGTCCGGCACGACCACCGAGACGCTCGCGTTCCTGGCCCACTTCTGGGAGGCGGAGCACCATCGCGTGGGCCGGTTCCACGGCAGCGAGGTCGGCGACGGCTTCGTGGCGGTCACCGATCCGGGCGGCAGCCTGGAGGCGATCCCCCACAGCGACCTGTTCCGGGAGACGTTCCTCAACCCCGCCGGACGTCGGCGGCCGGTACAGCGCGCTGACCTATGTCGGCCTGGTGCCCGCCGCCCTCCGGGCCTGGACATCGCGCGCCCTGCTCGACGACGCGGCGGCGATGCTCGGCCAGTGCCTGGTCGACGCGGCCGCGCAATCCGGGCGTGTCCCTGGGCGCCGCGATCGGTGCCCTCGCGCATGGCGGGCCGGGACAAGCTGACCTTCGTCATCGAGCCGGACCTGGCGCCCCTCGGCGCGTGGCTGGAGCAGCTCATCGCGGAGTCGACCGGCAAGTCCGGGACGGGTATCGTGCCCGTGGACGGCGAGCCGCTCGGCCCGCCCGAGGCGTATGGCCCCGACCGGGTCTTCGTCCGGCTGGGCCGGCCGAGCCAGACCGCGCGACCTGGACGCGCCGCTCGCCGCGCTGGCGGCGGCGGGTCATCCGGTCATCGACATCCCGCTGACCGATGGCACCTGGGTGGGCGCCGAGTTCGTGCGCTGGGAGGTGGCCACGGCCATCGCCGGGGCCGTCCTGGGCGTCGACCCGTTCGACGAGCCCAACGTCACGGAATCCAAGCAGAACACGCGGGCGGCCCTCGAGCAGCACGCCCATCACGGGTGCGTTCCCGGCGGAGCCGGCGACCGCCACGAGCGGGCCGCTCCGGCTGTATCGCCGACGCCGCTGCTCGCGGCCGAGCTCGGGGCCCGGGCGCGGATCCAGCGCCGCGGACGTGCTCCGGGCCCACCTCGCGCGTATCGGCGAGCAGGGCTACCACGCCATCAGCGCGTACCTCGCGGCGACACCCGAGCGGACCGCCGTCGCTGCGGCGGATCCAGGCGCAGCTGCGCGACCGCACCCGGCACGCCACGACCCTTGGCTACGGCCCGCGGTTCCTGCACTCCACCGGGCAGCTGCACAAGGGCGGCACGCCGTCGGGTTGCTTCCTGCAGCTGGTCGCGGGCCACCCGGACGACCTGCCCATCCCCGGCCGCAAGGAGACGTTCGGGGTGCTCATCGACGCGCAGGCACTGGGCGACCTGGAGTCACTCGCGTCGCACGGCCTGCCGGCGCTCCGCATCCACCTCTCGGACGCACCCGACGCCGGGCTCGCGGAGCTCGAGGACGCTGCTCGCGCACGCGCTCGCCTGACCGCCACTGCGACCGGACCCGATCCGTCACGACAGGAGCCACCGACCATGGACCTCGTCATCGTCGGCCTCGGGCGCATGGGCGCCAACATGTGTCGTCGGCTGCATCTCGCCGGTCATCGCGTGGTGGCCTTCAACCGGTCACCCGAGAAGACCCATGAGATCGTGGCGGAGGGCATCGAGGGTGCCTTCAGCCCCGAGGAGGCGGTGGCGGCGCTGCCCAGCCCGCGCATCGTGTGGCTGATGGTGCCCGCCGGGGACGCCACGGAGTCGACCCTGGAGGAGTTCGCGGCGCTGCTGTCGCCCGGCGACACCATCGTCGATGGCGGCAACAGCGACTTCCAGGACTCCAAGCGGCGCCACGCGCTGCTCGCGTGCGCGGGGCATCCACTTCGTGGATGCGGGCATCTCGGGCGGCGTCTGGGGCCTCAAGAACGGCTACGGCACCATGGTCGGCGGCGACGTGGAGGCGGTCACTCCCCTGGAGCCCATCTTCCGGTCGCTGGCGCCCGAGGGCGGCTACATCCACGCCGGTCCGGCGGGCGCGGGCCACTTCACCAAGATGGTCCACAACGGCATCGAGTACGGCCTGATGCAGGCCTACGCGGAGGGGTTCGAGATCCTCCACGCCTCGGAGTACGCCCCGGACCTGGCCGCGGTCGCGAACGCCTGGCAGTACGGCACGGTCATCCGGTCGTGGCTGCTGGAGCTGGCCGGGCTGGCCTTCGACCAGCACGGCAACGAGCTGCCGGACATCCGGGGCTGGGTCGCCGACTCCGGCGAGGGCCGCTGGACGGTGCGCGAGGCGATGGCGCTCGATGTGCCGGCGCCCGTCATCACCCTGTCGCTGCTCGCCCGCTTCAGCAGCCGCCAGTCGGAGTCATACAGCGCCAAGGTGACCGCGGCACTGCGCCAGCAGTTCGGCGGCCATGCCGTGAAGAGCGAGAAGTGACCGCATCGGCACCATCGGCCGACCTTCGGAGCCGCGGTGAACCCATCCGCGCCGCGGACGCCTGGCGCCGCGGCGCCACGACCACCCACCGGCGGAACGCCCCGGACGAGGACCTCCACATGGTCCACGGCGAAGCCGCTCGACGCCGCGAGCGCCGCGAACCCGCTGCGCATCGGGACCCGCCTGGAGCGCATCCCCGACCCGTGCCAGGTGGTCATCTTCGGCGCCACCGGGGACCTCGCCCATCGGAAGATCCTGCCCGCCCTGTACAACCTGCGCCGGGCGGGTCTGCTGCCACCCGAGTCGGGGGTGGTGGCGTTCGCGCGTCGACCGTATTCGCGACGACGACTACCGGCGCGAGATGCGCGCGTCCGTGGAGCAGCACTCGCGGAACCCCCTGGAGCCTGCCCTGTGGGACGACTTCGCGGCCGGCATCCACTACCAGCAGGGCGAGTTCGGCGACCCGGCCAGCTACCGGGCGCTCGCCGAGCGGCTGGAGCAGGTGGACGCGGCCGCCGGCACGCGCGGCAACGTCCTGTTCTACCTCGCCACGCCGCCCAGCGCCTACCCCGAGATCGTGGCCAACCTGGGCGCCGCGAACCTCCACTCCCGCGAGACCGGCTGGAGCCGCATCGTCATCGAGAAGCCCTTCGGCCACGACCTGGCCTCGGCGCGCGCCCTCAACGACGAGGTGATGCGCGTCTTCGAGGAGTCGCAGGTCTACCGCATCGACCACTACCTGGGCAAGGACACGGTCCGCAACCTGCTGGTGTTCCGGTTCGGCAACGGCATCTTCGAGCCGCTCTGGAACCGGCGCTACGTCGACCATGTCCAGATCACCGTGGGCGAGGACCTGGGCGTCGAGGGTCGCGGCGCGTTCTACGAGGAGGCGGGCGCCAGCCGTGACATCCTCCAGAACCACATGCTCCAGCTGCTCAGCCTGGTGGCCATGGAGCCACCCATCGCCTTCGAGGCGGATTCGCTGCGCGACGAGAAGGTCCGGGTGCTGCGCGCCATCGACCCCGACTGGACCGATGCGCGGGCACGCGCCAACGTCGTCCGCGGCCAGTACACGGCGGGCTGGGTCGCGGACCAGAAGGTCCCGGGCTACCTCCAGGAGCCGGAGGTATCACCGACGTCGACCGTCGAGACGTTCGTGGCGCTCCGGCTGGAGATCCAGAACTGGCGCTGGGCGGATGTGCCGTTCTACCTGCGCATCGGCAAGCGGCTGCCCCGCCGGGCCACGGAGATCGCGGTCCAGTTCAAGCAGCCGCCGCTGATGCTGTTCCGCGACTCGGCCAGCACGCCCGAGCCGAACCTGCTCGCGATGCGCATCCAGCCGGACGAGGGCATCCTGCTCCGGTTCGCGGCCAAGGTCCCCGGTCTGGGCCTGGACGTCCGGTCGGTGAACATGGACTTCACCTACGGCTCGTCGTTCCTGCGGGATGCCCCGGAGGCGTACGAGACGCTCATCCTCGACGCGATGCTGGGCGACGCGTCGCTGTTCACCCGCGCGGACGAGGTGGAGGCCGCCTGGGGCATCGTGTCGCCCCTCCACCGCCTGTGGCAGCGCTGGGACACGCGACAAGGCGGCCACGGGGCGACGGCGCCATCCAGCCCTACGAGGCGGGCACCTGGGGACCGGCGGCCGCCGACCGGCTCATGGAGCGCGACGGACGGCGATGGCGCCGCCTGTAGAGCACGCCCATCGAGGGCATCCGAAGCCGCCGGCGAGACCCGCTGGGAGCTCCATGCGACGAGCCTGAGCGAGACCCTCGCCCAACTGTCCCGGATCTGGGGCGAGCTGGCCCGCGACAGCCTGGCCGCGGATGCCTCGGACGCAGCTGGCGGCACGTCGATCCGGGAGGACCCGCTCCGCGTCGCGTGGCGCCCCGCGCAGGGTGACCTGCGGGTGCGCACCCGGACCAGCGTCCTGACGCTCGTGGTGGTGGCGCCCACCCCGGAGACACAGCAGCGGGCGCTCGGCGACCGTGGCTGCGCTGGCCTCGGAGCATCCATCGCGCGCCGTGATCGTGGCGCCGATCGACCCCGACGGGCCCAGCCGGTTCGACGCCAGCATCCACGCCGCCTGCCAGATCCCGGACGCGGATGACCTCCGAGGTGTGCACCGAGGAGATCCTGCTGCGGGTCGGCGGAGAGCTCGCCCAGCACCTCGCGAGCACCGTCGCGCCACTGCGTCATCCACGACCTGCCGGTGGTCCTGTGGTGGCCGGATGACGTGCCCTTCGAGAGCGCCGTCCTGCGGGAGCTGGTGGGCACGGCGGATCGCCTGTTCGTGGACTCCAGCAACTTCCGCGACACCGCGCTGGAGCGAATGGTGGGCATGGCCGCGCATCCTGCGCGGCGGCATCGTCGTCCACGACATCGCCTGGATGCGGCTGGTGCTCTGGCGGGAGCTGTTCGCGGGTCTGTTCGACCATCCCCTGCTCCAGCCCGAGCTGCGCACCATCGACGGCCTGCGCATCGACATCGCCCGGCCGGGCAGCGTGATCCGGCTCAATCGCGCCGTCCTGTTCGCGGGCTGGGTCGCGGCGATGCTCGACTGGAAGGTGCTCGGCGCCGCTCGAGCTTGGCGCGGACGGTATCTACCGCGGCATCTTCCGGACCGGCAAGCGCGAGATCCCCATCGAGATCCGACCGGTCAGCGCCCCGGCGGGCGGCTCGCTGCGGACCGCGGGCTCACTGGTCCGAGCGGAGGTGGACGCCGGTCGGGCGCGGTCGGCGCTGCGGGTCCGGGTCACCCGTCAGTCCGACCACCTGCTGGGCACGGCCGACTGGAACGGCGCCCAGGTGGCGCGACGGGCGGCGCGTCTGGAGGCATTCGAGGAGATGCCGTTCCTGGCAGAGGCACTCGACCGGACGGGCCACGACCGGGTGTTCGAGGCGGCCGCTCGACCGGGCCGTGAAGCTGACCGCAGCGCTCGTCCCGAGCCGGAGCCGGCGCCCGGGGTCGCGGGTCGCGGAGCCCCGAAGTCCGGGTCGAACGGCGCCATCACCCGGCGCAGCCGCGCATCCTCGTCGCGGCAGGCCCCGACGCGGTGGCACGGACCGCGGCGGACATCGTGGTCTCGAACGTCGGTGGCGGCGCCATCGCCGACGCGGGGTGCGCCCATGTCGTGCTGACGGGTGGCTCGTCGGCCAGCGGCGCTGTACCGGGAGCTGTGCCTGCCGGAGCGATCGGCCGCGATCGACTGGTCCCGGGTCCATCTGTGGTTCGGGGATGATCGACTGGTGCCCTTCGACCATCCCGACTCCAATGCCGGCCTGGCCATGCGCGCGCTGCTGGGCCCCGGCGGCCCGGCCATCCCACCGGCACATCTCCACCCGATGCTGGCCGGGGTCGACGCCGCCGCGACTGATGCCGGGCATCGTGGCGGCCGGCCTGTACGCCGCCGAGCTGGCGGCCGTACGCTGCCGGGCATGAACGGCGTGCCCAGCTTCGACCTGCTGTTGCTGGGCATGGGTCCCGATGGCCACGTGCTGTCGGTGTTCCCCGACAGCACAGCGCTGATGCCCGGTGCGCCGCTGGTGCTGCCCATCCCAGCGCCGACGCACATCGGCCCCGAATGGCCACGCGTGACCCTGGGTCCCGCCGTGATCGGCGCCGCGCGGGCCGTTCTGCTGACGGTCACTGGGGCCGCCAAGGCCCCCACCGTGGTCGATGTGCTTGGTTCCGTGTGGGATCCCATACGGCTGCCGGCCCAGCTGTGCCGGATCGACACCGCCACCTGGCTGCTGGACCCGGATAGCTCAGCACTACTCACCCGCAATTAGGGATGCCTTTGACTTGAACATGGGCAGAAGGCGCCTCGCGCAGTAGTATCTGCTGCATGAGCGCCCGAGTACCTAGTGATGCGGTTAGGATCGGCGCTGCCGCCGAGATCGTCGGAGTCAGCAGTGACACGCTGCGTCGGTGGATCGCCGACGGCCGGGTGCAGAGCGACCGGACGGCGGGCGGGCAGCGCACCATCGCCCGGACGGAGGTCAACCGGCTCCTTGCTGAACGACGTCGGTCGGGCGCGGACCGCCCCATCGTGGCCCAGAGCGCCCGCAATCGGTTCGCAGGGGTCGTGACCAGCGTTCGGGCCGACACCGTGGCTGCGGTCGTCGAGGTGCAGTCAGGCCCCCATCGCCTGGTCAGCCTGCTCACGCGGGAGGCCGTCGACGAGCTCGGCCTGGTGCCTGGCAAGGAAGTGGTGTGTGTCGTGAAGTCGACCGACGTCATCGTGGAAGTCCCGTCGTGAATGGCTGGTCCCCGGGCGCCTCGTCGGTCGCGACGTACGGTGCCGCAGCCGTTGCCACGGCGCCCAGACCCGACGGCGGCTCGGCCTTCATCGCGTATCCCAACCGTCCTGAGACGCAGGGGATGCTCGCGCAGTGCGGGTCCCTGCCGCCCGAGTGACTGCCTCGGCACCTGCGGTCCCGGCACCCGGAGGCAGAGACCGACGCAGCAGCCACGTCGCCGATCTGGGCCCGGTCGGTGTCGTCCTGTCGGTCATCGGGATGTTGTTCCTGGGGCTGCCCGTCGCAGCGCTGCTCGCTCGGGCGGTCATCGGCGAGCAGTTGCTGGCGACTGCCTCCAGCAAGGCCGTCCTTGATGCCCTCGTCCTGAGCCTGGTCTCCACCCTTGCGAGCCTGCTGCTGATGATCGTATTCGGAACACCCCTCGCGTTGCTCCTCGCCCGCCGTGACTTCAGGGGCAAGTGGCTGGCAGACGTGCTGGTGGACCTGCCCATCATCCTGCCGCCGACCGTGGCGGGGCTGGCCCTGCTCCTGGCCTTCGGGCGGCGGGGCACGCTGGGCACACCCCTCGATGCCGTCGGTATCAGCATCCCATTCAGCACCTTTGCCGTCGTGATGGCCCAGACGTTTGTGGCAGCGCCCCTGTATGTCCGCTCCCTCCGGGCCGGTTTCTCGTCCATCGACCGCAGCGTGGAGGAGGCCGCGCAGGTAGACGGCGCGTCCCGGCTGCGGTTGCTGACGGGGGTGACCATGCCGCTGGCGGCACCCGCGGTCGGGGCAGGCCTGGCGCTGGCCTGGGCGCGGGCGCTCGGCGAATTCGGGGCCACCATCATGTTCGCAGGCAATATCGAAGGCCGGACACAGACATTGCCGCTGGTGGTCTATTCCGAGTTCCAGTCGAGCCTTGACGCGTCGGTGGCCGCTGCCGCGGTGCTGGTCGCGGCCGCGTTCGGGGTCCTGGTCGCGGTCCGCCTCACCCGCTGGCGTACCGGCATCGATGGGCGCGGGATGGTGTAGCCAGCCACGCGTCGCGAGAGGGATCAGGGGGACCCCACCTGGTCAGACCGGTGTACCGCCTCCCGCGACAGGTGCGACAGGAACCTCGGGCTCGTGCGGATCTGACCACAAGCCGGTCTGGGTGACTTGCTCGCGGGCCCACGGCAGGTAGGAATCCGGCCGCTCCATGGCGACGGGAGCCTCGGCCATGTGCTCCTGCGTGGCCTGGAGGGAAGCCGCTGGCACATCAGTGGTGGGGAACTCCGCCACCGGCGCGTCTGCGACCGGCGCGTCGACCGAGGGCGCATCCTCCGAGGGCACGTCGGCGATCGACACGCCATCCACCGGCGCGTCAGGAAGAGCCGGCTCGATGGTGGGCGTGTCCTGGACCTCATCCCGAAGCGTCGGCCCGGGCAGCTCGATGACGGCATCCGCCACCGTGTCGTACCGGCTCGAGGTGGCGAGGTACAACACCTGATGATCCCGTGCCAGATCGCGAAGCAATCCCGCCGCCTGGTGTGCGCGGTCATCGTCGAATGTCACGAACGGGTCATCGAAGATGAGGGGCGGTTGCTGCTCCTGCGTCACCTGACGTACCAGGCCCAGGCGTGCCGCGAGGTAGACCTGGTCCAGCGTGCCCCGCGACAGTCGCTGCACCGACACCCAGTCGCCAGCCTCCGGTGACCAGACCGTGAACGCAAGGTCGAGCTCGTTGACCTGCGACCCGGCGGTAGCGCCCGCCGGTGATGCGTGCGACGTCCTCGCCCATGTGCTCTTCCAGGTATCGGGCCGCGATCTTCACTGTCCGTTGTTCGGCCCGTTCGATGGCGGCCAGCGTCGACTCATAGATGCGCGCCCGTCGCTCCAGCCCGGCCAGGCGCACCTCGTTCGCCTCGACCGACTCGGCGAGAGCGGCCACGCGCTCGGCGTCGATGGTGTTCTGGTCGACCCGGCCCTGAGCCTGTCCCTCCGCCTGGATGGCCGCCTCGCGCTCCTGCTGTGTCTGGGCCAGGAGCTGTTGGGCCCGCACCCGGGCGGCGGCCGGGTCCTGCGCCACGCCCCCGAGTCCGGACAGGGCGTGACGGGATTGATCCATCTCGGCGGCGGCCCGATCACGCTCTGCGGCAAGGTCGCCACTCACGGCGACGCCCGCCAGGATCCCCCGCTGTTCGGCTCGCAGCTCGTCGATGGCGGCGGAGTGGGCCGCCTGCCGCTCGAGGAGTGCGTCCCCGGCATAGACATCGGGGACTCCCAGCGATGTCAGGATCGCATCCCGCTCGCGCCGAGCCTGCTTCAGCTGCTCGGCATCCTGCTGCTGCGCCTGCCGTCGTCGCTCGAGCTGCATCTCCTGAAGATGCACCTGTCCCTCGAGGTCGCGGCTGCTTCGCCTGCGCCGGAGCGCCCACACACCGACGCCGACCCCCAGGACCAGCAGCACGACGGCTGATCATGGCCCCGACCAGGAACGGCAGGCTGCCGGTGAGCGCGCTGACAGCGAGGACCGCACCCGCGGCGACAAGCAGCACCAGGGCCAGGAGTTCCGGCTGGCCGCCATCCTGGTGGCTTGACCGCGTTCACCTCCACCGTCGACAGGTCCGGTGGCAGCTCCAGGCCCGACTCCAGCTCCTGGATCTGGAACTGGAGGTCCTTCAGTCGTCGGACACCGTCACGAAGCTCGGGGAGTGGCGTGGATGACGGGTGATCCCGCTCGCCCTGTGTGATACGTGCCTGTAGTTCGACCGCCTGACGGAGACGCATGTAGCGTGCCTCTGCGTCCGTGGCCGAGGTCTCGAGTCGCACCGCTCGCTCGCCGGCGTCGAGCGCGTCCTGGTTGTGGGCCAGCTCGGCATCCATCTGGGCACGTCGGTCATGAGCGAGCGCCAGCGCCGTCCGGTCGGCCTCGAGGCGGGACAGGGCCGCCTCACCCTCGGCGAGTTCTGCCCGGAGCCGATCGAGCTCCGTCCGGACCTGCCGGACCAGGCCAGGGACGCGGGTGCCCTCGCTGCGATATCGCCGGACCACGTCAGCAAGCTGGCGGCGGGCGGCCTGTGTCCCCCGATCCGCTCCACTGATGGACTGCTGGAGCCGATCCCGGAGCGCGCCCTCGTCCTTGTCCAGGCCCTCCAGCTCGTAGTGGTGGATGCTTGCTGTGGAGCGCAGGAACTTCTCGGACGGCAGACCGGTCATCTCGGTGATGGCCACATCGACCTGACCCGGGTCGGTCAATACCTGGCCGTCCATCTCCAGCTCCACGGTTCCCTTCTGGCCCGCGAACCGCTTGGTCAGCCGACCGGGCGACCCATGGTGCTCGAAGGACAGTTCCACGAACGGGTCGTCCGTGGCACCCCAGGTGCGCAGGTCCTGCATCTCCTTGCCCGCGGCCGTGACCTTGCGGAAGAACGCCATCTCCAGGGCCAGTTGGATGGTCGACTTGCCCGCCTCGTTGGGTCCCCGGATGACCGTCAGGCCAGGAGCTGGAGCGATGTCGAGGTCCTGGTGGCGGCGGACGCCCTGAAGTCGGATCCGGGTGATACGCATGGCCTAGACCAGGTCCACCTGGCGCGCGTCATCCATCAGCAGCCGACCCAGCTGGAGGGCCTCGCGCGCCTCGGCCGCCGCGGCGGCGTCACCGACGCTCTCGGCCGTTGCGATCTGGGACTCGAGATCGCGCACGAACGCGCCCACGATGGTATCGGCCGGCGGCGGCGGGCCATCGGGCATCGCCGGCACGGAGTGATCCTCGACGCGCAACTTCAGGAAGGAGGCCGACGAGCTCCCGTGCAACGGCATCGGTATCGATGTCCAGGCGTCCGGTGGCGACGCCGCCGATGCTGACATCCATGACCAGGTCGGCGTCTGCCATGCCCATCAGGTGGTTGACGAGCGCAGCCTGCGAGGGCACCTCGGCCGCATCCAGCTCGAGTGACCCGAACCGGGTGCGCCCGACCGTGCTGGCCTCCACGACCACCCGATGCTCCCCGCCACGCTCCTCGAGTGCCACGACGGCGACCTTCCCGGCGCCCGTCTGGTCCATGGCAAGCGGCTCAGGCGCGCCCGGATAGGCCCAGGTGGTCGACCCCGCGTGGCCGGTCAGCCAGGAATGCCAGTGGCCAAGGGCGAGGTAGTCCAGACCGCTCGCTGCCACCTCCGTGCTGGAGAAGATGACGTCGTCCTGCTCTACCTTGCCTGGGATGACCATGGAGCCGTGGATCATCGCAACGCGCCAGCTCGCGCGGGTCTCCCCAGCCGTCGTGAAGTCGGCCAGCGGACTACGAGCGGCCCGCTTCGTGGAGGGCACCCGCCCATACACCACGAGATCGAGGTCGCCGAACACGACATCGGGCCGCTCGGGCGTCAGCACCGTCAGCAGATCGGACCCTCCTGCCAATCCTGCCATCAGGCGGATGTCGAAGATCCGGTAGATCGACCCTGCCTCGTAGCAGTCATGCGTCCCGGGGATGAGCACCACCCGGATACCCTTGTCGGTGAGGCGGCGGAGCTCGATCGCCGCGACCTCGACGGTGCGACGGGGCTGGGCGTTGCTATCGAACAGGTCGCCGCAGATGAGGACCACATCCACGCGGTTCGCGACGCCGACATCCAGGGCCCGGCGGAATGCCGCCAGCTGTCGCTCACGTTGCCGACTGGCAGCCTCACCCAGGTCGCGGTGACGCGCTCCGAGGTGGACGTCCGCCATATGCAACAAACGCGGCATCCGCCCTGAACCCTCCGTAACTGTCCTTACCCGGGGCCCGGGCCGCGATATCGTGCCACAGGGCCGGTTGCCTCCGAATGGGACTGATGGGCTATGGGCGGGTCGAGTGTGGTGCCTGTCCCGCGGTAGGTGCCGCGACCAGGTGCACCTCGATGTCGGGCAGGAGCCCCAGGACCTGGTCGGCAAGTGTGGGCTGGAGGCGCGCAGCGATGCCGCGGGTTGCCTGGTACGGCAGCACGACATGGGTCACCCGCCGGCGGCTGCAGACATCGGCGATGGCGCCCGCGAGCGACGCCCCCGTTCCGCGGACCACCTCCGCACCCAGATCCTCCGCGTAGGCCACCGTCTCGCCAGCATCGCGGTCGGCCGTGGAGCCGACGGTGGCACCCGAGCGCTCGACCCGGAGCGCCAACAGCGGCCCGTGCAGGGCCCCAGCCAGTATGGCCGCGCGCCGGACCGCGGACCGGTCGGCGGGACTGCCATCGACGACCACGAGGACCCGTTCCGAGATGGTGCCCAGGGCAGTACGTGCCTGACCGGTCCCCACCTCCTCCAGTTCGGCGTCGACCTGGCGTGCCACACGCCGCAACGCGATCTCGCGCAGCGCCGTCAGGTTGGGCTCGGTGAAGAACCGATCAAGGGCTACCTCGGTCCGGTCGGGCGGGTAGACATTCCCGTGCCGCATCCGCTGGCGGAGCGCGTGCGGGCTCATGTCCACCAGCTCGACCTCGTCGGCGTCGTCGAGCACCTCGTCCGGGATGCGCTCCTGGACGGTCGCGCCGGTGATGGTCGAGACCGCGTCAGCGACCGATTCCAGGTGCTGGACGTTGCAGGTGCTGACGACATGGATGCCGGCCGCGCGGACCAGCTCGACGTCCTGCCAGCGCTTCGGGTTGGCCGACCCGGGTACGTTCGAGTGCGCCAGCTCGTCGATGAGGGCGACGGTCGGGTGTCGGCTGATGACCGCCTGGGTATCCATCTCCTCGACGACGACGCCCCGATAGTCGATGCGCCGGCGGGGCACCACCTCCAGCCCGTCGAGCAGCTCCGCTGTCCGGGGTCGGCCGTGGGTCTCGACGTAGCCGATCACCACATCCGTACCCCGCTCCGCCCGGCGGTGGCCCTCCTCGAGCATGCGGTACGTCTTGCCGACCCCCGGCGCCATGCCCAGGTAGACCCGCAGCCGGCCGCGACCGTTACTGACCTCCCCGCCGAGGCTGGCCAGCAGCCGGTCTGGGTCCGGTCGTTCGTCGAGGAGGTCGCGTTCGGTCATCAGGGCTCCGCGAGAAGTCCATCGAGATCGAGGTTGAGCTCCAGCACATTGACCCGTGACTGACCCAGGAAGAACAGTGCGGGTCGCTCGGTATGCCGCTCGACAGCCGCGCGGATCTCGTCCTCGGTGAGACCTCGGGCGCTGGCGACCCGGGGCACCTGATAGACCGCAGCCTCCGGGCTGATGTCCGGGTCGAGCCCGGACGCGGAGCTGGTCACCAGGTCCACCGGGATGGGCGCGTCGCCGTTGGTGGCGCGCAGGGCGGCGACCCGGTCCGTCACATCCTGGACCAGCTTGGAGCTGGTGGGGCCCAGGTTGGACCCCGCCGAGGACATGCCGTCGTATCCGGCCCCGGCCGCGGACGGGCGACCCCAGAAGTACTGCGGCTCCTCGAACGCCTGGCCGATGAGGCTCGACCCGAGCGTCTTGCCGTCGACGGTGATGAACGAGCCGTTGGCCTGGTTCGGGAATGCGACCTGGGCGATCGCGGTCACCAGGGCGGGATACAGCAGGCCGGTGATGACGGTCAGGACGATGAGCAGTCCGATGGCCGGTCGTAGCTGGGTCCTGATAGCGGTGGTCATGTCTATCGCTTCCTTCGTTGCCGATCAGGCGAGATGGAGGGTGGTCACGATGATGTCGATGAGCTTGATGCCGATGAACGGCGCGATGATGCCGCCAAGCCCGTAGATGAGCAGGTTGCGTCGCAATAGCTCGCTCGCAGGCGCGGCCCGGAACGACACGCCCCGGAGCGCCAGCGGGATGAGGGCCACGATGACGAGCGCGTTGAAGATGACCGCGGACAGGATGGCACTCTCGGACGTCTGGAGACCCATGATGTTGAGCGCGTTCAGTTGCGGATAGACGCTCACGAACAGCGCGGGCACGATGGCGAAATACTTGGCGACATCGTTGGCGATGGAGAACGTGGTGATGGAGCCACGGGTGATGAGAAGCTGCTTGCCGATCGCGATGACCTCCAGCAGCTTGGTCGGATCGGAGTCGAGGTCGACCATATTGGCCGCCTCCTTGGCCGCCGACGTGCCGCTGTTCATGGCCAGGCCAACGTCGGCCTGTGCCAGAGCCGGCGCATCATTCGTGCCGTCGCCGGTCATCGCCACGAGATGGCCATCTGCCTGCTCCCTGCGGATGTAGCCGATCTTGTCCTCGGGCTTCGCCTCAGCGATGAAGTCGTCCACGCCCGCCTCGCGGGCGATGGTCGCGGCGGTGCGAGGGTTGTCGCCTGTGACCATCACCGTCCGGATGCCCATCCGGCGGAATTCCTCGAACCGTTCGGACAGGCCCTCCTTCACGGTGTCCTTGAGCTCGATGACCCCAAGGACCCGGTCGTCGATGCGCAGCGCGAGCGGGGTTGCGCCCTGGTCGGCCAGCTCATCGATGCGGGACGTGACGGCGCTCGGGAACGGCTCGGTCAGTGCAGCCGCGATGGCGTCACTGGCGCCCTTGAGCACCGTGCGGCCGTCCACGGTGCGAACGCCGCTGGTCCGGGTCTCGGCGCGGAATGGGATGTCCTCGGCGACCGTGGTCGCCAGGGTGGTGAGGCCCGCGTCATCGCCCGTCCCGGCCGCGGCGCCGATGGCGGCCAGCCGGGTGCGGGCCAGGTCCACGATGGAGCGACCTTCCGGTGTCTCGTCGTGGACGCTCGCCAGCAGCGCAGCCGTGAGCACCTCCGCGTCGGTCACCCCGGTGGCGGGCGTGATGGATGCGGCGAGCCGATTGCCGAAGGTGATGGTGCCGGTCTTGTCGAGCAGGATGACGTCCACGTCACCCGAGGCTTCGACGGCGCGGCCGCTCATGGCCAGGACATTGAAGCGGGCCACGCGGTCCATGCCTGCGATGCCGATGGCGGACAGCAGCCCGCCGATGGTCGTCGGGATGAGGCATACCAGGAGGGCCACAAGGGCAACCGTGTCGACGGAGACATCCGCGTACTGGCCGAAGGCGCGAAGCGTCACGACCGCCAGCAGGAACACCAGCGACAGACCTGCCAGCAGGATGGCGAGCGCGATCTCGTTGGGCGTCCGCTGCACGTTTGGCGCCCTCCACGAGGGCGATCATCCGGTCCAGGAAGGTCTCGCCGGGGTCGGCGGTGATCCGGATGACCAGCTTGTCACTCGTGAGCGTGGTGCCGCCGGTGACGCTGCTGCGGATGTCCGTGCCGGGCTCCTTGAGCACCGGCGCCGACTCGCCTGTGATGGCCGACTCGTTGACGAAGCCGATGCCCTCGATGACGTCGCCGTCGCCGGGGATGGTCTGACCCTCGCTGACCTCGACGATGTCGTCGCGGCGGAGCTCGCCGGAGCCGACCTCCTCGATGGTCCCGTCGGCCCGGCGTCGGAACGCCGTCGTGACCGATCGAGCCTTGCGCAGGGTGGCGGCCTGGGCACGACCACGCGCCTCCGCGACTGCCTCCGCGTACGTCGCGAACAGGACCGTGAACCATAGCCAGCCGGCGATCTGGAACTCGAAGCCGAGACCCCCGGGACCGGTTGGCTGGATCCCCAGCAGGTCCGCCACGAACACGATCGTGACGAGAGCTGCGGTGATCTCCACGATGAACATCACCGGGCTGCGGAACAGCAGCCGTGGATCGAGCTTGCGTACAGCCTCCGGCACGGCGGCCCGCAGCAGCTGCGGGTCGAGGATGCCCCGGGGACCGGACGGTCCGGGGGCGGGCGTCCCGGGGGCACCGCCACCGCCGAAGCGCTGGAACCGGCGCGTGCCGCGGGACAGGTCGATGGATCGAAGGATGGTCATCGATGGGTCCTCAGAAGGTCTGCCCGGCCGCCTGGAGCAGCTGCTCCACGATCGGCCCGAGGGCGAGTGCGGGGAAGTAGGTCAGGGCGCCGACGATGACGATCACGCCGATGAGCAGGACGGACCACAGGGTCCCCGTCGTGGGGAAGGTGCCCAGCGATGGCGCGACACTTCGCTTCAGGGCCATGGAGCCCGCGATGGCGAGCACCGGGACGATCATCCCGAAGCGGCCGACGAGCATGGCCAGGCCACCCAGGATGTTGTAGAAGGGCGTGTTGCCGGTCAGTCCTGCGAAGGCCGAACCGTTGTTGCCAGTCTGGCTGGCGAACGCGTAGAGGATCTCGGAGAAGCCGTGCGGCCCTGCGTTGAGCGGGCCTGCCAGACCAGGCGTGGTCACCGTCGCCACGGCGGTGAAGCCGAGCACACTGGCACCCAGGATGAGGATGACCACCATGGCCATCTTCATCTCGAACGACTCGATCTTCTTGCCCAGGTACTCGGGCGTCCGGCCGACCATCAGGCCGGCGATGAACACGGCCACGATGGCGCCGATCACGAGCATGCCGTACAGGCCGGCACCCACACCGCCCGGCGTGATCTCGCCCAGCAGCATGTTGAACATGGGCACGAGCCCACTGATGGGTTGCAGGCTGTCATGCATCGCGTTGACCGCACCCGTGCTGGTGCCGGTCGTGATGGCTGCCCACAGGCCGCCGAGCGATGCGCCGAAGCGGGTCTCCTTGCCCTCCATGTTGCCCAGCGCCTGGTCGATGCCCGCCGGGAACAGCGGGTTCGGGCTGGCCTCACCGGCCATGATGACGAAGACGCCGACGAGCAGCACCCCAGCCATGGCCGCGAACAGGGTCCATCCCTGGCGCCGGTCCTTCGCGTAACGGCCAAAGGTGGCCGTCAGCGCGAACGGGATGGCCAGGATCGCAAGCATCTCCAGCAGGTTCGTCCACCCGTTGGGATTCTCGAATGGATGCGCCGAGTTGGCGTTGAAGAACCCGCCGCCGTTGGTGCCCAGCTCCTTGATGATCTCCTGGGACGCGATGGGACCGAGCGGGATGGTCTGGGTGGCACCCTGGAGCGTGGTCACGGTGTGCGGCCCGTCGAACGTCTGGGGGACACCCTGCCAGACCAGGAACAGGGCGCCGACGATGGAGATGGGCAGCAGGACGTACAGCGTGCAGCGCGTCACGTCCGCCCAGAAGTTCCCGATGGTCGCCGAGGTGCGTCGGACGAGCCCACGGACGAGCGCGATGGCAACGGCGATGCCGACGGCAGCCGACACGAAGTTGCGCACGGCCAGCCCCGCCATCTGGATGAGGTGGCTGGCCGACGTCTCACCGGAGTAGTTCTGCCAGTTGGTGTTGGTGTCGAAGCTGACCGCAGTGTTGAAGGCCAGTTCGGGCGACATCGCGGGTGCATTCGAGGGGTTGAGCGGCAGCACGTCCTGGAGCCGGAGCATCAGGTACATGCCCACGATGCACACGAGGCTGAACAGGAGCATCGAGACCGTGTAGCCCTTCCACCCCTGCTCCTTGCCCGGGTCGACACCGAGCAGGCGGTAGCTCATGCGCTCGACCGGCACCAGGATCGGGCTGAGGAACGTCCGCTCGCCCTCCATCACCTTCGCGATGTAGCCACCCAGCGGGGGCGTGATCGAGCAGGATCGCGACGGCGAAGACGATGAGCTGGACGAGATCGTTGGATGGCATCGCTCAGATGTCCTCGGGGCGCAGCAACGCCCAGGTGAGATACACGAACGCGAACACCGTCGTGAGCGCGGTCAGCACGTCGATGAGGTTCATCGCTGCACCCGAATGCACAGCACCAGCAACCCCGCGAAGAACACCACGCAACCGGCGGCGATCAACGCGATGGACAGATCGGTCATCGAGGGTCCTCCGGACGCATCAACCGGTCGATGGTCGACCGGAGCGTCTCCATTGCGAACGGCTTGGGCAGGCACCCCGCGACGCCGTGTTCGCGGAGGCGGCTGGGGCTCAGGGTCGTCGCGGTGACCACCACGACCGGCGGTGAGCCGACGTCGGCCAGGGCGCTACCACGCAGGAGCGCCCATCCGGCTTCGTCGGGTAGGTTGATGTCCAGCAGCACCAGGCCTGGGTTGTCCCCGGAGGCCGCGGCGGCCCGCAGCCAGGCGGTCGCCTCGGCCACGGACCCTGCGACGTCGACGGCGTAGCCGTGTCCGCGGAGGTACTGCTGGACGAGCGCCGAGAATGTCGCATCGTCCTCCACGAGCAAGATGGATCGGCGGCTCATCTATCGCCGCCGGAGGCGTCGGGCCCCGATCCGGGAGCGTGGCCCCGACCCGGGAGCGTTCCGCTCGATGACCAGGTCCGTGCCGGTCGACTCGTCCGTGCCGTACAGCGCATGAGCACCGAGTCCGGCCTGTGAGGCCATGCCTTGCGCGCGCCGCAGCAGCTGATCACCGAAGGTCAGGCCACCCAGTGTGACCCGATCTGAGGCGCCCCTGCGCACCAATTCGATGGCGTCGCGCGAGCATGCGCAGCTCGATGTCGATACGCGTCTCGAGCGCGGCGGCAGTGGCAGGGTGGTTCCGGTGTGGCACATCTCCAGCATCGACCATGACCCACGAAGGAAACGGTGCCAGATCGGCCTGACGCGCTCAAGAGGCGCTCAAGAAGTGCCAGTGTCGGGAAGAGCCCTCAGGTCGGGCGCACCCGGTAGCCGACGCCCGGCTCGGCGGTGATGAGGTCGGCTAGCCCACCGTCATCGTCCAGCGCCGCGATCTTGCGTCGCAGTTGGCTGACATACACGTGGATGTAGTGGTCCTGATCCTGGTACGCCTCGCCCCACACGGCACGCAGGATCCGGCCGCGGGTCACGAGGCGTCCGGGTTGCTGAGCAACACCTCCAGGATGCGGAACTCGCGCGGGGTCAAGGCCAGGGTCCTGCCTCCCACCTCCGACGCTGGTGTGACACGGGATCCAGCGACAGCGTGCCATTCCGGATCACGGCCAGTGGTGTCTGCCGCCGGGCCCCCGACGCGCCGCAGGACCGCACGGATCCGGGCATGCAGTTCCGCGGTCCCGAAGGGCTTCGTGATGTAGTCGTCTGCGCCCGCCTCGAGGGCGTCCACCTTGACCGACTCCTCGCCCCGCGCCGAGACCACCAGCACTGGGGTCGTCCCTTCACGCCGGACCCGACGGACGATGCTGATGCCGTCGCGGTCGGGCAGACCCAGGTCGACCAGCAGCAGGTCGGGCCGGTCGCCGATCCCACGAGCGCATCGCGTCCGCGGCGTTGCCGGCTTCGAGCACCCGGTACCCGTGCGCAGCGAGGTTCCGGGCGACCTCGCGCCGGGTGCCTTCGTCGTCCTCGACCAGCAACAGCGTGGGACTGGCTGACGCCTGGCCGTGGGCCCCTCGGCATGGTCAGACACGGACGAGCATCGGGTGACGTGTTGTGCTCCGGCTCGAGCCGTGGTGCGACCGGCAGGAACACGTCGATGGCCAGTCCTCCAAGCCTGCTGCGGCGCGCGCTGCACCGAGCCGCCCATCGCTTCCGTCAGGCCCACGAACGACGGCCAGCCCGATACCGGTGCCCGGTCGGGACCCTGCCCCCGCTGCTGGACCCGGTAGAACTTGTCGAACAGGTGCGCGAGCGCCGAGCGTGGGACGCCGGGTCCACCGTCCTCCACGGTCACGCGGACCATCTCGCCCACCAGCGCGGCGTCGACCGCGATGGGCGACCTCCGGCTGGCGCGTACTTGACCGCGTTCTCCAGCAGGTTCGTCAGGACCTGGTCGAACAGCACCGCATCGACGCGCGCGGGTGGCAGGTCCGCGGGCACTGCGACCGCCACCTGCCGTCCCTGGAGCCTGGGCAGCAGCCGTTCCAGCGACCGGTCCGATGAGGTCGTCCACCTCGTAGATCTCCTGGTCCGTGGCCAGTGCCCCACCCTCGATCCGGCTCAGGTCCAGCAGGTTGGTGACGCAGCCGGGCGCAGGTTCTCGGCCTCCCGGTCGATGGCCGTGGCACTCGCGATCCGTTCCTCATCGGTGAGCTGGAGCCCGGGGTCGAGCAGGGTGCCTGCGGCGGCGCGGATCGAAGCGAGGGGGGTCCGCAGGTCATGCGAGACGGAGTCGAGCAGCGCCGACTTGAGCGCGTCGCCCTGTCGGGCGATCTCGGCGTCGCGGGCCTCCGCAGCGAGGCGGTCCTGCTCGCATGGCCTGACCGATCTGGTCCGCGGCGGTGGAGAGCAACCGGGTGGCCGCGACCCCGGGCGCCCTGGCCGCCCGCGGACGCTCGACCCACAACGCGCCGATGCGTCCGTCCGCCGGCCTCGATGGGGACCGCCACGCCACGATGTCCCCATCCGCCCGACGCATCATCGACGACTGATGCAGCCGGACCCATTCCGGACGCTCGCCGGTCGCCGTCCGTCGCAGCACACCCTGGCTGAACGGCACGCGGCGGTCTCCGATAGCCGTCGCCTCCCTGCCCGCCGGTCCTTGCCTCCGCCGGATGCGACCACGATCGCAGCCCGGGACGAGTCCGTCTCGCGCGCCAGGATGGCCTCCAGTTCCGGCAGCACCGATCGCGTGTCGTGCGCGTGTCGCCAGCACCCGGCTGACCTGGTACAGCGCACGCGCCTCCCGTTCACGGGCACGTGGCCGTCTCGGCCCGCTCCCGCAGCGCGCCCGACAGCCACGCCGACCACCACCCCCACGACCAGGAGCAGCAGCAGGGTCAGCCACTCGCGTGTCTCGTCGACGGTGAGCGTGAACCGGGGCTCGATGAACAGCACGTCGTAGATGAGGAAGGCGCCTACCGCCGTTGCGGCTGCCGCTCTCCAGCCAAGGAGGGTCGCGCTGCCGATGACCGCGAGCAGGTACGTCATCGCCGCGTTGTCGACCCCCAGGAGACCTTCGAGGATGGCCACCAGGAGGGTCGTGGCACCGAGCAGCGCCGGCCACGATGAGGCCACTCGCAGGGTCATGCGCAGGCGTGCCGGATCCATCCGTCACATCGTAGTCCCGAGCGGGGGCGTCCCGCTACCGGCCACATCGCGCGGACACCCCGTCACGGGGCGTTTGTGCGATTCCGGGCATCGGTGTAACCTCGGTGTCGCATCCGGTGCGCCCCAGACAGGGACCTCGGCAGAGCACCTGGGACGCGCGGCGCCCGGTCGACCCCCGACGCCACGCCCTCTGTTTCGCGCTGCCCCGGTTCGGGACGGTGTCCGGATGCACGGTGACTCGAGATACGGTTGTCCATGGGGAGGTCCTGGTGTCCTACGTCGATCGAACGGTGACCTGTGTCGACTGTGGTGTGGAGTTCATCCACTCGGCAGCGGACCAGGAGTTCTATGCCACCAAGGGGTTCGTGTCTGACCCCAAGCGCTGCACGAGCTGTCGAGCCTCGCGTCGGTCGATGCGCGACACCGCGGGCTACGACGTGCGCGACATCGGTGGACCCCGCGGCTACGAGCGAGGCGACTACCGGCCGACCAAGGAATACTTCGCGGTCATCTGCTCCAAGTGCGGCAATGCCGCCCAGGTGCCGTTCAAGCCCCGCATGGACAAGCCGGTCTACTGCTCCGACTGCTTCCGTTCGGTGCAGACCGCCTGACGCGGCGCCCACAGCCGCCGGTCGGCGACCGCAGCCTGCGCCGGCCGTCGCTGCGCTCCGTAGCCGGGGGCCGCGCATGACTCGTCGCGCTTGCGAGTCGATGTGTCGTGGGCGACCATGGTCCGGTGACTGCCGAAGCGTCCCGACCAGCGTCATCGTGCTCGCGGGTGGCGCGAGCCGGCGCATGGGCACCGACAAGCGCTCGATCGAAATCGATGGCGAGCCCATGCTCCAGCAGGTCGTCGAACCGGTTGGGCGCCTCGATCATCATGCTGGTCATCGATCCACGACGACCGCCCTCCCCGACGCGGTGGCGCGCGAGCACGTGCGTCTCGTCCATGACACGCGGCCGGGCGAAGGTCCGCTGGCGGCCCTGGAGGCCGGGCTCACAGCGGCCGACCACGAGGTCGCACTGGTCGTGGCCGCTGACATGCCCTGGCTGCGAGCCGGCGATCCTGGAGTTGCTGGTGGAGCGACTGACGACGAACCCGTCAGCCGACCTTGCGTGCCTCGCCCTCGACGGGCGGTCCCAGCCCTTCCCGATCGCCTGCCGTCGATCGCCGACCCTGGCGCAGGTGACGGCACTCCTCGACGCCGGCGAGCGGCGCCTCCGAGCGCTCCTCGACGACCTGGCAGCGGTCCTCATCGCCGGAGTCGGCGTGGCGGCTCATCGATCCCGACGGGCGGTCGCTCCGCGACATCGACACGCCTGCAGACCTGGACCTGGCCCGATGAGCACGGAGTGACGCCCCACCGTGAGCCCCACCACGGATCACGTCGCACGAACCTCCGGTTCCACGTCATCACGGTCGACCGCGGGCGCGCGACACGGCGCACAGACGCCCTGGCGGGCGAGGAGCCGCTCCAGATCATGGCGGCCGGACCCGATCAGGCGCCTGTCGAGGTCGCCGTCACGATGCGTACCCCGGGTCACGAGGATGAGCTCGCGATCGGCTTTCTGGTCACCGAGGGTCTCGCTGCGACCGCCCGACATCGAGCGGGTGGCCGTCGGCAGACCCGGCGACCGACTCCCGACCCGACGACTCGGTCATCGTCCATCTCTCGCAGCCGACTCGACCTCGGCGCGAATCGCGGAGCGGCGAACAGTGGCCATGGCCAGTTGCGGCATCTGCGGCATGGCCAGCATCGAGGACATCGTCCGTCGTTGCGACCCGCTGCCCGACGGCCCGGGCATCGACCGCGGCGATCCTGCCCGCACTGCCCGGACGACTCCGCGCGGCGCAGGAGACGTTCGACATCGACCGGTGGGCTGCATGCCTCGGGCTTGTTCGATGTCACCGGCGCGCCTGCTCCTGGTGCGCGAGGACGTCGGCCGTCACAACGCGCTGGACAAGGTCATCGGCGCCGCGGCCGACCGCGGGCACGCTGCCGCTCCACGACATCACTCCTGCTCGTCAGCGGCCGGGTCAGCTTCGAGCTGGTCCAGAAGGCCGCGATGGCCGGCATCCCGATCCTGGCCGCGGTCGGCGCCCCGACCGACCTCGCCGTCGACACGGCGGACGCGCTGGGCATGACCCTCGTCGGCTTCCTGCGCGGCGAGCGCTACAACGTGTACACGCGACCCGACCGTCTGGGCCTGGACACGTGACGGTCGACCCGGCCGCACGCCGCGGCAGCCTGCCACTTCGACGCCCGAGTCGGCCACAAAGGCTCCAAGGAAACGCGCCCGGCGACTCGCTCCCGACCTGTGGGTCAGTCTTCGGCCCAACGGCATCGGCCTCCAGAAGCCGAACCATTTCGGCGAGATGGCGCGCACCGTCTGGGAGAACAAGCACGCCCTGCCCTACGCGTGGCGGATCCTGTCGCAGGGGGTCTGCGACGGCTGCGCCCTGGGTGTCGCCGGGTTCCACGACTGGACCATCGACGGCGTCCATCTGTGCACCACGCGCCTCAACCTGCTGAAGCTCAACACGATGCGCCCGATGGACATCGACCGCCTGGCCGATGTCGAGAGCCCTCCGCACGCTCTCCGGCGCGGAGCTCCGGGAGCTCGGCCGTCTCCCCTATCCCATGCTCCGACGACGCGGCGAGCAGCGGCTTCTCGCGCATCACCTGGGAGGCCGCACTCGGCGCTGGTCGCGGACCGGATCCGCACCGCCCGGGCTCAGGCACGCGGCCGACGGCGGCGATCGACTCGGCTTCTTCCTGACCGCGCGGGGCATCACCAACGAGGTCTACTACGTGGCCCAGAAGGTGGCCCGGTTCCTGGGCACCAACAGCGTCGACAACGCGGCGCGCATCTGCCATGCGCCGTCCACCAACGCACTCAAGGACGCCATCGGCGTGGCCGCGACCACCGTCTCCTACACCGATGTCATCGAGTCGGACCTCATCGTGCTCTTCGGTGCCGATGTCGCCAACGCCCAGCCGGTGTTCATGAAGTACCTGTACATGGCTCGAAAGCGGGGCGCCCGCATCGTGGTCGTGAACCCCATGCGCGAACCCGGTCTCGAGCGGTACTGGGTGCCCTCAAACCCGGAGAGTGCCCTGTTCGGGACGCAGATGGCGACCGACTTCTTCGCAGGTCAACACCGGTGGCGACATCGCGTTCCTGACCGGAGTGCTCAAGGTCATGGCGGACGCACGGACTTGACCGACGAGCGGTTCATCACGCGAGCACACGACCGGCTGGGAGGAACTCCGGGCCTCGCTGACAGAACGGTCGATCGAGGACCTTGCTCGATGGGCGGGCTCGACGGTCGAGGAGATCGACCCGGTTCGCACACCTGTACGCCGCAGGCGAAGACGGCGGTGCTGGTGTGGTCGATGGGCATCACCCAGCACGTCTGCGGCACGGACAACGTGCGGGCCATCGCGCACCTCGGATTGGCGCGCGGCAACATCGGGCGGCCGGGTGCGGGACTGATGCCCATCCGCGGCCACTCCGGCGTCCAGGGTGGTGCCGAGATGGGCGCGTACGCGACGGTGTTCCCGGGCGGCGTGCCCATCACCGGGAATCGGCGGCGGCCCTGGAGGCGCAGTACGGCTTCCCGCTGCGTTCGTCGCGTGGGCGATCCGCGGCGGAGATGGTCGAGGCTGCCGGACGGGGCGAGCTGGACGTCCTGTGGTCGTCGGGCGGCAACTTCCTGGACACGCTACCCGACCCGCGGGCGGTGGAGGCCGCGCTCGGACGTGTGCCGCTGCGCGTACACGTGGACATCGTGGCCAGCTCCCAGATGCTCGTCGACGGCGAGGAGGTGCTGCTGCTGCCTGCCCAGACGCGATACGAGCAGCCCGGCGGCTGCACCGAGACCACCACTGAGCGGCGGGTCGCGTTCAGCCCCGCCATCCGCGGGCCCGTGGTCGGCGAGGCGAAGGCCGAGTGGCAGATCTACCTGGAGCTGGCCGCGGCGGTCGATCCTGAGGGTGCGATGCGGGTCTGGGCTGCGGCGACGCCCAGGCGATCCGCGAGGAGATCGCCAGGGTGGTGCCGTTCTACGACGGCATCCAGCACCTGTCCAGGACAGGCGACCAGTTCCAGTGGGGCGGCGAGCGCCTCTGCGATGGCTGGATCTTTCCCGACGCACGATGCCAAGGCGCACTTCCAGGTCGTAGCGCCGCGGGAATCGGAGCTGACACCCGGACGCTTCCTGCTCAGCACCCGTCGTGGCAAGCAGTTCAATTCCATGGTCTGAAGCGGCGAGGACCCACTGACCGGCGGCAGACCGGGATGCCCTGTTCATGGCCGCCAGCGACGCGGCGGCGCTGGGGCTGGACGATGGCGCCCCGGTCGTCGTCCGTTCCGAGACGGGCGAGGTCCGGGCATCCATCAAGGTCTCGGGTATGCGCGCGGGCAACGTCCAGATGTTCTTCCCGGAGGCGAATCCCCTCCTGCGTGCGGGTCAGCGCGACCCGGTCGCCCTCGTGCCGGACTACAACGCGGTCGTGGAGATCTTCCCCGTCTGAGCGGGTGGTGTCCTAGATGTGCGGCGCGACGCCCTCGGCGAGCTGCTGCATCAGGTCGACCTGCACGTCGTACGCGAGCAGCGACAGGTAGCTCCGCGCGACGAACTCCACTGGAACGCCGGCCTGCCTGCGGATGTCGAGCAGGGCGTCGACGAGTTCGTCGGATGTCCCCGCATACGTGGACCGTCCAGCGACGAGCTCCTCATCCGAGCGACCGAACGGCGGTGGCTGCGACGGCGGAAGCGGCCGGGTCGCCGATGCCACCATGTCGGAATACTTCCACTGCATCGCCCACAGCGCGTCGCGGTAGCGGGCGAGAGCCTGGCCACGCGAGGAACCTGGCAATAGCACCGAGTAGTGCACGAACCGGAAGGTCGCAGGGTCCCGGCCGATACGTTCGCACTCGTCAAGCACCCATCCCACCTGCTCCATGAACTTCCCGACGGGCGCGTTCGCGAAGATCCCGTCTGCGAGCCGTGCGGCCCGGCGTATCGCGGGCTCCGCGCCGCCACCCACCAGCACCGGGATCGGTGCCGGCGGCGTGGGCCGGACACCTAGCGCCGGCAGGTCGAAGACCGGGCCCTGGTGTGTGAACGGCGCGCCCTTCCACGCCTGCGGCAGGATCTGGAGGATCTCGTCCATCGCCGCGCCGCGACGGCGCGCATTCGCGCCGAGTCCCGCGAACTCGATCTCCGACCAGCCGAGACCGAGGCCGAGGGCCAGCCGACCATGGCTCAGCAGCTGGACCGTCGCAGCGTCCTCGGCGAGCCGCAGCGGGTGGTACATCGGGGCGAGGATGACACCCGTGCCGAGCTCGATCCGGGACGTGGCCTGCGCGAGGGCCGCCGCGACGACAAGCAGCGACGGCATGTACCCGTCATCCACGAAGTGGTGCTCGGTCGTCCAGACGGACGCGAAGCCAAGCCGCTCGGCCTCGACTGCCAGGCCGACCGTCTCATCGTAGGCACGTGTCCAGTCGGTCTCACCCGGCCGAAGCTGCGCGCTGAGAAGTCCGAAGCCGAGTCCCATAGTCACCCCGGATGGTAGTACGCGTGCCTGCTCGGCCGATCGGCCTTCGCGCACCGCAGGGCCTTCGCGCACCGCACGGCCTTCGCGCACCGCACGGCCTTCGCGCACCGCAGGGCCTTCGCGCACCGCAGGGCCTTCGCGCACCGCACGGCCTTCGCGCACCGCACGGTCGTCGAGCACCGAACCCGGACAGACCCGCTGCTGGAGGCTGATCGCCGCCTCGCGGTCGGGTTACCGGAGCCATCGGCCCCATCGCGGAGGTGTGACCTGCAGTGTGGCTGAGCATCGGTATCTCGCCCGTCGATGTCAATGAGCGTGGCCAGCTCGCGCCGTCGATCCATGGTTGATCGCTGACGCACGAGTCTGAGCCAGGCTCATGCCGGCCAACCGGCGATCAGTCCGTGGGCGAGGTTTCGTCCATGTTCTTTGGATGCCAAGGTGCCCGCCCAGCGCAACCCATCGTTCAAAAGGTCGCACCGACCGCGCCCGTCACCGCGCTGTGACGATCCACCACACTCTGGCTTGACACGTGACCATTTGGTCACATATAGTCTGGGTATGGACGTCGTCTTCCGGGCATTGGCGGATCCCACCCGTCGGGATCTGCTGGACCAGCTCTATCGGGAAGACGGCCAGACCCTGGGAGCGCTCGCAGAGCGCTGCTCGATGACCCGCTTCGGTGTCATGAAACACCTGAAGCTGCTGGAGCAGGCGGGGCTCGTGATCACCCGGAAACGCGGCCGCGAGAAGCTCCACTTCCTCAATCCCGTGCCCATCCGACTCGTTCACGACCGGTGGGTGAGCAAATACGCGGAGCCGTGGGCCGCCGGGCTCAGCGACCTCAAGACCAGAATGGAGGGTCCCATGGAAAAGGTGTTCGAGATCTACATCAAGACGACCCCAGAGCGCCTCTGGGAGGCGATCACCGATCAAGACATCCGGAGCAAGTACAACTTCGGCGCACGGCAGCGTTCCGACTGGACGCCAGGATCGCGGTACGAGATGTGGTCGCCCGGCGCTCCCGGGCTGCTGGGCGAGGGTCTCAACCTGGAGGTCGACCCGCCGCGGCGGTTGGTCCAAACCATGGTCGCCTTGTGGGGCGAGGACGTGAAGTCCGAAGGGACATCGAGAGTCACCTGGGAGATCGAGCCGGTCGGTGATTCCTGCCGACTGACCGTCACCCACGACCAGCTCCGTGACGGCGCCAACGACCAGCTGTATGGCGGCTGGCCGATGATCCTGTCAGGCCTCAAGACATGGCTTGAGACCGGCGAGCTGCTGACGACGCCCGGCTCCCTCATGTACGCCGGCTAGCGACCTTGCCGTCATCGCCCACCCAGAGACCATCCTCGAAGGAGCACCTTGCACATGAACAAGATCACCCCGTTCCTGTGGTTCGACGACAACGCAGAAGAGGCCATCGACCTGTACGTGTCGCTGTTCGATGGCGCGAGCGTCAACGATGTCACTCGCTTTCCCGAGGGCACCCCATCGGCCGGGAAGGTCATCACGGCCCAGTTCCAGCTGGCCGGTCAGGAGTTCATCGCCCTGAACGGCGGCCCGCAACACCATTTCACCGAGGCCGTGTCCTTCTCGGTGCGCGCCGACACCCAGGCCGAGATCGATCGACTTTGGGATCGATTGACGGCGGACGGTGGTGAAGCGGGTCAGTGCGGCTGGCTCAAGGACCGGTTCGGGCTGTCATGGCAGATCGTGCCGCCGATCCTGGGGGAGCTGATGGGCGATCCCGACCCGGACAAGGCAGGACGGACGATGCGCGCCATGCTTGGGATGACCAAACTGGACATCGCAGCGTTGCAGGCCGCCCACGACGGCGACTGACGCGGACGTCTCACTGTCAATGTCGGCGGGCTGGAACGGAGCGAGCGCTAGCACATCTGGTGCCGGCCCCGTGGCCAGCCGCCACCCGGACCGATCGTGCAGCCGTCCGGCTGACCCGCGGTAGACTCCGGGGCATGACCGACGCCACCGCCGCGCCCCGCCTCAAGATCACCTACGCCACGCTCAACAACGACAACCTGGAGCTCCATCGGCAGTTCGATGCGGGCGTGGAACGAGCCCGAAAGCTGCTTGGTGGCAGCTACCGGAATGTCATCGGTGGTCGAGGAGCGCGATGGCGACGGCACATTCCAGAAGCACTCCCCCATCGACGGTTCGCTGGTTGGGCACCTTCGCGAAGGGCACCCGGAGGGACGTCCAGGACGCGATAGCGGCAGCCCGGGCCGCCTACTCCGGCGTGGTCGCGTCGACCCTGGCAGGAGCGCGTGGCCGTCCTGCGTGCAGTCGCGGACCGCATCTCGGAGCGCCAGATGGAGATCTCCGCGGTGGTCGCCATCGAGGTCGGCAAGAACCGGCTCGAGGCGCTCGGTGACGTCGAGGAGACGGCCGACCTCATCCGCTGGTCGTGCGACATGGTGGAGCAGAACGATGGCTTCGACCACCCCATGGGCAACCTCGGCGACCCGGCGGTGCACACCCGCTCGGTGCTCAAGCCGTACGGCGTGTGGGGCATCATCAGCGCCCTTCAACTTCCCGTTCGCGCTGTCGGGCGGCCCATCGGGCGGCGCCCTCGTGGCCGGCAACACCGTGGTCTACAAGCCCGAGTTCCGACACGCCTCTGACCGGCGTGCTGCTGACCCAGGTGATGCGCGAGGCAGGCGTCCCGGACGGCGTGTTCAACATGGTCATGGGCCCCGGCGAGACGGTCGGCGCGGAGATCCAGGAGAACCCCGGCGTCGATGGCATCCTGTTCACGGGCTCGTTCGAGGTCGGCTTCCGGCTGTACAAGGACTTCGCCAAGGCGTATCCCAAGCCGGTCATCGTCGAGATGGGCGGCAAGAACCCGGCCATCGTGACCGCCCGCGCGGACCTTGACGAGGCCGCCGAGGGCGTCATGCGGGCCGCGTTCGGCCTGTCGGGCCAGAAGTGCTCCGCGAACACCCGGGTCTACGTGGAGCGTCCGGTCTACGACGACGTTCCTGGCACTGCTGATCGAGAAGACGCAGGCCATCACGATCGGCGACCCGCTCGACGTGCGGAACTGGATGGGTCCGGTCATCAACCAGAAGGCCGTCGATCGATATCAGAGCGCAGTGACCGACGCGAAGCAGCGACGGCAGCGTGGTCACCGGCGGCGAGCGGCTGACCGGCGGCCCGTACGACGGTGGGTTCTTCGTGGCACCGACCATCGCGGCCGGCCTGCCGACCGAGCCATCGCCTGTTCCAGGACGAGCTGTTCCTGCCGTTCACCGTGGTCGCGCCCGTGGACTCGCTGGACGAGGCGCTCACGCCTGTCCAATGCCAACGTCCAGGGCCTGACCGCGGGCCTGTACTCGGACGACGAAGCCGAGCAGCAGCGCTTCCTGGACGAGATCGAGGCCGGCGTGGTGTATGTCAACCGGCGGGCCGGCGCGACCACCGGTGCCTGGCCGGGCATCCAGCCGTTCGGCGGCTGGAAGGGCTCGACCGCGACCGGCAAGTCCGGCGGCGGCTTGTACTACGTCCAGCAGTTCCTGCGGGAGCAGAGCCAGACGGTGGTCGATTGAGGCGACCGACCCCGACCCGAGCGTCGGCGGGACCGGCGTGACGCGTCTCTGGCGCGCCGCTGCCTGTCGCCTGTTCATGGCGCTGGGCCGGCAGTGCCGGCACGGCACCGGACGTCCTCGCCGCCGCCGGCCGTCGCCGGCGACCGGCAGCGTCCGCCTCATGGTCGTCGGCGACATGATGCTGGCCCGCGGCATCGGGGACCGCATCCGCGCCGAGGGCAGCGGCGCGCCCTTCCGCAAGGTCCAGTCGATCTTCGACCGCGCCGACCTGCTCATCGGCAACCTGGAGTGCGTCATCTCCACGCGTGGCAGTCGCGCAGGCCAAGCTGTACACGTTCCGGGCGCGGCCGAGCGTCGGTCGGGCGCGCTCCGGAAGGCCGGCTTCGACCTGGTCGGGCCTGGCCAACAACCACACGCTCGACTACGGACGGGTCGCCCTGCGGCGACACGATCCGTCCAACCTGCGCGACGCGGGCATCCGGCCCATGGGCGCCGGCACGCGACCGGGACGCGGCGCGGGCACCCGTCGTCCTGGACCCGGAACGGCCTCCGCATCGCGTTCCTCGATCGCGCCGACGCGAAGCTCGACAGCAACGAGTGGCCGAACCTCGACTGGGAGGCGACCGACTCGCCGGAGCGGCCTCGCCTACGCCCGGCCGGCCCAGCTACGGGCCGACGTGCGGGCCGCCCGCGGCAGTGCGGATGTCGTGGTCGTGATGCTCCACAGCGGGCGCGAGTATGCCAAGGGACCGACCAAGGCCCAGCGACAGGTCGTGGAGGCAGCGCTCGACGGCGGCGCGGCCCTGGTGGTCAGTGCCCATCCGCACGTGCTCCAGCGCGGCCACGCGATCCGGGTCGACGATGGTCGCCTGGAGCCTGGGCAACTTCCTGTTCGACGGCTTCGAGACGGTCCCCGGCGCGCGTGACTCGGCGATCCTCGACGTGACCCTGACCCGGGATGGTGTGCTCCAGGTCCGCTGGCACCCCGTCCTCATCCGCGGCGGCTTCCCGCGCCCCGCCCACGGTGCCGATGCCGGCGGATCCTGAGAGCGTCTCGGGTCGGACTGACCCTGGGGGATCCCGGTCCTCGGTCACCTTGGACCAGCGCGTCGTGGTCCCATCGTACGGCTGGGTGGGAGCGTGAGTCAACGCGTACGGTCGGTGCGGTCGAGTGCGGATGGGTGCCGTTGGGATGAGCTGCCGATCCGCCTCCGCGTCCGCCACGCGGACCGGGATGTCGCCGGTGCGTACCCCGCTCGTCGCGCTCATCGGTCGTGCTGGCGCCTGGAGGGAACGTCCCGATGCGCACGACCTGTCGCGCTGCTCATCGCCGCCACACCTGCTGGACGGGCCGTCGCGACAGCCGCACGCACGGACGTCGGTCGTGGCGTCATCGTGCGAGGCGCCGAGGTCCCGGACGCGCGCCGTCGACCTCCGGCCCGGCTCCGCAAGGCCCGGCATCGCGGTGACCCGGGAGGCACACGCACTGGGTGTCCACGCCGCGATGACGTCTTCACGAGCACGTCCCGCGGCTTCACTGCCCGGGTCACGGAGCGCAGCGAACCCGCTTGGAGCGTGATCCCCGGGTCCTGAGTGTGTCCGACGACGAGGTCGTGTCCGACGAGACGATGGTCGAAGACGACCAGGTGGACACAAGCGCGAGCGACGGTACCCTGGCCGAGACGACCGACCTCGAGCGCTCGCGATCCAAGGTCATCGGTCGTCCCGTGCGGGAGCAGCTGCGAGCACCAGGTCACGCCCACGTGGCTCAAGCGCATCGGCGTCACGGCCGTGGACCAGAAGCTCGGGCAAGGGCAAGCATCGCCGGGGCTTCGACGCGGACATCGCCATCATCGACAGCGGCATCAGCCGCAACGCACCCGGACGTCCGGCCGGCCGGCGGCAAGGACTGCACCCACAGCGGCGGATGGGGTGACGGCTACGGCCACGGCCTGGGCGTCGCGAGCATCCTGGGTGCACGGACAACGACCGGGGCATCGTGGGCATCCTGCCCGGCGTCCGGCTGTGGTCGGTGCGCATCTTCGACAAGACGCGGCCACACCAAGCTGTCGTGGGTCCTGTGCGGCCTCGACTGGGTGGCCAACAAGCGTGACCGCACGGCATCGCCACCGCCCCTTCTTCGAGGGCGCCACGCTGTCCTTCTCCATCGGCGACGCCAGTCGAAAGCCGGTCCCGGACCGGGACTGCGGCCGGCGGACCGATCGACCTCATCCACCAGGCGATCTGCCGCATCGCGCGACAGGGCACCATCCTGGTCGCCGCAGCCGGCAACTACGGCCAGACCAGGCCGGCGATCCGACGACCTGCCGGGTATCCGCGAGGTCATCACGGTCTCGGCCATGGCCGACTTCGACGGCAAGCCCGGCGGCAAGGGACGCCAGTCGCCGGCGTGTCTCGCCGGGATCCGCGCTCGAGCGGGACGACCAGTTCACGACCTTCTCCTCGTTCGGCACGGGCGTCGACCTCATCGCGCCCGGCAAGTGCATCTGGGTCGCCTTCCGCGGCAAGATCGTACGCCCGCGTCTCGGGCACCTCGTTCGCGACGCCCATGGTGCTTGGCGCCGCGCTGCTGATACCGCAAGCGGCTATCCGTCCGGCGCAGCCGCAACCAGGTGCGACAGGCGCTCATCCATGCCGGCCGGCGGGACTGGCGGATCGGGCTCCGACCCCGATCGGTCCCACGAGCCACGCGTGGATGTGCGGCACTTCCGCCGCCGCCGACGTTCACGTATCCGCCAGCCATCCGTCGCACGCTGCACCAGGGCCGGGACGGGTGTCACGGTCACGCTGCGGGCCGCACCGCCAGCTATGGACACACGGCGCGGATCAAGCTCCGCAAGGCCAGGGCGCCCACGGGCGTCCAGGTCACGCATCGACGGCTCCAAGGTCACCATCCGGGCACGCTGCGTCGGCGCGGCGTCGGCAAGCGGACGGTCGTCATCCGGGCCAGCGACGGCGAGGTGCGCCGGACCATCCGCATCCCCATCCGGGTGCGCCCGGCTCGGCGCTGATGGAGTCTGCTAGGCTGATGCAGTCTCCGCGCCGTGCGCTGCCGCGGACCACGTGGACGCCGCGGCCCGCAGACCGATCAGCGACGCGCGGCCCAGGAGCCCAGCCACACATCCCACCGAGCGTGTTCATGAGCACGTCCGTGATGTCCGCCGAGCGACCGTTGCCGGCCAGCCCCTGCGTCAGCTCGATGCCCACCGAGAACGCCGCGGACACGATCGTCGACCCGCCACAGCGGCACGCGCCGACCCCGCAGCGTGAGCGCCAGCCCGAAGGGCACGAACAGCAGCACGTTGGCGGCCATCTGGTCCAGGATGATCGCCGCGCGCCCAGTCGAGCGGCCACGCCCGGATGAGGTCCTCGAAGGGCATCCACGTCCACGAGCCGAGACCGGTGCTCGGCTCGGTCGACGGCAGCGTCGCCCGCAGGATGACCAGCACCGAGCCGACCAGCAGCGCGTCGGCCGTGGCCATCCGGACGCGCCCACAGCATCCGGCCCGCGTCGCGCGTGCCACGCGAGCGACACCGGGAACGCGATGACGAGCGCCAGGATCGCGAGCGGAGCCAGCTGCGCCGTCGGGCCGAGCCACATCCGATAGACTCTACCGGTATCCAGCCTGCATAGATCGCTATGCACTCCTCCGAGGACCCCCGTGACCCAGCGATCGAGACCCATCGCCAGCCCAGTCCCGGAGCCCATGACGAGTGGCGCCCATCGCTGGTGACCGAGATCCCCGGGCCCCGGGCGCGAGCGCATGTCGAGCTCGACCAGCGGGTCACCTCCCCCAGCCTGCCGCGGGCGTACCCGCTGGTGCCCGTCCGGGGCGAGGGCTGCGTCATCGAGGACATCGACGGCAACCGCTTCCTGGACTTCTCGGCGGGCATCGCGGTCAACTCCACGGGTCATGCCCATCCGGCCGTGGTCGAGGCCATCCGCCACCAGGCGGGCGAGCTGCATCCACTACAGCGCCTCGGACTTCTACCTGCCCATCTACGCCGAGCTGTGCGACCGACTGGCGGGCCTCGCGCCCATCTCCGGGTCGGTCCGCGCGTACCTCGGCAACTCCGGCGCGGAGGTGGTGGAGGCATCCATCAAGCTCGCCAGGTACGCGACCCACCGGCCAGTACCTGGTGGCGTTCCTGGGCGGCTTCCACGGCCGGACGTACGGCGCCGTCAGCCTGACCGCGTCCAAGGCCAAGTACCACGCCGGGCTTCGGCCCGCTGCTGCCGGGCGTCCACCACGCTCCCTTCGGCCGGGTCGAGGACCTGCGCTGGTTCGACGACGTGCTGTTCGAACGCCTCGTGCCCGCGAACGAGGTCGCGGCCATCATCGTGGAGCCCATCCAGGGCGAGGGCGGCTACGTCGTGCCGGAGCCCGGGTTCCTGGCCGGCCTGCGTCGCGATCTGCGACGAGCACGGCATCGTGCTCATCGCCGACGAGATCCAGTCGGGCGCCGGGCGCATCGGGCAGGATGTGGGCGGTCGAGCACGAGGGCGTCGAGCCGGACATCCTGCTGACCGCCAAGGGCATCGGCTCGGGCATGCCCATCGCGGCGCATGATCGCGCGTGCCGAGCTCATGGAGGCCTGGGGCCCGGGTCGCCACGGATCGACGTATGGCGGCAACCCGGTCGCTTGCGCGGCGGCGCTCGCGACCATCGACCTGCTCGAGGACGGCCTGATCGAGAACGCGGCGATCCAGGGGGAGCGCGCGATGGCTGGCCTTGACGGCGGTCCGCAGGCCGCTACCTCGGCGCCATCACGCGACGTCCGCGGCAAGGGCCTCATGATCGGTATCGAGTTCGAGACTCCCGGACCGCGCCGCAGAGCGTCGAATGGGCCTGCTTCCGCGCGGCCTGCTGGTCCTGCAGGCGGGCAAGTCGTGCGTCCGGCTGTCGCCGCCGCTCATCGTGACCGCGGACGAGGTCGATACCGCGGTGCGCATCCTGTCGGAGGCCATCGCCGCGTCGGTGTGACCGAGTGACCCGGCGTCCTGTCCGTGCCTGGGGCAGCGGCCGCCTGGTCGCGTGCCGGCGACATCGGCCGCCTGGTCCGGCCTGGACTCGGCGCCGCGGTTCGGGATCGGCCAGATATGCGCCCAGGGGATGGTAGGTAAGCCAACCTGGCCTCGACCCGCCCAGAACCGTTGAGCCACGCTCATTTCCCCGACACTCATGCCTGACAAGATCGTCTGGCAGGATCGCATGCCGCGGGAAAGACTGCAGCCCCCACGAGCACGAACGTACTCGCCGAGCATCCCCTGGGTGCATGGATGACAGATAGTGCCGCCCACGAGTTCGCGACCCGCGGGTACCTGGTGGCTGCGGGAACCGTATCGCACGACCAGGCGACCATGGCCCTAGCCGCAGGGAACCGTTTGGGTGGCCGCAGGCCCGTAAGGTATGAGTGCGGACCAGATGCGTCGCGCCAACCCGGTGGTGGCATGCAGCGAGAGCTCGTGGAACGGGCGAGATCGGGCGACCACGACGCGTTCTCCGTCCTGGCGAGAGCGTCGATCGGCCGACTGTATGCCATCGCGACCCTCATCCTGCGCGATGGGGACCGTGCTCAGGACGCGGTCCAGGAAGCGCTCGTCTCTGCCTGGCGGGACGTGCGTGCCATCCGTGACCCCGAAGCGTGGGATGCCTGGCTCCATCGCCTGACCGTGCGCGCCTGCTACAAGGTGGCACGCAAGGAACGGCGCCGGGACCTGGTCGAGCTGCACGTGACGCCCGACGAGGAACCAGCGGAGCCCACGGACATGTCGATGCGGCTGGCCGAACGCGATCGTCTCGAGCGAGAGCTGGGTCGCCTGCCCATCGATCAGCGGGCCGTGATGGTGCTGCACTTCTACTTCGACCTGCCGCTGACCGAGGTGGCGGTCATCCTCGATATCCCCGCCGGGACCGCCAAGTCCCGGCTGCATCGTGGCCTCACGACCCTGCGCGGCATCGATCGGCGCAGAGTCCGCGGCCAGCCACGGCAGCATGCGCCCCGGAGCGGATCGCATGAACACCGACACGGACCTCCAACGACAGGTCACCGGCGTGTTCGCGGACGCGGCGCCTTCGGGCTATCCCGGACGAGCTGCTCGACCGTGTGCTCTCGACCACGAGCCGGACCCGGCCTCGGCCGACCTGGCTCGCCGACATCAAGGAGCCTCCCATGCGTATCCCTGCACGGGTCGTCGTCGGTTCGCCGACGCTCCGACTCGCCGTCCATCCTGGCCTTGACACTCGCCCTGGTCCTGGCTGTCGCCGGGGTCGTCGTCGCCGGTGCGTCCCTGCTACCCAGACCAGCCCCTTCCCGACCCCTACGGGCCCGCCCGCAACGGATCGCTTGTCTACGACAAGGACGGCGACATCTACCTTGCGAACGCCGACGGCAACGAACCCGGTCGCGATCATCACGGGTGACACCAAGGACCGCTATCCGTGGTTCTCACACGACGGTACGCGCCTCGCCTTTGGCCGCGGGGAGGACGATCGATCTCGCACTCATGGTCGCCAACGCCGATGGCAGCAGTCCACGTCAGCTCGCTCACCGGCGTTGGATGGGTCGACTTCATGCCCGCGGACGACCAGATGGTGGGCACGCGCACGGTCGACGGTCGGACGGTGTTGTCGATGATCGACGTGACTGGTGGTGCCATCCGCGACCTGGACGTCGGCGACATCGAGCTGCGTGGCTGGGTGATGCCGCGACCGCCCGATGGGCAGGAGATCGTCTTCACCGGTCGGCCGCATCCCGGCAAGAAGGACCTGGGCATCTATGGCATCAAGCCGGACGGCACCGGGTTGCGTACCATCGGAGCCATCTCCACGACGGAATCGGGAGACGGCGGGGTGCCACCGACCAACCAGATCTCGTTCCAGGACCCGGTGCATCTCCCCCGATGGCAAGACCATCGCGTACTGGAACTGGGAACCCAGCCCGGTGGAATTCGACGTGCTGCGGCGCATACCTGCACCTGCGGGACTTGACGAGCGGCCAGGAGATCCCCAACCCGTACGACACAAGCGAGGGCGGACTCCTGTTGCACTATTCGCCGGACGGCAAGATGGTGGTCTTCGAGGGCCACGAGAAGCGTCCGGGTTCGCCGGAGCAACTGTTCTACGGGTCGGCGGACGGCAGCCAGCCGGCGGTGCCCATCGGACCGCCGTACATCTACTCGGACAGGCTGGGGAACGACTTCTCGCCAGATGGCACGAAGGTCCTGTTGTCCATGATCGGATACACGATCGAGATCGATGTCGCCACGGGCGAGATGGATCACTCCCTGAATGGCATCCCGTCTACGCCGGGGTGGCAACGCCTCGCACCCTGATCGGGATCATGTGTATGCACGTCGGGACCCACCGGTTCCCGACGTGCCTCCCTGTCTTTGATACTCCTGCCGAGATTGCTCACTGGCTGGCGCGCCAGCCCACCACGCCCGGTCACGCATCACCGTCCGGTACAGCACCAAATCGTGCGGTGAATGTACATTCCACGACCATGTCGTCCATAACGCCTCTGTCTCGGCGCAGCGTCCGCAATCAGCTCGGCCTCACACGATGTCCGGCGGACGACCTGCGCCAGAAGGGCTTCGAGGGGCGGCAGTAGCCGGCCGATGTGATGTCCGAGTTCATCTTCATGCTCACGAGGGCGGACGTCACCGTCCCGAACGCACTGGACCTGTACGACGAAATCCGCGAAACCGGCATTCGCTGGGTCGGGTTCAAGGATGTGGGCTTGCCCGCCGAGACCCTCAGGACCCTCACATCACGGATCCGAGCCGACGGCAGGACCAGCGTCATGGAAGTGGTGAGCATCGATCACGACTCGGAATTGCGTTCGGTCAGCACCGGCGTTGATATCGGCGTGGACGTCCTCATGGGCGGCACTAATGCGGCCAGCGTCGCGCCCATGCTCATGGGCACCGGCATACGGTACTTCCCGTTCCCAGGTCGTATCGAGGGTCATCCGAGTGTCCTGGTGGGCACCGTGGACGACATCGTGGCGAGCGCCTCTCACCTGGCAGCACGACCCGAGGTTGCCGGCCTTGATCTCCTCGCCTATCGCTTCGCCGGCGACGTGCCGTTCCTGATACGTGCGGTGGTCGCAGCCGTTCGATGTCCGGTCGTGACCGCCGGGAGCATCGACTCACCCGGTCGGATCCGAACCGTGACCGCACTCGGCGCCTGGGGCTTCACCATCGGCTCTGCCATCCTGGACGGGACATTCGCGCCGGGCTTGGACCTTCGGGCGCAGATCGCGCTGGCCCTCACGGTGGCGGACGACGTCGATGGCCCTTCGGTCCGCCCGCGTGAGGGCGGCTGGCCGGTCCAGCGTGGCTAGAGTTGGACCAGCGCCACAGCCGCGACACCAAGCCCGGTCAGGACCACGCCCAGTAGCTGGTGGCGTTCCAGTCGCTCGCCCCTCAGGCGGGACACGATGGCAACCAGTACTGCGAATTGGGCGCTCAACACGGACGTGATGGCGATGGAGTCCTGGGCACCCCAGGTGATCACCAGGAAACCCACCACCTCCAGGATGCCGCACAGGACGACGAATGGGAGTGCCTCTCGCGTCATGCGCAGGCGCCGAGTGAGCACCATGGGCAGTCCGATGACCAGGACCCCGAATATGCGCCCTGAGGCCACTATCCATGGAGCGGGCACGACCCCGCTCGCGTGGCCAACTGCGTACAGACTGGCACCGAACAGGAGGGCCCCGCTGATGGCCATCGCGAGGAACACTGGGCCGCCGCGCCTCGGGGGGCCGGTGGATCCGACGCTGGAGGTGTCCGTCGGATCGTCTCCCTCCGGCCCATACGCCGTGAGCACGATACCGGTGACCACGACGGACAGCGCCACCAGCAGCACCGCCGTGGCGGCTTCTCCCGCCAGGATCGCGATGGTCGCTGCGATGGCACCCTCAGTGGATGCGATGGGCGCCACGATCGATACCTTGCCGCGGGCCATCGCCCCGTAGATGGCCAGCAGCCCGATGATGTTGCCGCCACCCGCGAGCAGCAGCCACGGCAACTGGTCCGTGTCCGCGGATGTGGGCAGGGGCGCGGTCGCAAGCAGCGGGATCGTGGCGAAGAGCCCAACGAAGGTAACTCCCGCGACCGTGGATGGAGCACCGATCTGGCGACTCGCCTGGGCCGACGTGATCGTCGTGATCGTCCACACGACAGCGACGACCGACCCCGCGATGACCGCGATCACCTCGACACGACCCCACCGAGGGCAGGCAGGGTCGGCAGCATCGGTGATTCCACGGGCCGACCGATCATACGGGGTCAGGCGCCTTGGGGCAGGGGGCAGCACGGGCGCGAGGCTCGTGCCTTCTGCCGGGCCGTGCCCCCGGGAGTCGGCGGCGCCTGCATGTCCAGGAGGCATGAAGACCGGCCGGCGCGGAGCGATGCGCGGCGCCTGCATGTCCAGGAGGCATGAAACCGCGCTGGCGCGCAGCATTTCATGCCCATGAGTCATGCAAGCTCGCCGAAGGGCTCGTGACTCCCACCTGGATGCCGCCCGTCATGCGCTCCAGGCATCGATGTGAGACGGAAGACGGCGACAGACCGAGTTTCATGTCCACTGCGCAAACGGCAGCCGCAGACGGCAGCACAAGTTCTCGCCGAGCGACCCGAACCTGCGCCGCGGTACGGTATGGCACTCAAGGAGCATCAGATAGCGGAGCCTGCAAGAACGCCGTGGCAGCATTCGATCCGATGACAATGTCTGAGGCACCCAACCCCGTCGCGACCAAGGTCGTCGACATGCACGACGCGATCGCGGAGCTGGTGCGCGACGGCGACACCGTGGCCATCGAGGGCTTCACCCATCTCATCTGCTTCGCGGCCGGCCACGAGATCATCCGCCAGCGCAAGCGGGACCTGACGCTCGCCCGCATGACCCCCGACGTCATCTACGACCAGATGATCGGCGCCGGCGTCGCCCGCAAGCTCGTCTTCTCGTGGCTGGGCAACCCGGGCGTCGGCGGGCTGCACGCCATCCGGCGCGTGACGGAGGGCGACGCCGCGAGCCTGGAGCTCGAGGAGTACAGCCACTTCGGCATGGTCGGCCGATACACCGCGGGCGCCATGAACCTGCCCTTCTTCCCGCTGCGCTCGTACTTCGAGACGGACCTGCCGGTCGCGAACCCGCTCATCCGGCCCATCCGCTCGCCCATACGGCGACGACCTGGTGTACGCGGTGCCGCCCCTGCGACCCGATGTCGCCATCGTCCATGCGCAGCGCGCCGACGCCGCCGGCAACACCCAGATCTGGGGCCTGACCGGCTGCCAGAAGGAGGTCGCCTTCGCCGCCGAGCGGGTCATCGTGGTGGTCGAGGAGCTGGTGGACGAGTCGGTCATCCGGGCGGACCCCAACCGGACGGTCATCCCGGGCCTCATCGTGGACGCGGTGGTGGTCGAGCCGTTCGGTGCCCATCCGTCGTACGTCCAGGGCCACTACGACCGCGACAACCGGTTCTATGTCGACTGGGACGTCATCAGCCGCGACGCCGCGTCCCTCGACGCGTGGCTGGACGAGTTCGTTCACGGCGTCCCGGACCGCGCCGCGTACATGGAGCTGACTGGGCGACACGGTCGGGACCGGATCGCGCCATCGGGCGCGGCCCCTTCCGGTTCCGTCGACTACGGCGGCTACCGGTGAGCGCCCGCGACAGGGCCCACGCGGACCCCCTGACGTTCACCAGCTCCGAGATGATGATCGTGGCGGCGGCCCGCGAGCTCGCCGGGCAGCGGGTCTGCTTCGTGGGCGTCGGGCTGCCCAACATCGCGGTCAACCTCGCCCAGCGGACCGTGGCACCCGACCTGCAGCTGGTCTACGAGTCGGGCGTCTTCGGCGCCCGCCCAGCACGCCTGCCGCTGTCCATCGGCGACCCGACCATCGTCACGGGCGCCACCGCCGCCACGTCGATGCTGGAGCTGTTCGGCTACTACCTCCAGCGGGGCCTGGTCGACGTGGGCTTCCTGGGCGCCGCCCAGATCGACCGCTTCGGCAACATCAACACCACGGTCATCGGCGACTACGCCCACCCGAGGACGCGCCTGCCGGGCTCGGGCGGCGCCTGCGAGATCGCCATCAACGCCCGCCGGGTGTTCGTGATCATGCGCCAGTCGAAGCGGTCGTTCGTGGAGCGCATCGACTTCCGGACCTCGCCCGGCAACCTCGGTGGCGCCGAGGACTGCGGAGCGCATCCGCCGTGAGCAGGGCTGGATGGGCAGCGGGCCGTCGGTGGTGGTCACGGACCTCGGCATCTATCACTTCGGCGCTGACGGCGAGATGCGCCTCGACTCCCTCCACCCCGGCGCGACCGTCGACGCGGTCCGCGACTCGATCGGCTGGGACGGTCGCGGATCGCCGACGACCTGGCCGACCACGCCGGAGCCAACCGCCGAGGAGCTGCGGCTCATCCGCGAGGAGCTCGACCCCGCCGGCGACTACACGCGCTGACCTGGCGGGACCGACCCGGACCATCCTCCCCCGACCCGGCCGGACCACCGGATGGGCGTCGAAGGCGTCGACGATGGGCACCATCTGCACATGGCTTCCGAGCATGTCGCCACGACCCTCACCACGCCCGCCGTGCCCTCGATGCCCGAGATCCGGGGCTCGCCGGACTCGACGCGCCCGTCGGCGCCGCCGCTGGCCCTGCCCGGTCGACCCGGTGGCGCCCTCGCGCCACCACGGGACCGCGACGCAGCCGCCTGTCGGAGCTGCTGGCGTCGCTGTCGGTGGTCCTGGACGCGGCGGAGCGACGCACCGAGGGTCACGCGGTCCGCACCGCGTTCGTCGCCGGACGGATCGCGGCGCACCTGTCGCTGCCCGATGACCAGCGTGCCAGCGTGCTGTACGCCGGCCTGCTGTGCGACGTCGGGACCGTCGGCCCGAGGCCGACGCCGAGACGGATGCGGTCACGGCCCGCCGCTCCGGGCTGGCCGCGATACCGACGCGACACCACGCCCTGCCCACCTGTCGCGACCACTCCGGGCCCGGGCGGTGGTCGCGACCCTGGGCCTGCCGGACCACGTCGCCGAGACGGTGGCCGCCGGCCGACGAGCGATGGGATGGACGGGGACCGGCGACGTACCCGTGGCGACCGGATCCCGCGCGACGGCCGCCTGCTGGCCCTGGCCGCCGACGGTCGCGCGGCTTGGCCCGCGCCACGACCACGGCGGACATCGACCGGACGCTGCGCGCCGAGCGCGGCCGCAGCCTGGACCCGGGCCTCGTGGACGAGGTGCTGCGCATGGGCCGCGCCGGCGTGTGGAACGAGCTGGCCGACCCCGCACCTGTTCGACCGGATGCTGGAGCTCGAGCCCATCGACAGCATCCGCTGGACGCACGATCGGACCCTCGACGCGGTCGCCGTGGCATTCGCGGACATGGTCGATACGCGGACGCCGCGGATGGGTCGCCACGGTCGCCGGGTCGCCGCGTTCGCCGTCCGGACCGGCACCGAGCTCGGGCCTCGACCCGCCGCATCTCACCGAGCTCCGACGCGCGGCGCTGCTGCACGACATCGGCAAGCTGCTGGTGCCCATCTCCTACCTCGAGAAGCCCGCGGAGCTGACGGAGGCCGAGCGACGCGTCGTCGACGAGCACGCCCGGGCCGGCGCCGTCGGTGCTCGGGCGCTCACGTGCCTTCGCGCGCCTCGCGCCGCTCACCGTGGCGCACCACGAACGACTCGACGGCAATGGCATGTTCCCGGCCGTGCCCGACGAGACGCGTGGCCCTCGGCGCCCGGGTCATCGCCCTCTCCGACCGGTACGAGGCGATGACCGCGGAACGACCGTATCGGGCGCTGCTGTCGCCGGCCCAGGTGTGGTCGATCCTGGACGAGGTGGTCGGCGAGCCGATGGCGCGCATCGCGCTGCGGGCCCTCCGTCGCGCGGTGGTCGAGACCCAGTAGCGGCCGCTCGATCCACCGTGCCCGATCGAGCCGTCGGGTGGCTCAAGTCGGCACCGTAAGGACCCGGCCGGTCACCTCAAGCGCTCCACGACTTTCAGGCAGACGGGTCCGACGTGTCGGCATCCCCATCGCGATCGATCTCGACCGGCCCGCTGCGTGGCGGCTCTCCGATCCAGATCCCACCCCCTGCGAACCGTTCCTGCTTCCAGATCGGGGCACGGGCCTTCAGCTCGTCGATGGCGTACCGGCAGGCATCGAATGCGGCTCCGCGATGTTCGGCCGCGACCACGATGCACACGCTCGCCGTCTCCAGCGGCACCTCGCCGGTGCGGTGCAGGATGACCAACCGCCGCACTCCGAACCGGGCTTCGATCTCGTCCGCGATGGTGTCCAGGACGGAGAGCGCCATGGCCTCGAACGCCTCGTACGTCGAGCGCCAGGACCCGGTCGCCCGCGTGATCCAGCGGGAACCGCCTCCTGGCCGATCGCGGGCGTCCCGGCGCGTCTCGCGGGTCTGGCCCAGGAACACCACCACGGCACCATCCGCGGGCGTGGACACCGCCCGCCGGAGCTCGACCACGATCCCGTCGGGGAACGGCTCGGACCACAGCTCGATGCGCCGATACGACTCAGCTGAGCCTCCGGCGACCGGCGGGATGAGGGCCAGCTCGTCGCCGTCGAGCGAGTCGCTCACTCGACGTCCGACGTAGGCGCCATTGCGCGCGAATCGGATGCTGGCGACCCGCCGCCGCAAGCTCCGGGTAGTCGACGACCAGCGCCTGCCCATGCGTCGCCGATGGTCGCGGCATCCACGAGCTCGACCCGTCGGTCACGCCAGCCGAGCTGCTGACGCTGCATCGCGAACAGGCGGACCCGGACCTCCACGGTCAGACCAGGACGCCGACCGCGAACGCCAGCCCGGCGCCCACGATGGTCGAGGCCAGTACCAGCGCCAGCTCGATGTACAGCAGTCCGGTCGCGGACTCCATCGATCGCGTCAGCGCCGTCTTCCAGGCCATCCAGCACAGCAGCAGCGGGAACAGGATGCCCACGAGGAGCCGCAGCCACACGAACAGCGCCTGTGGCCCGGTGAGTGCCGCGAACGGCGCCCCGGACGGATAGCCGACGGCGAGCCAGACCAGGAACAGCAGCAGCTGGAGGCTGAGGGCCACCGTCAGCAGGCGCGTGGTCAGCACCAGTGGCTGCTCCGAGATGCGCGGTGTCACCAGGTACCAGTGGGCCAGGATGACGGCGGCCAGCGAGCCGCCGCTGACCGCCGACAGCGACAGCAGCTGCACGAACAGCGGCAGCCCTTCCAGGGTTCCGCCGGCCCAGCCGACGGCGCCGAGGAACAGCGTCGCGACGACCAGCCAGCGACGCGCCAGCGCGCCGCTCCAGCGTGCGGTCGCCCCTCGCAGGGTCGTTAGCGCCGACCCAGAAGCAGAGGAGCACGAACACGCCGAGGCAGACCTGGCGCGGACCGTCGAGCCCGGGTGCGGCCACGATGGCAGCTGGTCGGGCAGCGGGCAGCCCGGTGTCGGTGCCCCAGCCCAGCGCCGCCAGGATGCCCGCGCAGAGTGCTGTGGTACCCACGAAGCCGGCTCGTGACATCGGTGACCTGCCGCAGCAGCCAGGCGAGCGCGAACGAGCCCGAGCCCGAGACCCACCAGCAGCGCCCAGCTGACGTACGCGAAGCTCTGGACGATCTCCTGGGTGGCCACGCGCGAGTGTAGGGGCGTCTTCCGGGACCCGACGCGGTCCCGGCTGGTGCCCTTCGGGCGCACGTTGCCCATCGCGACACGGATAGCCCAGAAGTCATGGACAACCGGTAGTACCCTCATGGTTCCATGCGAGCGCAGAGCGGTCGAGGAGCACGGACCCCGGTCCGGGTGCTCGAGCCACTCCCCGGCGCAGCCGCGGTGGGGTGACCCAGAACATCACACCGCGGACGCGTCGCTGCCAGCGAGACCTCAAGTGATGGGGACGACCAAGCCACCCTGCCCGGTGGGGACGGCGTCCCAAGGTAGCGCTGCAGGTGCCCCGGTGACCGAGCGACCGGGGCATGCACGCACTCGCGTGCGGTCCCGCCTGTCTGTGCGCCACTCCCCTACCATCCCGATGTCATGACCGTCCGACCCGGCTCGCCCATCGCCCTCGTGTCACCCCTGTATCCGCCCGCGACCGGCGGCGTGGAGCGATACGTCGAGCGCCTGGCGACCGGGCCTGCGCGCACGCGGCATTCCCGGTCGAGATCGTGACCACGGACCCCGCTGCGCGCCAGCCGACCGTGGACATCACGAGGACGTCCTGGTGCGCCGCTTCCCGACCGTCTGGGCGGCGACGGGTGTACTTCCCGTCGCCCAGCTCGCCCGATGGCTGCGCCACCACGCCGGCAGCTACGCCCTGCTGCATGCACACAACCTGCACACGCTGGTGCCGATGGCGGCGGCGTGGGCGAGTCGAGCCAGCGAGGAGTGCCCCTGGTCCTGACGGCTCACTGGCACGGCACCGGTCACACACCGCTCCGGCGGCTGCTCCACGTGCCGTATCGGCCCGTCGCTCGCTGGATGGTCCGGCGTGCCGGACGCCTCGTCGCCAACTCCGCGGGCGAGGCCGCGCTGCTCCGCCGCGACTTCGGTGAGCGGCTTCCGATCACGGTCATCCCGGAGGGCATCGAGTTGCCCGCGATCTCCGACGAGACCGGGTCGGCCGGACGCGCCTCGACCATGGAGTCTGGGCAGTCGACCCCGACGGCCGGCCGGGTCCACGACCATCCTGTCGGTGGGTCGACTCGAGACCTACAAGGGCATCGAACGCGTCGTCCGCGCGCTACCTGACTGCCCGAGATATCCGTCTGGTGGTCATCGGCCAAGGTCCCGCGCGGGACGCCATCGCAGCTGCGGCCATGAATGGCGGGGTGGCTGACCGCGTGGTCCTCCGGGGTCGCGTCCCTGACGAAGAGCTCCGCGCGTGGTATCGCCGTGCCGATGTATTCGTCTCGCTCTCGGCACACGAGTCATTCGGACTGACGGTCCTGGAGGCTGCGGCCGCTGGCCTCCGGTGGTCGCCAGCGACATCCCGGCCCATCGCGAATCGAGTGCCATGGTGCCTCCCGGTCGCATCACCCTGGTCCCGGCCGATGCCAATGGACCGATCGATCGCCCGGGCGATCACGACCAGCATCGCTCGCGGGCCGCATCTCGGATGTCCGGATTGGGGCCTTCCGTCCTGGGACGCCCTGGTCGATCGGACCGTCGCCGTCTATCGGAGCGTCGCGGCGGGTGTCGGCAGCGGGCCGGCGCCAGGTGATGCTTCCAGGGACTGACCGGGCGACGGGACCGGACTCGGCTCGGGGTCCGGCCGGAACCGCACGCCGTCGTCCTCCGGGCTGACGAACGTTCCGGCGTATCGCCCGGACTCGATCCTGACCAGTACACGACTCCCTGACGGTTCCGAGAACGACGGGAATCGGTATGCCATCGGTGCTGTACCACGCGCCTGGAAACCGGACTCCGGCCCGCACGTTCTCAAAGCCCGTGATGCGGTCGCCGTCCACGGAGTAGCTCACGAAATTGCGACCGACCGTGACGGTGCCTGAGCCCGGTTGTGGCGATGGGCTCGGGCATGGGCGATGGGCTCGGGCTGGGCGATGGGCTCGGGCTGGGCGATGGGCTCGGGCTGGGCGACGGGCTCGGGCTGGGCGATGGGCTCGGGCTCGGGCTGGGCTCGGGCTGGGCTGGGCTCGGGCTGGGCTGGGCTCGGGCTGGGCGATGGGCTCGGGCTCGGGCTGGGGCTCGGGCTCGGGCTGGGGCTCGGGCTGGGCTGGGCTCGGGCTGGGCGATGGGCTCGGGCTGGGGCTGGGGCTCGGGCTCGGGCTGGGCGATGGGCTGGGGCTCGGGCTGGGCGACGGGCTCGGGCTCGGGCTGGGGCTCGGGCTCGGGCTGGGGCTCGGGCTGGGCGACGGGCTGGGGCTCGGGCTGGGGCTGGGGCTCGGGCTCGGGCTCGGGCTGGGGCTCGGGCTGGGCGATGGGCTCGGGCTCGGGCTCGGGCTCGGGCTGGGCTGCGGGCTCGGGCTCGGGCTCGGGCTGGGCGACGGGCTGGGGCTGGGGCTCGGGCTCGGGCTCGGGCTGGGCGACGGGCTGGCGGGCTGGGGCTCGGGCTCGGGCTCGGGCTGGGCGATGGGCTGGGGCTGGGGCTCGGGCTCGGGCTGGGCGATGGGCTGGGGCTGGGCTGACGGGCTCGGGCTGGGCGACGGGCTCGGGCTCGGGCTGGGGCTCGGGCTGGGGCTCGGGCTGGGCGATGGGCTCGGGCTGGGCTCGGGCTCGGGCTCGGGCTGGGCGACGGGCTGGGGCTCGGGCTCGGGCTGGGGCTCGGGCTCGGGCTGGGGCTGGGCGACGGGCTGGGGCTCGGGCTGGGCGACGGGCTCGGGCTCGGGCTGGGCGATGGGCTGGGGCTCGGGCTGGGCGATGGGCTCGGGCTCGGGCTGGCGGGCTCGGGCTCGGGCTCGGGCTGCGGGCTCGGGCTGGGCGACGGGCTCGGGCTCGGGCTGGCGGCTGGGCGACGCTGCGACCTGGGGCTGCATCAGCGTTACCAGGCGAGCAACGGCGACCAGGCTGAAGGCGCACCGCCATGACGATGACCAGGATGTTCAGGGCGGGCAGCAGCACCTTGGCGCTCGGGATGTCCGAGACCCGCAGCACCTCGCGGATGACCAGCAGTCCGAGCAGGACCAGCGCCCACAGGATGCCGACCAGGAAGATGCGATCGGTCGTCATCGATGCCAGCGTACCCGCGATCGGCCCCGATCGGCGAGCCGGACGGGGTCATGGCACCTCGACATCGGTTGCCCGCGGACAACGACTGGGTGGCCGATCGATTGACGCTGCACCACGCCACCATCATCCTCACCAGAACGGACCAGGGGTAGGGCGCTACCGGGCTATGCGCCCCCTGGCCCAAACGTCCCTGTCACCCAGTCCTGTCGACACTTGGGTGGCATCATGCTCGATACCCTCGACATCGCTCGCCTCAGCGGCCCCGATACCGCCGGCGACGACATCGCCGGCCGCGCTGAGGCGTCCGCTCGCTGTACGTCGTCGGTGGTCGACAGCGTTCACTGCGTCCCGTGCGAGCGCATTTCGGGGACTGGTACGAGTACGAGTCCGGCGTGCTGCTGCAGGTCGACACCGCGCAGCGGCACGGCCCGGCAGGTCGTGGAGTATCAGACGCCGGCCGCGGAGCATGCCCGCCGGACGATCCGGCCATCCTGTTCAAGTCGGGCACGCTCGCCAACGGCCTCCTGTACCTGACCACCCAGACCGAGGTGCTGGTCTACCGGGTCCCGTCGTTCGAGCTCACGACCGGCATCTCGCTGCCGTCGTTCAACGACGTGCATCATGTGCGACCGACCGCCGATGGCACCCTGCTGGTCGCGGTCACCGGCCTGGACATGGTCGCCGAGAGTGACCTTCGGCGGCGAGGTCGTCCGGGAGTGGAACGTGTGGCAGCCCGGCGCGCCCGGTCTGGGGCGACCGGTTCTCGCGCGACACGGACTACCGGCTGGTGCCCTCGACGAAGCCACATCTCGCCCACCCGAACCACGTCTTCCAGATCGGCGACGAGCCGTGGGCGACGCGGTTCCAGCAGAAGGACGCCATCTCGCTGGTCGATCCGTCCCGACGCATCGACATCGGCCTGGAGCGGATCCATGACGGCATCGTCTACGGCGACCGGGTGCTGTTCACGACGGTCGACGCCAAGGTGGTCATCGCCGACACCCGCACGCTGACCGTGACCGAGGTCATCGACCTGCGCGAGATGCACGACAAGGACCTGCTGCTCGGCTGGTGTCGTGGACTGCTGCTCGACGGCGACCGCCTGTGGGTCGGCTTCTCGCGGATGCGCGCCGACGCGGTTCCGCGAGAACGTCGCCTTCCTCAAGAACGGCTTCCGCCACTACCTGGGCACGCACGTCGCGTGCTACGACCTGCGGGAGCGACGATGCGTCGCGCAGATCGACACGGAGGCCGCCGGCCTCAACGCGGTGTTCGGGGTCTACTCCGCCGACTGATGGCGGCGGCCTCAGGCCGACTCCCGCATCAGCGGCCAGAGCTGGGTCGGCACCACGACCACGCGACCGCGGACTGGGCTGCCAGCCAGGCGAGCGTCACGCCGGCGATGCCCATGGGGTCGAGCAGGAGGCGCTGCCAGCGCCAGGGTCAGCAGTGCGATGGCGACCTGCACGACGAGGATGGCGCGCGAGCGCGCCCGGATGCGGGCCGTGGCCAGGAACAGGATGTTGGCCGCGAAGGGCAGCAGGCCCAGCGCACCGATGCGCAGCGCCAGCCGTGGCGTTCTCCGCGTACGCCGCGCCGAAGATGGTCAGGACCCACTCGGCGAAGCACGATGACCACGATGACCAGCGGGACGAGCAGCCGATACAGGTGACCGGCCAGTCGCGGACCTGCGGTCCGAGCGGGACACCGGTGTGGACCGACTCGACCGTCAACGACGCCGCCATGTTGATGGGCACCAGCGTCAGCGCCGTGATGATGGTCCAGGTGATGGCGAAGTAGGCGCCCGTGCGCGTGGCCCGACGGCGCCCACCACGAGCACCGGCAGGAGCGTCGAGGCACCCAGCGCGAACAGGGCACCCACCGAGTCGGCGGCCACGAAGGTCATCAGGTGCGCCGGTCGAGCACTGGTCGGCGATCGGCCTGCGCCGCCATGTATGCCGGTATCCAGCGCGGCGCGAGGACGACGGTGACCACGCCGCACGATGAAGAACGTCGGCACGATCCAGGACACGACGATGCCCATCGCCGGCAGGATCGCGACGCAGCCGAGCAGGACAGCCGATCTTGACCAGGGCGTAGGTCGCCGTTCTCGACGGGCACCCAGCCGGTCCGGCGCAGGCCCGTCAGCACACCGTCCTGGAGGTTGAAGATGCGACCAGCAGACCGTGCCCGCGACCAGCAGCAGCACGCCGACCGGCGAGGTGAGCGCCGTCGATGGCGCCCCACGGCGCACCCGCGACGGCGCCACCACCGAACACGAGGGTGGCGGTGAGAGCGCTCAGGACGATGGCAAGGGCGTAGGTGCGACGGACGAGCCACGACGGCCCGGTCGCCCGACTCGGGCAGCAGTCGCAGCAGCGCCGGACGCAGGTTGAGCTGCGCGGCGCCACTCAGGAACAGCATCATCGAGATGGCCGCGGAGCTCGCGCCCATGACCTCGGCCGGATATGCCTCGGGCGCGATGGTCCAGTAGACCAGACCCAGCGCCGACGTCAGCCCGTTGCTGAGCATCAGGGAGTACGCGTTCCGGTAGACCGGTGTGCGCACGTGACCGAGCGCCGAGGCGAGGAACGCGGGGGTGCTCACGATCGGGTCTCGCTGGCGTGGACCGATGCCTCGCACGAGCCGACGAAGGCCTCGACGTCCTCGTGCGACGTGCATCGGACCAGCTTGTGCCGGTAGGCTGCAAGCGCGGCCGCTCGCGGCGACATCGTCATCTGTGGACCGAGGGCGCCGCAAGCACCACCGAGGTCGCGAGTGTGTCGGAGATAGTCGCCAACGCGCAGGAATCGCTCGCGGCCTCGTCGCGTGCGGAACTCACGCAGCCACCCGCCAGGAACCGGCGAACCATGCGGCCGGATGCCCCGGTCGGCGTGACGTGATCCAGCCACACGATGACCTCGGCTCGGTCGAGCAGCGGTCGGTCCAGCCGAGGTGGACGCCCTCCGTGATCCAGGCGTCGCCCGCTGCGATGGTCTCGGACACCATCGCGTCGCGCTCCGCGGCCGGCCGTTCCGGGCCGTTGCCACCGCCGATCCGGGCGATGCGGTCGAGCTCGTGCACCGGCAGGCCGGTGACGGCATGCAGGCGCGCGGCCAGCGTCGTCTTGCCACTCCCCTGTCCGCCCGTGACGTGGATCCGCCGGGGCGTCATCGCGGCCGCTCCCAGGACGCGCTCGTACAGCGCCTCGAAGCGGCGCCGCGATGGCCCGGGCGTGAGCGCCGCGACCGACGCCCGACCGGCGTCACCCAGTCGCTCTCGCAGCGCCTCGTCGCCGGCCAGCCGCCCCATCGCAGCGGCCAGGGCGACCGCATCACCGGCGCGGCACGAGCAGGCCGTTCCGCTCGTGCTCGATCATGTCCGGGATGCCCCCGATGTCGGAGCCGATGACAGGCCCGCCCCGGGTCATGGGCTCGCGCACGACGCCCGGCAGGGGGTCCGGCCAGACCGACGGCACCACCCCGAACAGGCATCGCTCCCAGGCCGCCATCACCACCCGGTGCGGCACATCGGACAGCACCGTCACACCCTCGGGAAACGTCCGGGGTCTCCGGCCAGCGCGTGCCGATGAGCACCAGGGCGGGCCGCCTCGGCTCCCGATCGTGGCAGCCGGCCTGCGCCCATGCCGTCGCCCACGCCTCCAGCAGCACGCCCAGGCCCTTGTGCGCCTGGAGCGCACCCACGAACAGGATGAACGGCGACGCGGGCAGCCGCTCGAGCAGGTCCCGGTCGGCCGGCTCCAGGCGGCTCTCGGCGAGCCGGGCACGATGTCGTCGATGCACTCCAGGATGGGCCGCCAGCCTGGGTCGTCCCCGACCAGGTCGCGCTCCACGGTGTGCTGCACGAACCGGCTCACGCTGTGGATGGCGCGTCACGCTCCGGCGCAGGAGCGGGCGGCCGGTCCGGATGCCACCCACCGCGATGAGCGCCCGGGCCGCGCCGTAGTGGCGTCCGGCGCAGTCGAGGCAGCGACCCAGTGACGGACCGTCGCAGAGTGTCCGGTCCTGCCACAGCAGGGTGCGAGTGGCGCAGGCGTGGCCGTAGTCGCGTACCGACAGCACCATCGGGGCGGCGCGGTCGGCGACGGCGGCCGCGCTGCGAGTACCCGATCCAGCCGCTCGCATGGACGATGTCCGGTCGCCAGTCGCGGACCAGTCGACGCAGCCCCACGGACAGCACCGGATCGGGAGCGGGCGGCAGGAAGCGCCGGCCGCCACCGGGTGCCGGGATGGCCGTCGCCGCAGACGACCAGCCGCACCACGTCGCACGCCGTCGATGGTCTCCCGCGACGGCAGCCCCGGCTGCGCCGTCGTGGCCACCCGCACCTCGTGCCCGGAGTCCCGTGAGTGCACCCGCCAGCAGGCCCACCTGTCGCTCGGCGCCGCCGATGATGGGCGCGAAGAAGTCGGTCGTCAGCAGCACCCTCACGGCCCCGGCACCCCTCGCAACGACAGGCGGACCGACCGATACGGCTCCGCGTCCTGTGGGTCCCCCGAGCGCCACAGCGACACGTCGATCCGACGCAGGAACGCGCCTGCGGTTGGCACGGCCGACGAGCTGGCCGCCGCATCGTCGGCCAGCGACAGGTCGTCGATCGTGGCCAGAGCGTCACCGTCGATCGTGACCACGAGTCGATAGGTCTCGGCACGTCCCTCGGCGTTGGTGACCCCGACGACGACCGCGCGCCGTCCTCCGCCGACACGATGGCCAGGGCGGTCCAGGGCGGCTGGGGCTGCAGGACGACACCCACCCGCGCCACGAGGAGAGCGGTCGCCACGAGCATCACGGCACCGATCAGCAGCATGAGCTGGCGCGTTGGCGCGGATCGCCACACCCAGCCGTGGTCTGCGCACCCGCGTGACGGGTCCCCATCGGCGCCGCGTCGATCACGGACCCAGGCGACCGCGCACGCGAGCAGCGTGATGTCCGCGAGGAGGGCGCCCCAGGACGCAACGGACAGCCCGCGGGGAGCAGATGCAGCAGGAACCCGGATACCACCAGGACCGAGAGCTGGAGACCGATGCACGAGGGCCATCCGCTCCGCGCGACCAAGGCCGGGCCGGGGAAGAGCGCCCGTGCCAGGGCCATGCCCGGCAGCACCCATCGCCAGCAGCGACACCGGCCAGTGCGGTGAGCAGTCTGGGGGCTGACGGCTGCGCCAGGACGATGCCGGCGAACGGGCCAGTCGAGCCAGGAACAGCATCTGCCACGTTCGGGGACCCGGTCCGACGAGACGCCATGAGGACTCGCCAGGGTGGCGGCTGGTCACTCGGCACGACCCGTCAGTCGGCGGATGTCCATGATCTCCAGGTCCCCGTTGTCGTAGACGCGGTCGGCTCCCGGCAGCGTGCCCCACTTGTCCAGCGCGGCCGCCGGCATCGGCTCGGTCCAGGGGCCCGTACGTCGAACTGCTCGCCACGCTCCACGTACACGCCGACGTACGGCAGCGACGTCGGCAGGCGGTGGTCGGCGATGACGTACTCGACCCCGGCCCGCGTGCAGCAGCGCCAGGTCCTGCCGGGGTGAGCGTCGTGTCGAAGTAGGCCGGACCGGAGGTTGACCTTGTCGCCCGCGGACGAGATGGGGTGCTGACGGCCGTACGTGGCGAGCAGGGTCCGGTTGGTGCGGTCGCTCAGGAACCGGCGACCAGGCCCCAGGGCGCCCAGGGTCCAGGTGGCCGCATCGATGCCCTGCGGGCTGACCGACCGCGGATCGGCCGCCACCAGGTACGGACCCGGGCAGCCGTGCCCAGGGGGCGATGCCCAGCACCGCGCCGCCCATGAACAGCACGATCGGCCGTCATCACGGCCAGTCGCGAACCGGCGGGCGCGTGCCGCGTCCGGTGAGCCGGACATCAGCCAGGCCACGATGCCCGAACGCCAGCCGTCGGGCGGCAGCCGGTCGCCCGCCGTGTCCAGGACCGCCGAGCGCGGCGAGGGCCGTCACGAATGCGCGCGCCGACGAAGATGAACTCCGCGGAGCGCTGCGCCAGCTCGGCGCCACTGCGCGTGAGGCGCGCCAGCAGCGATACCGGGTACAGCAGCGCGATGAGCGGCGAGCGTCAGCGGTAGCGCGCGACGTGCGCCACCGGCGCCAGACGATGGGCAGCGCGATGGGCAGCGCCGACGAGCATCACGGCCACCGAGCCATAGCCCACCACCTGCTCCCAGACCGGCGCCGCCGACGCCGGTCGCCGACCGGAACAGCTCCCGGCTGCCCTCGTCGCCGGCGATGAGCTCCAGCACCTGGTCGATGGCACCCCCGAGCGCCGGCACCAGGTAGCCGACCGTGACCGAGGCCACGTACAGCATCCAGGCGGCGGTCGCGATCACGGCGATCACGGCGGGCCCGACGAGGCCCTCCGGGCCGACCACCGCGCAGCCGCAGGATGACGCCGACGACCGCCCACACGCACGAGGCAGCCGGACAGCGCCAGCGCGGTGACGTGGTGGGTGACGACGACCGCGCCGATGGCCAGCAGCATCGTCACCGGTCAGCGCCAGCGGGTGACCGGCACGGACGAGCCCGCAGATGCGAGCGTCGTCGCCGGGCCCGGCCCGCCCGGCAGGGTGGCCCGGTGGCGACCTCGCGCCGCTGGATGCACCACAGCACGAACACCGCCAGCGGCAACGCCAGCGACTCGTACGCGAACTGGGCAGTCGAAGAACAGGAACCCCGGGTTGGCCGCGTAGACCAGGGCCGCGACGCCGGCCAGCCGGCTGTCGCCGCCCGCCCGCTCGTACAGCAGGAACAGGGCCAGCATCATCAGCACCCGCGCGACGCCGACGACCAGCGATGCCCGCCTCCCAGGTCGAGAAGCCCGCTCCGCACCAGCAGGTCCGACGCGATCTCGAGGCCCGGGTAGTACGGGCTCGCGAGCAGGATGTTGTTGGGCGTGAACAGGCGCCCGGTCACGACGATGTCGTCGAGCGTCGCCCAGTGCAGGAACTCGTCGAACATCACGAACGACGACGGCGCGCCGAGGACCTTGACGCCGTACAGGGCGAGCCCGACCAGCACCACCAGGGCCAGCCGCTCGCGCGCCCCGCGTCCCGGCCGACGAGCCGCGCCGCGATGGGCCCCACGATGAGCAGCAGCCCGACCCACCAGACGAGCGGCGCGAGGACCACCTCCAGGCGCGCGAGGGTGTCGCCGATGGCGACGACCAGCAGGCCCAGCGCGGCGAGGAACGCGAGGCGCGGCAGCTCACCCAAGCCACCCGGCGGCCGCGGCGACCGGGCCGACCGGTCGTGCCGGGCCGACCGCGACGGTCATGCCGCGGGTCCCGTGGCGGCGGCCGTCGAGCTCGGTCGAGGAACCGCCGGTAGGCCTCGGCGGTCGCGGCCCACGAGCGGGGGTGCTCGAAGGCCTGGCCCCGCAGCGCGGGCAGCTCCCGCAGTCGCTCGGTGAGCGCCGTCGACGTCACCCACGGGCATGAGCAGGATCCCTGCGTAGCCCTCGGCGGCCTCGGCGTTGCCACCCGTGTCGGTCATCACGATGGGCAGGCCGTAGCCCATCGCGACGTGCAGCGGGCCGCTCAGCGACGACCGGCGATAGGGCAGGACCACGGCGTCGGCGCCCCGCAGATACGCGTCCAGCTCGGAGTCGTGGACGTAGCGGTTGACGAACGTGATGCGGTCGCGGTACGGGCTGCGCGCGATCATCTCCGCGGGCAGGGTGTGCCCTTCCCACGTCTCGCCCACCACGGTCAGCCAGTAGCCGCGCACCTCGGCGGGCGACAGGCGCTCGAAGGCCGCGATCAGGTCCTCGAGGCCCTTGTACGGCCGGATGATGCCGAAGAACAGGATGTTGCAGACGTCCGGCGGGCGCCTCGCGGAGGGCCGGCAGCGGATGCTCGCCGGCGGCCTGGTAGTGGTCGTACGGTCCGTGCGGCAGCACCGCGACCGGGCTTGCCGCCCAGGTCCCAGTGCCGCGCCAGCAGGTCCCGGTCGAACTCCGAGTGGACGGTGAACCCGGCCGCCAGCCGGATGACCGCGCGCACCCACCAGGCGCGAGTAGCGGCGCGACGAGCGGCAGCCGCAGCTCGCCCGTGTCCTGGACCTCGTGGAACTCGATGACCACCCGCGCGCCGAGCGCGCGGGCCAGGAGCGACGAGCGCGAGGTAGCTGTGGAACACGGTGCCGGTCCACCACTGGAGCACCAGGGTGTCGGGTCGCTGTCGGCGCAGGAACGCGGCAGCCCCGCGCAGGCTCGGCAGCCACCACCAGTCGATGCCGTCGAACGTGGGCACCCGCGAGCGGTCGCCAAGGTCGGTGAGCGCCGCTGCCCACCCGGGCCTTGCCCGGGATACAGGAAGGTCGGCAGCAGCTGGCGCATCGTGACCACCGAGGTGCACGACACCGGCATCCGCGAGCGCCTCCGCGAGGCGCACGGTGTAGACGCTGATGCCCGACAGGAAGCGTGTGCCCGACCCGACCACGACGATGCGTCGGCGATCGGGTCGATCCGCGGCTGGGAGGGCTGGCAGCTTCAGCCGGGTGGATCCGCTCAGAGGGTCAGGGTGGGGCACGCTGGGTGCCGCCGGCGCCCACGGTCCCGGCTCGGCGAGTATCGACTGCGGGGTCCCATGCGTCCCCCGTACCAAGGTACCGGGCCTCTCGCGACGCCGCCGGTCCGCTCGACTACGGTCGGGGCGCATCGCGCGATGAGCGCCTCCGGTCAGACGACAGTGGACTCGGCCGATCGGCCCCCCTCGCTCCGCTCCACGGCAGGATCGATACGGCCTCTGGGTCGGACCGGCAGGATGACGATCGGGCACCGGCATCGGCGCCACCGACCGGACAGGTCCCGAGAGCCGCTCCCGGATGATGGTCCGCAGCACCCGCATGCCGTCGGGGATGGTGTGCAGGTTCGACTCGCCGTGGATGCGGCGTGACTCGAACGACGGCACCTCGGCGACCCGGAGGCCGATCTCGCAGCGCCCGGACGTTCATCATGGTCTCGATCTCGAAGCCGTCGCCGTCGAGGGCCAGCCGCGGCACGACCTGCCGCCAGAACGCGTTGTAGCCGTAGCACAGGTCGGTGATAGCGGCCACCGAACAGCAGCCGGACCATGCCCACGAACGACGGCGTTGCCGAGCTTGCGGTACCGCTGCATGTCAGCGGTTCCGCCACCGGCGCAGGAACCGCGACCCCTTCGCGAAGTCGGCGCCGTCGAGCAGCGCCCGCACGAACGTCGGGGATCTCCTCGGGCGCGGTGGAGCCGTCCGCGTCGAGCATCACGATGATGTCGCCGCGTGCGGCCGCGAAGCCGGTCCGCAGGGCCGCGCCCTTGCCCTCGACCGTGCTGCTGCGACGATCCGGACCGACGGCAGCACGCGCGCGCGCGACCGCCACGGTGTCGTCGGTCGAGTTGCCGTCGACGAGGATCGACCTCCATCACATCCGATGGGGATGCGCGGCAGGACGTGCGGCAGGTTCGCCGCTTCATTCATGGCAGGGACGATGACACTGATGGTTGGCGCGGACACAGGCGGATGACCCCCGTTGGCTCTGGGCACGGAGGCCCAGGGGCGGTGCGAGACGTCTCGTCCATCCGGGTGACGGTTCCGGCCCTCGGTGTGGGTCGGTCTGGGTACCGTCTCCGGCTGCATCCCGCCGGATATGCGAGCGACGCGTAGTACCTTCGTCCGGGGGAGGTCAAGGACCGGACCATCGGCTGTGGTGCGTGCACGCACTGCTGCGAGACCCGTGCAGCAGGTGATGCGGCCCGCGCCGAGCCGTCACGCCACATGTCGCGGCGCGGCCGCGTGATCCCAGCTGGGCGCACCTGGCCGAGGTTCCCTGGGCCGCTCGATGCGGGAGCCAGGCATGGACGAGCGTCATGCCAGGGCGCGCCGGGTGTCGGTCGGCACGATCGGTGCGCTGCGGTCCGCCAGGTGGACCCCGGACCTTGGTACCGGTGGACCCGGACCATCGTCCCATATGCCCGGCAGGGGCTCAGGCCCGTAAATCATGCCCATGCCCAGCAGAGTCCGTGCCCGTCTGCCTGACCTGTTCCGCCGCGGACGCGCGCGGCGTATGCCGAGCTCGCCGCCGGCGTCACCCGGGCGCGGCGTCAGCGCGGTCAGGCCATGCTCGAGTTCGCCCTCATCGTACCCGTCCTGATGCTGGTCATCGTGGGCATCATCGAGTTCGCGCTGGCGTTCAACGCCACGCTTGGCGTCAACCGGGCGAGCCAGGTCGCGGCGCTCGTGGCCTCGGAGGCCGGCAACCTGCCAGGCGCCGACTGCATGATCCTGCGCCAGCATCGACAACGACATCGCTCCGCCCAGCGACCAGGCGCGAGATCACGGGTATCCAGATCCAGCGCACCAACCCGTCCGGGGTCGACCGTGTACGCCCGCAACTCGTACGTCCGGAGCGGCGTGACCACCTGCACCCTGGTCGGACGGGACGACCATCTCGGTGCCGTACACCGCGAGTCCTGACCGGGTATCCGACCAGCCAGCGCTGCAACGTCCTCAAGGGCTGCCCAACGCTGACACCGGCGCGCACCACCGTCGACACCATCGGCATCCAGGTCAGCTACGCCTATCACTGGCGGACGCCGCTCGTCGGCGATCATGGAGATGGTCGGCGGCGGCGGCCCCTCCAGCACGGTGTTCGCATTCGACCGTCGCAGCGCATTCCGGATGGAGCCCCAGCTGTGATGCACCTGCATCCGGCAGCCGAGCCGGATCCACTGGCACGCGTTCCGACCGCAGACGGGGGCCAGGCGCTCGTCGAGTTCGCCCTGGTGCTGCCCATCGCGCTGTTCCTGTTGCTCATCATGCTCGAGGTCGGGCTCGCCTTCAGCCACAAGCTGACGGTCGGCTACGCGACCCGCGAGGGCGCCCGGACCGGGCGCCGCGCTCGGCAATGGCGGTGCCGCCAACTGCTCCGTCGCGGATCCCGCCGGGGTCGACAAGCAGATCATCGCCGCCACCCAGCGCATCCTGAAGTCGCCCGGCTCGGACGTGAAGCATGAGCGACGTCTCCGAGATCAGGATCTACAAGGCGACGGCCTACGGGCAGCCAGGTCGGCAGGCTCGTCAACGTCTGGACGTACACGCCCGGCGCCGGGCCGGACATCGATGACGGCGCCAGCATCGACCGCCTCGACTTCTCCCAGGGCAGCGTCGGCTGGCCGGCCTGCGGCCGGGTCAATAACGACCAACCCCGATTCGATCGGCGTGCGCGTCATCTACACACTACGACCTGACGACGCCGCTGGCGGCCATCGCCCAGCTCATCGGCGGAACCCAGGCCACCACCTATGCCCTGAATGACCAGACCATCATGGCCCTCAATCCCACCCAGTGAGGATCACCGTGTCGAGCCCATCCTTCGACGAACCGCGCGTCGCGTCCCACCAGTCGCGACTCGGCGCGTCATCCGGCACACCCAAGGTCCAGGACCAGCCGTGAGCGCGGCCAGGCACTCGTCCTGTTCGTGATCCTGTCCCTGGTCATGATCGGCTCGGTCGCCATCGTCACCGACATCTCCTGGCTCTGGTACGGCAACCAGCGGATGCAGCGTGCGGCGGACGCCGCGGCGCTCGCGGGTGCCATCTACCTGCCGGGCAATCCGTCGCTCGGCCTACTCCACGGCGCGTGACGAGGCGACCAAGAACGGCTTCACCGACGGCGTCAACGGCGTCACCGTCACGCCGCTCCAGGACACGATCAACAAGCGGCGGCTCGAGCGTCACGGTCACCGGCAACGTGGGCGCCTTCTTCGCCCAGGCGCTCGGCATCACCCAGTTCGCCTCGAGTGCGACCGGACGCGCCGAGTACTACCTGCCGGTGCCCATGGGCAGCCCGGAGAACTACTACGGCGTGTTCGGCCTGACCCGTGGCCTCGCCACGGCGCGGACGGTGACCAGCACCAACACGACCTCGGCGGGCGGCGACAGCGGCCTGCGGGTGCCGACCACGGCCCCGACCGGGACCTGGACGGCGACCAGCGGCACCAAGCAGGCGGCCGTCTCGACGGACAACACGACCTACGTGCAGACGAGCACCAACGCCGGCCGTCCAGCAGTTCGGGACCTTCGGCGATCTCACTGCCGACCCCGGCCGCGAACCAGTCGCTGTCGATCGTGGGCCTGACCGTCCAACTGACCGATGCGTTCCTGTCCGCGTCCTGCTCCAACACCAAGGTGAACGTCGACCTCACCTGGAACGGCTCGAATGCGACACCGACCTGGTCCAGCGTGGTCGCGACGCCCAACCTCGCGACCAACACCACCAGCGGCGACTACCTCCTGCCGGCATCAGGGGGCACCACGAGCACCGTCGGCATGGGGAGCGCATCCCTGGGTGCCTGCTGACTTCTCGGACACCAACTTCCGGCTGCGTCTCACGGCCGCCAAGGGCTGCGGCACCGCCGGGCTGACCCTCAACGTGGACATGATCCAGGTCCGCGTGTACTACAGCATGTCCACGACCACCACGACGACCTCGGTCCAGACCACTGCCGTCGCGGACCAGAACCTGCAGGGCCCGGGGACGGCCTGCGGCTCCGGCATCGCCAACTGCTTCCGGGCGGACGGCGCGACGCTCAATCCGCGCGGCTTCTGGGGCACCATGAACACCCAGGGCGCCGAGAACGTCAACGGCGACGCCTACCAGACGTTTTACGACACCCGCACCTCGGCCAACAACCCAGCCTACGACGCCGTCAACTACTTCAACTACGCCATCGAGATGCCCGCCGGAGTCCACGCAACGGCTCCATCTATGTCTACGACCCCGTCTTCTGCGCGGTCACGGTCAACAAGGGCACCGGCGACCGATGGTTCAGCGGTACGACTGCGGTCAGCTCGTTCTACGAGGTGTACGACACGCAGAACACGCTGTACGACATCGTCGGATGACGGCGCGGCTCTCGCCTCGTCGAACGACCTGTTCCGCGACATCTCGGCCGCTGACACGGCGATGGGCGGCCAGCGGCGGATCGGAGTGCGTCCAGTTCACGGACGCCACCTACGGCGACGGCCGCGACTACCACAACCAGTGGTACCTGCTGTACAGCGGCATGAGCGGCGGCGCCGGCGGGCCACATCTATCGCATCCACACCACGTCCACGGACCCGTCCAATACCGACGGCCCAGAAGGGCACGAACGGCGAGAACAGCTTCGCCCTCTATGCGTCGGCGACGCGGCGGGACGCCCAAGCTGTACGGACTGGGCGCGATGCAGGCCTTCACGCCACTGTCCGCCTCCGGATCGGCCGAGTCCAGTCGGAGTTCTACCTGGCCCAGATCGACGCGAACTACGCCGGCAAGACCATCGAGATCCAGCTCTGGGATCCGGGCGACACCAATCCGCTGAGCGCCGTCCTCGCCATCCTGGCAGCCAACCTCCGCGCGGCTGGTCGACCAACGGCGATCAGCTACACGGCCACCAAGGCAACCACGAACTCGGGCGCCGCCAACTGCAACTCGCTCACGGGCACCGGAGTGATGTCCGTCCAGACCAACGTCGGGGCGACCGAGCGGCACGTACAACGGCTGCTGGCTGACCATCCGGGTGCCCGATCCCGACCGGGTACACGGCGGCACAGCAGGGCTGGTGGAAGATCCGCTACACCATGAACGGCAGCGGCACGTCCAATGACGTGACGACCTGGACCACCCGGATCCTGGGTAACCCGGTCCACCTCGTCCTGCAATAGCGCGCGGCGCCCTGGGCGCCCTCACAAACGCGGCCCCAGCGAGCCGACCGACGGGAACACATCCCGTCGGTCGGCTTTTCCTTGGCATTGCGAGCTCATGCCCGCCGGGCGCAACGTCTGCTACGCAGGCTGGGCCATCACCATGACGCGGACCTCGGTCATGTCGTCGATGGCCCACCGGAGGCCCTCTCGGCCCAGACCCGAGTCCTTGACCCCGCCGTAGGGCATGTTGTCGATGCGGTAGGTGGGCACGTCGTTGATGATCACGCCACCGACCTCGAGCTCCTCGAATGCACGCCACGCGTGCGCCAGGTCGTTGGTGAACACGCCCGCCTGGAGACCGAAGGAGCTGTCGTTGACGGCGCCGATGACGTCCTCGAAGTCGCTGAACGGGAACGCCACCACGATGGGCGCGAACGCCTCCATGGAGCACACCTTGGCGTCGCGGGGCACGTCCACGAGCACGGTCGCCGGGAACGCCTGACCGTCGCCGCGGCCGCCCGCCAACGCGCGGCCACCGGCGGCGACCGCCTCGTCCACCCAGCGCTGGGTGCGCTGCGCGGCCTCCGCGTCGACCATGGGTCCGAGCTGCGTCTCGGGGTCCATGGGGTCGCCCACGATCAGCGCCCGGGCACCTGCCACGAACCGGTCCATGAACGGCTCCCAGACCGACTCGTGCACGAACAGGCGCTGGACGCTGATGCAGACCTGGCCGGCGTAGCTGAAGGCCCCCATGAGGCAGCGCTTCGAGCGGCCCAGTCGAGGTCCGCGCGTGGCATCCACGATGGCGCCCGCGTTGCCACCCAGCTCCAGGACCACCTTCTTCTTGCCCGCGCGAGCCTTCATCGCCCAGCCGACCGATCGGCGAGCCGGTGAACGACAGCAGCTTGAACCGCTCGTCCTCCACCAGCCGGTCGCCCAGCTCCCGGCTCATGGGCAGGATGGACACGGCGCCCGGCGGCAGCCCTGCCTCGTCGATGATCTCGGCGACCGTGAGCATCGTCAGCGGGTCGCGGGACGGTGGCTTGAGCACGATGGAGCAGCCCGCGGCGATGGCGGGCGCGATCTTGTGGGCCGCCAGGTTGAGCGGGAAGTTGAAGGGGCTGATGGCAGCGACCGGTCCGATGGGGAAGCGGCGGGTGATGCCGACCCGACCCCGCGATGCGGGGTTGAGGTCCAGCGGGATGGTCTCGCCCGTGATCCGTTCCGCCTCCTCGGCACCCAGCTGGAAGGTCAGGATGGCCCGGTCCACCTCGCCCAGCGCATCCCGGATGGGCTTGCCCGACTCGCGCGCGATGACCCGCGCCAGCTCCTCCCGCCGCGTCCGCAGGCCGTCCTCGATGTGGTGGAGGGCCCGCGACCGCTCCAGCGACGACATCCGCCGGGTCTGCTCGAAGCCGGCGACGGCGGCCTCGACGGCCTCGTCGTACTGGGCCTCGGTGGCGGTGTACGTGGCTCCAGCGGGTGTCCCAGGACGCGCCGGGTCATCCACGACCAGGACGTCGGGCGACTCCACCCAGCGACCGGCCAGGTAGATGGGGTGGGGCGTGGTGACGGTCGCGGTGGCCATCGGGGATCCTCCAGGGATCGGGACGCGGCGAGTGAGCGGACTGGCGCGGTGATTCTAGTCCCGTCGCCCGGGCATCGGCGCGGGCATGGCCACGGGACGCTGGGGTACGCTCCGGCGGAGTGGTCGACCGCCGTCGCCGACGCGACCCAGATCGACCCAGCCCAAGGAGACACCGTGCCCAAGCAGTACACCAGCGCCGCCGGCCCTGAGCCATCGATCCGGCGAAGCGCTACACCGCGGTCATCGAGACCACGGCCGGCACCCTGACCGCTGACCTGTTCGCGTCCGAGGTCCCCGAACACGGTCAACAACTTCGTGTTCCTTGCCCGCGAGGGGTTCTACGACGGCGTCATCTTCCACCGGGTCATCAAGGGCTTCATGATCCAGGGCGGCGACCCCACCGGCACCGGCCGCGGCGGCCCCGGCTACAAGTTCGCGGACGAGACGGTGACCCGGCCGTACACCCGCGGCACCCTGGCCATGGCCAACGCCGGGCCGAACACCAACGGCAGCCAGTTCTTCGTGATGCACGCCGACTACCGGCTGCCGCCCAACTACACCGTGTTCGGCAAGCTGACCGCGGGCGAGGACGTCGCTGGACGCCATCGCGACCGCCCGCGTCGGCAGCCAGGATCGCCCGGTCGACCCGGTGAGCATCACGCTCGGTGACCATCACCGAGGCCTGACCCGACTCCGCCGCCCGCGCGTGACACGCGCTGGCGCCCGCCATTGCATCGGACGAGCGCTCGCACGGGCCGCCTGACGGTCGAACTCCCCGTCAGGTGGCGGGTCGCTTCCGGCTCCCGGCGTGGATGGCGCATCGAGTCGTCATCGCCACCGTCGGCGCCGTCGGCGATGATCTGTCGCAGCCAGGCCTCGGTCGTCGCCACGTGGACGAGTGCGGTCGCCTCCGCCAGCACCGGATCGCGTGCCTCGAGCGCCCGCAGGATGTCCTCGTGCTGGGCGATGGTCCGGCGCGACGGCCTCCGCCTCCACGATGCCCCGCCAGATGCGTGCCCGCTGCGTCCGGCCGGACACGCCCGCGAGCATCGACGCCAGCGTCGCGTTGCCGGACGCACTCGCGACCCGCGCGTGGAACTCCGCGTCGTACTGGACCAGCACCTCCTGGGACTCCGGCCTCACGCATCCGCTGCAGACAGTCGCGACAGCTCGGCGAGCGCCTGGGCATCGATGTAGCGCGCGGCGAGGGCGGTCGCGGCAGGCTCCAGGATCCGGCGCACACCGATGAGCTCCAGCGAGAAGTCCGACTGGAGCATGTCCGCCGCGAAGCCGATGCCCTCCAGCAGCAGCTCCGGCCGCAGGCTCGTGACGTAGGTGCCGTCACCCCGACGGACATCCAGCACGCGCGCCGTGACCAGCGCCCGGACCGCCTCACGCACGGTGTTGCGGGACGCGCCCAGCTGCCCGGCCAGCTCCGCCTCGGCCGGCAGGCGGGCGCCGGGCGGCAGCCCACCGGTCCCGATGAGCTCGCGGATGCGCTCGATGGCGGCCTCGGTCATGGGCGCGGCCAGGGGACGATCCTCCTGCGTGCTAGCGGCTCAGACATCCGATGATACCGGACCGGCGCCTTGGTTGCGAATGGGTATAGACATCGGATGTTCACCCGGGTATGGTGCCGACCTGAGGGTGAACGGCCCGATCGCCGACGGACCAGACACCCGATGGCTCATGGGACATCGCGGGGAGCGATCGACAGTCTGGCGGCCATACGTCCGATGAAAGACGCCTGGGGCCACGAGCGACCCGGACGATCGACCCCGCACGCAGGAGGAGGCTCACATGGCGAGAGTCCGTTCCATCCGAGCGGCGGCGGTGGCCGCCAGCCTGGGGCTGCTGGTCGGCAGCCAATCGCCGCGCCGTGGGCGCGCAGTCGCCGTCGCCGGTGCATACCCGCCGGGGATCACCGTCAACCTGCTGACCTTCAATGGGCCGCAGGTCGCGGAGCCGCTCAAGCGGCGCGCCCCGGACTTCGAGGCGGCAACCGGGCATCCACGTCAACGTCATCGCCGTCCCGTTCCAGGACATCTACACCAAGGCGATCCTGGACGCGTCGACCGGCAACAACGCCTACGACGCCTACGTCTTCAACCCGCAGTGGTTCGGCGACTTCGCGACGCCGGGCTACCTCGAGGACCTGACCGCCCGCATCGCCGCCGACCCGAGCATCCAGTGGGACGACATCGCGCCGTTCTTCCGCGACTTCAGCGCGTCGTACGGCGGCAAGACCTACGCCATCCCGCTCGATGGCGACTTCCACATGGCGTACTACCGCAAGGACCTGCTCGACGGGACGGCATCGCCGCGCCCAAGACCTGGGAGGACTATCTCGCGGTCGCCGAGAAGTACAACGGCCAGGACCTCAACGAGGACGGCACGCCGGACTACGGCTCCTGCATCGCCAAGAAGGTCGGCGGCCAGAGCTACTGGTGGCTCATCGACTTCGTCGCTCCGCTGCTCCAGAGCCAGGGCACGGAGCAGGGTGCGTTCTTCGACACCACGACCATGGAGCCGCTGTTCAACAACGACGCCGCCAAGCTCGCGCTCCAGACCTACAAGAAGACACGGCGACTTCGGACCGCCGGACGAGATCAACACTCGACCTGGGCGCCATCCGCAGCCTGTTCACGACCGGCCGCTGCGCACTGACCCTCGACTGGGGCGACACGGGCACCCTGGCGCCCGGCACCTACGTCGCGGACAAGTACGCCTCGTTGGTCCTGCCCGGCTCGACGCAGGTCCTGGATCGCGGCCACGCGACACGCTCGTGCCCTGCGATGCGACCACCTGCCCGTACGCCGTCGACGGCGTCAACCACGCACCCCTCGCCGCCTTCGGTGGCTGGTCCGGCGCGGTCAATGCCGCGGCCGACCCGATCGTCAAGGACGCCGCCTACACGTTCCTGTCCTACATGACCGCGCCCGCGCAGTCGAACGAGGACGTCACGATCGGCGCGTCCGGCTACAACCCGTATCGCATCTCGCAGTTCACGGACATCCGAGCCGTGGCTGGAGGCCGGACTCAGCGAGACGGCCGCCAACAACTACCTGGGAGCCATCAAGGACAGCCTCGAACAGCCCCAACATGGTGCTCGACCTGCGCATCCCGCAAGACCGCCGACTACCAGCAGGACGTGCTGGACAAGGCGGTCGCGCTCGTACCTCGCCGGCGATGCCGACGAGGACGAGACGATGCAGCAGATCACCGACAGCTGGAACGCGATCACCGACAAGGCAGGGTCGTGAGGCGCAGCTGGCGGCCTACAACGCCAGCCTCACCGTCCAGCGCTAACCCCGACCCATGGATCCCCGAGGATCGGACCTCGAAGGCCCGGAACCCGGGGCAACGGCATCACGCCGAGGGCTTCCGCCCTCGGCGTGATGCGTTCGGACGCGCTGGCCAGATGGTTGTTCATCTGGCCGGCCGTCCTGGTCATCCTGCTGCTGTCGATCTTCCCGCTCGTCGCGTCGCTGGTGCTGTCGGTCTCGAACCTGGTGTTCCAGCAGGGCTCCATCGCGATCGACTTCGTGGGCCTGGACAACTTCCGAGGCACCTGCTCTTCGGCACCGAGCGGAAGACCTTCCTGGGCGTGCTTCGGGCACCCGACCCCGCTCGGCTGGCTGCTCGTCATCGGCAGCATCGCGCTCTCGGTCTGGTGGTTCCGGCGGTCCGTCCGCGGCGGTCAGCTGGGTCCGTTCGGGCTGGCCGTCCGGCTCGGCGCCTGCTTCATCCTGGTGGGCTTCTCATGGCTGCTGGCCCAGGCCCTGCTGGGCGAGGGTGGGCGACCCGGGCGCGCTCGTCGTGACGATGATCTTCGTCGTCGGCGGCATCGCGCTCCAGTACACGGTGGGACTCATCCTGGCCCTGCTGGCGGTGCGCCGGGTGCCCGGACGACGGTTCTTCCGTGTCGTGTTCCTCATCCCACTGACCATCACCCCGGTCGGGGTCGGCTACATGCTGCGGATGATGACCGACACCGGCGATGGGCCCCATGGTGCCCATCTTCCGGGCCCTCGGCCTGTCGCGACTACACGTGGGTCAACGACGCCTGGTCGGCGCGCGTCGTGGTCATCCTGGCCGACTCCTGGCAATGGATCCCGTTCATGTTCATCGTGCTGCTGGCGGCCATCGAGGGCCAGGACCAGGAGGTCCTGGAGGCGGCCTTCGTGGATGGCGCGACGCGCCGCCAGGCGTTCCGGCACATGACCGTCCCGGCGATCCTGCCCGTGAGCACGACCCTCATCCTCATCCGGATGATCGAGTCCTTCAAGATGATCGACATGCCCAACATCCTGCTGGGTGGCGGACCGGGCACGGCGACCCAGACCCTGGCCCTGGAGTCCTACTTCTCGTGGCGCACGCTGGACCTCGGACGGTCGGCGGCCGATCGCGTACCTGCTGCTCATCACCGTGACCATCGCGGCCACGGCATACGGCAGCCTGGTCCGGCGACGCGCGGAGCTGGCGCGCATGAGACTCCGCCGACCGGGAGGCGTCGCCCGAACCATGATGAATCCCGTTCCGCCGCCGCTCGGCGATGGACGTGTCGCCGCTGGCCAAGTTCGCGGGCTGGCTGGTGCTGCGTGTTCTGGACGTTCATCGTCCTGTTCCCGCTGTACTGGCTGTTCGTGACCTCGTTCAAGACACCGACACAGTGGGTCGCGGTCCGTTCTACATCCCCTTCGTCGACTTCCAGCCGACCCTCGATGCCTGGCAGGACGTGCTCGTGACCCAGGCATCGGAGACCCTCCGGCCGTACATCAACACGGTCGTCATCGGACTCGCCAGCGCCGCCGTGGCGGTGCTGCTGGGCGCGACCTCGGCCTACGCACTGGTGCGCTTCCGTTACCGGCCGCGCCTGGGCATCATCGGCCTGTTCATCGGCTGCGTGGCCGGCCTGTTCATCGCCATCGCCCTGGGCGTGCCCTGGCTGGTGGCCGTGGTGTCGGCGCTGGCCGTGTTCGCCATCCTCGCCCAGACCATCGGCCGCCGCTTCACAGCGCTCGCTGGGCAACAACGACATCGCCTTCTGGCTCATCTCGCAGCGCATCCTGCCGCCCATCGCGGTGGTCCTGCCGCTGTTCGTGCTGTACCAGCAGGTCGGCCTGCTGGACACCCAGTTCGCCATCGCCATCACGTACGTGGCGTCCAACCTGCCCATCGCGGTCTGGCTGATGCGCGACTACTTCGCGACGCCTGCCCATCGAGCTGGAGGAGTCGGCGTCCGTCGACGGCGCGTCGATCTACCGCATCTTCCGGTCCATCGTGCTGCCGCTGGCGGTGCCCGGGCTCGTGGCGACGTTCCTCATCGTGCTCATCTTCGGCTGGAACGAGTACCTCATCGCGAACATCCTGTCGAGCGCGAACGCACAGACCATGCCCCTCCTCATCGTCGCCCAGGACGCCACCCGTGGACCCCAGTGGTGGACCATGTCGGTGCTCGTCTTCATCATGATCATCCCCGTGGTCGTCATGGCCATCCTCCTGGAGCGCTACATCTCGCGCGGCCTCCTGGTCGGCGCCCTCAAGGGTTGAAGGGAGACCACCCGATGGCCGCGCGGCCGCTCAGCATCACCCGGGTCGAGGCGCTCGACATCCGGTTCCCGACCGCCCGGGACCACGATGGCTCGGATGCCATGAACCCGGACCCGGACTACTCCGCGGCGTACGTGATCCTGCACACCGGGGATCCGACGCTCGAGGGACACGGGTTCGCGTTCACCATCGGCGAGGGCACGGACATCGTCGTGGCCGCCATCCGGACGCTCGGCAGGCACCTCGACGGCCTGGTCCTGGAGGACGCGTTCGCGGACATGGGCGCCGTCTCGCGGCGCCTCATCGGCATCAGCCACCTGCGCTGGATGGGGCCCGAGAAGGGCGTCATCCACCTCGCCACGGCCGCGCTCCTCAATGCGGTCTGGGACCTGTTCGCCAAGGTACGCGGCGTGCCCGTGTGGCGCCTGGTCGCGGGCATGACGCCCGAGGAGCTCGTTGCGCCTGGTCGACTTCCGCTACCTCACCGACGCGCTCACGCCGGACCAGGCGCTGGACATCCTGCGGGCGGCCGAGCCGGGCAAGGCCGAGCGCATCGCGCAGCTGGAGGCGACCGGCTACCCCGCCTACACCACGTCCGCCGGCTGGCTGGGCTACGACGACGACAAGGTCCGACGCCTGTGCCAGGAGGCGCTCGCCGACGGCTTCACGCATTTCAAGCTCAAGGTCGGCCGGAGCCTCGAGGACGACCTGCGCCGGACGCGCATCGCGCGGCAGGTCATCGGGCCCGACCGGCAGCTGATGGTCGACGCGAACCAGGTCTGGAGCGTGCCGGAGGCCATCGAGTGGATGCGCGCCCTGGCGGAGGTGCGATCCGATGTGGATCGAGGAGCCCACCAGCCCCGATGACATCCTGGGCCACGCCGCCATCGCGCGGGCCATCGCGCCCATCAAGGTGGCCACCGGCGAGCATGTCCACAACCGGGTGATGTGGAAGCAGCTGTTCCAGGCGAACGCCATCAGCTACGCCCAGATCGACGCCTGCCGGCTGGCCAGCGTCAACGAGGTGCTCGCGGTCCAGCTGCTGGCGGCGCGCTTCGGCGTGCCGGTCTGTCCTCACGCCGGCGGGGTCGGCCTGTGCGAGCTGGTGGTCCACCTCGCGGCCATCGACTTCGTGTGCGTCAGCGGCACCATGGAGGGTCGGGTGGTGGAATGGGTCGACCACCTCCACGAGCACTTCGCGGAGCCGGCGCGGGTGTCGCGGGCCCGCTACGTGATGCCCCGGCGCCCGGCTACGCCCAGCTGCTGCCGGCGTCGATGGACCGGTACCGGTACCCCGATGGGTCGTTCTGGATCGAGGACCGGCACGCTAGCAGGCGCAGGCCGCTGGGGGAGATCGCTGCGCGCGAACGGTTCCTGGTCACGGGCGCGATCGGGCTGCATCGGGGCCTGGACCGTCCGCGAGCTGGTCCGGCAGGGCGCCCCGGTCGTCGCACTCGACCGCTCGGGCGACCATCGCCGGCTGCGGATGCTGCTGTCGGACGAGGAGCTGGCGCGGGTCACGGTCGTCGACGGGCGACATCACCGATGGCGACGCCCTGGGGGCCATCCTCGACGCCCACGACATCACCAACGTCATCCATCTGGCCGCCCTCCAGGTGCCGTTCTGCCGCGCCGACCCGGTCCGGGGCGCCCAGGTGAACGTCGTGGGCACCGTGGTCGTGTTCGAGCAGGTCCGGCAGCGACTGCGAGCGCATGGCTCCGGTGGTGTATGCCGGCTCGGTGGGCATGTTCGATGCCGCCGACGCGGATGACGGCTACGCGGTCGTCTGCTGCGCCGACGCCACGGCGCACCCGGCCACGCTGTACGGCGTCTACAAGCTGGCCAACGAGGGCACCGCGCACGTGTACTGGGCGGAGCACCGCGTGGCCAGCTTCGGGCTGCGACCCCTGACCGTGTACGGACCCGGTCGCGACCAGGGCATGACCAGCACGCCCGACCAAGGCCATGGTCGCGGCCGTGCTCGGTCGGCCGTATCACATCTCGTTCGGTGGCAGCACGCTGTACCAGTACGCCCCGGACGTCGCTCGCACCTTCATCGCGGCCAGCCGGGCCAGGCTGGACGGCGCGCACACCGCGAACCTGGGCGGCACCGCGGCCCACATGCGTGACGTGGTCGCGCTCATCGAGCAGCGAGGTGCCGTCAGCGGCGGGCACCATCACGTTCGACGGAGCAGCCGCTCCCCTTCCCCGACGACATCGACACGAGCGGCCTCGCGGGCCCTGCGGTGACGCCGTGCACGGATGACAGACCATCGGCCGTACGGCGTGGCCGGGGGACCATCGTCGCCGGTACCAGGCGCCTTGCCGTCGGCAGGGCCGCCTGAGTCGCCCGAGTGATCAGGGCGCTCGACGCCCGGCCTGACGAGCCCGTCGGCCATCGAGCCGTCGAGCGTCGCATGACGCGATCGCCTCGGCACCTGACCGGCGTCGGCCGTCAGCGCATCGGTGGCATTCCGGCCACAGGCGACCACCTCCGGCATCGGCGACCCGTGGCTCACCGTCGCGCATCACGACCCGACCGCGGAGCGACCGTGGCGCAGGGACACCCTGGACACGCTCGCCACGGAATGGGCTGAGGTTGCTCCGGCCGTGCAGCCGCGCCTCGTCGATCGATCGCCTCCCGGTCGAGGTCGAGCAGGGTCAGGTCGGCATCGGCGCCGATCTCCAGGCGGCCCTTGCCGCGCAGCCCCCAGACACGCGCCGGTGCCGCGGAGGTCGACCTCCGCGAAGCGCTCCAGGGTCAGGCGACCGGTAGACACCGCGCGGGTCAGCAGCACCGGCACGCTCGTCTCGACACCCACCGCGCCCGCATGCGCCGCCCAGATGTCGCCGTCGAGCTTCTCGGCCGCCGTGTGCGGCGCGTGGTCGGAGGCGACCATGTCCACCCGCCCGTCCGCCAGGGCCGCGAGCAGGGCCTCGCCGTGACCTTCCGCCCGCGAGCCGCACCGGCGGGTTCATCTTCATCCGTGGTCCGATGGCGTCCATGTCCTCGGCGCCCAGGAACAGGTGGTTGGCGCTCACCTCGCAGGTCATGTCGGCACCTCCTCGCGCGCCATCGCTCGATGGCCGCCAGCCCGTCGCGGACGACAGATGGACGATGTGCACCGCGCAGCCGGTCTCGAGCGGCGAGCGCTCCGATGCGCTCGATGGCCACGACCTCGGCCTCGACCGGCCGGCTCTCGGATGCACCAGCGCGATCGGTCCGGCCGGTCGCCCGCACGCGTGCGGTCTCCCGCGCCACGATCGCCTCGTCCTCGGCATGGACCGCGAGGCGCATGCCCAGTGACGCGGATGATGGCCATCGCTCGACGCAGGGTCGCTGTCCGAGGGCGCCGGCAGGTCGCCCGTCGTCGGACCCAGGAACGCCTTGAAGCCGACCACCAGGCCCGCCTCGGCCATCGGCCGCCAGCTCGTCGATCGAGCCGTCGACCACGAGGCCGAACAGGCCGACATCGCACCAGGCCGTCCGGGCACGCGCGAGCTTGTCGGTCGCCCGCTCGACCGAGTCGGTCGGCGGGTCGGTGTTGGGCATGTCCAGGACGGTCGTGACGCCGCCCATGACCGCCGCCAGGGAGCCGCTGGCGAAGTCCTCCTTGGCCGGGAAACCCGGGTCGCGGAAGTGGACGTGAGCGTCGATGACCCCAGCTCATGACATGGAGGCCGTCGCGCATCGAGGCGCTCGACCGACGCGTCGCCCGCGAAGGCACCCGGGCTCGGCGATCGCCGCGAACACGCCGTCGCGGATGGCGATGTCCCGATGCTCGCTGGCCCGCGGGCGTCACGACGACGCCACCCTCGACGACCAGATCGAAATGCTGCTGCATGGTCCGGCCGATCGTACGACGCCGTACACTCGGCGGCGTGACGAGACGGTTCCGGTTCCGCCAGGTGGATGTGTTCACGGACACGCCCGCTGTGCGGCAACCCGCTGGCCGTCTTCGTCGATGCCGACGGCCTCACCGATGCCGAGATGCAGGCACTGGCCCGCGAGATGAACCTGTCGGAGACGGCGTTCGTGCTGCCACCCATCGCGGCCGGAGCGGCGGCGGGCGCGAGCCACCGGCTGCGCATCTTCACACCCGGCATGGAGCTGCCGTTCGCGGGGCATCCCGGCCATCGGCGCCGCATGGGTGCTCGCCGACGAGGGGCTCATCGCGCTCGAGGGACCACGACACATGGTGCGCCAGGAGATGGCGTCGGGGGTGATCCGCCTCGCCGTCGGGGTCGTCGGCCGCGGACGGCGTCGCGCGGCCGACCGAGGTGACCATGTATCCACCGCGAGGTGGAGCTGCTGGAGCGCCTGGACGGGGACGAGCTGGACGAGCTGTGCGAGGCGCTCGAGGTGCCGCCCAACCAGATCGGCTGGCGGAGCGGCGGGCGCAAGCGCAAGGCGCGTCCCCAGGTCATCTCGGCCGGCCTGCCGCACCTCATCGTGCCCATCGTGGACCGGGAGGTGCTCATGGACATCGACCACGGAGCGACGGGCCTACGTCGCCGAGATCTGCCACTCCATGGGCTGCGACAGCGCGGCGCTGGTGGCGCCCGGCGGCAGTGGCGCCATCGCCGATGCCGACGTGACCGTGCGGCTGTTCGATGCCGGCGCGACTGCGCATCGACGCCGACCCGGCGACCGGCGCGGCGGCCGGTCCCATCGCGGTCTTCCTGGGCCAGCTGGTGCCGACCACGGGACACCACCTTCTCGGTGGTCATCGAGCAGGGCACCGAGTTCGGTCGGCCATCACGACTCGTCGCGGCGGCCGACTTCGATGCCGATGGCGCCCAGCCGAGGTGCGCGTCACGGGTGCGGTGGTGCCGGTCATCGAGGGCTGGGTCACGCTCCCCTGACGGCCGCCTCAGGCGGGCTCTATCGCCTTGGGATAGCAGCCCATGACGCGCACGCCCACGGCCGCCGCGCGAAGGCCGGCGAGTGCTGCGGCGTTCTCGGAAGCGCTCATGTCGGCGTCGAGGTCGATCCAGAAGACGTACTCCCAGGTGTGCGTCTGGCTGGGCCGCGACTCGAGCTTGGTCATGTTCAGCTCGTGCTCCGCGATCACGTTCAGCACCCGCACCAGCGCTCCCGGCTCGTTGCGCACGGCGACCAGCAGCGTGGAGTGCATCACGGCACTCGGGTCGCGAACGGGCACGGAGGGCAGGGTGCCAGGACGCGCCAGCACCAGGAAGCGGGTCCGGTTGCGCGGCTCGGACTGGATGTCATCGGCGAGCACCTCCAGCCCGAAGAGGGTGGCAGCCCGCGGCGAGAGCACCGCAGCGGAACCCGTCTCGCCGCGATCGGCGATCATCTTGCCTGCGCCGGCCGTGTTCGTGGCCGCGAGCAGGCTCCAGTCGCGACTGCGCAGGAACACCTCGGCCTGGCCAAGGGCCTGGATATGGGAGTAGACCCGCTCGATGTCCTCGAGCCGCTGCCCGGGCAGGGCCGCGAGGCACAGCCGAACTGGCACGATGACCTCGCCCACGATGGCCACATCCGCTGCCGCGAGCAGGTCCTGGACCTGCTGCACGGTCCCGAACACGACATTCTCGATGGGCACGACACCCTGGTCCGCCGTAGCCGACGCCACGGCCTCGACGACGTCCCGGAAGCCGGGCAGCCGACCGATGGTCGCCGACTCCCCGAAATATGCGAGCGCGGCGTCCTCCGCGAAGGAACCAGGTTCGCCCGGGAAGGCTACGGACGGCTGCGCGGGCTCGGCGGACGGGTACGCTGACATGCGCGTCAGCGTACCCGGCAGGAGAGCTTGGCGGATGTGGCTGGCGCGATCAGTGCAACCGCCGGCTGCTCAGAGATCGCGCCATAGCCGGCATCGGCTAGGCCTTGTTGGTGATCCAGACGGTTGGTGCGCCCACCACGCCTGCACTGCCCATGGCTGCGTGGAGCGCGTCGCTCGCGCCGAACGCCTGGGCAGCCTCCATTGATGCGAACTCGTGGGTGACCGTCACATCGTTCGGGTCGTCGGTCGCTCGATACACGGACTCGGCCGTCAGGCCCATCCCTTTGGCGGCTGGCATGAATCCATCGTAGACCTGCTTCCATGCGGCGAAGTCTGCGACCTTGTGATGAACGAACATCGTTGCCATGCCCGGTTCCTCCTGCGATCAGCGCCGAGGTGGCGCCAGATACAGAGTCTGCTACTACAGTCTCTGCATTGTCAACCACTGATAGTGCAGCTACACTGCCATGACGCCGACCCTATCGCTCAGGAGGCCAAAGCAGGATGCGCGACGATCCGGACCGGCCCGACGTGTGGTGGGACGCATGGCGCGGCATCGTGTTCACCAATGCCCGCGTTCTGCGCGTGGTGTCACGGGACCTCGAGGAACACGCCGGGCTGTCGCTGGTGTTCCTGGACGTCTTGAGTCGCCTCTATGACGCCCCGGAGCGGACACTTCGGATGCAGGAACTGCAGGACCGGCTGTTGTTCACGTACAGCGGGTTGACTCGGCTCGTCGACCGCGTCGAGGCTGCCGGACTCGTCCGTCGGGAGCGTGTCCCCGACGATCGTCGAGGGGTCTATGTCGTGCTCACGCCCGACGGTGCCGCGACGTACGAACGCGGTATCGCGGCGCACCGGGCGGACGTTGAGCGGGTCTTCGCCAGTCGGTTGACCCGCGAACAGCATCAGGCCGTGGCCGACGCGCTCCGATCATCCTGGGAGGACTGACCGGCTCCGCGGGACGACGCGCGTACTGACCGGGCGCCTACCCGCCGATTTCGACCGCGTGTCGGCGATCGGCAGCGCAGGCGGGCGTCGCCGGACCTCTGCCGCCCGTTTCCGCCATCTATGCATCCAAGGGATGTTGGGCGCGATCTCGTGCCGCGGATCTGCCAGATATCCACCCCATGACTCTCTGGCCGGGAATTGCGCGCCAAGGGGCTGGAATCGGCCAGATCCACATCGATGTGCATGCCCAATATCCCCGGCATGCATATCTGGCAGGAGAGCGCCCAGAGCAGCTCGGATCAGGCTGGCCCAGGCACCGGCGACTTGGGCGCGATGCCTCGCTCGTCGCGCCGGCGGAGCGAGGCGCCCGTCTTCCAGATGGCGTACTCGAGCGAGTCGGCGAGGGCCTGCGCGGACGCCGCGATGATGTTGGTGGCGGAGCCCATGGTCGACCACTCCAGCGATCCCGCCGTGGACGTGATGACCACGCGTGTCCGGGCCGCGGTCGCCGCGGTGCCATCGAGGATGCGCACCTTGTAGTCCACCAGGTGGACCGCGTCCAGCTCCGGGTAGAACGCCGACGAGCGCCTTGCGCAGCGCGGCGTCGAGCGCGTTGACCGGGCCGTTGCCGTCCGCGGCGGTGTGCAGCACCTCGCCGTCCACGGCCACCTTGACGGTCGCCTCGGCCAGCTGCTCCCGACCCTCGCGTTGCTCCACCAGCGCCGTGTAGTCGACGATCCGGAACGGTGGCTCGTAGCCCGGGGAGTGGCGCCGGATGAGCAGCTCGAACGACGCCTCCGCGCCCTCGAACGCCGCGCCGTCCGCCTCCAGCTCCTTGATGAGCCGCGACAGCACCTGCGGGTCGACCACGCCGTCGAGGCTCATGCCCAGCTGCTCCGCCCGGATGCGGGTGTTGGCCTTGCCACCCAGCTCCGAGACCACCAGGCGACCCTCGTTGCCGACGAGCCGCGGGTCGACATGCTGGTAGCTGCGCTCGACCTTGGCCACGGCCGCACCGTGGACGCCGCCCTTGTGCGCGAACGCCGACCGACCGACGAACGGCTGGTAGTCGTTGGGCACCTGGTTGGCGATCTCCGCCACGCTCCGCGACAGGCCGGTGAGCGCCGCGATGTCGCCGCCACCCACGGGCACCAGCGACACCTCCGTCTTGAGCGCCAGGTTGGCGAGGATGCTCACCATGTTGGCGTTGCCGCAGCGCTCGCCGTAGCCGTTGATGGTCGCCTGGACGTGGCGCACGCCGGCCTGGACCGCGGCGATGGAGTTGGCGACCGCCATCTCGGCGTCGTTGTGGGTGTGGATGCCCCAGGTGACCGCCGGCGCGCCCGGATCGGCCTCCAGCGTCGACCGGGTGTCGGTCAGGATGGCCACCATCTCGTCCGTGAGCGTGCCGCCGTTGGTGTCGCACAGCACGAGCGAGCGGGCACCCGCCTGGCGCGCGGCGCGCAGCGTGTCGAGGGCGTAGCCCCGGTCCGCCTTGTAGCCGTCGAAGTAGTGCTCCGCGTCGTAGACCACCTCGCGGCCGCGCTCGGCCAGGAACGCCACCGACTCCGCGACCATGTCCAGGTTCTCGGCCGGCGTGGCGCCCAGGACCTCGGTCACGTGCAGCAGCCAGCTCTTGCCGAAGATGGTCACCACCGGCGTCTCGGCCGCGACCAGCTCCCGCAGGTTGGGGTCCTCGTCGGGCCGATTGGCCCGGTGCCGGGTGGACCCGAACGCGGCCAGCTTGGCGGTCTGCCAGGTCATCGTCCGGGCGGCCGCGAAGAACTCGATGTCCTTGGGGTTGCTGCCCGGCCAGCCGCCCTCGATGTAGGGCATGCCGTACTCGTCGAGCATCCGGGCGATGCGCAGCTTGTCCGCGAGCGACAGCGTGATGTTCTCGCCCTGGGTGCCGTCGCGCAGGGTGGTGTCGTAGAGGATGACCGGTCGACGGTCGAGCTGGTCGGTCATGCCGCCACCCCCACCGCCGAGCCGCTCGAGGACCGCGTCCCGGAACCCGTCGGTGCCCACCCGCGTGGCCAGGCCGGCGTCGCCGGCGCCCACCAGGTCGCCGGTCCGGAAGCCGTCGGCGAGCGCCCGTCGCACGGCGCGCCTCGATCGCCGCCGCCTCCGTCGTGGCGCCCGAACGACCAGCGCAGCATCATCGCCGCGGACAGGATGGTGGCGGCCGGATTGGCGACGCCCCTGCCCGCGATGTCCGGCGCGGAGCCGTGGATCGGCTCGTACACGCCCAGGATGCCGTGCGCGGTGCGCCGCTCGCCCAGGGATGCGGAGGGCAGCATGCCCAGCGACCCCGCCAGCACGGACGCCTCGTCGGACAGGATGTCGCCGAACATGTTCTCGGTGACGATCACGTCGAAGATGCCGGGCGAGGTGATGAGCTGCATCGCGCAGGAATCGACCAGGCGGTGCTCCAGCTCGACGTCCGGGAACTCCGTCGCGACCTCCACGACGACCGCGCGCCACAGCCGGCTGGACGCCAGCACGTTGGCCTTGTCCACGCTCGTGACCCGGTTGCGGCGGCCGCGCGCCAGCTCGAACGCGAGCCGCGCGATGCGCGCCACCTCCGGCTCGGTGTAGAGCAGCGTGTCGTAGGCCTGGCGGCCGTGCGGGCCCGTCGTGGGTCTCGCGTGCGCTCGCCGAAGTAGAGGCCGCCGGTGAGCTCGCGCACGATGAGCATGTCCACGCCCTCGCACCAGGTCGCGGCGCAGCGGCGAGGCGCCGATGAGCGCCGGCTCCGCGGCCACCGGCCGCAGGTTGGCGAACAGGCCGAGGCCCTTGCGCAGCGCGCAGGAGCGCCTGCTCCGGCCGCACCGCGGCGCCGGGCACGTCCCACTTCGGACCACCGACCGCGCCCAGGAGCACCGCGTCCGCCGCGGCGCATGCGGCGAGGTCCTCGTCGCGCAGCGGCAGCGCCGTAGGCGTCGATGGCGACGCCGCCCATGAGGATGCTCGGACCACTCGACGCGCGAAGCCCGGACCGCTCGCCCGACCGCGTCCACGACGTCGCCGGGCCGCGGCCACGACCTCCGGGCCGATGCCGTCGCCCGGGATGGCCGTCGACGCGCCACGGGTCCGACGCGTCACGGTCATGGCGTGGCTGCCTGCGGCAGCGTCGCGACGCGCTCGCTCCGCGAGCAGCTTCTCGAGCGCGTGGACGTACGCCTCGAGGGACGCCTCGATGATGTTGGTCGACAGGCCGTGGCCGGTCACCGATCTCGCCCGCGCCTTCGATCGGACGAGCGGCGCGCCCGCACCGTCACCTGGCCCTGGGCATCCTCGCCACCGGAGACGGCCCGGATCTCGTAGTCCACGAGCCGGGGATGCCAGCCGAGCACCGGCTCGACCGCAGCATCGACCGCACCGAACAGCGCGTCCACGGGACCGTTGCCGCTGCCCTCGGCGGTATGGCTGACGCCCTGGAGCGCCAGCGACGACGTGGCCCTGCGAGGTGCCGCCGTGGCTGCTGGTGACGCTCCAGCCCTCGAGCGTGACCGGCGCGTCGGACCTCCAGCGTGGCGCCCGCGGCCTGCTGGCCGACGAGCGCCACGAGGTCGGCGTCGGTGACCTCCTTCTTGACGTCCGCGAGCGCGATGGCCGCGCGGTAGACGGCGTCCAGCGCCGTCGCCGTCGACATCGAAGCCCAGGTCCTTGAGCTTGCCCTGGAGGCCACGGCGACCGGACAGCTTGCCGACGGTCAGGCGGTTGCCCGCGAGGCCCACCGACTGGGGCGTCATGATCTCGAAGTTGAGCGGGTTCTTGAGCACGCCGTCCTGGTGGATGCCCGACTCGTGGGCGAAGGCGTTGCGGCCCACGATGGCCTTGTTGGGCTGGATGACGAAGCCGGTCAGGTAGCTCACCAGCCGGCTGGTGGGCGCGATCTGCTCGCGTCACGACGCCGGTGGTGTGGCCGCCGAGCGCGGCGGAGCGCGTCTGCGAGGGCCATCACGACCTCTTCCAGGGCGGCGTTGCCGGCACGCTCGCCGAGGCCGTTGATGGTCACCTCGACCTGGCGCGCGCCGGCCTGGATGGCGGTCAGGGTGTTGGCCACGGCGAGCCCCAGGTCGTCGTGGCAATGGACGCTGATGACGGCGCTGCTGCCGACCAGGTCCACGGCGCGCCCGATGAGCGGCCCGAACTCGGTGGGCATGGCGTAGCCCACGGTGTCGGGCAGGTTGACCGTGGTGGCGCCCGCCTCCACGACCGCCTCCACGACCTGCATCAGGTAGTCCGGGTCGCTGCGGGTGGCGTCCATGGCGCTGAACTCGAGCTCCGCGTCGCGGCCCAGCTGCGCGCGACCGTAGCGGACCCACTTGACGGCCTCCGCCAGCGCCTCCTCGCGGGACATCCGGATCTGGTGCTCCAGGTGGATGTCGCTGGTGGAGATGAACACGTGGAGGTGCGGCCGCTCGGCGACGCGGATCGCCTCCACGGCGCGCTGCGGGTCGCCGTCCCGGCAGCGGGCGAGACCGGCCACCGCGACGCCCCGGGTCTCCTGGGCGATGCGGTTGACCGCCTCCCAGTCGCCGGGCGAGGCGGCCGGGAAGCCGGCCTCGATGACGTCGACGTTGAGGCGCACCAGCTGGCGGGCCACCTCCAGCTTCTCGGTGATGGTCAGCGACGCGCCGGGCGCCTGCTCGCCGTCGCGGAGCGTGGTGTCGAAGATGCGGATGGACCCTTGGCCCCGGGTGTGCCATGTGCCCCGAAGCCGCTGGCTACGCCAGAGACGCTCATGATGCCGCTCCCCTGGCGGCTCCCGGCCGCCGACGCCTGTGCCTGACCTGCCTGGACCTCGACCGGGTCGAGCCACAGCATCTGGGCCCGGAGCCGGGCGCCGACCTGCTCGATCTGGTGGTCGCGGTCCGCCTCGCGCATCTGCTGGAACTGGCTGCCGCCCGCCTCCATCTCGGCGATCCAGCGCGTCCGCGAAGACGCCCGTCTGGATGTCGGTCAGGACGTCCTTCATGGTCGCCTTGACGCCCTCCGCGACGCGCGGACCGCTGACGTAGTCGCCGTACTCGGCGGTGTCCGATGACGCTGAAGCGCATGAAGTTGAGGCCGCCGCGGTACATCAGGTCGACGATGAGCTTGAGCTCGTGCATCGTCTCGAAGTAGGCGAGCTCCGGCTGGTAGCCCGCCTCCACGAGCGTCTCGAAGGCCGCCTTGATGAGCGCCGAGACGCCACCGCACAGGAGCGCCTGCTCCCCGAACAGGTCGGTCTCGGTCTCCTCCTTGAAGGTCGTCTCGAGGACGCCCGCGCGCGTCGAGCCGAGTGCCCCGCGCATAGGCCAGGACGCGTGCCCGGGCCGTGCCCGTGGCGTCCTGCTCGACCGCGAACAGGGCCGGCACGCCGCCGCCCGCGACGTACACCGAGCGCAGCAGGTGACCGGGACCCTTGGGCGCCACCATGCCCACGTCGATGCCGGCGTCGGGGCGTGATGCGCCCGAACCGGATGTTGAAGCCGTGGGCGAACATGAGCAGCGTGCCCGGCTTGAGGTTGGGCGCGATCTCCGCGTCGTAGACGCTCTTCTGGACCGTGTCCGGCAGCGCGACCATGACCACGTCCGCCTGCGCGCACCGCGTCCGGCGACGTCGGCGACCCGGAGGCCGGCCTTCTCCGCGTGCGCCCGGCTCTTGCTGCCGGGCGCGAGCCCGACCACGACGTCGATGCCCGAGTCGTGCAGGTTCTGGGCGTGGGCGTGGCCCTGGCTGCCGTAGCCGATGACGGCCACGGTCTGGCCGGCGAGCGCCGACGGGTCGGCGTCGTTGTCGTAGTACATGCGGGCGGGCATCGTCACTCCTCGGTGCTGGCGTGGAGGTGGTCGCGGCGGGCAGCGCCGGCACGGTACCGGCCTTCAGGATGGCGTCGATGTCGACGACGCTGGAACCGCGGGCCATGGCCACGGTACCGGTCCGCACCAGCTCCCGGATGCCGAAGCCGCCCAGCAGCGCGACCAGGGAGTCGATCTCCTGCTCGGTGCCGCTGTGCTCCACGATGAGGCTATCAGGCGACGACGTCGATGACGCGGCCCTTGTACAGCTCGATGATGCGCAGGACCTCGGCCCGGTTGTGGTTGGTGGCGCGGACCTTGACCAGGGCCAGCTCGTGCTCGACGAGGTGCTGGTCGGGCATGTCCTGGACCTTGAGCACGTCGACCAGCCGGTACAGCTGCTTGCCCATCTGCTCCACGGCGAAGTCGTCGCCCCGGAGGGTGACGGTCATGCGGCTGATGCCCGGTCGTTCGGTGTGGCCGACGACCAGCGACTCGATGTTGAAGTTGCGTGCCCGGACCAGGCTCGCGACCCGGTTGAGGACACCCGGCCGGTCGTTGACGAAGACCACCACCACGTGGCGGTTGACCGAGCCGGTGCCCGGGGACGTACCGCGACGGGTGCCGCCTTGGCGGGCGGCGCCGCCAGGGGATCGTTCATGGCTGCCATGTCATTCGCCCTCCGGTTCCCAGGTCTCGATGAGGTCGGACAGGCCCTTGCCGGCGGGCATCATCGGGAGCACGTTCTGCTTCTCGGCGGTCTGGAACCAGACCAGCGCCGGGCCATCGACCGCCTGCGCGGCGCGGATGGCGGTATCGACCTCCTCGGGCGTGCGTGCCCGGAAGCAGGGCACGCCGTAGGCCTCGGCGCAGCTTGGCCCAGTCCGGACCGGGCAGGTTGGACGAGTGGTAGTTGCCGCCGTAGATGATCTCCTGCCACTGGCGGATCATGCCCAGCTTGCCGTTGTCCAGGAGCGCGACCTTGACCGGGATGTGGTCGGCGACCACGGTCATGAACTCCTGGCTGGTCATCTGGAGGCCGCCGTCGCCGACGATGGCCCACGACTCCTTGTCCGGCCGGCCGAGCGCGGCGCCCATGGCGGCCGGCAGGCCGTAGCCCATCGTGCCCAGGCCACCCGACGAGAGGTGCGAGTCGGGTCGATGGAAGCCGGCGTACCGGGCCAGCCACATCTGGTGCTGGCCGACGTCCGAGCTCAGGTTGGCGTCGTGGTCGGTGAGCTCGCCCAGGCGGGCGATGACGTAGTCCGCCGACAGCAGCCCGTCGCGCCAGGCGCCCGAGCCGTGCCAGCTGACGCCCTCGGAGTCCGCGCGCCACTCGGCGAGCTGGCTGAAGTAGGCGCTCGCGCTCGTCCGCGGTCCGCTCGCGCATCAGCGGCGTGAGCGCCCGCAGCACGCGCCCGACGTCGCCCACGATGGGCACGTCCACGGCCACGTTCTTGCCGATCTCGGACGGGTCGATGTCCACGTGGACGATGCGCGCGTTCGGCGCGTAGGTGCTGACGTTGCCGGTCACCCGGTCGTCGAAGCGCATGCCGAGCGCGATGAGCAGGTCCGCCGACTGGATGGCGCGGTTGACGTGCTTCCAGCCGTGCATGCCCATGAAGCCGTAGCTCAGCGGGTGGCGCTCGTCGATGGCGCCCACGCCCAGGAGCGTGTGCGCCACCGGGATCTGGGTCCGCTCGGCGAACGCCTTGAGCTCCTCGGTCGCCCCCGAGAGCAGGATGCCGTGGCCGGCCAGGATGACCGGCCGCTGGGCCGCTTCGATGGCCTCCGCGGCGATGCGCAGCTGCTTGGGATGGCCCTCGAAGGTGGGCTTGAAGCCGGGCAGGTCGATGGTCTCGGGGTGGGTCGGCCGTCGTCTCGGCCATCAGGGCGTCCTTGGTGATGTCGACGTGGACCGGGCCCGGGCCGGCCGGTGCGGGCGAGGTGGAACGCCTCGGCGATGACCCGCGGGATGTCGTCCGCCTTGCGCACCAGGAAGTTGTGCTTGGTCATGGGCAGCGTGATGCCCGTGATGTCGATCTCCTGGAAGGCGTCCTTGCCGATGAGCGCGCCGGGCACGTTGCCGGTGATGGCGACCATGGGGATGGAGTCGAGCTGCGCGGTGGCGATGCCCGTGACCAGGTTGGTGGCGCCGGGGCCGGAGGTGCCGAGGCAGACGCCGACCTTGCCGCTGAGACGCGGGCGTAGCCGTCGGCCGCGTGCGCGGCGCCCTGCTCGTGGCGCACCAGGACGTGGCGGATCTCGGGATGGTCGTCCCACACGTCGTAGAGCGGCAGGATCACGCCGCCGGGATAGCCGAAGACGACGTCCACGCCCTGGCGGATGAGCGCCTCGCACAGCGACGTCCGCACCGATGCGCGTGCGGTCCTGCGGGGCCGGGCGTCGGAGAGCATCGCGATGCGGGCACGCTCGATCTCGGCGGCGGCCTCCGTGCCAGCGCCGGGGACGTGGCGGCCGATGGCCGGCGCTCGCTTGCTGGCGGCCGTGGCGGCGCCGGTCCCGGATCCGTGACGTCGCCGGGTCGGCGGGTGTCGGTGTCGCTGTCGCCCGGGACTGCTCGGTGGTCATCGGTCGTGGTCCCTTCCTGTCGTGTCGCTGGCTGTCGGTGGTCGGTGGTATGTGGTTGGCGGTCGGTCGGTCCTGACAAAACGAAAGACCCTCGCCTCCCGGCGAGGGTCCTGGTGGATCGTGGTCCTGGGCCGCTTTCGCGGTGTCCCTACCTCGGTCGTCCTCCAGTCTCCCGCCGGGAGCCGGTAAGGATGCCAATAAGCTCGAGCACTACGAGCTCGAGCTTGGCGAGAAGGGATACCTCGGCGTCATCCGGCAGCTGCATGGGCACACGCCGACCATCCGCGCGGATCGCGACGGCGACGAGGCGACGATGCCGGTGCTGCTGACCCATCAGGCCACGAAGCTCCTTCTGTGGAGGTAGGTCCCGACTGTACACGACTCTCGCGCACCGTGTCCACCCACTGCGAAGGTCCGGTCGCACGTGGCCCCTTCGGCGGCCCGCTGCCGGGACCCTACTCGCCGCAGCCAGCCTACTCCGGTGGCCCCAGCACGTGGAACATGCCGTCAGGAGTCTCGGGGAGCGGCAGGATCGCGTGCGCCGCCTCGTATTTGCGGAGGCTACTCATACCGGGATCCACGTAACGCAGGGTCGGATGCCCCACGAAGGGTCGGACGATCTCGGGCGAGGCGTGTCGCCAGTCGATGAGTGCGAGCGCCTCCAGACCGGGTGCCTCGGCCAGGGGGGCCAGGTCAGTCAGGCCGCGCATGACCTCGAGCCATACGCGTCGCAACGACGTGGCGCGGCGGAAGGAAGGGAGCCTCGTCACCTGCTTCTGACCATAGAGGAACAGCGTCTCGAGTGCCTCCATCTCCCCGATGGGGTCGACATCGGAGAGACCACGGGTCCACTCGATCTTCAGGACACGTACAGCGTCCGATGTCCGGTAGTGCTCGCAGGTCGGTGACACCGCCGAGTCGGATCCGCAACGTCGACAGCTTCTGCAACGGCCGCAGGAACTCCAGGTCCCGGGTGCGCACGGACGAGAGCATCAGCCAGTCGAGTCCCTGGAGTTCCCCGACCACCTCGAGTTCGCGGAACGGCCCGTGCAAGAACAGCACCCGCAGATCGCCGGAATCGGGCAAGGGGGCCGAGCCGCACCGGCGACCGCGACTCGACCCAGAACGAATCCAGGTCGGGGCTCAGCCATCCCAGCCCGTCGAGGGTATCCACCCGTTCGAGGTCCAGGCGGAGCCTCCGGAGCCTCGGGAAGTGCTGCAGGAAGTCGAGGTCAGTGATCAGGTTGCCATATGCCTGGAGCTGGATGTCCGGGCGACCCTCGAGCGCCGCCGCGAGTTGACGGAACTCGGCCGTGCTGAGGTCGCCGCGGGACCGCACCGTCCGGAGTCGCAGATCGGAGAAATCAAGGCTGGCCCGGCTCAAGGGCGGCTCCAGGTACCGCCACGAGGCATTCGAGTCCGCCAATCTGTTTCCGGTACCACTCCTCGGACAGTGCCACCACGCCACCCTGGATGTCCGACCCAGAGGTGCCTATCACCCAAGCGGTGCAGTACGTCCGCATCCAGATCGTCGCCGAGGCGCACGCGAGGTGCGTCCGTGGCGTCTGGTACGCTCAGGCAACCGGGCAACAACCGCGCCCGCCGCACTCAAGGACCCATGTCTCACGCCGTCCACGACCCCGACACTGACCGCTCGCTCCGCGCACGCTCGTCCAGAAGATCTGGGACGAGCATGTCGTGTTCGAGGAGGCCGGCGCGCCGAGCGTCATCGGCATCGACCTGCACCTCGTCCACGAGGTCACCAGCCCCCAGGCGTTCGAGGGCCTCCGGCAGCCGCGGCCTGACGGTCCGCCACCCGGAGCGGACGGTCGCGACCGCGGACCACTCCACGCCCACGACGCCCCTCAGCCTGCCCATCCTCGACCAGCAGGCCGCGTTCCAGGTCGCCCAGCTGGAGCGCAACTGCGCCGAGTTCGGCGTCCCGGTCTACTCCCGCGGCTCGGACCACCAGGGCATCGTCCATGTCATCGGGCCCGAGCTGGGCCTGACGCAGCCGGGCATGACCATCGTGTGCGGCGACTCGCACACCGCGACCCACGGCGCGTTCGGGGCGCTGGCGTTCGGCATCGGCACGTCCGAGGTCGAGATGGTGCTGGCCACCCAGACGCTGCTCCAGCGACCACCAGCGCTCGTACGAGGTGCGCGTCGACGGGCAGCTCGAGCCGGGTGTCACGGCCAAGGACATCATCCTCAACCTCATCTCGCGCATCGGCGTCGGGTGGCGGCACCGGCCACGTGTTCGAGTACCGCGGCGAGGCCATCCGGGGCCTCTCGATGGAAGAGCGGATGACCATCTGCAACATGTCCATCGAGGGCGGCGCGCGCGCCGGCCTCATCGCGCCCGACGAGACCACCTTCGAGTACGTCCGGGGCAAGCCCCACGCACCGAGGGGCGCCGACTGGGACGCCGCGGTCGCCCGCTGGCGGACCGCTGCCCTCCGACCCCGGCGCGGTCTACGAGAAGTCGATCGTCATCGACGCCTCCGCGCTGGAGCCGATGATCACCTACGGCACCAACCCGGGCATGGGCATGGGCATCACCGCGGCCGTGCCCAGCCCCGACGCCGAGCCGGACGAGGCCGGCAAGCGCGCCCTCACCCACGCGCTCGACTACATGGGCCTCAGCGCCGGCCAGTCGCTGCTGGGCCAGAAGGTGGACATCGTGTTCATCGGCTCCTGCACCAACAGCCGCATCAGCGACCTGCGCGAGGCGGCCGACATCTTCCGCGGCAACCACGTCGCGGACGGCCTGCGGGTCATGGTCGTGCCCGGCAGCGCCCAGGTGAAGGCACAGGCCGAGCGCGAGGGCCTCGACGACGTCTTCCGGTCGGCCGGCGCCGAGTGGCGCGAGGCCGGCTGCTCCATGTGCATCGCCATGAACGGCGACCAGGGCGCGCCCGGCCAGTACATCGTGTCCACCAGCAACCGCAACTTCGAGGGACGCCAGGGCAAGGGCGCCCGCACCTTCCTCGCCTCACCCCTCACCGCCGCTGCCACCGCGCTGGCGGGCGTGGTCAGCGATCCGCGGCCGCTCGTCGGCCGCATGCAGCCGTCGGAGGCCACTGAACACGGGACCGCCGGCCCGAACCGTCAGACGCACCCGCACAGGAGCCGCCAGATGCCTGAGCCGTACACGCACCTTCAGCAGCAAGCTCATCCCGCTGCCCGCCGAGAACGTCGACACCGACCAGATCATCCCCGCCCGATTCCTCAAGACGACCGAGAAGTCGGGCCTCGCGAGCGCCCTGTTCAACGACTGGCGCTACCTGCCGGACGGCAGCCCCAACCCGGACTTCGTGCTCAACCAGCCCGAGATGCAGGGCCGCCAGGTGCTGCTCGTGGGCGACAACTTCGGCGCCGGCTCGTCCCGCGAGCACGCGCCGTGGGCGCTCACCGCGTGGGGCATCAAGGCCATCATCAGCACCTCGTTCGCGGACATCTTCCGAACAACTCGCATGAAGAACGGGCTGCTGCCCATCGTGGTCGACCCGGCCACGCACCAGCGGCATCACGGAGATGCTCGAGGCCGACCCGGACGCGGGGGTCACCGTCGACCTGTCCGAGCTGGGCCTGCTGCTGCCGGACGGCTCGACGGTCGACTTCGAGGTCGACCCGTTCGCGCGCCAGATGATGCTGGCGGGCACCGACGAGATCGGCTGGGTGCTGCAGCGGTCCGAGCGCCATCGACGCCTGGGAGGCGACCCATCCAGCACGGGTCGACACCCGACCCGTCCCGGCCGCGGCCGGCTGAGGGAGACGAGATGCCCGCCGACCCGAACGTCGTCCGCAAGCTGTACGAGGCACGCCAGGGGACGAACCTGGAGGCCGCCGCCGAGCTCATCGCGCCGGATGTCATCTGGCACGAGCCGTACGAGTACCTCGGCACCCTCAACGGCCGCGAGGCGGTCATGGACGCCATCCGCCAGTCGATGGTGGAGACCGAGGGCACCTTCAAGCTGGTGCTCACCGACCTGCTGGCCAGCGACGAGCACGTGGTGGCGCTCGTCGACTTCTCCGCGCGAACGCCACGGCGGCTGGATGTCCGGCCGCGAGATCGGCGTGTTCAAGGTCGCCGACGGCATGATCACCGAGGTCTGGTTCTACACCGCCGAGGACCCGGACGCCGTCTCGGAGTTCATGCGCGGCTGAGGTCCGGCCGCTACGGCACCACCATCCGGACGCGGTTGTTGAGCCCGTCCTCGATGAACAGGGCCCCATCCCGGTAGGCGAGGCCCTGGGGCCCGGTCAGCCGTGCGGCGGCGGCCGGTCCACAATCACCCGCGAACCCGCTGCCCCCGTGGACATCCCCTGCGACGGTGGAGATGGTGCCAGCCGCGTCGACCCTGCGCACGCCGTTGCGTTGCCACTCGGTGAAGTAGAGGTCGCCATCGCCGGTCGAGGCCATCGAGAATGGCGATCCCGTGAGCGTGGCGTCGATCGCCGGGCCACCGTCCCCGCCAAGCGCCAGACCCTTGCTCTGTCCGACGATGGTCGTGACCGTACCGGCCGGATCCACCTTGCGGATCCGTTGGTTGCTCGGGTCGGACAGGTAGACCGTGCCGTCAGGCGCAACGTGCCCCAGCGGCCACGGAGTCGCCGAACTGGGCATCGACGGCCAGGCCGCCATCGCCTGAGTAGCCTGCGACACCGGTTCCGGCGAACGCATGGATGACGCCCGCGGCATCGATCCTGCGCACGTTGTTGGCATCGTCCAGGTACACGTCGCCCGCGGGCCCGATGACGACCCGCCCGGCGCCCGACCTGGGCATCGGATGCCTTGCCCTCGTTCCCGGCGGACCCGGACACACCGGTGCCGGCGATCGAGGTGATGGAGCCATCGACGGCCCGCTTCCAGATGCGGCTGCACCCGGATCGGCGACATAGAGGTCCCCCGCCGCATCGAACGCGAGGCCGCCCGGTTTCACGAATGGCGCGCCGGTGGCTGTTCGCCGCCACCGTCGTGATGACGCCGTCGGTCCCGATGCGGCGTGACGGCCGCCCCAGGCGGGTCCGTGAAGTACAAGGCTCCATCGGGACCGACGATCGAGGTCTCCGCTGAAGCCGGACATGTGCCCACGTCCGGACCATCGCGTCCGTCGCGGGCCCCTCGTCACCGGAATAGCCCGGCCACGCCGGTCCCGGCTATGGTGGCGATGTCGCCGCTCTTCGAGCACGGTGCCGGCCGGACAGGCCGTGGGTGGCAACGGCGGAGGTGCGACCGCCGCCGGTTGCGTGGTGTGGCTGACGATGATGGGGACGGAGATGACGGCCGCGGCGACCGCGGCGACCGCAGCGATGCGGACGAGTCCGATCGATACGAGGCTTCCTCCACGGGACCCATCGGCCCCGCTCCTGTGGGGTGTTCATGACAGTCAGCAGGATCGCCTCGACCGCGTGGTCGGGGGCCTGCATGGGGCCGGCCTCCAGCCAGCCGCGGAGGTCCCGCTCGAAGGCGCGTTCGTCGTTCATGCGGGCCGAGCTCCCAGGTCCACATGCAGCGCATCGGCTTCCATGGCCGTTCGCATCGCACGCGTCGCGTAATGCAGTCGTGAGCGGGCCGTGCCGGCCGGGATGCCGAGCGTCTCGGCGACCTCGACGAGCGGCAGGCCCAGGTAGTGGTGCAGGACGACGATCACCCGCTGCTCCATCGGCAGCCGGACGAACGCCCGTCAAGCTGGTCTCGGTCGACTACCCGCTGGCTGCCGTCGGGCGACGGTCGGACCCTCGAATCGGGATCGACAGTGATGGCGGCGGAGCGGCGGCGGCGCCGGCCGGCTTCCGCGTAGCAGGCATGGACCAGGATCCGCCGGATCCAGGCATCGAACCGGTCCACATCTCGCAGCCGAGGCAGCTGTCGCCAGCGTCGTGACGAGGGCGTCCTGCAGGGCGTCCTCGGCCAGGTCGGCATCCCGAAGGATCCGGTACGCGACCGCGAACAGCGGGTCGCTGACCTGGTGCACCAGCACAGCGAACGCGTCACGGTCACCCCGACGGGCGAGTTCGACGAGGTCTTGATCCACCTCGGCCTCTTGCGTGCGCACCTGGGTGGTGCGCGTCTTCCACTATGAGTGGAGCTCCGCCCGAAACGTTCACACGGCTGACCGACGGGCATCCGTCAAGGTCATCGCCCTCCGTTGCGATGTATACTGCACACATATGAAGCGGACGCAGGTCTATCTGACCCACGACCAGGATCGGCGCCTGGGCGAGATCGCGGAGGAGCGCGGCACGTCACGGGCAGGCGCACTGCGCTGGGCTCTGGACATGGTGCTGGAGACGGGCGACGCCGGAATCAGAATCCCGGGCGGTGATCCTGGGCACGGCGGGCATCCTGTCGGACTACCCCGACTGGCCCGAGTGGCAGCGCTCGATCCGCGGCCGGACCGCGGCCGAGCGCCTGGAAACCCCTGGGCGACTGGCACGCGTGCGACCGGCCTGACCCGGGTGATCGTGCTGGACACGTCCGTGCTCATCGCGCACCTGCGCGGCGACGATCGGGCGACCAGCTTCCTGCTTGCTATCCCGACCGCCGGATCGGTCGGCGAGCGTCCTCGCCCGCATCGAGGTCGAAGGTGGCATGCGCAGCGGACGAGCGACGTCCCGTGGCGAGCCTGTTCGGCGTGCATGCGGTTGCTGCCGGTCACCGACCAGATCGCGCGCCGAGCGGGGGAGATGCTGCGCGCGTATCGACGGTCTCACTCGGGCATCGACCTCGTGGACTACGCCGTTGCGGCAACGGCGGAGGTCCACGGCGCCCGGCTGGCGACCCTGAATGTCAAGCACTTCCCGATGTTCCCGGACCTCGTGCCGCCGTACTGAGGCGATCCCGGCACGACTCCACGGACACCCGCCAGGTCGGACGCCCTCCTGCAAACGAAACAGCCGCCCGGTGGGTCCGGGCGGCTGTGACTGACCGCGGGTCGGGTCAGGGAACAGTGGGCTTGTCGTTATCGAGCTCGGGAGAACCCGCGACCGGGTCCGTCCAGAGCTTGCCCGCGGTGTAGTCAGCCAGATTGTCCGGCGTCACGACCACGGAGGGCGTGAGCAGGATCTGGGGCACGGTCTCGCCAGCGAGCACCTTCTTCTCGGTGTCGATGACGGTCCTGCCCATGTTGACGGGGTCGACGCCCAGGGTGGCGCTGAACTTGCCTTCCTTCAGCAGGTCGAGGGTCGGCTGGTTGCCGTCGATGCCTACTGCGAAGAAGTCCTTGTTGATGACCTTGCCCAGCGCGTCTCCGGCGAGTGCCGCACCGATGGCCATCTCATCGCTGTTGCCGTAGAACACGTCGATATCCGGATCGGTCTGCCAGGCGATCGAGGCCACTTCCTGGCCCTTGGCCCGATCCCAGTCGGCAGCCTGCTCACCGACGACCGTGACATTCGGGCAGTACTTGGTCAGGCCGGCCTTGAAGCCGCCGGTCCGCCGATGCGAGAAGATGCTGTCGATACCCAGGAGGATGAACACCTTCCCCGTCGTCTCGGCGGCCGTGCTGCCGTACTTCCCGGCGATGAGGTCGCAGGTGGTCTTGGCCAGGTTCTCGGCGCCGCCCCACTGGTCGTAGCCGATGTATGAGGTGATCGTGCCATCCGAGAATGGCGTGATGAAGTTGTGGGCGAGGATGGGCACGTTCTTGTCATTCGCGGCCTTCACGGCGGTGACGGCGGCCTCCGTGCCGATGGGGTTGATGCTCAGGATGTTGACACCCGTTTCCAGCATCTGCTGGACGATAGTGACGAATCCCTGAAAGTCGTTTTCACTGGCCGGAGCCTGGACGTTGAGGCGCCAACCCAGGTCCTTGGCTGCGGCTGCCGCCCCCGTGACCATGGCGACGTGGAAGGGGCTGGTGAGCGCGGGCGGCACGAAACCTGAGACGATCGTTGGCCCGGGAGACGGGCTCTGGCCCAGGGCTGGCATGGCACTGGCGCCGATGGTCAGGGCGCTCGATAGCGCCGCGACGCGGAATACTCCTCGGGGTGTCATGGTGCGTGGCTCCTCCTGGTTGGCCGAACTCGGTGCTCGGCGCGGATGGTGGGCGGCACTCGAAGAAACTGCCCACTGAGAGGCGATACGGCCTTCCCTGTCAGCCACCCCCTTTCGCGCGCCACGTCAGCCACGGGATCTGTCCCCGTCGGGCGACGTCGATAAGGACAGCCAGGACGATGATCGCGCCGATCACGATCTCCTTGGCATTGGAGGGGAAGCTCAGGTAGACCAGGCCGGCGTCGACGATCTTGATGATGAACACGCCAATGAGCGTGCCCCAGATGCCGCCGACGCCGCCACTCAACGAGGTGCCGCCGATGACCACGGCAGCGACCGAGACCAGGGTCATGTTGGTGCCGTTCTGGTAGGCGCCTGACTGGAGCCGACCCATCACGAGGATGCCGCCGACCGCCGCAAGCAGGCCGCTGATGCCGTAGATCGCGATCTTGACCCGGGCCGTATTGACGCCGGAGAGCCGGGCGGCAGTCTCGTTGCCCCCGATCGCATATGTATAACGCCCGAACTTCGTCTGTCGCAGGACGATCCAACTGATGCCATAGATGATCAGGGCGAGGATCAGCGGTACGGGGATGTTGACGCCGAGGATCGTCACAGTGTCCGGTGAGGAATCCCAGCAGGTCGTCCTTGTGGATGTAGATGCCCGAGCCATTCGAGAGCACCAAGGCGACACCCAGCAGGATGCTGCGGAATCCGAGCGTCACGATGAACGGGTTCATCCGGAATGCGGTGACCAAGACCCCTTGGGACATGCCGATGAGCGCGCCCAGCCCGAGCGCCACGGGCAGCGCGATCCACGACGGGAGCCCACCGCCGAGCTGACCACCGCTGACATTGGTGCCCGCGATGATGATGGCGGCGATGACGCCACAGAAGGCGACCATGCCCTCGACCGAGAGGTCGATGCCGCCGGTGAGGATGACAAAGGTCTGCCCGGCCGCGACGACGCCGATGGCGGACGCCTCCAGCCCGATGAGCATCAGGCTGGTGGGAGAGCGGAAGGGTGGCGAGATGGCCCACAGGATGGCCACCATGGCCAGTAGCACGAGGGCGGGACCGGCCCCCGAGATGGCACGCCGGCCCAGCCCCGCCGCCCGCGACGATGACGATGCCAGGCTCGACCGCTCGCTTGTCACGAGCCCTGGACCAGCTGTGGCTCGAGGACCGGCTCATCGACCGTGGTCGCCAACGCGATGATGCGCTCCTGGGTCGCTTCCGCCCGCGTCAACTCGCCGCGGATCCGTCCTCCCTGCATCACGATGATCCGATCGCTGATGGCGAGGATCTCGAGGAGTTCGGAGCTGACCATCAGGATGGTCACACCCTGGGTCGGCGAGCTCGGACATGATGCGGTAGATCTCGGCCTTCGCGCCGACGTCGATGCCCCGCGTCGGCTCGTCGAAGATGAGCACCCGAGGCGTGGTCGCGAGCCACTTGCTGAGGACGACCTTCTGCTGCGTGCCACCCGACAGGTCCACCACCAGCTGCTGCTGGCTGGACGCCTTGATGGACAGCCGGTCGATGTAGCCCGCCGCCAGGCTGGACTCTTTGGCGGCACTGGTCCACGGTCGGGGCGTCAGACGCCCCAGGACGGCCAGCGAGATGTTCTCACGGACGTTGAATTGCAGGACCAGCCCCTGGCCCTTCCGGTCCTCGGTCAGGAGGGCCATCCCGTGACGGATCGCGTCCTGTGGGCTCTTGATGTCCACCGGCTCGCCGTCCAGGAAGACGCGACCCGAATCGACCGGATCGGCACCGAAGATCGCCCGCACCACCTCCGTCCGCCCAGCACCGACCATTCCCGGCGATGCCAACGATCTCGCCCGCGTGCGCTACGAGATCGATGTCCCAGAAGGCGCCGGCTCGCGTGAGCCCCTCGACGCGCAGCACCTCGCGTCCAGCATGCTCTTCGGTGTGCTTCGGGATCTGCTCCGAGAGTTCGCGCCCCACCATCATCCGGATCAGGCTGTCCACGGTAAGACTGGTGGTCGGCATGGTCGCGATATGGCGGCCATCGCGAAGCACCGTGGTCCTGTCGCTGATGTCGAACGTCTCTTCCAGGTGGTGGCTGATGAAGATGATGGACACGCCCTGGCGCTTCAGGTCGGCGACGATCTGGAACAGGTCGTCGATCTCGCGCTTGCTGAGCGATGCGGTCGGCTCGTCCATGATGATGAGATGGGCCTGGAGGTGGAGCGCCTTCGCGACCTCGACCATCTGTTGCTGGCCGACGCCGAGGCCGCCGACGGCGCGGGTCGGATCGATATCCAGATGCAGCCGCGCCAGCAGGGCTCGCGCCCGGGCGTGCATGGTCTGACGGTCCAGCAGGGGTCCGCGCTGCAGCTCGGTACCCAGGAAGATGTTCTCCGTCACGGACATCTGGGCGACCAGGTTCAGCTCCTGGTGGATGGTCACGATGCCGGCGTCGCGCGCCTGCCGGGGGGTCGAAACCGCGTACCGCTGTTGTCGGAAGGTCATCTCGCCGCTGTCGGGCTGATAGACGCCAGCCAGGATCTTGATGAGCGTCGACTTGCCGGCTCCATTCTCGCCGACAAGCGCATGCACTTCGCCGGCACGCATGTCGAAATCGACCTCCGACAGGGCCACCACCCCGGGGAAGCGCTTCGTGACCTTGCGCATCTCCAGCAGGGCCTCTGAGGACGTGTTCGGAGCGGCGAATCCCGGATCCAGGTCGGTCGATGGCGTGTCGACGTCAGGCCCCTTCATGCAGAGTGACATCGTATGCATGCACTGCTCACGGCGTCAACGATGTGTCGCGTGCGACGTGGTGGCATGCTGCCGGACGTACAGGTCCAGGGGACGCGCCAGCACCCTGCGAGAGCCGGGTGGGGCGCCACGTTGCGATGGCGATCCCATACACTGACCGCAGCCCACCGAGGAACCAGTCGACCCGAGGACGCCACGAGCCATGTCACTGCCGTACGACCGCCCGTCCGATCCCGCCAAGCGTCACTCCGCCGCGCTCACCGACGGCCCCGACCGGGCCGGCGCGCGGGGCATGCTCAAGGCCGTGGGCTTCACCGACGAGGACCTCGCGAAGCCCATCATCGGCGTGGCCACGCAGTGGATCGAGACGATGCCCTGCAACCTCAACCAGCGCGACCTCGCGGTGGCCGTCAAGGAGGGTATCCGGGCGGCGGGCGGCACGCCCATGGAGTTCAACACCATCTCGGTCAGCGACGGCGTGACCATGGGCACCGAGGGCATGAAGGCCTCGCTCGTCAGCCGCGAGGTCGTCGCCGACTCCATCGAGCTGGTCAGCCGCGGCCACCTGTTCGACGGCCTGGTGTGCCTCATCGGCTGCGACAAGACCGGCCCCGGCGCCGCCATCGCCGCGGGTCGCCTGGACATCCCGACCGTGATCCTGTACAGCGGCACCATCATGCCCGGCCGCCACGACGGCAAGGACACGGACGTCGTCAGCATCTACGAGGCGATCGGCGCCTACCGCGCGGGCAAGATCACGGCGCCGCGAGCTGTACGAGATCGAGTCGACCGCCTGCCCCGGCGCCGGGCGCCTGCGGCGGCCAGTACACGGCCAACACCATGAGCATGGTGCTGGAGTTCCTGGGCCTCTCCCCCGCCGGGCTCAACGGCATCCCCGCCGTCGACCCGGACAAGCTGGACGCCGCCCGCGACGACCGGCGAGCTGGTCATGGACCTCGTGCGCCGCGACGTGCGGCCATCGTCGATCGTGGACCGGCGGGCCATCGACAACGCCATCGCGTCCGTGGCGGCGACCGGCGGCTCCACCAACGGCGTGCTCCACCTGCTGGCCATCGCCCACGCCTTCGGCATCCCGCTGGACATCGACGACTTCGACACCATCTCCGACCGGACGCCGCTCATCGCCGACCTGCGTCCGGGCGGCCAGTACCGGGCGCTGGAGCTGTACCAGGCGGGCGGCGTCGGGCTCGTCACGCGGGAGCTGCTCAAGCGCGGCCTCATCGACGGCGACGCGCCGACGGTCACCGGACAGACGCTCCGCCAGATCGCGGATGCCACGGTCGAGACGCCCGGCCAGGTCGTGGTCAAGCCCATCGAGACAGCCCATCAAGCCCACCGGCGGCCTCGCCATCCTGCGTGGCTCGCTGGCGCCCGATGGCTGCGTCATCAAGCTCGCCGGCCACGAGCGCCGATATCACCGCGGCCCGGCCAAGGTGTACGACTCCGAGACCGAGTGCTTCGAGGCGGTCAAGCGGCAGGAGATCCACGCCGGCGACGTGGTCGTCATCCGCTACGAGGGACCGGTCGGCGGACCGGGCATGCAGGAGATGCTGGCCGTCACCGGCGCGCTCGTGGGCGAGGGTCTGGGTGACTCGGTCGGGCTTGCTCACGGACGGCCGGTTCAGCGGCGGCACCCACGGCCTGATGATCGGCCACGTGGCGCCGGAGGCGGCCCACGGCGGCCCCATCGCGTTCGTGCGCGAGGGCGACATGATCACCATCGACGTCGACAAGCGCGTGCTCGACCTGGAGGTCGACGCGGCCGAGATCGAGCGCCGCAAGGTCGGCTGGACGCCGCCCCGCGCCGCGCTACACCCGGGGCGTGATGGCCAAGTACGCGGCCTCGGTCTCGTCGGCCAGCAAGGGCGCCGTCACCGACCTCGACCTGTAGCCGGTCCGCGTGTCGATGCCGTCCTGGAGCCCGGCCAGCGCGCGTTGCTGGACGAGGCGCGCCGGGCGACGCTGGCCACCATCGGCCCGGACGGGCGGCCGCGCCTGGTGCCCTGCTGCTTCGCGCTCGATCGAGGACGCCGATGGCCCTGGTGGTCTACACGCCCATCGACGACAAGCCCAAGCGCTCGAGCGATCCGACGCTCGCTGGCACGGGTCCGGGACATCGAGCGTGATCCACGGGTGACGCTGCTGGTCGACCGCTGGGACGAGGACTGGACGCGACTCGCCTGGCTGCGGCTGGACGGCATCGCGCGGCTGATCTCGCCCGAGGACGAACGCCGGCGAGCATGACGCCGCGATCGCGGCGCTGCGGGCGCGCTACCCGCAGTACCGCACGCATGCCCTGGAGTCTGCTGCCGGTCATCCGCGTGGACGTGGACGCGGTGCGCGGCTGGACACCCTGAGCCGCGTTTGTGAGCTTGACGTATCAGAGCTACAGGCCGGCGACGTTGACGATGCCTTCCGGGAAGTTGTCGGGGTCGCCCTGAATGGGCCCGGGCTCGGCTCTGGCCAACAGGATCGATCGGACCCTGGCTGGGCTGGCGCCTGGACGCGTGGCGAGGACCAGCGCCGCAGCCCCTGACACGAAGGGGGCCGAGAAGCTCGTCGCCGAGTCGTACGCATAGAGCCCGCCAGGGTACGTGGTGGTAATGCACACGCCTGGGGCACTGATGTCGACGGCCTCGCCGAAATTCGAGAAGGTGGCGAACCCGTCGTCGGCCTCGCCTTCCAGACACGGCGCCGGTCCCAACCCGCCGGGGAGTCCGTCGGTCTCGGCGAAGGCTGACACCGTGATGACCTCTGGCCACGCGGATGGACTGACGAGGCCGGCGTCCTGGGAGTCGTTGCCCGCTGAGGCAACGATCGTGATCCCAGAGGCGACCGCCTTGCACACAAGGGCGTGCAGCCGGTCCTCGACAACGCCGTTGACGACGCCGCACGGCCCGACCATCGGGTCGCCTTCGCTGAAGCTGAAGTTCGCGACGTCGATGGTGTCGCGGTGCTTGAGCAGCCACCGCAATCCGCATTCCAGTGCCGAGTTGGCGATGATCGTCCTCGTCGGCGATGCGGACAGCCCACAGACGTGCACCGGGTGCGATCCCGGCGATGCCGATGTCGTTGTCCTTCGCCCCGATCGAGTCCGGCCACCATGGTGCCGTGACCCTCGGCATCGGACCAGTTCGACGAGTTACCGGGAATGCAGCTGATGCCACCGACGACCCGGAGATCGGGGTGGTGACGGTCGATGCCCGTGTCGAACACGGCCACATCCACATTGATGGGCGGACCCTTCCCGTCGATGTCGGCGGTGGGGCTGGAGAGGAGGCCGACGCGGCGTTCCGCGGCCTTGATCACCTGAGCGGGCTGCTCGGGCTGTGTCTTGGGTTTGCGGGGGTCGATCCGACCGGCGATCCGATCCTTGCGTACCGAGAGCACGTCAGGGTCGCGGGCCAACTTCGCCGCTTGCCTGGCATCAACACGGCCCGCGAAACCCTTGGGGTTCTCAACGAAGACCAGGTCCGCTGTAACCCCAGTCCGTTCCGCGACGGACGCGGGATCTGAAGAAGCGGCGACGTCGACGATCACCCGACCGGTGGGGACACGGTCGTCGCCAGATCGGTGAGCCGCCCTGGCCGAGCCAAGTGCACTCGCAGGGACTGAGCCCATTGCCACGAGGGCCAGCAGGGCGACCATGATCAGTGCAGGTCTACGCACGCGCCGTCTCCTCGATGGTGTGGCTCGGGTCGTCAGGGGGGTGCAGTGTACGGTGGCAGCCGTTCGTCAGGTGGACGGACCCGCTGGAAGAGGAGAGTGGATGATGATCGTCCAGACGAATCGGTACCTGGTCCGGGTCAGGAAGTTCACGGTCGGTGCCGTGGTGGGGGCCATCGCGGCGCTGGCACTCACCACTACCGCAATGGCACAGAGCCCTGGACCGGCGGTGCCGAGTGGCGGCATCACCATCCACACCGAGGAGGTCGTATTCAGCTGGGTTGCACCTGGCGAGCCGGATCCACTCGGAGTGCCATACGGTGAGTGGGCCGGGCGTTGGTGGGACTGGTTCATCGGCACGCCCGCGGACAAGAACCCATCGGTCGTCGACAACTGTGCGGCCGGACTCACGGGTGATGTCCTGATGCTCCCAACCGCAAACCTCGGCAAGACATTCGAGATCAACTGCAACATCACCGAGGGCCAGTCGGTACTAGCGAGTGCAGGTGGAACGCTCTGCGATGACTCGGGCGAGCCGCCCCAGGACGGCGAGGACCTCGTCCGATGCGTGGATCTCGCCCGCAGCGACTTCCTGAACCCGCGGATCACGGTCGACGGCTACGAGGTCCCCGACATCACGAGGTTGTGGGCGCTGAGCCCGAAGTTCTCGCTCGATTGGCCCGAGAACAACATCTTCGGCATCCCGCCACGGACCTCCAACGCGGTGGCAGGCGCCTGGCTGGCGATGATCGACCTGCCCGTAGGCGCACACCGGATCGTCGTCTCGGACGAGGCCTTCGATGCGGGGTCCATCCAGTCAGCCAAACTCACCGCGAACGTGCAGGTGGCGGCGAAGTAGCCGCCGTCCGCTCACTCTCTCCCTGGATCGGTCGCGCAGAGCGTCGACCACTCACCGCTGCCCGGTCTCGGCCTTGATGAGGCGACCGGACCGGGTCATGGCCCGGGTCGCGAGTGCGTCGACCGCCATCGCGACGATCGGCCCGGTCGGCCATCGGCCAGCGGCCGGACGACGGCCAGGAACTGGTCCGCGCGTGCCCGGTCGAACATCGCCAGCAGCGCCGCCCCCTGGGGCGTCAGGGTCAGCAGTCGCTGACGCCGGTCGGCGACCTCCTCGGTCCGCGAGCAGCAGGCCCCGCCGCTCCAGGCCGGTGGCGATCCGGCTCGCCGCGGACGGCGACCGACCCAGCTGCTCGCCCAGGTCGGCGACCGTGAGGGACGCCGGTCCCGGCCACGGCGTACAGGGTGGTCAGCTGCAGGAAGCCGAGGTCGATGGTCGCTCAGCTGCGAGCGGCGAACCCGGTGATGAGGTCGCGCCAGATCGCCCGCAGCACGAGGATGCGGTCGCCCGGCAGGCCGCCGGCGCCCAGCTCATCCCGGGCCGCCTGGACGACCGGGTCGAGCAGCCCCTGGGAGCGACGGTCGACGGCCACCGACGAGCACCTCGGATCCGTGGCGGACCTGTGGAGCGAGCGGTAGGCGAGGCGCCACGAGGCCAGATACGTGCATCGTTGCACATATTCCAGACATCCGAGGCTGTCCGGTTTGGTACGGTTCGCGGGGTCGCACGTCGGGCGACCTGAGCGCGCCCGCCGTGCAGGTCGCGCTCCAGACGCAACCAGGAGGCCTACCGCGTGCGGATCTGGCGCTCGTCTTCCCCGGCCAGGGGTCGCAGATCGGTGGGCATGGGTCGCGCCCTCGTCGGGACCCCGGCGGAGCGCCGTGTTCGCGGAGGCCGATGCGGCACTCGGCGATCGCCCTGTCGACGCTCATCGCCGAGGGCCCGGCCGAGACCGCTGGACCTGACCGAGAACTCCCAGCCGGCCATCCTGGCCATCTCGATCGCGCTGTTCCGGGCCTGGGTCCCGGCCGCCGCGGCCGCCGGACTGCCGGCACCGGCGTACTTCGCGGGCCACTCCATGGGCCAGTACAGCGCCATGGTCGCCGCCGGCGTGCTGGACCTCGGCGATGCGCTCCGCCTGGTGCGGGCCCGCGGCCGGCTGATGCAGGGCTCGTCCCCCGACGGCGCCATGGCCGCCATCATCGGCCTCGACGACGCGCGGCATCCCGGAGCTGGAGGCCATCGGCGCGGCCGCCGGCGTGTTCACGGTCGCCAATCGCAACTCTCCCGGCCAGATCGTGGTCAGCGGCGTCGACCGCGGCCGTCGCAGGCCGCGGCGGATGCCGCCAAGGGCACTCGGCGCCAAGCGGGCCATCGTGCTGCCGGTGAGCGTCGCGGCGCACTCGCCGCTCATGGCGGCCGCCGCGGACGGCATGCGCGCCGAGCTCGCCGACGATCACCTTCCGCGACCCGGTCGGCGCCGCTGCTGGCCAACGCGGACGCGCGGCCGCTGACCACCGGCGAGGCGTGCCGCGCGGAGCTCATCGAGCACCTGACGCGCGGCGTCGACTGGGTGCGCGCCGTGCGGACGATGCGCGACGACGGCGTCGACACCTTCGTGGAGGTCGGCCCCGGCAAGGTGCTCACCAACCTCATCCGGCGCATCGCGCCGGAGGCACGGACCCTCGCGTCCGACGACCCCGCCGCGCCGTCGGGCGTGGCCGACCCCACCTCCCTGCTCGACCAGCCCACCGCTCACGGAGTAGCCCGCATGCGCAAAGCCCGACTTCAGCCGCCGAGTGGCCGTCACCGGCCTGGGCATCGTGAGCCCCGTGGGCGCCGACATCCCGACCGCGTGGGCCAACCTGACCGCGGGCACAGTCGGGCCTGCGCGAGATCACCTACTGGGACGCCTCGAACCTCGAGTGCCACGCGGCCGGCGAGGTCCACGACTTCGACCCCAACGCCTGGATGGACTTCAAGGCCGTCCGGCGCACGGACAAGAACGTGGTGTTCGGGGTGGCCGCGGCCAAGCAGGCGGCCGCGGACGCGGGCCTCGTCGTCGATGCCTCGAACGCGGACGAGGTCGGCGTCTACTTCGGCTCCGGCGTGGGTGGGCCGGGACTCATGGCCGATGCCATCGAGACCATGAAGACGCGGCCCCGGTCGGTCAGCCCGTTCTTCATCGCCAACATGCTGCCCGACACCGCGTCCGGCCAGATCGCCATCGAGCTCGGCGCGCGCGGGCCGAACATGTGCATCGTGACCGCCTGCTCCACGGGCACCCACAACATCGGCGAGGCGGCCGAGGGCATCCGCCGGGGCGACTTCCACACGGTCATCGCGGGCTCCACCGAGACGCCCCTGTTCGAGGTCGGCTACGTCGGCTTCAGCAACATGCGGGGCATGGGCACGCCCCGCGAGGACGAGGGCCTGACGATCCATCTCGCGACCGTTCGACCGGACCCGCAACGGCTTCGTGCTGGGCGAGGGCGCCGGCGCCATGGTGCTGGAGGACCTCGAGATCGCCAAGGCGCGCGGCGCGCGGGTCTACGCCGAGGTGGTGGGCTACGGCTCGGCGGGCGACGCCTGGGACCTCATCCAGCCGGTCGAGAAGGGCGACGGCACGCGGCGTGCCATGGAGTGGGCGCTCGCAGCGCCACGACACGCCCCGCGACCAGATCGACCTCATCAACCCCCACGGCACGTCGACCCCGCTGGGCGACCTGCGCGAGGCACAGGCCATCCACTCCGTGTTCGGTGACCGGGCGACGGAGATCGCCATCAGCGGCACCAAGTCGATGACCGGCCACCTGATGGGCGCGGCGGGCGCCGTCGAGGGCGTGTTCACGGTGCTGTCCGTGTTCCACCAGATGGCGCCCGCCACGCTCAACTACCGCGAGCCGGATCCGGAGATCGACCTGGACGTGGTCCACGGCGCGTCGCGGCCGATGGAGATCCGCTACGCCATGTCCGACAACATCGGCCTGGGCGGCCACAACGGCGCGGTCATCTTCAAGCGCTACGACGGCGACTGACGGCCCTGTTTCGGCTGCGATCCCGGCAGCTCACGGCCGTCAGGTGCCAAGATGAGCCATGAGCAGCCACACCCCCAGCCACCCATCGCCGGTCACGGCCGCCTACTACTACCGCGTCAAGTGGGGCCATCACGAGGAGTGGCTGGACCTATTCCGCCGCAACCACTGGCCCATCCTCCGGGAACAGCTGCGAGATGGGCGGTTCACCGATGTGCGGCTCTACGAGCCGCGGTTCCATGGCGACGGTCGGGCCGACTGGGACGTGATGGTGACCATCACATACCGTGACTGGGCAGCGCTGGAGGCGCGCAGCGAGGCGGACGTCAAGCTCCGGCTGTATCCCGACCAGGACCGCTTCCGGTCCGAGGAGGCTCGCCGGTTCGAGCTGCTCGAGGCACACTGGGACACACCCTTGATCGAACTCGAGTTGCCCGCCGGGTGACCGCTCCGGACCGGGCCGACCCCGTGCTCGGCTTCTACGGGCCAGGCTCGCTCATGTGGCGCATCAACCGGGAGGCCGTGTTGCTGGGGGCGGGCCCCACCGCAACGCTCCTTCAGCTCGCGCATCCGCTCATCGCCGAGGGGGTGGCACATCACAGCGACTTCCTGGCCGACCCGTTTGGCCGGCTGCGACGAACGCTGTCCACGACCATGGACCTGGTCTTCGGCGACGGCCCCGCCGCGGAGGCTGCGATCCGACGGCTCAACGGCGTCCATGCGACGGTGCGTGGCCCCGTTCGTGACGATGGTGCTGCCCTGGCCACCGGCCAGGATGCGTATCGGGCGCTCGATCCCGAGTTGCTGCTGTGGGTCCAGGCGACACTCGTCGTGACCAGCGTCCGGGCGTACCGGAGATGGGTAGGCCGCTTGTCGGACCTCGAGGCAGCCAAGTTCTGGGCCGAAGCTCGCTCGGTGGGTGTCCGGATGGGTATCCCGCTGGGCGTCAGTCCCGTGGACTGGGCCGGGCTGTCCCGGTACTGGGCCCGGATGCTGGCCCCGGACGGACCGATCCAGGTCACCGATACGGCCCGGACGCTGGCGCCGATGCTGGTGCGTCCACCATTGCCTGGCACGCCCGGATGGGCGGTCGACCTGCTGGCACTGCCTGGGCTGGCACTGCTGCCAGCACGCCTCGCGGTCGCGTACGGGATCCCCATGGGGCGCCGGCGCACCCAGGCAGCCACGACCATCACCCGGGCAGTGCGACTGTGGACGAGGGCCGTTCCGGCGACCTGGCGGTCGATGCCGCAGGCACGCGCCGCGGACCGCCGGGCGCGGGCAGCCCGCCCGCGTGGCCGCCGGACCGGGGCCCTGGAGACCGCCTCGAGGTGAGGGGCGGCTACCATACGCTGACCACCCCGAGGAGCCCGACCCGTGCCTGACACCGACCTGTCCCGACGCGCCGTCGTCACCGGCATGGGCGCCGTCACGCCGATCGGCAACGACTTCCCGACCTTCTGGCGGAACCTTGTTGCGGGGTGTCAGCGGCGGAGGCCCGATCACCCACTTCGACGCGAGTGGCTACGACGTCCGCATCGCGGCCGAGGTGAAGGACTTCGATCCCGACCGTGGCCATGGATCGCAAGATGGCCCGCCGGATGAGCCGCTTCATCCACCTCGGCATGGCCGCAGGCAAGGAGGCGGTCGAGGATGCCGGCCTGGACTTCGGATCGTTCGGTCCAGACCAGCTGGACCGGGTGGCGGTCACGGTCAACACCAGCGGCGGGGGCCAGGAGCAGGTCATCGATGGCACGGCCACCCTGCACGCCAAGGGTCCGGGACAGGTGAGCCCGTTCGCCATCCCAGCCCTGTCCGGGTCCATGGCCGCCTGCCTGCTGTCCATGGAGTACGGGCTGACGGGTCCGGTCACGACCCAGGTGGCCGCTTGTGCCAGCTCCGTCATCGCGTTCCAGGACGGCTTGCGCATGATCCAGCGGGGTGAGGTGGATGTGGTCCTGGCAGGTGGGTCCGAGGCGCCCTTGCTGCCGGTGGCCTTCGCGGCCTTGTCCAACATGGGCGCGCTGTCCAAGCGCAACGACGACCCCGAGCACGCATCGAGGCCGTTCGACCGCGACCGGGATGGCTTCCTGTTCGGCGAGGGCGCCGGTGTGGTGATCCTCGAGAGCGCCGAACATGCCCTTGCGCGCGGTGCCACCATCCATGCCGAAGTGCTGGGCGCTGCCCTGACCGCGGACGCGTTCCACATCTCGGCACCGGAACCGACCGGTCGCGGAGCGACCCGGGCGATGACCATGGCCCTGCGGGACGCGGGCACTGCACCCGATGAAGTCGACTACATCGTCGCCCACGGAACGTCCACGCCACTCAACGACGTGACCGAGACCCGCGCCATCAAGGCAGCGTTCGGGGACCACGCGCGGCACGTCGCCGTGTCGTCCCCCAAGTCCATGGTGGGCCACCTGCTGGGTGCGGCGGGTGTCATGAGTGCCTTGACCGCCATCGGCGCCATACGCGACAACGTGGTGCCTCCGACCATCAATCTCGCGAACCCCGACCTGCCCGAATGCGACCTGGACTACACGCCCAATGTCGCGCGCCAGCGCCGCGTGGATACGGCGATCATCAACGGCTTCGGCTTTGGCGGGCAGAACGCGGTCGCTGTCTTCCGCCGCTTCGAGGCGTAGTCCGAAGGCCTGGCTTGAACGGTCCCCAAATACTCCCGACATCTGGGAGGTGATCGCCGATGAGCGAGCGGCGCCGGGAGCCCCCATGCGTCGTGTCGTACGCGATGAGCAGGAGGGTTGGCGCCATGGTCGAAGATGACGTGCTGTATCGGCTGCGGCTGTTTGACCTGGCGGGACAGCTCGGCAAACGTGCGAGACGAATCGGATCTTCGGGGGTCCAAGCGGCGTACGTCGTCAACCTCGGGCGCGCGTGAGTCCGTAGCGACGACCTCGAACCGCGACGCCTGGGCGCGGCGAGTGATCGCGGCACCGATGCAGCCGCTCAGGCCGGGGCCGGGCCCTCTGAGTCGAGCAGCAGGGCCAGCAGCGCACGGACCTCGGCCGGACCGGGGATCCGGAAACGGGCTCGGGTAGAGCCGGGCCCAACCTTGATGGACCAGTCGGCGGCCGAGAGCCGATCGAACAGATCTTCGTCCGTCCTGTCGTCTCCGATCGCGATGGTGAGGTCCGCCGCTGGGAACTGCGATGCCAGGCGATCGAGTGCCTCGCCCTTGTGCGCCCACGCGAAGCGCACCTCTACGACCTTGTTGCCGAGCAGGATCGTCAGGTCGGTCCCGGCGACCAGCGCGTGCAGCGTGTCTGCCAGCTCCTTGCCCAACCACTCCCCGAACTCGGGATCCGCCTGACGGTAATGCCAGGCGAGCGACAACGACTTCTCCTCGATGGTGCTCCCCGGTGTGCGAGCGACGAAGTGGTCCAGCACGGGGCGGACCTGATCCTTCCAGCCATCGTCGGCACCCTGATGCAGCGGCGACCAGTCGAGGTCACCTGGCGCCCGTAGGACGGCCCCATGCTCGGCGGCCAGCCAGAGCCCGTCCACATGACCGAACCATCGGTCCAGGTCTTTCGGGTGCCGCCCCGAGACCAGGAGCACGGCCGTGCCGGGCAATCGCGCGAGACGGCCCAGGATGTCGTCGAGTCCTGGCGTCGGAACGGCATCCTGAGGCCTTGGGGTGATAGGCACGAGTGTGCCGTCGTAGTCCAGGCATACCAGGCTGCGCTCGGCGGCGCTGAACGCTGCGCACAACTCCGCGATCGGCAGCGGGAGCGCTTCGGATGACCGGTCGGCGACTCGCTCGTCGGAGGCCTCGCGCAGGACCCCCAGGAAGGAGGCCGCCCAGGCACGGGCATCGCCGCGGCGCACACGCTCATGCAGCGCCGCCATCCGGTCACGACGCTCCTCGTCGGGCATGTCCAGGGCACGCTCGAGCGACTCCGCGCTGCCTACCTCGTCGTACGGGTTCACCCGGATGGCCTCCGCCATCTCCTGGGCGGCTCCGGCGAACTCACTGATCACAAGCACGCCGGATTGTCCATCCTGGCACGTCACGTACTCTTTCGCGACCAGGTTCATGCCGTCACGGAGTGGTGAGACCCAGGCAATGTCCGCCGCCGCATAGAAGGCCGCCAGCTCCCTCCGCGGCACCGATCGGCGCAGGTACACGACCGGCGCCCATTCCGGCGTCGCGAACTCCCCGATTATCTCGCCCACGAGTTCGCTGACCTCCCGACGGAGCTCCTGGTATGCCGGCACTTGCTCACGCGTAGGGACGGCGACCTGGATGAGGGTGACGCGTCCGCGTCGTTCCGGGGACGCCCGGAGCAGGCGGCGATACGTCCGCAACCGCTCGGGGATCCCCTTCGTATAGTCGAGTCGGTCGACGGACAGGATGATCTGGCGCGACCCATGACGGGACCGCAGCTGTCGGATCCGGCGACCCGTGGCAGGATCGTCGTGGATCAGCTGCGTCCACTCGTCGCGCACGACGCCGATGGGTAACGCCTCCAAGCGCACCACGCGGTCGCCTACCTCGACCCGGTCCATCTGGCTGTCGAGCCCCAGCCACAGCAGGAGCGCCCGCCGGAAGTTGTGTAGATGGCTGTGCGTCTGGAACGCGATGACGTCCGCCCCGAGCAGGCCGCGCAACAACTGCTCACGCTGGGGCACGATACCGAACACCTCCGACGACGGGAACGGCACATGCAGGAAGAAACCGATCCGCGCGTCAGGCGCCTCCTGGCGGACCAGCTCCGGTACCAGGAAGAGCTGGTAGTCGTGGATCCATACCAGGTCGCTCGGACGATGTCGCACCAAGGTGGTCTCGGCAAATCTGAGGTTGGCTGCACGATAGGCGATCCATGACTCCGGATCGAATACCACGAGGGTCGGGAAGCCGTGCAGCAGCGGCCACAACGTGTCGTTCGCGTAGCCCTCGTAGAAGGAACTCGATAGCTCGAGTGGCAGGTCAACCGACACGTACCCGTGGCGGACCTCCCAATCGGCCAGGAGACGTCGCTGACCGGCCGGATCGTCCGCGGATGCACCCCCGGGCCAGCCGATCCACAACCCGTGGCTGTCGTTCATCAGGGGACCAAGGGCGGCCACCAGGCCGCCGGAACTCACCTCGGCCCGCCATCGTCGGCCGGACCGACGGGCAGTCAGCGGCAGGCGATTGGCGACGATCAGCAGGCGCTCGTCGAAGGGCGGTTCCATTCCGGGACGGTAGCTCGGGCCATGGCCCGTGGACGGTCGTGCCGATCGCGTGGTCACTCCAACAGCGCCCGGATGGCAGGCACGACCAACGCCGCTGGCGCGCGATCTCGCTCCGGTGCGTTCACGACGACCTGGCAGAGGGCGTCGATGGTCAGCGCGCGCAGTAACATCGCGGCGTCACGCCCGTCGTGCGGGAACAGCGCGGGCTCGCCCGTGCCCGCCGCCTCCACGTAGCCATTGACGACGGCGGCTACCGCGCCCGCTACCCAATCAAGGACGTATGACGCCGCGGCGGCGTCATCCGTCTCGCGAAGCACGGAGCGCTTCCGCGCATCGTCCAGCCCCACACCTGCGACGCGGACGAATGACGCGATGATGACCGCCAGGTCGCGCAACGGTGGTCGCGGGATCCGGCGCTCGCTGAGTGGACGCGTAGGGTCACCCTCGAAATCGACGATCATCACATCGCCACCGACGTCGAGGAAGTGCTCGAGCCGGAGATCGCCATGGATCCGGATGCGAACCGTGGCCAGCGTGTGATCCAGCAGATCGCGCAGATACGGGTCGGCCGCACGGCCCAGCGCCGCGAGTTCGTCCACAGCGCGCGGGTGGGTCGGATCCGTGGTCGCGCGATCGCCGAGGGCGGTGACGGCGTCGTGGAAACGACCCCGGATGGCCTGGTACAGGGAGCGCTGGTACAACTCGCCGAATGGCAGCGGCGTGAATCCGGGCAACTCCTGCTCGGCCGCAAGGGCCAGATGGAGCTCAGCGGCCCGCCGGCCGATGAGACGGACGGTCTCGACCCATTCCCCCACGATGGCGCGCGCACTGGATGCCGGGGGCGCCCCGAAGTTCGCGAGCACAGCCGCCAGTGATGTGGATCCGGTCGTCGCGCTGTCCATGGCTGCGGCACGATCGATGAACGTACCCACCGCCCCGACCATGAGCCCCCAGGCCGTGCCCTCGTTGGCCACGTACGGGCCCACGCCACCGATGACGAGCGGCGCGCCGGCGCGCCGATACTCCAAGGTGACCGTCAATCCGCTCGCCCGCAGGTGCGGGTGCCTCCGGAGACTGCGGCCGATCTCACGCTCGGAGTGCTCACCTGGCTCGATCCGCCGATACAGCTTGAGATACGACCCGCCGATCCGGAGCGCGACATTGCGAGATCCCGGCGAGACGGGGATGGACGGGGCATGGCCCGCCGCTTCGACGATCGCCGTCAGCTCTGCACGCGAGTCAGCGGCGATGGTGCCCGACCGCCCGCGAAGCAGCCGCCCACGGCGGAAGTCCTGCAGCAACGCCCGGCCGAACCACGGTTGGCCGGATGCGTCGCAGATCATGCCACGTGACGTGGAGCGTGCGAGGGCAGTCCCTTCCTCGGGCCCACATGGGCTATCACCCTCGGCGAAGGCGAGAGTGAGCTGATACAGGGCCTGGTCGCCATCCAGAACGGCGGGACGTACCAGGACCAGGGCCGCGCGCTCCTGCTCCCCGAACGGGTGCACATCCACGATCTCGACCGGGACCCCCTGGCGCATGGTCCCACGGAACCACACTTGCTCCGAGAGGTAGGGCGCGATGGCGGTCCCAAGCGCCCGGGCGACGGTCGGCTCCATGGCATCCGACCAGCGATCGAGGCCCGGCACCGTCGGCGTGTGCCTGGGATCGCGGTTCGAAACTGGCTTGGCGGCGGCCGCGGGCACGAGCTCGAACCACAGGAATGCGTGGGGAGCCAGGGTCAGCGGATACCGCCCATCCTCGCCGATGGGCGCGAACTCCGAGCGTCCGAACAGCTCGACCGGCCGCCAGCCCGCGTGCTCGGATAGGTCCAACGCGAACTGGACCGCGAAGCGGGACAGGTTGGCCACGATCAGGAGTCGCTCCTCCGGGGTCCGGCGAAGGAAAGCCAGGATGCGTCGATCCTCGGGGCCAAGGAGTTCCATCGTGCCACGGCCGAACGCCTGGTGATGCTTGCGCAGGCTGATGAGCCGCTTCATCCACCACAGCAGCGAGTGTGGGTTGGCCTTCTGGGTCGCCACGTTCGCGTTGGTGTAGTGGTACTCCGGGTCGGTGACGATCGGTAGGCAGAGCCGGGACGGGTCCGCCGACGAGAAGCCGGCGTTGTGATCGGCACTCCACTGCATCGGTGTCCGAACACCGTTTCGATCACCGAGATAGACGTTATCGCCCATGCCGATCTCGTCGCCGTAGTAGATGAACGGCGTGCCGGGCATCGAGAACAGCAGTGCGTTCAGAAGCTCGATACGACGTCGGTCGTTTCGCATCAGCGGTGCCAGGCGACGCCGGATACCCAGATTCAGCCGTGTCTGGGGATCGTCGGCATAGACCCGGTACATGAAGTCGCGCTCTTCATCGGTGACCATCTCGAGTGTCAGCTCATCATGGTTGCGAAGGAAGAGCGCCCACTGCGCCGTCTCCGGGATGGAGGGAGTCTGGTCGAGGATGTCCACGATCGGGTAGCGGTCCTCGCGGCGGAGGGCCATGTACAGGCGCGGCATGACCGGGAAATGGAACGCCATGTGGCATTCGTCACCGCGGCCGCCGCCAAAATAGGCGACCGCCGTCTCCGGCCACTGATTGGCCTCCGCCAGCAGGATCCTTCCCGGATATCGCTCGTCGATGTGCGCGCGAAGCATCCGGAGGAAGGCGTGCGTCTCCGGCAGGTTCTCGCAGTTGGTGCCCTCGCGCTCGTACAGGTACGGGATTGCGTCCAGCCGCAGCCCGTCGACACCCATCTCCAGCCAGAAATCCATGGCGCCAACGAGGTCGCGATGGACAGCCGGGTCATCGAAGTTCAAGTCGGGCTGGTGGCTGTAGAAGCGGTGCCAGTAGTACGCCTGCGCGACCGGATCCCAGGTCCAGTTGGAAGGCTCGAAATCCTGGAAGATGATGCGTGCCTGACGATACTTGTCGGGTGTATCGCTCCACACGTACCGGTTGCGGGCACGGCTGCCGGGTCGTGCACGCCGACTCCGCTGGAACCAGGGATGCTGATCGGAGGTGTGATTGCAGACCAGCTCGGTGATCACCCGCAGCCCACGTCGGTGCGACTCGCGGATAAGCTCGCGGACGTCGCGGACGTTGCCGTAGTCGGCATTGACGCCCCGATAATCTGCGATGTCATAGCCGTCATCGCGTCCGGGCGACGGGTAGAACGGCAGGATCCAGATCGCCGTGACGCCCAGGTCGACCAGGTAGTCCAGCTTCTCGGTCAGGCCCTGGAAGTCACCGATCCCGTCGCCGTCCGCGTCCCGGAACGAGCGAACGTGCAGCTCGTAGACGACCGCGTCCTGGTACCAGGAGTCGTCGGCTCCGATGACGTCGTCCGTTGCCACCCGGGCGGGCCGTCCGCGGTCAGTCCCGACCACGGACGTGCCGTTCGCGCTGGCCGCCCGCGCCGGCGGCCGGGCCCCGGAGCCAAGAGGATGGTGTCCATCTCACGTCACCGCGAGCATATCCTGTGCTGAGCCACCTCGTGCCATCTGTCCTTGCGCCGACCGACAGCGGATGCCGGTCGTTGGGATGGCCCCGGTCCGACGTTGCTCAGGGCGGCGGGAGTTCATCAAGCGCACCGATGATCCCTTCCGCGACCCGGGTCTTCATCTCGACCATTGACTCCGGGCTGTAGAAGGCCGCATGCGGAGTGAGCACGACGTTGGGCAGGGACAGCAGGGGATCATCGGCGGCGATCGGCTCATGCTCCAGGACGTCCAGCGCCGCCCCGCCCAGATGACCGGAGCGGAGCGCCTGCACGAGCGCGGCCTGGTCGACGAGGCCGCCGCGGGACGTGTTCACCAGCAGGGCACCGGGCTTCATGCGCGCCAGCGCGGTCGCATCGAGCAGGTGGCGGGTCGACGGATCGAGCCAGGGGTGCAGGCTCACGATGTCGCTGGTCGCGAGCAGCTCGTCGAGGTCCATGCGGCGCACCTCGTCGACGTCCGACGCGCGTGGGTCCGAGGCAACGACCTCGAATCGCAGCGCCTGCGCCCGACGAGCGGTCGCGGCCCCGATACGCCCCAGGCCGATGATGCCCAGACGCATGCCGCTCGCGCGGCGAAGCTCCCCGCCGCGACGGAAGTCCCACGTGCCCGCATGGATGGCGCGATCGAGGAACGTGATCCCCCGGCTGAGTGCCAGCACCAGGCCGATGGCGTGGTCGGCCACCTCGTCGATACAGTAGTCGGGCACGTTGACGACCTTGATGCCGTGCCGCGCGGCCGCTGGCAGCTCGATATTGTCCAGGCTGACACCGTACCTGCCCACGACCCGGAAGCCAGGTAGCGCCGCCATGACCGCGTCCGTGATGGGTGCGTACTGGGCCAGCAGCGCCGTAGCTCCCTGTCCGGCCGCCACGACGTCCTCCGCGGTCCGGCACTGCGCCAGCACCACATCGTGGCCGGCCGCGACGAAGATCGCCCGTTCCAGCTCGATACTCGGATGATCGCAATCGGTGATCACGATCAGGCTCATGCCGCGCTCCCTGAGGTCCCGGTCGGGTCGATGACCGCCTTGACGACCATGCGTCCCTCCACGGCCCGGAATGCGGTCGCCCAGTCGGCGAGCGGGAAGTAGGTGGGCAGTGTCGCCGCATCCTCGGCCACCCGACCGAGGAGGGTGAGTGCTGGCTGCCAGGCGTCGTAGCTGGAACTCATGGTGAACGCCAGGTCGGCGTCGCGGGTCGTGGCGAAGTCCCAGCGGACATCGATCGATGGCAGCCCGGACAGCCCGATCGCGGCGATCCGGCCACGTCGGCGGACGCCATCGAACGCGGCCGCTACGCCGGCGCCCGTGCCAGTCGCCTCGAGCACCACGTCAGCACCCCTTCCGTTGGTCCGGGCCCGCAGGAACCCGCCCGCCTGGTCGGCGGTGGTAGTGGCGAACCCGAGCTGACGGGCCGTCTCCAGTCGGGCGCCATCGGTGCGTCCGGCGACGATGACATCCGCCGCCGCGGATGATCGTGCGGCGAGGGCCGCGAGCAGCCCGACCGGCCCCGGTCCCACGATGAGCACGACGTCCCCCGCGGCCAGATGCGCCCGGCGGAGAGCGGTCACCGTCACCGCCATCGGTTCCGCGAGCACCGCGACCTCGTCGGACAGGTCATCCGGCACCCGATGGAGGAGCCACGTAGGCACGACGACGTGTGACGCGAACGCGCCGTGGATGCCCCAGCCCGGCGACCGCTTCGAGGCACATATCTCCGGGTTGCCGCCGCGGCACAGGAAGCACACGTGGCATGCGGAAGCATGCGGCTCGACGACCACACGCGCACCCACCAGAGCCTGATCCACATCGTCGCCCAGCCGCTCCACCGTGCCGGTGAACTCGTGGCCAAGGATGACCGGCGGATACGACTGGAAGTGATCGTCGCGGATGTGGATGTCCGTGCCACATATGCCGGCATACCGGACACGGATGACTACCTCGCCCGGCCCGGGTTCACACATGTCGACGTCACGCAGCTCCAACTGGGTGTTGCCAGGCGCGACCTTCACGAGCCCGATCATGCGGGGCACTCCACCACATACTTCATGCCCTGCCCCGCCCGCAGCATCTCGATGGTCACCTGGACCTGGTCAGGTGCGACCGTTCCACTCATCAGCGGTCGCAGTGACTCCTGGTCCGATTCCAGGATCCCGATCGCGGTGTCGATATCGGCGGGCAGGTACGTCCGATGACCCACGATCGTCAGCTCCTTGAACACCACGGCCTGGAGATCGATGGCTGTCGGCTCGGCATATGTGCCAACGATCGCGATGGTGCCCGTCGGCTGCGCCAGTTGCGTGAGCATGCCGGCGACCGGGGTCGCTGCCGCGGCATCGAATACCACCGAGGCCAGTCGGCCGTCAGTGCGATCGAGGATGTCCGCGACCGGCGAAGCCGCATCGAGCAGCTCGAACCCGAGCGCGTCCGCGATGGCTCGCCTCGATGGCGACGGCTCGGAGACGACGACCCGGCCACCCGCACGTCGGGCCACGTGGGCCAGGAGGAGGCCGACCGGTCCGCCACCGACGACGACCACGAGCCGGCCGAGCACCGGCGGCACTCGTCGCACGACGTGGACGGCGACTGCGAGCGGCTCCGCCAGTGGCGCGATATCGGCGGGGATGGCAGGACGGGACGAGGTGCAGCCGATCCTCCGCGACCACCACGCGGCCGGCGAGGGCACCGTCCCTGTCGATGCCGATGAGCCGCAGGCGTGCGCAGGCGTTCGACGTGCCGATGTCGCAGGCCGGACAAGAACCGCAGGGCAGCAGGGGGTCGATGAGCACGGTCTGGCCGGCCAGCCGCCCCGTGACGCGGGACGCCCACGAACTCGTGGCCGATGGCCAGCGGGAAGACCGCGCGAGGGTGGCTGCCGTCGGCGATGTGCAGGTCCGTGCCACACAGCCCCGAGAACAGCGCCTGGACGATCACCTCGCCAGTCGCGGCGATCGGATCCGTGGCATCGGCCCATTCGAAGCGCCCGGGCTCGACGAGCAGCAGCTTGCGGCTCACTGGCTCACCGACGCTGTGGGCGCAGCGGGACGGATGTGTCCCTCATCGGTTCACCCGGGCCCCGCCACCCCGGACGAGCCGCTCGACCTCGTCCAGCGTCGCCATGGATGTGTCGCCAGGTGTGGTCATGGCGAGCGCGCCATGCGCGGCGCCATATTCGAGCGCCTCAGTCACCGGCTTGCCGGCCAGGAGGCCGTAGATGAGGCCCGATGCAAAGGAGTCACCGCCGCCGATGCGGTCAAGGATGTCGAGGTCGGGTCTGAATGTCGCCTGGTGGAACGACCCGCCCGCCAGTGCCACGGCACCCCAGTCGTTGCGGCTCGCGGTCCGGGCGACCCGCAACGTCGCCGCGATGAGCGACGAGGTTGGGATACCGTTCGGCCACCGCTTCGAGGACCGGACGGTATGCGGCGGGGTCGATGTCCTGGTAGTCCGGGTCGACACCGTGGGCGCGATACCGAGCGCCGCGGAGTAGTCCTCCTCATTGCCGATGACCACGTCCACCGAGCGGACCAATTCCTGCATGGTTGCCCGGGCGGCCGCAGGACCGCCGCGTGATAGCCACAGCGATGCTCGGAAGTTGAGGTCGAAGGAGACCAGGGCACCCGCAGCATGGGCCGCGTCGACGGCCTCCCGCACCACGGCCGGAGTCGTCCCCGACAGGCCCGCGAAGATACCGCCGGTGTGCAGCCAGCGGGCACCCTCCACGCCGAAGATGCACCCCAATCCAGATCGCCCGGGACCACCTGCGACGCGGCGGAGTTTGCCCGATCGGAGACGCCTACGGCGGCCCGGACGCCATAGCCACGCTCGGTGAAGTTCAGCCCGTTGCGGACCGACAGACCGATGCCGTCGTATGCGACCCACCGGATGTGGCTGGTATCGACGCCGCCCTGGAGGATGAGGTCCTCGATGAGCCTACCGACGGGGTTGTCCGCGAGGGCTGTGGCCACGGTCGTGCGGAGCCCAAAGCAGCGACGCAGGCCACGAGCTACGTTGTACTCGCCACCCCCCTCCCATGCGCGGAATGTGCGGGACGTATGGATCCGTCGACTCGCCCGGGTCCAGGCGGAGCATGATCTCGCCCAGTGCCACCAGGTCCCAACGACCCGGCGACGCGGGCAGGATGGCGAGCGTTCAATGCGGGTACCGCTCACCGGGGCACGCCAGGGTCGGCTCCCGGATAGCCCGCACTGCCGTGACGGCCTCAGCTGCCAGCTTGGTGACAGTCGCCCAATCTCCCGCGGCCAGAAGGTCGGGGCGGACCATCCAGCTGCCGCCCACCGCGAGGACGTTCGGCAGCCCCAGGTATCCACCAGAGGTCGGCGAGGCCGATGCCACCAGTGGGGATGAACCGGACCGCTGGGAATGGCCCACCGAGCGCCGAGAGGTGGGCGAGGCCACCGGACGTACCCGCTGGAAAGAACTTGACGTCCGTGATGCCCGCGTCGATGGCACGCATGAGCTCCGTCGGCGTCACGACGCCCGGGAACACCGGCACGCCACGCGCGAGACACCGGGCGACGACCGTGTCCCCGAACCCGGGCATCACGATGAACTGCGCGCCTGCGTCGATGGCACGGTCCGCCTGCTCCACCGAGAGAACCGTGCCGGCGCCCACCAGCAGCTCCGGCAGCCGCGCCACGCATCAGCGGTGATGGCCTCGATGCCCGCCGACGTGCGGAGCGTGATCTCCGCACAGCCCAGCCCGGCGTCCAGCAACGCGTCGCCCAGCGCCGACCCATCCCGGGCCCGCCCGATCGACACCACAGGTACGACACCGTGGATGCGGATGCGATCACGAACGTCCAACGACCTAACCCTGTTCCAGTTCTGTTGCTGGTGTGCCCTGCAGCAGGGAGGCGACTCCGTCACGCAGGTCATCCGATGTTTGGATGATACCGGACGCACGTGTCTCTATGCTGGCCAGGGCTCAAGGTCTGCTTGGGATCGGCCGTCCTTCGAACACCTCGATGGCCGTCAGCAGGTCCAGGGGTATGCGAGTCGCACGCGCCGCCCCGATATCGAACATCACCTGTGTCGTGTCGCCATCGGCGATCAGGCGGGCGGGTGCGATCGGCCCGCCCTCGGACAGTACCCGGTACTCGAGCCCGAAGGACGACCGGGATGCCCAGCCGACCCGAGCCTCCACCATCAGCGGCTCCCCAAAGAACGCCGGCTGACGATAGACGACGCGCGCCTCAGCGACGACGAAGGTATGGCGCATGGAATCTGGTCCGGTGCCGAACGGGCGCCCGGCGACCGCCGCGTAATACCCGGCACGCGCTGCCTCGAAATAGGCCAGGTATGTCGCGTTATTGACATGCCCCAGGGCATCCGTGTCCCCGTAGCGGACTTCGACCGGGTGCCGGTACCGGAACGCTCCCCCGACGGGTTGCCGGCGGCCGCTCATATGGTCGTCATTCGCCGATGCGTTCAGTCGGCCGCGCCGCCGAGCGCCTCGATGATCGCCTTGGACAACACCGCGACGTCCGGTGAGCCAAGCCCCGTCGCCCGGTCCCAGCCCGGGGTGGCCGAGTCCTGCAGGTTGCCGCCCCTGGTCACATCGTGGAACGCCTCGGGGTGTGTCTGGGCGATCTTGTAGAACATGGGGGTCAGGAAGCCGAGCCGGTCGATGCCCGCCGCCTTCGCCTGTTGTTGCACGAGTGCCATGGCACCAGCCCAGAAGGGCGCCGATGCACTGGTGCCCCCGATGACGTGCCAGCTGGCGTCGCCGGTCTCCGGATCGGTGTGGAACAACAGGTAGCCCGTGTCCGGGTCGGCCGCCGCGGCGACGTCCGGGCACTGGCGGCCGACCGTCTGGTCCACACCAGCGACGCCCACCTGGAATGCGGGTAGTGGCTCGGCCGGTCCGTTGGGACCGACGAACGTGTTCACACCACCGCCCGTTCCGCTGGTCGTCAGGTAATCCTCCCAGCCCGTCTCGCGCAGGTGGGTTCCGTCGTCACGGACCTCCAGGAGCGTGCCTCCGACGCTGACGACGTTATCCGTGCAGGACGGGAAAGATGTCGACAGTTGGTTGTCCTTCCGGTCGAAGGCGTGACACGAAAAGGCGCCCTGATCACCCGACGCCACGAAGAAGCTCACACCGGCCTGAGCGGCGACCCGGAGCGCTGCTTGTGCCTCCTCGATCTGGGCCACGCTGATATAGCCGGGTGCATAGCACGAGCCATATGAGACCGATGCGACCTGGGCCTTGCCGTCGGCCACGATGGCGTCTATGGCTGTCCCGAAGGTCGTCGTCACGGGGAAGCCGTAGACCAGGATCTGGGCACCGGGCGCAACGGCACGCACGACCTGGGTGTCCAGGGTCGCCTCCGCGGCAAAGCGGTCCGGTGCCCGCTCGAGTCCACCATTCACAGAGATCCGCTGTGGCGTGGGTCCATGGATGCCGAAGGTAGCGTCGTAGACCGCAAGGTCCTCATCGGTGTCGACGCCGTACTGGAGGATGGCCACGGACGTTCCAGTCCCATCGTTGCCCTGGTCCCACAGCGCTCGGAACCCATAGGCGGCGGCAAGATCTGCCGGCTTCAGGCCCCGTGCAGGTGGTGCGGGCGCATCCGACGGGTTGATCGCGGGCACGGGCAGGAACCGGGACAGGCCCGTCACGCCCAGCACCGCGTCACTCATGTCACGAGGCACCGTCGGGTCGACCCGGGATGCGTGATAGATCGTGTTCGTCCGCGGATCCTGGTACAGGTCGATGGTCAGGCCCAGAAATGACCCGACGCTGTCGGCGGTGCCGGCCACCACCAGGCGGGTCCGCTGGGGCGGCATCGAGACGACCTCCAGCCCCGCGCCCGTCAACTCACTCGTGATGCGGCTGATGGTCGCGTCAGTGGGGCCGAACCGAAGCCCACTCTCGGCGGCCGTCAGGTAGTGGCGATAGTCAGGCGACGATGGGTCGGCCATCGCGGCCAGATAGGCACGCGAGGCGGCCGGGTCACGTTCCGCGAGCACCAGGTTGATCTCCACCCGATCCGAGCGATCGGCCTCGCCCAGGTGCACCGGCGCGTACATCGGCGAGTCACCCGTCGCTGGCTCTTGACCCGTTGCAACGGCCGCAGGCACGAAGGTGCCGGCTGCCACAGACAGGCCCAGGATCGGCCCAAGCCAACCGTGCCGCCGCCGACGGGATGACGGTCGGCAGTGAGGTGCTCACTGGACGACCTCATCTGCGGGCCAGGTGAAGCTGTTGACCACTGAATCGGCCAAGCTCAGCCCGGCGTCCCGAAGATCCACGGGCGCCACCATGGTCGCCATCACCGTGATGAGTCCATCCGTACTCGCCACGGACGCGACGCTCAGGACGGTGGACGGGCCCTGGGGCGTGTCGACGGTACCGCCGAACAAGCCGCCGACCCCCTGGTGGTAACCCAGGATGGGATGGCCCAGCAGCTTCCGGGCCTGATCGTCGTCGGCGGTGAAGCCCAGCATCAACCCCTTGAGCGAATCCTGGCCTGCGTCGAACAGGCCCTGCGTATCGAACCGATCCGCGGGAGCGCCCTGGATGATGAGGCCGACCGCGCCTCCGAAGGCGGCCAGGGACAGATGGCCGTCATTCTGTTTGCTGATCGTCCAAATGTTCGGATCGAATTCCAGGCTGAACCCGAGAGCGTCGTCGTGGTACTTGGTCCGATCCGCGAACGGCGCGTACGCGGCGCCCCCATCGCCGATGGCAAGAGCGAGCGTGTCCGTGCTGCCCTGCGCCGAACCGGCGCAGGGCTGCGACTTGTCGGGGCAGTCGGGCTGGTCGTGGCCCTGGGACGTCACATAGGCCGACGCCGCCGCGATGGCGACTGCCCCCAGCATGATCACGGCGAACAGGACCAACACGGCCCCCGAGCCCAGCCAGCCATGTCGGGCCGGTGACGGGGAGGTCGTGATGGCCTCGCCGCCCTGAGCCGCGACCTCGGTCGCCTGATCAGGCACCGCCACGCCGCCCGCGAGGGCCGCGCCAGCAGCCACGCCCCTCGTCTTGGGCAAGGCCTTGAGGGACGCTCCGCAGTTGCCGCAGTAGGTGTGGCGTGGTGTCTCCCGACCGCACTCGGGGCAGGTGATCTCCGGACCGATGGCGATCTCGTCGGCTTCCTGGAGCAGACCGACATGGATCACGCGGCGCAACCACAGGAGCGCCGCGACCGCCAGCACCACGGCTACCACGAGCGTCCCGATCTCTGGCAACAGCAATTGGGAAAGCGAGGCGGCCAGTAGCAGCCCGACGGCGATAGCGACGGCCACGACCGGACGACCCACGGGGCCCAGCGCACCACGATCCGCGACCGGGGCGCGATAGCGGAGCCAGCATGCGCCGCACACGCCGCCGATGGCCCCAGCCGCGACGAGCGGCATCGCGACGCCGAGCACCAGCAGCCGGACGACCCACGGCACGACATCGCCGACCGGGCGCAAACCGCTGTCGAACAGGTCGAGCGCCGTGACCAGCGTCTGGGCCCCCACGAATGCCACGCCCGACGCGACCCCGAACGTGGCGCCGTCGAGGACATCATTGAACCGCTTGTGCGGCAACAGCACCAGTGGACCCGCGGCCATCAGGAGCACTGCGAGGATGGGCGCCACGACGCCCCTGAGCCACGGGAACGGGGTGCCACCGCCGCCGAAGACGGAATCCACCGATGATGCTGACCGCATGCGTGGGCACCAGGATGTCGAGGGTGTAACTGAACAGGACACCCACGAGGGCACCCCAGATGAAGGTCAGCAGGATGACCCGGATGGGCTCGTCCTCGTATACATCGACGTCGTACAGGTAGATGATGGTGATGAGGGGTACCAGGATCCCCGCCGCCACGATGGCCACCGGAAACAGGCCCAACAGGGCGAGCGCCACGACCAGCAGCGAGCCACCCAGCAGGGCGATCTGGAAGGTCCGGATCTCCTCCCTGGGCAGAGCTGGGAACAGCGTGGAAACGACGCGGACCGCCGATGCGCGCTCGCCCGGCATCGCCGCGTAGCTGTCACGGATCCGGCCCTCGCGGCCGCGACGCTGCTCGGGTCCGAGCGGATCCCCGCAGCGGACGCACCAGGCCAGGTCCGGCACATCCTCGCCGCATTGGTCACAGCGGATCGTGGATCGTTCCGAAGTCGGCGGTTCCGTGGGCCCGGACATCCCGGCGGGCGGCGGGACGGCGTCTGGCGCGGGAACGCCACCTGTCGTCGCGTCGTCCACCTTGCCTCCTCGGGTCCTGGGTACGCCACCGCGTGATCGGGGGGACGCGTGTTCGTGATCGGCTCGCAGTCTCTCACGCAGCCACGTCGGCTGTCACCGTCGCCGGGTACCATCGGTGCGGATGGAGCACACCACAGTGGCCGGGGAGACGCCGGAGGACACTGGCTCACCCACGGCCATCAGCCGCGGGCGCCCCAGCTACTCCTGGCGCTACGGCCAGGATCGCCGGCTGGAGATGGTCCGCCAGCACGTCGACCTCGATGGAGCCCGCATCCTCGACATCGGCTGCGGCATCGGGACCTACGTCCGCCGCTTCCGGCAGTACAGCGACGAGGTGTATGGCATCGAGGTGGAGGCCGACCGGGTGGCGGAGGCGAGCCTGGAACTGCCGAACATCCAGCTGGCCTACGGCGAGGCCATCCCATTCGGTACCGACAGCTTCGACCTTGTGTTCTCCAACGAGGTCATCGAACACGTGGAGGACGACCGCCAGACCATCGCGGAGGCGGTCCGGGTGACCAGGCCAGGCGGGACCATCGTGACCTTCGCACCCAACCGCCTGTACCCCTTCGAGACTCACGGGGTCTATCTCGGGGGACGCTATCGATTCGGAAATATCCCGCTCGTGAACTGGCTACCGGACCCGGTGCGGGATCGGTTCGTGCCCCATGTGCGGGCGTACACCGGCCACGGGATCCGGGCACTGTTCCGGGGCCAGCCGGTCCGCCTGGTACACCACGGCATCATCTATCCCGGCTTCGATAACGTCAGCGCACGCCACGCGACCATCGGCCCACTATTGCGTCGGGCGCTCTACACAGCGGAGCACACCCCACTCCGGGCCTTCGGGCTGTCGCACTTCCTTGTGGTGCGAAAGGTCGTCTGATCTGCGCATGCCCGCCGTTCGGCCCCGTTGGACCATGACGGCGTCGATCACGGTGGGGATGGGGTCCGCGTCGGAACCGGAGAAGGCGGACTTGCTGATGGCACCACCGGCGAAGGTGTCTCGGGGGGCGCTTCCGCGGACCCCGACCCGTCGGCGGGTTCCGGCGACGACTCCGGTGAGGCTGTCGGCGTGGAGGTTGGACCGGGCGAGGGCGGTGCCACCGAACCCTCTGGGGCGTACCAGATGTCGACCGGGACGGGTACCGACCAATTGCCGGCAACGTCGCGCCACTGCACCTGGATGGTGCGCGTGCCGAAGTAGACCGGTGCATCCGTGCTCTCGGGCTCCGGGGACGGCTCACTGGCGGGGATCGGGCGGAGGATGCGATTCGGTCGGACCGGGCGATGTGGACGGTCCCGCTGAGAAGGTGGGATGGGCGGAGACAGTCGAGGATGGGGTCGCCGTCGGTCCCGGTGTCGCCGCGGACCTGGACCCTCGCTTCGAACCGAGCCTGGGCGGGATGACGACCTGGCCATCGACCACGGACCAAGTGACCTGCCCGGTGGCGGGCCACGTCGTGCCGCTGACGAGGGCACCGTCAGCGGCCACGTCCGGCTCGTTGGACAGGCGCACGAACGCCATGCCGCTGCCGCCCTGCTCATCGTTGCCGCGCAGGTCGACCTGCACCGGCCCAGCGGCGACGGGCATGCCCTGGTGCCGGCCAAGTGGCCCTGGCTGCACACTCGCCTCGCCCCTCGGAGCCTGGGTGTCCACGCGGTCGCCGACGGTGAGGTCGATGACCATCCACATCCCCGGCAGGCCGCCCGTGTAGCCCAGGGCCCACATACCGACACCCCGCATGCCCTGCTCGAGCGCGAACCGGACCTTGGCCCCGAAGCCATCGATGTCGTCATACCAGACCTGGCGCCACGCCTCGGGGCAGGTATCACACGCCTTGCGCACATAGGCCGTCCAGGCCGACGCACTGACCGGCTCCCAGTTACGGCCGTTGGCCCGCGCGATGGCGACCGCGTCCTCGTACCATGAGAATCCGGGTCCGGTCAGGTCGCGGCCGCTCCGTGTTGGCGAGGACTCCTCGGGACCCTTGGTGGTCCATGCGCGGCCGTACCACGGCAGACCCAGGATGGCATTCGCTGGGTCCACCTCGGTCAGCAAGGCGGCCACTGTGGTCCGGATATCGAACAAGGTGACGGGTTCGTCGAGCGGGCTGTGGGACGCGGCATGGGACGCGCTGTTGCCGATGAAGTCGTAGGCCATCAGGAACACCGCGTCGGCTGCATCGTCTGCGGTCAAGGCCGGGACGTCGTATTGGTCCACGCTGGCGGTGATGTCGAAGGTGATCTGGAGCCCCGGCCGCGTCGCGTCCAGGACGCTCCGCAGCTCCTGGACGAAGAGGGTGAACTTGTCGCGCACCTCGGCAGGCATCGGCTCGAAGTCCAGGTTGACGCCGTCGGCGCCCGCGGCCGTGAGCTCATCCGCGATCTCGCCCGCGAGCCGCTCCCTTGCCTTGCGGCTGCGCAGTAGCTTGATGGTCCTGGTGCGGGCCCCGGCATCCCACGAGAATCGCTGGATGGTGAGGACCACCCGGACGCCCTTGGCCTGGGCCTCCGCCATCAGCGACTTCCATCGCGGGTCCTGCCAACCCCGGTACCCGGGTGGCACCCGCCCCTGGCTGTCCCTGCGGATGAGCTTGCCCTTGGGTCCTGCTTCTACGCCGAACCAGGCAAGGGTCGTCAGGCGGTCCAGGTCGACGCTGCGGGCAGCTCCGTCAAGCTCCCAGTAGGGCAGGAACCCGAACACCTCGCGATCGGCGAGCGCACGTACCCGTGGCACCGTCGGCGTGGCCGGTGGGGTCGATCCGATGGGTCCCGGGACCTGGGGGGCGGAGGATTGGGCGAGGATCGGCGAGCCTGCCATGACGACCGCCAGGATGGCGGCGACCGCACCGCGCACCGCCCTGCGCGGCGTGTGTGGAGACTGGAGCACGGTCCGACCCTACCCCAAGTTCATGAGGCTGTCCTGAGACGACCCAGCCGCAAGGAGTTGGTCACCACCGACACGGAGCTGAGCGCCATGGCGGCCGCCGCAAGGATCGGATCGAGCGTGATGCCCGCTATCGGGTACAGGAGCCCCATCGCGACCGGGATGAGCAGGACGTTATAGGAGAATGCCCAGAACAGGTTCTGGTGGATCACTCGCAAAGTCGCCCGGGACACATCGATGGCGGTCACGACCAGTCGGGGGTCACCGCCCACGATGGTCACGTCGGAGGCCTCGATGGCGACGTCAGCCCCGGTGCCGATGGCGACACCCAGGTCTGCCTGGGCCAGCGCGGGTGCGTCGTTGATGCCGTCCCCCACCATCGCCACGCGGCGGCCCCGCGCCTGGAGCGCTGCCACGTGGGCCCGCTTGTCCCCGGGCAGCACGTCCGCAAGGACATGCTCGATGCCTGCCTGATGTGCGACGGCGTCGACCACTTCCTGGCCGTCGCCGCTCACCAGCCACACTCCGAGGCCTCGCTCACACAGCGCAACCACGGCTTCCCGGACTCCGGGGCGAACCGGGTCGGCGATGCCCAGGACACCCATCGCGTGCCCGTCTCTGGCAACGAACACGCGCGTCTGGGCATCGGCCGCGAGCCGCTGGCGCGCGTCACCCAGGTCCGTGAGGTCCACGCCCAGTCCCTCGAGATAGCGGGCGCTTCCCACGAGCACCCGCGTGCCAGCCACCCAAGCCTCCACGCCCTTGCCGTCGACCGCATCGAAGTCCGCGACCGGCGGCACGACCAGTGAACGTGCAGCCGCGGCGGCCACGATGGCATCCGCGAGCGGATGACTGGAGCCTGCCTCGACCGCGGCAGCAGTCGCCAGCAGGTCATCCTCGGAAGTGCCAGGCGCGGCCACGACGCGGACGACCTCCGGCCGGCCAAGCGTCAGCGTTCCCGTCTTGTCGAACATGACCGTGTCGACCTCGCCCGCGACCTCAAGCGCCGCACCACCCCGGATGAGGACGCCCTCTTGGGCAGCGCGCCCGGTGCCGACCATGATCGCCGTGGGCGTGGCGAGACCCATGGCGCAGGGGCAGGCGATGATGAGCACGGAGATCGCGGCCACCATCGCGTGTGTGGCAGCAGGTGCGGGTCCGAGCGCGAACCAGACCCCGAACGTGACTGCGGCCAGGACCAGCACGAGCGGCACGAACCGGGCGCTGATTCGGTCCGCCACGCGGGCGATGGGAGCCTTGGAGCCCTGGGCACTCTCGACCATGCGCACGATCTGGGACAGCACCGTGTCGCTGCCCACCCGCGTTGCGCGCATCACGAAACTGCCGCTGCCGTTCCGCGTCGCTCCGATGACCGGGTCACCCACGACGCGCAGCACTGGCATCGACTCACCGGTGATCATCGACTCGTTGACACTCGAGGCACCCTCGACGACCACGCCGTCGACCGGGATGGTCTCGCCCGCCCGGACCCGCAGCAAGTCGGTGGGTCGGACCTGCTCCACCGCTATGTCGATATCCTCCGCTGACCCGGTCGCGCCGTCGCCATCGAGCCGGTGGGCCAGCTGTGGCTGGAGCGCCATCAACGCGCGGACCGCACCCGCGGTGCCCGACCGGGCCCGTGCCTCGAGCCACCGACCAGCCAGGATGAGGCCGACGATGAAGGCCGCGGAGTCGAAGTACGTCGCGGGCTCGAGGCCCGCCGCCGTCACGAGCTGCGGCCACAGGGTCACGATGACGCTGTAACCCCACGCTGCCGTGGTACCCATCGCCACGAGCGTGTCCATGGTCACCGTGCCATGACGGGCAGCACGGTAGGCCGCGCCCAGAAAACGGCCACCTGCCCAGAACTGCACGAACGTGGCCGGGATGAGGGCCAGCCGGTTGACCGACTCCATGGACAACCCCACCCGCGGGCCCAGGGTCATGAGGACCATGATTCCGACCGCGATGGCGATGGAGACCACCGCCCGGACGCCCAGCTCCCGCTGTCCCGCGGCACGCTCCAGATCGCGGTCCTGCAGCAGCGGTTGAGCGACAGGGGGGACATCCGTGCTCGGCCGGACGTCGTAACCCGCGGCCTCGATCGCCCGGACGAGCTCTCGGCGGCCGGCAACGGATGCGTCGACCGTCACCGTCGCGCGCTCGGTTGCCAGGTTGACGGTCGCCGCCATGACACCCTGGGTACGCGCCAGGTGTCGCTCGATGCGGTTGACGCACGAGGCGCATGTCATGCCCTGGACGTCAAGCACGATCTCGATCGGTGCCGCGGCTGCGGTGATGGTGTGTGACACGCTGGGACTCTCGGTTCCGGTGTCCGGCGGCCACGCCGGGATACTCCCATGGAGTATATCAGCCGCCTCGCAGAGCCCGGCGCGGCTTGCCCAGGGGTGCCGGGCTCAGGCTAGCGCGTCACCGGTCGGATGGGAAAGACGCCGACCACGATGGGCACCGACGGATCCCGACACAGCTCCACCCCGATGTCACCCTGGCGCAGCAGCTCGGCCACGAACGAGGACTCCCGACCCGGCAGGCCGACATACATGACGCCGTCCGGGCCATCGATGGGCGACACGTCGTCCGGCTGGCCGTTCAGCTCGAACCTGCGGCGCAACTCATGCATCGGAACGTACGGGCGGGACTTGATGAACCTGCGCAGTTGCGCCTGCGTGCAACCAGCCGGCTCGACCTGGCTGGTTGACTGCACCTGGCCGTTGGATGGCCCACGCCCAGGCACGTCAGGACCCTGCGTCGTCGGATGTGTGTCGACCGCGATCGGGCCGGTGGTCTCGGTTGCTGCGTCCTGGGTCACGGGGCGGTCATCCTGACAGGTCCGGAGCGCCGCTGGGCACGACGCCGGAGAGGGATGATAGTCCCCGATCTCCGCTGACTGCTGGCGCGCGTCGTTGGTGCGACTACGCGAGCCACTCGCGCATGCGTGAGATCCACTCCTCGGTGATGGGGCGCTCGCTTGCGACCGTGTACCAGAGGCCGGCCCGCTCCACGTACGACGGCAGGGTCCGCAGCGCCTCCGCCACGTCATCCCACGTCACGCCCATCTCGTGCGGCCGATAGCGGACCCCGATGCGGTCCGCGATGCCCTTGATCACGTCAGGCTGGTTGCCCTGGAGATCGCTCATGAGGAGCACGCCGAGGGTCACCGGCTGACCGTGCAGGAAATGCTTCCCGGTCAGGTACTCCAGGTTGTAGAACACGAAGTGCTCCGCGCCTTCGATGTGCCGTGGGTTCCAGCCCGCGTTGTGGAACGATGCACCCCCCCAGCGAAGAGACTCAGCGAGGGCGCGGATGCCCGCATCGGAGACCTCGTGGATGGCATCCGCGTTGTCGATGACCCGATCCAGCCCGACCCGCGCTTCCGCTTCCAGTGACGCGTCCCACGGCCACTTCTGCTCGACCTTGCCCACCTCGGCCGCCATCCGCCAGTCCCAGTGGCCGGTCCAGTAGCACAGGATGTCGCCGACGCCGGAGCGATTGAGGTCGATGGGCGCACTGCGGATGACGTCGAAGTCGACATACACCGCCTCAGGCACCGCGTACGCAACATACCTGATCACACCGTCCACGCGCACCGCCGCTCGCTGGCCCCATGCCGCGTTCACTGAGAGTGCCGTCGGCACCTGGAACAGGGGCAGCCGCCGCTTCCAGGCGACGTACTTGGCAACGTCGAGCGCCTGGCCGCCGCCCAACCCGATGACCGACTCGCAATGGGGCAGCTCACCCACGATGCGGTCCAGTTCCACACGCTCCAGGCTGCTCACGAACAGCGGCCCGACCAGCTGGTCATCGAACGCATCCGCGAAACGTGGCCACAGGTCGTCCATGGTCACGACCAGGTACGGTTGGTTGACGAAGGTCTTGAGCTCGGGTACCAGCCCTCGCCCGAAAACCGTCTGGAACAATTCCGGCACGTCGACTCCTCCCTCGGGCGCACGCCGCACCCGTTTGATGTGTGGTTACTGGTGGTATGGCAGTCCGCCGCTGACGATGAGATGGCTGCCCGTGATCTGGTCGGCGGACGTGGAACACAGGAACGACACCGCACCAGCGATGTCGTCGGGGCGCTCAAGGCGACCCAGCAGCAGCCGTTCCCGGTACTCCTCCTTGACATCAGCGGCCGGCATGCCCCGTCGCTGACCCTCCAGGTCCCACTCGGCGGCCATCATCTCCGTGTCCACGTCGCCCGGCCCCACGGCATTCACCGTGACCGAAGGCGCGAACTCCTGGGCCGCGACCTGGGTCAGGCCAACGACCGCGAACTTGGCCGCGCAGTAGGGTCCGAAGAACTTCGTCGTGCAGTTCACCTGGGCGACATACGAGCCAAGGTTGACGATGCGCCCCCAACCTCGTTCCATCATGGCCGGAGCCAGCCTGCGCATGGTCAGGAAGGTCGCCTTGGCCATGATGTCCACGTGGGCATCCCAGTCGTCCTCGGTGCAATCGATGATCGAACGATAGAGGGAGATGCCGGCGTTGTTGACAACGATATCGACACCTCCGAGGGCCGCAACGGCCGCGTCGCACACGTCGTGGACCTGGGAGGTGACGCGCAGGTCGCCGGGCGCAGCGTGCGCACGGCGACCCAGGGCCCGGACGCCATCGGCCGTCGCAGCGGCCGTGGCTGGGTCACGGTCGTTGACGACCACGTCGGCACCGTCCGCGGCCAGGCGGAGGGCGATCGCCCGACCGATGCCCCGACCGGCACCGGTCACGAGGGCCCTGCGGCCCGTCAGTCCCATCAACTCACTCATCTCACCGCTCCGAACGTCAGGCCCTTGACCAGGTAGCGCTGCGCCACCAGCGCGAAGAACAGCATGGGCACCACAGCCGTCATCGCCGCGGCCGCCAGCTCCTGCCACTTGAGCGCCGCGTAGCCACGATAGCCAGCCACCGCGATGGTCACCGTGGTCGCCTGGTCGAACGTCAACGACAAGGCGATGGTCACCTCGTTCCACATGTTGATCCCCACCAGGATGCCCGTGGCGGCGATACCCGGCGCGGCGAGCGGGAGGTAGATGCGAGCGAGGGACTGAAGCTCGGAGCAGCCGTCCACTCGCGCCGAGTCACCGAGGTCCCTGGGGACCTCACGGAAGAACGACTGGAGCAACCAGACGGCGAACGGCACCGCGAATACCTGGTAGATGAGCGCGAGACCGATCTGGGTGTCATACAGGCCGATCTGCTGGTACAGCACGTACATCGGGATGACGAACAGGAATTCCGGTATGGCATAGGCCAGCAGCAGCCACAGGCCGAGCCATCGACCGGCCCGGACCTTGAAGCGGACGACCGCGTACGCCGCGGGTGCGGCGATGACGAGCGTCAGCACGACACCCAGGGTCACGACCACGATGCTGTTCACGAATGCAGCAGCGAAGTCGCCCTTGCCCCATATGGACAGGTACTTGCTGAAATCGGGCAGGTAGATGAGGTCGGGCGGCGACTTGAATGCGTCCACTGGTTTCTTGGTCGAGACCACGAACAGCCAGTACAGCGGGAAAAGCGTGGCAACGACGGCGAGCCCGGCGATGAGCCACGCGACAGCCAGCTCCAGTCGCCGGCGACCCTGTCGGGTCATCACGCTGTGCCCATCACTGGATCGTCTCCCTCGTGGCACCCAATCGCTGGAACGCCGCCACCACGACCAGCACGATGAGCGCGAACACGACCATCATCGTCATCGCGGCGCTCATTCCCTGCTGCTTGAACGCCGTACGGTAGGCGAGGATCTGGACCGATTCGGTGGTCGTCAAGGGTCCGCCGCCGGTGGTGCCAAAGATGATGGCGAACACCTTCAGGCAGTCGATCGTCCGGAACAGCAGGATGACCAGGATGATGGGCTTGAGCATCGGCAGCGTGATGTAGCGCAGCCTCTGGAGCACGCTCGCGCCATCGACCTCGGCCGCCTCCTGTGGCTCGCGCGGGAGCGCCTGGAGCCCCGCCGACAGCACGATGAACACGAACGCGGTCTGCCACCAGGTATCGATGAGCACGATGGACGCCATGCCCATGCCCGGGTCGCCCAGGAATCCGAGTGGACCGATGCCCAGTTGACGCAGGACCAGGCTGACAGGTCCCAGCGTCGGGTCGAGCAGGATCTTCCAGACCAGCGCGACGACGATGCCCGACACCATGAGTGGCACCAGGAGGATGGCCCGTACGACACCTGCGCCGCGGCCGAGACGGTCGACCACGAGCGCGAGGCCCATGCCCAGGGCCAGTTCGACGCATACCGCGCTGACAGTGAACACGAACGTGTTCCAGAGCGCGATGTGGAACCGCTCACTGTCCAGCAGGGCCCGGTAGTTGTCGAGCCCGATGAAGTCGAACTGCTTGCCCCAGTCCCAGTCGAAGAAGCTCATGTAGAGCGAGTACAGCGTGGGATACAGGGACGTCAGGCCCATGATGATGACCAGCGGGATGAGGAACCGCCCGCCCCGGTCGGTGCCCGCGCGGGGACCCATCCGACGACGGCTCGGTCGGGCGCGAGGAACGGCCAGGCCGGTCAGTCGGATCACCTCCGGGTGCAGTGATCGCCCCACCCGACCGATCTCGGATGGGGCGATTTCGTCGCCCGGGACATCACCGTCCCGGGCCGACGTCGAGCGTGCCGAGGTTAGGGCTTGACGGCCGCAGCGAGCGCCTTGTTGCCGGCTGCGCAGGCGGTGGTCGGGTCCGTGCCGTTGGCGATGGCGAGCATCGTGTCCACGATGGCCAATGCGCCGTCCTTCCAGCCCTCCTTGAACACGACCGTCGTGCGCGATGTTGGCATTGCGGCGTTGACCGCTGCGATGTATTCCGGCTTCAGGGCCGCGGTGAAGGCGGGATCGCTGTACGACGACAGTCGAGGCGCGCCGCCCGTGCTCGCGCCGATCTTGGCGGTGTTCGCCTTGTTGGTCATCCACTGGATGAAGTACCACGCGGCGTCCTTGTTGGCGGCGTTCCTGGGGATGCCCAGACCCCACAGCCAGTGGCCGGTGTAGGACTTGCCGTCGGCCGATGCGGGCGGCAGCGGACTGTAGCCGACCTTGCCGGGGACCACCGAAAGGTCGGGGTCCTCGTAGCCGGGGCCGAACAGGCTGGCATCGATGTAGAAGGCCGCCTTGCCCTGCTGGAACAGCGCATTCGCTTCGCCCCAGTCGATGGCGAACTTGTTGGCTGGCCCGTTGGCAAGCATGCCCGCGTAGTCGGCCAGGCCCTGGCAGACGGCCGGATCGGTCAGGCGCGGCTTGTCCCACGCTCCGTCGAACCAGAGGCCGTAGGGAGTCGGCGCATCGGCGGCGCCGAACGCGTCGAAGACCACACCCGAAAGCGTGTCCATGATGGCGTCCGAGCGGATGCCGCGCATCACCGCGCCCGAGACGCCGTCCGCGGCGCCCTGCTCATTGATCTTCTTGGCAGCGGCGATGAGTTCCTCGAACGTGGTTGGCATGACGCCGCCCAGGTACTTGTCGACGAGGTCCTTGTTGGAGAACAGGATGTATGTCTCGAACGAGATGGGGATGCCATAGAGCTGGGCCGCGGCGTCTCCGGGCGGGTAGATGCCCGGATCGAGGAAGCCCTGGGGGAAGTCGGCAAGGTCGTAGTCCGCGCTGGTCTTGGTGGGGTCCGTCAGGTAGGGCGTGAGCGGCTCGATGAGATCCGCCTGGAACTGGGTATAGGCGGTCGAATCCATGGGCAGGAAGTAGACGTCGGCGCTGCCATCCGCGGCACGGACCGTCTGCTCCATCTTGTCGAAGTAGAGGTCCTCCGAGAATGGCTGGACGTCGACGTTGATGCCCGTCTCAGCGGTGAACTGCTCGATGAGCGGCGTCATGCCATCGGTCCACGGATGCTGGTTGGCCAGGAAGGTGATGGACTCACCGGAATGTGCCTTCCAATCGAAGGCATCCTGCGCGCCGACCGAGGTCGTGATCCCGGTGGACGCAACCATTCCGAGCGCGACCGCGGTCACCGCGGCGCGTGTCCGGCGTGGACTCCTCGTCAACATCCTGTCCCTCCTCAAGGGTCTGACACCCGGGACCAGGGATGGCCACGGGGCCTCGCTGCCGAAACGTAGGCGGCTGGCGCCGTCCTGTCAATGCGTCGCTGCTCCAAGCCCGCCGATTTCGCATCATGGCTGTGCTAATGTCCCGGAACGACAGCCTGCGCCCCGCGGACTCATTACCAGAAGGGTTTCGAGCACAGTGCAGGAAATGGTCACACCGGTGGTCGCCATCCTGGAGGCGCTGTCCTCCCTGGAACGAGCCACACGAGCCGAGCTCGCGGACGTCACGGGCCTCTCCCAGGCCACCGTGGGACGCGCCGTGGACCAGCTGCGTCGGGACCATGTGCTCCGGGAGTCGTCCCTCAGCCCGTCCGGAGTCGGTCGTCCACCGCGGGTCGTGGAACTCGACGAGCGTGCCACCGCGGTGGTCGCCGTGGACGCAGGCGGCCGGACCCTGCGGGCCTCACTGGTCGACCTCCGGGGCAACCTCCGGGCGCGCGCCGCTCGCCCGGTGCGGGACCCGGCGGATGGAGCGACGCTCACGGACGACCTCGTGGCCATCGTCGAGGAAGTGGGCCGGAGCGCGGTGCCGGGGGCGGTCCAGGCGGTCGCTGCGGGCATCTCGGGCATCGTCGATGCACGCACCGGCCGGGTGCTGCTGGCTCCCGACCTTCCAGGGCTAGCGGGCGTGGAGCTGGGTCCGGAGCTCGGTCGACGACTCGACCGGCCGGTGGCCATCGACAACGACGACCTGCTGGCAGCCATCGGTGAGGCCACCACGGGGGCCGCGATCGGCTGTCGGGACGTGGTCTTCCTATCGCTGGGATACGGCCTTGGCGCCGGTCTCATCGTGGCCGGACGTCCGGTGCGTGGCGCGTCGCATGCCGCAGGTGCCATCGGGTATCTGGCGCCGGGACGGCTCCAGGAGCGCTCGAGCGGCCGCGCCATCGTTGCGCGCTACGAGCATGGCCGGGATCCAGATTCCGGACCGGCGATCGACGCCCGGACAGTGTTCCAGCGGGCCGCGGCAGGCGACCCTGTCGCAGTCGCAGTCATGGAGGACGCGCTGGAAGGCCTTGGTGACCTGGTCATCGCGGCCGCTGCTCTCATGGATCCAGAGGTCGTCGTCCTCGGCGGCGGCCTGACCAACGCGGGTCCCGCGTTGTTCGACCCGATAGGTCGACGTCTGCGCGAGGGAGTGCCGTACCCACCACGCCTGGCCGCCTCCGTGCTGGGTGATGCCGCGGTGTTGCACGGGGCGGCGTCGATGGCACTCGTGCTCGCCCGACGCCGGCTGGCCGGAGTCTCCCCCTTTCCCAGGATCGCCTCGAAGCCGGGCGCGCTGGCCCTCATATGACCGACCAGCGGGTGTGCCCAGGGAGTGACCGATGACCATCGCCAGGGCCGACCTTGAGGCCCTGCTCGGCGACCTGGTTCGTATCGACGCCCGGAATCCGTGGCTCATCCCGGGGGGTCCCGGCGAAGGCGCCATCGCCGGCCACATCGTGGCACGACTGCGACCCCTGGGCATCGACGTCACCGTCGAGGAGGTGGCCCAGGGACGCCCCAACGTCATCGCGCGCGTGCGCGGAACAGGCGGTGGCAGGTCCGTCGTCCTCAACGCACACATCGATACCGTTGGAGACGCGAGCTGGCCCGATCGTGCGATGAAGCCGGTGATCGAGGGCGATCGTATGATCGGTCTCGGTGCGGCGGACGACAAGGGCCACGCAGCCCTCATGGTGCTACTCATGGAGCGGTTCGCACGTTCCGGGAGGACCCTCCGTGGTGACGTGGTAGCCGCGTTCGTGATGGACGAGGAGGCAACCTCAGACGGGTCGTTCCACTACGTGGCTCACCACAGCGCGGACGCCTGCATCATCCTCGAGCCGTTCGGATTGGGCCAGGCCGTCGTCAGTCACCAGGGTTTCGGATGGTTGGACATCACGGTCACGGGCCGTGCGGCCCACGGCTCCGCGCCGGAGATGGGCATCGATGCCATCAGTGGCGTCGCCGCGGTCATCGGCCGGCTGGACGCCCTGGGTGTGACCTGGGCGGCCGCGCCGCATCCCCAGAACGGGGCGACCGTCTATCACGCGAGCACCATCAGCGGCGGCAGCGACTACGCCACGTATCCGGCAAGCGTCACCCTGGGCATCGAGATCGGCACCCAACCGGGCGAGACCATCCTGGACCGCGTGGCGGACATCGAGGCCATCTTCGCCGACATCACGGCAGGTCGACCCGATTTCCGCGCCGAGGTCACGGTCAAGCTGCACCGTGACCCGTTCCTGGCGGTCGGCCACGAGGCACTCCGGGAGGCCGTCGCGGCCGCCACGCTCGAGGTCACCGGGAACCCACTCGTCGACGTCGGCGAGAACGCGTGGATGGATGCGGCGATCATGCAGGCAGCCGGCATCCCCACCATCTCGCTGGGTGCCACGGGTGCCAATCTGCACGCAGCCGATGAATGGGTGTCGCTCCGCGAACTCGTCATGGTGGGCGACATCGTGGAGCGCGCCATCGGCGACTTCTGTGCATGAGGCGATACATCACGACAGGATACCGTCCCGGCGGGGACGCGGGGCCAGCACGGAGAGGGAGGAGTCCATGAGAACCAGTTACGACACCAGCCGCTCGCAGGCCGCATACGAGGCGGCCCAGATGGTCATCCCGGGCGGCGTCAACAGTGGCGCGCGCGGCCCGCAGGCCGGCTGGGTACCGGGTCCTCCGGTCGTGGCACGAGGCTCCGGATCACATCTGTGGGATGTCGACGGCAACGAATACGTCGACTACCTGCTCGCGCTGGGACCGATGATCCATGGCCACATCCATCCCGACGTGACGAAGGCGGTCGCGGACGCCATCGGCAGCATCGGCACCATGTTCGCGCTGCCCTACGAGATGGAGGCCCTCGCGGCACAGAGGATCATCGATATCGTGCCTTCCGTGGAGTTCGTGCGCTTCGGCAACTCGGGCACGGAGGTCGTGCTCCACGCCACCCGCCTGGCACGGGCGTTCACGAAGCGCGACGTGGTCGTCCGCTTCGAGGGTCAATACCACGGCTGGTCCGACCAGCTGGAGTGGAGCCACCACCCCGACCTCGCGGCGGCCGGGCCGCGGCAGCGGCCGATCGCCCTGCCGGGCAGCCCGGGTATCCCGGAGGTCATCGGCCAGACGCTGGTCGTGCTGCCCTGGAACGACCAGTCCGCGGTAGAACAGCTCATCGCCGAGCGAGGCCGCGACATCGCCGCGATCCTGACCGAGCCCATCATGGGCAACACGGGTGTCATCCCGCCGCTGCCCGGTTATCTCGCCTTCCTGCGGGAGATCACGACTGCCAACGACATCGTGCTCATCTTCGACGAGGTCATCAGCGGCTTCCGGGTGGCCCTGGGTGGCGCGCAGGACCTGTACGGTGTGACGCCGGACATCACGACCATGGCCAAGGCTCTGGGTGGCGGGTTCCCGGTGGCGGCCCTCGGCGGCCGTCGGGACATCATGGACCAGGTGTCCGATGGGACGGTCCTCCATGCCGGTACCTACAACGCCAACTCAGTGGCCGTCGCATCGGTCGTGGCGTCCCTGGAGGTGCTGTCCCGGCCCGGCACCCATGAGCGCCTGTTCGCGGTCTCGGAGCGACTGACCTCCGGCTTTGCCGCCATCTTCGAGCGTGCCGGAGTCCCGGTCCAGGTCCAGGGCGTGGGGCCCATGTTCCAGTTCTGGTTCAGCGAGGCCCCCGTGCTGGACTACCGCGACGCGGCTCGGCATCTGAATTCGCCAGCCTACGCTGCCCTCGCGCGCGCGCTCCACGAGCGCGGCGTGATGGTTCATCCCAGCAACATCGAGCTGTGGTTCGTGTCCACCGTCCACACGGATGCGGACGTGGACCAGACCCTCTCCGCATTCGAGGATGCGGTCAAGGCGACGATCCACCTGCTGCGCTGACCCTGGCCAGGGCTACAGGGCGGGGGCCATGCGCCCGACTGATCCTGTCTCTCGCGACGCGAGGCGTCGGGGTGAGAAGATGTGGCAGCACGCCACGATGGGGAGGGACGATGCATGGATCGGTCACCCGATCCGGTCAGCCAGCCGGACGCATACCGCGCGTCCGTGCTCGCAGCGCTTGGCGATGACGACCTGGCCGTCGCTCTGGCCGCCAGCCCGGGCGCCCTGCGTCATCTCGTCGCCGATGCGGGCGACCTGCTGAGGGTGCGTCCAGAGCCCGCCGAGTGGTCCGTCCTGGAATGCGTCGGGCATATCGTGGATGCGGAGCTGGTGATGTCGACCCGAATGCGCTGGATCGTCAGCGAGGACCGGCCGGACATCGTGGGCTACGACCAGGACCTGTGGGTCGACGAGCTTCATCACAACGACGACGACCCGGAGGTCCTGCTGACCCTGTTCGAGAGCCTGAGACGCTCCAACCTTGATCTATGGACGCGCATACCGGACTCGGCCCATGACCGGGTGGGCCTGCATCGGGAGCGAGGACCGGAGAGTTATCTGGTCACCATCCAGCTGTCCGCGGGACACGACCGGGTGCACGTGGCCCAGGCACGCCGGGCGCTGGCGAGTCTCAAGGAATCGTCCGACTTCAAGGTGCGCTGATCAGGCGAGCACCGAACGCCACGTGGTGACCGACTCCGCAAGGTCAGCCACAACCAGGTCATCGGGCTGCTCGAACGACGGGATGACCTCCAATACCAGGGGCGTCGTGGAGATTGGTCCGAGTGCCTCAACGACGCGGCCGGGATCGATGCGCCCGACCGTCGCGGTGCGTGTCGTGAAAGGCCAGTGATGGTCGCCTTCCTCGTCCGACTGCTGGAGCTGGATGACCGCCGCACCCGGCCCCAGACGTGCCAGCCAGGCATACGGGTCGCGGTCGTCGCCGGTAGTGCCGGCAACGCACATGTGGCCCACATCAAGGCATAGCCTGATCGGGGCATGGGTCGTATCGCCATCCGTGACCAGCTGCTCGATATCGGCCATCGTGGAGGGCTCGCGCCGGACTGCCAGGTTCTCGATGAGCACTGCCTCGAGGCCCTGACGGTGGGCGTACTGAGACAGGTCGGCCAGTCGCTGCTTGAACTCGGCCCACAGCGACGTCCGCCGTGCATGGTCTCGCCAGTCGGGCACCGAGAAGGCGCCCAGATGCCCCCCGAACGACGCCGCTCCGACCATGGAACCGAACAGGATGGCTGATCGGCACCACGCCAGGGCCGAGTCACGCGCCGCTTCGTCGGGATGCAGCAGGAGATTGGAGGAATATGCTGCCAGACCCGTGAACACGGAGTCGATCCGGATGTCGCTCGACGCGGTCACCGCGAGGTGGTCGGTGGCCCCTCGCCGGAGTGTCGCCTCGTCGCCTGTGACATCGATCAGGTCAAGGGACAGCTGGACCATGTCCAGACCCAGCCTGTCCCGGACGATGGGCGCCCAGTCGGCGGGCCGCGGCCATCGCTTCACCGCGAAACAGGTGTTGATGCCGAGTTCCATGGGGCGCCTCTGCTATGGGACCTGGACGATGGAAGGCTCGACGAACGGGGCTGCCGGCAGGCCGGATGAGCGGCGCTCCAGGAACCGTGTCGGGATGCGACGAACCGTGGCAGGCGGAGGTATCCCTGGGTCGCGCCGATCAAGCCGACGCATGAGCAGATCGGCTGCCGTGGCCCCCAGGCGACTTGCGCGTTGTTCCACCACTGTCAGGGGTGGGTCGGTAGCAGAGCTCCAATCCAGCTGGTCGAAGCCGATGAGTGACAGGTCCGCAGGGATACGAAGGCCCAGCTTCCGTGCTGCACGTACGGCGCCCAGCGTGATGCTGCCCTCGGCGCACAGCAGGGCACTGGGTCGCTCCTGGGCCAGCCGGCGCCGCAGCTGCCGTTCGGCGCCAGCGGTGTGATAGTCGGTGATCCACACCAGTTCCGGATCATGCTCCAGGCCTCCATCCCGAAAGGCATCCAGGAACCCCTCGAGGCGCTCCACGTTGGAGGTCTTGTCGGGTGCGTCCGTCGCGTATGCGATGCGCCGATGACCCAGCCCGATGAGGTGGCGGGCGGCGCCCAGCGCGGCGCCATAGTTGTCCGAGAGCACCGCGTCAACGTCGAGTCCGGACACGGCCCGGTCGACCAGCACCACGGGGATGCGGCCCACGACCTCCCGGAGCGCGGTATTCGGACCTGCCGCCGGCGAGATGATGAGCCCATCGATGCCCCGCTCCACGGCCGCCCGGATGAGCTCGTCCTCCTGCATCGGGTCCTCATCGCTGTTGGCCACAAGGGTCAGCAGCCCGGACGCGTGCGCCCGGCTCTGGATCGCCCGCGCGATGGTCGTGAAGAATGGGATGCGGATATCCGCGACGATCACCGCCACGACCCCGCTGCGCCCCGTCGTCAGGCTCTGGGCGATGCGGTTGGGGCGATAGCCGAGGCGCTCGATGACCTCGCGCACGCGGGCACGTGTGCCCGCGTCCACGTAGGGCGCGTCGTTCAGGACGCGTGACACCGTGGCGACGGAGACCCCAGCGGCCGAAGCGACGGCGCGCATCGTCGCGGGGTTCTGATGCGCCGCTGGCTGGGACTGATCGGACGGATGGCCGCGACGACTCATTCGCGGGTCGCCCCCAGGCCCAACCCGGCCAGCAGATGCCTCTGGGCGACGAGCGCCACGACCAGCACGGGCAGCACGGCCAGGATGCTCGCCGCGGAGATGGGACCCCATAGGACCTGACGCTGGGTCTCGAACCGTGCGATGGCGACGGGCAGGGTGATGATCTTGTGGCCCGCGAGGATGAGGACGAACAGGAATTCGTTCCAGATGAGCACGAACGTGATGACGGCACTTGCCGCGAAACCCGGCACGGCAAGCGGGACCAGCACCCTCCTCAGGACCTGCCACGAGGATGCACCGTCGATGCGCGCCGCCTCGTCCAGGGATCGTGGCACCTGGTCGAAGACGCGGTACATGATGAGGATTGCGATCGGCAGCTGCATCGCGGCGAGCGCGAGGATGAGACCCAGCTGGGTATCCAGCAGAGAGCCCTCGCGGTACATCAGGAGTGTCGGGATGACGACCGCGAACGCCGGCAGCAGGCGCGCCACGAGCAGCAGGGCCGCCAGCGCCGCACTGCCCCGGAACGAGAACCGCGAGAAGGCATAGCCTGCCATCCCGCCCGCCACACCGCACAGCAGGGTCGCCGGCAGCGCGATGACGATGCTGGAGACGATGGCGCCAACGAAGATCCGGTCACCGAACAGGCGCTCGTAGTTGGCGGTCGTGGGCAGGAACAGGAACGCCGTCGGCAGCTGGTACGCGGCGTCCGGCGGCTGGAACGAGATGCTCAGCAGCCAGACCACCGGGTACAGAGACAGCACCAGTACCACGATGAGGAGCACGAAGTCGAACAGCCGGACCTTCCGGGTGCGCCTCATGCCTCGGCCGTCCGGCGGTTGCCACGTACCCGACTGAGCGCCGCGAGTGAGCCCAGACCCACGACCAGGATCACCAGGACCAGGGCGGCAGCGTCAGTGACTCCCAGGTCGAAGCGTCGGAAGCCATACCGGTAGAGATAGAGATTGAACACCTCCGAGAGGTGTCCCGGACCACCGCCCGTCATCACGAACAGCTCATCGAAGATCTGGAGGATGTCCATCGCACGGAGCGCCAGGGTGGCTATGAGGATGGGCGTGAGCATCGGCAGCGTGACATAGCGAAAGCTCTGCCACGCGCTTGCGCCGTCCACCCTGGCCGCCTCCAGAGGTTCCGAGGGCAGCGACAGCAGGCCCGCCAGACACAGCAGCGTCACGAAGGCGGTGGAGTGCCAGACCTCCATCACGATGACCGCGGGCCCGACCGTCGCCGGGTTGGTCAGCCAGGCCACGTTGGTGCTCGTGATGTGGAGCCACTGCAGGAAGAAGTTGAGCTGCCCGAACTCGGCGTTGTAGAACATGCGGAAGAAGTTGCCGATGACCACCGGGGTCACGATGTAGGGGATGAGGATACACGATCCGGGCCAGGTTGTTGCCCGGGAATCGGCGGGTCAGCCACACGGCCAGGGCCAGTCCCAGGACCATCTCGATGACCAGTGACGGGACCACGATCATGACCGTGGTGACGAGGGACGCGGGAAAGTCGCTGGTGCTGGCGAACAGTGCGCGATAGTTGTCGAGGCCCACGAACGTGACCGGGTCCTGCGGTCGCGCCAGGTTGGCGTCGCTGAGGCTCAACGCGATGTTGAACAACAGCGGGATGAGTCGCAGCAGGACGATCAGGAACAGGGCAGGCACCAGCATCGTCCACGGGCCGCCCGTGCGAGAGCGACGCCGGCCCTTCGGGACCGGCGTCGCAGCAGCCAAGCTCACGCCTGGAGGTACCCGACTACTGACCGAACTCCTTGGTCACTTCCACCTGGAGCCGCTCCTGGGCCTCCGAAAGGGCCTGCTCGGCGGTCTTCTGGCCACCCAGTGCCTCGGAGATGGGCGGTGCCATCGCGGCCTCCCAGTCGGTCCAGTTGGTCGCCTTCGGGAAAGGCACCGAGACCTTGAAGTTCTCCGCGGCGGCCTGCATCCAGGGATACTGGTCGTGCAGCGCAGGGTCCTCCAGGACCGATACGCGGGTCGATGAGCCACCGTACTCCAGACCCTTCTTCTGGATCTCCGGGCTGTTGAGCCAGGTGATGAAGTCGAACGCTGCCTCCGGGTTGGCGGAATCGGCGTTGATGCCCATCCCCCAGCCGCCCAGGTTCGGCGTCGCCTTCCCGGTCGGACCCGCCGGCACGAGCGCGAAGCCGACGTTGTCGGCGACCGCGGACTCCGCAGCCAGGACCGTCTCGGAGCTATCCGAGAAGTCGAGCATCATGGCCGCCTTGCCTTGCGCGAACAGTGCAGCCACCTCGGGCCAGCTCATCGCCAGCGAATCCGGTGGTGCGCTGGCAAAGACCTGCTGCCACACCTTGAGCGCCGCGAGCGCCTCCGGGCTGTCGATGGTCGCAGTGCTCGTGCCATCGAAGATGTCCGCGCCATAGGACCAGGCCAGGGTCCAGAACTCGTCCACGAGCGGGTCGTCACGCTTGCCCACGAGGGTCGTGCCGTAGTCGGCGCCGTGCCCCTTGAGCGCAGCAGCCGCTGCTGCGTACTCCTCCCATGTCTTGGGCACATCGATGCCCGCCTGCTCCAACAGGTCCTTGCGGTAGTAGAGCATGTACACGGCCCCCAGCCAGGGAAGCCCATAGAGCTTGCCGTCGTACTTGCCGTACTCGATATAGGGCTGGAAGAAGTCATCTTCCTGGACAGCGTCGGCCTTGGCGGCAACCATGTCATCCAGGGGCAGGATGAAGTTGCCCAGGGCGTACTCCTTCATCCACAGGTAGTCGAACGCCACCACGTCATACGCTCCCGCATGACTGGTGAAGTCAGCCACCGCAGACTCGCGGGTAGCGTCGTACTGCATGTCCGTGACTTCGACCGTGATCTCCGGGTGGAGCGTCATGTACTCCTCGGCCAACTTCTTGACCGCCTCGCCCGGTCCACCCGCCTGGACCACCACCCCAAGCCGGATCGGCTCCTGGGCGACGCTCACCGACGGCGCCGCCACGATCGCCGCGAGCCCCAATGCAGTGAGACCCGTCCAGCGGGACCAGGACCTGCCTGTCTGTCGTCTCATGCCTGACCTCCTTCCTCCTGCGTACCTGACTGGCTAGAATCTGCGCCACCACTGACGGTAAGCACGGCACCGGTCACGAAACCACTATCCGCCGACATCAGGAAGCGGGCGAGTCCCGCAACATCTCCCGGCAGTCCAAGACGTCCCATGGGGGTCATGGCCACATAGCCATCACGGACCTCGTCCGTGGTCATGCCCCGCATCGCGCCCTCCCAGACCACTTCCCTGTCCTGCATCGGGGTATGGATGAACCCCGGACAGATGGCATTGACCCGGATGCCCTTCGGTCCCAGCTCCATGGCAGCTGCCTTCACGAGGCCCACGACCGCGAATTTGGAAGCGACGTAGGCAGCCAGCAGCGGGGCGGGCTTGAACCCTGCCACTGACGCGATGACGGCCAGCGAGCCACCCGGTCTCATCCGCGGGACGAGGACCTGCATCGATGCGAAGACTCCGAAGGCATTGATATCCATCTGGCGACGCCAGGTCTGCTCGGTCGTTTCCAGGAGCGGCGCCATCTCCGACACCCCAGCCGCCAACACTGCTCCGTCGATGACCTCCGGCAGCCGGCCCGCCGCCGCCCGCAGGCTGGCCAGGTCCGCGACGTCGACGGGAGCCTCCCGGTCGGCGATGTCCCATCCGATCACGGCGTGGCCGACGTCCGCCAGGCCTCGCTGACATGCGGCGCCGATGCCGCTGGCAGCTCCAGTAACCACGACGACGGACATCCAGGCTCCTCTGGTACCGGTTGCAGAAACCGCTTGCAGCACCCTACCACGGGCCGCAAGGATCCCGGAAGCGCCGTTGTGCGGCCCTTGGGTAGGTGGTGACGGGCGGTGGTCGACGGTCCGACCAGGGGACTGGTACCGGTTGCAGAAACCGCTTGCAGACCGCTAGTATGCGCACCCCACATCCCCCAGGAGTCGAACTCGATGCCCGACCTCGACGCACTCGTCGCCACCGCTGAGCAGACACAGCTGTTCACGGGGCCCACGCTCGAGGTCGACACTCGAACGTTCCTGGATCAGCACGCTGATGCCCTCCGGGCGCTCGGCAGGCGTGACCGTGCGTCGGAACCGGGCAGGACTTCTTCGTGGGCTCGGGCGGTTCGTGGGCCAGCATGCACAGCGGTGCAACGATGCTCCGTCGATACTCCCGCATCCCGACCGACGTGATGCTCCCCTACCAGCTCATCTGGGAAGCTCCCCCGTCGCTGGATGAGCGCGCCATCGTCTTCCTTGCCTCCTATTCAGGTGAGACGGAGGACACCGTCGCAGCGCTCCGGTTCGCCCGGCAGCGCGGCGCCCGGGTCATCGCCATCGTGCGCGATGAGACATCCACCATCGGACGCGAGGCGGATGACGTCATCGCCTATCACGGCCGCGACCTGTACGGCCTGCCCCTTGTGGCGGCGTACCTGTACGTGGCGGAACTGGCAAGGCCGGAGGGGCTCATCGATGCGGACGCCCTGAGCTTGGCGCTCGACACCCTGCCGCCGCTCCTCGGTGCCGCCTATCGGGAAACCCGGGCCCCAGGAGAGGCCCTCGCCCGACAGCTGTTGCCGGAGCAGGTGCTGTACTGCCTGGGTGCCGGACCGCTGTACGGCCTGGCCTACAAGTTCGCGCTTACGGTGTTCATGGAGAACATCCGGACGCACGGCTCGTTCATCGAGGCCAGTGAGTTCCGCCACGGTCCCGCCGAGATGCTGGAGCGCCAGCACGCCACGATGTTGTTCCTGGTCGGTGACGATGAGACCCGCTCCATGACCGAGCGGTCGATGGCCGTGGCACGGGCCAACGGCGCGACCGTCATCCCCTTCGACATCCGTGATTTCGGGAGCATCCACCAGCTTCTGGCGCCCCTGGTCCTGCTCGTGCCGCTGCAGTGGTTCGTGGTCTACTCTGCCCTGCTCCGGGGCATCCTCGACCTCGATGAGCGGGTGCTCATGGGACGGGGCATCCTGGCCACCGGCGGAGCGGCGTGGCCCTGAGCGTGGTCTGCATCGGTGACGATTGCATCGATGCTTACGTGGGTCGTGATCCGCTCCTGATGGTGGGCGGGCAGGCGCTCAATGTGGCGGTCGGACTCCATTCGCAGGGGATCCCGGTGCGCTTCATGGGGCGCGTGGGCCCGGATGCCGCCGGCGCGCACATCCGGGACACGCTACGGGACATGGGCATCGACACGGACGACCTGGTGCAGCTCCCGGGCGAGACCGGGGTGACCTGCGTCGCGCTCGACGACCGTGGCGATCGCCGCTTCCTGCTGGAGCGCGATGGCGTGTCGGCCCCGGTGACACCGTCACAGGATGAGCTGCGAGCTGCGGCGTCCGCCTCGCTCGTCTATCTCTCCCGGATCGTGGACCGCACCGCGGTCACGGAGTGGCTGACCGCCAGTGGCGCGGTGGTCGCCCTCGACCTGTCGGACGAGCCCACGCCCACGGCATCCTGGGGAGGACCCATCCGCTTCGCATTCTGGTCCCGAACGGGCCTCGATGCGGCAGACGTGGCGCTGGAGGGTGACCGCCTCCGTGCCCTGGGCATCGAGGAGGTCGTGTGCACCCACGGCGCGGATGGCGCGACAGTCGTCAGCGCGCACGGGCTCGATCACGCGGACGCGGTGGTGGGTCCGATCGTGGATACACTCGGTGCCGGTGATGCCTTCGCCGCCGCGTACCTCGCGGCGCGAATGGGCGAGCGGGGCATCGGCGAGTCCCTGCATAGTGGCCTTGCCGCTGCCGCCGCGACCTGCCAGGTGCGCGGCGCCTGGGCACAGCAACCTTGGACGGCACCCCCGGGGTGGGATCCGGCTGTACTGGAGTCGACGCATGACACGATCGTTCCGTGACCTGTTCCCGGCGCGCAAGCCCGTGATCGCCATGGCGCATGTGCCGCCGCTGCCGGGCACGCCCGCTGTATGACCGGCAGCGAGGCGTCGACGGGCTCGTCGATGCCGTACGGGCCGACCTGCGCGTCCTGCTCGACGGTGGCGTCGACGCCGTGATGTTCTGCAATGAGGGCGACCGGCCGTACACGTTCAAGGCGGGATACGACGGGCGTCGCCGTGATGACCCGCGTCGTGACCGAGCTGCGACCGACCGACCGGCCATTCGGCGTCGACTTCCTGTGGGACGCCCGGGCGGCCCTGGCCATGGGCGTCGCGACCGGCGCGAGCTTCATGCGCGAGGTCGTCACCGGCGACGTACGAGTCCGACATGGGCGCTATGGACCACCGACGCAGCCGGCTCTTCTGCGCGAGCGGCGCCGGCTCGAATTCGGATATCGCGATCTTCATGAACGTCACGCCGGAGTTCGCCTCGACGCTGGGCAGCCGCAGCCGTCGGCGCAGCTGGCTCGCTCGGCCGCCGTCTCCAGCCTGGCCGGACGCCATCCTCATCTCGGGACCGATGGCGGGCTCGGAACCGGACATCGCGGCTCTCCGCGAGGCGCGCGCCGCGGTCGACGCCGGATCTGCCGGTCATCGTGAACACGGGCACGAAGTCGTCGAACGTCGCGTTCGTTCCTCGAGGTCGCGGACGGCTGCATCGTCGGCAGCGACCTCAAGGTGGACGGCTACACCTGGAACCCGGTCGACCCCGAGCCCGAGTCCGTGCGCTTCATGGCAAGGCCGCCCGCGGAGTGAGCCTGCTCCTGGGATCGACATCGGGACGACGGCGACGAAGGCAATCCTGCTCGATCCGGATCGGGGGCTCGTCGCCGAGGCGGAGCGGCCGGCGACACCTCCATTCCGACGCACGCGGGCTGGGCCGAGGAGGATGTCGACGAGTGGTGGGCGAACGTCGTGTCGCTGTCACCAGTGAGCTTGCGCCGGCCTGGCGAGATCGGTGGCGGCGGTCGGCGTCAGCGGCATGGTCCCCTGCGTCGTCCTCCTGGACGACGGCGGGACGCGTCCATCCGGCGGTCCATCCAGCAGAACGACGCGCGGCCGGGTGTGCAGATCGCGGAGCTGAGGGCGCGTCCTCGCGGGCGCGCGGGTCCTGGAACGGACGGGTCGGCGATCACCCAGCAGTCGGTCGGCACCGACGCTGATGTGGCTGCGCGCGCCACGAGCCGGAGGCGCTCGTCGCGCACACGGACGATCGTTGGCTCGTACGACACGATCGACGTCGTTGCTCACCGGGGAGCGTTCCGTGGAGTCGAACTGGGCCGCTCGAGAGCGGGCTCTTCGACCTCAGCGTCGGGACTGGGCGCCGACGTCGCTGGCCGCGGCCGGGCATCGACCGGGCGCTCCTGCCGCCGATCCGTCGCCATCCGACGTCGTCGGACGGTCACCGCCGCGGCCGCCGCCGCGGACCGGGCTGCCGCCGGGACTCCCGGTCGTCGCCGGCAGCCGCCGATCACGTCGCATCGGCGTTTGCGGCGGGCCTGGTCCGCGAGGGGACCTGCTGGTCAAGCTCGGCGGTGCCGGCGACATCCTGCTCGTCAGCGGCCAGCCGGTCGTCGACGCGCGCCTGTACCTCGACTTCCACCTCATCCCCGGCCTGTACCTGCCCAATGGCTGCATGGCGACATCGGGCAGCTTCGTCCGCTGGTTCCAACGCGGAGCTCGCGGGCGGAGCGCCGCTGGACGCGCTGGACGCGGGAGGCGGACGTCGTGGGGCCCGGGTCGGGAGGTGTCGTCGCGTTGCCGTACATGCTCGGCGAGAAGACGCCGCATCAACGACCCGGACGCGACGCGGTGCATTCGTGGGCATGACGCTCAGCACGACGCGCGGCCATCTCTTCCGTGCGGTCCTGGAATCGGTCGCGTTCGGCTTCCGACACCACGTCGAGGTCTTCCGCGAGCTGGGCCAGGCGCCGCGGCCGGGTGCGTGTCTCGGACGGAGGCGCGAGCTCAGCGGTCTGGAGGCGGATCATCGGCCGACGTGATCGGACTGCCGCTCGAATCCCTGCGGTCGCATCCGGGCTCGTCGCTCGGAGTCGCCTTCGCGGCCGGGATGGGTGTCGGCGCGTTCGACGGTTGGCACGAGATCGACAGATTCGTGGACGTCAGCGAGGTCACTGACCCACACCCGGAGCCGGTGTATGAGGCGGCATACCTGCGGTATCGCGAGCTGTACCCGGCGCTCCAGGCCGGGCATGCCGTGTCGCGCTGACAGGTCCGGAGTCCCTCAGAGTCCGCTGACCACCGGTAGGTCCCTGGGCGCCTCGTTGAGCACGTCCGCGCCGTGCGACCGTGCATACGACGATGTCCTCGATGCGAACGCCGTACCGCCCCTCGAGGTAGATACCGGGCTCGATGCTGAAGGCATCACCGTCCACGAGCGGATCCGTGTTGCCCTCCACGAGGTAGGGGTCCTCATGGCCTTCCAGCCCGATGCCATGCCCAAGACGGTGAAAGAACGCGTCGCCATACCCGGCCCGCTCGATGATGGCACGTGCCGCACGGTCCAGGTCCTGCGCAGGTACGCCTGGCCGGACCGCGGCGCGCCCCGCCTCGTTCGCGGCGAGGACCAGTCCGTGCATGGTTCGAAAGGTATCGTCCGGTCCGGAGCCATCAGACCCCGTGAGCCACAGCGTCCGAGTGATGTCCGATGCATAGCCGCCCAGCCGCCCGCCGATGTCCATCAGTAACGGTTCCTCGGCACGGATGACCCGGTCATCCGGCTCGTGATGCGGCGATGCCGTCCGGGGGCCGCTGGCCACGATCCAGAACGTGGCGGCGTCGTGCCCCTCATCGACGAGACGGCTGCGGACCTCGGCCGCCACATCCGCCTCGGTCCGACCAACCAGGCGTCCGCGCGCGAGCGCGATGATCACCCGGTCCGCCGCGTGGGCAGCGGAGCGAAGCAGGGCTACCTCGGTGGCGTCCTTGACCCGGCGCAGGGGTCCCAGGATCGGGCTCGCGATGTCGAACGCGGTACCCGGGAAGGCTTCCTGGAGGCGCAGCAGGAATGCCGCCCGCAACGTATCCGAGACGGCCAGGCGCGCGCCCGGACCTGCCTGCACTGACTCCCACACAAGGTCGACCGGATCGTCCGTCTCGTGCCACGCGCGGATGACCACGGATCCGACGGCCACACCTGGCGCCTGCTCTGCTGCCGCCACCTCCAGCCTGGGGGTCACGAGGGCAGGATCCCCATCCGATGGGACCACCAGCATGGTCAGCCGCTCGAGAGGCTTGGCCTCGTAACCCGTGAGCCACTCCAGCTCCGGCCCGACACCGATGAGCAATGCCCGGATGCCGGCGGCCCGGGCCGCCGCCTGCGCGGCGCCGATCCGGTCCGCGTAGCCGCGTGCCGGGATGGCATGCTGCGTCAAGCCTCCTCCGGATCCCCGGGTGTGTCCACGACGAACCAGCGGGAGACCAGGCCCGCACCGTCCTGGAAGAACTTGTTGTACGAGTACACGCGAACCGCCCCCGCGTCGAGTGCCAGCCTCCGAGTCTCCTGGTCGTCGTGCTGCGCGATGGCCACCACCGGCAGGCCGGCGGCCGTTGCCAGCCGCACCGCTTCGGTGCCGTCGTACCGGTGACCGAACAGGTCGACGATGACACCCACCAGCCGGGGTGGGGCATCCGGCTCGGCCGGATCGGGTACGTCCCGTGCCACCGACTCGAAGGCGAGCTCGACCTCCGCGTCCGTGCCCATCCGGACCGGCTGCGCGCCCGCCTGCTGGACCGCAGCGACCAGCCGTGAGGCCCAGATGAGATCATCCGCGATGACCGCGATGAGCGGCCCTGGCGCGGTCTCGGAGGTCGACGTCACGATCGTATGGTGCCACTCGCGGCGACGTCCGTTCGGTCCGAGCCGAAGGAACGGTTGAGCATCCGGGTCAGGACGCCTCCCAGGTCTCCCCGCCGAACAGCAGCTTGCGCAGGTCGCCCTCGCCCTGGCGCGCCACGGCGTCATCGATCTGGCCCTGGACCAGCTGGTCGTGCGTCGGACGCTCGACGCGCCGGAAGACACCCACCGGGACCGGGAACTTCGGCGCCCACATGCGGGACAGGATGTACGCCAGCGTGGGGTCCTCGGCGGTCTCGTCGTGCACCAGGAGGTCCGACTCGGTCACGCCATCGACACCCAGCGTAACCACCTCGGGCAGGAACCCACGCAGCCGGATGCCCTTGTCCTTCTCCTTGCCGAAGACCATCGGCTGCCCATGCCTGAGCACCAGCATCGCATCGTCGCGGACCTCCTTGTCCGTGAACGAGCGCCACGCCCCGTCGTTGAAGATGTTGCAGTTCTGGAGCACCTCCACGAAGGCGGACCCCTTGTGGAAGCCAGCCGCGGTAAGCGTGTCCTGGAGATGCTCGGTCTGGGTGTCCACGGAGCGGGCCACGAACGTCGCCTCCGCCGTGATGGCCACCGACAGCGGAACGATGGGCACGTCGATGGTCCCCGCCGGTGTCGACTTGGTCTTCTTGCCGAACTCCGAGGTCGGTGACGCCTGACCCTTGGTCAGACCGTATATCCGGTTGTTGAACATGACCAGCTTGATGTCCACGTTGCGGCGCATCGAATGGAGCACGTGGTTGCCGCCGATGGACAGGGCATCGCCGTCGCCCGTGATGACCCACACCATCAGGTCAGGCCGCGACGCCTTGAGGCCCGTTGCCAAGGTCGGGGCGCGGCCGTGGATGGAGTGGAACCCGAAGGTGTTCATGTAGTACGGCAACCTGCCGGAGCAGCCGATCCCCGAGATGAACACGATGTTCTCCCGGGGATATCCGAAGTCGGGCATCACCTTCTGGGTCTGGGCCAGGATGGAGTAGTCGCCGCAGCCGGGGCACCAGCGGACCTCCTGGTCCGAGACGAAGTCCTTGCGCGTCAACACCGGCAACGGGCCGGCGACCGCGGCGCTGGCCGCGGGGGTCTGGGCGTCGGTCATCGATCGGTCCCTTCGGGAGTGAGCATGAGGCGCGCCGCATCCTCGATCTCGGATATCCGGTACGGCTTGCCGCGAACCCGGTTGAGGCCAACGGCGTCGACCAGGTAGCGACCCCGGATGAGCAGCCGAAGCTGACCCATGTTGATCTCGGGGATGAGCACCCGCCGATAGCTGGCCAGCACGTCACCCGTGTTGCGCGGGAAGGGATTGAGGTGGCGAAGGTGAGCGTGGGCCACTGACTGGCCTTGCTCCTGGAGCCGCTCGACCGCGGATCGGATCGCACCATACGTCGAGCCCCAGCCAAGGATCAGGAGGTCACCCCGTGCAGGACCGAAGACCTGCAGGTCGGGGATCTCATCGGCGATGACGGCCACCTTCTGGGCCCGCAACTGGGTCATCCTGTGGTGGTTCTCGGGGTCGTAGCTGATGTTGCCCGTGATGTCCGCCTTTTCCAGGCCCCCGATGCGGTGCTCCAGGCCGGGCGTGCCGGGTACGGCCCAGGGCCGGGCCAGGGTGACCGGGTCACGGTCATAGGGATGGAACGTCTCCCGGTCGGTCCACGCGGGCACCGAGATCTGGGGCAGGTCGGCGGGTTCCGGGATGCGCCACGGCTCGGAACCCGAGGCGAGGAAGGCATCGGAGAGGAACACCACGGGTGTCATGTGACGGAGTGCTATGCGCCACGCCTCGATGGCGTAGTCGAAGCACTCGCCCGGTGTCGCCGGTGCCACGACGGGCACGGGCGCGTCGCCATTGCGCCCGAACATGACCTGGAGCAGGTCGGACTGTTCGTTCTTGGTGGGCATGCCGGTGCTGGGTCCGGCTCGCTGGACGTCGACGACCACGAGCGGCAGCTCGACCATCACCGCGAGACCCATGGCCTCCGCCTTGAGCGCGATGCCCGGTCCGGAGCTGGCGGTCATGCCCATCGCACCACCGTACGAGGCTCCGATCGCGGACCCGATGGCCGCGATCTCGTCCTCCGCCTGAAACGTGCGAACACCGTAGTTCTTGTACGTCGAGAGCTGGTGGAGGATGTCGCTCGCAGGTGTGATGGGGTACGAGCCGTAGAACAGGGTACGGCCGGCCAGCTTGCTGGCGGCGACGAATCCGAGTGCGGCAGCTTCGTTGCCGGTGATGTTGCGGTAGGTACCCGGCGGCAGATGGGCTGGCTTCACCCGGTAGTGCTGATGGTGGAAGATCTCGGTCGTCTCACCAAAGGCGTACCCGGCCTTGAGCGCCCGCTTGTTGGCCTCGGCGCTGATGGGTTTGGCCGCGAACTTGGTGTCGACCCAACGCAGGGTGGGCTCCATGCTCCGCTCGTAGAGCCAGAACATGATGCCGAGTGCGAAGAAGTTCTTGGTCAGGTCCTTCTGCTTGCTGGTCATCTCGAGACCCTCGAGCGCCCGCTCATTGAGGGTGCTGATGGGGATCTCGAACACGTTCCAGGAGCTCAGCGAACCGTCCCCCAGGGGATTGGCTGCGTAGCCCGCCTTGGTCAGGTTGGCGGTCGTGAACGCGTCCTTGTTGACGACGAGTGCGCCACCTGGGGGAAGGTCGCCGATGTTGGTCCGAAGCGCGGCCGGGTTCATGGCCACCAGCACGTCGGGCGCGTCGCCGGGCGTGTGGATGTCATTGGAGGAGAAGCTGATCTGGAATCCCGAGACACCCGGCAGCGACCCGGCAGGCGCCCGGATCTCAGCCGGATAGTCCGGCAGGGTCGCGATGTCGTTGCCATAGACGGCCGCGGTGCGAGTGAACTGGGTTCCCGTCAGCTGCATGCCGTCACCGGAGTCGCCGCAGAACCGGATGGTGACGCGATCCAGGTCCTGCACGTCCTGAGACTGGTCGCGGGTGACGATGTCGGTGGTCACGGGCCCTGTCGGCCTCCCTGTGGGATCCTGTGGGTTACGCACGGACCGTCATGGTCCGGGGTGATTCTACGATGCCGTGCGCAACCATCACGCAACCATGGGCCCGCAGTACCAGACGTGCTGCCGAAGGTGCCCTACCGAACCGGTAGCAGCGCCGTGGTGAAGGCATCCCCGGCAACCACGGGTCCGGCCACCGGACTGTCGGGCATCGACGTCATGAATGCCACGGAGGCGTCCCATGCCGCCGGGTCGATGGCTCCCAACCCGTTCACGTCTGTGTACCCGTTCGACCATGCGGCGATGGTGGCGTCCAGGATGGCGCGCTGGGTGGCCATGTCGGAAGCTATCTCGGGCACGACCGGGACGGTGGCATCGAGCCCGGCCTGGGGGTCTGCCCGGATGTGCTCCATCGCTCCCAGGGTAACCGCCACGAACGTCGCCAACGGCCCCGCCTTCGCGGCAAGGGCGGCCTCGCCGACCACGAGCCCGGGCCCGGGCAAGGGCACGATATCGTCGACGGCCAGCACATCCACAGGGATGCCTTCGAGCTCCAGCTGGACAGCCTCGTTGTTGACGTACCCGGTCGCCGCGTCCACCTGGTCCTGGGCAAGAGCGACCCCTTGCCCGTAATCGGGGTAGACGGTGATGGCCAGGTCATCCGATGTCAGGCCGGCCGAACCGAGCAATGCCTGGAGCATGATCCAACTGCTGCCATAGCGGCCGGGCGTGCCCAGGCTGTGGCCCCTGAGGTCGGCCGCGGTCGCGATACCGCTGGTCTGCTTGGCCATCACGACCGATGGGAAATCTGCGTAGACGGTGGCCGCGTACTTGACCGGGAACAGCTGGCTGCGTGCCGTGATGATGCTGGTGCCGTCACTCAGGCCGATGTCCACGGTCCCCTGGGCGACGAGGGGCACGAGCTCCTGGTCGCTCAGATACTGGAGCGTGACGTCCAGTCCGGCCGTTGCGTACGCGCCGGACTGCTGGGCGAAGTAGAAGGGCGCGAACTGCACGTTCGCGATGTACCCCAGGCCGACGGTCAGGGGAGTGAGCGGCTTGGCGGGCACGGGTGATGCGCCGGCCTGAGCCGTGTTCGTGCCGCTGGTGGCGGGCGACGCGCCGCCGAGCACGGCCGCGGCCAGCATCCCGATGAGGGCCAGCCCTCGGGCAGCTGGACGCCTGGACGACGAGCGATCGGACAATGGAGACCTCCCTACCTGCATGCCTACCGGGCCGACGGGATGGGTCATCAGGCGCGGGACGCCAGCAAGCGGCGTTCCAGCAGCGTGACGAGGAGATACAGCACCACGCCCATGAGGGCGATGGTGAGCAACGTGGCGAACAGCAAGGGGGTGTCGAACAGGCTGCCCCGGGCAAGGTTGATGAGCACCCCGAGCCCTTTGTCGCCGCCGACCCATTCGGCCACGATCGCGCCAACGACGGCGAGCGTCACAGCGACCTTGAGGCCGCCCATGATCTGGGGCGTGGCCGCGGGCACCTCGATGGTGGTCATCAGCTGGCGGCGCGTTGCCCGGAGGCTCTTGCCCAGCTCCATCAGCTGCGGATCGACCGAGCGCAGCCCGACGGTCGTGGCGATAGCCATCGGAAAGAAGCAGATGAGGGCGCAGATGAGCACCTTGCTCACGATGCCACTGCCGAACCACATGGCGATGAGCGGCGCCAGAGCCAGGATGGGCGTCGCCTGCGCCGCCACGATGTAGGGCGACAGCAGTCGCTCCGCGAACGTCGATCGGGCCAGCAGGAACCCGGTCACGAAACCCGCGGACACCCCCACCAGAAGACCCAGCAACACCTCCGACAAGGTCGTGATGAGGTGGGGCTGGAGGGTCCCATCGACGATGGCGCGCAGCCAGCGCTGTGCGACCAGGAGCGGACCCGGTAGCACGAAGCGGGGATAGTCTCCGATCCACACGACAGCCTGCCAGCCGATCAGGAGGAGCAGGCCTACCACGATGACGGCGAGCGTGTCGCGCATCAGACGGCGGCTCCGACGGGCGCATCTGCCTCCAGTGCGGCGCGCACGAACCGCGCAGCACGAGTGGATGTCACGCCGTCCAAGGTGTTCCAAGCGCGTGGCCGCGGCAGGTCCACGGGCACGTCCGCGATGACCTGGCCGGGACGATCCGAAAGGACGACCACCCTGTCGGCCAGGAAGACGGCCTCCGGGATGCTGTGGGTCACGATGACGATCGTGGCGCCCAATCGTTCCCAGAGGCCCAGCAGCTCGGCGTCGAGGCGGTCACGGGTCAGGGCATCGAGAGCACCGAACGGCTCATCGAGCAGCAGCACCCGTGGTTCCAATGTCAGTGCCCTCGCCAGTGCCACGCGCTGTGCCATTCCCCCGGACAGCTGGGACGGGAGTGCCGCCTCGAAACCGTCCAGGCTTACGAGTGCCATCAGCTCACGCGAACGGGCCTCACGCTCGGCGCGTGGTCGCCCGGCGAGCTCCAGGGGATAACCCACGTTGTCGAGCGCGTCCCGCCAAGGCAGCAGGCGTGGTTCCTGGAACACCAGGCCGACGCGTGGGTGGGGACCTGTCACGTCCCGGCCTCCGATCCGGATCATCCCTGCGTCGGGGGGCAGCAAGCCTGCGATCAGACGCAGCAGCGTGGTCTTGCCCGACCCCGACGGACCCACGATGGCCACGACCCCGCCCGCCGGCACATGCAGGTCGATGGCGCGGAGCGCCTGGATGGGTCGGTCCGCCACAGCGAACGATCGATCGACCCCCGTGACCGTGATCTCGTCCAGCGTCCTGTCCACCCATGGCATGGCCTCGCGCGGGGTGGGTCCAGGGACGGGTACGACGACATGCCACCGGTCGGGCAAAGGCGCCCGCCGATATCCGTGTCATGCCACCCTTCTCCCATCCGGACTGTCACCGTCGGCTCCCTGCAAGGGGATCCACCGGTACCAGACATGGCACCGGGTCGTGGGCTGGCCGTTCGAACCCCTGTCCGGACGACCGACCACCGGTCGGGAATCGCACCCAACCCCGAAGGAGGCATCTGTGAAGATGTCCGCCGCAGCATATCAGAGGCGCGGCGTCAGGATGTATACAACGTAAGTTCCAGGCTGGAGAGCGGCTACCCGGGGGCTGCCTCTTCGGCACTCGAGTCGGCAGCCACGTCGGCGAGCCGGTGGAGGAGGTCCGCGGTGCGTGGATACAGCTCGCGGTAGATCCCATAGAGCTCGTCGTAGCGAGCGCGGACGCTCGCGCGGGGCTCCAATCGGGTCCTGATCCGGACCATCGTGCGGATCGCCGTCCGTGCGTCCGGGTGAGCGTTGGTACCGACCGCCGCGAGGATGGCGGCTCCGAGGGCGGCGGTGTCCGGCACCATAGGCAGGTCGACTGGTACCCCCAGGATGTCGGCCCGCATCTGGGCCACGCCACCGAGGCGTTCGGTGGGACCGGAGATGACCATCCGGTCCAGGTCGATGCCGGCGTCGCGAATCGGCTCGGCAACGTGACGCAGGGCATAACCGCCGGCCTCGAGGACCGCCCGGGTCAGGTGCCCGCGTCCATGGCCGAGGGACAAGCCTGCGAACGCGCCGCGCGCCCGTGCATCATCGATGGGGGCGCGCTCGCCCGCGAGATAGGGCAGGAACACCAGGCCACCGGCGCCAGCAGGAGCGGCCTCGGCCTCGTCCATGAGTGTGTCGACGGCGTCCCCTCCGGCAGGTGCCAGGAGGTGGGTGACCCAGTCCACCGACCTGCCGACCGCGTTCATCGCCCCGCCATACAGCCAAAGGCCAGGCAGCCCAGCCGGGGCACGGTATGTGCCCTGGACATCCACCTCGCGGCCCCAGTACACCCCGAGGCCGCCGGAGGTGCCGCCCGTGTCGATGGCGTCGCCCGGATCGACCAGGCCGGCTCCATGGAAGCTGGCCAGGGCGTCGTTACCACCAGCCACCACGGGCGTCCCTTCAGGGATCCCCAGCGCGGCCGATGGCCCGGCCAGGGTCCGGCCGACCATCGTGCCCCACTCGATGGGACGGCCGAACAGCACGGGGTCGCCACCGCCAGCACGGAGCGTGGCGTCGGTCGGATGTCCTGATACCGGTGGCACCGAACGCACGGGCACACCCGACAAGCGCAGCGTCAGCCAGTCCCACGATGACAGGAACAGTCGGGCCGCGGCATGTCGCTTGGGTTCGTGGCGGGCGACCCATCGCTCGTGCGGCAGCGCGCCCAGCTGCCATGTCGGGACACCCGTCATGACACCCAGATCCGCCACTTCGGCCGCTGCGCGGGTGTCGAGCCAGATGATGGCCGGACCCAGGTTCGCATGGGCCGCATCCAGGACGACGGTCGTGGGACCCTGGCCTGCGACCGCGACGCCCAACAACGTGATGGCGTCTGCTGAGCCGATAGCCGCCAAGGCATCGTGTACCGCCGCCACGGTGCCACCCCACCAGGCATCGGGATCCTGCTCGGACCGCCCAGGGCCTGGGTTGTTCGTGGGATGCGACCGGTCGCCCCGGCCAAGCAATCGACCGTCCAGGGCGAGGAACGCCGCCTTGACGCTGCTTGTACCCAGGTCGATGCCCAGGACCGCAGGAGTGGTAGCCATCGGCGCACCATATCCGGCTGGGGTGCCGTTTGCTGGATGCGCCGTCCGCTGGATGCGCCCGCCGCCGGATGCCGCCATGTCCAGATCATGTAGCATCGGTGCGATGCGCCACGTCCGTCACCGACCGGTCGGCCAGGGGGCACGGTTGGCTGGTGTCGGACTGATCTGCGGGTCTGCGGCGCTGTTCGGCTCGGGTCCGTTCTTCGCACGGGTGGCCTACGACGCCGGTATGACGGCCCTGCCGATACTCACCTGGCGGTTCGTATTCGCGGCGTTGGTGGCGTGGCTCCTGCTGTTGGGCACGGACTCTGGGCGCCGCAGCCTGAGCTCGCTCGATCGAAGACGCGTGCTGATCCTTGTCGGACTGGGCGTCCTCTACGTGGGCAACGCCGGCTCCTTCACGGCGGCCCTGGCGACCGTGCCGGTGCCGCTGGTTTCGATCATCGCGTTCCTGTACCCCGCCCTGGTGGCGGTGCTCTCGGTACGCTTCGTACGCCGCCTGGAAGGCCGCAGGGCCTGGTTCGCCCTGGGTATCTCGACCCTGGGTGTGGCCCTCGCCGTCGGTGGCATCCCGGAAGGGGACGATGTTCCCCTGACAGGTCTGCTGCTGGCCTTTACATGTCCCATCGTGTACGCCATCTGGATCATCCTCGCTGCCCGACTGGGTGGCGAGCGCCCGACGCCCAGTCCCGCAGGCGATGACCTGGTATTCGCCCCGATGGAAGCGGAGACGGTCCCCACAGGCCCCGGCGTCATCCCCTCGTCGGCCGTGATGACCACGGCCACGGCGCTCGGCGCCGCCACCCTGACGCTCCTCGTTGGCGGCAGCGTGTCACCCGCTGACGTGCCTGATGGCGCATGGCTCGCCGTGATGGGCTTTGGCGCCTGTTCGGCACTCGCATTCCGGTGGTTCCTGGCAGGTACCCGCCGGATCGGTGCCGCCCGCGCCGCGCTGCTGAGCACGGTGGAGCCGGTATACACCGTCACCCTGGCTACCATCCTCCTCGGTGAGGCGCTGTCACCCATCCAGATGACCGGTGGGGCACTTGTCATCGCGGGCGTCATCCTGGCCGAACTGCGACCCGCTGGTGCGGCGACGGAGATATCGGCGCCGGGTTACCGTGAGGGCGCGCGTTCCGGGTAGCCGAGCTGGCCGATGGTCGGCAGGTCGCGCTGGCAACCACAGGTCCTTGGGTCACGTACGGGGGATCATGCGACTCGTCACATTCCGACATGCCGGCACGACCCGGCTCGCTGTCCAGCGTCCTGATGGACGGTTGGTCGTGGCCGATGGTCTCGGTCAAGGTGTGCCCGCCACGATCGAGGCGCTCATCGCCGGTGGCGCCGACGCACTGGAAGCACTCCGGGCCGCGGTCGCTGCCGCGTCGCCGACGACTTCCACGAGAGGCCTGGAGGATGTCGAGTACCTGACTCCCCTGGCCCGACCAGGCAAGGTCGTCGCAGTGGGTCTCAACTACTACGACCATGCGAAGGAAGGTGGCGTCGAGCCGACCGCTGAGCCGATGCTGTTCACCAAGTTCACGACATCCATCGTGGGACCCGGCGCGGTCGTGGAGTGGGACCCGGAACTCACGGCGTCGGTGGACCTCGAGGCGGAGCTGGGCGTCGTGATCGGCCGTACGGCGCGCCGGGTGCCAGAGTCGGAAGCCCTTGCCTATGTCCTCGGGTACACCTGCGTCAACGACGTCACCGCCCGCGACCTGCAGAAGGCGGACCGCCAGTTCGTGCGTGCCAAGTCCCTGGACACGTTCGGACCCATCGGCCCCGCCATCGTCACGACCGACGAGATCCCCGATCCGCAACGCCTGTCCATCCGGGCCATCCTCAACGGCGTCGCGGTCCAGGACTCGAACACGTCACAGATGATCTTCAGCGTGGCCCGGATCGTGTCCTTCTGCTCGCGTGCGTTCACGCTGGAACCGGGAGATGTCATCGCCACGGGCACCCCATCGGGCGTATTGGTTTACCGGACACCGCCGGGGCGGCTTCGGGACGGGGACGTGATGACCATCGAGATCGAGGGCATCGGGGCCCTGACGAACACCTGCCGGGAGGTCGGCTACCCGGCCCCGACCTCGGGAGCGTCCTAGCCGACGCGGGGATGCCATGACGACGTCATCGGAGGGGCCGGCACCGGACCTCAGCCCGCGAGGGCGCTTCGAAAGATCCCAAGGGCCTCCTCGATCTCGTCAGCAGTGACATCGAGTGGAGCGATCCAGCGGATGACGTTGTGGAACCGGCCACACGTCAGCAGCAGCAGGCCCTGATCGGCGCATCGAGCGATGAGTGCGTCACCGATGGCTCCATCCGGCTCCTGCGTCACACGGTCCTTCACGAACTCGACGCCGATCATGAGGCCCGGGCCACGGACGTCACCGATGCGGGGGTCCTCCGCCGCGATGCTCCTCAGACCCGCCATCAGCTCCGCTCCGCGGACAGCGGCATTCTCGATCAGCCGCTCGTCGCGGATCGTCTCGAGCACCGCGACACCCGCCGCACAAGAGACCGGGTTGCCCCCAAAGGTCGAGCCGTGCGAGCCCGCGCCCCAGCGCCGCATCAGATCGCTACTGGCCACGACCGCCGCGAGTGGCAATCCGTTGGCGATGCCCTTGGCCAGAGTGACCACGTCCGGAATGATGCCCGACTGCTCGAACGCCCACATCGTGCCCGTGCGACCAAGCCCGGTCTGGATCTCATCGCTGATGAACAGGATGCCGTGCTGGTCGGCGAGTTCTCTCAGCCCCTGCAGGAACGCGGCAGGTGCCGGGTCGTAACCACCTTCGCCCTGCACGGGCTCGATGAGGAACGCCGCGACCGACGATGGTGGCACCTGTTCGGAGAGCAATCGCCGAAGGGCTCCAAGTGCCCCTTCGACGGCGGCCGCCTCGTCCCCGCCGTACCCCCGGTAGACGCTGGGGAATGGGCTGATGTAGATGTCAGGCAGGAACGGCCCATGACCCACCCGATAATTGAGATTGCTGGTGGTCAGGCTGAGTGGCGCATAGGTACGGCCGTGGAATGCCCCCGAGAACCCGATGATGGCCGTGCGCCCCGTGACGCGTCGGGCCAGTTTGACCGCTCCTTCGATGGCCTCGGCTCCGGAGTTGGCGAAGAAGACCGAGTCGAGGGAGGGCGGGAACGTGGCCGCGAGCGCATCAGCGAGAGCGGTCACGGGCTCCAGGTATCCAAGGCCGTTGCACATATGGAGCAGCTGGTCCGCCTGGGCGTGGATCGCCGCGCTCACCCGGGGGTGCGCATGACCAAGGATCGTGACCGCCAGGCCGCAGGCGAAGTCGAGGTACTGCTTGCCATCCGCATCCCACAGGCGGTGGCCTTCGCCTCTCACCCATGCCCGCTGGAAGTACCGCGCCAGCACCGGCGACAGGTGGGCCGCAGAACGATCCGCGAGGGACGCGTTGCCATCCGGCAGGGACGAGGGGTCCGTAGCGTCCACGCTTTCGCTGGGCAGGAGGGTGCTGCTGTGACTCATGGCTCCGATCCGCTCTGGCTGACTGGCTGGTTCGAAGGGTAACGGCACGAGGCGCCATCGCGTGCCTCAGGTGCGGATAGGGTCATTGCGGGCCGCCTATCCGCGCTCAGGATACGATGGCACCGGAGGGCGGCCGCCTCAGCGGCGCGCCCTCGACCATGGTCACGCGGACCAGGAGCATCACCGATCTTGTCCAATGGCGAGGCGAACGCCACCCATTTCCGTCCCGACATCGAGGGCATGCGCGCGATCGCCGTGATCGCGGTCCTGCTCTTCCACGTCCAGGTCCCGGCCTTCGGCGGTGGCTTCACGGGCGTCGACATATTCAACGTCATCTCCGGATTCCTCATCACTGGCCTGCTGGTTCGGGAGGTGGGCGCGCGGGGGACCATCGACCTGCCCCGGTTCTATTTTCGGCGCGCCCGACGCCTCCTGCCGGCCGGTCTGCTGGTCATCTCGCTGACGCTGGTGGCGTCGTACCTGATCCTCTCGCCCATCCGCTTCCCGTCGGTGGCCGGCGATGGTGCCGCGTCCGCCCTCTACGTCGCCAACTACCGGTTCGCGCTCTCGGGCACCGACTATCTCGCCTCCGCTGCGGATCCGTCCCCGTACCAGCATTTCTGGTCGCTGGCCGTCGAGGAGCAGTTCTATCTCGTCTGGCCGCTGCTGATCCTGCTGGTGTCGCGGGCGGTCGGAGCCCGGCGTGTCGGCTACGTGCTTGGCGGAGTCACCCTCGCCTCGTTCCTGTTCTCGCTGTACATGACCGACATCTCGGCCCCGTGGGCGTTCTTCTCGCTGCCGACCAGGGCCTGGGAACTTGGTGCCGGCGGCCTGGTGGCCGTGGGTGTCGCAGCTCGTCTGCCACGACGACTGCTGCCATCGGTGGGTGTGCTGGGCCTCACCCTGATCGTCGCCGGTGTGTTGCTCATCAACGACACCGTCCCCTACCCGGGCACGGCCGCCCTGCTGCCCGTGCTGGGCACCTGCTTCCTGATCATCGGAGCCAGTGATGCGGCAGGTCGCCTGGCACAGGGCCTCGGGTCGCGCGTACCGCGGTACATCGGGAGCATCTCCTACTCGCTCTACCTGTGGCACTGGCCGCTGCTCATCCTGGTGCCCATCGCCCTGTCCGATGACACGCTGGTCCTGCGAGTCGTCCTGGGCATCGTGGCCGTCTGCTGCGCGATGATCTCCACCCGTTTCATCGAGGCGCCATTCCGGTTCGGCCGCATCGCTCGGGTGCCAGCCTTACGGGGGGTCTCCGTCGGACTGGCAGCATCGGTGCTTGTGGGAACGACCGCGATCGCCGCAGGAAACATGGCCTCCGAGCCTTTTGGTGACGATGGGGGGCCGACCGTGGCAGTGGCAACGCCGCGACCCCGCCCGACCCGGCGTCCCACGCCGGCACCGGAGCTCACGCGGGCGCCGACAACCGAACCAACCAGCATCGCCAGCCCGACACCAGCATCAACCCTCGAGCCTGTTGACACGGAGCCCCCGGCGACCACCCGGGCAACGACAGTGCCGCTGGCCACCCAGCTCGCAGCGACACCTAGCCCGGCCGCGAGCGAGCCCCCGGCCACGGCGAGCCCTCTGCCCGCGACACCGAGCCCGGCGCCGCGCAGCAAGCCCCCCGCCACGGCGAGCCCTCTGCCCGCGACACCCAGCCCGGCCGCGAGCGAGCCCCCGGCCACGGCGAGCCCTGCTGCCCGCGACACCCAGCCCGCGCCGCCGCAGCGAGCCCCCGGCCACAGCCAGCGCGCCACCCGCCAGCGCGCCACCCGCATCGACTGCCGCATCTCATCCGCCAAGCCCGTCCCTGCCCCCTGTCGCGCACTCCTCGGCGGCCGTGACAGTCGATCCGACAGCATCCCCCCAACCGGTGTCCACGCCTCCGCCCACGCCTGAGGCCGCGTCCCCATCCCCCGCACCATCAGCCGTCCCAACCGCACAGGCGGCCCCAACGCCAACGGCAAGCCTGCCGCCTATCGCGGACCCTGTGACATCGGGGCCCGTGCCAAAAGGTCTGACGCCGCGGCTCAAGGACGTCAAGGACGACCTGCCCGCGAGCTATGGCGATGGCTGCCATCTCGGCTTCGACGAGGAACGGTCAGGCGAATGCGTGTACGGCCCGCCAGACGCGGCCACCACGGTGGTGCTGTTCGGGGACTCACACGCTGCACAGTGGCTGCCGGCTATCGAGGAACTCGCATATGTCCGCGACTGGCGCGTCATCTCCCTCACCAAATCCGCGTGCCCACCGGTGGACGCCGCCGTCTGGAACACACCCAAGAAGCGCGAGTATCGTGAGTGCGACACGTGGCGCGAGGACGCCCTGGCGCGTATCGAAGCCGAACATCCGGCGGTCGTGTTCATGGGTGCCTACCACGTGTATGAGTTTCTCGAGGGCGACGCCAGGGTGTCCATCGCGGACGACCGAGCCGCCTGGGGGGATGCCCTGGGGCGGATGATCACACGGGTGTCGGGCAGCACGGACCACGTCGTGCTCATGGCCGATACGCCCCAGCTGGCGATCGTGCCCGACGAATGCCTGGCGTCGGAGCGTGACGCCGTCGAGCGATGCGAACAGGTGCGCACAGACGTGGTGGATGCCGACTACGCGGCCATGGAGCAGGCGGTGGCAAGCGCCAATGGCGCCCAGCTCATCTCGGTGACGGACCTGATCTGCCCAGGGACCACATGCCCACTCATCTTCGGCACGACACCGGTCTACCGCGACAACCAGCATCTGGTGGCGACATTCGCCCAGTCGCTGGCCTCGGCGATCGACCTCCAGCTCACTCGGGAGGGGTATTGATGGGCCGGGTACGGAGCCTGGTGCTGGCTGCGATGGCCAGTGTTCCAATGCTCACGGCGACACTCCCAGCGCCCGTGGTCGCGCAGTCGCCCGCCACACCGGCAGCATCCCCGGACGCACTGGGCATGGCGGCGGCACTGGTCCACATGCTGGGTGACGCCGTCAGGTCCGCCGCGGCAGGACCCTGGATACCGCCGGATTCCCCCGACTCGGTGCCCCTCAACCTGATCCCGCCACTGTCGATCGCCGAGACCACCAAGTCACGCGCCTACAGCGACGGCTGCCACGCGATGCCCGCGGACGCCACGGCCACCGGCTGCGACTATGGCGTCCCTGACGCCCCGGTCACGGTCGTCATCTTCGGCGATTCCCACGGCGCCATGTGGCTGCCGGCGTTGGAGCGGATCGCCGCCGACAAGGACTGGAGGATCCACCTGCTCACGAAGTCCGCCTGCACACCGGCCGACGTGGCGGTTCTCCGTAACGACAAGGTCTACAAGAAATGCCAGGCGTGGCGCAAGAGTGCCTTCGAACTCATCGACCGGATCAGGCCGGACATGGTCATCGTGGCGTCCAACTCCGAGTACGACATCCCAGGCATCCCGGACGTCACCTCACCGAAGTACTACGAGGTGTGGCGCAATGCCATGGCCGACACCCTGAGGACCCTCGCCGGCTCTGCCGGCCAGGTAGTGATGCTCAACGATGTACCCCGCTTCTCCCAGGAACCGGTCGAATGCCTGCGGCAGCATATGGACGATGTCGGAGCGTGCGCGACACCGCGTGATGTCGCCATGCGGCCGGCCATGGTCCAGGCATATCGCGATGCGGCGGCGGACGCGGGCGTGACGCTGGTGGACCCCACGCCCCTGGTTTGCCCTGGCGATCCGTGCCAGGTCGTCGACGGCCGATACCTGGTCGTGTACGACGACACTCACCTGACGCCGATCTACGCCCGACACATCAGCTCGGAGTTCGGGAAGCTCCTGCCGCAGGTCCCAGCGCCCTAGCCGCGATCCGGCCAGCCGGCCGGCCCCCTCGGCTACAGCCGACGGCCTCGGGCTCGCTCGAGTGAGAACCGTGCGGTGTCGGCGATGGCCATCACGGCCATCGTGCCGGCCTGGACCGGGTCGCTGACGACGAGATCGGCCACGGAGGTAACCGAGCCCACCATGTTGAGCGTGATCACGGGGATGCCCGTGGCCTGCAGCTCCTGGACAGCCGCGGTGATCTCGCCACCCATGATCGATCCCGCCAGCACCAGGATGTGGGCCCGCGGCAAGTCAGCTACTGCCCGCACGGTGGATGCGATGTTCTTCTCGCCAACGAGAGCGATGGTGTCGACCGAGATCCGCTCGCCGCGCAGGTTGTGACGGTCGGATTCCGTGACCGCGCCCAGACTCACCTGGGCGACCTGGGCGCCGCCACCGATGATGATCACGCGCTTCCCGAAGATCTGACCCAGGGTCGGTCGCGGCTCGGCGGACACGACGCCCAGGGCGTCCCGCACCGCAGCCGCGGCGGACTCGCCATCGAGATCCCGGAACTCGACGTCCAGGACGCGGTCCACGCCCTGCTCCCCGCGGGTCGCCGGGAACGAGTTGACGGACACCACGTCTGCGCCGGCATTCCGGAGGCGGAGCAGCAGATCGACGAAGTCGGCGTCCGGCCCGACACGCAGGCTGATCGCCGACAGGACGCTCCCCGGGAGCGGATCTGAAGGTCGGGGTGTGCGGGCTCTGCGGGAACATGCTCACCGGGTGCGAACTCGCCTTCCGTGGCTGGGAGGGCGTCCAGATCGTCGATGGGATCCATGGACGCTCAGACTAGCGGATGGGATATGTCATCGATCAGAGTCGCCCTCGAGAGGACGTCTGCCCCTGGGCGTACTGAGGTCGACGACGCCGCGATCATGCCTTTTGGCGGGCCGGTATCATCGGCCGACCATGACCGAGACCATCAGCCGGACAACCGATCCCTTGGCGACGACTCCTGCCGCGGACCTGCCCGGGCTTGGCGGACGTGCCCGGATCCGGGTCGGCATCATCGGTGCCACCGGATACGCGGGCGGTGAGATGGTCCGGCTGCTCGACCAGCATCCGGATGTGCGCATCGTGGGACTCCAGGGTCGAGGACGGGAGCAGCAACCGGTCGGGACCATGCATCCCCATCTGTCGGGGACCGGGTACGTCGTGAACGCGACCTTGCCGCAGGCGGACGCCGTGTTCCTGGCACTGCCACACGGCCTGGCGGCGGGCATGGCGCCCGACCTCGTCGACGCGGGCGTCACCATCATCGACCAGGGCCCCGACTTCCGGCTCCGCGACCCGGCCGACTATCCCCGCTGGTACGGGTTCGATCACCCGGCGCCGGATCTCCTGGCCCGGGCCGTGTACGGGCTGCCGGAGCTGCATCGGGCCGAGCTTGCGGCCCTGGCTGGCGCCGATGGCGCGATCGTCGGCGCGCCGGGCTGCTATCCCACCGCGACCATCCTGGCGCTCGCGCCGCTCGCCCGGGCGGGGCTCATCGCCGACCTCGTGGTCGACGCCAAGAGCGGCGTCTCGGGGGCGGGTCGGGAGCCCAAGCCGGAGCTGACGTTCAGCGAGGTCAACGAGAGCGTCAAGGCGTACGGCATCGGCGGTCACCGTCACGTCGCGGAGATGGAGCAGGAGCTGGGGCTGCTGTCCCCCTCCCCCGGAGCGAATCCGGGCGTGGATGCGGTCGACTTCCTGCCGCACCTCATCCCCATGACCCGCGGCATCCTGTCCGCCGCGCACGTGCGACCGACGCGACCGGTGACCACCGCAGAGCTGCAGCGAGCTCTATCGGGACACGTATCGCGGCGAGCCGTTCGTGGAGGTGACCGATGCGGCGCCTGCCACCAAGCATGTGACCGGCAGCAACCTGGCCACGGTGTTCGTGACCGTGGACGAACGCACGGGGCGCATCCTCGCCATCGGTGTCCTGGACAACCTGGTCAAGGGTGCCGCTGGGCAGGCGATCCAGGCCTTCAACGTGGTCTTCGGTCTGCCCGAGACGGCAGGGCTGGAGCAGCGACCGCTCGCCCCCTGACGGGCATGGCCGCCCCCGACGTCACACGCGCGATCCGGTCCGACCTGCCCATCGGTGGACCTTGCGGCGCGCCTGCCCCGCGGACTTCCGGGCAGGCGCGACCACGGCCGGTGTCAAGAAGTCCGGACGCCCGGACTGTATCCGTGGTCCTCGTCGACGGTGGTGCGGGCGCCGTGGCCGCCACGTTCACGCCCAACCGTTTCGCCTCGGCACCGGTGCTGTTGAGCCGGGCCCACCTGGCGCTGGTCGATCCGGGCAGTCGCGGCCGATACGGCACCACTGCGGCACTGCTTTCGGTCAGTGGCTGCGCCAATGCCGCCACCGGGGAGGCGGCATGGCCGACCAGCGCCGGCTGGCGGACATCCTGGGCAGCGGCGATCGGCGTTCCCGCCACGCACACGCTCGCGGTCGCCACGGGCCTCATCGGACCCCGCTATCCCGATGGACCGCATCGAGCCAGCGCTCGGGCCGCTGCTCAGCGGACGGAGTGACCGACTCCGACGCTGGGTTCGAGCGCGGTCGCCGAGGCGCTCCGCACGACCGACTCCACGGGCCAAGTGGGCCACCGTGCTGGTGGAGCTGCCCGACGCACGACGGGGCGATGCGAACCGTGACGGTCTCGGGAGTCGCCAAGGGGGTAGGCATGATCCATCCCCGGATGGCCACGATGCTGTCGTACCTGCTGACCGACGCCGCTGTCGCGCCCGCGGACCTGTCACGGATGCTCCGTCCCATCGTCGCGCGAACCTGGGACCAGCTGTCGGTCGATGGCGACACGAGCACCAGCGACACCGTGTTCCTGGTCGCTTCCGGGGCATCGGGGACGGTCCGTGTCGCGCCCGCGGTCGCGGGCTGGACGTGCTCTCGGCGAGCGGTCGAGGCGGTGTCCCGGTCGCTGGCACGCCAGCAGGCTGCCGATGGCGAGGGTGCGACATCGCTGGTGACGTGCCAGGTCACCGGAGCCGTCGATGACGCGGATGCTCGGGCAGCCGCTCGCGCGGTCGTGTCCAGCAGCCTGTTCAAGGCCGCGGTCCACGGCCGCGACCCCAACTGGGGGCGCGTCGCGGACGCCCTGGGCAACGCCCAGCTCGCCGGATGCCGCGGTGCTGGAGGCGGCCGGCCTCTCCCCGGTCGAAGCCGCACGGCGCGGGGGGTCGCGCCTGGACCTCGACCCCGCCACGGTCCGCATCGCGATCGCCGGCATCGAGGTCTTCGCCGGCACGCCGCTGCGACTTCGATGCCGCGGCGGTCAGCCGGGCCATGGACGCGCCCGAGGTCCTGGTGCGCGTCGACCTTGGTGCCGGTCCGGGATCCGGCGAGGCGTTCGGCTGCGACCTGACCGAGGAGTACGTCCGGGAGAACAGCGAGTACTCCACGTGAACCGGTCCGCGCCCGGAGCGGACATCGTCGTGGTCAAGCTCGGCGGCACCACGCTCGCCGAGCAGACGCCGACGCTTCGCGAGATCGCCGACCGGTCGCGCGACCCGACCGGTCGTGCTCGTCCACGGCGGTGGCAAGCGACTGACGGACTGGCTCGGCCGCATGGGCGTGGAGAGCCAGTTCGAGGATGGCCTGCGGGTGACGGATGATGCGGCGCTCGAGGTCGCGCTGGGAGTGCTGCGGGGCGTCATCAACGCGGAGCTGGTCGCCGCGCTCCGAGGCTACGGCGCGGACGCCGTCGGCTGGTCGGGCGTCGACGGCGGGACGCTCCGCGGGCGACGCGTCCCGGGCCTCGGCCGGGTCGTGACCGTCGACGAGGTGCGCACGCGAGCTCCTGGCAGTTGCTCCTGGCCAGCCGGCGCGCTGCCGGTGATCGCGCCCATCGGCGCTGGACACGGACGGCAGTCATCTGCAACGTCAACGCCGATGATGCCGCGGCCGCCGCTGGCGGGCGCCCTGGGCGCCCGGCTGGTGCTGCTCACCGACTCGGACGGCGTCTGGGACGCTGACGGGCAGCGGATCCCGCGCTGACGCGTCGCGAGCATCCGAGCAGCTCATCGGCGAGGGCGTCATCGCGGGGGGCATGGTGCCCAAGGTCCGCTGTGCGCTGCGGGCGATCGATGCAGGGGCACGGCAGGTGGTCATCGCCGATGGTGGCGCGGCACGGCGCGCTCGGCCGTGCTCTCGACGACCCGGGCTTCGGCACCCGGTGGACGAACGATGGGCCTGGCTGAGCGCGGCGCGGCTACCCCAGGTCGGGACGCATGAGCCGGATCAAGAGCGCCATCTGGACCCAGAGCCGGTCCTCCGCCTGGTCGAACACGATGCTCCGTGGTCCGTCGAGCACCTCGGAGGCGATCTCGTCGCCCCGATGGGCCGGCAGGCAGTGCATGACGAGCGCGTCCGGGGCGCCCGCGAGCAGCTGCCGCGTGACGGCATACGGTCGGAAGACCTCGCGGCGCCGCTCCGCCTGCTCCTCCTGGCCCATGCTCGCCCAGACATCGGTGTAGACCGCGTCCGCACCCGCGACGCCGGCCGACCGGGTCGTGGTCGAGCTCGATGCGCGCGCCGGTCTCCTCGCGCGATGTGCCGCGCGCGATGCGACGATCGAGCGGATCCGGCTCGTAGCCCTGCGGGACTCACGACCCGCACATGCAGCCCGACCGACGCGCCCGCCAGCAGCAGCGACGCGGCCACGTTGTTGCCGTCACCCACGTAGACCAGCTGGCGTCCGGCGAGGGCATCGATGCCGCCCCAGTGCTCGCGCAGCGCCATCAGGTCGGCGAGCGCCTGGCAGGGGTGCTCCGCGTCCGAGAGCGCGTTGATGACCGGGACGCCGCGACGCCGCCGCCAGGTCCTCGAGCAGCGAGTGATCGAACACGCGCGCCACGATCGCATCGACATACCGCTCCAGGGTGTGCGCCACGTCCCGCGGCACCTCGCGCGACCCAAGCCCGACCTCCTCCCCGACGAGCACGACGGGCGTGCCACCGAGCCGCGCGATGCCGACCTCGAAGCTGACCCGGGTGCGCAGGCTGGGCTTCTGGAAGATGAGCGCGACGGACGCGGCCCGCGAGGGGCGCTGGACCGACCACGCGCGACCGCGCCCGGCCTTGAGCGCGCGGCGCGAGCGACGACAGGTCGCCGATGCCCCGCCGGGTCCAGGTCGGCGACCGACAGGAAGCGCGTCGGTGCGTGGCGGCGGTCATGGACATGGGTCGCCTCGGACTTGACGGACTCTTGCATGGATATGCAATACTAGCCGCCACGAGCGCATGTTAATGCAGGACTGAGATCCGCGACATGCGCCGACAGCATTCACGGCGCGGATCACGTATCCGCACTGGTCGCCATCATGCGGCTGTGAGCGGCCGGTCCTGACCGGCCCAGGCACCGCTCGCGCCCGTCGGAGGTCCCCAACTCGTGAAGAAGGTCGTGCTCGCCTACTCGGGCGGTCTGGACACATCGGTCGCCGTCGCCTGGTTGCGCGAGCAGCACGACGCCGAGGTCGTGACCCTGACCGTGGACGTCGGTGGCGGCTCGCTGCGCGAGGGGGTCGCCCAGCGGGCCATCTCGGCCGGTGCCAGCAAGGCGTACGTGGTGGACGGGCGCGACCGCTTCGTGCGCCAGTTCGTGTTCCCCAGCCTCCAGGCCAACGCGAAGTACCAGGGCGTCTATCCCCTGGCCACGGCGCTCGCGCGGCCGCTCATCGCGCAGCTGCTGGTCGAGGTCGCGGAGCGCGAGCGCGCGGACGCGGTCGCCCACGGCTGCACCGGCAAGGGCAACGACCAGGTCCGCTTCGATGTCGCGGTGCGCGCGCTCGACCCCAAGCTCGAGGTCGTCGCGCCCATGCGCGTGGGCATGGGCCTGTCGCGCGAGCAGGAGATCGACTACGCCATCGAGCGGGGCATCGAGATCCCCATCACCAAGGAAGTCGCCCTACTCCGTCGACCACAACCTGTGGGGCCGGTCCATCGAGACCGGCATCCTCGAGGATCCGTGGCAGACGCCGCCCGCCGATGTCTACGAGTGGACCGTCGACCCGGCGCCGCGCCCGCCATCCCGACCGAGGTCATCATCGGCTTCGAGGGCGGCATCCCGGTGTCGCTCGACGGCGAGGCCATCGCACCCGTGGAGCTCGTGGAGCGGCTGAACGCGCTCGGTGGCCGGCACGGCGTCGGCCGCATCGACCATGTCGAGGACCGACTCGTGGGCATCAAGAGTCGCGAGATCTACGAGGCGCCCGCGGCGGTCATCCTGCACATCGGCGCATGCCGCGCTCGAAGGGCTGACGCTGTCCAAGGAGCAGCTGCGCTTCAACCGCCTGGTGAGCGACGAGCTGGCCCAGGCGACCTACGACGGCATCTGGTTCTCGGCCCTCCATCGCGACCTGCGGGAGTACGTCGCGTCGTCGCAGCGGGTCGTCAACGGCGAGGTGCGCCTGCGGCTCGACCACGGCAACGCGGTCATCGTCGGTCGGCGCAGCGACGACTCGCTGTACGACCGGGCGCTCGCGACGTACGACGCGGAGGACGCCTTCGATCACGCCGCCGCCGTCGGCTTCATCCGCATCTTCGGGCTGCCGCTCAAGACCGAGGCCGCGCGCCACGGCTCGGCGTGGAGCTGGACCCAGCCGCTGCTGCCGGAGCTGCCCGTGACCGTCACCGACGGCGCCGCCAAGGTCGCTGCCGGCTGAGCGCGGCGTGCCGCGGTCACGCCGGCGCCACCGCATGACGCAGCACCGATGAAGGCCTGGGGCGGGCGCTTCAGCGAGGCGCCCGACGAGCCTCGCCGCCGACTTCGGTCGGTCCATCGACGTCGACGCCGAGCTGGCGCTCGACGACCTGCGCGGCTCCATCGCCCATGTCGGCGGACTGGAGCGCGCCGGTCTCCTGACCGCGCGATGAGGCGGCGGCACTGGTCGACGGGCTCCACGGCCTGGAGGCCGAGGTGACCGCGGGCACGATCGCCTGGGACCCCGCTCTCGAGGACGTGCATCTCAACCTGGAGATGGCGCTCGCTGGCTCGCATCGGACCCGTGGCCGGCAAGCTGCATACCGGCCGGTCGCGCAACGACCAGGTGGCCACGGACCTGCGGCTCTGGCTGCGGCGCCGCATCGGCGACCTCGATGGCGCGCTGCTGGGTCTCGAGCGAGCGCTCGTGCTGCTCGCGCGCCGGCACGAGCTGGTCATCATGCCCGGACACACCCACGTCCAGCCTGCCCAGCCGGTCCTGTTCGCGCACCACCTGCTGGCCTACGTCGAGATGGCCGAGCGCGACCGCGGCCGGTTCGCGGACGCCGCTCGCCGCGCGAACGTGTCGCCGCTCGGTTCGGGCGCCATCGCGGGTGCCGGGTTCCGCATCGACCGGGAGGCAGTGGCGGCGGAGCTCGGCTTCGAGGGCGTCACCCGCAACTCCATCGACGCGGTCGGTGACCGGGACTTCGTGGTCGAGTCGATGGCCGCCGTCGCGCTCTCGATGGTCCACCTGTCGCGGCTCGCGGAGGAGATCGTGTGGTGGTCGAACCCGCGGTTCGGATTCCTGCGACCCTCCGATGCGTTCTCGACCGGCTCCTCGATGATGCCCAACAAGCGCAATCCGGACCCCGCCGAGCTGGTGCGCGGCCGGACGGCCTCGGTCATCGGGCAGCTCACGGGCATGCTGACGCTGCTCAAGGGCCTGCCCGCCAGCTACCAGCGGGACCTCCAGGAGGACAAGCCGCCCCTGTTCGCCGCGTTCCGGGTCCTCGAGTCGTCGCTGCTGGTGATGACCGGCCTCATCAGTGGCCTGGTGGTCGACGGCGAGCGCATGAGGGCCGCGGCGGGTGACGGCTTCACCACCGCCACCGCGGTCGCGGACACGCTCGTGGAGCTGGGGGTGCCCTTCCGGTCGGCGCACGGCATCGTGGGCAGCCTCGTGGCGGCAGCCGAGGCCGGCGGGATCACCCTCGATACGCTGCCGGATGCGGTCATCGCGGATGCCCTGCGGGCGAGTGACGATGCGGCTGCCAGGCGCGCGGCCGACGATGACACGATCCCGGACCGATTGCGACGCGCGGCGACCGTGGAGGGGGCACTGGCACGGTTCGACGTCATCGGCGGCACGGCGCCCGGTCGGGTGGCCGCCGAGCTGACTGCCGCGGAGGCACGCCTGGGGCTCGGGTAGACGCGGCGGAGCCGCCGGTCGAGGACGCCGACGGCTCCGGACCCCGCGGGATGGCGCTCGGCTACTTCGTGGAGGCGTTCGAGGGTGCCGGCGGGAATTCGCCTTCGATGATGAAGCCGTGGAGCGGGCTCGTGTCCTCGAGGATCGCGGTCATGCCCTCGTATGCGCCGCTCGCCGTCGAGGATGAAGAGGGCGGTGCCGGGGGTCCCCGTCGGAGGTTCCATTCCGGGCATCGGTCGCATGCGCCACGTGCCTGCTTCGTTCTCGATGCTGATGGCCCACATGTAGAGGCCGAGGCCGCTTCCGTCAAGGAACTTGTCCTCGTTCGTTGCCCATGTGACCGTGCCGTTCAGCCGCTCGTCGCTCCAGTAGTAGGTCGGGTGGCACTCGTTACCTCGGAGCTGGGTCACGCCTCGGAGCGTCTGCTCGTTGGCCGATACCGGGCACGGACCTTCGGCACCGGTGCCGGTCACCTCGACAGGCACCAATGGCGGCACGGGCTCAGGCGATGGCAACAGCGATGCTGCCGCGACGACCGCTCCGGTCGCAAGCACGACCAGCAGCAGGGTGGTGATCATGACGGCGGTGAGGCGCGCCGCAGGCGAACCGACAGCGACGCGCGACGAGATACGCATGGGAGGCTCCTTCAGCAGGGCGAGCCATCGCGGACGACGGCGGCGGCGGCTCGCGGTTCGGATGACAGTGGCAAGCAGGTCGTTGGGCGGCCCGAATGGGGCGGTCTCCTGGAAGAGCTGGACCACCTGGCCCTCGAGGACGCGATCGTCGTTCATGCCGGTCGCTCCTGCGCCAGCACCCGGGTCGCCTCCGGTTCGTCCCGCATGGAACGCCGGAGGGTCGCGAGACCGTGATGCAGCCGGGACTTCACGGTCCCGACCGGGATATCGAGGACCTCGGCGGCCCTTGAGATGGGCAGGTCGAGGTAATAGTGGACAACCATCACCGCCCGCAGCTCGATGGGCAGCCGGCCCATCTCCCGCTCCAGGCGGTCCCGCTCGGCGACCGAGATGGAGATGTCGACGGCACCCACGAACTCGGGGTCGATGTCGACCTGGACCTCGTTGAGGTTGCGACGGCGCTCCTTGTGCGCCGCCTTGTAGCAGGCACGGACGGTCAGACGATGGAGCCAGGCATCCCACGCGTCGGCGTCCCGAAGCGCATGGATGTCCTGCCACGCCAGCACCAGTGCCTCCTGGACCACGTCCTGGGCCCGGTCGGAGTCCCGGAGGATGAGGGTGGCGACGGCATACAGCCGAGCGATCGATGTTCGTGCCAGTTCGGAGAACGCTTCGAGGTCACCCGACCTCGCCCGTTCCACGAGCGCTCGCTGCATGTGGCCACCAGTACGGCGCGGCTCATCTGGTCGCGCTCATCTTCCTAGGGCGCTGCAAGTGGTCGAAGTGTTCTAGGCACGTTGAGGGACCGCGACACGAGTGTCACCAGTGCCTCGACGCGCAGACGTGCCCGTGCCCGATCTGGTCCCGGCGGATGGGCCCGCCACATCCCAGGACCGCCGAGCACAAAGAAATCGTCGGGCCCCCGGCTGGCGGATCCGGGAGCCCGACGTTGGCCCGAGGAGGACAGGAGTCGAATGACTTGGCCGACCGGCGGAGAGCCCTTCTCCCCGCCGGTCGATGGGTCGTGCGGCGGTGGCATCGAGCCCGCCTCCGGTGTCCGACCCACCGTTCCGGTCCACATGACCATACGGTGTACGGGACCGGCCGACGGTCGATGGCGGAACGGTCCCGCATTCGGCACGGCCGCGGTGACGATCTGCCCGACGGAGCGTTGCGGGCGTGGCTACGACGCGGCCGTCCGTCACCAGACGGTCGGCGGACGGTCCCGAGGCCCGGCTCCTGGCGCAGTCGCGCCGACCCGCGACGATGCCCGCGGACACGACGACCTCGGCCGGGACGGGGTGGGACAGGAACAGGGGCATCGACTCGGTGAAGCCGTAGGCGCCCGGCATCCAGCACCGCGAGCAGGTCGCCGGTGCGCGGGTCGGGCAGCGTCACCTCCGCGGCGAGCACGTCCAGGCCGGTGCACAGCGGGCCGACCACGGACGACGGCGTCTGCCGGCGTCGCGTCCGGCCGCCTCCCCCACGGCCACGATCCGCTGCGCCTCGCCCACGAGCGCCGGCCGCAGCAGGTGATGGATGCCACCGTCGGTGATGGCCATCGTCCGGCCGCCACGCGACTTGGTGCGCACGACGCGGGTGAGGTAGGCGCCTGCCGGACCGACCAGGAACCGGCCCGGCTCGAGCAGCAGCCGCGCGTCGGCGAGGCCGGCGCGTCGCCGGCCAGGTGGCGAGCTCGTCGGCGATGCCCCGGCCGAGCCGATCGCAGGTCGAGCGGCGCCTCGTCGTCGGCATACGGGATGCCCAGGCCGCCGCCCGCGTCCAGCAGCCGGAACCGCTGGCCATGGCGGTGCGGCCACGTCCTCGGCCTGGTCCGCCAGCCAGCGGATGCCGTCCACGCAGCCGGTCCGCGTCGCGCACGTTGGAGGCGCCGAATGCGTGGAGCCCGAGCAGCTCGTAGGGCGTACCCGGGCCGCCGATGGCGCCCGCCAGCAGCAGCCGGTCCATGGCCTCGTCGAGCTCGTCCCGGAGCAGCCCGAACTTGGCGGCACCGCCGGCGCCGATGATGGGCGTGCCCTCGGCGCCCCGGCTCATCTCCTCGGCCGACGAGCCGGAGCACGAGGCCCTGGTGCCGGCCGGCGAGCGGCGCCAGGTCGAGCAGCGACGTCGAGCTCCTCGAGCGACTCGATGGTGATGGCCCGGACGCCGGCCCGGATGGCGGCGGCCAGCTCCGCGTCGGTCTTGCCGGGACCGGTGAAGATCACCCGCCGCATGTCGAAGCCGGCGCGGGTGACGGCCGCCAGCTCGCCCGCCGACGCGATGTCGGCGCCGACGCCCGAGGCCCGCCAGCTGCCGCAGGATGGCCGGCGATGGGTTCGCCTTGACCGCGTAGGCCAGCTCGACCGCCGTCGGGAGGGCCGCCCGGAGCATCGCCACGCGCTGCCGTCACGACGTCCAGGTCGTACACGTACAGCGGGCTGCCGTGGTCGCGCAGCAGGGCCGCCGGGTCGAGGCCGGCCACGGTCGCGCCCGCCTCGATCCGCGGGTGATGCTGCGCGCGCAGCCGGCGGATCGGCGTGGGCGCGCAGCGAGGGTCATCGGAGCGCCTCCTCCAGCGCGACGCGGGCGGACGTGGCGCGTCCCGCTGCTTGACGATGACCGCGCACGGCACAGCGATACGCCGCGCGCCGCCGCCCACGCACCCGCGGCGGGCCGGCTGCCGGGCACCACGACCGCCCCGGGCGGCACCACCAGGGGCGCCTCGGCGGTGCCCCGGATCTCGCGCTCCTCGACGAGGTCGATGAGCCGCGACTGGCCGGTGAGGATGACGCCCGCGCCGAGCACCGCGCCGGCGCCCGATGACGACCCCGTCGTACAGGCCGCAGCCGCCGCCGACGAACGCGTCGTCCTCGACGACGACGGGTCGCGCACCGGCGGGCTCCAGCACGCCACCGACCTGGACCGCGGCCGACAGGTGGACCCGGGCGCCGACCTGGGCGCAGGAGCCCACCAGCGCGTGCGAGTCGACCATCGTGCCCCGGCCCACCCAGGCGCCGATGTTCAGGTAGGCCGGGGGCATGATGGTGACCCCCGGCTCGAGGTGGACACCCGACCGGACGGTCGTGCCGCCGGGCACCACGCGCCAGGGGGCGCCGGCCTCGGCCGCGGCGCGCGCTCCGGGGCTGTCGAGCACGTCCAGCACGCCGTAGGCGACCCGGTCCCGCGCCGCCAGGATCGGTCCGTCGCGGTAGTCGCGCATGCCCGGGATGCGGAAGCCGAGCAGGATGCCCGCCTTCACCCAGGCGTTGACCCGCCAGCCGCCGGGCGCCGCCGGGTCGGGCTCGGCGGCGCGGACCTCGCCCGCCTCCAGCGCCGCGACGAGGCGCGCGACGGTCGCGGTCGCCGACGTCAGCGAGGTCCGCGGGGAGCGGCACGCCGGGAGCCGGCCAGTCGCGCGCCAGCCCCTCGATGCTGCGAGCTCGCGAGGTCGGCCGTCGGCATCGACCGCGAGGACGTCGGTCACGCCGCCACCAGGGACCGCGGTCGGTCGCCGGCAGGGCACCGACGGCGGCGAGGGCCGCCCGCAGTCGGGGCCGCAGCTCGTCGGCGAGCGGCAGCAGTGGCTGGCGCAGCACGTCCTCGATGAGGCCCATCTCGGCCAGCGCGGCCTTGACCGGCACCGGGTTGGGGCTGATGAAGTTGATGCGCATCAGGTCCAGGAGTCGCTCGTGGAGTGCCCGCGCGGCGGTCCAGTCCGCCGGCCCGCGCCAGGGCGCACAGCCGGGCCATCTCGGCCGGGATCTCGTTGGAGGCGACCGAGATGACCCCGTCGCCACCGAGCGCCAGCAGCGGGAAGGTCCAGGAGTCGTCGCCCGAGAGCACCGCAGAAGCCGGCGGGCCGGTCGCGCAGGATGGTCATGATCTGTTCCAGGTTCGCGGAGGCCTCCTTGACCGCCACGATGCGGGGATGCTCCGCGAGCCGCAGCAGCGTCGCGGCATCGACGTTGCAGCCCGTCCGGCCGGGCACGTTGTAGACGACGACCGGCAGGCCGCCCTCGTCCGCGACGGTCCGGTAGTGCGCCTCGAGCATCCGCTGGTCGGGCTTGTTGTAGTACGGCGCGACCACGAGGGCCGCGTCGGCCCCCAGGGCCGCGGCCCGGCGGGTCGCCGCGACGGCCGTGGCGGTGTTGTTGGAGCCGGTACCGGCGATGACCGGGATGCGGCCGGTCAGGCCGCGGCGGGCGACCGCCTCGATGGTCAGGCCGATGAGCCGGTCGTCCTCCTCGTGGGTCGTCGTGGGCGACTCGCCGGTCGTGCCGCACGGGCACGAGGCCGTCGATGCCCAGGTCGAGCTGGCGCTCGACGAGGCGGGTGAAGGCGGCCTCGTCGAGCTCGCCGTCCGGGTGGAAGGGCGTCACGAGGGCGGTGAAGGCGCCCCGGAGGTGAGGGTGGTGCTGGTCGTGTCGGTCGGTCTGGTTCATCGGTCGTGCTCCTGTCGGTGGTATCGGTGGTGGTCAGGTCGGTGAGCAGCTGCTCGAAGGTGGTGACGCCGGGGACGTGGTCGGGGTCGGCGAGCAGGGTGTCCGCGGCGAGGAGCGCGCCCGCCACGTACGCCGAGCGGTCCCTCGCGGTGACCCGCAGCTCGATCGACTCACCCGGGGCGTCGAACCCGACGACATGCATCCCGGGGGAGGCGCCGGCGCGGAGCGAGACCACCTCCAGCGTCTCGGGATCCGGCGCGCCCTGCCCTTCGGCAAGACGCGCCCGACGCTTGTGCTCCAGGTGCGGCAGCATCCGCTCCGCGATGGCCGATCGCGGTGCCGGACGGCCGGTCGGGCTTGGTCCGGCGATGCCACTCGAAGACGTACGGGTCGTACGTCGGCGAACCGGCCGAACCGGCGCGCCGCCTCCTCGGCGACGGCGGTGAACAGCACGACCCCGACGCTGAACGTGGAGCCGACGACGACCCGCATGCCCGGATCCGGCCGCGATGGCCGACAGCTCGGCGCTGGTCGGCCGGCTCATGCGCCCAGCCGGTGGTGCCGATGACCAGGACCCGGGCACCGGCCGTCGGCCGCGACGCGGGCGTTGGCCAGCAGCGCGTCCGCGTGGCTGAACTCGAACGCCACGTCGACCGGCGCCAGGGCGGCAGCCGTCGGCGGCCGATCCGCTCGCGGCCGAGCGACGCGACGACCGTGTCGCCACGCGCTTCCAGCGCGCCGCGGATGGCGCGGCCCATGTTGCCGGCGCCCAGGAGGAGTGCTCGCATCGTGTCCCGTGTGTTCCCTTCGTATCCCGTGGATGGGACCGGCCGGGTCGGCTCCGACGCCAACAAAAAAGCCGCAGTCACCGTTCTCGGTGCTGCGACCCTCGGAGCCTGTCCGGCAGGCCCCGTTTCGCGTCGTCCGCGCGAGGCCTGCTAGACCCGTGCCTCCAGGCAGGGTCGCCAGCGCTTCGGCTTCAGGACGAGATTGACGTGTCATGGCTCGCGGAGTATGCCACGGGTGTACGTGCGAGTGCAACCCCCACATCATCCATGCGGGCCCATGGGCGAGTCCGGAGCCTGGAGCGACCGCGGATCCATCGCGGTCAGGCCAGGGCGTTCCGCGCAGCCGATTCGAAGTCCGGCCAGCTGAACGTCATGCCCGAGGCTGCCAGTCGCGCCGACGACACACGGCGGCTGCCCAGGACCAGGTCCGCCTGACCGCCCAGGGCCAGCTGCACCAGGAAGGCCGGGGTCGGCAATAGAGTGGGTCGATGGAGGATCCGTCCGAGCGCCCGGACGACCTCTGCCTGTGGCAACGGCTGGGGCCCGGCGAGGTTGATGGGACCGGCGATGGTCGGGTCACTCAGCACCAGGCGCATCGCGGCGACCCAGTCGGCGACGTGGACCCAGCTGAACCACTGACGACCAGAGCCGATACGGCCGCCGACCAGCAGCCGCACCGGCAGCGCAAGGCGCGCCAGGGCAGGCGCACCGGGCGCGATGACGACGCAGGTTCGAGCGATGACCAGCCGCACACCCAGGTTCGCAGCGGACGCGGCGGCCGCCTCCCAGTCGCGGCACAGGCCACCCAGGAACGTGTCGGCAAAGAGTGTGTCCTCGGTCGCAGGCTGGGCATCGGCACCGACGTAGCCGTCCGTGCCCGAGATGGCCACGAAGGTCCGCGGCCGCGAGTCGGTAGCCAGTCCGCGCATCGCTTCCACCAGCGCGCCACGCGGCTCCAGGCGACTGCGGCGCAAGCGAGCGCGCGTCCCGGCCGTCCACGGCCAGGCGCCGACCGACAATCCGCACAGGTCGACGACGGCATCCGACGCCGGCGAGCTCAGCGGTCCACGCACCGTCGAGGTTGCGGCCGTCCCACTGCACTCGCCGCACCCCGGCCACCGCACCCTTGCGCGGATCGGTCGCGGCCTGCCGCGTCAGGGTCACGACCTCCGCCCCATCGGCGACCAGGGATGCAGACAGTGCCCGACCCAGCATGCCCGAGCCGCCAGCGATCACGACCTTCATCGACTCGACCTCCGGTTCTCGGACCAGGATGACGTTCGAGGGAATACTCGTTACCATGTCGTAGCAAGTATCGTCGGATACTCGCTACTGTCAAGTAGTGTGTTTGAGGAGCCGCGTGGCCAACGATCGCGGCCCTGGAGCGCCCGGCCTGGAGCGCGCCGAGGCCATCAGGCGTGACTTCGCCCAGGCATGGGGTCGCGTCGGCGCCGCGTGGGGTGTGGCGCCGTCAACGGCCGCAGTGCAGGGATACCTGCTGCTGCATGGCGGACCGCTGACCAGCGCCGAGATCCAGGGTGCCCTTGGCCTCAGCCACCGGGCCACCCGCACGGCCATCGCCGACTGCGAGCTGTGGGGCATCATCGATCGCGCGCCGCAGCCACGTCGCGGCGGCAGCCGTGGACCTGCGGGCGCCGCCTGGATGCCCGTCGGTGACCATTGGGAGTGGTTCCGGCGGGTGTCCGCCTCCCGCCTGGAGCGGGAGACCGACCCGGTCCTGCCCCTCCTGGACGGCTACCTCGCCGACGCCCGAACCGCTCCCCAGGACGAGCCCGGTATCCCCGAGCTGCTCGGTCGTCTGGAGGGCCTGGTCGAGTTCACCCATCGATTCGACCGGGCGGTGGAGGTGGTGGTCCGACTCCGGAGCGAGGATATCGGCCACCTGTTCGATGTCCTGGACCGCATCCCGGACGCGCAGCTCGATGCGCTCCTGACGACGCTCGCCCGGATGCCCGCCGACGACCTCGTGCGAACCGCGGCCGTGCTGTCCGAGATGACGCCCGACGGCCCTGCATCGGCTCCTCGGATTTGCCAGCCAACCGGGTGTGTCCAGGCTGGCCGGTTTCACGTTCGGCCGCGGTGGCAGCCCCAGGGACTGATCGATCGGGCCGTTCGGCACCTGCGACCGGAAGTTCGGCACTGCCGCACGACCCGACGGCACGCGACGATCTTGGTGTCGGGTCGGGTCGGCCCGCCCACTGCGAAAGGGCGCACGAATGGGCACCTCATCGACAGGAATCGGCACCGCCATGGTCATCGCGGGCGGCATCGAGATCCCCGCCCCGAACTCCGTTGGCCGGGCCGAATCACCGTCGCCGGTCTGATCGTCCTGGGTATCGGCGCCATCGCTGGAGGCATTGCGCTCGTTGCCAGCCCCGACGGCGGCGTGATGCATCTGGACACCGCGCTGCTGGCGGGCAGCCCGTTCCGGGATTACCTCATACCGGGCCTGTTGCTGGGCGGCCTGTTCGGGCTCGGGTCACTGGTCGTAGCGGCGATGGGTGTCCGGAGGTCCCGGCTCGCCCCGTTCCTGGCGTTCGCCATCGGCTGTGGCCAGATGATGTGGATCAGCGTGGAACTCGCCGTCATCCGCGAGTTCAGCCTCCTCCACCCCACCTTCTTCACGCTCGGGCTGGTCATCGCGATGGCATCCGTGCCCTGGGGTTGGCCGACATTCCGAGCATGGCGGATGAACCGACTTGCGCGCCACTGACGCGGATCACTCGCAGCAGGAGAGTCGTTCCCTGTATGCCTCGCGCCCGGGTTGGTCCGACCTACCTGTCCCTGCACAGGCGTTCCGTATCGCGCATGCCGCGTGGGCGTTGGTCAGCCTGATCTGTCTTGGCGCCGTATGGCTCTCCGCGATCACCGGCCGGCGTGGTCGGCGTCTGTCCGCGAGCATGGTGTGGCTTGGGCTCGAAGGGCTCGCCCTGGTCAAGGGGCGCGGCGATTGCCCGTTCGGGCCGCTGCAGGCGCGACTGGGGGACCCGGTGCCTCTGTTCGAGCTGGCGCTGCCGCCCCGCGCCGCCAGGGCAGCCGTGCCCACATTGGCCATGATCTCTGCTGTTGGCATCGGCCTCGTTGGGCTCCGCATGTGCCGGGATCGCCCCGCGGAGCACATGATCTAGGCGGAACGCGACTCCCACCAGGACTCGAACGCCTCGTAGGTGGGCGCGATCGGCTCGGGCAGCGCCACGCCGTCGTCCAGCACTTCCAGGGTCTTGAGGCCGTTGCCCGTGATGACCAGGACCACCTCATCGTCACGGCCGACGGTCCCGGCTGCGATCGCCCGCCGCAGTGCGGCCAGTGTCACGCCGCCGGCGGTCTCGGTCAGGATGCCCTCCGTGCGGGCCAGGAGGCGGATCGAATCGACCGTCTCGGCATCCGTCACGCCGTGGATCGAGCCACCCGACTTCCGGGCGAGCTTCAGGGCGTATGGCCCATCCGCGGGCGAGCCGATGGCCAGCGAGCGAACGATGGTGTCGGGTCGCTCCACGGGCGTGACCACGTCGGCGCCGTCCGCCCACGCGCTGGCGATCGGACCGCAGCCCGGCCGCCTGGCCACCGACGAAGCGGATGGGCGCCGCGTCGATGAGCCCGACCTGCGACCAGCTCCCCGAAGGCGCGACCGATCTTGGTGTACAGCGATCCCGACGCGAGCGGCGCCACGACCACATCCGGGCGTGCGCCAGCCCAGCTGCTGGGCGATCTCGTAGGCGATGGTCTTGGAGCCCTCGGCATAGAACGGGCGAAGGTTGACGTTGACGACCGCCCAGTCCTCCTGCTCGCCGGTCAGCTCCAGGCACAGCCGATTGACGGCGTCGTATGGTCCATCCACCCGCACCACCGTGGCACCCAGCGCCTGGGCCTGGGCCACCTTGACGGCCTCCAGGTCGGCGGGGATGAAGACCACCGCGTCGAGACCGATGGCCGCAGCGGCCGCCGCGACGGCGGGTGCCAGGTTGCCGGTGCTGGCGCAGGCGAGGGTGGTGAAGCCGAACTGACTTGGCGCGTGCCGCGCCGCAGGCAACGACACGGTCCTTGAACGACAGGGTGGGGTTGCGGGAGTCGTCCTTGACCCACAGTCGCTCGAGGCCCAAGGGCGGCGGCCAGCCGAGGGGTCGGCACGAGGGGCGAGAGCCCGACGCCGCACGCCTTCGGTGGGGATGGTCTCGATGGGCAGCAGCTCCGCGTAGCGCCAGATGGATGCGGGGCGGGCATCGAGGGTGGCCCGGTCGAGGCGTCCTCGGAGGGAGTCCAGGTCGTATGTCGCCTCCAGCGGTCCGAAGCAGCGGGGACACACGAACACGGGGGCGGTCTCCTGCGGCGTGTCGCAGTTGCGACACCGGAGACCCGTGAAGCCGGGCCGGAAGCCCGGCGGGTCGGACGTGGCGGCTGGCGGCGACGAGCCTTCGCTGAGGAATGGCTCGGGTCGGGTGGCGGTGATCTGGCTCATGTGACGCTCCTGTCGATGGTCGTGGGTGGTGGTGGTCGGGCCGGGCCCATGCGGCCCGGGAATCACGAAGGCCGCGACCTTCGTCTGGTCGCGGCCCCTTGGGATCCTGCCTGGCTGGCGGCGCCGCCTGACGCGGCGCCGCGGCTCAGGCCCCGTCAGATCCCGACGGGGCCCAGGGCATCACCATGCGGGTGTCCTGCGGCTGCATGGCGCGCGAGTGTACCCGACCGGTCCAGCCCGCGATACTGGCCCAAAGGTACGGCGACTTCCGGCCGATCCTGCATGATCGCGTCCGCGCGAACCGTATACTCATGCCAATGGCACAGCGCCGCTATGCATGATGGCCGGGTCCCGACGCTCGCGCGAATCCAAGCGCGAACGGCAGTCGGCGATGCGCGAGCTGGTGACCCGCCACCCCATCTCCAGCCAGCAGGAGCTCGTGGAGCTGCTCGCTGCCCGCGGCTTCAGCGTGACCCAGGCGACGGTCAGCCGGGACATCGCGGAGCTGGGCCTGGCCAAGGTCGCGCGCGCCGACCGGCATATCTATGCGTCACCCGAGGACCTGGCGCTGGTGGCCACCGCCACGGACGTGCCGCTCCGACGACTGCTGGGCGACCTGCCGCTGACCGTCCGCCGCTCCGGGCTGACGCTGCTGCTCATCACCTCGCGCGGGCATGGCCAGCGCGCTGTCGCAGGCGATCGACGAATCGACCCTGCAGGACCAGGAAGGCACGCTCGCGGGCGAGAACACGGTGCTGGTGCTGTTCGCGGACGAGGAGCGATTGCTACGCTGGCGAGTCCACCCTGGAACGCTTCCGACCCGACGCCGTGCCGCCCGTCCCGGCCCCAACCACTGAACGCGGAGACCAGATGAGCAACACCGGCCCGTACCGGCACCACCCGAGGAGTCGCTCAAGATCCTCGTCGTCGACGACGAGCCGGCGATGGTCGGGGCGCTGGGCGCACTGCTGGGCCAGGCAGGCCATCGCATCGTGGCCGCCTATGACGGCGAGGAGGCCCTGCGCCGCTTCCACGAGGACGAGCCGGACCTGGTGCTGCTCGACCTGGCGATGCCCGGCCTGGACGGCGCGACGGTCTGCCAGCGCATCCGGGAGACCAGCGACGTGCCCATCGTGGTGGTGTCCGGCGAGCGCGACCGGGCCGCGACGGTGGAGCTGCTGGACCTGGGTGCCGACGACTACATCCGCAAGCCCTTCCGGGCGGACGAGCTGCTGGCACGGGTCCGCGCCGTCGCTCGCCGGACATCGCAGACGCCCGCGGGCCCGGGCCGGCGATGCCGCGGCCCCCGCGGCGCCGACCGGCTGGGAGCTCGACCGGCGACGACACGAGATCCGCTGGCGAGGCACGGTGGTGCCGGCCACGGTCACCGAGTTCCGGCTGCTGCGCGAGCTGGTCGGTCGACTGGGCGAGGTCGTCTCGCACGACGACCTGCTCAAGGCCGGCTGGCCGGACGTGCCCGACCCCGATCCGCTGTGGCTCAAGCCGCACCTCGCGCGATTGCGCGAGAAGCTGGTCAACGCCGGCGCACCCATCCCGGTCGCGGTCCGCGGCGTCGGGCTACCTGCTCGAGGACCACCCGGGCGACTGAGCCGCGAGCCTGCCGTCCGCGGACCCGCGCTGGGGCCGGATCCGCAACCGAACAGCGACCAAGCGGCACCTTGAATTCCACTCGCCCGGCGCTGACCTGCGCGCCGCCGCATGCCTAGCCTTCCTCGATCGCCTGGGTTGCGTCCGCCCTTCTGACGCCCCGGCGGGACGAGGAGGTTCCGCGGATGGACACTGGCGATACCGCCTGGATGCTCATGTCGACGGCATTGGTGATGCTGATGCTGCCCGGGCTGGCGCTGTTCTACGGCGGCCTCGTCCGCCGCAAGAACGTGCTGTCGACGATCATGCACAGCTTCTTCGGGCTGGCACTCATCAGCATCGTGTGGGTGCTGGTCGGCTTCTCGCTCGCGTTCGCGCCCGGCAACCAGTTCGTCGGTGGCCTGGACTACGCGGGCTTCATGGGCGTCGGCGCCGAGCCGAGCGCCACGTACGGCCCGACCATCCCGTTCGTGCTGTTCGCGGCGCTTCCAGCTGATGTTCGCGGCCATCACGCCCTGCCTCATCTCGGGCGCGTTCGCCGAGCGCAAGGGCTTCGGCGCGTTCGTGGTGTTCACGCTCATCTGGTCGCTCGTCGTCTACTCCCCGCTGGCGCACATGGTCTGGTCGACCGGTGGCTGGCTGTTCCAGATGGGTGCCCTTGACTTCGCGGGCGGCACCGTGGTCCACATCTCGTCGGGCGTCTCGGCCCTCGTGGTCGCCTTCGTCATCGGCAAGCGCCGCACGGGCGACGACAAGATGGACCCGCACGATGTGCCGATGACCCTCCTGGGCGCCGGGCTGCTGTGGTTCGGCTGGTTCGGCTTCAACGCCGGCTCCGCACTCATGGCCAACGGCCTGGCGTCCACGACGTTCGTGGCCACCAACACGGCGGCCGCCGCGGCCACCGTGACCTGGGTGCTCGCCCAGTACATCCATCACAAGAAGTTCAGCGCGGTCGGCGCGGCCTGCGGCGCGGTCGCCGGTCTCGTGGCCATCACCCCGGCGTCCGGCTTCGTCACACCCGGCGCGGCCCTCATCATCGGCCTCGTCGCCGGCGGTCTGTGCTACAGCGCCACGCTGCTCAAGGCACGCCTCAAGGTCGACGACGCGCTCGACGTGTTCGCGGTCCACGGCGTGGGTGGCATCTTCGGCGCCCTCGCCACGGGCGTGTTCGCGACCCGGGCCATCAACCCGCTCGGGCAGGGCGCCATCGACGGCAAGCCCGAGCAGGTCTGGATCCAGTTCGTGGCGGTCGCCTTCACGGTCGTGTTCGCCGGCGTCCGTCACGTTCGTCATCGCCAAGGTCATCGAGAAGGTCGTCGGACTCCGGGTCTCGTCCGCGGACGAGGACATGGGCATCGACCTGGCCGTGCACGGCGAGGTCGCCTACCAGATCTAGACATGCGGCTTCCGGTCCGGCTGACCGGCGCCCCGGCCCTCGTCCATCCGGACGGCGGTCGGGGCGTTGCCATGTCCCGGCCTGTAACCGAGACGCAACCGATCCGCGACCGTATCGGCGCTGCAGACCGCGGCTGCACACGAGCGTAGCCTCGAGGGAGTCCCGCATGCGACGTGTGCCCAGCTCTCGTCGCCCAGGGATGCCGCAGTCGGAGGCAGGCATCGTGACCGCCATGATCACCCAGTGGCTGCCCGCCCCCGACGCCCGCGGCCCGGTCACCTGCGACACCTGCGGCTGCCGCCTGGTGCTGGTCGAGACCGAGACCTGGCGCCACTTCCCGTCCGGGACGCGCGGGCCAGGACGCGCGCGGCTGTCGCCCGGCCTGTGCCGACGCGCTCCACGACCGGTTCGGCGCGCATCCTCGACGAAGCGGCCGCCAGGCCGCCGACTGCCGCGGCCCGCCGGCTCGGGCTCGACGCTGCCCCGCGTCGGCACTGACGGCCTCGGCACCGCTACGGCTTCCGGCGCCATCGGCCACCGGGTCCTTACGCCCGAGAGCGCCGCGCCGTCGACCGATCCGCTGCCGGCTCAGTGCGCGGTCACGCGCCAGCACTGGCCGGCAGCCCGACCGTGCCCGACGAGCCGCCTGGGCTACGGCTCCGGGCGGGTCTGCTGCAGCGTCAGCACGAACTGCGATCCGGCCGGCTCCCGAGGCTCGGCCCGCAGGTCGCCGGCCATGGCGCGTGCCAGATGGCGCGCCGCGAACAGGCCGATGCCGGCACCCCGGGGTGAGTCGTCCAGGCGCACGAACGGCTCGAAGATCCGGTCGCGCCACTCGGCCGGGATGCCCGGGCCCGTCGTCCGTGACGGCCAGGTATGCCTGACCGTCCAGCTCCCAGCCGTAGACGTCGATGGTGCCGCCCTGGGGCGCGTACTTGGATGCGTTCTCCAGCAGGTAGCCCAGCAGCCGGCGGAGCATCTCGTCCGAGGCCCAGGCACGCAGCGGCCGGCTCGTGAAGGTCGATGACAGGGTGTGGCGTCGGAGCATCGGCGCGACGATGCGGGTCTCCTCGTCGACGAGCGCCGCGAGGTCGATGGACGCCAGCTGGGCGTCGCGCGTCGGGGAACACCCGCAGGCTCTCGAGGATGGAGTCGACCGTCCGGTCCAGGCGGTCGACCTGGGTCAGCGCCTCCGACTCCCAGTGCGCGGCGTCCGGCTGCTCGGTCGCCTGGACGCGTCCGCCCAGCAGCTCCACGTACGCCCGCACGACCGCGAGCGGCGTCCGCAGGGCGTGGGTCACGACCGCGATGAGGTTGGCGCGGGCCTCGTCGATGGCCCGCAGCGACTCCAGCTGCGCCTCGGCCTCCTGCTGCAGCCGCTGCTTCTCGACGAGGCCGGCCAGCAGCGCCGCCAGGGTCTCCAGGAAGCCCACGTCCGGGGCACCGAACACGCGCCGCTCCACGGTCTGGACGTTGAGCACGCCGATGACCTGGTCGTTCCAGATCATGGGCACCGAGCACATCGAGGTGTACCGGGCCTGGTCGACCTCGCGGATCCAGGCGAACCGCGGGATCGACGTTGACGTCGACGCTCGTGACCGGCACCCGTTCCCGGGCAGCGAGGCCGGTCAGACCCTCGCCGAGCGCGCAGCCGGGCGCGGCCCACGGCCTCCTGGTCGAGACCGTCGGTGGCCGCGAGGGTGACGCCCGTGCCGTCGCGGTCCATCAGGTACAGGGAGCAGACGTCGGCGCGGGCCGCGGCGCGCGCCCGGTCGATGATGGTGCCCATCAGCTCCGCGAACGTGCGCGCCGACGCGGCCAGCCGGCGACCTCGGCGAGGAAGGTCATCTCCTCGCAGGCCGCGCACCTGCTCTGCGGCGGAGTGCAGCTGGGACATGGTTCGGGGATCACGGGTCTCGGGCACGCTGCGGATGGTGCGAGCCCACCGCCTGAACGGTCAAACGTCTAGCGGTGCAGGGTGCCTGTGCTGCCGTTCGTAACCTATTCGCAACCGTCTCAGAACCATCGCGGTGCTGCCCGAGGCACGTCCGGGCCGCTACGGTGCAGGTCCCGTCGATGACCAACGGGTTCCGGCAGATCCCGGGTTCCGTGGGGTCGCCGTCCCCTTCCCGAGGGTACGCCAGTGCCGTTCGATCCCGCCTACCCGCTGTACGACCCGCGGTTCGAGCACGACGCCTGTGGCGTCGGCTTCGTGGCGGATTCGTCGGGGTCGGCGCGGGATCGCGTGCTGCCGCTCGCGCTCGCGGGCCTGGGGGCCCTGGGTCACCGGGGCGCCTTCGCGGCGGATGGCGCGTCGAGCGATGGTGCGGGCGTCCTGCTGCCGCTCGAGGCCCCTCTCCTGCGGCTCATCGCGCCGGGTGTCACCGGCGACCCGGGCGTGTTCATGCTGTTCCTGCCAAGCGACCCCGCCGAAGCGGCGCAGGCACGCCGGACTGCTCGACGGACGCCGTCGACGCGGAGGGCCTGACGGTCGCAGCGCTGGCGGACCGTACCCGTCGACGCCGGATGCGCTCGGGCCGTGACGCCCGGGCCTCCCTGCCGACCGTGGTCGAGCAGGCGGTCGTGACTGCGCCCTCCGGGACACCCCGCGCCGACCTGGAGCAGCGACTGCTGCTGGCACGTCGGCGGGTCGAGATCGCTGCTCGCGCCGCCGGCCTGGACGGGCTTCGCGGTCGCCTCGGCCTCGTCTCGGACCGTCGTCTACAAGGGCCTCGTGGCGGGCGAGCGGCTGGGTGCCCTGTACCCCGACCTGCTGACGGACCTGCTCGTCAGCCACGCGGTGTTCCATCAGCGCTACGCCACCAACACCCATCCCACCTGGGCGCTCGCCCAGCCGTTCCGGGTCCTGGCCCACAACGGCGAGATCAACACCGTCCGCGGCAACCGGGAACAGGTCCGGGGCCGGCGGGCCAAGCTCGGTGGCCGCATCGGCGAGCGCCTCGCGGCGCTCGGTCCCCTGCTCGATCGAGCGGGCGTCCGACTCGCTGTCCCTGGACGAGACGCTCCAGCTCCTCGTGGCTTCCGGCTGGCGCCTGGACGCGGCGCTGCTGGTGGCCATCCCCGACGCCGCCGGCCTGCGCACGGACGTGGTGCCCGAGCTGGACGCACTCCGACGGCGCGCCGCCGGGCTTGCTGGCGCCCTGGGACGGCCCGGCGGCGCTGTGCTTCAGCGACGGCACCCGGGTCGGCGCCATGCTCGACCGCAACGGCCTCCGCCCGCTCTCCGTGACCGTCACCGCATCCGGCCTGGTCGCGGCCGCCTCCGAGGGCGGCGCCATCCCCATCGATGCCGCGGAGACCGTCGAGCGCCGGCGCCTGGGCCCGGGCGAGATCATCGTCGTGGACGTGGAGCGCCACGTCATCCGCCACGACCGCCAGGCGCGCGAGGATGCGGCACGTTCCACGGTTCGTGCCGACAGCCGGCGCCAGGTGGTCACGCCACCCGGATGCCCAGACGGGTCCTGTCTCGCTGCCGATCGTGGCGCCAGCGACGCGCACGCTCGCTGGCCGCCCGCTGGATCGCCGGCCTCGATGCCGAGCGGCAGCGGCTGGACATCAAGACCATGGCCCTCGAGGCGCACGAGCCGCTCTGGAGCATGGGCGACGACACGCCGACGCCGGGCGACGTCGCACCTCGACCGGCCCGTGGCCGACCACCTCCGCCAGAGCTTCGCCCAGGTGACCAACCCGGCCATCGACCCGGAGCGCGAGCGCATCGTGATGGACCTGACGGTGGACCTCGGCCGGCGCGCGCCGCTCCTGGCGCCCCTGCCGCCGCACGGCCGGACGCTCCGGCTGCCCTCCCCATTCGTGGCCGACCTGCCCTCGCTGCAGCACATGTTCGTGGGCGGCCGAGCGGGTATCGGCGACGGCCGACGCCGCCGGGTTCGCACCCTGGACACCTCATGGGATCCGGCACTGGGATCGGACGGTCTCGACGCAGCCGTCGCACGCCTCGCTGCCGAGGCGCGCCTGGCGGCCACGAGCGACGGCATCGAGCTGCTCATCCTGAGCGACCGCCGATACGTCACCGACGGACGGCTGCCCGTCGGCGCCGTGCTGTCCGCGGGCGCCGTGCACGCTGCCCTGACCGACGCGGGTCTGCGCGGCCAGACGGACATCGTGGTCGACGGCGCCGACATCCTCGATGTGCACACCGCGGCCATGACGCTCGCCGTCGGGCGCCAGCGCCGTCGTGCCCTGGCTGGCCGTGGAGCTGGCGGCCGAGCTCGCGGGCACCCGCGGCGCCGAGGACGTGACGCCCGAGGCGGCCATCGTCAACCTGCTGCGCGCCTTCGAGGCCGGCCTGCGCAAGGTGCTCGCCCGGATGGGCATCAGCACCGCGACCTCCTACCTGGGCGGCCAGCTGTTCGAGATCCTGGAGCTGCAGCCGGAGGTCACCGAGCGCTGCTTCCCGGCCGCCCCGCATGGCCCGGCACGATCGGCTTCGCGGCCCTGGCGGAAGGACAGCTGCGACGGCTTGCCGCGCGCCCCCATCGAGGGACCCGGCGTCAAGCTCGCCGACCCTGGCTGGGCACGCTTCCGCGCCGATGGCGAGCGTCACCTGTACGCGCCGACCATCGTCAAGGCCATCCAGGACCTCGCCGCGCGCGGACCGGACGACGCCGAGGCGATGCCCGGGCTACCGCGCGCTGCTCCAGCGCGATCCGGCCACGGTCCGCGACCAGCTGGACCTGGTCCGAGCCGCCGCAGCCGCGGCACCTGTCCGAGGTCGAGACGGCGGACGACATCCTGCGCCGCTTCGTTGGCGCCGCCATGAGCCTGGGCGCCCTCAGCCCCGAGGCACACCAGGCGCTGACCATCGGCCTCCGGCGACTGGGCATGGCACCCAACAGCGGCGAGGGTGGCGAGGATCCGGCGTGGTACGACGACGTCGACGGCATCCGTCACGACGCGGCCATCAAGCAGGTCGCATCGGCCCGCTTCGGCGTCACGGCGCAGTACCTGGCGCGCGCCGAGCAGCTGGAGATCAAGATCGCCCAGGGCTCCAAGCCGGGCGAGGGCGGCCAGCTGCCGTCGAAGAAGGTCACGCCGCTCATCGCGCGGCTCCGTCGGGCGCAGACGGGCATCTCGCTCATCAGCCCGCCGCCGCACCACGACATCTACTCCATCGAGGACCTGGCTCAGCTCATCGCGGACCTGCGGGCCATCAACCCCGGCGCGCGCATCGGCGTCAAGCTGGTCGCGGCACTGGGCATCGGCACCATCGCGGCGGGCGTCGCCAAGGCCGGCGCGGACTACATCCAGGTCAGCGGCCACGTCGGCGGCACGGGCGCCAGCCCGCTGTCCTCCATCAAGCACGTGGGCATCCCCTGGGAGCTCGGCCTGGCCGAGGTGCACCAGGTCCTGATGCGCAACGACCTGCGCGACCGCGTGGCGCTGCGCACCGACGGCGGTCTGCAGACCGGACGCGACGTGGTCGTGGCGGCGCTGCTGGGCGCCGAGGAGTTCGGCTTTGGCACCGCCGGCCTCATCGCCCTCGGCTGCGACATGGCCCGCCAGTGCCATCTGGACACCTGCCCCACGGGCATCGCCACCCAGCGCGAGGACCTGCGCGCCAAGTTCACGGGCACGCCCGAGGACGTGGTCCGCTACTTCACCGCCGATCGCGGAGGACGTCCGCTCGGAGCTGTCGCGTCTGGGACGCAGCAGCCTCGCGGAGGTCGTCGGCGAGACCAGCCTGCTCCGACCGGCCACCGACCGGACTGCGCACCTTCGACCTCGAGCGTCTCATCGGCGCCCCGTCATGGACGCCGAGCGGCCGATCGTCGAGCCGACCCTTGCCGTGCGCGCACTGGAGGTCGAGCGCGAGCCGGCCTCGCCGGCCGAGGCCCGACTGTCGGCCAAGTACATGCACCTGCCCGACGTCGAGGCGGACCCGACAGGTCCCCGAGTCTGGAGCACCCGGTGGGTGGCGACGACCCGATCCGCTGGGCATCGCGGCGACCATCACCACCGCCGAGCGCTCGTTCGGCGCCCATACCTCGGGGCTCATCGAGCGGGCGCGGGTCCGCCGACCGGTGCGCTGGCGTCTGGCCGGGTGCCGCCGGCCAGAGCTTTGGCGCCTTCTCCAACCAGGACGTGTCGCTGGAGCTGGTCGGTCAGGCCAACGACTACGTGGGCAAGGGCCTGTCGGGCGGTACGGTCGTGGTCCGGCCGGAGGACGCGCTCCTGGAGCGCGCCGCCGAGCTGGCCATCGCGGGCAACGCCTGCCTGTACGGCGCGACCGGCGGTCGGCTGCACCTGGTGGGTCGCGCCGGCATCCGGTTCGCGGTCCGCAACAGCGGCGCCTCGGCGGTCGTCGAGGGCGTGGGCGCCCACGGCTGCGAGTACATGACCGGCGGCGTCGTGGTCATCCTGGGCGGCATCGGGCCCAACTTCGGCGCCGGCATGACCGGCGGCCGGGCCTACCTCTGGGATCCCTCGGGTGCCAGCATCGTCACCGCGCGGACGCCGGCTCCGTGCGCTGGACACGGCTGCGGACGGTGGTCGGCGATCGGGAGGACGGCGCGGAGCGCGCCGCCGAGCTGCGCGCGCTCCTGGAGTCGCACCGCGACGCCGGGTCCACGCTCGGCCCGCACGCTCCTGGCGCGCCCGGCGCAGCTGGGGGACGGGATGTGGCTCATCGAGCCGATCGGCACGCGTCATCCCCATCCTGACCGGCGAAGACGCCCTCGCTGCGGATCCGACGACGAGCGCTGCGCTAGCGCCCGCCGGTTGACGCCCCTGCGCCGTATGCTGGCACCCTGCCGGATGGGAGTGGGATGATGCGGTCCTGGGTTGGCTGGCCACGATATTGGGTGTCATCGGCATCGTCGTCTGTCTGGTCGTGGCAGTCGGGGTCTGGGTCGTCCGGCCCGCCGTCACGGACAAGGTCAACGAGATCGTGGCCATCGCGCACCGAGGGCCTCGCAGAAGGCGAGCGACCTGGCGGTCGTCGCGAGCGACCGGCTGACCACCGTCAGCGATCGGCTGGCCAACATCCAGGGGACGCTCGATACCGTGGCCACCTCCACGCTCGTCGACACCGCCGTGGGACAGGCCATCCGCGATGCGGTGTCCGGGTTCACCAGTGGCCCGTACGCCGAGTTGCGACGAGCTTCGCCGGGCTCCGCGAGCGGGTGGTACCCTCTCGGATGTGGTACAGCGTCTCGACGCCGCCATCCCGGGCATCGAACTGCCGGGCGTCGTCACGGACACCATCGACGACGTCGATGCGCGGCTGACGCAGCTCGACCAGACGGTCGCGTCGGTCAATCCAGGTCGCCGGCAACGGGGTCACGACCAGGGAGCAGGTCACGGCAGCTGTCCTCCCAGGTCGGCGAGATCAACGACGTCATCGAGGCCGTGGTACCGGCGACTGGAGACCGCCAGGGCGCCAGATCGCGGATGCCCAGGCACGGCTGGACAACGCCAGCGAGAAGTCGAACAGTCTCATCAGCCTGTTGGCCGTCGTCGTGACCATCATCTTCATCTACCTTGCATTGCTCCATGTGCTGCTGTACAAGCAGGGTCGTCGCTGGATGGCCCGGGAGGGCTGAGCCCAACGGACCCGGCCCACAGACGCTGGGAGCGCGTGCTGCTCGTCGCATCGCTGGCTTCGATGATCGCGGCCATGACAACCTTCGGAGCGGCAGCCGCTGCCCAAGGGGCGGCGCGGCCCATCAGCGGCGAACGGCCATGGATCATGGTCGACGACGACGGCCGGGCCGCACCTGATGACTGCGAATCGGCACGTCGTGCATATCGCCGGATCGAGGACGCCCTGGACGACGCCCGGCCGGGAGATCGGATCTCGGTCTGTCCCGGGCGCTACCGGGAGTCGCTCGATATCGGGCGCCACTCCAGCGACGTCTACCTCGCCGCCGAGGTCTCGTTCGAGGCGGTGCTTGCGCCTCCTCCGACGGACGACCTACCTGCGGTCGACGTCCATGATGTGACCCGGTTCGAGATGCGCGGCTTCCGGATCCGTCCTGCGGGACGGATCGGGCCCGTGACCATCGGTGGGCTGCGCATCCCGGGTACCACCGTGTGCTCCCCCGCGCCTGTCGCCATCCGGATCGACGACTCCACCGATGTGACCATCCGGGGCGACAGGGTCTGGGCAGGTCCTGCCTGCGGCTACCGTATCGGCATCGACATCGCGCAGTCCAGCGTCCAGGTCAGCGGAGTCGAGGTGACCGACTTCCTGGGCCGGGGCATCGTGGCCGGGCGGGGCGCGGACATCGCCGTCGATCACAGCGATGTCCGGTTCCTCCACCCCGATCGGAGTGGGGCCCTGCCCGGCGCGACGCTCGATGCCGAGGCGACCGGCATGGTCCTGGACGGGGTGGACGGCGCCCGCCTGCGAACCGTGCATGTGTTCACCAGGGTACCGACAGACCCCGACGAGCTGCCGTCGCTGCTATGGGCAGGCATCATCATCCAGGACGCACGCGGTCCGGTCGTGATCCGGGGTGACAGCGTCGTGACCCGCACCTGGCGCTACGGCATCCGTGTGCTGCGGTCGGACGCAGTGACCATCCTCAACACCCTGGTCCGCCGCACCTACGGCGACGGGCTACTTCCTGGACCAGGTCAGCGGAGCACGCCTCACCGGCGACGATACCGACCGGAGCGTCACTGGTATCCGCCTCGGCCCCGACACGCGCGACGTCCGCATCGACCATCTGCGAGCCACTCACAGCGCCGTGATCGACTGCGTGGACGAGTCGGTCGGCGAGGGCACGGGTGGCACCGCCAACACGTGGCGCCACGCCAGCGGCCGGTCGAGCGCGCCACTTGGGATATGTCGGCCGGCCGAGTGACGGTCGCGGTTCAGCCCAGGATGCCGCCCATCAGGTTCGGTGCCAGCCAGCGCTCGGCCTCCTCCACGGACCAGCCCTTGCGCCGGGCATAGTCCTCAAGCTGGTCGCGGTCGATGCGGCCGAGCCCGAAGTAGCGCGCCTCCGGGTGCCAGAAGTAGTAGCCGCTGACCGAAGCGCCCGGCAGCATCGCCATCGATTCCGTGAGCTGGATGCCCGCGGCCCGCTCCGCGTCCAGCAGCTCGAAGATGGTGCGCTTCTCGGTGTGGTCGGGGCACGAGGGGTAGCCCGGCGCGGGTCGGATGCCCTGGTATCGCTCCGCGATGAGCGCGTCGTTGTCGAGCGTCTCGTCCGGCGCGTAGCCCCACAGCTCCCGACGGACACGCTCGTGCAGCAGCTCCGCGAACGCTTCTGCCAGCCGGTCGGCGAGGGCAGCCGCCATGATCGAGCCGTAGTCGTCGTTGTCGGCCATGAACCGCGCCCGCAGCTCGTCCAGGCCGACACCCGCGGTGACCGCGAACAGGCCCGACGTGGTCGGCGACCCCGGTATCGACGGGTGCCGTGTAGTCCGCGAGCGCCACGTCCGGCCGGCCGTTGGTCTTGGCCATCTGCTGGCGCAGCGTGTGCAGCCGGGCCACGACCGCTGCCCGTGGTCGCATCGGCGTACAGCTCGATGTCGTCGTCGGGGGTGGACGCCGCAGGCCAGAAGCCGACCGCAGCGTTGGCCTGCAGCAGCCGCTCCGCGACGATCCGGTCCAGCAGTCGCTGAGCGTCGCGGAACAGGTCCGTGGCCGCGCGGCCCACCAGTCGGGTCGGACAGGATGCGGGGGTACTGGCCGGCCAGCTCCCAGGTGGTGAAGAATGGGCTCCAGTCGATGCGCTCGCACCAGTTCCTCGAGCGGCTGGTCGAGGATCGCTGCCGGGGGCCCAGGAAGGTCGGCACCGGCGGCGTCGGCGCGGCTCCAGTCGATGCGCAGTCGCGTCTCGCGCGCCTCGGCCAGCGTCAGGCGCGCCTCCTTCCGGTCGCGCCCTTCGTGCGCGGCGCGGACCGCGACGTACTCCTCCCGGGTGCGGGCAACGAACTCGTCGTGCTGCGCCGGGTCGAGCAGCGCGCGCGCCACGCCCACCGCCCGCGACGCATCGATGACATGGACCACGGGACCGCTGTAGGCGGGCTCGATGCGCACCGCGGTGTGGGCGCGTGACGTGGTGGCACCACCGATGAGCAGCGGCACCTGGAAGCCGGCACGCTCCATCTCGGTGGCCACGGTGCGCATCTCCTCCAGGGACGGCGTGATGAGCCCCGACAGGCCGATGAGGTCGGCCCCCTGCTCCTGCGCGGTCTCCAGGATGCGCGGCCAGGGCACCATGACCCCCAGGTCGATGACCTCGTAGTCGTTGCAGCCGAGCACGACCCCCACGATGTTCTTGCCGATGTCGTGGACGTCGCCCTTGACGGTGGCCATCACGATGCGACCGGCGGTCTGGCGCGCTGCCTCCGGGTCGGCGCCGCCGTTGGCGTCCATGCGCGCTGTGCGCTCCGCCTCGATGTACGGGATGAGGTGGGCGACGGCCTGCTTCATGACCCGGGCGCTCTTGACCACCTGGGGCAGGAACATCCGTCCGGCGCCGAACAGGTCGCCGACCACGTTCATGCCCGCCATCAGCGGGCCCTCGATGACCTCGATGGGTCGGGCGGCGGTCAGGCGCGCCTCCTCCGTGTCCGCGACCACGTAGTCGCCGATACCCTCCACGAGCGCGTGCCGCAGGCGCTCATCGACGGTCCCCTCGCGCCAGGACAGGTCGGGCCCGGTACCGCCCGAGACCTTCTCCCGGATGGTGTCGGCCACCTCCAGCATCCGCTCCGTGGCGTCCGGCCGACGGTCCAGCACCAGGTCCTCGACGCGCTCGCGCAGGTCGGCATCCAGGTCGTCCACGACCGGCAGCGCGCCCGCGTTGACGATGCCCATGTCCATGCCCGCCGCGATGGCGTGCACCAGGAACACGGCGTGGATGGCCTCCCGGACCGGGTCGTTGCCCCGGAACGAGAACGACACGTTGGACACGCCGCCGCTGATGAGCACGCCCGGCAGCTCCGCCTTGATGCGTCGGGTGGCCTCGATGTACGAGACCGCGTAGCCGTTGTGCTCCTCGATGCCCGTGCCGATGGCGAAGATGTTGGGGTCGAGGATGATGTCGGTCGGCGTCGAAGCCCGCCTGCTCCGTGAGCAGTCGATGGACCCGGTGGGCGATGGCGACCCGCTGCTCGACCGTCTCGGCCTGGCCCTGCTCGTCGAAGGCCATGACCACCACGGCCGCGCCGTATCGGCGGGCGAGGCGCGCCTGGCGCAGGAACTCGGTCTCGCCCTCCTTGAGCGACAGGGAGTTGACGATCGGGTCGGCCCTGGACGCACTTGAGACCCGACTCGATGACCGACCACTTCGAGGAGTCGATCATCACCGGCACGCGGCTGATGTCCGGCTCCGCGGCGATGAGGTTGAGGAAGCGCGCCATGGCCGCCTCGGAGTCGAGCAGCGCCTCGTCCATGTTGACGTCGATGACCTGGGCGCCGCTGTCGACCTGCTGACGGGCGACCTCGACGGCCGGCTCGTATCGGCCGTCCGTGATGAGCTTGGCGAAGCGCCGCGAGCCGGTGACGTTGGTGCGCTCGCCCACGTTCACGAACAGCGAGTCGGGGGTGATGGTCAGCGGCTCCAGGCCCGACAGGCGGGTGTATCGCGGCAGGGTCGGCACGCTCCTGGGCGCCCGGCCGGCTGCGGCGGCCGCGATGGCCCGGATGTGCGCGGGAGTGGTGCCGCAGCAGCCGCCCACGAAGTTGAGCGACCGCGTGTCCATGAGCTGGGACAGGATGCCCGCCGTCTCGGGCGGCTCCTCGTCATAGCCACCGAAGGCGTTGGGCAGCCCGGCGTTGGGATAGCCCGACACGAACACGTCCGCGATGCCCGACAGCTCCTGGAGATATGGCCGCAGCTGCTTCGCGCCGAGTGCGCAGTTGAGGCCGACGCTCAGCGGCCGGGCGTGGCGGACGCTCGCCCAGAACGCCTCCACCGTCTGGCCCGAGAGCGTTCGGCCGGAGGCGTCCGTGATGGTGCCGCTGATCATCACCGGCAGCCGGAAGCCCAGCTCGTCGAACAGGCCCTCGACCGCGAAGATGGCCGCCTTGGCGTTGAGCGTGTCGAAGATGGTCTCGATGAGCAGGATGTCCGCGCCACCCTCGCACCAGGCCCCGTGCCGGCGATGGTGTACGCGTCCACCAGCTGGTCCCAGGTGACGCTCCGGGCCCCCGGGTCGTTGACGTCCGGTGACAGGGACGCGGTCCGCGTCGTGGGCCCCAGGGCGCCGGCCACGAACCGGGGTCGCCCGGGTTCCGCCGCCTCCGCGGCGTCCGCGGCACGACGCGCGATCCGGGCCGCGACCAGGTTCATCTCGCCCGTGATGGCCTCCAGGCCGTAGTCGGCCATGGACACCGCGTTGGCGTTGAAGGTGTTGGTGGAGATGACGTCGGCGCCCGCAGCCAGGTAGTCGCCGTGGATGGCCTCGATGACATCCGGCCGCGTCAGCACCAGCAGGTCGTTGGCGCCGCGCAGGTCGGACGGGTGGTCGCGGAATCGCTCTCCGCGGAAGGCGGCCTCGTCCAGCTCGTGGGTCTGGATCATGGTGCCCATGGCGCCGTCGAGGATGAGGATCCGTTCCCGGAGCAGGTCGGGGAGGCGTTCCGTGCGCTGGACGCGCCGCGCGTCGGGGTCGAGTGGTTCGGGTCATCGAGTGTCGAGTGTATGCCCGGGCGACCCGACGAGCCGCGGCCGTCGTGCCTGGCCGGTCCGAAAACCGGATGAGCACGCGATGACGTATCACGCACCAGGGTGCGACCGGCAGCGTGGTTCGCCGGAAGGCCCGCGATGGAGGGACACGCCGTGTCATCCACCAGGCACGCAGCTGCGCGCCGGTCGCGTGCGCACCATGGGTCTCGCACTCACCATAGGGGCGCTCGTGCTCGGGTACGGCGGCGGACCGCCGCCCTCGCGCAGTCCGGATCGCCCGCAGCGATGGGCGAGGTCTACACCGTCAACGCGGCGACCGGCGACAGCTGGGCACATACCTCACGGGCGAGGACGGCAAGACGCTCTACTTCTTCGCCAAGGACACCGCACCTGGTGCCAGCGTGTGCGAGGGCGGTTGCCTCGACAACTGGCCCGCGTTCACCCTGGAGGCAGACGAGACGCTCGCGGCCGGCGAGGGCGTGACGGGCGTGCTGGCCACGTTCGCTCGCTCCGACGGCACGATGCAGGTCACCTACGACGGACGGCCGCTGTACTACTTCGTCGGCGACACGGCAGCCGGCGACGTCACCGGCCAGGGCACAGGCGGCGTCTGGTTCGTGGCCGCGGCCGACGGCACGCGTGGCCGGCACCGGCAGCTTCCCGCCGCTGCCGGCGGCGAGGTCTACACCGTCAACGCCGCGACGGCGTGACGCTGGGCACGTACCTCACGGGCGAGGACGGCAAGACGCTGTACTTCTTCCCCAAGGACACGGCACCCGGCGCCAGCGTGTGCGAGGGCGGACTGCCTCGACAACTGGCCGGCATTCACCCTCGAGGCCGACGAGACGCTGGCGGCCGGCGAGGGCGTGACGGGCGTGCTGGCGCACGTTCGCTCGCTCCGACGGCACGATGCAGGTCACCTATGACGGACGCCCGCTGTACTACTTCGTCGGTGACGCGGCCGCGGGCGACGTCACGGGCCAGGGCATCGGCGACGTCTGGTTCGTGGCCGCGGTCGACGGCACGGTGCCGGCACCAGCCGCGAGCAAGGCCCCCTGACATCCCGCCCGTCGGCTTACGCCGGCCCGCGCGCACCTTTACACAGCAGCCGTCCCGCTCGGGTCGGCTGCTGTTCCGTCTCCCGTAGGTCTTGTCAGCCACCTCCTGTTCCGTATCATCGGGCGCATGAATCGCACCACCCGCACCCTGCTGTGTCTCGCCCTGACCCTGACCTTGAGTCTCGGGACCGGAATCGCGCTTGCCCAGGACGCAACCCCGGTGCCCGTGCTCGACGTGGAGTGGAACCTGTCAAAGCTGGCGGGCGAGGATGTCAGTGACGCGGGCATCACCGCGACCTTCCATTCAGAAGGCACTATCGTCTCCGGGTTCGGCGGCTGCAATACGTACACCGCGGGCTGGTCCAGCGATGGCGTCGCTCTTGAGATCGAGCAGATCCTCGCCACGTTGAAGCTGTGCCAGCCTGAGGTCTCCGATCGCGAGCGCACGTACTTCAAGACACTCCAGGCCGCCACGGGCTGGACGCTGGACGGCTCCGTCGTCACGATCACCAGCGCGGATGGCTCCACCCTGGTGTTCGGCGGTGATGCGGCGGAGTCGCCCATTGCCGGCAGCTGGTCCCTGACCTCCATCGATGGGGACCGCGTGCCGGCCGGTATCACGGCTACTGCTGTGTTCGGTCCGGATCATGCCCTCAGCGGCAAGGGCGGTTGCAACGATTTCAGAGGCCAGTACACGACCGATGGCACGTCGCTGTCCATCAGCGACCTGTTGGCGTCCCTGATGTTCTGTCCAGACGCGTCCGAATTCGAGTCCCGGTACCTGTCGGCCCTTGGCCAGGCAAGCGGATGGTCCGTCGACGGCGGCAGCCTCACCATCACGGGTGCCGCCGAACTCGTGTACCAGGGAGGAGATGCCAGCGGGACATCGTTCGCCGGGCAGGACTGGCTGCTGGTCGCCCAGGATGGTGTCGAGGTGGACCCCACACTCGGCATCAGCGCTGCGTTCTTCGAGGACGGGACGGTGTCTGGCTTCGGTGGCTGCAACCAGTACCACTCCACGTGGAGCGCGGACGGCGCGACCGTGGCCATCGGTGACATCGGCTCCACCCATATGTTCTGTGAACCTCCGGCGAATGCAGCCGAGGCGGCATTCCTTGCAGCCATGCCCACCGCGTCCACGTTCGAGCTGTCCGGGACCGATCTCACCATCACGACCACCTCCGGTGGCTCCCTGGACTTCCAACCTTCCGGAAACCGATCAGCCCCGGTGCCCAGCCCTGTCACGACACCCGCGGCGACCCCCGTCGGCACGCCGGTGCCCAGCCCTGTCACGACGCCCGCGGCGACCCCGGTCGGCACGCCGGTGCCCAGCCCTGTCACGACGCCCGCGGCGACCCCGGTCGGCACGCCGGTGCCCAGCCCTGTCACGACACCCGCGGCGACCCCGGTCGGCACGCCGGTGCCCAGCCCTGTCACGACGCCCGCGGCGACCCCGGTCGGCACGCCGGTGCCCAGCCCTGTCACGACGCCCGCGGCGACCCCGGTCGGCACGCCGGTGCCCAGCCCTGTCACGACACCCGCGGCGACCCCGCGGTCGGCACGACGCCGGTGCCCAGCCCTGTCACGACGCCCGCGGCGACCCCCGTCGGCACCCCGGTGCCGACTCCGGGCGGCACCTTCGGGGCATCGGCTGTGCCAAGCCCCGGAAGCTCGGCAGCGCTGACCGACCAGATCGTTGGTGCGTGGCACATGACCCGGTACTCCGGCCAGCTCGTTCCGACCTCGGTGCTCGACATCAGCATCACCTTCGCGGCGGATGGCACCTTCACCGGGAACGGCGGCTGCAACGACTTCTCGGGCACATGGACCCTCGAAGGCACGGAGCTGGCCCTGAACGACTTCCTGCCTTCCACGGGCGCCATCTGCGACCAGATGACGAAGAGCTTCGAGGACGGCTTCATCGGGCTCGTGCCACTCCTCGACACCGCCACGATCACGAATGGCACCCTGTCGATCGGATACTCGCTCGCGCCCGAGACGGCCGCGTTCTCCTTCGAGCGCGCAGACTGAACTCCGATCGCGGACCCGCCCGTCAGGGACCTGCGCGCGGCCCCATGATCCTGACCCGGAACATGCTCGGCCAGCGTTTGCCGGTCAACAGGAAAGTGCCGTCGGCCGGATCGTAGGCGATGCCATTGAGCACGGCACCCGAGTCGGCCACAGAGGGGTCCGGGGTGATGATGCCGGTCGTGTCGAGTGCACCTGTGACTGCGCCCGTTGTCGGATCGATGCGCACGATCCAGGGCTTGTACCAGACATTCGCCCACACCGATCCATCGACGCACTCGAGCTCGTTGAGCCACCTCAGTGGCTGGCCCTGTACGGTCACCACCACGGACCCCTGGACCTCGAACGTGTCCGGGTCGCGGAAGGTCAGGGTCGGAGTCCCATCACTCATCACGAGCCGGTTTCCATCGAAGCAGAGACCCCAGCCCTGACCCTGGTAGGCGAATGAGCCGACCTGTGCGAGCGTGGTGGCGTCCCACACCAGCGCCACGCCCTCCTTCCAGGTGAGCTGGATGAGGTGGTCATCGACGCTCGCCAGTCCCTCGCCGTACAACTGCGACGGCAGTACCACGCTCCTGAGCACGGCGCCCGTCGCCCGGTCTACCTGGCGCAGGGACGAGGTGCCGTATTCGCCCGTGGACTCGTACAGGGCGCCGGCACCATCGATGACCAGGCCCTCGGTCCAGGCCGTCGGGTCGTGGGGAGTGGTGGATACGACCTGCCAGGAGAGGCGCTCGATCGGGTCATATGCCGGCGCTCCCGTGGGACCATCCACGGTGGGCCGCGGTGTCGCCCCGAGCGCGACCGACGCCGTCATCACGACCGTAACCAGGGCCAGAGCGATCCGCCCCGCGTATCCTCCGGTCAACCTGCCGAGCCAGCACCCGGCGGCACCGGCGCAGCCTGGGACAGCTCGGCCTCGAGCTGGTGGCCTAGCTCATCCGTGCGTCGGAAGGCTGCCCAGACGGCTTCCGACAGGACCGTCCGCAATCGGCCCCGCTCCAGCTCATGGATGGCGGAGGCGGATGTGCCACCTGGCGACGTGACCATGTTCCTCAACTGCGCGGGGTGCATGCCGCTGGCCTTGGCGAACAAGGTGCTGCCCTCGAGCGTTTCGATGACCAGATCATGCGCGATGTGACGCGGGAACCCAAGGTGGACGGCGGCGTCGATAAGCGCCTCCATGACCAGGAACACGTAGGCAGGCCCGGTGCCGCTCACGGCCGTGGCCATGGCCACGAACTTCTCGTCCTCGACCTCGATCTGGGCGCCAAGGCTCCCGAGCAGGGCCGCCGCCTGTTGCCGCTGGGGCGTCGTGACCTCCGGGGTGGCATACCACACCGTCATGCCGCGGCCCAGCTGGGCCGGCGTGTTGGGCATGCTTCGGACCAGCGCCCGGTGACGCAGCACGCCTGTCAGCGCGGATGTGGTAGCCCCGGCGATGATACTGATGACCAATTGCTCGGGTCGCAGCACCTCTGCCAATTCGGCGCCGACACGCTTGATCATCTGGGGCTTGATGCCCAGGACGATGACATCAGCCCCCGTGATCGCCTCCCGGTTCGACTCGACGGTACGGATGCCGTGTTCGCGGGTCAGGTGTTCACGCCGTTCGACGCGGGGATGGCTGGCGACCACGTGCGCCGCATCGACCTCCCGCGCCTTCAGGAGGCCGGTGATCGATCGATTCGGCCATCACGCCGGTGCCCACGGTGGCGATGGTGATGTCCTTGAGTGACACGTTCACGAGTATAGGTGCCGCGATCGGCGGACCGAGGTCCGCGTCACGTCGGCGACGACATGCCGACCAGCCGGACTGATGCGATGCTGTCGCCACCGTGCCACTACCACCCCTTGGCGCGCTGACGTGGTTGCCGGCGCTGGACCATCCCGAACTGCTTGGCTCCGGGCACTCAGGTCGCCCTCGAGGACTGGGCAGCGATCGAGCCATCGATCGCTGGCTTGATCGCAGTGGCGGCGATAGACCCTGCCCTTGCGGATACCGCGGCCCTCACCGCCGGGCACGGGTTGCCGGTCACGGTGTCGGTCAACTGCGTGCTCGTGGCGGGCAAGCGTGATGGCATCGAGCGCGTTGCAGCGGCCGTCATCCGCGCCGACACCCGGGCGGACGTGAACACCGTCATCAAGCGCGCCCTGGACGTGCGCAAGGCGTCCTTCATGCCCCTTGACCGAGCTGTGAGTGGATCGGGAATGGAGTTCGGCGGCATCACGCCCATCGGGCTGCCGTTGGGTTGGCGAGTGCTACTGGACACCGGCGTCGCCGAACGCGGCCTGGCCATCATCGGCAGCGGCATCCGTGGCTCCAAGCTGCTCCTCCCCGGGGAGCTCCTCGCTCGATACCCGGGTGCCGAAGTCATCGCGGGGCTGGCCTACGTGCCAACGCCTCCAGCGTCGGCAGATGCTCCGAGCTCCCATCGGGAGCCAGCGGGATGACTGCGACATGGTCGGCGCCGGCGGCGTGGAGCGACTGCGATCCGGGCAAACGCCTGGTCGGTGGTGCCCCAGGCGACCATGGCATCGACCAGGGCCTCCGATCCCGGTTGCGCCCAGTCGTCCGGCCCGAAGCCCTGCAGGGCCCAGCTCGCCTGGTAGTTGGGCGTCCGGATGTACGGCGCGAGGTACGCCCGTCCGGTGGTGCGGGCCGACCGGGCATCCTCGTCCAGGACGACCGGCAGGGTCACGCCCAGCCATGGCCGGCGGTGTGCTGGTGCGGCACGATCCAGCACCGCCCGGATGAGCGTCACGCGTTCCGCGGTGACGAGGTACGGGAACGCCCCTGCCGTCTCGGTCGCAGCGAGTCCCAGCATCCGGTCACGCAGGGCTGCGAGCACCAGGGGCGGCTCGGTCGGCTCGCCATCGGGAGCGGTGATCAGCGGACCCTTGTACGGCAGGCCGCGATAGCTCTCCAGATATCCGCGCATCCTGGCCAGGGGTCGCTCGTACGTGTGGCCTCGAAGCTTCTGGGCCAGATGCGCGTGCGACACACCCAGGCCAAGCACGAACCGGCCGGAAGTCAACTCGTGGAGCGTCATCGCGGCCATCCGCGAGGCCATCGGGTCGCGCGCCCAGATGGATGCGATGCATGTACCCAGCCACATGCGACCAGCCCGTTCCGCGACGGAGGCCAGCAGCGTGAACGGCTCGCGGCCAACGGTCTCAGGTACCCACAGTGCGTCATAGCCGAGATCGGCCGTCCGCTGGACATATCCTCGAAGGGCTTGCGCGTCCAGGACATCGAGGTGCCCGAACACGCCGAGCGGTCCTGGGCGATGCGCGCCGTCCAGCATCGACCGAGTCTAGCTGCGGTCCGGGGGCTGCGACACCTGGCTGGCGTCCGGCCCGCTCGGGATCGCGGCTGACGCCATCCGGAAGAACTGGCCCGTGGCCTCGACCTGGATATCCGCGAAACCGGTGCGCCCCAGGGTTTCCGCAAGGACGCCCAGGGGGTCGATGGTGGTATCGGATGTGTGAAGCGCGGACAGCGGGTCGATGAACGCGGCCACGCCACCCGGTCGCAGCCAGCGCCGAACCAGACCCAGGAACCCTGGGAGCCGGTCGCTGGATATCTGACTGAGCCACACAGCACTGAAGACTCCGTCAACGGTCCGGTCGGGCTCCGCCCACGCGTCGCGCACGTGCAGATGCGCCCGCAGCTGATGGGCCACGAGCCGTTCCCGGGCGCTGCTCCAGCGGCGCCGGGTCGATGTCGTATAGCGAGAGCTCGCCCTTCTGGGCCAGCAGCGGCGACCACCAGCCGGTGCCCGCGGCGAGCTCCACGATCTCGCCCCGAGAACGGCAAGCCGTCCAGCCACACGGTGGCCTGGTCCAGCTCCGGCGTGCCAGGCGAGGTCACGCGCGGGCCCCGCGAGTAGCGCGCCGCGCCGCAGGTACCAGTCGTCGTACTCCGGGCACCGCGCGGCGTAGTAGTCGCGCATCTCGCGGTCCAGGTCGCGACGGCGGCGCCGACCCGCGACGGCAGCCGTGCCGAGCGCTCGCGCGCAGCGCCGCCCGCAGCCGATAGCGCAGGAACTGGTTGTCCGCGGCACGCTCCAGGCAGTCGGCGCACAGGATCGCCCAGCCGGTCAGGTCGGCCTCGGAGGTCGGCCGTCGCATGGCGCGGCCACACCACAGGCAGTCGAAGGTCGCTCGGAACGGCACCCGGCAGTCGGACCTAGCGCCGCCTGCGGACGCGATCGAACTCGGGACCCAGCGGGATCCAGGAGTCCGGCGGCGCCGCGCCGCGCCAGCCCTCCGGGATCGAACAGCTCCGCGAGCATCCCGATGCCGTCGATGACCCGCGGACCAGGCCGGCTGAGCAGGCCCGAGCCATCGACCGCGAACAGCTCCCCCTCGCTGACGGCCCGCAGCCCGTCGAACCAGGCGGGGATGTAGGCACGGTCGTAGATATCGGCCGTGGCGCGGGCATCGAAGCCGCAGGGCGCCAGGATGATCTGCTCCGGGTCGACCTCACGGACTCGCTCCCAGCCGACCTCGACCGAGCGCTCCCCTTCGGCTCCCCAGGAGGTCCCAGCCGCCGGCACGGCGGACCATCTCCGGGATCCAGTGACCCGACGCGAAGGGCGGCTCGAGCCACTCCAGGACGACCACACGGCGCGGCGCGACGCCCGCCAGCCGCCGTTCCAGGACCCGGTCCTCGATGGCCGCGAGCCGCTGGCGCAGGATCTCGATGAGGCCGACCGCCTCGTCCTCGGCCTCCGCGAACGCGCCCACCGTCGAGATGGAGTTGAGGATGCCCTCGACGCTCTCGGGCTCCAGGCTCACGATGGTCGGGTCGATGCCCAGCCGCCGGGTGGCCCGACGCACGTCGTCCGCGGTGACCGCGCACACGCCTGCACAGCCGCTGGGTGAGGATGAGGTCGGGTGCGGCGGCGGCCAGCGCATCGAGATCCAGGTGATGGGGCGAGGCGCTCGCCGCGTCGTCGCCGAGCTCGTCCTCGCGCAGCTCGATGGGTGGCCGGACCGACGGCGACGGCGGCTGGTCGACCCAGGTCATGACCGGCACGTCCGACGACCTCGACCGGGTAGTCGCAGTTGGGCGTCCGGCCCACCAGCTCGTCACCCAGGCCCAGGGCGAAGACGATCTCGGTCGCTGACGGAAGCAGGGAGACGATGCGCATCGGCGGCATCGTCCCACCGATGGGCCATGGCCGCCAGCGCGGTGGCGCGGTCGGCATCGGGCCGGACCGTCGTGTAGCCTGTCGGGCATGTCCATCGCACCCGTGCCGCCATCGACGCCCGCTGCGTCCCGGCCGTCCAGGTCGGCGCGCGGTCGTGGTGCAGCGGCGTCTGGAAGCGCTTCGGCACCACCGACGTCGTCCGCGACCTCTCGTTCGAGGTCCAGCGCGGCGAGCTGCTGGGCTTCCTGGGACCCAACGGCGCCGGCAAGACCACCACCATGCGCATGATCCTGGACATCATCCGGCCCGACCGCGGGACGCATCAGCGTGTTCGGCGGGTTGCCGGGCGTGGAGCACCAGCAGCGGGTGGGCTACCTGCCCGAGGACCGCGGCCTGTACCGGGACGTGCCCATCATCGAGACGCTCACCTACTTCGGGGCGCTGCGGGGCATGTCCACCTCCGCCAGCCCGTGCCCGCGCCCGCCAGCTGCTGGAGGAGGTCGGCCTCGGCGACGCGATGACCAAGAAGGGCGCCGAGCTGTCGCGCGGCATGCACCAGAAGGCGCAGCTCATCGCGACCATCATGAACGAGCCCGAGCTGCTCATCGTGGACGAGCCGTTCCAGGGCCTCGACCCGGTCAACGCGGAGCTGCTCAAGGGCGTCCTCATCGCGCAGCGCGACCGGGGCGCGGCGGTCGTCATGAGCACCCACGACATGGGCGACGCACAGACGCTGTGCGACCGGATCCTGCTCATCAACGACGGGCAGCGGGTGCTGTACGGCACGGTGCCGGACGTGCGCCAGGCATTCAGCGACGGCGCCGTGGAGGTGGTCGGGCACGGACATCCCGACCGACCCGGCGCAGTTCCGGAGCGTGAGCCACGTGTCGGCGCTCGATGGCTCGGTGCGCTTCCTGCTGCGCGACGACGCGCACGTCGGCGACCTGTTCCGGGAGCTCGCCGACCACCGACGCCGTCGGTGGAGCGCTTCTCGGTCGACGCGCCCGACCTGGGCGAGATCTTCATCCGCGCCGTGGCCGGCGACCCGCGCGCGGGGAGCGTCGCATGACGCGGTCGGCAGGCGCCCGGCGGGCGAGCCGCGCGGACAGCGGACCAGCTTCCTGCGGCTGATGGGCATCGTGGCCCGCCGCGACTACGTGCGCACCGTCAAGCGCCGGGGCTTCATCGTGGGCACGCTGCTGCTGCCGCTCGGGCTCATGGCGCTGTTCGGCCTGTCGGCGCTCCTGTCGCCCTCCGAGCGGCGCCGAGCCCGAGCGCCCCGGGCGACACGCACATCGTCATCGTCAACGAGTCGCGCGTGGACCTGCGGCCCGTGGCGGTGGCGCCCGCAGTCACGCTGCTGACCCGCGAGGCCGCGGCGCAGGCGATGCGCTCACCGACGGCGGTGGACGAGTTCTACGTCGTGCCGGCGACGTGGCCCGGCACGACCCGACGTGCAGCGCGTCGAGCCGATCATCGGGGGGCTTCAGCCTCGACACCGCCCAGCGCCACGCCGGCCAGGACGCAGCTGCTGACGGCCACGCTCCGGGCGGGCTCCTGATCGGCCAGCGGGGTCGGCCGCGATGTCATCACGCGGGTCGTGGCGCCGGCTACGGTGACGACCGTCACGGTCGACGGCCCGACCGTCTCGGACGCCGCGATGGCCGCGTCGTTCCTGCTGCCCTTCGCGTTCACGCTGCTGTTCGTGATGAGCATCTTCATCACCAGCGGCTACCTGCTCCAGTCGGTGACCGAGGAGAAGGAGAACCGGGTCGTCGAGATCCTGCTCAGCTCGGTGCCGTCGCTGCCGCTGATGGCGGGCAAGATCCTGGGCCTGGGCGCTGCGGGCCTGACCCAGGTGGCCATCTGGATCGCGGCCTCGCTGCTGTTCGTGCCCATCATCGGCGGCCAGGTCGGCGGCCTGGGCGACCTGCACGTGTCGCCGTTCGTGCTGGTGCTGGGCGTCGTCTACTTCGTGCTGGGCTACCTGTGCTACGGCGCCATCTTCACGGCCGTCGGCGCGGTGGCGCCCGGCAATCGGGAAGCGCAGCAGTACTCGGGCTTCTTCGGCTTCGTCGCGGTCATCCCGCTCATCTTCAGCAGCGTGTTCTTGAGCGACATCGACTCGCCCATCGTCTGGGTGCTGGCGCTCTTCCCGCTCACGGCGCCCGCCACGATGCTCATGGTCCTGACCATCTCGACCACCATGCCCGTGGCGATGGTCCTGGCTCGCTGCTCAGCCTGACCATCTTCGTGGTCCTCGCCACCGTCGCGTCCGCACGCGTGTTCCGGGCGACCCTGCTGCTGTACGGCGTCCGGCCGAGCCTGCGGCGGATCATGGACGCGATGCTGCGCGCGACCAGGCCGCTCCGAACGCGAGCGTCGCCGGCGCGAGCGGCTAGCGCCCGCGGCGTCAGCGTGCAGGTCAGGCGGGCTTCCACTCGTCGACCGCCGCGCGGGTGGCGACCTTGTCCTTGTACCAGGTGGCGTTGAGCACCGTGAAGCTGGCCCACTCGGCGGGCACGGAGTCCTCGGGGTAGATGGCGTTCACGGGGCACTCGGGCTCGCAGGCACCGCAGTCGATGCACTCGTCGGGGTCGATGGCGAGCATCCGGTCCGTGCCCTGGTCGAAATGGATGCAGTCGACCGGGCAGACCGACACGCACGACTGGTCGAGGACATCGATACACGGTTCGGCGATGACGTAGGTCATTCCATCCACCTCTGGAATCGCGCCCGACGCTCGCGCCGGGAACGCTGGCTTGACATGATTCGGGGCGTCGAGCGCGGCGCTCGACGCACCGCGCATATTACTGCGCCGGGAGCGTGGCGACGGGGTCGGTGGCAGGTGCCGGACCTCCACCCGGCCGATCATCCCCTGCTCGATGTGCCCCGGCAGGTGGCACAGCAGCAGCAGCCCGCCCGACGCCGGCACCTGGTAGTCGACGGTCGCCTGCTCGCCCGGAGACCAGCAGCAGCCGGACACCCCCGGTGCCCGGCGGCACGCTCGCGGGCGGCGCCGTCGCGAACGGCGCCGGCGGAGTGGCGCGCGGCGTCGGCGGGCGCCCACGCCTCCTGGACCGCCGCGTCGCCCAGCACCAGCTCGTGCGCGGTCATGCCGGCGCTGAACACGGTCAGGCGCATGGTCTCGCCCGCCACCAGCACGAGCGGGGTCGGGTCGAACAGGTAGTCGCGCATGATGACGGTGACCGGCACGCGGGTTGGTCGGGCGTGCCCGGGCGATCGACGGTCACCGACGGCGCCGGCGCGGCCGACCGCTGGGCGCCGATGAGCACGAGCGTGATGGCGACCACGAAGAAGCCGACCACGACCACGAGCGGCGCCAGCGATGGCGGCGCTTGGCGCGGTCGTCGTGCCGGCTGTCGGCAGGGTCCGGGGCGGCATCGTGCGGCGTCGGACATCGGCCCGACTGTATGCCCGCGAGCGCGGCGTGCCCGTGCGGCCGGCACGGACGCCCGCTGTCGCTGGGCGGCCGCTTGACACGGCCCCTGACCGACGCGGCACCCTTCCCGCCACCCAGTGATCCGCGGCCGGCGGCCCAGCCGACCCGGTCATGCGCCGCACCGCGAGGAGCCTGTGACCGTCGCCACGCCATCGGCCGCCATCGGCGCGGCCGCAGACGGCCAGCCGATGCCCGCGGTGCGGCTGGAGGGCGTCCGCAAGCTGTACGGCGAGGTGGTGGCGGTCGCCGGCGTGGACCTGGACATCGCGACCGGGCGAGTTCTTCTCGATGCTCGGACCGTCCGGGTCGGGCAAGACGACCACCCTGCGCATGATCGCCGGCTTCGAGCTGCCCACCGAGGGGCGCGTCCTGCTGGACGGCACGGACGTATCCCGACTGCCGCCGTACGAGCGGGACGTCAACACCGTGTTCCAGGACTACGCCCTGTTCCCGCACATGAACGTCGCCGACAACGTGGGCTACGGGCTGATGATCCGGAAGGTCCCCCGGGACGAGCGGCGACGGCGGGTCGAGGACGCGCTCCGGATGGTGCGCCTCGAGGGGTACGGCGCGCGCCGGCCGGGCCAGCTCTCGGGCGGCCAGCGACAGCGGGTCGCGCTTGCCCGAGCGCTCGTGAACCGACCCCGGGTGCTGCTGCTCGACGAGCCGCTGGGCGCCCTGGACCTCAAGCTGCGCCAGGAGATGCAGCTGGAGCTCAAGTCCATCCAGCAGCGAGACGGGCATCACGTTCATCTACGTCACCCACGACCAGGACGAGGCGCTCACCATGAGCGACCGGATCGCCATCTTCTCGCTCGGCCGCATCGAACAGGTGGGCACGCCCGCGGAGGTCTACGAGCGACCCGCGACGGCGTTCGTGGCCGGCTTCGTGGGCATCTCCAACGTGCTCGACGAGCGACGTCGCGCGCCAGCTCACCGGCATCGACGGCCTCGTACACCGTGCGCCCCGAGAAGATCCACCTGGAGGCACCGGGCGCGGCCGTGCCGCCCGGGTCGGTCGCCGTCGATGGACTCGTCCGCGACGTCATCTACCTCGGCTCGGACACCCGCTATCTGCGTGACCCTCGATGCGGGCGGTGAGCTGGAGGTCATCAAGCAGAACGTGACCACCTCCTCCATGGAGGTGCTCGCGCTGAAGGGCAGACAGGTGCGGCTGCTGTGGGACCGGCAGCACATGCTGCCGGTCGCGATGACGCTGCCGGACATGCCGCACGGGGCCGGGGCCGACCCGGTCTGATACCGGCCCAACGAGACAGGAGGAGGCGACCATGCGAGATCGATCGAGGACACTGTCAGGATGGGGGCGAGCGTGGTGCTCGCGCTCGCGGCCCTGCCGGCGGCGACGCTGGCCCAGAGCACGTCACCGGCGGCATCGGGATTCCCGATGCCGCTGCTGCCGACCATCGACCTGTCCGCCGTCGGCGGCGAGGGCGAGGGCGAGCTGAACATCATCGGCTGGGTCGGCTACGCCGAGGATGGCGCCACCCTGCCCGAGTACGACTGGGTCAACGGGTTCGAGGAGGCGACCGGCTGTCAGGTCAACTTCAAGGTCGACGACACCTCCGACCAGATGGTCACCGACATGCGCACCGGCGCCTACGACGGCGTCTCGGCCTCCGGTGACGCGATCGCTGCGGCTCATCTCGGCGGGCGATGTCGCCGAGATCGACGTCACCACCATCCCCGGCTTCAGCGACATCGCGCCGTTCCTCCAGGATGCGCCCCACTACGTCGTGGACGGCAAGCACTACGGCGTGCCCCACGGCTGGGGCGGCAACACCCTGATGTACAACACCGAGATCGTGACACCCGCGCCGACGAGCTGGGATGTGGTGTTCGACCCGGCCAAGGCGGCCGCGTACAGCGGCTCGATCACGGCCTACGACGCCCCATCTACATCGCCGACGCGGCGCTGTATCTCAAGGCCCACCAGCCGGAGCTGGGCATCACCGACGTCTACGAGCTGACCCAGCGAGCAGTTCGACGCGGCGGTGGACGCTGCTCAAGGCGCAGCATCCGTTCGTGGGCCAGTACTGGTCGCTCGTTCAGCGTCGAGATCGACAACTTCACCAACGGCGCCTCGCGCCATCGGCACCACCTGGCCGTACCAGGTGAACGCGCTCAAGGCCGCCGGGGTGCCCGGTCGAGGCCGTCGTGCCCACCGAGGGCATGACCGGCTGGGCGGACACCTGGATGATGTCCAGCACAGGCCGCGCACCCCAACTGCATGCTGAAGTGGATGGCCTGGATGCTCACACCCGAGGTGCAGGCGCAGGTCGCCGAGTACTTCGGTGAGGCGCCCGCCAACCCGAAGGCCTGCCAGTACCTCGACGTGGGCTATGGCTCATACGCAGTTCCCGGGCTTCTGCGACACGTATCGGCGTCAACGACCCGGACTTCTACAACAACATCTCGTTCTGGAAGACCCCCCAGACGGCCTGCGGCGACGAGCGGGGCGACACCTGCATCGACTTCGAGCGTGTGGACCAACAAGTGGACCGAGATCGCGGGAGCTGACCGACCTGCGTGAGCCAGTCGATGAGCCCGGGCACCGCCCGGGCTCATCGCGCGCCGCCCGCATCGGCCAACTCAGAGGCACTGACCGCATCGTGACCACGCTCGCTCCCGGCACCGCGCTCGCCCGGCGGCCGCGCGTCGCTCGCCGACGCGACGCGTCTCCTCGGCGCCTTCTATCGTCGACCCGCGCGCGGCCCTCGCCGTCATCCTCACGCCGCCCGTCGGCTGGATGGGCGTCGTCTACTTCGGATCGCTGGCGGTGCTCCTGGTGTCGGCGTTCTTCACGCTCGACCCGCGCGACCAGCCAGGTCGTCCGCGAGTTCAGCCTCAAGAACTTCGAGACCATCCTCAACGAGCCGGTCTACCGGACCATCACCCTCCGCACCGTCTCGATGGCGATCGCGGTGACCATCACGTGCGCCGTCATCGCGTTCCCGGTCGCGTTCTACATGGCGCGCGTCGCGTCACCCCGGACCCGGCGGCTGCTGGTCATGGCGACGCTCCTGCCGCTCTGGTCGAGCTACGTGGTCAAGGTCTTCGCGTGGCGCGTCATCCTGCAGCCCAACGGACCGCTCGACTGGGTCGGCCAGCAGGTCGGGCACGGGTGCGCTGCGCCTCGGCCTCTCCGATGCCTCCGGGCTGGCTCGTGTTCACGTATCTGTGGCTGCCGTACATGATCCTGCCCATCTTCGCCGGCCTGGAGCGGATCCCGGGCTCGCTGCTGGAGGCATCCGCGGACCTGGGCGGCCGCCACTGGCTCACCTTCCGGCGGGTGATCCTGCCGCTCGCCATGCCCGGCCGTGGTGGCCGGGTCGATCTTCACGTTCTCGTTGACCCTCGGCGACTACATCACGCCGCCGCTGGTCATGGACAGCCAGTTCATCGGCAACGTCATCTACAACAACCAGGGCGTCGCCGGCAACATCCCGCTGGCGGCCGCCTACTGCGTACGTGCCGATCCTCATCATGGCCGTCTACCTGCTGCTGGCTCGCCGCGCCGGCGCATTCGAGTCACTCTGATGCGTCGGCCGCTGGGGTCTTCGGGTCGCGACGTTGGCGGTGCTGGCCTTCCTGTACATCCCCATCGCCATCATCTTCCTGTACTCCTTCAACGCCAGCCGAGCCCAGACATGGCCCATCGGGGAGCTGACCACCAAGTGGTACGAGCTGGCGTTCCAGAATCGAGGCCGTCCGCGAGGCGTTCTGGCTGTCCATCCAGGCGGGCATCGGCGCCACGCTCATCGCCCTGGTGCTGGGCTCGCTGGCCGCGCTCGCGGTGCATCGCTTCCGGTTCTTCGGCCGGGACACGATCTCGTTCGCGCTGGTGCTGCCCATCGCGCTGCCGGGCATCATCACCGGCATCGCGCTCGCCGCGCACCATCCACGGGCTCGGCGTGGGGTTCAGCCTCGACACGATCATCATCGGCCACGCGACGTTCTGCGTGGTCATCGTCTACAACAACGCCATCGCACGCCTGCGACGCACGTCGCAGGTCCCTGGAGGAGGCCTCCATGGACCTGGGCGCGGATGCGCTGCAGACGTTCCGGCACGTGACGCTGCCGGCCCTGGCGACCGCGCTCCTGGCCGGCGCGATGCTGGCGTTCGCGCTCTCGTTCGACGAGATCATCGTCACCAACTTCACGGCCGGGACCGAGCAGACGCTGCCGATCTGGATCCTGTCCAACATCAAGCTGCCCAACCAGCGACCCATCGTCAACGTGGTCGCGGTCGTGGTCATCGTGCTCTCGGCCATCCCGATCTACCTCGCGCAGCGCCTGGCCGGCTCGGAGGCGACCGGGACCCGCTGACAGGCGCCCGGCACGCGCCCGGGTCGGACCGAGTCAGGCGAGGTTCGACAGCGATGACCGCCACCGGAACGGCGCCAGCAGGCGGTCAGCGTCCGGCTGGGAGGGCGGCCGTCCACGCCGAGGCCCGGCGACGACGAGGAGAGGTCAGGCCGACGCGAACCAGCCAGGCCGACCAGGAGCATCCGATCGCCGAGCCGCCGTGGGCGTGGCGGGAGACGAGCAGCGATACGGTGTCCATGGCTCTCCATCCGTGTGCCTCTGTGGTCGACCGTCACGCACCGGTCGGGCGTGATGCACGGATGACGGTATCGAGCGGGTCTTACCGCGGCCTTTGTGGATGATCGATGATCGATAGGCGCCGCCAGAGCGCGCCGACATCACCGATCGGAGTCGCCCGCGGGGTGACCCGGCCCCGCGGTCGCGCGACGTCAGCGACGCGTCTGAAAGCAGTCGCTGCAATAGACCGGGCGAGCCCCGGTCGGCTGGAACGGCACCTGCGCGGTCCGACCGCAGTCGGCACACGTCGCCGCGAACATCTCGCGTGGACGGCGCTCGGAATACGCCGCCGCCGCCGTATCCCCCCGATGACTGCCCGTACCCGTCGTACGAGCCCCCTCCCGCGCCCGTGGTCCCCCCGGCCCCGTTGCGCTGAGCCTTGCGGGCTGCGCGGCACGAGGTACACCGCTTGGGTGCCTCGCTGAAGCCACGCTGTGCATAGAACTCCTGCTCACCTGCGGTGAATACGAACTCCTGTCCGCAATCGACGCAGTTGATGCCACGATCCGTATACGACAACGAATGAACCTCCGCCCGAGAATCGATGGCTCGGATGGCTGTCTCGCCGAATGACACGACGCGGTCCGGGGATCCGGTCGGGTCTGCACCGGATCCCTGGTCCGACGCACGACCTGTCAACATCGCCAGCGTCCCGAGTTCGCGCGACTATAGCGACGGCCCGAGTGTGCGTCCAGACGTATCCGCGATCGTCGTGGTCACGCGGCACCGGCGCACTCGGACATCCGACTGTCGGCCGATGCGCTCCGGCGGCCCGTCCGCGGGTGCCCTCGCCTCCTTGGGTATCCTGCCCACGATGCGCATCGCGATCGCCACCGACCACGCCGGGTTCCCGCTCAAGGCTCCCATCATCGAGCTGCTGCTGCGCGGCCGGGTCATGAGCCGGTCGATTTCGGCACCAGTGACACCGAGCCCGTGGACTACCCGGACGTCATCGCGCCCGCTGCGCGTGCGGTCGCGTCCGGCGACTGCAGCCCTGGGCATCGTGCTCGGCGGCAGCGGCACCGGGGAGCAGATCGTGGCCAACAAGATCGCGGGCATCCGCTGCGTCGAGGCCTCCGATCCGGTCACGGCGCGGCTGGGCCGCGAGCACAACGACGCCAACGTGCTGGCCCTGGGCGCCCGGATCGTGGGCATCGAGATCGCGCTCGCGTGCGTTCGGGCATTCATCGAGGGCACCTTCCAGGGCGGCCGGCATGCCCGGCGCGTGGACAAGATCGGCGCCCTGGAGCGCAGCCGAACGAGGCTCGTGAGGCGAGCGACCGCGCGGACCGGCTGCCGGCGCTGCCCTGTGGTCGGCGCTGACGCTGGCGGCCGTGCTCGCTCGCGGGCGCGACCATCACCGTCGGCGCGCAGTCACCCGGCCATCACCCGGCCGCCGCGCCGTGCCCGTCGACCCGTGCGCGTCGTCCACCGTCCGGTCCCAGCGCCTCGTCCCGGCGTCGCCTCGGCTCGTCGCCGCGCCGCATCGCCGTCTCCGCACCGCCATCCGCGTCGCCGTCGGATCCCGCGCCATCGCTCGTCGTCGCCGGAGCCGTCGATCACCGGCCGGCCTCGCCATCGGCGCGTCACCGTCGACCGACCGGTCGCATCGCCGTCCGCGCACGGCGCCCGACGACTGCATCGCGGTCGCGCCCGCGACACCGCTCCGCGTCGCCACCGCCCGGCCACGCGACACGCCCAGCGCGCACGACCGCAGCCGACCACCCGCAAGCCAGGCCGGGTCGCGATCCGCCGCGACGTGCCTTCATGACGCGCCGGCCATGCGCCGAGTTCCGCGACGGGCTGCATCAACCGGGCCGACATCTACTACCCGTCGAACGCCGGCCCGTGGCCCGTGATCGTGACCATCCACGGCCGGCCGCGGACCCCGAAGGACATGCGCGGAGCTGTCCGTCGCGCTCGCCGCGCAAGGGCGCGGTCGTGTTCAACGTCGACTACCGCGGCGTCCGGCCCGTGAGCAAGGGGTTCCCGGAGGCGATCTCCGACGTCGCCTGTGCGGTCCGCTACGCCCGGCAGTTCGGCCCGCGATACGGCGGCGACCGCGACCACCTGGTGCTCGTCGGCCACTCGATGGGCGGCTATGTCGGCGCCATGGTCTCGCTGGCCGGCGACACCTTCCCGGGCGGCGGCGGCAGCTGCAAGTCCACCCTGGGCATGCGGGCGTCGCTGCCCAACGGCTTCGTCAGCGTGGCCGGGGTGTCCGCGATCCACCGCGACTATCGCATCGACCAGACGTTCCTCGGCGGCACCTACGCAGCAGATCCCGAGGGTCTGGAGGCGCGCGACGCTGTACACCCACATCGGTCGCAAGGTCGGCAACAACCACCGACTCAAGGTGGGCATCATCTTCGAGCGCCACGACCCGTTCATGAGCACCGGGCACGCGACCCACCTGCACGCGCGCGCTGCGTCAGGCGGGCTACGACAGCCACCTCGTGCTGCTGGACGAGGGCACGACCCATTTCGACATCCTGGACACGGACCTCGACATCGGACGGCGCGTGGTCAGGCTCGTGTGGCAGATCGTCCGCGAGACCGACCCCGACTGACGCCTGACGCACGGTCGGCGCGCTCACGGGCGAGCACCGGCGCATGCCGCGGAGGCCCGCCCCGGCGGCCTCGACTCCCGACCGCCGCGCGCGCTCGGGACACTAGGTGTCGATGATGCCCGTCGAGCGGGGTGCCGCCCGAGATGACCTCGCTCGAGGGCACCCCGAACCACTTCTCGGCGAGGGTCGCGTAGTAGTCGTTCATGTGCGACCGTGGCCACGATGTTGTCGTCGCGGTCGAGCGTCGTCAGGTCGGGGTAGTCGCCGACGAAGCCCTGGTTGACGGGGCCCAGGAGCATCACGAAGGAGCCCGCGCCATGGTCCAGGCCGTTGGACTCGTTGTCGGGCACCCGCCGCCCGAACTCGGAGGTGGTGGCCACCAGCACCTCGTCCGCCATGACCCGCGTCCATGAGCTCCTTCAGGAAGGCGTCGAGCGCCTTGTCGAGCATGGTCATGATCTCGGCGTGCCGGTTGCGATGGTCGTCGTGGGTGTCGAAGTCGGCGAACACCGGGATGTGGATGATCCGGATGCCATTGTCCTGGCGCAGCATCCGCGCGGCCAGCCGCAGCTGCACGCCGAGCTCCGAGTTGGGGTAGCCGTCGCCCTGGCCCGGCAGCGCCTTGGCCAGGTCGCTGAAGCGCTCGCGCGTAGGCGGCGCCGTCGCGCGCGGAGCAGAAGGGCACCGTCTCGTTGCTCTGGCGCTCGGCCATGATCTTCCAGGCGGCCTTCCAGGCGCTGTCCATGTCGACGTCCCAGAAGCGCGGGAACTCGCCGTCGCTATACGGGTTCATGGACAGCGTCGACGACCCGCGCGGCGTTGAGCGACGGGCTGGGGCCATAGCCCAGCGAGATGCCGACCGCGGGTGATGCCTTGTCGCCGATGTGGTCGCACAGCCGACCCAGGAAGCCGGTCGCGGTCAGGTGGCTGGCTGTCCTGGTCGCCGCTCCACCAGCGACGCTGCATCTCGAAGTGCGACAGGTCCGGCTTGGTCACGCCGACACCCAGGATGACGGCCGGCTTCCAGGCCTTGATGCGCGCCAGGTTCTTGTGCATGCCGACGGTGTCGGAGCCGCCGAAGTCGAGCATGTCCTCGGGCTCGATGCGCGTGCGCGTGCGCAGCGAGCGATAGGCGTCGGCGGTGGCGCCGCCGCCCTTGGGCGGGAACATCGACAGGCCGTCGTTGCCGCCGCCCATGTCCAGCACCACGAGCTTGCGCTTGCTCACCGCGGCCGCGTGCGGGGATGTTGGGCCGCTGACGGGCGGCTGCCGCGGCGTCGCGGCAGCATCGGTGGTCGCGGCGACGCCGGCGCCAGTGGCGAGGCCCATCTCCAGGAATGCGCGTCGATCGATGAGCTTCATGCGAGGGTGAACTCCGGGCTCGACAGGCACAGGGCGAGCAGGATGCGCGCCCGGTCGGACTTGCGGTGGCTCAGGTCGGTTCGTTGGCAACGACGCGCTTGAGCGCCCGGCGTGTCTGGCTGCTGACCTCGAACATGGAGCAGCGCTTGAGCGCCGCGGCCACCGGGTCGTGGCGCATCCACGACCGTCTTGATGGCCGGCGAGTCGACGGCCATGGCGGCCTTGGCGAGGGCCATGCTGGGGCTCACCCAGCGGTCACCCGTCGGCCAGCCCGCGACGTTGGGCGGGTAGAACGGCAGCTGGCCCATGCCCCAGAGGGTGTCCATGCATCAGTCTGCTTGTTGCCGAGGCCCATCGCCGCCATGGCCGCGATGACCCACTCCACGGGGTAGCGCGGCCGCGGTGAATCGACTCGACAGGAACTGGGGATCATCCAGGATCGCCTTGACCAGGGTCTGGTTGTTGAGGCCCGAGCTCCGGTACTTGCGGGCCAGGCTGTCGAGCGTCGCCGCGGACGGCTTCTTGCCCACGAAGTAGAGCCACGCCTTGTTGGCGATGAACCGGGAGGTCGCGGAGTGGTCGCAGACGGCGTCGACGACGCCGTCGAGGCGCGGTAGACGTGCTTGCCCAGGAAGCGTCACCTTCTGGTTGGCAGCCCAGGCTCGCCCAGCGCTCGTCGATGAACACGGCCTTGGCCGTGTCGTAGTCGACGTGCCAGCCCGGCAAGTGCCAGGGCCCCGTGCTGGACGTTCGCCTCCGTGACCCGCTCCTGGCCGATGCGTGAACAGCTCCTGGAGCTCCCGCGCGTAGTTCTCGTTGGGTCCCTGGACGGTCGACCAGCTGCCGTCGAGGTAGATCAGCATGGCCGGCGTGACGGTCATCTTCTTGAGGAACGACCGATAGCTGCCGAGCGCGTAGCGGCGCAGGAGGACGTGCGCCGGCCACTCGACCTGCCACCAGTAGACCTTGCTGTGGCTGACGGGCACGACCCCGTGCCAGAACCAGGTCATCTTCTCGTGGACACCGGCCCGGTGGCTCGTCATCTGGCCCAGCCACCACTTGACGGGATCGGACGCGTCGTCGTTGGTGAGGTCCGGCGGGCTCGACGTCGACATGCGCGCCTGCGCCGAGCATCAAGGCGTCGATGGTCTTGTCCGACGCCCCGCTTGGCGAGCGCCTCGACCTGGCCCGGATAGGGACCGAACGTCGTCCGACGCAGGATGTGGGCGACGAGCTGGGTGGTGGTGGCTGACATCGCGACCGATGCTAGGTGACGCATCCCGCCTTGCGACCATGACCATCCGGCCACGCTCCGGTGGCCTGATGGTTGCCCGAAATGTGCTGAGGGGTGGGTCGGGAACGGTCAGGAGTGGTCAAGGTGAAGGACTCCTAGCCCATCCACCACCAGACATTGAGCGACTCGGGGGAGGCCGCGGTGTAGGGTCTGGACCAGGAGGTATCCATCCGCATGTTTCCTCGTCGTCACACCCGGATCACCCTCACCATCGCGTTCGCTGTCGCGGCATCGGCCGGGGCGATCACGGCGGCGCCCGCCGCAGCGGCCGGTCTGACCTTCGTGGTCGGGTCAGCGAGTGACAAGCCAGACCGTACGGTCGGTGACGGCATCTGTGACGTGACCAGCAGCGCGGAGACCACCATCTGCACCCTGCGAGCCGCGATCATGGAGGCCAACGCAACGGCGGACAAGGACGCGATCCGACTTCGGTATCACCTCCGGTGGTCACTCGTGGAAGACGATCAGGCCTGCCTCCGCGTTTCCGGTGATCACGGCGCCGCTCGTCATCGATGGCACGACCCAGCGGGGCGCCACGACCAATACCGCCGCGACCGGGACCAACGCCCGGATGCGCATCCTGATCGTGGGCACCGACGCGGGCAACGTCCCCGGTCTCCAGGCGACGGCACCCGTCACCCTCAGGGGACTGGTCATCAACGACTTCGCCCGGGGTATCCAATTGTCGGGCGGGGCGGATGGCAGCCGCATCGTGGGCGACTTCATCGGGACCGACAGGACCGGTCAGGAAGACCGCGGCAACAGCGGCAGCGGCATCCTGGTCAATGCCGAGAACGTCCGTATCGGATCCATCGCCCGGGCCGACCGCAATCTCATCTCGGGTAACGACAGTGCAGGTGTCAGCCTCGGCATCGCAGCCCGGTCCGCGACGATCCAGGGTTCGCTCATCGGGACCCGGCGTGATGGCAAGAGCGCGCTCGGGAACAGCGGTGATGGCGTCTTCGTCACCGGGTCCAGCGACCACCTGATCGGTGGCTCGATCACCGGCCAGGGCAACGTCATCCGCACGAACCACGGGAACGGCGTCAACCTCATCGCGATCACCAGCCCCAGCCTGGATCTCACACCCGCACGGCGTGCAGATCCTTGGCAACAGCATCAGTCGCAACACCGGGCTGGGCATCGACCTGGGTGGTGACGGGCGGACGAAGAACGACAAGGCGCCCGACTCGGACCGCGGGCCCAACCGTCTCCAGAACCGCCCGACGGTCGCCAGTGCCGTCGTCGGCAGCACCAACACCACCATCAAGGGGACGCTCACCTCGGGCCGAGAGCGGGCATACCGTATCGAGCTATTCCAGAGCGACGCCGGCGACCCCGAGGGTCGCGCCTACCTGGGTCATGTCCTCGTGGGTACCGGTGGCGATGGCAAGGCGTCGTGGACGTTCAAGCCAGGCGCTCGGCTGGCCCTCGGCACCGATCATCACTGCCACGGCCACCGACGACTCCCATGCCGAGACCTCCGAGTTCAGCTCTACGCGCGAGGTCACCGCACCCTAGTCTAGATTCCAGGACGTGCGCTCAAGACAGGCCCCGGTCGCCGACCGGGGCCTCTTGGTGCACGCGATGGGTGGCGCCGGGGCGCGGGAACGGCTCGCGGAACGTGAACGCGAGCGGCGTCGGGCCGTCATGCTCAAGGACCTCCAGGCGGGCCTTGGCCTCGTCCACGCTTGGGATATGGCCTGCCGCCACCCACCACAGCACCGTCGTGCGGCGTTCGAGGGGTTCGAACCATTCCCGCCGGCGACGCAGGACGTCCGTGTGCGCTGTTCGATATGTGAAGTCGCTGAGCGACTCGATGGACTCCCAGACGGACATGTTGACGAGGATCCGGTCGTCGTCATATGGCCGCAGGGCCGTCGCGTTGCCCTCCGCAGTCGCGAGACGCCAAACGAAGCCAGGGCTGGCATCCGCGATGGCATTGATGGGATCCAGGGCCGCCATGAAATCGGCTACCAGGGGGTCAGCACGATGTGCCCGCAGGATCCCGATGTTCAGCTGTGCGATGTGGTGCGTCGGGTGGCCGTGGTCCTGTTCGCTGCTCACGCTGTGAGTGTCGCATGAAGCCCACCCGCCACGGGTCCGGGCGACCTCCACCGGTCAAGTCGATCCCCGGACGTATGATGGTGGAACGCGGGAGTAGCTCAGTTGGCAGAGCGGCAGCCTTCCAAGCTGCATGTCGCGAGTTCGAACCTCGTCTCCCGCTCCACCCCTTCCCGAACACGGTCAGGCCGTGCTAGGCTGAGCCGGTCAAGCTCCCGCCTCGGCGCCTCGTCGAACAGGCCGTTGAGGATGCGCGACGTCGAAGGGAAGGCGTGGATGGTCGCCGCCAGGACGTCCATGGTCACGCGTGCCTGGATGGCCAGCACGCACTCGTGGATGGCGGCCGAGGCGTCGGGCACTGCCATGGCAGCACCCAGCAGCTGCCGACTCGCCCGGTCGACCACGATGGTCACGTGGCCGAAGGTCGCCTCGACCGAATACCCCTTGGCTGTCGTCGGCGAAGTCGGCCACCAGCTCGAAGGCATCGAAGCCCATGCGTCGATGCGCCGTCCAGGTCCAGGCCCACGAAGGCCAGCTCGGGGTCGGTGTAGGTCGCCCGCGGCAGCGCGCGGTAGTCGGGTGTCACGTCGATCGCCGAGCGCCATCCGGACCGCCATCTGCCCCTGGTAGTGCGCCTGGTGGGTGTGGAGCTCCGGGCCCGCCGGATCGCCGATCGAGGTACACGCCGTCCGCGATCCGCAGCCGCCCGTCGTGCGTGATGGCATCACGGTCCCGCGAACATCGATACCAATGGACTCGAGGCCCGAGGCCGTCCAGTCGGGAAGGTCCGCCCGACCGCCAGCAAGGTCGCATGACCCTGGGCGACCGAGCCGTCGTCAAGGAACACCTCGTCCGCGCCGTCGGCGCCGGTGCCCGCTGTCGCCCGCTGGGCTCGGACGCCGAGCCGGACATCGACCCCGTCGCGCCGAAGCGCGGCGAGCCCGGCCGCCGAGTTCCGGGGGTGATCGTTGGGCACTAGCGCGGTCACCTGACTGCACGATCGTCACGGGCACACCAAAGCGTGCGTACACCTGTGCCAGCTCCACGCCGGTGGGGCCGCCACCCAGGACGAGCAGGCTCCGTGGCAGCTCGCGGGCGCCGGTCGCCTCACGGTTGGTCCAGAGACGGATGACATCGATGCCCATCGATGGGCGGTATCTTGGTCGTCGAACCGACTGCGATGACGACGTTCGTGGCCGTCAGCTCGTGAGTGCTGCCGTCGTGGCGAACGATGACCACGACCGCGTCCGGACAGCCGCGCATCCCCACGGTAGACGGACGCTCCGGCCGCCTCGAGATCCCGAACATGTCCGCCGTCATCGGGGTAGTCGCGGTCGACCCGGTTGATCATGTAGTCGCGGCGCGCCGCTGCCCGCGCCCAGTCGTAGTCGGCGCCGTCGGCGTGCCGCGCAGCCGCGTGCAGCAGCGTCTTGGACGGGATGCAGCCCCAGTGCGGACAGGAACCCCCGAACAGGTCCCGATCGACGACGGCGACCTGGCACCGCGCGATCGCGCCTCGTAGGCGGCCGCCTCGCCTCCGGGCCCGGCACCGATGACCACGAAGTCGAACCGTTTCTTGTCGCCGGTCCCGGGATCCGGGCTCCGTGTCGCGTCAGTCGTGGTCACGAGCCGAGAGTACCCGGTACGCTCCTGGACGTGTCGAGACCACCGTGAGCGGCCACCCGACTGCCGATGACCGAATGTCCGTGGGTCGCCTGACGGCAGCGGTCTGCCGGTCGTGCCTTACTTCATCCGGTACGTGATGCGTCCCCGGGTCAGGTCATAGGGAGAGAGTTCGACCTTGACGCGGTCGCCCGGCAAGACCTTGATGTAGTGCACACGGAGCTTGCCACCCAGGGTGGCCAGGATCCGGTGGTCGTTCTGCAGGGTGATACCGAACATCGCGTTGGGCAGTGCTTCCGAGACCACACCTTCGACCTCGATCATGTCGGCTCTGGGCAAACTGGTCCTCCTTGGGATGTGTGATGGGTTGGTGGGCGGTACCCCGATCCGTGCCAGACGCTGCCGATCAGGCGGCGCGGCACCAGGGATCTAGTTCGCCTTGTGACAGCATACCAGAGCGTTCACGAGGCTCGATGTGCCTCGAGAGTCGATGGCGTCAGGCCGGAGCACTGGTCAGGACGCGTTCGTTCGGAGGTCGGCGAGACACCTGCGCCTGGAGGGTTGGCGAGACACCTGCGCTTGGAGCTCTGGGCCAAGCACAGGCGCCTGGAGCTCTGGGCCAAGCACAGAGCACTGGGCCGAGCACCTGTGCAATGATTGCGCACGCAATGATGGCCACGCGCGCGGTCGATGTATCCCCCGTCGATGGCACCAGCCCGGCTCTCGGCCTGTGGCTTGCGCTCGCGGCTGCGCACGCCTCGATGGTCGAACGGCTGGACCCTCAGTCCGGCGATACCTGCAGCACGCTGGGCTCGGATGCGGTGGCAGTCCTGTTACCCCTCGCCGGCGCGCCGGATCACCAACTCCGGATGCATGAGCTCGCGGACCGCTCGCATCTGACACGGAGCGGGCTAACGCGGCGAATAGACCGGCTGGTGGCCGAGGGGCTGGTGGCACGGGTGACCTGTCCTTCCGACCGCCGGGGTGCATATGCCCAGGCCACGGCCGCCGGGCTCGCGGACCTGGCCAGTGCCCTCCCCCACCACGTCGCATCACTCGCTGGCTACATCAACACCCGGCTGAGCGCGGCCGAGGTCGTGACACTCACGGACCTGCTTCGCCGGATCTGAGCGTGCCGCCACAGGCATGCCGTCTGGCTCTTGCCCAGCAGGCATGAAGCCTGGCCTTCCGCCATACCTGTCGGTGGAATGTTTCCGGGACGATGTCCGGTGAGCATGAACGGATCACGAAGGCGGCTTCATGGGGGTCCTGGGTGGCTGTACCTAGGCCGTTCCATGCGCGCCACGCATCACACTGGCCAGGGGGTGCCCGCGGCACGCATCGACACGGCCGCCTCGATCTCCAAGCGGGGGCCGCTTGCCCATTCGAACCGACTTTCATGCCCCACAGGCAACGTCATGCCCGACGGACATACGCCGTGGGGTCGGCCGAGGATCTCATGCCCCATAGGCAACGTCATGCGGCACGGCAACGGCATGCCCCCAGACAAGTGGTCAGCAATCGGCCGGCATCCTGGGTCGGCAGGGCCGTGCCCCATCAGCGCATCTGGAAGGAGCGCTTGGACAGCCCGTACCAGTAGCCCTCGATGGTCGTGTCGGGCGGCTGCGTCGGCGGTCGGTCGCAGCGCCCAGCGCCACGAACAGGGGCGCGAAATGCTCGACCGTCGGGTGGGCATAGGGCATCCCGGGAGCGCGGCGCCGGAAGTCGAACAGGCTGTCGATGTCCCGGCGCTCGAGCGCCTCGGTGGCCCATCGATCGAACTCCATCGACCACTGCGGAGCACCGGTCTTGCCGGTCATCATGTACTCCCGGACGAACGGCAGGCCATGGGTCATGAAGCCGCTGCCGATGACGAGCACGCCCTCGTCGCGCAGCGGCGCCAGTCGTCGGCCGATCGCGAACAGGTGCTCGGGATCCAGGTCGGGCATCGACATCTGGAGCACCGGGATGTCAGCCTCTGGGATACATGGCCATCAGCGGCACGTACGCGCCGTGGTCGAGGCCGCGTGACGGGTCCTCGCCGACCGGCTCGTGGTCGGGCATCAGGGCGCGCACCTTCGCCGCGAGCTCGGGCGCGCCCGGGGCGTCGTAGCGCTGCTCGTAGTAGCGCCGCGGGAAGCCGTAGAAGTCGTACGTCAGTGGCACCGGGGTCGTGGCGCCCAGGGTGATCGGGTGCGGACTCCCAGTGGGCGCTGACGATGAGGATCGACCTCGGCCGCGGCATCGACGCGGCCCAATCCCGCCAGCTCGACCGGCCACACCGGGTCGTCGAGGAGGGGCGGCGCGCCGTGACCGAGGTAGATGGCCGGCATCGGTGCCCGAGGTCGGTTCGGACATCAGCCGACCGGCCGGGACTGGATGAGGGTGTTCGGTGCGCCGTGGACCGCGGGGATGCTGCCCAGTCGGCCGGCCTTGTAGTCCGCGAACGCCTGGAGCACTTCCTCCCGGGTGTTCATGACGAAGGGACCCATCCAGGCGACCGGCTCGTTGATGGGTCGACCACCCAGGATGAGCACGTCGAGGTTGGGGCTGCGCGCCTCGAGCGGGCACCGTGGACGCGTGGATGGTCACGGAGTCGCCCGCGGCCGAACACGGCGAGCTGACCGGTCTGGACCGGGATACGCGCCGGCGCCCACGCTGCCGCTGCCCGAGAAGACGTACACCAGCGCGTTGTAGTCGGGGCGCCACGGCAGCGTCAGTCGCGCGCCCGGGCTGAGCGTCGCGTGGACGAGGGTCATCGGGGAGTAGGTGGAGCCGGGCCCGGTGTGACCGGCGACCTCACCCGCGATGACCCGCAGCAGCGTGCCCCCATCCGGTGAGGACAGCAGCGACACCTCGTTGGCGCGCAGGTCCTGGTAGCGCGGCGCGGCCCACTTCTGGGCGGCGGGCAGGTTGACCCACAGCTGGAAGCCGTGGAACAGGCCGCCCGAGACGACCAGCGCCTCCGGCGGCTTCTCGATGTGCAGGATGCCCGCGCCGGCGGTCATCCACTGGGTGTCGCCGTTGGTGATGGTGCCGCCGCCGCCGTTGCTGTCCTGGTGCTCGAATGTGCCGTCCATGATGTAGGTGACGGTCTCGAACCCACGATGGGGATGCCAGGGCGTCCCCTTGGGCTCGCCGGGGGCGTACTCGACCTCGCCCATCTGGTCCAGGTGGACGAAGGGATCGAGGTCGGCCAGGTCGACACCCGCGAACGCCCGGCGGACGGGGAAGCCCTCGCCTTCGAAGCCACTGTGGTGCCGTGGTGATGCTCTTGACCGAGCGCGGCGCGCTGATGAGCGGGTCCGGCGCCGGGATGCGCGGCAGGACGGTGATGTCGTCGACGGTGATGGCGGGCATGCGGGTCTCCTGTGAGCATCCGGTCTCGGTGCTCGGTACCGGGAAGTATCTCACAGGATAGTTGTGCAGGCAACTATCCCTGGCGGGCTCAGGCTCGACACCGCGGCGGCGAGATCTCGCGCAGATCCCGAGCACGACGGGGTGTCAGGATGTGACCATGCTTCCCGACAGGATCGTGGCGGCATGGCGCGATGTGGTGCGCGGGCGGGACTCGGAGGTCGGGGATGGCAGAAGTGACCGCGCGGCGACCGCGGTTTCAGGGGGGTCTGCCGTTGTTCCGGGGCCTGCGTCCTATCGACCGGACGCGACTACCCAGCGACCTGATCGCGGGCGCAACGCTGGCCGCCCTGGCGATCCCGGAGGTCATGGGTTACTCGGGGATCGCGGGGATGCCACCCGTGACGGGTTTGTACACCCTCCTGCTGCCCATCCTCGCGTTCGCGATCCTCGGATCATCCCGGCACCTGGTCGTCGGCGCGGACTCCGCGACCGCCGCGATCCTGGCCGCCGGCCTGGCGGGGCTCGCCGCGCCGGGTTCGTCGGAGTACATCGCACTCGCCGCCACGATGGCGCTGCTGGCAGGTGCGATCCTGTTCCTCGCCCGCATCCTTCGCCTGGGCTTCCTCGCCAACTTCCTGTCCCGGAGCGTGCTCGTGGGCTTCCTCACCGGCGTCGGCATCCAGGTCGCCATCGGTCAGGTACCAGCCATGTTCGGGCTGCCGAAGGAGGGCTCCGGCCCGGTCGAGCAGCTGGCCAACGTGGCCAGGGACATCGGCAGCGCAAGCTGGGCGACCTTCGCCGTGTCGCTCGCGGTGCTGGCCACCATCGTGGGTCTGGGCAAGGTCGACAAGAAGATCCCCGGCGCGCTGCTGGCGGTCATCGGCGCCATCGTCCTGAGCTATGTCCTGGACCTGACCGCCCGCGGCGTGAGCACGCTGGGCTACATCCCGCCCGGCTTGCCCTCCCTCGGGATCCCGACCGGGGTCACCCTCTCCGACGTCCGGGCCATGTTGCCGGTCGCGTTCTCCATATTCATCGTCATCCTGGCGCAGAGTGCCGCGACATCGCGCGCGTATGCGATGCGCTACAACGACAGCTTCAACGAGAATGTCGACCTCGTGGGCCTGGGCACGGCCAGCCTGGCGGCCGGTTTCACGGGCACGTTCGTGGTCAACGGCAGCCCGACCAAGACCGAGATGGTCGACAGCGCGGGCGGACGGAGCCAGGTCTCCCAGTTGACCGCAGGCGCGATCGTCGCGCTTGTCCTGGTGTTCCTCACGGTGCCGCTCTCATACATGCCCAACGCGGTCCTCGCCGCGGTCGTGTTCCTCATCGGTCTTCGGCTCATCGACGTCAAGGGCATGACCGACATCTACAGGTTGCGCAAGGGCGAGTTCCTGGTCGCGGCCATCACGGCAGCCGTGGTGGTCTTCGTGGGCGTCGAACAAGGCATCATCCTGGCCATGGTTCTGTCCGTCGTGGAGCACCTCTACCACAGCTATCGGCCGGCCGATAGCCTCATCACGCTACGTGAGGACGGTCGCCTGACCCCGGCTGCGCTGAATCCGGTTACGCAGGTCGTGCCCGGCCTGGCCCTGTATCGGTTCGGCGCAAACATGTATTACGCCAATGCCGCACGCCTCGTCGAGGAAGTCGTGCACCTCGCCGACGATGCCAGACCGCCCCTGCGATGGCTTGCGATCTCCGCTGCTGCCGTGGGGGACATCGACTACTCTGCGGCGGACTCACTACGCCAGGTATCACAGGAATTGAAGGGTCGTGGCACGACACTGGTCCTCTCCGATATCCAGCCGCCTGTTCGGTCGTTGCTCGACGCCTACGGGCTGACGTCGCTCATCGGCGCCGATCACATCTATGCGGACGTCGAGGATGTGATCGACGCTTACCGGGCCAGTTCCCCCGACGCGACCACACCGGCGGCGTCAACGCCACCCGATGCGGCCGGGTCCGCAACACCAGGCTGATATGACCAACGCTCCAGCAACAGCGTCCCCGGCGGTGCCGCTGCCGAGCCGTGCCCAGCGCCGGACGCTGGGACAGGCAGCACGGCAGCGGGTGCCCCCGGAGGCGCACCTCGACTGGCGTCCGGCTGCAGATCGACCCGACATCGTTGCCCTCCTCGCGGAGCAGGCAACCACTCGGCTTCCCGAGCTGGTGCCCATCCGGCATGGCCGGATGGCCGTATCGCCACTCACCTTCTACCGGGGAGCGGCGTTGCCGATGGCCGCGGACCTGGCGGGCAGTCCCGACAGCGGCATCGTGGTCCAGCTGGGTGGCGATGCGCACCTCTCGAACTTCGGGTTGTTCGCCTCGCCCGAGCGAACGCTTCTGTTCGACATGAACGATTTCGACGAGACCCTGCCCGGTCCGTGGGAATGGGACGTAAAGCGGCTGGCGGGCAGCCTCGTGGTGGCCGCACGCGTGTTGGGTGTCGGTTCGCACGAGGCGCACCATGCGGCACTGGAGGCGGTCCGCTCCTACCAGCATCACATGGGCGAGTACGCCGGGATGCGAGCCATCGACATCTACTACGCCCGTGTCGACGCACAGTCGACCATCACCAGCGCAACAAAGCGGACGCGGTCGTTCGTAGCTTCGACCGTCAAGTCCGCAGCGCACCATGACGCCCTGCACGAGCTGCCCAAGCTGACCGAGGTCGGGCCCGACGGACGCCGACGCATCATCGACAGGCCACCCACGACCATGCACGATGACCGGATGCAGGCGGACGCAGTGGCATCCTCCGTCCGTGACTACGCCTCGACGCTCCAGGAGGATCGCCGCGATCTCCTGCACCGCTACCAGGTCATCGACGCCGCGATCAAGGTGGTCGGCGTCGGGAGCGTTGGACTCGAGGCAGCAGTCGCGCTCCTGGACGCGGGCGACCCGGACGATCCCTTGTTCCTGCAGGTCAAGGAAGCCGAAGCATCCGTCCTGGAACGGTTCCTGGGCCCGAGCGGGTTCGCCCATCATGGCGAACGGGTCGTGGCTGGCCAGCGGCGACTACAGGCCGCGACGGACATGCTGCTGGGATGGACTACCGGGCCATTCGGCCGTCACCTCTATGTGCGCCAGCTCCAGGACCAGAAGGCGGGTGCCGTGATCGATGCCATGACCCTCGCGGACCTGGAGGGCTGGGGCACGCTGTGCGGCTGGGCACTCGCCCGCGGTCACGCTCGCTCTGGGGATGCCGCGGCCATCGCCGGGTACCTGGGTGACGACGATGCGTTCGCGCACGCTATCGGAGAATTTGCCGCCCGCTACGCCGACCAGACCGACCGTGACTATGCCACGCTCCTGGCCGCCATCAAGGACGGGCGGCTGGCCGCACAGATGGGCACATAGCGGGCCTGGAACCGGCTACCCTTCCGTAACGCAGGCGTGGCGGCCCTGGATCCGATGTCGACCCGCGCCACCCACATCGCAGGAGGCCCACGCCCAGATGTTCCTTCTCCTCGCATTCATCGTCATCGCCATGGTCGCAGGGTACGTGGCGAACTTCCTGGTCGGCAAGCAACGCAAGTACGAGCCATGGGAATTGTTCGTCATCGGCATCGTGGGCTCGTTCGTGGGCGGCCTGATCTTCTCGCTGATCGCCGGCGACGGCCTGGAGCTGCGGCCGACCGGCCTCATCGGTTCCTGTATCGGTGCCATCGTGGCGCTCGTCATCTACGGCCCGCTCCGCGACCAGCTGCGCAAGCGCAACGTCGGGTAGTCGCTACCCGACGTTCACCTCGATGGTGTGGTGGCCGCGGGCGCCGTCGGGCGCGGGCCGCGACTCGTCCGCCGTCTGGACGGTGCCCGTGCCGTCCGTCGCCCGCACCGACAGCCGGTGCTGTCCGGCCGTGGCGTTCCAGTCGACCATCCACTGGACCCAGGTCGCGTCGCTCAGCGGCTTGGACAGGGTGGCGGGCATCCAGTCGCCGTCGTCCACCTGGACCTCGACCGCGTCGACACCCCGGTCGGGGGCCCAGGCGACACCCGCGACCGTCACCCGACCGGCGGGCACGGCTGCTGTCCGCGGCGCGGCACATCGATGCGTGACTGGGTCAGGATCGGCCCCTCCTTGGACCAGCCGAGCGGCACCCAGTAGCCGTCGAAGGCCTCCCAGGTGGTCAGCTCGATCTCGGACAGCCACTTGGTGGCGCTGACGTAGCCGTACAGGCCGGGGATGATGAGGCGCGCGGGATAGCCGTGCGCCGACGGGCAGCGGCTCGCCGTTCATGCCCAGGGCGATCATCGGCTCGCGTGCCGGGTCCATCGCCCAGGCGGTCGGGAAGCCGACCGTGAAGTCGTCCACCGAGCGACCGACGATCTGGGTCGCATCGGGCTGCACGCCGGCCATGCGCGAGCACGTCGCGCAGCCGGACGCCGGTCCACAGCGCGTTGCCCACGAGCTCGCCACCGACGTTGTTGGAGACACACGCGATGGTCACGTACTGGTCGAACAGGGGCATCTGCCTGGAGCTGGTCGTAGGTCAGCGAGACCTCCGTGTCGACCATGCCGGTCACGGTCAGCTTCCACGTCGCGACGTCCACGCGTGGCACGACCAGGGCGGTGTCGATGCGATAGAAGTCGGCGATGGGCATGACGATGGGCGTGATGCCCTCGACCGGGCAGGGCGCGTCGAGCGGGCAGCGACGGCGCGGCACCCGTCGACGGCGGCAGCACGTCGCCGACCTGCGGCCCGGCCGCCTGGCCCTCGAGGAGGTTCCGACCGACCACCCCGGCCACGACCGCACCCGCGGCGACGCCACCGCCGAGCATCAGGAAGCGGCGGCGATCCCAGTCGGGCATCGCGGCTGCCGGATCCGCGTCGCGCCGACGGCGACGGTCGGGCGCCGGGCCGCCAGGCCGGGCCCGTCGTGGCCAGCAGCATCCGGAGCACGACCAGGGCGGCGCCGATGGCCACGATCACCGTGACCACGGCCAGCACCTGGGACGTGAGCGGCTGACGCAGCGCGGCGACCAGGGCGATCCCACCCGCGACCATGAAGCCGATGACACCGATGGACCAGTTGCGGCGCGCCGCGACGCCCAGCGCGGCCGCGATGAGCACGCGCCCCGATGCCGATGGCCGCGTTGAGCACCAGCTTGTCGGCATCGCCGAACAGGCTGACCATGAGGTCCTTGGCGCCCGGCGGCTGGAGCGCGATGATCAGGTCGCCGATGGCGATGACGAGCGATGGGGCACCGGCGATCAGGCCGGCCAGGAGCTCGGCGACCGCGATGGCCACGACGGCCGCGATGGCCCCGGCGGCGGCGGCGGCAAGATCGGCGGAGCGACTGGCGATGGGGCGCATGACACCAGATACGTGCGGCGTGGTCGGGCGGATCATGCCCGGATCGTGGCGTTCGCGTGTGACAGCGCTGATGACAGGCGCACGCGCGGACTTGCGCGGCGGCTTCGGGCGCCGCATCCGGTGGCGGCCAGAGTCTGCATCCGCCGGGCTGCTGCGGCAGGCGGCCGACCGGCCCCGATGCTCGTGTCGGCAGACGCCGCCTCGAGATCCTGCCACGCATGCCTGTGGTGACCTGGTGTCAGGAACCAGAGCCGCTGCGGCGCCCAGGAACGCGACTCGGGGCCGCCCGCGGCCGTTCGCCCTGCCTACGATCCCGTCCGGTGCATGACTGACAGGAACGGTCTCACCAGCCGCGCGGCGATCGATCCGCGCGATGGGCGGCCGCGATCGGGCCGATCGTCACCGGCGCGTCACGCGCGTCGCCTACGATGCCACCCATGCCGCAGCGACGCCCACGCGCGCCCATCCTCGTCGTGGACGACGATCCCAAGATCGTGCGCCTCGTGCGCACGTACCTGGAGCGTGACGGTCACCGGGTGACGGAGGCGGCGGACGGCGACGCGGGCACTCGACGTCGATCGCCGACCGGACCGCCGGCGCTGGTCGTGCTGGACCTGATGATCCCCGGGCGTCGACCGGCCTGGACATCATCCGGCGCACCCGCGCGATCCGGCGACCGGACGCCCATCCTGGTGCTGTCGGCACGCGGTCTGACCTCGGACCGGATCGCCGGCCTGGAAGCCGGCGCGGACGACTACCTGCCCAAGCCCTTCTCCCCTGCCGAGCTGGTGCTCCGCGTCCGGCGACTCCTGGAGCGAAGCGGCGGACCACTCCAGGCCCGCCGCGCGCCCGCCGCTGACGCTGGGCGACCTGGTCGTCGACCGCGACCGATACGAGGTCACGCGTCGCGGACCGCCCGGTGACCCTCACCCCGACCAGCTTCCGGTTGCTGGTCGCGCTGCTGGAGGCGGACGGCCGGGTCATCAGCCGTGACGGGCTGCTCGACGCCATCTACGGCCGCGACGACGAGGTCGTCCTGGACCGGACCATCGATGCCCACATCAAGCGGCTCCGGACCCAGCTGGGCGACGACGCCGAGCAGCCGCGCTACATCGCCACGGTGCGCGGCGCCGGCTACCGCGCGCTGACCCGCAGCCCGCGATGAGGCCGACCACCTGAGGCCGACCGACATGAGGCGCCGGCTCGACGGCATCGAGGTCACGCATCGCGCTGTCGGCACTGCTGGTCGCGGTCGTGGCCATGGGTGTCCTCTGGCCTGGGCGTGCTGCTGGTCGGCGGCCAGACCTTCGCCGACCTGATGGTCGGCCTGGGCGTCGACGTGTCGCGGTCAGCGAGTCGATGTTCCAGGACTCGGTCGGACGGGTCCTGCTCGTCAGCCTGCTGCTCGCGGTCGGGCTGTCCGTCGCGCTCGCGATGCTCATCGGTCGCCGACTGGCGCGACCCCTCCGGGATGCCGGGGACGCGGCACGGCGGATCGCGCGCGGCGACTATGCGAGCCGCCTGGCCCGCCAGGGCCCGGACGAGATGGTGACCCTGGTCGGACTCCTTCAACCAGATGGCCGAGTCACTCCAGGAGCAGCGGCGCATCCGGGACCAGTTCATCGCGGACGCCGCGCACGAGCTGCGGACGCCGCTCACCAACCTCCAGGGCTACCTGGAGGCGATGCGCGACGGGGTCATCGCCGCTGGAGCCCGCCGCGTTCGAGTCGCTGCTGGAGGAGACGGAGCGACTGGTCCGCCTCGTCGCGCTCGCTGGACACGCTCGCCGAGGGCGACGCGGGTCGCGTGCTGCGCCGCGATGCCGGTCGACCTGGGGGCGCTGCTCGGCTCCGCGGTGGAGCTGGTCGAGCCCCAGATGCGCAGCCGGGGCATCGCGCTGGAGCTGCCGCTGCCCGGGTCGCGTGACTGGTCCAGGGTGACCCGGACGCGCTGCCCAGGTGCTCGGCAACCTGCTCCAGAACGCCGCGCGCTACACGCCCCGATGGTCAGGTGGACGTCTGGGTCGAAGGGGCACCCGGCACCGGCCGCAAGGGCGGGTAGCCATCGGCGGGTGGACCGATCGCGGCGATGGGTCACGGTGTCGGTGAGCAATACCGGCCCGGGCATCCCCGCCGCAGACCTGCCCCACGTGTTCGAGCGCTTCTACCGGGTGGACAAGTCGCGCTCGACCGCGAGCGGCGGTGCCGGCATCGGGCTGGCCATCGTGCGCATGCTGGTGGAGGCGAGCGGCGGCACGGTCGGCGTCGAGTCGGCCGAGTCGGCCTGCACCCGGTTCTGGTTCACGCTGCCGCTCTGACCGAGCGCCCTGGCGGTCTCGCTCGCGGCCATCGAGGCCGTTGACGCGGCATGCGCGGCATCAGCCGGCAGGACGCCACCGGTCTCGCAGTGATGGTCACGGTGCGACGCGTCACCACGGACCTGCCAAAGGTACTACTCCGAAGGTCCTGTTCCTTGGTACCAATACGTCGCGGCGCCCGAAGGTGCGCCTCGAACCAAGGGGAACCATATGCGACACTCCAGGCGTTCCACGGTGCAACGCCTCGCCCTGACCGCCGCCTTCGCAGTGGCAGCGCTGGCCGTACCGGCCGTCGCGTCCGCACACACGGGCGGCATCGGCATCCAGCAGGATTGCACCTATGGCACTCGCGTCGTTGCCAATCTCGACCAGAACGTCGCCGACACCGCTACCTGGGAGATCAAGGTCCGTGGCAATGTCGTCGACAGCGGCACCGGCCCGGGACCGCGCGACCTTGGTCCGTATGCTGGCGGGCATTCAGCTGGAGACGCCCGACTGACCATCCTGTACGGAGAGGAAGAGAACGTATACACCGTGGACTGGGGCGCAACCGAGCGCTGCCCGTCGGAGGTCCAGGGCGGCGGCGGCAAGCCGCGCGCCAAGATCACCGGTCCGTGCGGCGATCCGTTGTACCGTTGGACGCTGAAGGCTGGAAGCAATCGGACCGTGTTCAAGATCCATGTCCTGCTCTTTGCCAAGGGCTGGCGCACCTGGACCCGCACGGTCGCGGGAGGCGCCACCTTCACCTCCGCGTACAAGCACATCGCGGGAAGCTCGCTCATCACCATCAAGGCGGGTGGCAAGGTGGTCGCCTCCGAGCGGTCGGCACCCGGCGGCTTCTACGGACCCTGCCCGAGGTAGGCCACCGCAGGCTCGGCAGCGGAACTGGCAAGGCGGCGAAGGCCTGGCCAGTCCGCGTCGGACCCGAAGCGGCAACGAGATACGGATCCGCGGCGGTCCGCTGTCAGCAGCGGGCCGCCGTACCTGTGTGTGACGACCGGCGTCCCTGCCCTGGCCGGCTCGACGGGCCCGTATGGATCGCTCACCGGTCGGGCACCACCGATCACCCAAGCGCCGCCACGACCGGATGCCGCCACCAGTCCTACGCCACGTCAGCGATTGGACCCCTCGCACATCACCAATCCATGATGGAACGTCCCGCACATGCCCGAGTCCTCTCGCGCGCAACGATACGAGGGCCTGTTCCAGTCCCAGACCCGGGAACTGTTCGAGGCCGATGCGAAGAGCGCTGCGGACCAGGACTGGTATCCGCTGTCGGAGACGTGGAGTGGCGCCAGTCTGTTCGTGGTGTACGAGCACGACCCGGGTCGCCGATCGCGTCCGCCCGCCCGACCCGCTGCGGCCGCAGCACGCGTTCCGGCCGCGGTGACGCTGCCAACCACGGGTCACACCTCGCCCCTCGCGCGGGCCGGGACCGCGGTCCTGATGGGGGTCGCCATCGTGGCCGCACTCGCAGTCGCCATGGTCGGCCTCCAGTCCTGGGACCGGCCAGGGTCGATCGTGGCCAAGCCGGTCATCGTCGCGACGCCTGCTCCGTCCCGCCTGCACGCGGTCAACGACGGGGTCTGGGAAGTGCCGACGGAGGTCCGCCCAGGGACGTATCGTGCGGCGAGCGCGGACGGCTGCTATTGGGCCCGCCTCAAGGCCCTCACGGGAGCGACCCGGGACATCATCGCCAATGACATCGCGAACGGCCCGGCCATCGTGACCGTCGATCCGGGCGACGCTGGATTCGAGTCCTCGCGGTGCGGCAAGTGGACGCCCGACCTGCGGCGCGTCACCAGGAACAGGGCCAGGTTCGGAGAGGGGACATACCTGGTGGGCGTGGACATCGCGCCCGGCGCGTATCACTCGAGCGGTCGGGGAGTCTGCTCCTGGGAGCGCCTTGGTGGATTTGGAGGCACCGTCGCGGATATCCTCGCCAGCGACATCGGAACGGGGGACCGGGTCGTGATCATCCGGGCATCGGACGCTGGCTTCTCGTCCAGGGGTTGCGGCGCCTGGACCCGCCGCTGATCCGCAGCCCGCAGCCCGGCGCGCCGGACATGTGCCCGGGGCTCAGCCCGATCTCGGCTCCCAACTGACCAGACCCACCAGGTTTTCCTCCGAGTCGCGGATGAAACCCTGCCACTCGTCCGTCCCGGCCGGGCCCAGGGTGTCGTCCACGTGTCCGAAGATGACGTGTGGTTCGCTGATGACCTCGCTGATACCCCGAATGCGCTCGATGCTGGCTCGAACGTCGTCCACGGCCAGGTACAGCAGTGCCGATGGAGCGCCCCGCTCAAGCAGCAGGCGCACCCCGTCCAGGTCGAAGAACAGCAGGCCGGGAGCATCGAACCGGCCGGTGGGCGGCGTCCCCAGCAACTGCGTGTAGAACGCCGCCGCGCGTTCCAGGTCCTCGGCATGCTGCGCCACTTGCGCCAGTCGCATCCCGTCAGACCCGTGGCGTCGCCGCGAGAGAGGATGTCGCGCGAGGCGATCGGGTGGTCAGGATCGTCCCGCGTCGGTGCATGCATGCCTCCTCGCTGGGGCCCCTTGTCCGCCCCATCCTTGCACCCGCGTCAACCCGCAGATGCTCCTCCGGTCACTCCGGGAGTGTCACGTGCGCAGGTCGGGACCCAGGTCCATAGTGCACGAAACGGGACACGGCGTGCGCTCGCATCGCCGGTCGCCAAGGTGAGGTTCCACCAACGATGAGCCGCTCTGCGTCACGGCGTTGCGCTCGAGGCGCCACGTTGATCCTGGTCGTGCTGGCGAGCCTGGCATCGACGGGCGGCCAGATGCTGGCCGCGACCCGCCTGCACCATTCGGGCACGACCGGTCGCTATCGCTTCGTTGACACCATCGAGAGTCCCGGCGCCCGGTGCGTCTATGAAGGAGCCGCAGGCAGCCAGAACTTCGAACACGCTCGCGTCAAGGCGCCCAGCGTCTACTGGCCGACTGCCGACGCGTTCGCGCAAGGAACCGTCGGTTGGACGCTCAAGCTCCAGCACTGGGATGGGGACGAGTGGGATACCGTGAAGACCACGTCCGAGGCGCGAGGCCACGCGACGAGGACGACACCGGCACCGCTCGTGACCCGGAACGTCTACTGGGCCGCACCACACACCCGCAAGTACCGGGTGCTGGTCAAGATCCGCTGGATGACACCCGACGCGGAGACGATCGGCAGCGTACTGGTGCGCATCGATCACTTCCGCCGGACCTACGACGGCTCGGTAGGACCAGACTGCAAGGCCGTGGTTCCCACCATCTCATGAGGTAGCGATCCCCGGACAAAGGCCGGTCGGACGATCGGCGGCCCAGCGGCCCATCCCCCTCTCCTCGGTCGCTGGGTCGCGGAGGCCTTGATCGCGGCTGGCGCGTGTCGCTACAGTCCACTCGACATGACGGGGGATGCCGCGGAGGACGTGATGGCCGGGGGGCTGCTGGAGCGAGTCCAGCGGGTGCCGTTCTGGGTGCGCGCCCCGGTTACCGCATTCGTGCTGGTGGCGCCGTTCGTGGCCGTGATCGCGCCGGGCTCGGAGGCGATCCTGCTGACCAATCAGTACAACCCCGGCATGGGCATCGTCCGTACATCGTTCGACCTGCTGTACCAGGCCCTGCTGTTCGGGGTCCTGCTCTACATGCTGCTCGCCATACGCTACATCCGGCACTCCGAGGCCAAGGCAGCCCTACGCATGGCAGGACTGCTCGATGACCCGGCCTCTGTGCTCGAGCGAGCATTCCAGCCAGTGCGATGGCTTGGCCCACCGATCGCGGCGGCCGCCTTGTTCCTGACGGTGTTCGTGGTCGGCGCACAGGCCACGATCAGCCATCTCGGCCCATGGGACATGGCGCCATTCCTCGTCGACCTGGTGCTGATCTTCTGCCGCTTCGTCATCACCTATACGTTCGTGTGGACATACTTCGCGTCGATCGTCGGCCTGGCACGAGTGTGCCGCCACCCGCTCCGTCTGCAGCCCTACCACCGCGATCGATTGCTGGGCACGCGTCCTCTCGGTCAATTGTCGCTGTCCCTCGCCGCGACCTTCCTCATCGGCCTTGCACTGAGTGCACTCTGGGTGGCCACGGGCAACAGGAGCCCATTTCTGTTCGCGATCGCCATGGGCGTCGCCATCGTGGGCCTCGTCCTGTTCTTCCTGCCGCTCTACGCGGTCCACGTCCAGATGCGCGCCCACAAGGCATCCCTGATGGAGGCCTGGGCCACCCGCTACGAGGAGTTGTTCCTGGGGGAGACGCCTGCAACGTCATCGCGCACGGACCCGGCCCCCTGGGACCAGGCGCCTGGCGACACTGCAGGACGTGCGCGCCACAGTGGGTTACGAGGTGGTCGAGCGGCGCATCGAGGCCGTCCGCACCTGGCCGTTCGACACGCTCATCCTGGCCCGGCTGGGGACGTCGTTCGCGCTGCCCATCGTGCTGGCCGTCCTTGCCCGCCAGGCCGTGCTGCTCGTGCTGGGCATCTGAGCGGGCCCTGCGCAGTGCGGACCCAGGTGGAACTACACCTAGGCTCCGATGACGATGAACCCGTCGATGTCGACGCGAGCGCCATGACTGTGGTCATCGGCGGCCCCCAGCACCCTGATCTCGATGGTGTGCGTCCCGTTTGACAGCCGCTGATGGAACACCACCCGGCGGCTGGCGTGCGAGGTCGACCTGAGGTCGACGATGGCGACCCGTTTCCCGTCGATGGCGATGCGCACGCGCCCCCGGTCGGAGCCGAGGGTCGACACCAGGGCGATCTGGGAGCCGGTGAACTTGAACCGGGCCCAGCGGCCGATGGTGGCAGTGGTACGGACCGACCCGCCGAACGCGCTGGTGAGTGTGGCGGGCTTCCAGCCACTGGAATACGTCAGTGCCTCGGATGGCTTGTCCTGCACTGCGCGTATGTGGACCACCTGGTCGCTCGCAGCAACGGCATTCCCCGCCTCGTCGGTCACGGATGCGCTCGACACGCACCTGGTCCCTGATTTGAGCCAGTGGTCACTGGAGCCCCTGACGGACGAGCGCGGCTCGGCCCGCCCTTCGGTGCTATCCATGTCCAGGAGTGACGTCCCGCCGCAGACCATCTGCATCTCCGCCGATGCGATCCCTGATGTCCCGTCCTTCGCAGACCAGGTGACGCGAACGGGAAGCGGACGCTTTCCGGTGCCCACGGTCGCGGTACGAAGGGACACCCGCGGCGCCTTGGCTACGGGTGCCGTCGAATCGACCGTGATCCGATCACTGAACACCGGGCCACGGGTGCCATGCGCGTCGCGCGCCTGCACCCGGACACGCCGCTCGCCGTCGGGGCCATCGAGGTGCACCTGTCCGGCCTCGGCGCGGGGGGTCCAGGAACCCCAGGTCGTGTCGTCGGTCGAGGCCCGGATATGGTCGCCGTCGAGGCCCTGGAGCTCGATGTCCACGCGGCCCCCACGGGTGAGCGCCGAGTCACCCGCCACGACCATGCGCCGGGATCGAAGCCGCTCGACCGAGGACCGCGAACCCTTGGCGATGTTGCCGTCGAACTTGCGGCCGATACCCGGGACCTTCAGGGGACCCTGCTGCCAGAAGGCCCACTGCGTCCACCCCTGGGGCAGGATCGGCGATGCCGCCGTCTTGTTCCAGTAGGCGACCCACAGGGGCTGGTCGCCGAAGGTCAGGTCGTTGCCCGTGACCTGGTTCCACATGTGGGCCGAGGTGTAGATCATGACCTTGCGCCCTGTCCGCTGGTACACCTCGTCCACGAGGGTCCTGAGCCTGGACCGGGCCTTGCTTCGGTCCGCCTGACCCAACGACAGCAGGCACTCCACGTCGACCACGGGCGGCAGGGTGTCAAGCAGCGCACCGTTCGCCTCCATCGTGTCCACGAACAGGTCGGCCTGGCTCGACCCACTCCGTCGGTAGTCGAAGAAGTGGTACGAGCCGACGGCGATCCCTTCGGCACGGGCCGCCGCGATATGGGCGCTGTACATGTCATCCACCTTGGATGTGCCCTGGGTCGCCTTCGTGAACACGAACCGGACGCCTGCTGCCCGGACCAGCTGCATGTCGACCGGGCCATCCCAGTGGCTGATGTCGATGCCCCGGGTGGGCGACGAGGTTGCGTCGCCGCCCTCGACCGATACGTCGCTTGCCACACCATCGCCAGCCATGGCGGCCACCGTGCTGGGTCCCGAAGCCGACCGGCGACGGCCCCGGATCGGTGGGCGTTGGCACGGGAGTCGGTGTCGGCTTGGGCGTGGGCGTCGGGGAGCAGCCCCTGCCTCCAGACGCACCTGCGGTCATGCCCGATGGATCGTCGCCACCCATGCGTGCCGCCAGCCCATCGTCGGGCAGCGTCGCCGAGATGACGAACAGCAGCGCCAGCACGGCTGCCACGCCCACGCCGAAGACACCTGCGGTTGCGGCGGGCGGCCTTCGGGATCGACGTCGGTGGGACACGCGGGCCCTCCCCTTGCTGGCGTGTCGAGGCATGGCCATGGTCGCATCACGGCCACGGCTCGTCACCACACCGAACGTACGGGTGGCAATGGGCCCCTCCCGTACCCGGCATCCGGTATGGACCGGCAGTCTAGCCCCGCAAGTGCCGTCCGACCACCCCTGGCGTCCTGGTCCGGCTACCCTTGCGGCCATGAGCGCAGATCGGACTGCCGATGTCGGCGCAGCGCCACGACCCACCGACCGGACCAGGGTGCGTCGGCTGCCCGACCGCGGGCGCTACGACCGGGCGACCATCGATGCCATCCTCGACAGCGCCCTCGATCGGCCATGTGGGATACGTCATCGACGGCCAGCCGTTCGTGACGCCGACGTCCGTCTGGCGCCAGGGTGACCGCGTGTACTGGCACGGCTCGTCGGCCAGCCGGATGCTGCGCGCCACGACCAGGACGACGTGCCGGTGTGCGTGACGGTGACGCTGCTCGATGCGCTGGTGCTGGCCCGCTCCGGGCTTCGACCACTCCATCGACTACCGGAGCGTGATGATCCTCGGGCACGGCGCGCGCGGTGGACGACCCCGAGGAGCAGCTCGGAGTCGCTGCGCATCTTCATGGAGCGGCTGTACCCCGGGACGCTGGGACGAGCTCCGGCCCGCCACGCGCCAGGAGCTCAAGGCGACGACCGTGCTCTGGACGACCATCTCGGAGGCCTCCGCGAAGCTGCGGACCGGTGGACCGCACGACGAGCCGGGCGACGAGACCTGGCCGGCGTGGGCGGGGCTCATCCCGGTCCAGACACGACTGGGCGCACCCGAGCCGGACGAGTTCGTGCCCGAGGGCATGCCGGCGCCACGGGTCTCGGACGCGCCTGTTCCGCGACTGAGCCGCGAGCTCGCCGTGAGCGTGACCGTCCGGCGAGCCGACGCGAGTCCGAGGCCGCGAGTCTCTGGCACCGGTGCTGACGGCGTTGTGTCGCCGGTCGAAGGCGTCCTGGGGCTATCCGCCGGACCTCCTCGCTCGATGGGCGGACGACCTGCGCATCGAGCCCGGGGACATCGTGCGGGACACCGTCCTGCTGGCCGAGGCCGCCGATCGGGACGATCACGGGTTTCGCCCGCGTCGTCGGAGCGCGCCGACCACACCCAGCTCAAGGACCTCTGGGTCGAACCGGCGGCCATGGGCGACGGCGTCGGACGGGCACTGTGGGACAGCCGCGGTGGCGGTCGCCCGGACCCTGCCCTTCGACGAGCTGCGGCTCGCCGCGGACCCCAACGCTGAGCCGTTCTACAAGCGCATGGGCGCCCGGACGCATCGGGGAGGTGCGACCCTCCGAGGTGGTGGACGGCCGGACGCTGCCGCTGATGGGCTTCGACCTGCGGCGTGAGCCTGACGAGAGCCTCCCGCTGTCCGAGCGCGCGTTACTTCGGGATGACGATGTCGTCGAGCCCCGGCTCGGCGGCCGGGTACTTGCGGGTCGAGCGCCTCGAGCGTCTCACCCAGCACGTGGGCGACCGCGAGGTTGCGGAACCACTTGCGGTTGGCCGGGATGAGATACCACGGCGCCCAGTCGGTGGAGGTCGGGCTGATGGCATCCTGGAACGCCTCGATGTAGTCGTCCCACCTCTCCCGCTCCGGCAGGTCGCCGGACGAGAACTTCCAGCGCTTGTTGGGGTCGTCGAGGCGCGCCTGGAGCCGCTCGCGCTGCTCATCGCGGTCGATGTACAGGAAGAACTTGACGATGGTCGTGCCTTCCTCGACCAGCGTCCGTTCGAACTCGTTGATGGACCGGTAGCGGTCGCGCCACACGCTCCTTGGGCACCAGCCCGTGGACGCGCACGACGAGCACGTCCTCGTAGTGGCTGCGGTTGAAGATGGACACCGAGCCCTTGGCCGGAGTGTGCGGGTGGATCCGCCACAGGAAGTCGTGACGCAGCTCCTCGGGCGTCGGCGCCTTGAACCCGACGACGCTGGCACCCCTGCGGGTTGAAGGCGTCCATGACATGCCGGATGGTGCCGTCCTTGCCCGCGGCATCGATGCCCTGGAGCACGATGAGCAGGGCGTGCTTGCCCTCCGCCCACAGGCGCTCCTGGAGTTCCGTCAGCCTCGACTCGGACTGCTGCCTGCTCCGCCTCGGCGTCCTCGCGCGCTCCAGCCGTAGGTCTCGTCGGCGTCGAACTTGCGCAGCAGGAGCCTGTTCCCAGGGCTGACCCGCAGCCGGTCGCTGAGCCGGTCATGGACCTTCGATGCGGCCACAGCCACCTCCTGCTGCTGGTCATGCGGGCTCGTACCAGACCGGACCCGATGCGCCTGGTCCGCAGGATACCTGTGGATGCCGCGCGAACACCGCGGACGGCGCGCTCTCCACGAGTCGGCTCGGAGCGTGCATGACCGCAGACGGCTGCTCCGCGTCGGCCCGTGCGGTGAGCGACTCCGGTGCTGGCGACCTGCGTCGAGCGAGGTCGGCAGTCCGGGACTAGGCTCCAGCGCCCCACTCGGGGTGGGGGCATCGGCGGCAGCTCGTTGCCCCGCAGCCAGTCCTCCAGGAACCCGGACAGGTCCACTCCCGCGACCTCGGTTGCCAGCGCGATGAAGTCGTCCGTGGAGGCGCTCGCATCGGCGTATCGGTCCAGCCAGGTCGTCTCGATGACCCGGAAGGTCGCCTCGCCCACCCGCTCTCGAAGGGCGTACAGGGCCAGCGCGCCCTGATCGTAGATGGTCGAGTCATAGGCGAACCGGGGCGACCGCGGTCGGTCGGGCGGCCCGCCAACGTCGCGCGACCGCCTGGCGCCCGGTCGTAGATGGCGTGCATCCGCGCCTCGAGCCCGAGCCGGGTCACAGCCCGACTGCGGCCTCCCAGAGGCGCTGGTAGAAGGTCGCATGCCCCTCGCTCAGCCATTTCTGGTCCCAGCGCTCCAGCGACACCGAGTCGCCGAACCACTGGTGGGCCGTCTCATGCACGACCAGGCCCCGCCAGTCGCAGTCCGACGACACGCGGATCGAGCATCCCGGCGCCTGCCAGGATGAGCGTCTGGCCCTCGAGGATGGCGTCGGTCGAATCCGGGAGCGACGAGCTGCACGCCCAGCGATCCGGAATGGGTACGGCACGCCCGAGGACTCCCTCCAGCCAGCCCACGGCATCCGCGCAGGACGTCGGTGCGCAGGGGCGCCAGCAGCGGCCAGGTCGGCCGGCACCGAGGAGCGCAGGTGCGGCCCTCGGCCGGATCGTTCTCCAGGATGCTCCAGCGCCCGACACCCATGCCCAGGACGTGGGTCGCGACCGGGTCGACCGACTCCCAGGTCGTGGTGGTCGTGCCATCCTCGTTGGCCGTCTGCGCGACCCGATCGCCGGTGGCGACGCCCAGCATCCCGGCCGGTGCCGTCAGACGGACCGGTCACCGGCGCCTTGTCGGTCGGATGGTCGTTTGACGGGAACAGGGTGTGGGCGCCGTTGGGCTGCGAGACCAGGAAGAAGCCGCCGTCGCCGTCCGACAGGAAACCTCGCGCAAGGAGGCGGGCGGCTGCGGTCTGCTCCATTCCTGGCGCCCGCCAGCGGGAGCTCCTCGCCGAGCCGGTTGACCCCAAGGGGAGTCGCAGTCCAGGCGACCCTCACGCGGACCTGGGTACCTGCCATCAGCACGTCGTCGGGGATCACGATGAACTTCTGACCAGCGACATCGGGCCGGTGCTCGACGGAATGGCCGTCGATGGTCACGCCTGTCACGTGACTGTTGCTGCGGGTGAGGTCGATCGACAGGTCCGACAGGTCCTCGGTCGGGCGCAGGTCGATGTCGACGATGCCGTCGACCCAACCCTGCGGATGAACGGCATCGGGCGGATGCCACGTCAGGTCCAGGTCGTAGGCCTGGACGTCGTAGCCGCCGTTGCCCAGCGTGGGGTAGAACGGGTCTCCCAGCGTGCGCGGGCCGGGCACCGCAACCACCGGTGTGGTGCTGGCAGCCTGGCTGGCACCATGGACAGGTGCCCAGGACATGCACAGGACGAGCAGCACCACGCCAAGAGGTGGCGCAACGGTGAGGGACATGCGGGACACGCAGTGAGCCTATCGTTAGCCACGAGGCCGCGCTCCGGAGGGTCCGGGAACCGTTCGCGGCCCACCGGCGTCCTGCAGGACGTCACATCGCCCGAGCGGGCTGCAACCGATCGCACGGATCATCAGGAGGCAGCATGTCCACGACACTGACCATCACCCGGCCGCAGCGGCTCGGCTGGCTCGCCGGAGGCGCGCTCGTCAGCGTCCTCGGCGCCCTGCTCATCGCGCCCGCCATGAACCCCGTCCGCGCCCAGGACACCGACGACGCCACCCGTGCACACGCTGAGCGTCACCGGCACCGGCATCGTGACCGTCGAGCCCGATACCGCGGACATCACCGTCGGCGTGACCGTGACGCGGGACCAGGCCGGCGCCGCCGCCGACGGATGCCGCGAACGTCATGGATGCCGTCGTCACGGCCATCAAGGCACTGGGCATCGAGGACAAGGACATCCAGACCACGTCCCTGCAGCTCAACCCGCGTCTACGACTACAGCGGCAACACCCCCAGCCTGACCGGCTACCAGGCGACGAACCTGGTCACCGTCACGGTCCGTGACATCACCAAGACCGGCGCCGTCGTCGACGCCGCCACCGGCGCCGGCGCCACGGACGTCAGCAGCATCAGCTTCCGCCTCGACGACCAGGTCGCGGCCGAGGCGGCAGCACGCGAGAAGGCCGTCCTGACACGCGCGAGCCAAGGCCGAGACCATCGCCACCGCGGCCGGTGTCGAGATCACGGGCGTCATCTCCATCAGCGAGACCAGCGCCCCCGTGCCGACGCCCGAGTACTACGCTCGGGACGTGGCCATGGCCGGCGCCGAGCAGGCACCCACTCCGGTCCTGGGCGGCACCATCGACCTGACGGTCACCGTCGCGATCGTGTACAGCATCCCCTGACGGGGGACCACACCTCGCAGCCAGGAGCGGCGGTCCGGAGGGCCGCCGCTCTTCCATGTCCGGCGTCAGACCGAGCTGCGCGGTGCCCAGCTCCCGGGCGGCCTCATCGGGCATCAGGAACCAGCGCAGGTCGTGGAACTGCTGGTCCACGCCCAGGTCGCCGGCCGCCTGCGGTCGGTCCGACCAGGATCGGCGGCGACCCGAGGAGCGCTCGCGCATCCGCGAGGTGCCGGGCGAGCGCCGACTCGGGCAGGGTCGTCCGGCGCGCGTCGTAGCGCATCTCGCCACGCCGCGTAGCGGATGTCCTCCAGTGACAGAGGCGGCTGCCGCGATCGCCACCGACGTGGCGCCACAGGCCCGTGCGAGCATCGAACCGATACTGGGGCAGCAGGCGCCAGCCGTCGGTCGCGACCAGCTCCACGGCATCGAGGATGTACTGGAACACGGTCTCGCTGATGAAGTAGTTGAAGTTGACCCGGACCCAGCCCGGCTTGATGCCCTCGCAGCCCGAGCAGGACCTCCCGCTCGAACCGGTGCGACGTCGCGAGGTCGATGCCCAGCAACCGGTGGCCATACGGGCCCGGCACAGGCGCAGCCGCCTCGGGACTGGATGCCGAACAGGTCGTTGAGCAGCGCCACCACCAGGTTGTGGTGCAGGTACCGGCCGCTGTGCCGGACCGTGAAGCTGACGATGGACAGCCGGCGGGCGTGCCGGTCACCCAGGATGTCGATGCCCGGCACGCGCTCCCAGCGCTCGATGGCTCGCCGGATGAACGAGCCCTCGCGCCGCTCGATGGCCGCCTCGCCGACCTGCTCCTTGAGCTGGAACGCCAGACCGGCCCGGATGGAGCCGATGATGTCCGGCGTGCCCGCTTCCTCGCGATGCTCCGGATCGGTCAGGTACGTATGGCTCGTCGCTGTTCACGTACGCCACCGTGCCGCCGCCCACGACGGTCGGCACCCGGTTCTGGAACAGGTCGCGGCGTGCCACCAGCACCCCGGCGTGCCCGGGCCGCCGATGAGCTTGTGGACCGAGATGAACACCGCGTCCTTCTCGTCCAGAGTGCGCTCTCGGACGTGTCGCCATCCGGGGCCGGGCGATGAGGCGCCATCTCGATGGCCACGTACGGCGCTGCCGCCGCGAAGTCCCAGAACGACAGGGCGCCGTGGCGGTGGAGCAGCACCGAGACACGGCGCGGGTGTCGGACAGGATGCCGGTGACGTTGGACGCCGCCGAGAAGGAACCGATGCGCAGCGGCCGGTCGGCGTGGCGGACCAGCTCCCGCTCCAGCTGCGCCAGGTCGATGCGACCGTCCGCGTCCTCGTGGATGGTCACGACATCGGCGATGGACTCGCGCCAGGGCAGCTCGTTGGAGTGGTGCTCATAGGGGCCGATGAACACGACCGGACGCTCCCCGGCGGGATCTGTTCGCGCAGGCCGTAGCGCTCGTCGAGCTCGGCCGGCAGGCGCAGGCCGAGCACGTCGACGAGCTTGTGGATGGCGCCCGTGGAGCCCGAGCCCGCGAAGATGACCGCGTGCCGGTCCGTGCTCCGCGCCGACCGCGGTCGCGATGATGGCCCGCGCCTCCTCGCGGAAGCGCGTGGTCTGCAGGCCGGTGCCCGACGACTCCGTGTGGGTGTTGGCGTAGCGCGGCAGCACGGCCGCGCGCAGGTAGTCCTCGATGAACGACAGGCTGCGACCCGACGCGGTGTAGTCGGCGTACGTCACCCGCCGCGGGCCGAACGGTCCGTCGGTCGCCTCGTCATCGCCGATGACCGACTCCCGGATGAGCTCGATGAGCGCGTCGGCATCCGGGTCCCGCGCCGGGCTGGCCTTGACGTGTGTGTCCACCGCTGCATCCTAGACCTGTGACGCCAACGATGGGCGGTGCAGCATGCTCGGGTCGGCCGGTGGCAGATGCTCCACCATGGCGTATGTGGCACACGACGACGAGGACCAGGACGAGGAGCGCGGCATCGCAGGAGGCGGGTCGCCGCCGGATGAGGTCCTCATCAGCGTGGACGTCGAGACGTCCGGACCCACACCCGGGACTGGCAGCCTGATCGCCATCGGCGCGTGTCCTGTGTTCGATCCGGACCGTGGCGTTCTACCGTGAGGTCGCGCCCGTCCCCGGATTGCCCTGGGACGATGCCACCACGAACATCCACGGCCTGGACCGCGACACCCTGCAGCGCCGCGGTCGTGCGCCGGAGGTGGCCATGGACGAGCTGGAGCGCTGGGTCGACGAGGTCCGCGGGGACCGACGGGCGGTCTTCGTTGGCTTCAACGCACCGTTCGACTGGATGTTCGTTGCCGACTACTTCTGGCGGTACCTGGGCCGCAACCCGTTCGGATATGCGGCGCTGGACTTGAAGGCACTGTTCATGGGCCGTGACGGCATCGACCGGTTCGCCGCGACGACCAAGGCCGCTGTCGCCGCCCGGTACCCGGTGGCGGTGATGCACACGCACCAGGCGCTCGACGATGCCCGGATGCAGGCTGCGCTCGCCAGACGGCTGCTGCGCGACCCCCGCTGACGCCAGGACATCAGTACCCCATCCCGGCAGTACGTTCGGGCCATGGGCGGTGCACGCTGTCACCAATAACGTTCCTTATGCGACTCACCCAACGGGCGGTCGCGGGAACGTCACCACGGCCTCCCCTGGACGGCAGAGACCTCCTCCTCCGTCCGTCGGAGAGACGTCTCGCCACACCTCGCCCGTACCAAACCGGCGACCAGGGTCGGATCCTCCTCCCCGACCTTGGTCGCCGGTCTCTTCATGCCCGGACGGTCCTGGGACGGGTGCTGGCAGCCGTGCCCTCAGGCGTCGAGGTTGGGCACGCCGATGACGTTGTAGCCACCGTCGACGTAGATGACTTCGCCCGTGACCGTTCGCGACATGTCGCTGAGTCAGGTACAGCGCCGTGTCGCCCGACATCCTCGATGGTGATCGCGATGCGCATCGGCTGAGATCTCCGGAACTGCCGGTGGAGCGTCTTGAAGTCGCTGCACACCCGACGCCGCGAGGGTACGCACCGGGCCGGCGCTGATGGCGTTGACTCGGATGCCCGACGGGCCCAGGTCGACCGCCAGGTATCGGACACACGCCTCGAGGGCAGCCTTGGCGACACCCATCACGTTGTAGTTCGCGACCACCTTCTCGGCACCGTAGTAGGTCAGCGTCAGGATGCTGCCGCCGTTGGCCATCAGCGGCGCGGCCGCTCGCGCCAGGGCGACCAGGGAGTAGGCGAGATGTCGAGGGCGAGCGCGAACCCTTCCCGCGAGGTGTCCACGAAGCGGCCGTCGAGCTCGTCGCGCTTGGCGAAGGCCACGGCATGGACCAGGATGTCGAGGCTCTCGTAGCGCTCCTTCCAGGCCGCGAACACGCGCTCGATGTCGGCATCCTGCTGGACATCGCAGGGCTCCACGAAGTCCGCCCCGAGGCTCTCGGCGAGCGGCCTGACCCGCTTCTCGATGAGCATCTCGGCCGAGCTGAAGCCGACCGTCGCGCCCTCACGCGTGGAGCGCCTGCGCGATGCCCCACGCGATGGAGTGGTCGTTCGCGACCCCGAAGATGAGTGCCTTGCGGCCCTCGAGCATGCCCATCGGCGCCGTACCTCCCTTGCGGCCGATAGCATGCACCGAAGGGGGAGCGCTCAGCACGCCGGACCCGTACCCAGGTCGGGTCCGTCAGCGGCGGTGCCCGCAGCGTCAGGGCGCTGGCGCGCGACTGGATGACGCACCCCGTCGAACTCGACCGGGCCCTCTCGGACGGTGACCGTGACGTTGTGCTCACCGGGGGTCAGACCCCCGGAAGATGGTCACCACGTTGCGGTCTGCCTTCTTGCGCCTGGGCCGAGGTCGATGGTGCGACAGCCACCGGGTGTGGCCGCCGCGGCGTCGAGGCAGGCCTCGATGACGCCCTGCCCTTGCCCGAGGTCATGACCAGTCCGATGGTGTCGGCGGTCGAGGTCACCGTGAACGACGCGCCCGGCTTGAGGCTGCGGCGGAGCGTACCGCCCGAGGCATCCTTGGCCGACGACCTGTTCCCACGGGCCCGAGTAGTCGATGGCAGTCGTCCGATCTCCTGGACCAGGCGGAGCGTGAACGGCGCTCCCTCGATCCAGTCGCCGGCCTTGCCTCCCGACGGCGTCGCCCGCAGCCGCAGCTGGTACGTTCCGGGCTTCATGTTCTTGTTGGCTCCCGTCCGGCCGGTCGCCGTCGCGAACGGCTTGTACTTGCCCCACTTGCCCTTGGTCTGCTGACGGATCTGGAATTCGTACGTGGCACGTCCCTGGGTCGCTTCCTTGCCCGCCGACCACGTGACGATGGTCGCCAGCGCTGCCGGACGGTCGAGAGCGGCAGGCGCCGGATGACGACGACCGGGGCCGTCGGCGTGTCGCGCTCCGGGACGACGTCCAGGAAGAAGGTGTCCACACCCTTGGCGTCCTGCGGTCGGTCGCGACGACCGACACGGACAGCCGGGTGGCGTCACCCGATGCCGGGTGTGCCCGCGAACGCGAGCGTCTCGGGGTCGAAGGTGAGCCAGCCCGGCAGCGGCGAACCGTCCTCGAGCGTGGCGCTGATGGTCAGGCTGTCGCCGTGGTCGGTGTCGGCGTCCGTGAACATGTCAGCCGTGAGCACCAGCGAGAACGGCTGGCCGACCGTGGCCAGCTGGTCGGGCGTCGGCTGGGAGACCAGCGGCACGTCGTTGATGTCCTTGACCGGATGGTGAAGGTACGCGGGCGCCTCCTCGCCGGCGGCAGTCGGTCGCGGTCACCGTGACCACGAGGTTGCCGGCGTCGGCATCGCGCGGCGTGCCGCTGAACGTGGCAGTGGCGGGGTCGAAGGTGAGCCACAGCGGCAGCGCGCCGCCTTCGGGACCCGTCGGCCCGCAGCGTCAGCGTGTCGCCGGTGTCCAGGTCCGGATCGGTGAATGCGTCCTCGGACAGGGTGACAGTGAGCGGCTGGTCCTGGTCGAGGGACTGATCGGGGATCCGGCTGACGAGGACTCGGCGGGTCATCGACGTTGACGACCTTGAGCGCGAAGTCGGTGCTCGACGGTGGCACCCGCCTTGTCCATCGCCGTGACGGTGATGACCAGGGTGCCCACGTCGGCGTCCCGGGGCACGCCGTGGAAGGTGCGGTCGCTGCGGGCGAACCGGAGCCATGAAGGCAGCGGCGTGCCGTCCTTCTGGACCGCGTCGTAGGCCAGCGTGTCGCCATCGTCCTTCTCCTCGAAGGTGTCCTTGGCGAACGTGAAGGTGAACTCCTGGTCCTGGATGGCCTTCTGCTCGGGGATGGCCTTGCCCACGGTCGGCGGATGGTTGATCCGTGCGATACGGACGTTCAGCCCCGTCTCGACGCGCTGGCCGGCGGCATCGGTCGACATTCACCAGCAGGCTGAGCAGCCCGATGTCATCGCGGGACGGGATGCCCGATGGTCCGGGTCGCGGGGTCGAAGCGGAGCCACGCGGGCAGCTGCGGTGCCGTCGCCGTTGAGCGACGCTCCAGGTCAGCGTGTCACCCGAGTCGAGGTCGGTATCGGTGAACGCGTCTCTCGGGCAGCGACGAAGGTCCACGTGCGTGTCCTCGGTCGCATCCTGGTCCGGGATGGGCGTCACGGCTTCGGCGGGTCGTTGGTGTTGCTCGACGGTCAGGTCGAACGACCGTGCGGCCGGTGAGCCCGGCGCTGTCGGTGGCGATGACCGCCACGGTCAGGGCGCCGACGTCCGCGTCCGCGGGAGTCCCGGTGAAGGTCAGGGTGGTCGGGTCGAAGTGCAGCCACGCGGGCAGGTCGGTGCCGTCGCCCAGGGTCGCCGACCAGGTGAGCGGGTCGGTGTCGGTGAAGGTCGTCCGCGGGCACCTCGAATGAGAACTCGCGCGTCCTCGCTGGCGATCTGGTCCGGGATGGGCGTCCCCAGCACGGGTGCGCCGGGGACCGGCGGATTTGCCTGACCCACGTCGTTGGCGCCCCAGCACACGAGGATGCCGTTGGAGGCGATGCCACAGGCGTGGTCGCCGCCCGACGGCGATCTGGCTCAGCAGGATGTTGGGCGTCGGGTGTCGCGCCGGGTGCGGTCGTGTCGCCCCAGCAGGTCGGCACTCCCGTGGACGCGACGGCGCAGGCGTAGCGATCGCCGACTCCGACGGACACGAAATGGCCCGCGGGTGGCGTTGCCTGGCCAGCGTCGTTGGCGCCCCAGCAGGCGAGGCTGCCGTCGACCGCGATGGCGCACGTGGTCGCCGCGCCCGCGCTGAGCGCCACGAACGAGCCGGCCGGTGGCGTCGCCTGGCCGGCGTCATTGGCGCCCCAGCAGGCGAGACTGCCGTCGGCCGCGATGGCGCAGCTATGCGTGGCACCGACCGTGACCGCCGAGAACGCGCCCGCGGGTGGGGTCGCCTGGCCGGCGTCGTTGGCGCCCCAGCAGGCGAGTGTGCCGTCGGTCGCGATGGCGCAGGCGTGCCCGTCGCTGACGGCGACCTGGCGCAGCGGCCGCGGCCGGAGGCGTGCCCTGCAGCGGCGTGCCCCAGCAGGTGACGGTGCCCTCGACCGCGAGGGCGCAGCTGCTGTCGCTACCGACGCTCACGGAGCGCCAGTGTGCCCTGGGGCGCATCGCCCTGGCCCACGTCGTCGGCACCCCAGCAGGTGACGGAACTGTCGCTGGACGTGGCGCAACTGTGGCGTGCGCCCGAAGCGATGCGTCCAGTGCCCGACCGGACCGGGCGGCTCTGCGAGGACGTCCTCGATAGGTGTCGTAACCCCAGCACTGGATGGTGCCGTCGGTGAGGATGCCGCAGGTGGTCAGGTAGCCGGCCGTGATCTCCACGAAGGTGTCCGCGGGCGGCGTCGACTCCCCGAACGAATCGTTGCCCCAGCAGACGGCGCGACCGCGTCTCGGACAGGCCGCAGGAGTGGCTGTAGCCGGCGCTCACCTGGAGCAGGTCGGTCGGCAGGCGCGTCGGTCTGACCCTCGTCGTCGGCAGCCCCAGCACACGGCGGTGCCGTCGACCTGGAGGCCGCAGGTGTGGCCGTAGCCCGCGCTCACGATCAGGAAGCTGCCGGCGGGCGGCGTCGCCTGGCCCGTCGTCGTTGGCGCCCCAGCAGGCGACGCTCCGGTCGGCGGCCACCGCGCACGTGTGCGAATCACCGGCGCTGACGGAGGTGAACGTGCCCGGCGGGCGGGGTCGCCTGACCCTTGTCGTTGCCGCCCCAGCAGCGCAGCGTGCCGTCGTCGAGGACGCCGCAGCTGTGCCGGCCGCCGGTGCTCACCTGGCTGAACTGGTCGGACGGCGGGCTCGACTGGTCGTCGCCGTCGTATCCCCAGCACGTTGACGGTGCCGTCGGTGAGCACGCCGCAGGAGTGGAGGTTGCCGCTGGCGCTGATCTGGCGGAACGTGTCCTCCGCCGCGGGCTGAGCGGTCCGCCGGGTCGCCCTTGCCCCAGCACCAGGCGTGGCCGTTGGTAGCCAGGGCGCAGGCATGGTCGTGACCCATGCTCAGCTGCTCGACGCGGGGCGTGCCAGCATCGGGCTGCGCGGCGAGGGAGCGTGGCTCGGCGCGACCACGCCAGCGCGGCCAGCACCAGCAGCGCCGCGGTGAGCAGCGTGCGGAGCCGCCAGCCGTCGTGCTGGCGAATCGATGCGAGGGAAGCTGGAGCGCACGGACCGCCTCCTGGCGCTTGATCGGACAATCAGGTACCGGCCCGGTGGAGCATGCTCCAGTCCGGGTCCGCCGAGCATGATGACGTGCGGTCTGGTGCGATCGGTACCCGCCGACAGTCCCATCGAGCCCGGGGCGGGCAGTACCAGCGGTGTCGCCGGCCGCCGGCGGCGTGGCCTCGGACCGGGCGCGACTCAGGGTTCGGGGCTGCCTTCGGGGCCCGGCGGGGGTGGCGGGGTCGGGCGCACGGTGGTGATGGGTACCTGTGGCTGGACCACACCCTGGTCGCTCAGCGTGCCATTCGGGCGAACGATGTCCAGCTTCAGCAGCCATCGATGGCTGGATCGTGGCAACCGGATATCGAGGGCCACCCCGGCGGCATCCCCAGGTGGGAGACCGTCCGGCAGACTCGTCGACCCGACGTACCGACCGGTCCTGCCCGTGCCATCGAGGACCGGCACCCGCCGCACCACGCGCGCCACGAGCCGCCACGACCGGGAGTGGACGTTGCCGCTGTTGCGGATACGCAGCTGCACGGTTGCCGTGCCTCCAGCGGCTATCCGCGCTGGCACCCGGATGTCGGTATATCTGATCCCGTAGCGACGTTTGGCCAGCCAACGGGTGATGCCATCGAAGTAGCCCGCGGCAAGCGCCGTCCGGACTCGCGGGTCACGCAGCCTGGCACGCTCGGCGCGGCGGTCGAGGTACAGGGACTCACCCAGGATGGCGGGCATCAATGCGGGCCGTGGGTGCGCCGCGGGTCGGGCCGCAACGACACATAGTCACCGGATCCCAGGCCCCGATCGAGGACCTTCCACGAGGCAGACTGGAACGCTCGCAGTCGATGGACGATCGAGGACAGGACTGCCGAGCCAAGGCGGACGCTCGACGCGGACCATGGCCGCTTGCGGTCGACGAACATCTCGGTGCCGTGGCCGCAGCGACAGACGGTTGCGTTGTTGTGGATGTTGACCATCAGGTCGGCACGCGCCGGGTCGCCGATGTCGTTGCGGGCGACGAGTTCGTCCAGGTGGTTCACGCGGCCGTCGCCGTTGCGGTCGATGGCCGGCCGGTTGACGTCCCGGTCACTGGTCCGGGTCATGACCACCCTGATGCCGGCCGCCTCGAGCATCCGTCGCAGCCGCCGGGCGATGTCCAGGTTGAGGTCCGATTCTCCGCGTCCGCGCCACGACCGCACCCGGGTCGCTGCCGCCGTGGCCCGGATTGATGGCGACCACGATGGCCCCCGGCAGCGGCGGATACGGTATCGCGGCGCCTTGGTCACCCATCGCTCGACCGGGTCGTCCCCGAGGCACCGGACGCGGTGGCTCGCAGCCGATACGGGCCGTCGGCCACCATTCGGCCCGTGCCGCTCACGACCGTCCCAGGCGACGGCGATGGTGCCCGGGTCCGCGTACGCTCATCGAGCAGCTTGCGCACCGGCGTGCCGTCGTAGTCGACGACCCGGACGGTGAGGCTCGGCCGCTTCCGACGAGCACGACGGTCAGCGTCACGCGGGCACGCACACCCGAGCCCCGGAACGGCGACCCCGACACCGACGTGTCCACGAGCGGGTGGGCCGGCGGCGACGCCGTCGATGCCCGCCGATCACTGCAACCCGACCCAGGCCAGCACGAGGACCAGGCCCAGCGACAGCGGAGCCGGACGACCGACCGATCGGAGTCGCGACCATGGAGCCGACGAGCCATGCGACGGAAGTCTATGTGCTTCTGTCCGCGACGTCGGTCGGAGATGGCTGCACACCCGTCAGGCGGGCGGTGTCCCCGGGCACCGGCCGTCCGGGTCACCGCCGGTGGGACCATGGTCCGCTTCCGCCGAGGCCCGGTCCCACCGTCGACGATGTCGGCGGACGGAGGGGTCGCTGGCGCGCGTTGCTCGGACGCTCACCGGTGGCCCCTCGTCTTTCCGACGGCAGCCCGACGGAGGGGGCCCGGCGCGTCGAGCCGGGCGGCCCGGGGCCATCGCCGGCACACCTCTGGTCGTCCCGCGTACGCTGTTGGTCGTCGATACTCCTGGCGCTCGCGCACTCGGGAGGCCCGTGGGGTTCGTTGGGAACTGGCGGGTCCGGGACCCGCGCAGCCGCGTCCGCCATGACCAGCACGGCCGGCGTGGCTCGTCGCATGCGCACTCATGTGGCCACGCCCGCCGCGCGGCCTCGCTGCGGCGGCTGCGCCCGGTCACGCCCGGCTCGGGACACGGACGCAGGCGTGGCCATGCCGGGGGCACGCGCCGGTCACGGGACGCTCCTGGATCGTGGTCCTGAAGCCCGGCGCCTGGCGCCGGATGAGGGCAGAGCCCGATGTCCGACTGGACACGCCGGCGGGACGCGTCGCCGCCCGCAGCCGAGCCGCGGCCACCGACCGGGCCACGGACCGACTCGCGCGTATCGGAGGCTTTCGGGTCACGTGCACGCTTCGCGTGGGCGGTCCAGGGGTTCGCGGCCACGCTTGACGACCGGACAGGTCGTCGGCGCTGCGACGCGACCCTGCCGTCGCACGGGTGGTCCCGACGCGCCGGTGTCCGTCGGGGCGGACACGTGGCCACACGGGGTCCGCGGGTGCAGGCGGCCAGCGCGGAGACGTCCGTCGGTCCGGACACGGACATCGACGTCGCAGTCATCGACACCGGCATCGGCCCGGTCGGCGGACCGACCGGCTCGGCGCCGAGCTGGACATCGCGGGCGGCACGGACTGTCGCCGCGGCGGGCAACGGCAACACCAGCGACGGTCATGGCCATGGCACGCACGTGGCGGGCATCATCGGCGGCGCGTGACAACGGCGTGGGCGTCGTGGGGGTCGCACCCGGAGCCCGCCTGTGGGCAGTGCGTGTGTTCGACTCGCCAGGGCCGAGGCACCACCTCCACCGTCATCTGCGGCATCGACTGGGTGACCGAGTGGGTGGTCGCAGCACCCCGGACCGTCCGATGGTCGCCAACATGAGCCTGCGGGGTACCGACGACTACGCGAGGCCCGACGGGCTGCGACGCGGCCAGGCCGCGACCCACGCGACCCGGAGCATCAGGCCATCTGCACCGCGACCAGGGCCGGCGTGGTGTTCGTGGTCGCGGCGGGTAACGAGCGAGCGACGACACGGACGACTACATCCCGGCCCGATACGACGAGGTCATCACGGTCGCCGCCATCTCCGACTTCGATGGCGCACCCGGCGGCCGCTCGTCGCCAGGGCAGAGGTCGCGGGCTGCTCGGCGCCGTCCGGCAGCGGACCGAGAAGGACGACACGTTCGCGCGATACAGCAACGTCGGCACCGCGGTCGACATCGTCGCACCGGGCACCTGCATCCGGTCGCTCGCGCCGGGACCGGATCGAGCGTCCGGACCGCGATCATGAGCGGCACGTCCATGGCCACGCCCCACGTGACGGGAGCCGTCGCGCGCTACCTCGCCGATCACCCGCGACGCGGACAGCGACCGCGTCCGACGGCAGCTCATCGCCGCGGGCACCCTCGACTGGGCTGGCCGGCACGACCCCGGACCGGACGAGCCATCCGGAACGGCCGCTGCTGCGGCTGCTCGACGCGGGGGCGCTGACGACCGACGCGCCCGGCACTCGTCGTCTGGCCCGGCGGCGCGGTGGCCACCGTGGGGCATGGTGACAGCGGGTCGCACGTGCCCTTCGAGATCCAGCGGCGTCGGCGGCCTGACCGGCGCCGTGGACGTGACCGTCGACGACCTGCCCGCGGGTGTCACGCTCGAGGCGCCCGCGTCGCTCTCCGGACTGGGTGGCCTGCGTGGCACGCTCGACCTGGACGTCGCCGCGATGGCGCCATCGGGCGACCATCCCCTGCGCTTGACGGCACGCTCCGGAGTCGGACGAAGCGCCGGTGCCGACTTGGACCTGCAGGTCGACCGTGTCGCACCCGTGATCGGCGCACCCTGGCCGCGCGTCACCCTCCGGTCGGGCGGCACCTACGACGGCTCGGCGCCCGTCCGGCTGGCCTGGTCGGCCACCGACGACGCGAGCGGCGTCGGGACCGTGGAGCTGCAGCGGCGGTCCGAGACCTGGAAGCGGGTCGCGGTGGCCTGGGCATGACGACTCGGCCGAGCACCTCGCTCGACAAGGGCGTCGCAGCCAGCTTCCGGGTCCGGGCCACCGATCGGGCCGGCAACTCGGCACGTCTCGAGCGTCCTGTCCGACCCGCCTCGTGGTGCGCGATTCGTCAGCAGCGACCGGATCCGCTGGCAGGGCCCCTGGCGGACCGCGCACGCTCGGGCGCCACCGGCAGCAGCGTCCGGCGGTCGGGTGCCGCCGACGCCAGCCGCGACCTGGCCTTCACGGGTCGGGGCGTGGGCATCGTGGCACCCCGGGGACCCGGCCAGCGGCAAGCTGGACATCGCCATCGACGGTCAGCCGGTCGCCACCGTGGACCTCGCCGCGCCATCGGTGCCGGCCGCGACGCATCGTGTTCGCCTCCGGTCCGCTCTCGCCGCGGCGACCACATCATCACCGTCACGACCCGCAAGGCGGCGCGGAGCTGGACGCCTTCCTGGTCCTGGAGTAGGCCCAGCAGGACTCAGCGGGGCTCGGGCGCGTCCGGTCGGCTCGCGTTCCAGGAGCGCCACGTAGGCGGCCTCGTAGCGTCGCCGCGGGACCGTCCCAGGAGTGGTCGGCGTGCATGCCGCGGCGCATGATCGCGGCCCATCGCGGTCGGTCGCGATACGCGGCGATGGTACGGATCGGCGGCGTCCAGCAGGGCCACCGGGATCGGCGGGGCCGAAGCGGAAGCCGGTGCCCGTGTCCGGGTCCTCGTCGGCATCCATGACGGTGTCGACCAGCCCACCCGTGGAACGCACCAGCGGCACCGTGCCGTAGCGCATCGCGATGAGCTGGCCCTGGCCCGACGGCTCGAAGCGCGAGGGCATCAGGAACACGTCCGAACCGGCGTAGATCCGGCGAGCCTCGTCCCGATCGAAGCGCTCCAGGATGGCCACCCGGTCGGGATGCGACGCGGCGAGTGACCGGAGGCCCTCCACCAGGCGTGTGGTCACCGGTGCCCAGGACCACGAGGCGGGCGCCCGGCATCGATGAGCCCGGCGCCCGACCAGGTCACCAGGTCGAAGCCCTTCTGCGGATCGAGCCGGCCGATGACGCCCATCACCGGACCACCGGGGTCGATGCCCAGCCGGGCGCACAGGTCGTCGCCGACAGGCTGCCTTGCCTCCCGGGTCATCGGCGCCGAGTAGTTGGCGACCAGCGCCGCGTCCGTGGCGGGATCCCACAGCGTCCGGGATCGACGCCGTTCATGATGCCGATGTACCGCTCACCCCGGTCCCGCAGGACATCGTCGAGACCGGCCCCGTACTCGGGTGTCAGCGACTCGCGGGCGTACGTCGGGCTGACGGTGTTGACCAGGTCGGCGTGCCGGACCGCCTCGCGCAGCAGGTCGACGCCGGCGTCATCGCCGATGCTCGCCGGCAGGTCCAGGCTCCAGGCGCGGTCCCGTGGCACCCAGCCGTGGATAGGCCAGGTTGTGACAGGTCAGCACCGTCACCATGCGCGCCAGCAGCGGGTCGTGGGCGTACCGGGTGCGCAGCGACAGGATGCCCGGGCCGGCCTGCCAGTCATGGCCGTGGAGCACGTCCACCGGGCGCGCCTCGGCGCGCATCGCCTCCAGGGCGGCGCGTCCCAGGAGCGTGAACCGGGCGCCGTTGTCGGGATAGTCGCCCGAGGCATCGCCGTACAGGCCCGGACGGGCGAAGGAGCTCGGGTCGTGCTCCACGAGCCGCAGCCGATAGCCGTTGGCGGCGCCGCTGAGCAGCGTGACCGGCACTCGCTCGAACCCATCCGGCGTCGCCAGCCCGCCGGGTCGCTGCCCATGGGCACCTGGAGCCGCATCGTCGACGGCATCCGTCGGGTGCCGCCAGCCCCCGGTAGCGCGGCAGATAGACGTCCACCTCATGTCCGCGCGCGCCGAGGGCGCGGGCCAGCGCGTCGACGACGTCGGCCAGGCCGCCGGTCTTGGCGAAGGGCTCACATTCGGAGGCGAGCATCGCGATGCGCATCGCGGGGATGGTACGCGGACCGGGACCGGCACGCAGACCGCCTGATCCGGCTCCCGCGTGACCCGAGTCGTGTAGCATGCCCGATCGTGGCGCACTCCCCGACGATCCCCACGCTCCCTGTCAGGACGCTGCGCCTGCCGGCCCAGCTGCGATGGCCTGGAGCGCATCGCGTACGACCTGTACTGGTCGTGGCACCCCCAGACACGTGCCCTGTTCAGCCGAATCGACCGGGCGGCATGGCGGCGGTTCCGGAGCCCGGTGGCGGTCCTCCAGGCGCGTCGCGACTGGACCACCTGCTGGATGACACCGACTTCATGGTCCAGTACCGGACCCTCCTCGCGGCCTACGATGCCTACCGATCGAACGGCAAGGACAACTGGTTCGACCGGAACCACGCGTGGCGCGCTGAACGGGCCCGTCGCCTACTTCTGCGCCGAGTTCGGGCTACACGAGTCGCTGGGCATCTACTCCGGCGGCCTGGGCGTGCTGGCGGGCGACCACTGCAAGGCCGCCTCGGACATGGCGCTGCCGTTCGTGGCCGTGGGCCTCTTCTACCGCCACGGCTACTTCCGCCAGTCCATCGACGCCGACGGACACCAGGAGCACGCGTACCCGGACCTCGATGTGTCCCGTCTGCCGCTGCAGCGCGTCGCGGACGAGGTCGGCGACCCGCTGACGGTGCCCGTGGAGCTGCCGGCACGGACCGTGCAGTGTCGCGGTCTGGATGGTCCAGGTGGGTCGCGTGCCGCTGCTGCTGCTGGACACCGACACGCCCCTCAACGACGAAGCCGGACCGGCCCATCACGCACACCCTGTACGTGCGCGGCCGCGAGATGCGCCTCCACCAGGAGCTGGTCCTGGGCGTCGGAGGCGTGCGTGCGCTGCGCGCGCTGGGCATCGCGCCCGCCGCGTGGCACCTCAACGAGGGCCACTCGGCGTTCCTGCTGGTGGAGCGGGCACGCGAGCTGGTCGCGGCACGGGCGTCCCGTTCGAGGAGGCCCTGGAGCAGGTGCGTGCGACGCTCGGTGTTCACCATCCACACGCCCGTCTCGGCCGGCAACGAGCGCTTCGACGCGGACCTGGTGCGGACGCTCGCGGCGCCCATGCTGGACGGCTCCGGGCGTGGACATGGAGCGCATCCTGGAGCTCGGCCGGGGCGTCGACGACGATGACCATTCGCAGTTCGACATGACCGCGTTCTCGCTGCGGCTGTCGGTGCGCGCCAACGCCGTCAGCCAGCTCCACGCCGAGACCGCCAACAGCACCTGGCAGGAGCATCATCCGGCGACCCATCCTGGGCATCACCAACGGCGTCCATCCGGGGACCTGGCTGGGCGGCCCGATCCGGGCGCTGTACACCGGCCTGGGCGCGGACCTCGACCGCATCGACGACGAGCGACCCAAGGACCGGTTCTGGGAGCGGCTGCCGCGTGTCTCGGACGAGCGGCTGTGGGACGCCCACATGGAGCAGAAGCTGGAGCTGGCGCTGTTCGCGCGGGGCCGGCTGCGGATCCAGCTCGCGCGTCACGGCGAGCCACCGGCTCGGAGCTGCACGACGTCGAGGCGTTCCTGGACCCGTCGATCCTGACCATCGGCTTCGCCCGCCGGTTCGCGACCTACAAGCGCGCCGCACTCCTGTTCAGCGACGAGGAGCGACTGGCGCGCCTGCTGTGGGACGCCGAGCGTCCGGTCCAGATCGTGTTCGCGGGCAAGGCCCACCCGGCCGACCGGCCCGGACAGCGGGTCATCCAGGACATCTTCAGCCGCAGCCGCTCGAAGCGGCTCAAGGGCCGCGTGGTCATCCTCGAGGACTACGACATCCGGGTCGGGCGGTACCTCGTCCAGGGCGTCGACATCTGGCTCAACAACCCTCGCCGTCCGCTCGAGGCGTCCGGCACCAGCGGCATGAAGGCGGCCATGAACGGGGTCGTCAACTGCTCCGTGCTCGACGGCTGGTGGGACGAGGGCTGGACCGAGGACAACGGCTGGGCCATCGGCGGCCGCGAGATGAACCCCGACGAGGGCGCCCAGGACTGGGCCGACGCCCAGGCGCTGTACCAGCTGCTGGAGACCGACATCGTGCCCCGCTGGTACGACCGCGACCCACGCGGCCTGCCCCGACGCTGGACGCAGGTCATGCGCCGGTCGATGGCCACCACCATCTGGCGCTTCTCGACCGCGCGCATGCTGGAGCAGTACGTGGAGGCAGTCGTACCTGCCGGCGGCGCTCGGGACGTCGGCGACGCCCACGGGCTCATCGTCGGCGCCGTCGCGGCGAGCGCCGACGCGGTGCGCGTCCTGACCCGACGGCGCGGTCATGAGGCGCTACGACCCGGGCCGACGACGGACCGCCTCTGGACTGGACCGGCGCCGCAGCACCCGGCGCGTCCGACCCGCCCTCGCCATCCACGGCCACTTCTACCAGCCGGCTCGCGAGGACCCGTTCACGGGACGAGTCGGCCGCGACCCGTCCGCCGCACCGGCACACGACTGGAACGACCGCGATCGCGCACGAGGCGTACGCTCCCAACGCCGAGCTGGGCAACTTCGGACGCATCGGCTGGGACCTGGGACCGACGGTCGCACGCTGGATGCGGGAGCATCGCCGTGAGCTCCACGACGCGATCATGGGCCAGGCCGACCCACACGGCGTCATGGCCCAGGGCTACCACCACTCGATCCTGCCGCTCGCCTCGGCCCGCGACCGCCGGACCGAGATCCGCTGGGCGATCCGGGACGTCGAGCTGCGCACCGGCCGCCGACCGACCGGCCTGTGGCTGCCGGAGGCCGCGGTCGACCGGCTGACGCTGCGCGATGTGCGCCGAGGAGGGCATCCGCTGGACCATCCTGGCGCCCTGGCAGGCCGAGGACGGCGTCGGACACCCGGGTCGCGCACCGGGTGGAGCTGGGTGATGGCCTGCGCATGGTGGTCGGCTTCTACGACGCCGGGCTGTCGGCGACGGTCAGCTTCGATCGCCGCGCCACCGCGGATGCCGACCGGTTCGCGGCGGGTCCGTCGCCCACCGGCTGGCCGGACGGCGGCACGGCCCTCATCTGCACCGACGGCGAGCTGTACGGCCATCACCAGCCGTTCCGCGACCTGTTCCTCCAGCGCTGCTCACCACGATGGCTGCCGCTGCCGCCGGGATCGGGTCACCACACCCGGGGCATGGCTGGGCACGCTCGATGCCGGACGACCTGCCCGGGCGCACGGATCGCGGAGCGGACCAGCTGGTCCTGTCACCACGGCGTGGCCCGCTGGTCGGACGGAGTGCGGCTGCGCGGCCGATGGCCGCTGGAAGGCACCCCTGCGCCAGGCGTTCGACCGACTGGCCGGGGCATCGACGCGCGTCACGGAGGCGACGCCTGGCGCCGCTCGGCCTCGACGCCTGGGCGTGCCGCGACCGGTATCGTGGACGTGGCCAGCGGCTATCTGGATGCCGAGGCCGATGGGTCACGGACGAGCTGGAGCGTGCCGGGACGGCCACGGGGTCAGAGCTGCCGCCGGCCGGACAGCTGCTGCTGACCCTGATGCAGGCCCAGGCGTCGCGCCTGTCCATGTTCGCCAGCTGCGGCTGGTTCTGGGAAGATCCTCGTCGGCCCGAGACCGCCCAGGTGCTCCGCTTCGCGGCCCATGCGGTGCGACTGGTCGACGAGGCCTGCGGCTCCCGGCTCGAGGACCAGCTCGTCGACGAACTCGCCGCGGTGCGGGTCCCCCGAGGCGCGACGGGAGCGGAGCTGTACGCGGCCGCTCTCGAGGGTGTCGGCCAGCTGCAGGGTCGGCAGGCCGACTACTTCGGTGGGTCCACCTCGGATGATCGATCCGCGGGCGCGAGCCACCGGGACCAGCCGAAGGCGGGCACGAAACCCAGCTTGTCGTAGACGTGCCGGGCGCGCTCGTTGCCGTCCTCCACCGACAGCCACACGATCCGGTTGCCGGTTGCCATCCCTGCGCGGGTCGCGATGGTCGCCAGCAACGTGCCGTAGCCTCGGCCTTGCCACGCCCGGTCGACGCCAAGGGCATAGATGCCCGCCACGCCCTCGCCCTGCGAGAGGCGCGCCACCGCGATGGGCTCACCGTCCAGCCGCACCACGAACGCACGCAAACCGCCCGCAAGGAGCGCATCGCTCAGCTCTCGTCGGCGAGCCTCGAGCGCGGTTGGGATCGACGCCGAAGATCTCCCGTTCCAGCGCCTCGTGGTCATCCACGGCCCCCGGTCTGGACGGCCTCGAAACGAAGTCGAGGGTCGAGATGGGGCACCACCGACGCGTGGCCCACCCATAGCACCGTCTCTCCCAGGAGTCGCACGCCAGCCGATGGTGCCCATGGCATCGTGGAGCCCGGGCGGACGGTCGAGGCGGTCGGCCACCAGCAGGGACGGCCAGTTGCCCTCCTGGCGCATGACGTCCGCAAGGCGGTCCAGGGAGGACCGCCACGTGCTGGCCTCCCAGCGGGGCATCGCCGCGTAGTTGATGGCAGCCGCCACCGCCCGTGAGCCGAACCATCAGCGACACCCAGTTCGTCGTCCTGGGCGACTGCGGCTCCCGCGTGGATCGGCAGGCTCACCATGTGTCGCTGGATGCGCGACCAGCTCGTCGTGGGTAACGGGGTCGACGCTGGGTGGCGGCGCGATGCCCTGCGGTTTGTCCGGCACCGCATCATGGGCGTGAGCGTCGGCCCTGCGACGTCGGACCGTGTCCGGGCGACGCACCGGACTCACCGGCCGAAGCTCACTCCATCGCCATCGATCGCTGAGTCCAGCAGTCGCCGGACCAGTAGCGCGGCAGACAGTCGCGCACGTACATCGGCATCCAGTCCCCGGACGACCGAGCAGGGACGCGACACGTGCCAGGCGGTAGCTCACGGTCCGGGGCGCCACTCGCAGGGCCCGGGCAGTCGCCACGATCGACTCACCGCTCCGCAGCCAGATCTCGAGCGGTCCTGAGCAGCTCCGGACCCCCCGTCGCGGCTGTCTCGAGGGGGCCCAGCCAGCGGTCGGCACCCCTGGCCGCGAGCGTCGGGTCGGCCACCAGCGCCCGTTCCAGCGCGACGTCCTGCGTACGGCACCAGCCTTCCCGGCAGGCCCACCACTGACACGACACGCAGGCCGTCGACGGCCTCGGCGTAGGCCTGCGCCAGCCCGTCGAGCGGCACCGGTCCGGCAACGACCCGCCCACCAGATGATCCCCGGTCGGGAGTCCGCTGACCTGCTCGCCGAAGGCGGGGACCATCGCGCGGCGATGAGTGACGCGATGGCCACCACGTCGGTGCCACGCGCCGCCACCAGGTGTGGTCGTCGCGCCGGATCGCGAGCCAGTCGCCGGTCCAGCTCCTCGGACCAGGTCGCCCGGTCGCGTCCGATGTCGCCACCCGGCCGAAGGACCAGGACGTGGTAGTCGAGCGCGGGATCGAGGCCGACCAGCGCGGCCCGGCGCACAGGCGTGCGGCCGCGGCCGAGCGTCAGACACGCCCGGAGCCAGCAGCTCCTCCAGGATCGCCTGTCGCGTGGCACCCGCGGTCGACGGCAAGCGCCCGCTCGGCCGCCGTGTAGCCGTCTGCCAGCGCCGCCGCGATGTCGTCACCGGCCCGCAGCAGGGCGGCACCCAAGGGCACCGAGCACGTCGTGGATCGGCGGCGGGATCGCAGCCGCAGCGCATGGTCCCAGGCGACCCACGCGGTGCTGAGATAGGCATCGATGGGCGACGCCAGCGGCTGACCCTGTCGGGCCGCCGCGCGCACCCTCCGCTCGCAACCGCACCAGGTCCGCCTCGCCGACCCTGCTCGCACCCGCCGCGACGGCAGCCAGGAAGCGTTGCGACGACCGGCTCCACGTCCGCGGCCGTCACCGCGGCACCAAGGTCGGCGGCCACGTCCACGGCGATAGCGGGCGCTGCATCGCGCAGCCTGCCGACCAGGAGCGCGACCTCCTCCGAAGCCGCGGCAGCATCCGCCAGATGTGCCGGTGCATGATCTGCCGAATCTCGGCATCCAAGGCAGTCCCTCCTCGCCGGATCAGCTGCGACTACCGCTGCCGGTATCGATGCCGTCAGCATAACCCGTGTCGCGTCGTCGGCGAGTCGTCCGTCCGACGGTCCGCGCGACGGTGTCGGACACACCACACCCCAGAGACAGCACCCTTCGATGATCCATCGTTCGTCCCTCGGTACCTTCACCTCCCAGCTCAAGACCTGGGCGCTGCTGGCGGCCCTGGGCGGCCTGCTCGTCGCTCGTCGGCGGCCTCGTCGGCGGCCGGACCGGCCTCGTCGTGGCCCTCGGCTTCGCGGTCGCTGCTCAACGTGGGCATGTACTGGTTCAGCGACCGCGATCGCGCTCAAGGCCAATGGCGCGCGGCCGCTGCAGCCCGGCGAGGCACCCCAGTTCGAGCGCATCGTGCGCGACCTGACCGGTCGCGCCGGCATCCCGATGCCCGCCCTGTACCTCATCGACCGACCCGAGCCCAACGCGTTCGCGACGGGTCGCAACGCCGAGCCATGCGGCCGTGGCCGTGACCACGGGCATCCTGGGCATCATGGACGAGCGCCAGCTGCGCGGCGTCCTGGCCCACGAGATCAGCCACATCACCAACCGCGACATGCTCGTGGGCACCATCGCGGCGACCATCGGCGCCGCCATCTCGTTCCTGGGCAACATGGCGCTCTGGTCGTCGATGTTCGGCGGCAACGATGACGAGGGCGGCGTGCCGATGCCGCTGATGCTCCTGTCCGCGATCCTGGCGCCCATCGCGGCGACCATCATCCAGCTGTCCGTGTCGCGCTCGCGCGAGTACGGCGCGGACCTGTCGGGAGCCGAGCTGACCCAGGACCCCGAGGGTCTCGCCAGCGCCCTCGAGCGCCTCGACGTCGGTCAACAAGCAGCTGCAGGCGCAGCGGGGCGGCATGTTCCGCCGCGGCCGTCGGCCGGCACCAGCAGCCGGTGCCCGGCCGCCATGGCCCACCTGTACACGGTGAGCCCGCTGTCGGGCGGCGCGGGTCAGCTGTTCAGCACCCATCCCCCCATCGCCGAGCGAGTCCGGCGGTTGCGCAGCTTCCGCGCCGCGTAACCACCGGGCCGCTCGGCGGCCATCCGATCCCCGTCCTCCCGGCCCTGGGCCCCTCCCCGGGGCCGGGCCCATTCCCGGCCGATCCCGCGTGGACCGTGCCCAGGGCCGCCGATCCGCTCGGGCGCGAAAGGAAGAACATCCCTCACATGGATCTGGTCTTCTGGGTCGCGTTCCTGGTCTTCATCGGGCTCTTCCTGGCGCTCGACCTGGGCGTCTTCCACAAGGCCGCACACGTCGTGCCACCACGCGAGGCGCTCATCTGGACCGCGGTCTGGGTGTCGCTCGCGATCGTGTTCGGCGTCGGCGTGTTCCTCTGGCGCGGCCCGGAGGTCGGCATCGCAGTGGTTCACGGGGTACGTCATCGAGTACTCCCTGAGCGTCGACAACGTGTTCGTGTTCGCGCTCGTGTTCGCGGCGTTCGCGGTGCCGCGCGAGCTCCAGCACCGGGTCCTGTTCTGGGGCGTCGTGGGTGCCCTGGTGATGCGCTTCGCGCTCATCCTCGTCGGCGCCTCGCTCATCGACCAGTACCACTGGATCATCTATGTGTTCGGGGCATTCCTGGTGTTCACGGGCGTCCGGATGGCTGCTCCAGAGCGACGACCACGAGCCCCATCCCGAGAACAACCCGCTCGTCCGGTTCGCGAAGCGGCACCTGCGCGTGGTGTCCGAGTTCCACGGCCAGCGCTTCTTCATCCCGACCGCCGTGGGTCGTGCGGCGACGCCGTTGCTGCTGGCGCTCATCGCGGTCGAGACGACCGACCTCATCTTCGCGGTCGACTCCATCCCCGCCATCTTCGCGGTCACGACCGACCCGTTCATCGTGTTCACCAGCAATGCGTTCGCGATCCTGGGTCTGCGGTCGCTCTACTTCCTGCTGGCGGACGCGTCCGACCGGTTCCGGTACCTCAAGCTGGGACTGGCGCTGGTGCTCATCTTCGTGGGCACCAAGATGCTGCTCGCTGAGATCCTGCATCTCGAGCCGATGCCGTCGCTGGCGGTCATCCTGGGCATCCTGGGAGTGGCAGTCGTGGCCTCCCTGCTGGCCGACCGACGTGACGCGCGGGCAAGCGACGTGACGCACCGGGTGGGCTGATGGAGTAGCGCTACCGCCCGCCGGGCGCCCTGCGCGTGCGCCCGGCGGGCGCTGCGGCCCCGCCGCTGCGACGCGTTGATGTTGCTTCCCGTCGTCCCCGTGTATCGTCCGATGATGGATGACCTCGGCACTGCGCCAAGGTCATCCAGGACCATGGGTCTTCCGAACCCGTCGGGTCGCTAGGGCACGACCATGCGAATCCGGTAGTTGTTGGTGTCGTCGATGAAGAGCGCCCCGTCGTGAAACGCGAGCCCGGTCGGGTTGCTGACCTTGGCTGAGGACGCGGGCCCGCAGTCGCCCGAAAAGCCTGGCACGCCAGTGCCCGCCACCGTCGAGACGATGCCCTGCGAGTCGACCTTGCGGACCACATTCCCCTCCCAGTCGGCGACATAGAGGTCGCCCGCGGGGTCCCAGGCAAGCGCACCAGGGTAGTCGAATGTCGCCTCGAGCGCGGGCCCGGAATCACCCGAATATCCCGACAGCCCCGAGCCAGCGTATGCAGTGATGACACCCGCTCTGTCGACCTTTCGGATGCGATGACTCTCCGCATCACCCAGATACACATTGCCGGCGGGGTCGACGGCTACGCCGTTGACCTCGTGGAACGTGGCGTCGACAGCCAGGCCTCCGTCGCCGGTGGAGCCAGGGGTCCCGGTTCCTGCGAAGGCGTGGATGATGCCGTCGGCATCGATAGTCCGGAAGTTGTTGCTGTCGTCAAAGTAGAGGTCTCCGCCGGGCCCGATGCCGAGCGCATCGGCACTTACCTGTGCGGCCGTAGCTGGTCCATCGTTACCCGTCGTGCCTGCGAACCCAGTTCCGGCGACGGTACTGACGAGCCCGTCAGGCTCGACCTTCAGGATCCTTCCCGAGCCAAGATCCGGGATGTACAGGTTGCCGCTCGGGTCGAGGACAAGACCCCCGGGTGTGCGAAGGTCCGCGGCGTTGGCCCGGCCACCATCACCCGAACCTCCGCCAGCTCCCCCGGCGACCGCCGTAATGATGCCGTTGTTGTCGATGCGCCGGACGAGGTGGCGGCTCGGTTCGCTGAAGTAGATCGCGCCGGCCGGGTCGACGGTCATCCCGAACGCCGGGAGGACAGTCGCCGACGTCGCCGGGCCGCCATCCCCTGAGGAGGAGGGTGACCCGTTCCCCGCAATGGTCACGATGTCGCCGCTGTGGAGCTGCTGCCCATCCGGACACGCGGTCGGCGGCAACGCCGCGGCGGGTAGGGCGGGCACGCCGTTGTTCGGTCCGACCGTCCGAATGACTGCTCCGCCGACTATCGCGGTGCCCGCAGTCAGTGCCAGCACCAGCAACGTGATGAGCAGCGCGAACACCAGCCGTGTCGTGAGCACGGGCCGCGCGCGCCAGGTCGTTTCCATGGTTCCACCTCTCAACGTGACGAGCCAGCCCGGGCGCTGGCGTGTCGAACGTGCGCGCGCGAGCGCGTCCGACAGTCCATCGTCCGGACCGGTGGAAGGACCTTCCTCCAGCCAGGCGGCGAGCCTGCTGTCGGGGTCGGCGGTCGACTCATGCCGTCCGCCCTCCCTCGGCGACCAGGACCGGTCGCGCAGTCCGCCTCGAGAACGGCGCGCATGGCCAGGGTCGCGTAGTGGAGCCGGGAACGGACCGTGCCCTCCGGGATGCCGAGCGTCTCGGCGATCTCCGGCAGGCGCAGGCCCAGGTAGTGATGCATCACGAGGACGGCCCGTTGCTCGATGGGCAGCCGCCGGAAGCCGCGCTCCAGCTGGTCGCGGTCTGCCAGGTCGCGGGCCGCGTCGCCGGGAGCCGCGCGGTCCAGCGGCAGCAGGTGGATCTCCACCGACGCGCTGACGCCGCCGACGGGACTCGTCGTAGCAGGCGTTGACCAGCAGCCGCTGGAGCCAGGCCTCGAAGCGGCCGGGGTCGCGCAGGCCGCGGATGTCGCGCCAGGCGTGGACGAGGCACTCCTGGACCGCGTCCTGGCTCCGGTCCGCGTCGTGCAGGATGCGATACGCCAGCGCGAACAGTCGGTCATACGCGGCGCCCGCGAGCATGTCGAATGCCTCGTGATCGCCGCGCTGTGCCCGCTGGACCAGGTCACCCTGCATCGTCGCTCCGGGATGGAGCGCCGTCTACGCTCCTCACCCAGTATCGACGGATGGGACCGCCCGGATCACTCGATCTTCGCGCCGGGGGCGACGGGTCATGGGCGTCCATGGCGTGCACCGCTGTGGCTCCGAGCCACGGCCGGGTCGTCATGCCCGAGGGCACGCCCGTCGGCGACAGCCAACGGATGGCCGCAGGGCGGACCCGAGCGCTCCGAGGGGCGGAGGCTCGCTGCCGTGCCCGGCGTAGCACGGCACCGAAGGCCTTGACCGAGCATCCGGCGCGCCCTCGCGGCGAGGATGCGGCGGACCCAGCGGATGGGCGGCGTGCCGTGCGAGATGACCGACCGAGTGGGTGCGGTAGTCGAAGCCGGGCGTGTCGCCGATCCGCCGCGCATGACGGCACGTCTGCAGCCGAGCGGCCACCGCCGCGCGGATCCGTGCCTCCACCTCCAGGTCGAGCATCTCGACGGCGCCCACGTAGTAGGTCGAGAGCTGGGTCGAGGTGAGGCGGGCCCGCAGCCACTTGGCGCGCGCCTCGTCCTCCTCCTGGAACGCCTGGCGGACCATCAGGTCGATGGCCGCCTCCTCGGTCATGCCCCGGGTGTGGGTCTCGACATCGAGGATGGCGTTGGTGATCGCCCGCAGCGTCGAACTTCCAGTGGGTGAGCATGAGCGCCGGGTCGTCGGCGCCGTAGCCCAGGTCCATCATCACCTGCTCGACGTAGCACCGCCCAGCCCTCGGCGAACATGCCGTCGCCGAAGATGGTCCGGATGAGCGACGGCGACCGGTTCGACCAGGCCAGCTGGAGGTAGTGGCCGGGCACACCCTCGTGGATGCACAGCAGCCGGAGCATCCGGTCGTTGTCCTCGCGCATGTAGGACTCGATCGACTCCGGCGTCGCGTCGTCGTGCCGGTGGCGTGATGAAGAAGTGGCTCTGGAGCCCCTTGTCCAGGGGGCCCGGGCGAGTCGAGGAACGCGCGGCCGTAGGCGCGCATGAAGACCGGCGTCCAGACGATGGACAGCGGCTCGTCGGTGAGGCCGATGATCACCCTGCTCGCGGCAGAAGCCGCTCGATGCGTGCGACCTCGTCGCGGCACCAGTCGAGCAGGTCGGCGGGTTGCTGATGCCCGTCGCCGATGGCGTCCAGGACGCGCCGGACCAGGGCGGTCTCGCCGTCCTCGTCACCCGGCTCGACCACGGGGAGCGGCGCGTCCGGGACCCAGGTCGACCAGACTCGCGCGCCATCCGGAGCATCTCGGCACGCACCGCGCGATGGTCGCGCCACGCCCGCTCCAGCAGCTCGTCCGGGTGTCATGTCGCTCGACAGCGTGTGGCGCAGCTTCTGGGCGAACAGCTCGGCACCCAGGCGACCCTCGCCCGATGCCGTCGGTCGGATGTCCGGGTCGAGGTCGGCGCGGAAGACGCTCGAGCGCCGCCTTCGCGAGTCGCCGCGGCGGCCTCGATCCGGGCGACCAGCTCTGGCGCGTCACCGGCCTCGGCCCGGGTGCGGGCCTCCGCCAGCCCCTCGTCGATGAGGTCGTCGATGCCCGACAGCTGGGCCAGGGCCGTGTCCAGGTGGAGCAGCGAGACGGGCCGACCGGGCAGGCCCGTGAGTGCCTCGATCGACGGCCTCGAGCACGCGCCGGCAGCGCCTCGACACGCGCGGCGAACGCGGCGCCGCGCTCGCTCCAGGGCGCGTAGTCGCGGGCGAGCAGCCCGAACAGGCCGCTGCCCAGCAGGTAGACGACCGTCAGCGGATCCCACGCCTCGTCGCGCAGGACGTCGTCGGAGAAGCGGGCCTGCTCGATCTGCTCCATCGAGGATCGCCCGGTCGATGCGCTCGTCGGGTGTCAGGCCGGCATCGTCGAGCGCCGCGACGGCCGCCGCGTGCCGGTCGAGCATCGCGAGCCGGGCCAGCCGGCCGGCCTCGGACAGGTCCGGCCATCGGTCGTCGACCAGGTGGTACCCGGCGAAGCCTGCGCTGACCGGGGACGCCGCGAACAGGTCGACGAGGAAGTCGTGCAGGACGTGGTCCCAGGGGGTGACGGGGTCGGCAGCGGGCTGCGCTGGACTGGGTCGGCTCATCGGCCCATCGTACGATGGCGCGGCCGTGGAACCAGCCATCTGTCACGAGCCGCCCGGCGATGCCGCGAAGCCGGTACGGCACGCCCTGCTACCTGTACGACCTGCCCCGACTCGATGCCGATGCGGCCCGCCGTGGCAGCGGCATTCCCCGATCCGTGGCTGCGGCTCTACTCGCTCAAGGCCAACGGGCTGCCCGGCACTCATCGCTCGGCTGCCGGCGCCGGGTTTCGGCGCGACGGCCGTCTCGTCCGGCGAGCTGGCCCTGGCCCGGCGGGCGGGGTTCGAGCCGGGCACGCATCGCGCTCGAGGGCATCGGCAAGGGCGGCGCGGAGCTCCGGCGAGGCGGTCGCGCGGGCGATGATCGACGAGCCCCTGCTGTGGGTGAGCCTCGAGTCCGCGGATGAGGCGCGGGCGCTGGCTCGGCTGGCCGCACTCGCGGGCGTGTCCGCTCGATGTCCTGGTGCGCATCAACCCCCAGGTCCAGCCGGAGACCCATGGCGGGCTGGCGGTCGGGGCTGCCGGGTCCAAGTTCGGCATCCTGCGCCGACGAGCTGCCGGAGCTCATCGATGCCGGCGGCGGCGCCGGATGGGCCGCTGCGCTGGCGGGGCATCCACCTGCACATCGGGTCGCAGCTGGGCGCCGTCGACGCATGGCGCTCGGCGGTGCGGGTCGGGACTGCGGCTGCTGACCCTGCAACGGGCCGCGCTGCCCGACTTCGACACCCTGGACATCGGCTCGGGCTTCCCGGTCGACTACGGCGTCGAGGGTTCCGTGCCGGGTCCGGAGGTGTTCGCCGCCGCGGCCGCGGACGAGGTAGCGGCACTCCCCGCGGATGCCCGCCCGCGGCGGCTGGCCATCGAGCCCGGGCGGGCCGTGGTCGCGGCGAGCGGCTGGCTGGTCGGCCGGGTGCTCCATGTCCGGGAGCGGTCCGGGCCCGACGGCCCGACGCGCCTGGTGGTCCTGGACACGGGCATGACGGAGCTCATCCGACCCGCGCTGTACGGCGCCGAGCATCCGATGCTCGCACTCACCTCACTGGGACGACCGGTGTCCGGCGATGCGGACTCGGAGTCTGGTGCGCGTCGATGGGCCGATGTGCGAGTCGACCGACCGATTGGGCATGGCCGACCTGCCGCCGCTTGCCCGGGACGACCTGGTCGCCATCGGCGTCGTCGGAGCCTACGGCTCGTCGATGGCCTCGACCTACAACGGCCGCCCGCGACCGCCCGAGCTGGGCTGGGACGGCGAGCGGGTCATCTCGCTCCGTCCACGAGGTCGGGTCGCATCGCTGCCGTAGCAGCGGCGACGACACGCCACATGGCGCCCTGATTTGACTAGTCAGACCAGACCAGTAGACTGAACGGATGTCGGAGACCTACTCGACGTATGACGCCAAGGCGAAGCTCAGCGAGATCCTGCGCAAGGTCGAGGACGGCCGGACGATCTACGTCTCCCGCCGGGGTCGGACGATCGCCGAGATCCGACCCGTGCGCCCCGACGCCGGTCACGCTGGAGCAGCGGATCATCGAACTCACCGAGCGAGGCGTGTTGCTGCCCGCTCCGGATCCCCAGGCCGTCCTGCGTCCGATCGCGCACCGACCGGGCGCGCTGAAGCGCTTCCTCGGGGACCGCAACAAGTGACGGCCGCCTACGTCGACTCGTCTGTTCTCGTGACCATCGCGTTTGCCCAAGCGGGCCACGCGGCGCTCGCCGAGCGACTGGCGGGCATCGATGAACTCTACTCGGCCAACCTCCTGGAAGCCGAGGTCTGCGCGGCCCTCCATCGGGAGGGCGTTGCCGACGACGGCTCGATCACGAGGCGCTTCTCCTGGGTGCTGCCCCAACGGCCCCTCGGTCCGGAGATCCGATCGGTGCTGACAGCCGGTTACGCCCGTGGTGCCGACCTGTGGCACCTGGCCTGCGCGCTGTACCTCTCGCCAGACCCGCGGGAGCTTCCATTCCTGACGTTCGACGAACGGCAGGCGCACGTCGCTGCGGCGATCGGCTTCCCTGGATAGGATCCATAGGGTCCAGACCTGGTTCCCTTGTGTCGGTGGTCGGCAACCCGGCCCGCGATGGCGACCGTCCGCCGGTTCGATCCTGCTCGATGGAACGTTTTGACCCGCCGGATGACGCCTTAAGGTAGGAGCGCGGCCAGATGCGTCGCGCCCGAACGGTGGACGGACATGCAGCGAGAGCTCGTCGAACGGGCGATCGGTGGTGATCAGGACGCCTTCTCCAGCCTGGTGGATGCGTCGATCGATCGCCTGTATGCCGTGGCCACCCTCATCCTCCGCGATTCGGACCGCGCCCAGGACGCGGTGCAGGACGCGCTCGTCTCCGCCTGGAAGGACGTGCGTGCGCTGCGTGATCCGGACGCGTGGGGCGCCTGGCTCCATCGCCTGACGGTGTGGGCCTGCTACCGGGTCGCCAGGAAGGACCGGCGGCGCAACCTCGTCGAGCTGCACGTCGTTCCCGACCTCGAGCCGATGCTCCCCTTCGACGCTGCCGCGGCCTTTGCGGACCGCGACATGGTGGAGCGGCTGCTCAACGACCTGACCATCGACCACCGCGCGGTCATCGTGCTGCGCTTCTATCTCGACCTGCCGGTCGAGGAGGTCGCGCACATCCTCGAGATCCCCGTCGGGACCGCCAAGTCCCGCATCAATCGTGGCCTGGAAGCGCTCCGCGCCTCGATGGCCACGCGATCCCGCACAGCCGCCGGGTACGCACGGGAGGGCACGGCATGAACGACGACGCCCGACTCGAGCGCATCTTCAGCGACGCCCTGGCGGAGTCCGCTCCGTCACGCGCCCCCGACCGGCTGCGGGCTGACATCAAGCACGCCGTGGGCCAGACGCGGCCGCGTCCCCGCTGGCTCGCCACCCTCAGGGAGGCTCCGATGCATACCCTCTCCACGGCCACCGTCGGGTCATCGACGGCGCGCCGATCGACCACCATCCCCCTGCGGATGGCGTGGCTCCTGCTCATCGCGCTGCTGGCCGCTGGCCCTCGCCGCAGGCGGCCTCATCGTCGGCTCGCGGCTGTTGCAGGCGTCCGCGCTGCCCGATCCCCCAGGGCGGCGCGGCCGTCTTCGCCTTCGACTCCAACGGCGACATCTTCACCGTCCGGGCGGACGGCACGGACCTGCGCCAGCTGACGAGTGGCACCGGCACGCGAGGTCGCACCCGACCTGGTCACCGGATGGCACGCGGATCGCGTACCGACTCGTGCAGAGCGGCACGGACGCGCTGGTCGTGATGGACGCTGGCGGAGCAGACGCCGCTCACCCTGCGACGAGCAGCCGCCAGCGGTCGACACCCTGCGACGCTCGGTGGAGCGCGACCTGGTCACCGGATGGGTCCGGTCTCATCTTTCCGGTCGGTGTCCTCGTGCGGCTATCCGACCTCTACATCGTGGCTGACCGATGGGCTGTCGCCGGCGACGCGTCTGCTCGCCCCGGGGTCGAGCAGCATGTGGGCGCACGTGGTCGCCCGACGGGACTCGGTTCGCGTTCCTGGGCAGCGAGCTCGGGCGGTAGCGACGGCCTCTACGTCGTCGAAGCGCGCCCGGCCGATGCGCTGGCGGGCGGGCTTCAGCCCACGCGCATCGGACCGGACCTGGCCAACAGACTTCGTGGGGGACCCGGGTCGCCCGCAGTGGTCGCCGGACGGCATCCGAGATCGCCGTGGTCAACGGAACGTCCGGGTATCTACGCCATCACGGGCTGACGGATCCGGACAGCGCCACGTGGCCGATCGACAACGCCTACAACCCGACGTGGTCACCCGATGGCAAGCAGATCGCCTACCAGCGACCAGTGGATCCATCGGAGTATTTCAACGACCGGCCGTGCACGGTCCGCACGTGGGTCGCTCGATGCGAGCGGCACGAATGAGCGCGAGCTCGAGGAGTTGGGTGACGGGTGCCAAGGCCCCCCGCTGTGGTCCCCGGACGGGACACGGCTGGCCAGCCAGCTGATCACCGCCACCGATGATGCGTCCGAACCTCGGGCTGCACTGGGCCATCGTCACGCTGGACGGCACCAGCCCCAGTCACGGTGCTGGCGGAATGGGTGGTCCGGATCCTGGCAGCCGGTGGCAGCGCCGCTGCCGCCGGCGCCATCGTCCATTGCGGTGTCGCCAGCACCCTGACCACGCTCCGTCACCTCGATGACCCCGGCGCCGCTGCCGGGGTCATCGCATATCTGCACGGGCTATTCCGGCTCGTTCAGGCACGTCCGATCCGCGGTCGCGGAAGCCGATCGATGATCCGCTCGACGATGGGTCCGACGGTCGCCAGGGCATCGTCGGCTTCTTCGGCGGATACCGGACGCACCAGGCTCCAGTCGTCGATGGGGTACCGGGTATCGACGGCGAAGTCACTCAACCTCGCCAGCTGACCCGCGGGGATCCCCAGCTCCCAGCCCGACGGCACGAGCGCGGCCAGCAGCGCCAGGTCGTGGGTCCGCGGGAACTCCAGCTGCTCCCAGACCAGGATGGCCTTCAGGCCCTTCTCCAACGCCTGGGAGGCGAAGAACGCGACCCCGCGGGCGGGCGCTTCGTCATCACCGTCGACCGCACGCGCCAGCGCCAGGTCACCCAGGGCGGACGCGATCCAGCGCGCCGCGAGCGTCCGGACCTCGTCACTCGCGGACATAGATCGTGACCCCCTCACGCAGGGCCGGTCGGAGGATGGTGCCCACGAGGTCGCCGTAGCGCTCGACGCGGTCCGGTGTGGTCACGAAGATGTCCTTCGCCAGGGGGAGGTCGCTCAACTCCTGGCGCATCGCGATCCTCGTCTCCCGTGCGTCGTCGTCGGTGCTCATCACCACCAGGAGGTCCAGGTCGCTGTCCTGCCGTGCCTCACCTCGTGCCTGACTGCCGAAGAGCACGATCCGGTCCGGCCTGAACCGGCGCACGAGACGGCGCTTGACCGTGGGCAGCCATCGCTCCGCCGCGGGGCTGAGCTGCAGGTCTCGACGCCGCGGCGGCCACGCGATCGGGGTCGTTGCGTGACGGTACGCCTCCAGGTCGCGCCGCCGCCAGACCCGTGTGGCCGCCAGGTTCGCCACCGGGTACCGGGAAGTCCGGCCGGTCCGACCAGTCGCGCACGAAGTTCGGCGTCCGCACGCCGAAGATCTCGGCAGCTTCTTTGGTGCCGACGAGCTCCTGTTCCTGTGTCGTTCGAACGGCCATGTATCAGACGATATCATCCTTATCACGTCGAACCAACGGGCGCGACAGGCACCCGGAACTGCCTGCCGCAGCGAATTCGGGAACCCGACCCGTTCGACACCTCTCATAGTGGGCAGCGAGGCCAGATCGGCCGCGCACCAACTGGAGGCCCGATGTCCCGGGTCCTCGTCGAACGAGCGATGGCAGGCGATCACGAGGCGTTCTCAGAGCTGACACGCCTTTCGATCGCGAAGCTCTATGCCATCGCGCGCCTGATCCTCCGGGACGACGAGCGGGCCGAGGACGCCACCCAGGAGGCGCTCGTCTCCGCGTGGCGCTGGTTCTCCACGCTCCGTGATCCCGACCGGTTCGACGCATGGCTGCGTCGGCTGCTGGTCCATGCGTGCTATCGCGAAGCCGCCGCCGTCCAAGCGGCGGCGGTACGTCGAGGGCAGCGTCCGACCGATCGCGATGGTCGGCCCCGATCCGGGTGTTGCCATCGCGGACCAGGACGAGCTGGCGCGCGGCTTCCAGCGGCTCTCGCCCGAGCAACGGGCGCTCATCGTGCTCCACTTCTACCTGGGACTGCCGATGCAGGAGACCGCCGACATCGTCGGCCTGCCGGTCGGCACCGTGAAGTCCCGACTCTCCCGTGCGACCCAGCAGATGCGCGCGGCCCTCGATGCCGACGCGCGCCTGCCGCTCATCGAAGGGAGGGTCGATGTGAACTCCTCCTTCGACTTCGACCGACGACTCGCTGCCTGGCTGGACGACCAGGCGCCCATGCGCGAGCCCGATGGCCTGACCTACGCGGTGCTGGCCCGGACCCGACGCACGCGCCGGATGCCCCGCTGGGCCAGCCCTGAAAGGTGGCTCTCCATGACTGTCATCACTCGCCCCGCGCTGGCTCCACCGTTGCGGATGGCGTGGCTTCTGACTCATCCTGCTGCTCGCCCTGGCCCTCGCGGCGGGCGGCGCTATCGTGGGCTCGCGGCTGCTCACTCGCGCCGGTCCCGGCGATGGCCTCCCTGCCATCGCCGCGATCCCCCAGGGCGACGCGGCCATCTTCGCCTCTGATCTCGGCACGGCGACATCTACACGGTCCGAGCGGACGGCACCGACCTGCGCCAGCTCACCAGCGGGCCAGGACGTCGACGTCGACCGCGACCTGGTCGCCGGATGGGACGCGCATCGCCTATCGCGTCGCGGCAGGGCGGCGCCGATTCGGTCGTCGTCATGGACGCCGGCGGCGGCGAGCCGACGATCCTCGCGACGCAGGACACCCCACCAGGCGGGACTGCGACTGGACTGGAGCCTCGCGTGGTCGCCGGATGGGACGAGCCTCATCTTCCCGACCCCGGTAGGCTGCTCCGGCTCCGACCTGCTCGATCGTCGCGGCCGACGGCTCGTCGCCGCCGACGAAGCTCCTTGCACCGGGCCTCAACAGCCTCAACGCCGCGTGGTCTCCGGATGGCACGAAGCTCGCGTTCTCGCCAGCGAGCCATCGGGCAACGCCGGGCTGTACGTGGTGGATGTGACGGCCCTGAAGCCCTCTCCGGCGGTATCCACGGGGAGCTGGTCGCCCGATCTCGCGCCGACCTTGGCAGAGTCGCATTCGGTGGCGACTTCGACTCAGCCCCAGTGGTCGCCCGATGGCACGCAGCTGGTCGCCGCCGCCGTGACGGAGGGTTTCTTCCTGGTGGACGCCGAGGGCATCTACATCGTGCAGGCCGACGGCTCTGGTCAGCGTCTGCTGACCGAGCGGGCGGGCAATCCGACGTGGTCACCCGACGGCCAGCAGATCGCCTTCCACCGTACCGTGGACCCATCGGAGTACGTGCACGACCGGCCGTGCACCGTTCGCACGTGGATCATCGATGCCGATGGCAGCGACGAGCGGGAACTCGCTGAGCTCGGGGACGGGTGCGGCGCCCCGCCGCTGTGGTCCCCCGACGGGACGCGTCTCGCGAGCGTCCTGATCTTCAAGACCCCGGACGACCCGGAGATGATCGAGACGGAGGATTCGTCGTTCAGCGTCCCGTTCCATCTCGGCATCGTCATGGTCGATGGCAGCAGCCCACCGGTGATCCTGCGGGACGGCTACGGATCCTGGCAGCCGGTGGCTGCGCCGCTGCCGCCGGCGTCGTCGTTCGCGACAGCGACGACGACGCCCTGACCTCGTCCAACCGGCTCACGAAGGCCCCGGCGCATCGTCGGGGCCTTCGTGGCCCACCCAGTCGCTACCCTGCCGGCGACAGGACCTCGATCGGGAACTGTCGGAAGCACCCAACACCGTCGATCGTCGCGATCCAGGTCCCGGGTGCGTCGAGCACGAACGATCCCTGGAAGCCGTTGACCCCCGTATGTGTCTGGAAACCCTCGGACGGGCCCTTGAGGCCTGCCCCTCCCCAGCGGTCACCGTCACCGCCGGTGAAGTCGACCTGGGCGAGCGGGGGCTTGGGCGTCAGCGGCTCGTCGTTCTCGTCGACCGGGTACGGCCCGCGCAACTCGAATGCCATCGGCCCCATGGTGACCGTGTACGGCTGCTCGAGGATGTGCCCGGTCCCGGGGTCCGTGAGCTCGAGCGTGCAGTCACCGATGCTGGCTGTGTCGTCGGTCACGTCGATGTGGATCGAGTCGACCACCGCCTGGAGTTCAGCCAGGTCGGCCTCGGTCGCGTCCGCCGCGGACATGGCGTCGATGAGGTACCGGAAACCCTCCACATCGAGCACCCAGATGCGATGCATCGGACGCTCCGAGAAGAATGTCCCCGAACCCGTCGGGACTCCCGGCAGCACCGCCCCGACGGGCTGTTGCCACATGTAGAACGACTCAGGTGCGCAGCTCGATGTCCTCGCGGACCGTGAATTCCAGGTACTCACCCTGGTAGCCGGCGAGTGCCGCGGGCTTGGGTGGCCGAGAGTAGGTACCCGGCAGGTTCGACAAGCCCATCGCGAGGTCAGCCACCGAGGAGCCGATGGGCGGGTCCGACAGGACATGGCCGCACGGGTCGGTGAACACGTTGCCGACCAGGGAGAACATGACCGAGATCCCGCGCGAACCGCCGACCTCCGAGGCTCGGCTGGCCGGATCCTTGATGACCTCGACGTCCCTGCCCTGCCAGCCTTCGGGGATGGTGAATGTGAACCGGACCGGGGCGTTCCACGCGAATCGGGTCGAGTAGGTGCCGGCCTGGAGCGATCCGGGCCAGGAGTACGGCAACGGGCTGGAGGTCGGGCTCGCGGGTGCGGCAGGACCCTGGATCGATCGCAGGAATGGGATGCCGAGCCCGAACATGGCCGCCGCCAGGACAGCCGCCGCAGTCATGATCTTGAAGGCGTTGCTCATGGTCTTGGGCCTCCACGTCGGCCACCAGGCGCGACGCTGTGGGGTCGCTGGGAGTCGGTCAAGCACCTCGTCCAGGACGCGGTCCGGGAGCACGGTGGCACCCATTTCCAGCCACGAACGAACGATGCCGGTGACGTCGCGATCGGTGCTCATCGGGCAACCTCCCGCGTCGTTGGTCGCGCATCGGCCTCGAGGGCCGCTCGCAGGCCACGCATCGCATGATGAAGTCGGGAACGGACCGTACCGACGGGCACGCCGAGGGCTTCGGCGACCTCGTCGAGGGGCATGTCCAGGTAGTGATGGAGGACCACCACCGCCCGGTGGTCGATGGAGAGTCGGCGGAAGCCGCGCTCGAGCTGGTCGCGGTCGGCGATCACACCCAGGCCTTCGCCCACCTCCGGATCGTCCGTCGGCAGGAGGCGCAGATTCGGCAACCAGGTGCGGGAGCGGCGTCCCTCGGCGTAGCAGGCGCGCACGAGGAGCCGGTACGACCATGCGTCGAATCGGGCCAGGTCACGAAGCCGGGGAAGGTCCCGCCAGATGGCAAGCAGCGCCTGCTGCGTCGCGTCCTCGGCGAGATCGGTGTCGCGCAGGATCCGGTGCGCGACGGCGTGGAGACGGTCACCCACGGCAACGGCGAGGCTCGCGAATGCCTCCTCGTCACCGCGCTGTGCCCGACCGACCAGTTCGGTATCCACGCCACTTCCACCGTGTCGAGCGCCGACACTGGTCGACACCTTTCAGAGGGTATGTGCGCTGTCGAGGCCCGGACGACTCGATCTTCGTGGCGGAGCCGGCAGCTGCGCCCCGTGTACCCTTCCGCGCATGAGCCCCACCCAGGGCGACGGCACATCCGCCGGCACGCCCCACGCACATCACCCGGAGATCTCGCGCCCGGCAAGCATTCGCGCAGCGGCTGGCCGCCCGGCCGCTGCTGCTCGACGGCGCCATGGGCACCCTCCTGTTCAGCCGCGGCATCCCCCAGCGGGCGTCGCTCGACGAGCTGGTCGAGGCCCACCCGGACATCGTGAGTGCCATCCACCGGGAGTACGTGGCGGCCGGTGCGGACATCATCGAGACCGATTCGTTCGGGGCCAACCGGTTCCGCCTGGCGCCCCACGGCCTGGCCGACCGGACGTCGCGCATCAACCGCCGCGCCGCCCAGCTCGCCCGTGAGGCGCGCGACGTGGCCGGCCGGGACGTGCTCGTGGCCGGCTCGATGGGACCCTTCGGCGCCCCCATCCACGGCCCCGACCGGCCCGACGCCGCAGCCATCCGGTCGGCCATCCGGGAGCAGGTCGAGGGTCTGCTGGAGGGCGGCGTCGACCTGCTCGTCCTCGAGACGTCGAGCGACCTCGCCGACCTGCTGCTGGCCATCGAGGAGGCGCGCGCGCTGTGCGACCTGCCGGTGCTGGCGTCGATGACCTTCGGCGAGGACCTGGTCGCGCATGGACGGCACGACACCCGAGGTGGCGGCGCCGCGCGCTCGCCGCGGCGGGCGTGGACGGCCTCGGCGTCAACTGCGGCGTCGGCCCCGTCGCCTGTCTCGAGGCACTGGAGCAGATGGGCGCCGGCCGCGGCGTCGACGCCGCTGCTGATCATGCCCAACGCCGGCCTGCCGTCCCGCGTCGAGGGGCAGTTCGTGTATGCCGCCGGGCCCGCCTACTTCGCGGAGTCGGTGCCCCGGTCCCTGGCCGCCGGCGCGCGCCTCATCGGTGGCTGCTGCGGCACGACCCCGGAGCACGTCGCGGCCATGCGCCAGGCACTCGACCGCGAGATCGCACGGGCGCGGCCGGCACCGCCGACGGCGACCGCGGCCGCAGCCGCGACCCCGCTGGGTGCCGGCGCCGCGCCCCGGACCGTGATCACGGAACGCGGCGCCGAGCGGCCCGCGACCCGGCGAGGCACCCGCCGCCCACCGGCCTCGCCGCGCAAGCTCGGCCGAGGGTCGCTTCGTCATCAGCGTGGAGATCGACCCGCCCCGTTCGGTGCGCATCGAGCGGACCCTCGAGGCGGCGCGGCTGCTGGCGGAGGCCGGCGTCGACCTCGTCAACATCAGCGACAGCGCCATGGCCCGGGTGCGCATGAGCGCCATGGCCGTCGCCTTCGGCATCCAGCACGACCTGGACCTCGAGTGCCTGGTCCACTTCACGACCCGCGACCGCAACCTCATGGCGCTCGAGTCGGAGCTCCTGGGCGCGCATGCCCTGGGCGTCCGGGACATCCTGGCGCTCACCGGCGACCCGCCCCGCATCGGCGACTACCCCACCGGGACGGGCATCTGGGACATCGACTCGACCGGCCTCATCGGGGTCATCCAAGCGCCTCAACCGGGGCGAGGACCAGGCGGGCAAGCCCATCGGCGCACCGGCCGGGTTCACCGTCGCGTGCGCCCTCGACCCGACCGCGGGCGACCTGGAGCACGAGCTCGACCGACTGACGGGCAAGCTCGACGCGGGCGCGGACCTGATCATGACCCAGCCCATCTACGCCCGGGAGCAGTGGGACCGGTTCATGGAGCGCGCCTCGCGGCGCTGGGGCGACCGGCTGCCCAAGCCGGTGCTGCTGGGCGTCCTGCCGCTGCACACCTCGCGCCACGCCGAGTTCCTGCACAACGAGGTGCCCGGCATCACCATCCCCGACCGCGTCCGGGACGCCATGGCCGCGGCCGGCGACCGGGGCGCGGAGGTGGGCCTGGAGCTGGCCATGGAGCTGCTGTCGGGCATCCGTGGCCTGGTCCAGGGCACCTACATCATGCCCAGCTTCGGCCGCTACGAGCTGAGCGCGGAGCTGGTCCGGCGCCTGCGCGCGACCGAGCCGGCGCTGCCGGCGTCGACGCGCTGCCGGCCATCGCAGACACCGCCTGACGTCGGGGACGGCCGCGCGGATGCGCGGCGCGGTACTGGGGTACGCTGCGCCCGTGATGCACGGTCGCCGACGAGCGGGGCTGCACCGCATCATCTCCGCCATCGTCGCGGGGATGCTGCTGCTGTTGATGGTGGCCGGCGCGGTGCCCGCGGCCGGCCCGCCATTCCCGGACCGGCCCGCGAACAGCCCACATCGTCGATGACGCCGAAGTCTTCAACCGGCTGCCCGAGGAGGGCGTCGAGGAAGGCCTGCGGGCGTTCCTCGAGAGTCGCGGCGTCGACGTCGTGGTGCTACACCCAGGTCAAGGGCGCGGCCCAGGGACCAGGCCGCGGCCGACGAGGACGCCCAGGCGCTGCTGCGAGCAGTGGGCGGTCGGCGGCGACGACGGCCAGGGTGCCGTGCTGCTCTGGGACTTCGACCGGCAGACGTCACGCGGGCGCTGGTCTCGCTGGCGCTCAGCGACGGCCTGGCAGCCGATCATCGACGCGGCCGCGCTGACGGCCGCAGGTCGACGCGTCGATGGCCGACGCCCTTGCGGTCGGACGACTGGCTCAACGCCCTCAACCGGGGCGTGTTCACGCTCACCGCCGCCATCCCGGGTGCGCCGCGGTCGTCGACGCCGCGCCACCGCGACGCCGGCCGCGTCACGTCAGCCCGGGCGCCGACGCCAGCCCGCGCCTCGCGCGACGCCCCCGCCGACCGCCATCGGTGCCCGACCTGCCCTCCGCGCCGCGCGGGGCCACCCTATCCCGCGCCCATCCCGGGCCTGCGGGTCTACGACTACGCCGACGTCCTGTCGCCCGCGACCCGACAGCGCGCGGCCGCGACCATCGCGGCCATCGAGGAGCGGACCGGCGCCCAGGTCGTGGTCTACACCCAGGTCAAGCCGCGAGAGCGACACGCCCGAGCGGGCGGAAGGCGGATGCCATCGCCCTCATCGACCAGTACGGCGTCGGCCGCAAGGGCTTCGATGATGGCCTGGCCATCCTGTACGACCTCGACGACAGCAAGTGCCACGGCCAGGTCCAGCTGTACGCGGCACCCGGCTATCGCGCGTCGTACCTCACCAACGAGGACCGCCAGGCGATCTACCAGGACGACATGCTGCCGCACCTGCGCGCCTGCGACATGGACGGGGCACTGGACGCTGCCCTCGCCAGGATCGACGCCGCGACGACCGCGGAGCGCGCCAACCAGCTGCAGCTGGCGCGACAGGTGGACGCCGCGACCGGCCTGATCCTGGCGCCGCTGGCCCTGCTCGGCGCTCGTCGGCTGGGCCGGCTGGAGCTGGCTCCGCTACGGCCGCGACCCGGAGTACCTCGACGATCCGTCGGTGCTGATGCCCGCGCCGCCACCCGGCCTGACGCCTGCCGCCGCGACCGTGATGCTGGACGGCCGGGTCACCCGACATGCGCTGACCACGGCGCTCGTGGACCTGGCCGGCCGGGGCGAGCTGCGGTTCCGGCAGCCCGGCGGAGCTGCGACCGGACCACCCTCGATGTGCTGGACCCGGACCGGGCCGACTCGCGCGTGCTGCGCAACAGCAGCGTGCCGCTGGGCGCGCCGGAGGCCCTCGTGCGCGACCGGCTGCGGGCCTCCGCGGACGGCGCCGGGTCGCTCGACGCCGACCAGCTGACCGAGCTTCGCCCGGTCGATCCCGGACTTCGACCGCCTGCTGGGTAACGGGGTCGTCGACCGCGGGCTGGTATCGCGAGGACCCGGAGAAGTCGACCGAGCGCTGGTCGTTCCGCGCCGGCGTCGTGCTGGTCGTGGGCATCGTCGGCGCCATCGTCGCCTGGAACCTGCCCAGCAGCGGCCTGCTGCTGCTGGGCGGCGCGCTCATCGCGGCGTCCGATCGCGATGTTCGTGCTCGCGCGCGTGATGCCCCAGCGGACGATGTCCGGTGCCATGGTCTACGCCTGGCTCGCGGCCTATCGGCGGACCCTGGAGCACACCCTCGCGGGCGCGCGCTCGATGGACGAGGTCGTGGCCAGCCACGTCGCTGCCGTGGGTCGAGACGCCCGACCAGGCGGTCGTGTGGGGATACGCCCTCGGGCTGCATCACGAGGTCGAGGACGTCCTGGAGCGGTCGGTCGAGACGGCCCGTGAGGCGGGCGCGTCGGGCCTGCGGCCGCCATACCTGCCCGTCTGGTACGTGGTCGGATCGTCCGGGAGCGGCGCCGGCGGGTCGCTGGTGGCATCGTTCTCCAGCTCCGCCGTCCCCGACTTCGGCAGCATGACCGCGGCCCTGTCCACCATCGGCAGCAGCGCGTCGTCGTCGTCGTCGAGCGGCTCGGGTGGCGGCGGCAGTTTCGGCGGCGGCAGCTCGGGTGGCGGCGGCGGCGGCGCCGGCGGCGGCTTCTAGCGACGCGCCGCGTGACGCTCCGCTGCTAGACTCCGGGCATGGGTGCCGTCGAGACCATGGAAGACTTCTTCGACCGGTTGAACACCGGCGACCGGCAGGGCGCCGTGAAGCTGTTCGACGAGCGCACGGAGATGCGCGTCCACGTCCAGGGCAGCTCGCGCACGCTGCGCGGCTCGGAGCAGGTGGGCGGCTGGTTCCTGCGCGCGGACAAGGGTCTGCGGATGATCCCGGGTGAGGTCCGCGACACCGGCAACACCTACGAGGCGGACCTGGTCGTCATCCGCCCGGGCGCGCCGAGCCAGCACCTCGACGCCACGTTCCGGGTCGAGGCGGGGCTCATCACCGCCATCAACCTCGCGCCGCGCTAGTCGCCGCGCCGGTGGACCTGCGACGGGGCCGGTCGACCGAGCGCGCCCGCGACCGAGCGGCTGGTGATCCTTGCCGAGGGCGCCTTCGGCGACCACTCGGCCAAGACCGCGTTCGGGGTGCTGCGCTACGGCAGCCGGGAGGTGGTCGCGGTCATCGACTCCACCAGGGCGCCCGCCATCGTCGGCGACTTCCGGGCCGATCCCGGGCCGCTCCGACGTGCCCGTCGTGGCCTCGCTCGAGGAGGCCCTCGCGCTGCCGCAGCCGCCGGACGCGCTGCTCATCGGCATCGCGCCCACGGGCGGCCGCCTGCCCGACCGCCTGGAAGGTCATCCTGCTCGCGGCCATCGAGCACGGCCTGGACATCATCTCCGGCCTGCACACGTTCCTCGCCGGACGATCCGGACCTGGCCGCGGCGGCCGCGGCGGCCGGCGTCACGCTCCACGACGTGCGACGGCCGACCGGTCCGCGGACCACGGCCACGGGCCGGCGCCACGCTCCCGGGCAAGCGGGTGATCCTCGCCGTCGGCACGGACTGCGCCGTGGGCAAGATGTCCGTGATGCTGGAGCTGCGCCAGGCGGCGCGCGGCTGCCGGCGAGCAGCGCCTCGTTCGTGGCCACGGGCCAGACGGGCATCATGATCGAGGGCTGGGGCGCGCCCGTCGACGCGGTCGTGTCGGACTTCGTCCAGGGCACCGTCGAACGCATCGTGGAGCAGGGCGAGGAGCTGGGCGACTGGGTCCTCGTCGAGGGCCAGGGCTCGCTCGACCACCCCGCCTACTCGTCGGTGACGCTGGGCCTCATCCACGGCGCGACACCGCAGGCCATGGTCCTGGTCCACAAGCCGGGCCTCACCGACCACGACTTCGACCACCTGCCCGACCGGACCTTCCCCATCGCGCCGCTGCCTGGCTTCATCGACCTCCACGAGCGCATCGCGGGCACTGGTCGCACCGTCGCGCGTGGTGGCGGTCGCGCTCAACACCGTCGACTTATCCGGACGACGCGGATGCGCTCCGGATCATCGCCGAGACCGCTGCGGAGACCGGGCTGCCCTGTGACGACCCGGTCCGGTTCGGCCCGGATCGGCTGTGGGCCGCGGTCCGCGACCGGGTCGACGCGCTCGTCGACGTATGAGGCGACCCGATCGGGACGCAGTGGCTCGGCTCGCGGGTCAGCCGCCGGGCGTCTTCTTGGGCTTCTTGGTCGGCTGGGGACAGCGGTACGACTCGACCGGGATGATCGAGCGTGGTGCCGAGCCGGACCGAGTTCGGGTTCCGGATGTCGTTGGCACACTGCAGCTGCTCCACGGTCACGTTGAACCGCCGGCCGATCCGCGAGCAGCGTGTCGCCCGTCTTGACCGGTAGGTCACGCGGCGTCGGCTCGGGTCGCTGGGGCGTGACGCGGGGCTCTGCCGGGGTGGCGCGCGGGTCGTGCGCGTCGGCGATGAGCCGCGCCACTCGCCGCCGCGGTCGGGGGTCGGCGTCGCCTGCCGGGCACCGCCCGGAACAGGCTGGGCAGCAGGAACACGACCAGCAGCGCCACGGCGACCAGCATGGCGCCGATGGCGACCAGCACGGGCCGACCTGGACGGCGTCGACGCCCGTCCGCGCGGCGTACGCCTCGAATCGCCGGGCACCCTCCCATTCCCGGGGACCCGGAGGCCGCGCGCCGGGACGGGTCTGCGGCGCCAGCGAGGACGGCGCACCGGCGTCCACCGGCACCCGCGGCCGGCCTCGCGACCAGGGCGGCGATCTCCGGCGACCCGTCGGAGGGCGCGCCCGATGCGCCCTCGGCCCCGTCGACCCCGACATCGACGGCGGTGCCGGCCAGCAGGTCGGTCCGCGCCATCGACGCGGCCAGCTCGGCGGCGGCTCGCCGTCGTGACGTCGCACGGCCACGACTCGGTGACGTCGGGAGCGCCGACCTCGACGGCGATGCGGCCGGGTCGCGTCGACGGTGCGCCGATGGGCGGGGCCGTGGCGCAGCCTCCGCGACCGCGCCTGCGTGCTGCGACGGGGGCGGCACGAACGGCGCTGCTGCCGCGGCCGTCCCGGCAGGCGCCATCGCCGGACTGCGACCCCGGTGTCGATGTCCACGATCCGCGGTGCGCCGGTGCCGAGCATGGTCCATCGGGTCGCCGCGGCGGCATGGCCTCCGCCAGCCCAGGGGGGAGCCGCGGCCCAGGGTCGCTGCGCGGACGTGCCGGTGCGGGATGCGGCTGCGGCGGGGGCCGACCGTGCCGGATGCGGCTGCGGCGGCCGCGGCGGTCGTGGTCGTCGCGGCCGCGATCGGCGGCGCCGACCAGCGGCGCCTCCACGACGTCGGCGGCGACCCGCGACGCCCAGTCGAGGAAGATGGGGCACGCCGTGAACCCCGGCGACAGGCAGTAGCCGGCCTGGTGACCCATGGATCGCGCCTTGGGCGGCTCGATCCGCGAAGCAGCGGTGGAGCGCGTCGGGAGCGTCCAGACGCTGGTCGCGGTCGCCGTCGAGCGCCACGAACGGACATGCCTGGGGCGTCACGACGAGTGGCTCGGACCGGTCGACCATGAACCGCCGATGATACCGGCCGGACCGCGGACCGCCCTCGCGGCGCGCCCAGGGCACCCTCCGACCGTCGCGGGTCAGCGAGCCGTCAGGCGATGGCCTCGAGCGCCTCGATGTGCTGCTCCGGACCGGCGCGCACGACCATGCCCGCGCCCACGGTGTCGTGAGGTCGCCTCGTCGATGAGGATGAAGCCGCCCGTGGTCCGGCTGTCGCGGTACTCGTCGAGCATCAGCGGCTCGGACGTCCGCAGCCGCACCCGGCCGATGGCGTTGAGACCCAGCTCGGTAGCCGGCTCGCGGTGGAGCGTGTTGACGTCGATGGCGTAGCGCAGGTCGTCCACGATGGCCTTCACGGTCCGGGTCGTGTGCTTCAGCTGAGTAGCGGGCCCCCTGGCGGAGCGGCGCCTCCGACCATCCAGCAGACCATCGCCTCCAGCTCCTGGGCCACGGTCGGCTGGTTGTGGGGTCGCGACAGCATGTCGCCCCGCGACACGTCGATGTCGTCCGCGAGCTCGATGACCACCGACATGGGTGGCGCGGCCGTCTCCAGCTCGCCGTCGAGGGTGCTGATGCGCGCGATGCGGGTCGGTGCGCCCCGAGGGCAGCACGACCACCTCGTCACCGGTCCGGAACACGCCGCCGGCGACCTGTCCGGCATAGCCCCGGAAGTCGTGGTGCTCGTCCGACTGCGGCCGGATGACCCACTGCACCGGGAACCGGGCATCGATGAGGTTGCGGTCGGAGCCGATGTACACGTTCTCCAGGTCGTACAGCAGCGACGGCCCCTGGTACCAGGGCATCGACAGCGACCGCTGGACGACGTTGTCGCCGTGGAGCGCCGAGATGGGGATGAAGCGCAGGTCCCGGATGGCGAGCTTGGCGGCCCACTCCGAGAAGTCGCGTCCGGATGGCCTCGAACACCTGCCTCGTCGTAGCCCACGAGGTCCATCTTGTTGACGGCCACCACGATGTGCGGGATGCCCAGGAGGGCGGCGATGAAGGCGTGCCGCCGGGACTGCTCCAGGACACCGTTGCGGGCGTCCACGAGCACGATGGCGAGGTCCGCGGTGGAGGCGCCGGTGACCATGTTGCGGGTGTACTGGATGTGCCCCGGCGTGTCGGCGACGATGAACTTCCGGCGAGGCGTGGCGAAGTAGCGGTAGGCCACGTCGATGGTGATGCCCTGCTCGCGCTCGGCGCGCAGGCCGTCGGTCAGCAGCGCCAGGTCCACCTTGGTGTTGCCGCGGCGACGGCTGGTCCGCTCGATGGCGGCGTACTGGTCCTCGAAGATGCCCTTGGAGTCGAACAGCAGGCGCCCGATGAGGGTGCTCTTGCCGTCATCGACGGAGCCCGCGGTGGAGAAGCGCAGCAGGTCCATGCTCAAAAGTAGCCCTCGCGCTTGCGGTCTTCCATGGACGTCTCGGAGAACGCGTCGTCGGCGCGGGTGGCGCCGCGCTCCGTGATGCGCGCGGCGGCGACCTCCAGGATGATGTCCTCCACGGTGGCGGCGCTCCGGAGCTGACCGCGCCGGTGCAGGTCGCGTCGCCCACGGTGCGGTAGCGCACGACCATCCGCTCCACGGGCTCGTCCTCGCCCGCGGGGCAGGTGCGGCGTCGTGCCCAGCCACATGTTGTCGCGTCGGAACACGTCGCGCTCGTGGGCGAAGTAGATCGAGGGCACCTCGAGGCGCTCGCGCGCGATGTACTGCCAGACATCCATCTCGGTCCAGTTGGAGATGGGGAACACGCGCATGTGCTGGCCACGTCGGAGCCGACCGTTGTACAGGCTCCACAGCTCCGGCCGCTGGGAACGCGGCTCCCACTGGCCGAACTCGTCGCGGAGCGAGAACACGCGCTCCTTGGCGCGCGCCTTCTCCTCGTCTCGCCGGGCGCCCCCGAAGACCGCGTCGAAGCCGTGCTCCAGGATGGCGTCCAGCAGGGTGGTGGTCTGGAGCCGGTTGCGCGACGGGTTGCCGGGCTCCTCGCGGACGCGGCCGGTGTCGATGGAGTCCTGGACCGAGGCCACGATGAGCCGTTCGCCCAGCTCCGCGACGCGCCGGTCCCGGAAGTCGAGGACCTCCGGGAAGTTGTGGCCGGTGTCGACGTGCATCAGCGGGAACGGGAAGCGTGCCGGCCGGAATGCCTTCTCGGCCAGTCGCAGCAGCACGATGGAATCCTTGCCGCCCGAGAACAGCAGCGACCGGGTGCTGGAACTCGGCCGCGACCTCGCGCATGATGAACACCGACTCGGCCTCCAGCGCGTCGAGGTGGGAGAGGCGGGTCTGGATGGCCCGTGCGGTGACGTGGGCGGCGTCGATCATGCGCATCCTGTTGGGCATCGGCAGGTCCACGGTAGCGCCGACCTGGGGATGTTGGGCTCGGGCAGCGGAGTGCCGCGTAGTATATCGGCCCACACCGATCCGCCATCCCCGAGAACGCTCCCGGGTCCCGTCGCCGTGGAGGACCGAGCCCATCGACCACCGCCTGCTGGTCACACGTGTGATGCCCGCGGTGTGTCCTGGTCCCAGGCACGACCACCCGGGCGGGGGTCGACCAGGCGCCGCTGGGGCCCGCGACATTCGCCGCCGGGGCCGGCATCCCATCGCCAGCACATGCGGGCGCATCATGGCGGTGCGACAATCGCTCGCGCCGTCCCGACCGAGCCATAGAGGAGAGTCACTGCCATGGATCTGCTGCGTGCGATCGCTCCACACCGAGTCGCCCACGCCCACTGTGATGTGCCGTGCGGCATCTACGACCCGGTCCAGGCCCGAATCGAGGCCGAATCCTGCTACCGCATGATCGAGAAGTACCACGCGTCCTCGGATGACGTGTTCCGGGCACGCTGTCTCATCGCCAAGGAGGAGCGCGCCGAACTGGCCAAGCATCACATCGATGTCCTCTGGAGCGACTATTTCAAGCCGGACCACCTGGAGAAGTTCCCGGATATCGCGGACACCTGCTGGAAGGCTGCCAAGCAGGCCTCCCTGGTGAAGCGGACCGTCGACCTGGAGGAGGCGAAGAAGCTGCTGACCCTCATCGATGCCATCGACGTGGCGTGGAAGGGCACTGGCGGCCCGGCGGCTACCCGGCTGCCGGCCTGAGCCGTTCCACCTTCGGAGTCCCGCACGGCCGTACCGAGTCACGGCCTGATGGGTTGGTGGTTCTCCAGCGATGACGCGTCTCGCGCTTTCGTTCGGCGTCCTCGCGATGCTTGCAGGACTCGTGGCGGGGCACGTGTGGTTTCGGGAGCGGGCACTGCTGGATCGCGTCGTGCGCTCCTGGAGGGCCCGGGTGGCCATCGAGGGGCCGAGCATGGAGCCGACCATCCTGGCTGGTGACTGGCTGCTGGTCGACCCACTCGCCTATGCAGGCCGGGCACCCGACACCGGCGACCTGGTGCTGGCGCCCGATCCACGTGCGCCCGACCCGGGCGCACACGACCTGGTGCTCATCAAACGGGTCGTGTCGGTGGACCCCGATGGCTGGATCCGGCTGGAGGGCGACGATCCGATGCGCTCCACGGATTCGCGTGTGTTCGGCGCCATCGATCCGCGTGCCGTCACCGGAGCCCCGTGGTTCCGCTACTGGCCGCCGGCGCGCATCGGGCGCGTGCGGTGATGCGTGACGATCCGCAACTGCACATCATCCCGAACCATATCTGGCGACCACCACTGGCGAATGGGCTATTTGACGGCAAGAACGGCGAATTCCAAGCCATCGCTCGAAGCATCTCTCACCTAGCGGGCGGCATCCAAGAACTGCGGCGTGCCGTTGCGATCGGCGAGGACATTGAGGAGGCCATGGACGGCTTGCAGGTGCAGGCCGACGTCGGCTATGAGGCCCGCCGCAGGGAACTATTGGCCCTCAGGTACCACGTCGCGCGCGTGGCCGCCCCGCCGGAGCTGGGCTACCCGCGTGCTTCGGAGCGCACGATCCGATTCGTGTCGCGTGAGACACTGCGCCATCGACCGGCATCTCCTTGCCATGACAGGGATCGCCATGGAGGACGCTTCGCTCGCCGAGTCGCTGGTCCGGCGTGCTGCCGCGGGCGACGAGTTGGCCTGTGCCCGGCTGGTGGACGAGCACTACGCCCCGATGGTGCGCGCGGCCTACGTCATCACCGGTGACGCGGAGCTAGCGCGGGAGGCGACCCAGATCGCGTGGGGCAAGGTGTGGCCGCGACTCGGCACCCTCAAGGACCCTGACCGGATCAGGCCGTGGCTCGTGGCCATCGCCGCGAACGAGTCACGCCAGCTGATCCGTCGACAGCGGCGGCGCACGGTGCACGAGATCGCGGCGAGCACGAAGGAGGGGCGCCGCGGATCCGGCCGCGAGGATCGAGGTCGTGGACCTCCGGCGGGCCGTCGCCAGGCTGCCCGTTCGCGATCAGGAGCTGCTGGCGATGCGCTTCGCGGCAGGCCTCGATTCGTTCGAGATCGCGCACAGGCAGGCATATCCGCATCGGGTGTGCGGAGCCGGCTGGCACGCCTCCTCGACCGGCTGCGACAGGAGCTCGACGATGCATGACCCGATGACCTTCGAGCAACGGCTGGCCGCCACGTATGACCGTTGGGCCAGCGAGATGCCGACCGATGTGGACGCGCTCGCCCTCGTCGGTGCGACACGGGCGGCCGGCGCGACGAGGCGCGCTGTCTGGCCCATCCGGCGGCTGCGGTCCGCACTCGTGCCGGCGTTGCTCGGCGCGGCGCTCGTCGCCGCCGCGCTGCTGGTCGCGTCCCAACGCACCGACGAGCCACGTCCGTCCACCAGCTACGTGGCCGTCGTGTCCAGGTCGACCGACCTCGACAGCGTGCCATACGACGAACCGAGGCAGGCGAGCATCGTCGCGATCCGGAGCGACGGTCAGGAGCGCCTCATCACGACACTGCGGATCGAGCCGCGCGATCCGAAGGTGGAGCTTCGACTGTCCGGGACCGGGTGGCTGGCGGCCGATGTCGGGGAGGGCCTCCGACTCATCGACCTGCGAGACCCGATCGCACGTCGTCGGCCCGTTGGATGGTCGGGGAGACCGGTCGTGGATCCCGGGTGGTCGGTTCGCCGAGTGGACGGAGTCCGGCTCGATGCGCCTGACGGACCCGGAGACCGGGACCACCACGATGCTGTCGCTGCCCTCGCTCGCCCGCGTCTTCGACGAACTGGCGGCGCTCCAGGAGGGACCCGTCGAGCCGATCGATGGCTGGCTGGCCGACGGCACGGGCTTCGTCACGGGAGTCGATCATTCGAGGTGGCGCGTGGTCTATCTCGATGGTCGACCGGACGGCCAGGTCATCCCCGGACTCGATCCATCCCTCAGCGAGGGCAGGGGAGCCGCCGGGATGAGCCTGCAGGTGTGCGATCCGTCCCTCGACGGCACCTGTCCAGGCCTTCCGAGCGGCGCCGTGGTGGGCAAAGCCGCCGATGGCACGCTGACGACCTGGTACCGCGACGAGCTCGCGCCCGACGATGTGGTCGCTGCCAGGCACACGCGGGATGGGACCGCGATGTGGCTGCTGCTCGATCGTCGCGAAGGCGGGCGCCAGTTCGCGCTCGCGCGTGTCGAGGCCGGCGGGACCGCACGAGAGGTCCTCTCCGCGGGATTGCCGTCGAGCGAGCCCGACACGGACTGGTCGATCCTGGATGTCGCACCCGACGACTCGCTGGTCGCGCTCGGCGGTCTGGGCGGCCTGGTCCTCGCGGAGCCGCTCACCGGTCGGGCGCGGGCGGTCGAGGGGCGCCTGCTCGGGCTGGTGCCGGAAGCCGAGGTGGACGCATGGACAGGCGGCCCGTATGGCGAGGCCGGTCCGGGTGCGTCGCTCGCGCCCCGGTTCCCCGCCTGGCCGACCCTGCGCCCTCTCAGCGAGGTCATCCTCGATCGGGTCCCGAGCGAGGGGACGGTGTTGTGGCGATGGGAGCAGTCCGCGACCGACCGTCCGGGCGCCTCGGCGGCACCGGTCGTGTCCGAGCCCATGGCCCTGGATGGGGGCTTCGGAGTGATGCTCGCCTGCAGCGGGCCCTCGGACGTGGTGATCACGATGGACCCACCACCGTGGCCGGACATCGAGCCCGTCGCTTCCGCCTGCCGAGATGGTGAAAGCGCTGCGACCGGCTCGGAATTCGCGGGCCCGGACCTCGACCAGGCCGTCCGCTTCACCGTGGAGTCAGCGCCCGACACATCCTGGCAAGTCGTGGTGTTCGATTCGGCACCCCCTGAGGAGTGACCCAGGTCCGGTCCAGCGAGCGGAGGGAGGGAGGTCTCCTGGGTCCGTCAGGGTCGAACGGCGACTCCCAGTGACATGGCTGAGGTGTCGCCGCTGTCGGTGATCTGGAGTGCCGTCACGCGATCCCCTCGACGCAGGCCGTCGACAGTCGTATGCCACGACCCTGTCGACGAAACACCCACTCTGCCCAGGTAGGTGACGGGCAGGCCGGATCTGCCGCTGCTCCGGCCCGACCGGTATAGCTCCACGATGGCACCGGCCCGGCCGGTGCCACGAACCTTCACGCCCGTCGCCGCGACCGCAGCATTCGTGACGTGCGGAGCGGCCAGGTGATGGTTGGCGCCATCCGACCCGTGTCGTGCCAACCGGATGGCGGGTCCGTCCGTGTGGCCCACGGTGGTACGACTGATGCGCACCCACAGGACGTCCACGCTCAGGAGTCCGACGCCACCCAATCGGGCGTACCGGATGCGGTTGCCACGCAATGTCGCATGCCGAAGCCCCTGGCTCACGGAAATGCCCCATCCCTTGAGCGGTGCAGGCTCCCCACGGGGGGACACGCCGATGACGTTGCCGACAAGCTCATTGCCCCGTGATGTCGAGCTCCGTATCCGGATGCCGTCATGCACCGAGGCGATGTGGTTCCGCACGACCAGGTTATCCGCGGCGCCGTCCCAGACATGGATACCGGTGGAATCCTCGGCGCCGTCGTGGTACCCGGAGCGGTAACTCGCGTCGTACGCCCCGTTGTACCGGAACCCGATCCAGTTGCCGACGATGCGGTTGCCGGTTATCCGCCACGGTGAATCGTCGCCGCCGTCGGGGTCCCAGCCGTGCGACAGCTCGATGCCTTCGAGCCTGGTCGGCCCGATGATGTTCCGCTGACCTGGCCCATCGCCACCCACCAGCCCGTCCCGAGGGCCAAAGTCGTGGTCGACGCCCACCGAGCAGGGAGCGCGACCTCCGCGTGGCGCGATGCACAGCAGGTTGCCGGAGATGATCGACCGCCTGGTTCCGGGGCCGTACATGCCGACGGCCTTGGTGAAGTTGCCGATGACGTTGCGGTCCGCCCGGGCAGCGCTGCCGACCCGGGTATCGGTGGCGCCGGTGTTGAGGAGCACGCCGATGCCTGCCATCGGGTCGTTGTGTCCGTGCTGGTCGAAGCCGATCCAGTTGCCCATGATCCGGTTACCCGCGGCATCTGGTCCATCGACCATGATGCCCCGATACAGGTCGGACAGGATGAGGCCGCGAATCACGTTGCCGCCACTGGTGACGTACAGGCCCACCTCGTGGGCGGCAACACCATTGCCACGCAGACGGACCCCGGGTACCGCGTTCGACCCATACGTCGCGGTGTTCACGGAACTGCCGGGCTGGCTGTAACCATCGATGGTCAGGCTCGCCCCCAGGCGGGTGATGTATGGCAGCCGCGAGCCCAGGGCGATGGTCACTGGCGCGGTGCCGGCAAGATCGAACTCGATGGTGATGTCGCCCGCGAGCAGCTCCGATTCCGAGATCGCCGCACGCAACGTGCATCGCCCTTCGGCGTCCGCACACAGCCCGTCGCCCGGCAGGACGTCGGGGGTGTCGTCGCTGCTGTCGACCGTGATGACGCCGGGGGATGCGAGGGATGATGCCGCGGCTACACGGGATCCGATAGCGGAAGTCGCACGGCCAAGATCCGTGTGTTCCCTGCCCGAGCGCACAGCCTCGATGTCCGCCACATCGCCACAGCCATCCTGGTCGACGTCCAGGCGACGGATCGTACGGGAAGCGCCACACCTGACGCCAGCCAGTCGCACTCGTTCCCAGTCGGCCCTGGCTATGGCGACCTCACGCCGAGTTCGGCGAGTCTGCTTGACCGGTCGCTCAGTGCGGGTGGCGATCGACTCCACCGCGACGCGGGCGCGGACCGATCTCGTCGAGGAGACCACGACCAGGTCGAGTCGGACCTTCCCACGTACCGTCCGCAGATCGTAGGCACCGAACGCCGCGCCGCTGGTGGTGACGACGGGCAGGAGCCCCGTCCCTCCCCCCACGGGTGCCACACCGACGAGTTCCAGGTTCGAGTCGTCGAACAGGAGCCGCCCATCGACAGCCGTCACGCGCGATGGGAATGTCAGGCGGATAGCGGTCGCCTCGCCGGGTCGAACCGAGCTGGGCCAGGAGATACGGACCCGTGGCGTCGCGGCGGCTGAGCCGGGGACAGCGGCCAGGGCCGTCACGAGCGCGATCGCACCCAGGAGGCTGACCAGGAGACTGAGCGGTGATCGGTGCACGAGCGACGAGCATCCAAGATCCGATGACCGCGCGTCAATCCATCTACCGACCCTGACGCGGACCTCGGGTGCCGGCAGGCACCGTCAGGATCAGCCCGAGATCAACTCGCCCATCAGCGTCACATGCTCCAGATCGCGGGGCAGGAAGTCCTGGAGCATGATCCGCTGGGCGCCCGCTTCGGTGAACGAGCGGATCATCGCCCGAGCCTCATCGAGCGTGCCGGTGATCCATCGCCCGCGGCGCTCCTCCATCCAGCCCACGCCATCACCCTCGCCGAACATGTCCAGCTGCGCCTGGACACGCGCTGCCATCTCGGCCCGGTCACGGCCGACCAGGGTACCCGCCATCACGGACCTGGTGATGGCCCTGGGATCGCGGCCGATGGCCCGGCAAGCGGTATCGAGATCGGCGTTGATGTTGGCGACCTCGGCGGGAGTGGAGCCGCTCGCGTTGTACTCGTCCGCGTAGCGCGCAGCGATGCGCAGGGACCGCGGCTTGCCCGTGCCGCCCACGATGATGTTGGGCCGGCGTCGACCATCGGCACGGGGGGTCGACCCATCGTAGCTGGGTCGGAACATGGACCCGCGTACCTGCCAGTGCTGACCCTCGAAGGACCATCCGTCGGGTTCGTCCCAGAGGCCGCACAGGATGGCGAGCTCCTCCTCCATCTGGTCGATGCGTGTCTTCGTGTCCGGATACGGCAGCCCCAGCTCGGCGTGCTCGCGCTCGTTCCAACCGCCTCCGACGCCAACCTCCACCCGTCCGCCGCTCATCTCGTCCACGGTCGCCGCGATCTTGGCAAGCTCGCCCGGGATCCTGAAGGTGACCGGGGACACGAGGGTACCGAGGTGGATCTGCTTCGTCTCACGTGCCAGACCGGCAAGGGTCGCCCAGGCATCGGTGGTATGCAGACCGGAGTCACCCGGAAAGCTGGTGTAGTGGTCCGACCGGAAGAACCCCTCGAACCCGGCGGCCTCGGCCGTGAGGGCGAGGGCGAGGACCTCTTCGTACGAGATCCCCTGCTGGGGCTCGGTCATGAGTGCAAATCGCATCGGTGCCTCCCCCGGCACGGGCGTCACCGTCGGGCCGGATACTTCATATGGACGCAATCATCGTCCTTGACATGATGATTGGCATGTGAATAATCATCGAGGTGACCACGACAGTCCCGACCCCGTCAAGGACGGCAGCACCCGCCACCCGCGACGACGCGGTCGGGACGATCATGCGGGAGCTGGAACCCATGATGGCGTACCAGCGCAAGGCGATGATGCGCGCCTGGCAGGATCGGTCGATCAGCAAGCTGCACATGGTGGTGCTGACACTGCTGGAGGACCGCGGGGCGCTGCCCATGAGCCGACTGGCCGAATCTGTTGATGTATCCCTGTCCAACCTGACCGGGATCGTCGACCGGATGGAGCAGCACGGACTCGTGGAGCGCGTCCGGGATGACCACGACCGGCGACTGGTTCGGGTTCGCGCGACGGGCCCCGGGCTCAAGCGATGCGAGGAACTGGACGGCCTCCGCCGCGAGCAATGGCGACGCCTCCTCGTGTCCCTCGATGACAAGGAGCGCGTGGTGATGTTGCGCGCCGCGAAGGCACTCGGTCGGGCGGTCGCTCGCGTGGATACCGACGAAGCGTAGTCCAGGGCAACGCCCGACTCACGGGCAGCGAGAGGAGCACAGGACCCCACATGGAAGCGATGCCGTCGTCGGACGACTTGTTGACCCCGACCCCAGCCCTGGATCTGCCGCACCGGCGGAAGATGGAGATCCTGTTCGCGATCCTGCTGGGGATGTTCCTGGCGGCCCTCGATCAGACCATCGTCGGCACCGCCCTGCCGAGCATCGTGAGCGACCTCCACGGCAGTACCGAGCTGTACACGTGGGTGGTCACCATCTACCTGCTCACGTCGACCATCACGGGTGTCTTCTACGGCAAGCTGTCCGACCTGTACGGACGCCGGCTGATGCTCCTCATCGGTATCACCATATTCCTGGTCGGCTCGGCGCTGTCGGGCCTCAGCTGGAGCATGGAAAGCCTGATCCTGTTCCGGGGCATCCAGGGTGCCGGAGCCGGTGCCATCTTTCCCATCTCCCTCGCGGTCGTCGGTGACATGTTCTCGCCACGCGAGCGGGGCAGGTACCAAGGGCTGTTCGGGGCCGTGTTCGGCGTCTCCGCCATCCTCGGTCCCTTGCTGGGCGGCTGGCTCACCGAGCACTTCAGCTGGCACTTCATCTTCTACGTCAACCTGCCCATCGGCCTGCTCGCGCTCTGGATCATCTACCGGTTCCTGCCCTCGGTCCATGGTGAGCGACCCACTCGCAACCTGGACTACCTGGGCGCTGCCGTGTTCACGGCTTCCGTCTCGCTGCTCATGATCGGCCTTACGAACAAGCAGCGCCACGACTGGAGCGACCCATGGGTCGGCGGGGCCATCATCGCCGCGCTCATCATCGGGGTGGTGTTCCTGTTCGTGGAGGCCCGGGCGGCGGAGCCGATCGTGCCCCTGGAGCTCTTCCGCAACCGTGGCTACGCGGTGACCATCCTGACCTCGTTCCTGACTGCGATGGGCTTCTTTGGTGCCCTCGTCTACCTGCCGCTGTGGTTCCAGACGGTGCGTGAGATCGAGCCCGACCGAATCCGGTCTGCAGACGCTGGCGCTGCTGGGCGGTCTCATCGTCGGTGCCATCGGGTCGGGTGCCATGGTCAGCCGGACGGGCAAGTACAAGGCGCTCATCGTGGGCGCTCTCGTGTTCATGGTGGTCGGCCAGTACCTGTTGACCGGCCTCACAGCCACGACCGACCTGCCGTACCTGTGGGTCTGGATGTTCATCACCGGCCTTGGCATCGGCCCCACGTTCTCCGTGCTCACGATCGTCATCCAGAGCGTCGTCCCGTTCGAACGCCTGGGCGTCGCGACCAGCAACCTGACCTTCTTCCGGCAGATCGGTGGATCGGTCGGTCTGGCCATCGCAGGCACCCTCTTCGCGAGCACGTTCTCGAGCCAGCTGGTTCCCCAACTGACAGCGGCCGGGGTCCCCGCCCAGGTGGCCACCCAGATGGGCGGTGCAGCCGGCGCAGGTCAGTTCAGCCAGGTGGGGGGCAACGTCCGCAAGGCAGTGGCCGCCGGGCTGCCATCCGATGTCCAGCCGTTGCTGGACCAGATCGTCGCCGGCATCTACCAGGCGTTCTCGCTGGCCGTCGCCAGCACGTTCTGGCTGGGCGTCATCGCCGGCATCCTGGCGCTCGTCACGGTGGCCGTCGCGCTCCCTGCGGTCACGCTTCGGGGAATGGGCTCGGACGAGTCGACGGCGGTGGCCTTCGCGGAGTGACCCTGGGCTGGGTTCGGTGATGCGGCGCGCGTGAGCGCGCCGTGGTGTGGCCCTGGGCCACGTTCCTGACAGCGCCCTGATGCATCGGTCGGCCGCCGTGACCGACTGCCGACCACCTATCGCATAGCCGTACACGACCACACCTTGAACCCGAGTGCGTGACCGAGCCATGTAGTACCGATGGTCCGGTCCTCTCGGGCACAGGCCCGGAAGCCGGCCCTGCCGATACTCGTGGGGCCGGGCGGCGGCGGGACCTTTGACTACCCCACCGTGACTTCCGGGCGTGCCGGATGGGCGGCTCTGGCACATATCGTTGCGGTACGGATCGCCCTGGTCCCGTAGGGAAAAGGGATATCAGGGATCCACTAGCCCCCTTGGAGGAACGTATCTTGCGACGAACTGCGCGCGCGCTCGCCATCACGACTTGTCTCGCTCTGACAACGCTGGCGCCCGGCGCCACAAGCGCTCATGGCTGGACGAGTAGCTCCCGCGTCATCCACGCGTGCGTCTCTGGCACAGCTGATCCATATCGCTCCCCGATCGAAGCGGGCCAAGTGCCCGGACGGTTGGAGGGTAGTCCACTGGGCGATCAAGGGACCTAAGGGCGCGAAGGGCGCCGTCGGGTCCACTGGACCTCAGGGTCTCCAGGGCGTTCCTGGTACGGGAGCAGGGATCCGGGCCCCAAGGGCGACACGGGCGATACCGGGCCGCAGGGCGACACGGGCGATACCGGGCCGCAGGGCGACACGGGCGATACCGGGCCGCAGGGTCCCCAGGGCGAGGTCGGCGATACCGGGCCGCAGGGTCCCCAGGGCGAGGTCGGCGATACCGGGCCGCAGGGCCCCAGGGCGAGGTCGGCGATACCGGCCCGCAGGGTCCCCAGGGCGAGGTCGGCGATACCGGCCCCAGGGTCCCGGCTCGGCGATACCGGCCCGCAGGGTCCCCAGGGCGAGGTCGGCGATACCGGCCCGCAGGGTCCCCAGGCGAGGTCGGCGATACCGGCCCCATCGGTCTGACTCGGGGCCACCGGGGCCCAGGGTCCCATCGGTCTCACGGAGCCACCGGACCCAGGGTCGCCCACGGGCGAGGGGCGACACCGGCGCGATCGGCGCTATCGGCCCATCGGCCCCATCGGTCTGACCGGAGCCACCGGGGCCCAGGGTCCCATCGGTCTCACGGGGGCCAAGGGCGACAGGGCGATACCGGCGCGACGGGCGCCGCGGGTGCGAATGGCGTCAGCAACTGGGAGCGTATCCCGGGCACCATCAGCACAGATGTCGAGGGGCTGCGAACCGTCGTGGCCGACTGCACCGCAGGCAAGAAGGTGGTGGGTGGCGGGTATGAGGTCAGCTCCGTCAGCAACGCGGCGGAGATCGCGATCGAGAACAATTTCCCGTCGGACAACGACACCTGGAGCGTCACCGCGACCAATGACTCGACCGCGGGCGACGCGAGCTTTGCCATCCGGGCATACGCGCTCTGCGTGACCGCTCCCTAACGGAGAATCCGATTCAGTCCCAGGAACAAGGAGGGAGGGCCAGATGGCCCTCCCTCCCTGTATTCGCCAGATCGGCTCAACCACCTCGACTACCCTTCCCCACCGATGGTCGCCGCGATATCCCGTTTCGTCACCCGCGCCTGGCGCACGCCTATGTGGACACGTTGGCTTGCTGTGGTGGGATGGGCCGCCCTCATCTTCCTGCTGTCCGCACAGCCGGGCCTCAGGGTCAGCTCCGATCCGAGCGTGGACCAGCCCATCCGCGAGTTCGCCCACGCTGCCATGTACGCCACGCTCACGGTGCTGCTTGGCTGGGGCCTCTCTGGGCATGCGGCCCCCACGACACTGGTCCTCGTCGGCGCAGCCGTCCTCGCGTTCCTCTATGGCATCACTGATGAGTGGCATCAGACGTTCGTGCCCAGCCGCCATGGCCGTCCGGATGACCTCGTGTGGGACGGTCTCGGGATCGCGGCTGGAGTAGTTGTACTCGCGTTGGTGAGACGCTCCGGATGGCTGGACCGTCGTTGAGTTCGGAACAGGCCAAACGAGGCACTGGGCGCCGGACGCAGCCACTGGCGTTGCCCCGCGGCCCCATGGGTAGCAAAGGGACGTTGCAGACCCTTTGTTAACTACTTCATGCTTCGCGGTCGCGGACGGCCAAAGCCGCGCACGTGAGGGTTGGAGGCGCGGTTGTCATCGCTCGTCGCTCGGATCAGTTACATCGACATCCGGCGCGCCGCGATCTTCCTGTTCGGGACGATCGCCATCATGGCCGTGATGGGCATCTGGGCCGCGGCGTTCGACCCCGGGAATCCATGGTTCGATCTGGACAGCGAGGTCCATCTGCGATGGCCCCTGGACCAGACCACGATCGCATTCCCAGCCCTGTGGTCGGGCTTGCTGCTTGTATGGGCTGGTTTGGTCTGGCTGGCAGCCGCGACGCTGGTGGCGGAGCGCCTGACCCGCCTCCTCGTCGGTGCGCTCGGCGTATTCCTGCTGTTCATGTCCCTGGATGAGATGCTGACATGGCACGAGCATCTCCAGTACTGGACCGGAATCAGATGGTGGGTCCTGTATGCGCCACTCGTGTTGCTCATGGCCGTCGTGGTGTTGACCCTGATGTACCGACTCTGGCGGATCGACCGACTGGCGACGATGATCCTGGTCGCCGCCTGCGCCGCGTGGGGCTTTGCCCAAATCCTGGAACTTATCCAGTGGCGTGGTGAGGTAAAGATCCCGGAGTACGTGCTGCTGATGGTGCCCGAGGAACTTGGCGAGGCGACGGGATCCATCCTGTTCGGCCTCGCTGGAGTGAGCGTGGTCAAGACATTGCAGGCTGGCAGGTCCCCGAATGCTTCCGATCCGATGTAGCCGCCCCGCCAGGGGTCAGCATGGATTCAGGCGACGGTCAGAGGACCCGCACGTTGGGCGGTGTTGCGCCGCTGGGGGATCCGTTAAGCGTCTGGCGCACCGCGTTGCGCAGGTCGATGACCAGCCGGGCGTTGGCGACGACGCTGGCAATGTCGGTGATCCGGTGATGGGTCGAGATCACGACCGCATCCGAGGCCGCCAGCGCGTCGGGCGTGAGCGGCACCGAAGCGAGGCCAAGGTCGTCGACACGATCGACGTACGGGTCGTGGTAGGAGACCTCCGCTCCGTCGGCACGAAGCAACTCGACAAGCTTCAGGGAGGGGCTCTCGCGGAGGTCGCTGACGCCACCCTTGTACGCCATCCCGAGCAGCAGGTCCTGGAGCCCGAGACCGGCCGGCCGGCCTCGTTCAGGGCACGGGCGATGCGACTGACCGCGTAGTAGGGCATGTTCACGTTGACTCGGCCCGCGAGTTCGACGAACTCCGCGTTGAGATCGAACGCCTTTGCCCGCCACGCCAGGTAGAACGGATCGACCGGGATGCAATGGCCTCCCAGCCCGGGGCCCGGCCAGAACGGCATGAATCCGAATGGCTTGGTCGAGGCCGCATCCACGGTCTCCCACAGGTCGACCTTCATCCGGTCGGCAAGGATCGCCAGCTCGTTGACCAGGGCGATGTTGACTGCGCGGAAGGTGTTCTCGAGGATCTTGGCCATCTCGGCGCTCTCCGGACTCGATACCACCTTGACCGACTCGCAGATCCGTCCGTACAACGCGGCCGCGCGCTTCGTACAGGCGGCGGTCATGCCGCCGACCACCTTGGGGGTGTTGCGGATTCCGTACTCCTGATTGCCGGGGTCCACCCGCTCCGGGCTGAACGCAAGGAACGCATCCTCTCCTATGCGTCGCCCGTCCCGCTCCAGGATGGGCGCGATCACCTCGCGCGTCGTACCTGGATACGTAGTGGATTCCAGCACCAGGAGTGCACCCGGCGCGAGGTGCGCCACGGCGGTCTCTGTGCCAGCGACGACGGGACGCAAGTCCGGGTTGTGGTGTTCGTCGAGCGGGGTCGGCAGGCAGATGATGATCGCTTCCCGGTCCCGCAGGCCTTCGGGGGTGATGCTGGCACGGAGGTTGCCTGTCGATGTCACGGCCGCCAGCGAGGCACTCGCAACATCTTCGATGTACGAGCGACCGTCCGCGATCGCGGAGACCTTGCGGGGATCGATGTCAAGGCCGAGCACATCATCGCCAGCCTCGGCGAAGGCCACCGCCAGGGGCAGCCCGACGTAGCCGAGTCCGATGATGCCGATCCGTGTCACTGGCCGGACGATAGCATGGCCCGACGCGCCGGGAGTCTGGGCCGACTCAGGAGGTCGCACCGCGTTCGCGGGGTTCATTCACGTCCAAATGGGACGCGACCCCCTGGACACCGTTACGATGCAGGTCATGTCAGTAGACGGGACCACCCGACCCAGCGGGCGGCGGACGTATCCCCGCGCCAGCTCGCGGCTTCACGCTCGAGCGGCGTCTCGGGAAATGGTCCTTGGTACACTCGCCCGGCCTCGCCGGGCCCACATGCACAGGGCGACCGGCCGGTGACCCCGATGGGAAGGGTGCCGGGCGTCCGTGGGTGCACAGGATAAGGAGCGGCCATTTGGAAGCCCTTGGGAATGGCCGCGCCGCGAATGTCCTCATCACGGCAGCCGGCCGACGCACGACGCTTGTGCGTGCCTTCGGCGACGCAGCGCACACCCGGAAGGGACGGGTCTTCGCGGGTGACGTGGACGCGCTGGCGCCGGCCCTCCTGCAGGCCGACGTCGCCGTGCGGACGCAGCGGACCGACGATCCGGGTTATGTCTCGGACCTGCTTCGGGCAGTGGCCGAGCATTCGATCTCGCTCGTGGTGCCGACCATCGATTCCGACCTGTCCGTGCTTGCGGACCGCCAGGAGTCGTTCGTGGCGCTTGGCTGTCGGGTCGCTGTCTCGTCGCCGTCGTTCGTCCGCATCGCACTGGATAAGCACGAAACCGGCGTCACATTCGGAGCTTCAGGGATCGCCGTACCGACGACCTGGCTGCCTGCAGCCGTGGCGCAGGGAGACCTTCCCGAGCGCGTCTTCGTCAAGCCGCGGCGAGGCAGCGGTAGCCTGGATGTCTATGAGGTGCGGCGCGACCAGCTCGGATCGATCCTTCCCCTCGTACCAGACCCGATCGTGCAGGAAGTGCTCTCGGGGCCGGAGATCACGATCGATGCGCTGCTGGACTTCGATGGCCACCCCATCCACTACGTCCCTCGTCGCCGGATTCGCACCCTCGGCGGTGAGTCCGTCCAGGGCGTCACACTGGACCACGACGCAAGCCTCGAGGGGTGGATCGAGCGCCTGCTCAACCTGTGCGCTTCGCTTGGAGCCATCGGGCCACTGACACTGCAGGCCTTCCTGACGCCAGGAGGCCCGGTGCTCACCGAGGTCAACGCCCGGTTCGGCGGAGGATTTCCGCTCGGCCTGGCCGCAGGGGCCGAGTATCCCGCCTGGCTCCTGGACATGGTTGACGGTCAGCAGGTGCGGCCTCGCCTGGGGGAGTACGAATCCGGGGTGTTCATGACGCGATCCACGTGGAGCACTTCACGCGCCAACCCACGTGGTGATCCGCGGCATCGCGTTCGACATGGACGACACCCTGTACCACGAACGCGACTACGTTCGAAGCGGGTTCTCGGTCGTGGCAGCCATGGCGGGCGATGCTGCCGACTCGGTGGAGGTGCTCGAGTCCTGGCTGTGGAGGGCGTTCGAATCCGGTGTCCGTGGTGATACGTTTCGACCAATTCCGGCAGGCGTTCCCCGCAGTCGGCGATCGGTTCACGACGGCGGCCTTGATCGACACCTACCGGGAACACCAGCCCGCACTGACCTTCGCCCCCGGGATCGAGGACCTGCTCGGGGACCTCCGCGGCGCAGGGTTGCGGCTCGGGGTAGTCTCCGACGGGCCGATCGCGGCCAGGCCGCGAAGGCCGTGCACTCGGTCTCGACCGGTGGTTCGATCCCGTCGTCCTGACAGGATCACTGGGACCAGGACACGGCAAGCCCCACCCGGCCTCGTACGAGGAAGTCGCGGATCGGTGGCACCTCGCCCACCGGGAGCTTGCATTCGTCGGGGACGACCCGGCCAAGGATTTCTCGGGCGCGCGTCGGCTCGGCTGGCACACCGTCCGTCTCCGCGACCCGCTGCAGCTTCGGTATGCGCTCGAGCCCGCCACCGCATCGGATGCACCCGACCACGGGGTCAGGAGTTCGCCCGGCGAACTGCCTGGCTGCCTGGGGCTGACCGGGCGACTTCCGGCGTCGGTGCTCTCGTGCACCTCAATTCCCTGCTCCACGATTCCGAACTCAGCGAAACATTGGCAGACTCATTGACTATGAAATCTCCGTTCTGGTACTAGTGGGTCCTGTCGCAGAGATAGGGAGCGCCGCGACACCGATCGGCTGATCGCCCGCCACGTTGCACCGCCCAGAAGCTCGCCGTCGGCCATGATGGCCGAGGCCCGCGAGTCGTATTTGATCGAGAGGAACCACTTGCCACCGGAGAACGATGGCATCGAGCCTGCCCCTCCGCCGACGACGGGACACCAGATGACCGATGCACCCCTGACCCCCATCGCCCCACGAGTCGATCGCAAGGCACTTGTCGACCCGGCTGGGCGTCGGTCAGTCGCCGTGATCGGGGGCGTGTGCGATCAGGGCTGGCGTCGGCCTTCCGCATCGCCGACCTTGGACACTCGGTGACGCTGATCGAGGGCGACGCGCAGCTCGGTGGGCTGGGCACGACGTTTCCCTATCGAGACGGCGGAGACTCGAGCGCTTCTACCACTGCATCCTGCCCAACGATGACGCGCTCGTTCGGCTGATCCAGGAGATCGGCCTGGGAGACGAGCTGCTGTGGCGCGGGACCGGCATGGGCTTCATGTACCAGGGTCGCGTCTACCCTCTCAACGGACGCTTGGACCTCCTCCAATTCAGTCCTCTCACGCCCATCGATCGAGTGCGGATGGGACTCCTCGCGATCCGCGCTCGGCTGGTCGGGCTCAACCCCAAGCTCGATTGGTGGGCGTGTGGGCGAATGGATCAAGCAGATGGTCGGCGAGCGCGCTTTTGAGATCCTGTGGCGGCCGCTGCTCGAGGCCAAGATCGGTGACGCCTACCCAGGCATCCCTGCCCTCTGGTTGTCAAGCCGGATGCATCGCGAGAAGAGCACCAA
>CAVXDU010000003.1:0-113980 GCA_963760625.1 uncultured Chloroflexia bacterium
CTTCCGTTGCTCTTCTTGCACGATCCGAAATACCACGACTTCGCCATGATCACGCAGGCAGGGGAGCAGTTGACACGCTGGTGGCTCTAAAGGACGAAGGCCGGGTGCAACACATCGGCATCGCCGCAGGCAATGTTCACGTTGTTTCACGCTACCTTGACCTGGGCGTCTTCGAGGTTCTACTCACACACAATCGTTGGACCCTTGTCGATCGAAGCGCGGACGAGCTAATCGACCAGGCAACCGCAGCCGGCATGGGGGGCTGAACGCCGCGATCTACGGCGGAGGTGTCCTCGCCAACCCAGCTGGGTCGTCTAGGTACGGCTATACCGAGGCACCCAAGCTCGTCCTCGATGCCGTCGCTGCCATGAACGACGCCTGCTTGAGAAACGGCACTGATCTAGCCACGGCAGCCCTGCAATTCTCGATGCGTGATCCCCGCGTGCACTCAACCGTTGTCGGTTTCACGAAACCTAGCCGGATGCTCGACGCTCATGGCATCAGCCGCCGTCGAGAGCCGCCGCCTGACCTGTGGATCGAACTTGAGACCTTGGTACCACCCAAGTCATGCTGGCTCGACTTCCAAGCGAAAGGGTAAGCCAGTTCCCGTGGTACCCTAGGCCGTCCAGCGACGCGGCCTTTGGCAGCCCACCGGGTGGACCGGTCCCAGGGTGCCACGGCCAGGTCCTGTCGGTCAACCTCGACGGGGTCTCGAACTGCTCGCAGATCTTCGGCCGCGGGATGGTCGCGCGTGGTCGTGGGTCGATCGTCTACATCGTCGTCGTGCTCGTCGGCGGGATCCCGTACGCGATCATCGGGGCCGGCAAGGCCGAACGCCGAGCCGCTCCTGCGCAACCTTGGCGCCCTGCTGGTCCTCGTCGTGTACTTCGCGGTCTTCGGCTGGGTCGCCTCGTTCTGGGACGGCAGAACAATCGGCGGCCGGGTGCTCGGCATCCGGATCGTCCGCCGCGACGGCGGCTCGATGCCGGTGGCAGGCCGCCGTCCGCCCGATCGGACGTCGTCGCGGCCGCCTTCTGGTTCATCAGCCTGCTCGCGGTCGTCATCGGTCGCCAGAAACGGACCCGTCGAACGCGCTGACCGGCACGGTCGTGATCAAGCCGATCAAGGGCACCCCGGCCTGGCCGCCAGCCCAGCCGTCCGCCTGATCGACGCGGCGGCGAGCGCCGCCGCGGAAGCCGGAGCCGTGATAGAACTCGGACGATGTCCGCCAGGGCTGTCGCCCGGGATGACGCGGCGCCCGCGCCGCCCGGCTCGGACCCGCGGATCGCATCGCCCGCCCATCCCACCGTTAGAACGGAGACCGCGTCCCGCATGCCGACTGCCCCTTCGAAGCTCTCCATCGTCGTCCGCGGCGGCTGGGACGGCCACGCGCCCATCGAGGCGACGGACCTGTTCATCCCGCACCTCGAGGCGAACGGCTACGAGGTCCGGCTCTTCGACTCGCCGGCGCCGTACGCCGATCCGGACCTGATGGCGCGGACCGACCTGATCATGCAGTGCAACACCATGGCGACGATCGCCCGCGACGAGCTTGCGGGCCTGCGAGCGGCGATCGCCAACGGGACCGGCATGGCAGGCTGGCATGGCGGGATCGCCGATTCGTATCGCAACTCGTCCGACTACTTCCAGCTCATCGGCGCCCAGTTCGCGTGCCATCCGGGCAAGGACCCGGCGACGATCACCGGCGACGGACCCGAGAACAACTACGTGCCGTACACGGTCAACCTGCTGCCGGCCGCGGCCGACCACCCCATCACCCGGGGCCTCGCGGACTTCGACCTGGTCACCGAGCAGTACTGGGTGCTCTGGGACCGCTATCTCGACGTCCTCGCGACGACGACCCAGAAGGTCCGGCCGTGGGATGAGTGGCACCGCGAGATCGACCTCGCCCGCCATCTGGACGCGGCGCTGGGGCAAGGGCCGGATCTTCGTCTGCACCCCCGGCCACAGCCTCGACGTCCTCGCCCATCCGACCGTCCACACCGTCATTGAGCGGGGGCTGCTGTGGGCCGGCCGGTGAGGATCGGGATGATCGGTTGCGGCGCGATCGCCCGGCAGTACCTCGACACCGCCCGCCGGCTCGACGCGATCGAGATCGTGGCGGCGGCGGATCGCGTCCCGGCCCGCGCCACCGCGGTCGAGGCGGCCGAGGGCACGTCGCCGCACGGCTCATCGCCGAGACCGGGGACGTGCGCCGATTCCGCTCGGCCGACGCCTTCGCGATGCTCGCGGGCGTGGCACCCATCCCGGCCTCATCGGGCGAGTCGCGCCGCATGCGCCTGAATCGCGGAGGCAATCGACGCCTCAACCGGTCGCTCCACACGATCGCGCTGACCCAGGCCTGGAGCCACCCGCCCGCGAGGGCCTACCTCGACCGCAAGCGCGCCTCGGGCACGAGCTGGCTGGAGGCCCTGCGCTGTCTCAAGCACCGCATCAGCCGTCCCGTCTTCCGGCTCCTGCAAGCCGGGCGATGGGAACCATCGGCCACTTGACACGACATAGGAGCTTGCCACGGTGACAGCCACGGCGGTGGTACGCGGTGCCAGTCAGTGACGCCGGTGGACGCGGCCATACCGACTTGGTCCGCGACGCCTGCAAGCAGCCGTCCATATGCGCCGCCTCGTCGAGCTCACGCGGGAGGGCATCGATGAATGCCTGGATCAGGAAGACGTTGAGCGGCACGAGGGTCGCCGTGTAACAGGACCACGAGCCCGATCTGCGTGTCGATCAGGTGCGTGAACTGCATGCCCTTCGTCAAGGTTACGAAGTTCGTCGGGACGGCGATTCCGGTGATCAGGAGCAGGCAGATGATCCAGTGGCGTCGCGTGCGGCGACGCGCCAGGACGTACGCCGCCAGCGCCGAGATGAGCACGGCGATCACGGTCGCGCCGAGCGAGTAGAGGACGCTGCTGAAGAACGCGGCACCGAGGTTTCCCTGGTCGATCCCCTGCTGAAGTTCGCCCACTGCAGGGTCGCGGGTAGATCGGGCCCATCGCGTTGCGTCCGCCTGGGTCTTCAACGCGTTGACGAGAATGAGGTATGGGCAACACGCGCTTGGTGTGCCAGGCGTCCATGACCAGCAGCGGCCCGAACTCGTGTTACCAGGACGTCAACAGCGAGCAGCAGGTGGACGCCGCCGTCGAGGCGGTGCGCCCGCCGACCTCAACTCGGTCGACGTCCAGTGGTTCGGCCTCGCTAACGCCAGCGGCCGCGACGTCTCGACCGCCACGGGCAGCCCAGCTGTCCGGCTTCTGGACGGCCTGTGCACGTCGGACATCGGCGGGCCGTCACGATGCCGGTGGCCTGCTGAACGGTGACCGGCCACTCACTCCTTGGTGGCGCCCGCCGTCAAGCCGCTCACCAGGAAGCGCTGCGAGAACAAGAAGATGATCAGCACCGGTGCAACGGAGATGAGCGTCGCGAGCGCCAGCTGTGGAAGCGTGATCGAGGAGGAGGCGACGGTGGTCGGATTGAACTCCCGGACGTTCGCGAGCAATTCCACCAGACCCACTTGAATGGGCATGGTCTTCGACCCCGGAAACATGACGAAGGGGAGGAAATAGTTGTTCCAGTTGGTGACGAAGTTGAAGAAGCCCACGAGCGCGACGACAGGGACCGCGAGCGGCAACGCGATTCGCCAGAAGACCATGAACTCGCCCGCGCCATCGATGCGGGCGGCGTCGAGGAGCACCTGCGAAACGCTCGTGGAGAAGTAGATATACGCGAGATAGACGCCGAATGGGAAGAACGCGAATGGGAGGATGACCGCCCACGGCGACCCGACGAGGTGCACGGCGCTGACTTCGAGGAAGATCGGCAGCACGAGCGCCGTGTTCGGGATGAGCATCACCATGAGGGTCGAGACGAGGATGGCGCGGCGAAACCTGAAGTTGGTCTTGGCGAGCGCGTAGCCGGCGGGAATCGACACGATGAGCGTGACCACCAACGCGATCCCCGCGTAGACCACCGAATTCCCGAGCCACGTCCAGATGCGGCCATCCTGGAACGCGACCAGCTCGTTCCAGTTCGCGGCGAGTTGCCCCAGGGAGCCGAAACTGATGGGCTGCTCGCCGTGAAAGCCATTGAGTTGCGGGGTGTCCTTCGACGGCGCGAGCAGGAGCCATACCAAGGGGATGACGAAGAACACCGCAAAGAATCCGACGATCAGAAAGACGGTCACGCGACCGAGCCAGCGGCCCGGCTCGAGGTCAGACCGCACGACGGATCGTCTAGTCGCGGTCAAAGAGTCCTCCTCGGAAGACGAAGACCGCGGCAAGCCCCGCCGCCACGACCAGCAAGAGGATCGAGATCGCGGCAGAGCCGTTGAAGTCCGCTTGCGGGCCGAACGCGGTGACGTACGCGAGTTGATTGAGGGAGTAGTGCTTCGGGATCTGGTTCCTGCTCGCCTGGGCGAGGATCCTGGGTTCCGCGAACAACTGGGTCCCCACGGCGACCGAGATGACGGCCATGTACGCGATCCACTTCCGCGTCAGCGGGATCTGGATGTACCACGCGGTCTTGATGAAACCGGCGCCGTCGCAGCGGGCCGCATCCATGATCTCGTCGGAGATGTTGTTCAACGCGCCGTGCATGATGATGATCCATCCGCCGGCGCCGGTCCAGAACGCGATCACCGTGAAGATCACCGGCAGGTTGTCCAGGCCGATGGTTTGCGTGAAACTCGTGTACCCGAACCAGTTCAGGACGGAGGACACCGGGCTGACGGAGGGGTTGAGCAAGAAGAGCCAGAGCATGACGCTCGCCGCACCCGCGAACGCCCCAGGGATGTAGAACAGGAAGCGCGAGGCAGAGGAAAGCCACCTGACGCGCACGGAGTGGACGATGAGCGCCAGCAGGACGACGAGCACTGTCAGGGTCACGAGCCAGATCGCCAGGAAGGCCGCGACGTGCTGCACGGCCGGGAAGAACCGGAAGTCCCCGAACACCTTCACGTAGTTGTCGAGGCCGACGAATTGCCCACGCTTGGTAAATGAGAGGTACAGGGCATAGACCATGGGCAGGATCCCAAAGGCCAGAAGCAACAACACGTAGCCGCTGGAGAACACGTAGCCGGCGAACGACTGCGCGCGGGCTCCGGTTTGGGGCCGCTTTCGCCCTCGCCAAGCGACCCACTGCCGCCCCGTTGCGGGGGCGGCAGTGGGCTCCAAGGCGTCGGTCTGTGAGATGGTGCGTCCTTCTCTTACTTGGTCACGACCGTGAATCCGTTGACTTGGGCGTCATCTGCGTATCGTTGCTGCCAAGCCTGGACCTGCGAGGCGATGGTCTTGCCGGCAGCAAGAGCCGGAGCCACGATCTCCGCCCATGGAGGCTCGGAACTGAAGGGGAGCGTGGCACCCCAACCTGCCCAGATGTTGTTGGCTGCCTCACTGACGACGTCCTTGAACGTGTCCGAGTTGGCCCAGAAACCGCTCGTGGTCTGGGCGTCCAACCACGCGCTTGCGGTCGAGGCGTAGGCCGGGAGGCCGGTGATCAGCTTGACGGACTGGGGTCCGCTCGTCACGTACTGCAGGTAGGCACCCACGCATGCGAGGTTCGCCGAGTGGCTCGACCCGTACCAGAAGCCGCCACCTACGTTGCCGGTGGCGATGGGCTCGTCCGCCCAGTGCAGGGCGTGGCCGGCACCCCAGGTGCCTGCCGGGGCGGCGAGGTTGTCAGGGTTCTGGAAGAGGGCTCCCGCGAACCACGTCGGTCCAGGGATAGCCACCACCTTGTCCTTCCAGTTCTTGACCCAGTCGGGCGTGAACAATCCGTCGATCGCCAGGGTGCCGTTCGCGAACATGTGGTCCATCAGGGCGATCATGCGGGTCGTGTGGCTGTCCGAGAAGTCGCTGGTGAAGGTGGTGCCGTCGACCGTGTAGATCGGCGCCTGAGCGGCCCACATGTTGCTCAGCACCGCGGTGAAGGGATCGCCGATCGAGCCGAGGATGTAGCCGGGGTGCTCAGCCGCGAGCTTGTCGCCGAGCGCCTGGTACTCCTCCCAGGTGGTCGGGACGGTGTACCCGAACTGGTCGAACAGGGTCTGGTTGTACCAGAGCACCACGGGCGCCAGGTTGTCGCGGGCGCCGTAGATGTGGCCGTCGACCGTGACCGGGTCGAGCGCGCCCGGCGTGTAGCCGTCGAGCCAAGCTCTGGGGGACGACGCCCTGGTCGAGCGGCGCGGCGAAAGCCTGAACGCCGTTCTGCTCATGCGCCGCCCAGCTGGCGTCGTTCACCTGCCCGGACCACGCGACGTCGGGCCAGCCTTCGCCCGCCTGGTCGAGGAGCGAGATCTTGGTGTGGAACGTGTCGCTACCCCCGGCGCTCGCGTCATAGGTCTCGACGTTGAGCGGGCATTCGGGGTGGTCCTGCTGGAACGCCGCGGCGATGGCCGAGCGGTCGGCGTCGACCCAGACGGTGATCGGGGCGGTGGGGTCCTGCGCGACGGTTTGGAAGCCGTAGCCGGCGGCAGCCGGACTGGACTCGGCAGTCGCGGGTACCGGAGTGGCAGACGCTGTCACGACCAGCACGACGGCCGCGAACATCGCCCCTCTCCGCGTTGACGGAAGTCTCAGCATTCGATCTCCTCCTCGACGTGTACGACCTGACGACCACGAGCTTGGTCTGGGTCCCCTCCCGCCATGCGGACGGGTCCGTCAGGAAACATTCTCCGATATCATTTCCGGAGCGGAACGGAGTGTAGCGCCCGACGGGCGATCGTCAAGACCGCCCCGGCGAGAAGCGAATGCCTGCGAACGTCGATCGGCTCGCGAAGCCGTCGATGTCATCAGACTGCCCTCCGGTGCGACGAGACGAGTGCGTATGGAGAGCTCGTTCGCGACGACGCGGAGTCAGGCAGCCCGGCACGCTGACCTCAAGCTGCCGGTGCGTCGACCCGATGTCCTGGTGCCCGTCGTCGAGCTGTTCCTGAGGCACGCGACATGACGAACCGTGCTCGCGCGCTTTGTTACGCTGGCCCGGCGATCGACGGCAGATCCTGCCGAGATGTGACCGTCGCTCGGCCTCGCCGATGGCTGATGAGCGGCTGACAGGGAGCACACATGCCCGCCCGACCCAAGTCTCCGGAGACGACGATCGTCGATATCGCGGCGGCCGCCGGGGTCTCTGTCACCACGGTCTCCCGGATCATCAACGACAAGCCGGACGTCGCCGATGAGACGCGCGAACGCGTGATGCGCCTGATGGAAGAGACCGGCTTCGTGCCTCAGAGCGCGTGGCGCCAGATCCGGTCGGGACGAAGCGGGCTCATCGCCCTGCACGTGCCGGCCGACTTCAACCCGCCGTCATACCGGGTGATCATGGCCGCCGCCCTGGGAGTCGAGGAGGCCGGTTACTCGATCAACATCATCACCAGCCCGCTGAGCGACAACGAGCTCCTGGCGCTCTTCCGCAGCCGCAAGATCGACGGCATCATCCTGCTCGAGGTGCTGGTCGACGACCGTCGTGCCGCCCTGTTGCGGGATCACGGCTTTCCGTTCGTGATGGTCGGCCGCCGTGCCGAGAACACCGAGATGAGCCTCGTGGAGATCGACGTCGACCATGGCATCGGGATCGCGGTCGACCATCTGGTCGAGCTCGGGCATCGTATGATCGGTTTCCTCACCATCGACCCGGTCGCGCAGGACAAGGTGTACGGATTCGTCACCTGGTCACTCCAGGCGTACGAGCGCGCCTGCGCGCGGCACGGGCTACCCGTCCTCTCCCGGACCGACGCGCCGGCCATCGACGCGATGACCGTCGCTGCTCAGCGACTGCTGACCGAGCATCCGGAGATGACTGCGGTGATCGCGCCGCAGGAGCAGTCCGCCATCGGCGTTGTCAGAGCTGCGACAGCCCTTGGCCGGCGTATTCCCGAAGGTCTGTCGGTCATCGCGATGCTGAGCAGGTCGATGGCCGAACTTGCCACGCCCGCGCTCACCACCCTGGACTTCCCCGCCGACGAGATGGGCCGCACCGCTGCGCGGAACCTCGTCGACCGGCTCAGCCAGAAGCAGACCGACGTGCAGCAGGTCTTCCTCAAGCCGACCCTCATCGCTCGGGGGAGTACCGCGGCCCCTGCGCCGGCTGAAGCCGTCGCCGCCGCTTCGCCGTAGTCCAGGACGCACCCCGGCCGCGCCTCCCGGACGAAACCGGTTCACGCAGCCGAATCCCTTTGATAGTCTTACCGGCATTGTTACCGGTCGGGAGGGAGAGGGAACGTTGGACACATCACGACGGCTGGTAGCGGTCCACCTCCGTCCGAGCCGGGACTCCGTCCGGCCGCGGCCGGGAGGTCGGTGACGTGCGCATCCGAGGTGTCCGCACCGTTGTCTACGAGTACACCGCTGTGCGCCCGATCGGGGATGTGCAGCTGCCCCATGGGGCTCGCCGCGTGGCGGACGTCGCCGTCTTCCTCACCACGGACGAGGAACCGGTCGGAGTGGGGCTGGCGAGCCCCGCGGCCCGGCCCCTCGTCCATTCCATCGCGGAGGAGCTGGTGGGCCACGACCCCCGAGAGGTGCGCGGGCTTCACGAGCTGATGCTCCGGAAGACGTTCAAGGCTGGCCCCACCGGCGTGATCGGCAACGCGATCGCAGCGCTCGACTGCGCACTCTGGGACCTCCGCGCCAAACACAACGGAGTACCGCTCTGGCGCGAGTTGGGCGCCACGACGAATCGCGTCGCCGCGTACGCCAGCGGCCTCGACATGCCGTTGTCCGACGATGAACTGTCCACCTACTACCGTGACGCGGCGAAGTCCCATGGGATACGGGCCGGCAAGCTGAAGGTGGGTCGGGATCCCGAACGTGACCTGGAACGCATGGCGCTCATGCGAGACGCGCTGATCGAAGGTTCGGGTGTCACTCGACCGAGCCTGATGATCGATGCCAACGAATTCTGGACCGCCAAGCAGGCGATCCGGCGAGTCGCCGAGATCGAGCGCGAGTTCGACCTGGTCTGGGTCGAGGAGCCCGTTCGGCGCGACGATCATCGGGGTCTGGCCCGCGTTTCACGGGGTATCCGCGCGTCGGTCGCGACAGGCGAGAACCTTTCGGCAACGAGTCAGTTCGTGCCGCTGTTCATCCACGAATCCGCCGATGTGATCCAGGTCGCGGTCCAGAATGCGGGTATCACGACCTCGCTCCGGGTCGCCGAGATGGCAGACGCCTTCGGCCTGGCAACGGCACTCGTGAATTGCCCCGGCCGGTTCGCCGCGAACATCGCCGCTGTCCTGCCGAACCATCTGATGATGGAAGTCGTCGACGCAGGGAGTGACGCGGTCTTCACGTCCGATCACCGCCTCGAGAACGGCACGATCGTGCTCGGTGATCGCCCCGGCATCGGGATCACGTTCGACGAGGAGCGGCTCACCGCACACACCGTCGACCGGCCGTCCGCGGCGACGCTCGGTTCCCTCTACCGGCGATCGGTCGATTCCGGCGTCCGCGAAGTCGACGTTCCCGCCCTCGCGGCCGATGGCGACCACCGTGACGGCGGGTGAGCCCGCCACCGGGTGGCCAGCGTCGCGTGTTCCCGCCGCAGCGCCCGAGCCTATCGGCCGGGATGCCGACTGACGACACCTCGCGATCGATGCCCGTCGGGATTCTCGACACGCATGTCCACCTGTGGGACCCGGCTCGTTTCGAGATCCCGTGGCTCGCCGGCGATCCGCTGCTCGACCGTCCCTACGACCTGGGCGCATTCGAGGCTGCCACCGCGGGAACCGGTGTTCAGGCGATGGTCTATGTCCAGGTCGAGACCGCACCTTCGTATGGGCTGATCGAAGCCGAGGAGGTCGTGCGTCTCGCGGCCGGCGACCCGCGGATCCGCGCGATGGTGCCGTGGGCACCGCTCGAGTACGGTGATCGAGCCCAGGCATACCTTGAACGACTGTTGTCGCTCGGCCCACTCACCAAGTCGGTCAGGCGAATGATCCAGGGCGAGCCCGACGCGGACTTCTGCGTGCACCCTCGGTTCGTCGAGGGGGTTCGGCTGCTCGCGCGATACGACATCGGCTTCGACGTCTGCGTCACGCATGGCCAGCTCGCGAACGTCGTTCGACTTGTCGATCTGGCGTCGAACACTCGATTCGTGCTCGACCACATGGGAAAGCCGGACATTCGGCTTGGATCGATCGAGCCGTGGCGGACTCTGATACTGCAACTGGCGCGACGCGACAATGTCGTCTGCAAGCTCAGCGGACTCGTCACGGAGGGAGACCACGCGCGCTGGACCGTCGACGATCTGCGTCCGTACGTGGACACCGTTCTCGATGCGTTTGGGCCCACGCGGGTGATGTTCGGCGGTGACTGGCCGGTCGTCCTTCTCGCCGCCTCCTACCACGCCTGGGTCGACGCCGCGCGGCATCTCACCGCTGTGCTTTCGCCGACCGAAGCGCGCAGCATGTGGTGGGAGACCGGGTCGTCGTTCTACCGGCTGTGAGATGGTCCGAGTGGCGGGAGCTCCGTTGGTGGGCCCATCGACCAAACATCGGATGACTCGATCCTCGACATGCGCGCGCGCTGGTGCGCAAGCCTGCCCTGTACGACGGGGATGCCTGCCATCCCAGCTGGATCACCTACTCGGGACCCCTGTTCACGACGCCCGGTTTCTCGCGCGCGTAGGGGGGCTGGGTACCTAAGTATCTAGCATCCCTGGCGCCCTTTGCGCCACCGTCTGCGTGCCCTTGACAGCCCAACTGCCTGCCCCACGGCGGTGGCACGTGGTGGATGTCAGGTGGTCTGATGGAGGCTGTGTAACTGGGGCAAGGCCGATCGGCCACGGGCTGTGGGTCGTGACTCACCCGCTGCTGACGCCGCTGGACGCGACTCCTGACGGAACGCTACGCCGGGACCGGGGGGCCGAACCAGGCGGACAGCGCGTTCGCGAGCCGTCGCTGAGTGCCGTCACCCACCCACGCGACGTAGCCATCCGGCCTGATGAGGACGGCCGTCGGAGCCGCGACCTCTCCGAGCACCGGCAGCTCCCACACGCCATCGTAGGCAGCGACGACCATCCGGACCTGGTCCGCCCATGGGGCGATGTCGAGGTCGGCGGGTTTCCCGAGTCGGAGCACGACCGGCCGAGCCTCGTGCAGCAGGGCGAAGACCCGTCGAGGGCCGTCGGCGGTGACCAGGTCGAGGTCGGGCATGCGGCGGCCGAGCAGCGGGTGCCCGTCGCCGAGGTCGTAGTGGATGTCCAGGCCGGACATCATCGCCGCGAACCGGGTGCGAGGCTCGGCGCTTTCGAGCAGTTCGGCGACCGTCTCGCCCAGCGCCTTCGTGCGCTCGTCCGGGCGGCGGAGCGCGACCAGCGCCATCGTGGTGCGCAGCACGCGGGCGCCGACCGGATGCCGCTCGGCGTGGTAGGTGTCCAGGAGGCGTTCGGGCGAGGTCCCGTTGACCACCTGGGCCAGCTTCCAGCCGAGGTTGACCGCATCCTGGATACCGGTATTGAGGCCCTGTCCACCGTCCGGGGCATGCACATGCGCCGCGTCGCCGGCAAGCAGGACCCGTCTGTCGCGGTAGCTCGCTGCCTGCCGGGTCATGTCGGTGAAGCGGCTGATGAAGGTGGGGCTGTGGATGCCGAAGTCGGTCCCGTAGACGGCGACGAGGCCCTCGCTCAGGTCGCGCAGGGTAGGCTCTCCAGAGCGGACGTGCGACTCGGTCAGCATGACCCCGACCGTCCCACCGGGCTGGTAGACGACCTTGCCGTCCCTGACCTCGTACTCGACCTTGCCGAGGGCATGCCTGCCTGACGGTGTGTCGCGGATGCCAAGCTCGGGCTCCTCGGCCATCTCGACTTCGGCGATGAGGGAGCTCGTCGTCGGGTCCCAACCGGGGAACCCGATGCCGGCGGCCTTGCGGACGAGGCTGCGTCCTCCGTCGCACCCGACCAGATACTCCGCCCGCAGCGACCGGCCGTCGGACAGCTCGACATCGACGCCCGTGTCGTCCTGCGCCAGCGCCGTCACCTCGCGCCCCCGATGGATGGTCACCGCCAGCTCGTCGACCCAGCCCGCCAGGATGCGCTCGATGTGGTTCTGCCAGAGCCCGAGCCCGTAGGGATGCCGCGTGGGGAAGTCGCTGATGTCCAGACGGACGCCGGCGAACGCCGCGACCTGCGCGACCTGCCCCTCGGCGAGGAATCGGTCGGCGATCCCCCGCTGGTCGAGGACCTCGATGGTGCGTGACTGCAGGCCGCCGGCGCGGGTCCCGTCGAGGGCCTGGCTGGGCCGTCGCTCGACGATGGCAACGTCGACGCCGACCAACGCCAGCTCGCCCGCCAGCATCAGTCCCGTCGGACCGCCGCCGACGATCACCACCTCGTGAACCGACCCGTCACTTGACCTCGCCACATCCACCTCGCAGTCCTGATCGCCATCCTGGCGTCGGCCGGTGATGGTGCACCCTGACCCGGGGCTTGCCGCAAGCCCCATGGCGCGCGGTACCATGGTGGTATCAGGACGGAGTCCGGGCCGCCCTCACCCGCCCAGCACCGCGTTCATCCCCCGGGCCACCTCGCGCTTCCGCAGTTCGAGCACGTGGCCGTAGGTGTTGGAGGTCAGCACGATCGTGCTGTGACCGAGGAGGTTCTTGACGTCCTCGAGCGTGAACCCCTGGCCAGCAGGAAGGTCGCCGCCGAATGACGCAGGTCATGGAAGCGCACCTTGGGCAACCCTGCGCGATCGAGCGCATCGTGGAAGCAGCGGGTGATCGTCGCCGCGTGGTGCGGCTTGCCGAGCATCGTCGCGAACACGTGCCCGCTGTCCACCCAGCGTGAGTCCGGCGGCCAGGCGGTCCATCCGCTGGCGGGTGCGGTGCGCTCGCAGGGCGACCGTCACCGCCTCCGGCAGCACCAGCCTCCGCCGGCTCCGATCCGGCTTGGGCTCCTGGAGCGTGAGTTCACCGTCGACGTTGGCGAGGCTGTGGCGCACGCGCAGCCGTCCCTCCTCGAGGTCCACGTCCTCCCAGCGGAGCGCCAGCAGCTCGCCCTGACGGAGCCCGGTGCCCAGCGCCGTGAGCCACAGCGCCCTGTGACGGTCGGCGACCGCGGACTCGATGAGCACGCGCGCCTGCTCGGTCGTCAGCGGCGTGATCTCGTGCGCACCGCGTCCATCACCCGCGCCACCTCCCGCTGCCGGACGGCCGTCTCGGGCCGTGAGACCGACCGACGGCTGCGGTCAGGCCGCTCGCTCGGACTCGGTCGGGAACGCGACGCCCATCCCCTCCTGTGCACGCGGCACCTGCCCCATCGTGGTCCCCATCAGCGCGACGAAGGCGACCGCCGCCCCGCCGAGCCCGACGAGTAGGACGCCGATGTCGCCGGTGAAGCCGAGCAGCAGAGCGAACACGGCCGCGAGGACGCCCCCCACCATCGAGGTGATGAGGCCGACCATGCCGCCCGAGGTCATGAGGGTGTAGAGGAGCGCTGAGGGGAACCTCGTCGGGGGGTCGCCATACACCTGGGCGAGCGAGCGCATGTCGTCATTGACCGGGCTCGTCAGGTAGGGCCCGATGACGGGCGCGATCCGGATGTACGCCTGTCGGATGCGGGCCATCCCGTGGACGGCGCGGAGGTCATCGATGTTGGCGCCGGTGATGCGCCCGTACGTGGTGAGCCCGATGACGAGGTCGAACGCGAGGACGATCGTCGTCATGATGAGGAACTGATGGGTGAAGCCCATCCCCTGAGCGAGCAGCGCGAGGGCCACGAAGGACATCGACAGGAACGTCAGGAACATCCCGGCACGGGTGAACGCCTCGTTGTAAGCGAGCGCCCGGTTCGAGAGCAGGTTCCAGTGCTCCGTGTTGAGGATGCTCACGACGCGCGGGTCCTCAAGGGCGAGGACCGGTGTCGCGGGTGAGGTCGTTCCCGTGGGCTCTTCGGACATCCGGACGCTCCTTTCGAACAAGCGGGGTGGTCCGATCGTAGACGTGGGGGCAAGCTCAAGAGCGCCGGCGGCGGGCGCCGTTGGCCTGGGGCCAGATCAGCGCGGGACGTCGCGATGCTCACCCGCCCAGCACCGCGTCCATCACCCTCGCCACCTCCCGCTGGCGCTGCTCCAGCACGTGGCCGTACGTGTTCGAGGTCAGCGTGATCGACGAGTGCCCGAGCTGGTTCTTGACGTCCTCGAGGGTCACGCGCCACGCATCACGTCCGACGCGAGGTCAGTCCGACGCTGGCCTCCCCGTCATCCACGGCCTTCACGATGTCCATCAGCGCGGACGTCGTCTGCCAACTGCGGATCGTCATCGACTTGTAGAGCGGGGACGACATCACCCGGTTGAGCCGGCTCTTCGTCCGTTGCGCGCTGAGCCGCTGCGAGTAGATGAGGCCGTCGCCCGGCCACACCACGTCCACACCTTCCTTGGGCGAGAACGCTGGCATCGCCTCGGCGGCGTCCACGCCCATCAGGAAGATCGCATCGCTGTGGTACGTGTCGGGCTGGTCACCGAACCCCTTGGGGCGCTTGTCGATCGCGGCTTCGAGCTCCGCTCGGGAGAGGACGAGCACCCGGATGACCGAGGTATCGAGCGTGAACCGCCCCGGCATCGCCTCTTCGATCCTCCGGGCGATCGTCTCCGCCTTCAGCTCCGACTGGAGGATCGCGTTGCCGCTCTGGATGTACGTCCGGACGTTCCGGCACCCGAGGTCGGTCAGCAGCGCCCTGAGTTCGACCATCGGCACCTTGTTCTTGCCGCCGACATTGATGCCGCGGAAGAGGACCAGGTAGGTGGTCAGCGTCTTGCCCATTCCCTGGTCATATCCTCCGAGTCTTGGCCCGGCATCCTCCGTGCCATGACATGATGGTGCCGCACCAGGAGTCCGCGGTCGCGATGGCCGCCGTCGCCCTCGCCCGCGCCGGGGCCTCAGGCGCCGTCAGGCGGACCTGCATTCGCACCCCTCAGCCTATCGGGGTCAGGGCAATCCCTGCATGATCTGCCCCAGGTCGGGCTCCGGCGCCTTCACCTCCCAGAGGACATCGCCGTTGGCATAGAAGTACGTGGGTTCGCCGCTCGCGGAGCTCTTGCCGTCGGTGACCTTGATCACCTTCTTGCCGTGCAGCTTCGTCGGGGTCTGCTTGGGGTGCTTGAAGCCACTGAGCAGGAGCCGCAGCACCTGTGGCTCGATGCTCGCAGCGTTCACGCCGTGCACCCGGATCGCTGACAGGTCGCCGTTCGCATAGGTCGAGTAGCCGAAGGTCATGTCGTCGAGGGTCTTGCCCACCGACGCCAGCCCACTCTTGATGGCCTTGAGCGTGGCCTTGTTCATCCCGCTCGAGGCCAGCTTGCGAGCCGTGTATGTCTGGACCTCGATCGCTTGACCGCCGATGGTGGGCGGGAACTTCGCTGCGAGCTCGGGGTCGGCGTTCGCGACGGCGGATGGCGACGGTACGAGGGACGCCAGCGGGCCGGCCGATGGGATCGGGATCGATGGCAGTCGGGGGATCGCGGTCGTCGCCAGGGCCACGAGCGTGGCGGTCGTGTCCGCGGCGGTCCCCGGGAAGCCAAGCGCCCCGAAGCTGACGACCCCATCGCTGGTCTGGACGTACAGCACGGTCCCGTCCGGTGTGACATATGCGGTCTGCCCGGCAACGGACAAGCTCGCGGGGCTGGGCACGGCACCGCTGGGCACGGCCGCGCTCGACGGCGCGGCGCTCGGCACCGCGCCGATGAGCGTGGCAAGGTCCCCGATCTCGAGCAGCACCGTGAGCGTCGCGCCGTCCGTGGCGGCATAGCTGCAGGAGGTCGCGGTGCTACCGCCGACCGTCACGTCCGCGCCGAGCGCGGTCCCGACCTCGGCGGCCGTGAGGACGGCACAGAACGGACTGGCCGATGGAGCGGGAGCGACGCTCGGACTACGCACCGGGACTGGCGCTCCTGGGCGACCACCCCCGGTGCAGCAGCCAGGCAGAGGCCCGCGAACATTGCCACTGTGAGGGCACTGGCCCGGGATCGAGGTCGCACGTCATGTCTCCATGGCCTTGGCGGATGCGCCGCGCGCAACGATGGCCGGCGCAAGGCCCCGCATCATAGGCGTCCGGCGCGATCCTGCGGTTCGCGGGGTCGACCACGCTGGTCCCCACGGGTGCGGCCGGACTTGGGGATCACGGTGCTCGATGCCCTCGGCCTGGACGACTCGCTCGCCAGGTGCAGGGCGCTCTTCGGCGCTCCGAGTGCAGCGGCGAAGGTGCTGGAGGCGGTACGGGAAGAGGGATGGTCGGCCGGGTCGGATGGCGAAGGTTCACCGGGTCCGAAGGGATAGCCACCGGACCGGTCCCACGCCCGGCGTGGCCTGCAGAGGTAGGCGGACGGCGGTCGGTAGGCGGATGCAGCGGTTGGCTCGTGTGACGATCTGCGCCTGCTGCCTCGCCCGGGACCCAGGACGAGGCCCGGAGTGGCCACCAGCGGCCAGGTCGTGCGCACGGGGCGGTTCATGGCCAGTAGGCTCATCGCGCTCGTCGAGCACCCTGCAGCAGATGAACGGGGTCGGGTGGAGGTGACGACCAGGCACGCGATCGACGGTCGCTGATGCCACTGGCTTGGGACAGCGCCCCCGGCGGTGCGGCCGCCGTTCGGAGTCCTATACCGTGGCCAGCGCGTCGCAAGGGGCACACGTTCGCGGGCAACCCGTCCGATAGCATGACCCGACCATGGAGCGGCTGGCCCACACCCCGGAGTTGATGGATGGGCCGCTGCTCGAGCAGGTCCTGGCCGGTAACCTGCGGGACCTGATCCGAGTCAACCGCTACCTTGGTGGTATCCGCCTGTCCACCCAGGCGATCGCGTGGCTGGTGCACCGCGCGGGTCCTGAGATGCGAGTAAGCCTGCTCGATATCGGCACGGGTGCCGCAGACATCCCGGCGGCGCTCATCGACTGCTTCGCCGAGCGGGGGACGTCCATGACCGTGCATGCCATCGATGCCCGTGAGGAGATGGTCGCATTCGCGATCGGCCGAGTCGGTGCCCGGGCGGACCTGGCGCTCGCGGTATCAACCACCGTCGACAGCCTGCCCTACGATGACCGCTCCTTCGATATCGTCCACTGCTCCCTGGTGCTCCACCATCTCGAACCCGACGAGGGGACGCGCCTGCTCAGCGAGGCTGCCCGCGTGAGCCGCCTGGGTGTCATCGTCAACGACCTGGACCGGGCGCCGCACTACTGGTTCGGTGCCTGGGTGCTCGCCCACCTGCTCACGCGCAATCGCTACACGCGGCACGACGGGCCGCTGTCGGTGCGCCGCGCCTATCGGCCGGTCGAGGTGGAGGCCATGGCGGCCGCAGCCGGCCTGGAGCGCGTCGCACACGTGGGCGGGCTCTTTGGTCACCGGTACGCGCTCGTGTTCGCTCGACCGGCCGTCACAGGCACCGGGTCGGGTCCGATCGCGGATGGCTGAGGCGGAGGTCGCCATCGTGGGTGGCGGTCCGGCGGGCGCGGCCCTGGCCATCCGCCTCGCGACCGCTGGTGTCGACGTGGCGCTGTTCGAGCGTGAACCGGAGCCGAGATGGCGGGCCTGCGGCGTCTACTCCTCGCCCCTCACACGCACGGGTCTCGCTGCACTCGGGGTGACCGCTGCGGCGCTCGGCGCGCTCATCCGACCCATCGACGCCATGGAGGTCGTCTCGCTGCGAGGTCCGGTGGTCCGGCTGTCCCACGCCGGTGCGCACGCCTGCGGGCTGGACCGCGTGCGGCTCGAACGCTGCCTGCTCGATCGAGCACGTGCGGCCGGCGCGCGGGTGGCTGAGGGTGCGGCGGTGCGCGGGCTGGCTCCCGGGAGGCATGCCACCGACTTCAGCGTGAGCGGGACCGACGGAGTGGTGCTGTGGCGCGCGGGCACCGTCGTCGGCGCGGATGGCCCTTCGTCACTGGTGGCTCGGGCATTCAGGGTCGACCGACCGACCATCGGACGCCGGCGGGCCGGGCTCACGGTCCACCGAGCGGACCCGGACGAGGGCGCTCCGATGGTCCGCCAGGATGCGTCGACCCTTCGGGCGACGGCCTCGGCACGCATGTACCTCGGAGGGGGCTGGTACTGCGGCATCGCCCCCGTGCCCGGTGGACGGGTCAACATCGGCGTCGTCATGGGCGAGGGAGAACTCCGGCGACGCCTTGCTCGTGGCGGCGGTCCGTCGGCCGTCGTCGACGAGGTGCTGGGTCAGCTGCCGGCACCGGCGGACTGCTGGCGCCACGCACCGAGTACCGACCAGACCCGTGTCGCGCTCCCCCTTGCCCATCGGGTGGCCAGGCCGGCAGGCCCCGGCTTCCTGCTGGTCGGTGACGCGGCGGGCTTCCTTGACCCGCTGAGTGGCGAGGGCATCCATCGGGCGCTCGCATCGGCCGAGCTGGCCGCCGATGCGATCATGCACGCCCGACGTGGTGACCCCGACCCCTTCGGGCGCTACGCTCGACGCATGCGTTCCCGCTTCGCCGCCAAGGATTTGGTGTCATGGCTACTGCAGGCGTTCCTGGCACGACCGGAGCTTGCGGACTTCGCCTTGCGCCGCATGGCCTCCCGAGATGCGATCCGGGGGACGTTCGGCCTCGTCCTGGTCGACCAGCTGCCAGCGTCACGTGCCCTCGATCCGCGCTTCCTTGGGGGGCTGCTGCGCCCATGAGCGTGCGGCTGGGCTGATGCGCTCCAGCATCGGCATCGCGATGCGCGCGCCGCCAGAGCGGGTCTTCGCCCTCGCCCGGGACGTGTGCGCGCTGGCCCGAGATACTGCCCCACTACAGCCGGGTCGTCCTGGAGCGGCGGCTGACGAACGGCCACCTCGTGGCACGGATGGTCGCACTGCGATGGTTCGGTCCGCTGCCCGTGCCCGTCACCTGGCGAGCCGAGCAGTGGTCGGATGACAGCGACCCCGGCGCATGGCGCCTGCATTTCCGCCACATCCGGGGGGTGACGAGCGGCATGCGCGTCACGTGGCGCATCACCGCCACGACGACCGGGACGAAGGTCGTCATCGAGCACGACTTCCGGCGGCCGTTGCCCCTCGTCGGCGATGCCGTCCTGCCGCGCCTGATCGACCACTGGTTCACGCGACCCATCGCGACGCGGACGCTACGCTCCCTTCGCCATCTCGCGGAGGCGATGGACCCCGATACCATGGTCCCCCCCGTCGACGCGACGATACCGGCGTGAGCATGCCGGAGAGGCGCGTCTGGATCACCGGCATCGGCCTGGTCACACCCATCGGCATCGGGCGGGAGGCGTTCTGGGCCGGGCTCAGGGCTGGCCGGTCCGCTGTCCGGGCCATCGACCGCTTCGACCCATCGCCATTCCGGTCGCGCGTCGCGGCCCAGGTCGACGACTTCGACCCGCTGAGCGCGATGGACGGCCGGACGGCCCGAAGCCTGGACCGCTTCAGCCAGTTCTCGCTGGCCGCCGGGCTAGAGGCCATGGCCGATGCCGTGCTCAGGCCGGGAGCCCCTGGTCATGCCCGGGCGGATCGCATCGGCGTGTATGTCGGCTCGGCCCTGGGCGGCATCGCCCATGCCGAGGAACAGCACGTCCGGTTCCTCGATCGCGGCATCCGGACCGTGGCTCCCAATCTCGCGTTGGCTGTCTTCGGTGGGGCGGCGCCGGCGAACCTGGGTATCGCGCTGGGCATCCATGGGCCCATCCTGTCCACCGCCAACTCGTGTGCGTCGGGGGCGGTGGCGCTCGGGGAGGCGTTGAACCTCATCCGTGGTGGGCGCGCCGACGCCGTGCTGGCCGGCGGCGTGGAGGTGCCCCTGAGCCCCCTCGCGTTCGGGGCGTTCGACATCATCCGGGCCCTGGGCGCCGGCCACAACGACCGGCCCCAGGCAGCCTCCCGACCATTCGACAGCGGCCGCGACGGGTTCATCATGGGTGAGGGGGCCGCGCTGCTGGTGCTGGAGGAAGCCACGATGGCAGAACGGCGCGGGGCGAGGCCATATGCGGAGCTGCGCGGCTATGCCGCGACGAGTGACGCTCACCACATGATCCAGCCCCGACCCGATGGGCGGCAGGCGGCACGTGCCGCCCGCATGGCCCTCGCGGATGGTCACCTCCGAGCCGACTCCGTGGACTATGTGAACGCGCACGCCTCATCGACCCCGCTTGGTGATGTGGCAGAGGCACGAGCGCTGCGGCTGGCCCTCGGTGCCCGCGGCGCCGAGGTACCGGTGGCCGGCACAAAGGCGTATTACGGGCACCCGCTGGGGGCATCGGGAGCCATCGAGGCTGCCATCTGCGCCCTGGCCATCGATCGGGAGTGGGCTCCCGGAACGGTGAACCTGCAGGAACCCGACCCCGTGGCCGTGGAACTGCTCCATGGCCTGACGGCGTCGCCGGTGGCAGGGCCTTTCCGGGCCATCCTGTCGAGTTCGTTCGGTTTCGGCGGCCTGAACGCGGTGCTCGCGTTCTCGACGGTGCGCTAAGGCGTCTTGACTCGTCCCCTTCGAGGGTCTATATATCGTCCTACGATATATCGTCGTTCGGAAGCCCCGGCCATCACGGCCCGGCCCGGTCTCATCCAGTGAGGGATCCCATGCACCGGTCGATCCGCATCAGCTCGATCCTGGCGCTCCTCCTCACCTCGGTGGTCGCAGCTCCAGCCGCGCTCGCCCTGGACACCGACGCGCCGTCGGCCGGGCACCCGCTTGTCGGCGCGTGGCTGGTCGACACCAATGCCGACGACTCGAACGACCCGCCCGCGAGGGTCATTCTGGGCGCCGACGGGTCGCTGCTCCAGGTGCAGCTCGGTGGGATCGCGCTTGGCGCCTGGGAGCCGACCGGTGAGCGGACGGGTGCGCTCACCCTTGCGGCCGAGATCGCGGACGCTGACGGGGCCGTCACGACTTTCATCGTGCGCGCCTCGCTGGAGGCGACCGCGGATGGCCAGGGCTGGACCGCCCAGGGCACGACGGAGTACATCGGGCCCGACGGTGTCTCCTCGGGTCAGATCGGCCCCATCCCGGCGACCGCGACGCGGATCACGGTCGAGCCCATGAGCCCCGCCGCCAGCCCGGAACCCTAGCGGCGGTCCAGTACTCTGCGATCGATGGACACCAAGCTCCCGGAGCTCGGCCGGTTCGCCGAGCCCGCGCTGCTCATCCTCGTCAGCCTGGGCGAGGGCCCCAAGCACGGCTACGCGATCATGCTCGACGTGGAGGATGCGACCGGCCGGCCGATGGGCCCGGGCACGCTCTACGCCGCCCTGTCGCGGCTCGAGGAGCGCGGCCTCATCGAAGCCCTCCCCCCGGTGGACCGAAGACGACCATACCGGCTCACCGGGATGGGCGCGAGCGTGCTGGAGGCGCAGCTCCAGGAGCTATCGGCGTTCGCGGCGCTCGGCCTGCGCCGGCTGGCAGGCGATCCTCGATGAGCCTGCTCATCCGGCTCTACCCCAGATCGTGGCGGGAACGCTACGAAGAGGAGCTGACCGTCCTGCTCGAGGACCGGCCCCCGGGCCGTCCGACGCGCTCGACCTGGTCCTGGGCGCCTTCGACGCACACCTGCATCGCCGGGCCGTGGGCAGCCGCTCCGCTGGGCGCGACCGGAGCGTGACCGCGGCCCGCATCGGGGCCATCGCGGCGATGGCCGGCGGAGCGCTCTGGGTCCTCACCCTCGCGGTCGCGGTCCGGGAGGTCCGGGAGGTCCGGGCGACGCTGGACCTCACGATGGTGCTCGTCGGTCTCACCCTGTCGTTGTTCGTCGTCGCGCTGGCGGCGTTGAGCGCGGTCCAGGCCCGCTCCCACCGGTCGCTCATGTGGGCGAGCTTCCTCCTGCCGGCGGTCGGTGTCGCCCTGCTGGTCGGCGGCGCGCTCGCCCAGGTCGTCGTGGGCGATCGACCTCTCGTCGGATGGCTGACGCCCTATGCGTTCTGGATGGGCGGGTTGGTCTTGGCGCTCGTGGGGTCCGTCGTCTTCGGCGTCCTTTCCGCGGTCACGGGCGCACTGCCGCGCTGGACCGCCGGCCTGCTCAGCGCGGGTGCCCTGGTGCAGCTGGTGACCATCTTCGCGACCGACCACGCCAAGGACGAATGGCTGATGCTCCTCGGAGCGGTCACGTTCGGACTGGGCTGGGTCCTGGTCGGGGTGGGGGCAGCACGCACCGAGCGTTACCGGGTCGCCGACCAGGCTGCCTGACCGCGCGGGACCCGGGTTTCCGGTCCTCCCTGCGGCGCGAGTCCCACGCATCCGGATCACCCCGCGACCCCGGAAGCGACCTGGATAACGGTCGTGACGTGCCACCTTTTCACGGATGCTGCCAGCCACGCTGCCAGCCACGGCGGTCACACTGGGCACCACAGGGTGGAGTCAGTGGACGGGAGCCGCGCAGGAAACGGACGCGGAGCGACCCGAGACCACGCCATGGGCGTCGTCTCAGCGCTGGGGCGACGGCTCCGCCGAGCCGGGTCCATCAACCACGGCGTTGGGGTCGAAAAGCTCCGCCGAGTCGCGGACCATGGCCTCGCTGGCATCATCGCCGCCCACCAGGAGGACCTGGCCGTCTGGCAGGAGGGTCGCGGTGTGGTCAGTGCGTGCCTCCCTGAGGGAACCCACGATGGTGAAGGACCCGCCGTCCGGATCCGATAGCTCCACTGTTCCGATCATCTGGTTCGTATCGTCGTCCCCGCCCGTGATGAGCACGCGGCCATCGGGCAGTTGGGTCGCTGCGAACCCCCCACGCGCCTCAGCGAGCGAGCCTGCCGGCGCGAACGTTCCGGAGTTCGGGTCCCATGTCTCGGTGGACGTGTAGCGCACCCAGGCCCATGGGGGGCCTGTGCCTCCTCCGGCAACCAGGACACGGCCGTCCAGCAGAAGCGTCGCTCGATGGCCGATACGAGCCTGGGCCATGAAGCCGGTCGGGCTGAAGGACATGCTCGCCGGATCCACAGCTCGGCCGAGGCGTGGTCGACCCCGTCGCCAAACCCGCCGACCACCAGGACCCGGCCGTCAGGCAGCAGGGTCGCGGAATGCGCGAAGCGTTGGTCCCCGAGCGTGCCCGCAGGGCTGAAGGACTCGGTCACCGGGTCGAACAGCTCAGCGGAGTCCAGCGCGCTGGGGCCTCCGATGCTGCCTCCGATCACGAGGACCCGGCCGTCGGGCAGGAGCGTGGCGGTGTGGTCGTATCGTCCCTGGGCCAGCGATCCAACGGCGCGGAAGGTCCCGCTCGCCGCATCCCAGAGCTCGGCCGAGTCGAAGATCCCGAGCTGGTCGTGCCCACCGACGACCAGGACACGACCATCCTTCAGGAGCGTCGCGGAATGGCGGAGGCGGGGGGTGGTGAGCGCGGCCGCGGGTTCGAAGGTCCGAGTGGCGGGGTCCCACAGCTCGGTCGCTGTGGACGGCAGGATTCTGGGACCGGCGCCGCCGATCACGAGCACGCGGCCATCGCCCAGCGACGTCGCGGTGTGCCATGACCGGCCCTCGGTCAACGTCCCGGCCGGGCACGACGTCTGGCCGCACCCTGTCGGCGGTGGGGGACTCGGTAGCAGTGAAGCAGCGGTGACGACAGCCGCGCCCAGGGCAACGATGAGTGCCATCGTGATGATCATGAGGCTGGCGAGCCGGAACGTCGGCGAGCCGACGGCGACGCGGGATGAGATACGCATGGGAGGCTCCTTGATGGTCGCGAGCCAGCGCGGCAGCGGCCGCATCCGGCGCGCCTTGATGAGGATGTCGTCGACGGAGTGGTCGGGCGACAGCGGGACGCGCCACCACCTGCGCGAACTGGTCGGCGACGAAGCGATCGAAGTCGATGTTGTCGTTCATGCGGGTCGCTCCGTGACCAGGGCGCCATCGGTCGGGGGTCCTGCGCGCATCGATGCGCGCATCGCCTCGAGACCGCGGTGGAGGCGGGACGCTGCCGTCCCGTAGGGGATGTCGATGATCTCGGCCACCTCGGAGACGGGCAGGTCGAGGTAGTAGTGCAGGACGATGCACGGCGCGCTGGTCGATGTCGAGCCGGTCCAGCTCGCGTCCGAGCCAGTCACGGTCCGCGACACCGACCGAAGCGTCCGGTGCCCCAGCCGATCCCGGGTCGAGCGCCACGTGCAGCTCGACCAGGGTCCGGCGCCGGTCCCTGCCGGCGACCTTGTAGCAGGCACGCACCGTGAGTCGGCGGAGCCAGGCGTCCCAGGCGTCCGGATCACGGAGCGAGCCGACATGCCGCCATGCCAGCAGGAGCGCATCCTGGACCGCATCCTGGGCGCGATCCGAGTCGCGCAGGATGAGGTTGGCGATGCCGAACAGCCGGGGATGCGATGCCCGCACCAGCTCGGAGTAGGCATCGATGTCTCCGCCCATCGCCTGTTCGACCAGCGCTCGCTGCATGGACGTCACCGTTTCGGCGCGAAGCACATCTCCGCGCTCTCACACATTAGGAGGCCGCAGGTAGGGCGAACCTATCCCGAGGGCGTGAAGATCGCCTCCGACAGGCCGGCGATGACTTCGCGGCCTCTGCCGCCGCTGGGCGGTTCAAGCCGCCGGGTTCGGGCTGCCGGATAAGGGTGTTTTTGCGGGCTCGCGCAGCCCCACCCGCTGGGACCGCTGGCAGGGTTACGCTCTTCGCCCCACATCTCTGAGGCTACCGTCGCGAGTTCGGGACCAATGCGGCTGTGTGGCGGCCGATGCCCGTTACCCGACGCCTGGAAGACCCGCGTGATGGTCGCTGCGTGGTACGGCGTGCCATGCAGCGTCGTGAACATGTGGGCGCTTTCGACCCAGCGGAGCCTGAGACCAGGCGCGCCAGGTCGCTACGACCAGCCAGCGTCCGTCGAAATCACGCAGCCGCATGTCGATCCAGAAGTCGCGGTCGGGGTGGGTGAGGCGGAGGCGGATCACGGCTGTGGCTCGAACAGCTCGTCGGTCTTCGCGGCCATGATGAGGTCGTTGCGATGCAGCCCCCCGATCTTGTGCGTCCACCAGGAGACGGTCACCCTGCCCCATTCGGTCAGCAGCGCCGGATGGTGTCCCTCGCTCTCGGCGAGGGCGCCGACCCGGTCCGTGAACGCCAGCGCCCCGGCGAAGTCCGGGAACGTGAATACGCGCCGCAGGCGCTTGACGCCGTCGATCTCCACGACCTCCCAGTCGGGGATCTGCGGCCGCTGGTCGGCTAGCTCGGCGTCGGAGACCGTCGGTTCGTCCCTTCGGCACGCGACGCAGCGCATCCCCACCAGCGGCTGTCCCAGCGTCTCGGGCGTCATTGGGTCAGACCGCAGTCACGACGCATCTCATGGTGGACAGGGTAACCCGGACCGACCACTGGCGGGGCCCGGCGGGGTGGGAGGAAGAGCGGCGCGCCTGAGCCGATAGGTGACTCACCGAACCGCCCTTCAAACTCAATGGCGGAGCCGCGCCAGCAGGTCGGTATCGAGTGTGGGCGAGGTCAAACATCGGACAAGTGGCTATCAGGCTGTGGTAGCCTACGCGCTCACGGCGTGGCGGGCCCGTGCGTTGCGTGGTGACCCAGCGCGCTCCCCTTGGAGGAGGAGGAACGATGTCACGGAAACCGCTACTCGCGGCCTCTGCCCTGGCTGCGCTCCTGGCTACGGTCGCGGCACCCGCGCTCGCACAGGACGCGGAAACGTCCGACAAGCGCGTCGCCTTCAGCAACAGCTATGCCGCCAACTCCTGGCGTCAGGCCATGCTGAAGAGCTGGGACGAGCTCTCCAAGCAGGTCGTCCCAGGCGTGGTCGCGGCGGCGGACGTCCGCACGACGGCACAGGACGACGCCACGCTCCAGCAGCAGCAGATCAGCGACATGATCCTCGAGGGCTACAACGCCATCGTGATCAACGCCAAGAGCCCCGAGGCACTCAACAGCGTCGTCGAGGAGGCCTGCGGGCAGGGTATCCAGGTCGTCTCGTTCGACGGCATCGTCACCGCCCCGTGCGCGTATCGCGTCGGGGTGGACTTCGAGGACATGGGCTACCAGGAGGTCGTGTACCTCGCGAGCAAGCTTCCCAAGGGAGGCAAGCTGCTCGAGATCCGCGGCAACGCCGGCACGTCGATCGACGAGCAGATCAGCAAGGGCATCCACAGGGGCGTGGCCGAGTTCCCGCAGTTCGAGATCGTCGGCTCGGTCACCGGCAACTGGGCGCAGGACGTGGCCCAGCAGGCCGTGTCCGGCATCCTTCCCAGCCTGCCCCCGGACATCGTCGGCGTCGTGACTCAGGGTGGTGACGGCTACGGCGCCGCCAAGGCCTTCGAGGAAGCCGGTCGGCCGCGGCCCATCATCATCATGGGCAATCGCCAGGACGAGCTGGCCTGGTGGAAGGAGCAGAAGGACAAGGACGGCTACGAGACCATGTCCTCTTCGATCGCACCGGGCACCTCGACCGCCGCCTTCTGGGTCGCTCAGCAGCTGCTCGCTGGCGCCAAGGACGTGCCGCACGACATCATCGTGCCGTATCTCCGCTGGGACCAGGACAACTTCGAGGAGGCCTTGGCACAGATGCAGCCGGGCGACGTCGGCACCAAGACGTACACGCAGGAGGAGATGAAGGCCGTCATCGAAGCGGCCAAGAGCCCGGACGGCGGAGCAAGCCCCGCACCGGGATGACGCGTCGCGCCGAGCGACTGGGAACGGTCGATCGGGATCGGGAGGACGGCCTTCGGGTCGTCCTCCCGATCGTCGTGTCGGCGCACCGCAGCGCTGGCATGATGCCCGGGTCCCGGACCGGGCCCCTGAGCGTGGTGGATCGGAGATGACGGCTGGTCCCGGCTCGGTCGCGAGCCTGGAGGGGGTCAAGAAGGCCTTCGGCGCGGTGCGCGCGCTCGATGGCGTCGACCTGCGGGTCGAGCCGGGCGAGTGCGTCGGCCTCGTGGGCCACAACGGCGCCGGCAAGTCGACGCTCATGAACGTGCTGGCCGGCACGCTGCTGCCGGACGAAGGCGCCATCTCCATCGGCGCCAGGGACATGAGCTCCGGCTGGTCGGTGACCACGGCACACGACGCGGGCGTGCGCTGCGTCTTCCAGGAGCTCTCGCTGTGCCCCAACCTGACGGTCGCCGAGAACGCCCGGATCCTCCACCCGCACCTCCGCGGCCTGCGCTGGCGCCGCGATGCGGGCGAGCTGATCGTCGGCAAGCTCGACGCCATCTTCCCCGGCCACGCGATCTCTGCCGCCGACATCATCAGCGACCTGCCGCTCACGCAGCGCCAGATGGTGGAGATCGCGCGCGCGTTCACGGTGACGGACCAGCCGGTCAAGCTCGTCATCCTCGATGAGCCGACCTCGAGTCTGGACGTCGTCGTGGCACGCCAGCTGCTCGATTTCGTGCGCCGTTTCGCCGCGGAGGGCGGCTCGATCATCCTGATCTCGCATCTCCTGGGCGAGGTCCTCTCGACCGCGGACCGCGTCGTCGTCATGCGCGACGGACTGGTGGTCCGGACCGACCGTGCCGACGCGTTCACGCGCGACTCGCTCGTGGCCGCCATGGGCCACATCCCCGAGACCGCCACGCGAGCGGGCCGGTCGCCAGGGTCGACCGTAGCGGGTCGCCGGTGCGCATCCGCGCCGACCTGCGTGCCGGAGAGACGATCAGTCTCGCCGCCCACGAAGGGGAGATCGTGGGTCTCGCCGGTCTGGCCGGCCAGGGCCAGACGGAGATGCTGCTGCGGGTCTTCGACGGGGCTCGGGGCGACACCGAGGTCAGCGGCACGGTCGCGGTGGTGGCAGGCGACCGGCAGACCGACGGCCTCTTCCCGCTGTGGTCGATCACCCGGAACATCTCCATCGGCTCGCTGCGCGAGATGCTCCGTGGCTGGCTCGTGGACGCTTCGGCCGAGGCCCGCCTGGCAGCGACCTGGAAGGACCGCCTGGCGATCCAGACGCCGGACATGGAGAAGCCCATCCTCTCGCTGTCGGGGGGTAACCAGCAGAAGGCGCTCTTCGCGCGCGCCCTGGGATCGCAGGCGGACGTCATCCTCATGGACGATCCCATGCGCGGCGTGGACGTGGGCACCAAGCGCGAGGTGTACGGCCTCATCCGCGAGGAGGCCGCCCGTGGCCGCACGTTCCTCTGGTACACGACCGAGACCGACGAGCTGGAGCACTGCGACCACGTCTACGTCTTCCGCGAGGGCGCCATCGTGGCAGACCTCTCCCGGGACGAGCTGACCGAGGAGAAGCTCCTGCACGCATCGTTCCGGGACGACGCCTGAGCGTGATCGGGGCACGGCAAGACCGCATCCTGAGGCTCGGGCCGAGGCGACTGCGCGCACTGCTGCCGGTGGTGTCACTGCTCGTCGTGCTGCTCGCCATCTTCTACGTGCAGCCCAAGTCGGCGAGCTACTTCGGGCTCGACCTCCTCCTCCGGCTGGCCGTGCCGCTGGCGCTGGCGACCCTCGCCCAGCTGTTCATCATGACCGTCAACGACCTGGACCTGTCGATCGGCGCCTACATCAGCCTGACCGCGGGCATCTCCGCCACGCTGCTCGTCGACGAGCCCGTCCTCGGGGTGCTGGCCCTGGTCGGCTGCGTCGTGGCCTACGGAGCCGTCGGGGCCCTCATCCATGTCCGCCGGCTGCCGTCCATCGTCGTCACCCTGGGCATGTCGTTCATCTGGCTCGGGCTGGCCATCACCCTGCTGCCCACACCGGGCGGCTGCGCGCCCGAATGGCTGCGTGCCCTGATGACGCTGAAGCCGGAGCTGGTCCCGTTCCCCGTCATCGCCCTTGCCGTCATCGCCCTCGTGGCCCACATCGGGCTGATGTGGTCGCCCTACGGCGCGGTCCTCCGCGGCGTGGGTGGCAATGCGAGGGCCGTGGAGCGGGCGGGCTGGTCGATCCTGCGGGCCAAGGTCACGATGTACGCCCTGGCCGGCATCGCCGGCGTCCTTGCCGGCATGGCATTGCTGGGCCTCAGCGGCGCGGCCGACGCTCGCTTTGGCGAGCGCTACACGCTGCTCTCCATCGCGGCCGTCATCCTCGGCGGTGGTGAGTTCGTGGGCGGACGGGTCTCGCCCGTCGGCGCGGTCGTTGGTGCCGCGACCCTGCTGCTCGTGAATTCGCTGCTGACGTTCCTGAGGCTCCCGCCCGACTGGCAGATCGGCGCGCAGGGTGTCGTCCTCATCGTGGTCCTGGCGCTGCGGCTGCTGGTCGACCGAGGAGGCAGGAACCGGTGACCAACGTGGCACCGCTGCTGCGTCGCGCCCTGGCCAAGCCCTGGATCTGGGCCTATCTCGCCGCCCTGATCGTGTGGCTGGTGACCGTGATCACCACCGGTGGCCAGGCGACCGTCGGGCTGCTCACGGCGGCGCTCACATTCGGCAGCTTCTTCGCGCTCGTGGGCATCGGCCAGATGTTCGTCATCACGCTCGGGCCCGGCAACGTCGACCTGGCCATCCCGTCCACCATGGTCCTGGCCGCCACCATCTCCATCAAGACGATGGACGGTGACCCGGCGATGATCCCGGTCGGGCTGGCCCTGACCATCGCGGTGGGTGTCCTGGTGGGCATCGCCAACTATGCCCTGATCCGCCTCCTGCGTATCCCGCCCATCATCGCCACGCTGTCGTCGAGCTTCATCATCCTCTCGATCGCCATCGTGTGGAATCGAGGGCTGCGCATCAAGCCACCCGATGCTTTGGGTGACTTTCCCGGGACCGACGTGCTGGGTGTGCCGCTCGTCGCCATGCTCGTCATCGGGATAGCCGCAGTCATGCACATCGTGCTCCACCGGACCCGGTACGGGCGGTCGGTCGCGGCGATCGGCCAGAACCAGCGTGCGGCGCGACTGTCCGGGGTCCGGGTGGACCGGGTGCGCTTCACCGCCTATGTGTCGTGTGCCGTGTTCGCATCGCTGTCAGGGTTCCTGCTGGCCTCGTACTCCGGTGGGCCAGCGCTCAACATGGGCGACCCGTACCTGCTCATCTCGATCGCTGTCGTCGTCATCGGCGGCACGTCGGTGGCCGGAGGTGACGGCAACGTGCCGGGCCTGTGGGGTGCGTCCCTGTTCCTGTTCCTGCTCGCCGCGATGCTCAATTCCTTCGGTATCGGCGAGGGGGTGCGCCAGGTGCTGACGGGCGTCATCGTCATCCTCGTCATCGTCGCAGCCAGCTTCCGCAGGGCGCCCGACTAGGAGGTTGCCAGATCCCCGAGGCCGATGGCCTCCCGCTCCGCGACGAGCCGCAGGGTGTGCTTATGTCCCAGTCGCCATCCCGCGAGGCCGCAGCGGCTTCAGCCAGCGACCTTGGCGACCGTTGCCGCCACGATGTCCGCGTCCTGCCGTTCCTCGAGGGCGCGTCGGGCGTGCGCCACGACGTCGCGCTCGGCTCGCCGCATGACCCGGATGAACACCGGGAAGACAAGACGGAACCAGCCCTTGGGAGTCCACGCGCCATGCGATGTCAGGCGCGTACCGCCGCTCGATGTCGGCTCGAGCGTGATCGTCAGGACCACGCTGATCGGGCCGCCGTTCTCGTACCGCCAGAGGCGGGGACGCTCGAAGCGGGTGCATACGGACTCGATCGCCGGACCCTGCTTCCACTTCGCCCGGAATCGCGTGCCGACTCCCACCGGTCCGTCCGTCAGCTTCTCCATCGACCGGCAGTCAGGGTTCCAGCGGACCTCGTTGCCCAGGTCGGCGAGGTAGTCGAAGACGTCCTCTGGCGTCCGGGCGATCTCCACGGTGTTCTCGATGATCGCGGTCATGGCCTCTCACCTCCCGGCTTGGATCCATCGGCATCCGGATTCCTCATCTCGACCTGCCCCGGAGCTCAGGGACGGTGGCCGCAGCTCCGCTCGGCGGACCGACCGTGCCCGGCGCGTCTCCACCGAGCCCATCCACAGCGCCCACGCGGGATAGAGGACGAAGGTCCCGAGCCAGCCCAGGTACCCGACCCACACCCAGGGAGGTGCGGTCTCCATGTCGTCCAGCCGCGCCGCGATCCCCGGCAGCATCACGATGCCCAGGGACATCAGGCTGCCGGCGACCGTGCCCAGGGTCCGCAGTCGCCGGGGCCAGGTCCCGACGGTCCCGGTCCCGCGGCCGTTGAGAACGGCCACGAACGCGCCGATGCCCGCGAACCCGACGCTCGACACCAGCCCCGCGAGGAAGTACCCGGTGGTGCCCGAGACGACCAGCCCCGATCCGACGACGGTGAGCACGCCACCGATCGTCGCCGCTCCGACGGCGAGGTCTCCCGACCGCCCCGGGATGGCATGCCGGAGCCGCCACGCGAGCGCGGCACTCAGCACACCGGTGACCGCGTTGCCGAGGTCGTTCAGCGTGCCGAACGGGTCGCCCACGACGAAGAAGGTCGCGAGACAGGCCGCGCTCCCGGCCGCCACCGCTCCGATCGCTGCCGCCAGCCGCCCCGTGTCACGGTCGATCCGCTCGTTCATGCTTCCGTTCTCCTTCCACGCCCGGTCGTTCGGGAGTATCATTTACCTGCCACTGGCTGTCAATGGAATAGATGGAGCACCGATGCCCCGTCCCTACAACCTCGGCCGACGCGCCGCCCCGAAGGCCGACACGCGGTCCCGGATCGTGGCCGCCGCCCTGGAGCTTGTCCGCGAGCACGGCATGGCCGGCGCGTCGAACCTCGCCATCGCGCGCGCCGCGGACGTGGCACCGGCGACCGTCCGCAACCACTTCCCGCAGCCCGCCGACCTGTCGCACGCCGTCGTCGAGGCGCTGCTGACGGAGATCCGGGTGCCGAAGCCCTCGATCTTCGACGGCCTCGCGGGTATCGACGAGCGCGTGGAGCGGCTGGCCGTGGAGCTTGCGGCGTTCTATGGGCGCAGCGAGCCCTGGTGGCGGGTCTACGAGCGCGAGCCCGAACTGATCAGCGCATGGGGAGGGGGCGTCGCCAGCTACTACGCTGACCTCGACCGGCTGATGCGCGACGCGCTGCTGGAGCTGGGCACGGACGAACGGTCCGTGGCCGTCCTGGCCGCGGTGATCGGGCCGCCGGCCTTCTTCGCGCTCCGCGCGCGCGGCATGTCAGCGGACGAGGCTGTGATGTTGTGCCTGGAGCTCGCGCTCCCGTGGCTGCGCCGCCGCCGCTCCGACCTCGTGGACGCGTCATGACGGGAGTTGCGTCGTTCGTTCCTCGTGCAGCCGCCCGACATCCAGCGCGGTGTGGACATGGCGCGGTGTCCGGTTCACGGTTACGGACGGTGGTGTGCGGTCCTGAGTCAGATTGCCCGCTCTCGCCAGTCCTGACCGATTCCCGGGACTGGTTACCCCCGCCACCTTGCTCCGAGTCACGAGAGCGGCACGAACCTGATGGGGTCCTCCTGGAGCAGCAGCGGGCCAGACCTCCAGGTATCGGCCCCGCAGACTCGACATCGGTCATCCACCTGACCGCTTGGCCGGTTGTACGGACGCCGAATAGCCACCAGGTCCAGGGCGTCGACTGCCGGCTGAACCTCTTCGACGGCGTACCGTGCCGCAGCGTCATGATCAGGGTCCAGCGCGGCAGCGACGAGGTCGGAGGACAGGTCATCCTCGATCATCGGCGGGGCGATGCTCAATGACCATCGACAGGCCGCGGCCTCGGCCACCGCAGTGTCGAGCAGGAAGCCGGAACCGCAGGTGGTGCAGATGACCGAATAGACGATCACGCGGGACCGATCCGCGGTCCCGGGGTCAGTGTCCGTGTGCCAGGGGTACCGTCGCGCAGCGACCGTGGTTGGCACTGGCATCGCCGCCGCCGGGCCCTGGCGGGCGATCGCCTGGGACGCTACGGCCGCGAGCGCTTGGAACGTAAGCAACAGATGGTTGACCCACGGCTCTTGACCCTCGGTGACGTGGTGCCCACTTGAGCGCGTGATGAGTAGGTCGTAGAACGTCCCGGGTGCGCTTCCCTGGCTCATCAGCCGATAGCCGATGGCCATCTCCGCCGGGGCCGGCAGGTCGAGGACCTTGCGCGTGTTGACTAGCCACCACTCGAGGTCGAGCCGATCGAACAGTGCCTCCATGCCGACGAGACTGGACCGTAGGAGATCGACCGCCAGCATGGGCATCATCGTAGGTCAGCGTGCCATTCAGGCAGGCCCGGAGCCGTGGTGTGTATGGCGCGAACCCTACCCGCCCAGCACCGCGTCACCACCCGCGCCGCCTCCCGCTGCCGCTGCTCCAGCACCTGCCCGTACGTGTTCGAGGTCAGCGTGATGGAGCTGTGCCCGAGCTGGTTCTTGACGAGCGGCCGCTGCAGTGCCATGAGGTCGGCTCAGCCGCCCCGTAGCCTGCCTGGCTTGGCATACTCCGAGGTCATGGATGTCGCCGACGGTCCAGCCCGGACCGCGTCGAGCGCCACGCTGCGGATGGACTGGATCCTGGCGGTCCTCTCGGTGTGGCTCGTCGGAGCGTTCTACATCGACCTGTGGGCTCATGCCCACGGGGAGGTCGACGACACGTTCCTGACCCCCTGGCACGCGATGCTGTACGCGGCCGCAGCGACATATGGGGTCGTGCTCGTCGCGGCCATCGTGCTGGGAGGTCAGCGCCGACGGATTCCGGGATGCGCTCCCCCCACCGTACTGGATGGGCTTCGTCGGCTTCATCCTGTTCTGGGTCGCCGGGATGCTGGACATGACCTGGCACTCGTTCTTCGGGTTCGAGGTCGACATCGAGGCGCTCCTCAGCCCGACCCACCTGCTGCTGGCCACGGCCGGCGTGCTGATGGTCGGCGCCCCCATCCGGGCACGCGGCGCCGCGCTGACATCGGGTGGTGTCCGGACGTGGCGGACGGCCGGACCGCTCGTGATCCCGACGGCCATGGCGGTGGCGATCCTGGGGGCCTTCACCCAGTACGTCCATCCGTTCGTCGACGCGTGGGCGGCTGCCCTCCCCGGGGACGTGGTCACACCGACGGCGCAGCTGTACGCGATGGCCGCTGATGGCTCCGGCCAGCGTCGGCTCACTATCGTGCCCGGACATGCCCTGGGGCCGGCGTGGTCCCCGGACGGAGCGCGGATCGTATACGCATATCAGCCCGGGCCCGATGACGTCAGCGGGCTGCCTGCCGGCATCCGGTCCATGGCACCCGACGGCAGCAACGACCATCCGCTCGTGACCGGCTACGCCGGGTCGGGGCCGGCCTGGTCGCCAGATGGACAGCAGATCGCCTTCTCCGCGGAGGTCGACGGGCAACTGGACCTGTTCCTGATGCGGGCCGACGGGACGGACGTCCGCCGGCTCACCGACGACCCGGCGTCCGACTGGGGCGTCGCCTGGGTGCCGGATGGGCGCACGCTGCTGTTCATCTCTGATCGAGGTGGTGGGTATCACATCCACCGGTTCGACCTCGCTACCGGCCAGGTCGCCCCCGTGACCAGCGGTCCGTGGCAGGACTACGACCCGGCCATCTCGCCCGATGGCACGCGGCTCGCCTTCACCTCCGACCGTCGCGGCGGCGGCCGCCATGACGTGTGGCTGGCTGACATCGACGGTGGCTCGCCATCCCGGCTGACGAACGGCGAGGACGTGGGCGACAGCTACATGCCGACCTGGTCGCCCGACGGCTCGACGATCGCGTTCACGTCCAACCGGACGGGCGACCTCGAGGTATTCACGATGCCCGTGACCAGTGGCGCGGCAGTCAACTTGAGCCGCAACCCGGGTGCCGATGATGGCTGGGCTCGCGCCGCCTGGTCGCCCGACGGGATGACGATCGTCTACCCGTCGACCGGGAACGTGCCCTACTGGCGGGTACCGCCCGTCAGGCAGGGGTTCGGGGCCGCTGGGATCCTGGTCAGCGCGGCAGTGCTGGCGGGGGCGCTGGTCCATCTGCGGCGGCGCTACGGCACATTGCCCGTGGGGGCCTACGGGGTGGTCATCGGGGTGCCGCTCGCCCTCGTCACGGTCCTGCGCGACGAGTACCGGCTGCTGCCAGGGATCCTGGCGGCCGCGCTCATCGTGGAACTGATCGTGCGCCGGTGGCCCGCTGGCGCGAACAGGACAGGCGACGCCCTCGTGGCATTCCTCGTGCCGGCCGTCGTCTTCTCGCTGTACTTCGCGACGATCGCGGTCACCGACGGCATCGGCTGGACCATCCACCTCTGGATGGGCGCCATCGTGATCGCCGGCATCATCGGCTTGCTCCTTGATGAACTGGGCCGGCCCGCCACCGTCGGCGGGACCGCGCGCCCACCTTGACCGACGCCGTCGGCTTCCAGGCCAGGGTGCCGCCGTGTGACCACCCGCCCCGGCGGCGTGTCCATCACCCTCGCCACCTCGCGCTGCTGCTGCCGTCTGAGCGCGTGATCGACGACATCGCCGAGCGCCTGGCGCCGGCCGATCCACGTTGTGGACGGGTGAAGACGCTCAGTGTCTTCGCCCTGATGGTCGGGACGCTCGAGGTCTCCCGCGCCCTGGCCGACCGGCGACTCGCCGACGAGGTGCTCGAACAGGGCATCGAGAACGCTCTCGCTCTACTGGGCTCGCCGCGTCATGGCTGATGCGACCGGGCCTAGTGCCGAGTCGTTCCTCGGGCCCCAGAAGGCGCGCTTGACCCCGGTCGGTGCTCTCGATGGGCTCGGTAGTTGGAGCATTATGTTGCACTATCGGTGCACCAGTGGTGTATCCTTGAGGCATGACCTCACCCGACATTGACCTCATGTCCGTCATCGGCGAGCGGGTCCGCGCGCGGCGCCGTGCTCTCGGATGGACCCTCGACGAGCTGGCGGACCGTTCGGGTGTCAGCCGCAGGATGCTCGTGAACGTCGAGCAAGGGACGACCAACCCCAGCATCGCCACGCTCCTCCGCCTCAGCGGCGCGCTGGGGGTCGGCCTCCCGTCCCTGGTCGCGGCCAGTGACACCGGGAAACCATTCGAGGTCAACCGCGCCGGGACCCGGGCACCGCTCTGGACCGGGAGCCACGGAGGCCGGGCATTCCTGGCCCAGGGTGTGACCGCACCGGACGTGCTCGAGCTATGGGACTGGACGCTCGGGCCGGGCGACGCCCACGCGAGCGAGCCTCACGTCCCGGGCACCCGGGAGCTGCTCGCTGTGATCGAGGGAGACGTCGTCCTGTCGGTCGGCGGCGACGAGGTGGTGCTGCGGGCCGGCGACGCGGTCTCCTTCGTCGGGGACGTGGTGCACGCGTACCGCAACGATGGTCCGGCCGGGGCACGGTTCGCGCTGACAGTGTTCGAGCCGGTGGGCAAGGAGATGCGCCGATGACCGTCGCGACACTCCAAGCCCTGCTGGCGGCCGCCGTCGTCGGCCCGACCGTCCACGAGCTTCGGCCCGACTACGTCGCGCTCCTCATCGCAGCCGACGGCCTGCCGGGCGGCCCGAGCAACGAGCGGTCGGACGGCTGGCTGCACGAGGCGGAGGCCGCGGCCGCTGCGCGGCTGGCGGGGGGCGCGCCCGAGGAGCGGCCGCACGTGGCGCTGTGGCGGGACGCCTATCGGGCCTTCGGAGCGAAGCCGCAGCGGACGCGCAACAGCCTCGAGGCGCTGCTGCGCCGCGTGCCCGACGGGCTGCCCCGGATCGACCGGCTGACCGACCTCTACAACGCGGTCTCCGTCCTGCACGAGGTGCCGCTGGGCGGCGAAGACCTGGCAGGGTACGTCGGTCCAGCGCGCCTCGTCCGCGCGGTCGGGACGGAGTCCTTCGAGACCACCGCGGAGGGCCAGCCGGTCATCGAGCACCCCGAGCCGGGCGAGGTGGCATGGGTCGACGACGCCGGTGTCACCTGCCGTCGCTGGAACTGGCGCCAGTGCACGCGCACGCGGCTTACTGCGGCGACCACTCGGGCGCTGTTCATAGTCGACGCCCTCGGCCCTGAGGCCCTCGCGACCGCGACCGCCACCGGTGACGATCTGGAACGGCGGCTACGCGCCCTGGACCCTGGGGTCGGGACCGCCCGGCGACTTCTCGCTATGCCCAGCGCCTGAGCACGAGGAGGCATCCCGTGTTCATGGTCTCATTCCTCTTCCGGCCGGGTCGCTACGACGACGAGTTCCACCGCCTGAACGCGGAGACGCAGGCGATCGCGGAGTCCACGCCGGGTTATCTCGGCTCCGAGAGCTGGTGGTCGGACGACCGGTCCGTCCGCAACGCGGTCTACTACTGGGACGATCTAGGACACCTCTCCGACTTCTCCCGGGCCGTCCCGCACCTCGAGGCGAAGTCCCGCTACGACCGCTGGTACGACGGGTACCAGATCGTCATCTCGGATATCCGCGACGCGTATGGCGACGGCCGCCTCCCACATCTCACCTCTCCGATCGCCAAGGTGCGACGACCGCCCGGCCCGCGGCATGGCTGAAGCCGGTCTGAACTCGACCGATGCCGGGCCCCTCGGGCGCGCGCTCGTTGGGACGCACCGAGTGCCCGCGTGGTCCCTGGCGGTGCTCGCGATGTTCTCAGTGCAGGTCGCATCGGCGCTGTCGACGGGCCTGTTCGCGCAGGTGGGCGCTGCGGGCACGGCCTGGCTTCGGCTCACGGCGGGTGCCGCGATGTTCCTCGCGCTCGCACGACCGCGCCTTCGCGACCGGTCGCGATCCGAGCTGCTCGGCGCTGTGGCGCTCGGCGCAGCGACGGGCGCACTGTCCGTGTGCTTCCTCTCGGCCATCGAGCGCATCCCGCTCGGGACCGCCGTCGCCATCGAGTTCCTGGGGCCGCTCGTCGTCGCGGTCGCCGGCACCCGGACCAGACTCGGGCTCGCATGGCCGGCTCTGGCGGTGGTCGGGGTGCTCCTGCTGACCCAGCCGTGGGTCGGTTCCGTCGACCCGGTCGGGATCCTCTGGGCGGTCGGGGCCGCGGCTGCGTGGGGGCTCTACGTCCTGCTCAGCGCCCGGGTCGGCAGACGGTTCCAGGGGGTCGAGGGGCTGGCCATCACGATCCCGATCGCGGCGGTGGTCACCGCGAGCGTGGGCCTACCCCAGGCCGTCGGCCACATCACCTGGCAGGTGATCGCTGCCGTAGTGGGCATCGCCCTGCTCATGCCGGCGCTCGCCCTGTCGCTCGAGATGCTCGCCCTGCGACGGATCACCACGACCGCGTTCGGGACGCTGATGGCCTTGGAGCCCGCGATCGGTATGGCGGTCGGCATGGCCGTGCTCGCCCAGGGCCCCACGGCCATGCAGGTGGCAGGGACAGGCCTCGTGGTGGTCGCTGGCATCGGGGCCACGCGCCCAGGACGCGCGTGGCTGACCGATCGATCCGACCTAGCGACCGAGGGGCAGCCCAAACAGCCCGACTGCCCGCCACGGCGGTCACACTCGTCATCTTGGTCATCGTCGCCTCCAGCTTCCGCAGGGCGCCCGACTACGGTCTTGCCCAGTCCCCCAGCCGATGGCCTCCCGCTCCGCGACGAGCCGCAGGCTGTGCTTGTCTCCCAGTCGCCATCCCGCGACGCCGCAGCGGCGGTACCATGTCGTCTATGGTATGCATACCATTTGCACCTGCCGGCGAAACGGAGAACGGCGCGTGCCCGTTGTGACGCCCGGGGGGTGCCAAGGACCAGCCGGGACGTCCCAAGGCATGGCGCCCGGCTCACAAGACGCGGCGAGGCTGAAGCCGGTGCCGGTGGCCGCTCGACAGCCGCCCGTGACAGGAGGACCAGCTCATCGGAGACGGCCCACCTCTGGCGCTGTCGGTCGCCCTCTGTGCCAGTTCGTGGGCGGCCGCACAGGCGGCGTGGTGAAGCGATGAGTGATCTCCGTGGTCCGGTCTTCGTGACTGGGGGAGCCCACGGGATCGGCGCCGCGGTCGCGCGGCGCCTTGGGCGCGAGGGGACGCATCTCGGCGTGGCCGACATGGATCGGAACGCGGCCGCCGGGGTAGCAACGGACATCCAGGACGCGGGCGGTCACGCGACGCCGCTCGACTGCGACGTCACCGATGCCGACGCGATCCAGCATGCCCTCGCTCGGCTCGAATCGGAGGGGGAGGCGCCCGTTGCCGGAGCGGTGCTTTGCGCCGGCATCAGCGCCGAGCATCCCTTCCTGGAACATCCACTCGCGGTGTGGGACGCCGTCATCGCCGTCAACCTGACGGGGACATTCCTCGCGATCCAGGCGGTGGGTCGGTCGATGGTCGCGAGCGGGACATCGGGCGCGATCGTCGCGCTTAGCTCTGTCTCCGCGCGCGGAGGGCGCCCGACCCAGGCCGCATATGCCGCCAGCAAGGCCGGGATCCTGAGCGTCGTGCGGTCTGCGGCACTCACCCTCGCCCCATATGGTGTGAGCGTCAACGCCATCTGTCCGGGTGTCGTGGATACCGACATGACGCACGCGATCCATGCCCGCCGCGCTGAGATGCAGGGGATCTCGAGCGAGCAGTCCCTGGCGGAGATGGTCGCCAGGATCCCGATGGGCCGGATGGAGACGCCCGACGAGGTGGCGGGCATCGTCTCATTCTTGCTCTCGCCCGCCGCTCGCTATGTCACCGGTCAGGGGATCAACGCCTGCGGCGGACTGGAGTTCGCCTGACAAGCAGTCTCGGCAGAGAGCGGCCATGACACCGACCTTCGGCGTCTTCCATGTCAGTTCAGGTCGGGTGGGGGACCGCTCGATCGCCTCACGATGATCTCGACGGGCAGCACTATCTCCTGACGCTCCGCGGGGCCGGTGCCTGCCAGCCTGGCGAGCAGCAGGTCCGTGGCGCGCTCACCCATCTCGTAGGCGGACTGGGCAGCCACCGTGAAGAATGGGTCGAATGTGATGGCCAGGGGCAGGTCATCGAATGCCACGACCGACATGTCCTCCGGGACCCGGACGCCCGCTTCACGCAGGGCGAGCATCGTTCCCACGGCGATGAAGTTGTTGGCCGCGAAGATGGCGGTCGCCCGCGGATGCGTCAGCAGCAGGTCGCGCGCGGCTCGCGACCCATGTTCCTGTTTGTACTCTCCCCAATAGATCTGCTTGCCTCCGCTGAACCCCGCTTCGCGCATGGCGCGGAGATAGCCGGCCACGCGGTCGCTCGCGGTGGAGACCTCGCGCGGTCCGGCCACGATGGCGATGTGCCGGTGTCCCAGCTCGAGCAGATGCCGGGTCAAGGCGTAGGCGCCACCCTCGGAGTCGCCGCGAACGGTGTCGTCAGCACCTTCCGGGAGATGCCGATCGAGCACCACGAAGGGCGTTCCGCGCTTGCGCAGGGTATCCAGCGAGCGCAGGGAGGCGGGCACCAGCAGGAAGCCATCGACCTGTTTCTTGAGCAGGAAGGTCAGGTACTCCTCCTGCTTGGCTGGGGACCCGTCCGTGTTACCGAAGATGACGTGGTAGCCGCGACGATTGGCGGCATCCTCGACTCCGCGCGCGACCATCGTCGCGAAGGGATTCATGATGTCGCCCTGGACGAGCGCCAGGGTCTGAGTGCGCTTGGTGCGCAGGCTGGGACCGAGTGAATTCGGGATGTAGGCGAGGTCGGCGATGGCCCGTTCGACCCGCTGGCGGGTCTCGGGGCGGACGTGGTCGCCGTTGTTGATGACCCGCGAGACCGTGATGGGGGAGACGCCGGCTCGCGTCGCGACGTCACGGATGGAAGGCATTGCGCGAGACCTCTGACCACTGAGGTAGGCAGGACGCCCAGTCTAAGGCCCACCCGGAGGCACCGATGCGTGCCCCAACGAGCCACGCGACCCGGTATCATGCCCAAATGATACGCATACCATCGGCATCCCGATGACCTATCTGCCGACCTTGAAATCGATCGCCACTCATCCGGTCCCCGCCTGGTATCACGACGCCAAGCTGGGGATCTTCGTGCATTGGGGCCTCTACTCGGTACCCGGCTGGGCGCCGCATGGAGCCGATCGCGACGACCAGGTGGCGAGGGCCGGCTGGGAGAGTCTGTTCGCCAGCAATCCTTACGCCGAGTGGTACCAGAACACGCTCCGGATCGGTGACACGCCCACACGACGCCATCATCAGGCGGCCTACGGGCGCGACTTCGCATACGACGACTTCGCGCCCATGTTCCGCAAGGCTGCGGAGGGCTGCGATCCGGATCGATGGGCGACGCTGTTCGAGCAGGTCGGCGCCCGCTATGTGGTCTTCACCACCAAGCATCACGACGGCTTCCTCATGTGGCCCAGCCAACACACGAGTCCCCACAAGCGGGGCCGCTTCGCCAGCGATCGAGACTTCGTGGCTGATGTCACGCAGGCCGCGCGCGCGCACCACTTGCGCGTCGGGCTCTACTACTCCGGCGGCCTCGACTGGACCTTCAGCGAGCAGCCGGTCCGGTCGTACATGGACGTCTACTCCACCATCGTCCAGGACCCGGCATTCGTGACGTATGCCACGAGACACTGGCATGAGCTCATCGACCGGTATGCGCCGTCCATCCTCTGGAACGATATCGGTAGCCCGCGTGCCTTCGACCTCGCCGGTCTGGTGGCCGCGTACTACAACGCAGTTCCTGATGGCCTCGTCAACGATCGCTGGGGTCAGCGACTGCCTGACCACGTGCCGGGAGCCGGTGAGATGGTCATGTCCCCGCCGGCGGCGCACTACGACTACACGACGCCGGAGTACGACAGCTACCCGCAGGTCACCGAGCACAAGTGGGAAGCCACCCGCGGCATCGGCCGTTCGTTCGGCTACAACGCGAACGAGGGGGCCGACGACCACCTGTCGGTCACCGAGCTGGTGCGCAGCCTGGTCGACATCGTGAGCAAGAACGGCAATCTCCTGCTGAACGTGGGGCCCATGGCCGACGGCACCATCCCCGATCTGCAGCGCGACCGGTTGCTGGGGCTCGGAGCCTGGCTGGATGTGAACGGCGAGGCGATCTTCGAGACGCGACCCTGGCTTTCCGCCGAGGGTCGCTGTGGTGACGGGACGCAGGTCCGATTCACCCAGCGGCAGGACTCCCTGTACGCCATCCTCCTCGCTACCCCCGCGAACCGGGATGTCCTGCTGGAGGGCCTCCTGGCCGCAGACGGGACCGAGGTCCGACTCCTGGGGCAGCCCGATCCCCTGACCTACAGCCAGGCCGCTGGCCGCCTGCGGGTGACGCTGCCCGGCGGCCTCACGGATGCGGCCGCCCACGCCCTGAAGGTGACACCGAAACCGCGCCAGCTCGACGTTTGACGTCCCTCAGCAAGCGTTTGACGACGCGGCGATGGCCGTGACAGGAGGCCATAGGCCCGCTATGGTATGCGTACCATGACATGGGCAGCGCGCACATCTATCGAGGCCGGGTCCCTGGAAGGAGGCCGCCGCTGATCGATCGCCACAGTTCGTGCCGATCCGGAGGGCGCGGCTCTTCGGTTGGCCATTCGCTTCCCAGACAATCGAGTCTTCCAATGGAGAGGGCAATGCGAATCGCGATCCCCGTTAGGCTGCTCGTCGGAGCGCTATCGGCCGTCCTCCTGTCCAGCGGTGTGGCTACCGCGCAAGACCCCGTCCAGCTGACCGCGACCGTGCTCGGTACCGGCCCCACACCGGTTGCGCTGCGAGCCGTCGTCGACCAGTGGAACAAGGACAACCCAGGCATCCAGGTCCGCGTCGAAACGCGTCCCGACTCCGACACGTGGCAGACGGCGGCCCCCAGCACCGAGTTCGCCGCCAGCGACGGACCAGACCTCTCGTGGTGGTGGTGCGCCCGGGCGCAGGGCTGGCGGGACATGAGCGAGACCGGGATGCTGGCGCCACTCGATGACCTGTACGCAAGCCAGGGTTGGAACACCGCCTTTCCCCAGGGCACCCTCGACTACTTCAAGGACCCCGTGGATGGGCATTACTACGGCGTCCAGGTCGACACCGTGTTCACGCCCATCGTGTTCTACAACAAGGACATCTTCGACAAGCTGGAGCTCACCGAGCCGAAGACATGGGAGGAGTTCTACGCGGTTACCGCCGCCCTGGCCAAGGCCGGCTACATCCCGCTCTCGGCCCTCTACGGCATGCAACTGCAGAACCACCTGCCACAGGCGCTGATGCTGCGCTCATGGACGCAGGAGGAGTACGACGCGTTCACGCAGAACTGGTCGGGCAAGGCAGATCCGGCGACCTTCGAGCACAAGTGGACCGACCCGAACAGCGTGCGCATCTTCCAGACCATCAAGGACATGGCCGACCACAAGGTCTTCGGCGACGGCTTCCAGGCGCTGACGGACCCCGACCAGGCCAAGTCGTTGTTCCAGAGCCAGCAGGCGGCCATGTACGTGATGGGCGTCTGGGAGGCCGACAACGCGGTCGCCGAAGCGCCCTTCAACGCGGATTGGTTCTATTACCCGCCGATCGGAGACCAGAAGCCGCTCGGGGTGGTGGGCACCTGGCCGGCCGACTGCGTCATCGTCTTCCAGAACCGGGCGCATGTCGCGGAGGCGAAGCAGTTCGTCTCGTACCTCCTCTCGCCAGCAGGCATGGCCATCTTCGCGAAGGCCTTGAGCGTGCCGCCCGGTCGCACCGACCTGTCGTCCGAGTTGCTCGGCTCCGCGCTCGGCGCGAATACCGTGAAGATCTGCCGGCGAGGTCGCGACCCTCGGTTCGGCTCCCCTGTGGGAGGCATCCATCCCTAAGGAGCTGTTCGATGGGATCCGGCAGCACATCGATCTGATGCTGGCCGGAGCGGAGACCCCAGAGGAGGTCGCAGCGGCAATCGAGGAGCTCAACGTGGAGTCCCGGAAGATCAACTGAGGCTGCACAGGTCCTGGCGCAGGATGACGGCCGGCACCTCCACCGGTCGCGAAGGTAGGGGTGGGCATCGGGCCCACCCCTATCCTCGTTGTATCGGACCCAGGCACCGGCTACGCTGGCTCCCACGGGGAGGGTTCGCGTGACGGGTGGAGCGAGCGCCGGTCGGCCAGGGCAGCCCTACCGGATGCCTCTCCCGTACCGCGATCGTCATCCGCAAGGGCGTACGCGATCACCTGCTCTGGTACCTGTTCCTGACGCCCGCGGTCGCGCTGATCGTGGGCTTCATGGTGGTCCCCATCCTGCAGTCGCTTTCCTTGGTGCTCTATCGCTGGAACGGGGTCAAGCCACGCCAATACGTCGGCCTCGACAACGTCGTCGCCCTCTTCGACGACCGCTTCTTCGTGGGAGCGCTGTCGCACACGTTCGCCTTCGCCATCGTGACGACCGCCGGGACCGTCGGCCTGGGGTTGCTGCTGGCCGTGGCCATCTCGCGCCAGGTGCCGGGCTCGTCGCTCTACCGCGTGCTCTTCTTCCTGCCCGTGATGGTGCCGATCACGGTGGTGGGGGCCCTGTGGGTGCGCCTCCTCGAGCCGAACTTCGGGCTCCTGAACACCGTCCTGCGCAGCGTCGGCCTGGATGGCGTGGCGAAGTCGTGGTTGGGCGACTCGAGCATCGCACTATGGGTCCTGATCGGGGTCACGATCTGGCAGTACTCGGGCTTCCCGATGATCGTGCTGCTGGCGGCCATCGAGCAGATTCCCGACGAGGTGCATGAAGCTGTGACGCTCGACGGGGCGTCCGAGGCGCAGCGGCTTCGGCACATCACCCTGCCTCTCATCCGCCCCGTCCTCATCGGCATCTCCGTGTTGCAGGTCATCTTCTCGCTGAAGGTCTTCGACCTCGTCTGGGTCATGACGCGAGGCGGCCCAGGACAGAGCACCGACGTGCTGGGCACCTTCCTGTTCAACGAAGCGTTCTTCAGGGGCAAGTTCGGCTATGCGTCGGCGGTCGCCGTGGCCATGTTCGTGATCATCTTCGCGGTCACCTACGTCTACCAACGCATGGCCCGCGTCGAGGATGTCGGGCTCTGAGCGGCGTGAGGTGGCCGCCATGACGCCCCCGGGCCGGATATGGGACATCTCGGTCGGGCGCGGCTTGCGCGTCCTCGTCATCGTCATGCTGGCAGTGTGGGCCGTCATCGAGCTCTATCCCGTCGTCTTCATGTTCAACGCCTCCTTGAAGGCGGACCCGGACATCCTGGGCAGCCCGTTCGCGCTGGCCATCCCACCCAGCGTTGAGAGCTACTTCAGGGTCTGGGCGGGCGACCAGACCGGGCAGCCCTACCTGGCCTACTTCCTCAACAGTTCGGTCATCCTTGTGGGCACCCTCGCCCTGCTGCTGTTCAGCGCGACACTGGCCGGCTACGCCCTGGCCAGAGGACGCTTCCCAGGCGGCCGGACGCTCCAATCGGCCATCCTCCTCTCGCTCGCCGTACCGGCGCACACGCTCCTCATCCCGCTCTACTTCTTCCTCGGTGGCTTCGGGCTGCGCAACAACCTCTTGGGCATGATCCTGGTGTACACGACGCTAGGGCTGCCGCTCTCGGTCATCCTGGCCCGTGCCTACTTCCTGAGCTTCCCGGTCGAGCTCGAGGAGCAGGCTCAGATCGATGGCTGCTCGCGCGTGGGCGCCTTCGGGCGCATCGTGCTACCCATGTCGAAGGGCATCCTGGCCACCATTGCCATCGTCAACGTCACTTGGGTCTGGTCGGAGCTGTTCTTCGCCAACGCCCTGCTGTCCGACACGGACATGCAGACGCTGCCCATCGCCATCGCCTCGTACCGCCCTGCACTGATGGCGTCAAGCGCGCCCATCAGCCAGCATTTCGCGATCATGGCGCTCACCACCTTGCCTCTTCTCGTGTTCTATGTTCTCTTCCAGAAGAACATCCGCAAGGGCATCGCATCGGGCGCCTTGAAGTAGCAGCGCACCGCTGAGTCGCCGGGCCCAGGCCCGAACAGTTGCTCGACGTCCTCGAGCGTCATGACCCCGCATGGTGTCATCCGACTGGTCCTCGTCGTGCTACGCGCGCACGCCCGACAGCTTGGCTGGATCGGCCACGATGTCGATGGCGCGGATCCGCCCGCCCACGATCGCGATGGCGACTACCCCGATGACCCTCCCGGGCGGACCGACCACGATCCCGGCCCCGCCGTTCACCATGGCCGGGCGGCAGAGCGGCGCGAAGAATCGCGCATTCGACCGCAGGTACGCCGCCACATGCTCTGCCCCTGACATCGGTGGTGGCGCCGCCTGCGGACGTCCGCCGGTGTCGATCCGCAGGACGACGTCCGGATCCAGGAGGATCAACAGGCGCCCGAGGTCGCCGTCACGGGAAGCGGCAAGGAACGCGTCCACGATGGGCCGCTGGACGGCGAGGTCGGCGTCGGGCTCCACCCCTGCGGCCCGCACCCGGCGACGGGCACGGCTGGCCAGCTGTCTGCTGGCGGCCGGTGACCGGTCGACCATGGGGCCGATGACATCGAACGGGACACCGAAGACGTCATGGAGCACGAAGGCCAGGCGTTCTGCCGGGCTCAGGGTCTCGAACACGATGAGCAGGGCGATGCCGATCGTGTCGGCAAGGACCGTGGCCTCCTCGGGTGAGTCGTAGGCCACGACGATGGGTTCGGGGAGGGAGAGTCTCGAACTGCCATCGTTGCGTGAACGACGGGCCCGTAGCCTGTCGAGGCAGATGCGCCCGGTGACGGTCGTGAGCCACGGTCGCAGTGCGGAGCGGTCCTCCGGCGGTCGTCGGTCCAGCCGCAGCCAGCACTCCTGGAGCGCATCCTCGGCCTCCGCCATCGACCCGAGCATCCGATAGGCCACACCCCGTAGATAGGGTCGATGCCGCTCGAACTCGTGGGCCAGTAGCGAACGAGCTACCTGGTCGTCGCCGGGATCGGCCGAAGGGTCATGGTCCATGTGCATCCCTATCACGAAGCGAACCGGCCACGATGTGACAGCGGTCGTCACATCGTGCCCGCTGACTACGTGTACCACACGGACGGCGCCGACATCCCGGCACCGCCACCATCACGGAGTCGATCGATGACCGAGATCCCCGACCACGCGCCCTTCCCGTGCTCCCCGCGTCGTGACCGCCTTCAATCCGCTCATGCGCCGCCTCATGAGCGCTGGGATGCCCGCCGGACCGAACGTCCTCCTGACGGTCACCGGCCGTCGGACCGGCCTCGCACGCACGTTCCCGGTCGCGCTGATGCAGGTCGACGACCGGATGTTCGTCCAGTCGCCCTACGGCGAGGTGGACTGGGTCCGGAACCTACGCGTCGCGGGCCGTGCCACGCTGATCCGGCATCACCGCGAGACGCCGGTGGATGCCGTCGAACTCACGCCCCAGGCGGGCGGTCCGGTCCTGCGGCAGGCACTGGCGCCGTACCGCAGGAACCGGCTCGTCGCCCGCTTCGCGCAGGTCTTCGTACCGCTGGGCCCTGACGCCTCGCTCGACGACCACGTCCGTCACGTCCAGGGCCATCCGATGTTCGAACTGCTTCCCCGTCAGGATCGGGACCGGTGAGGCATCGGGATCGCGGGCGATCCTACCAGCCGAGCACCGCGTCCATTGCCCCTGCCACTTGTCGTTGGCGCTCGTCGAGTACGTGCCCGTAGGTGTTGGAGGTCAGCACGATCGTGCTGTGGCCGAGCATGATCTTGACATCCTCGAGCGTCATCCCGCTGGAGAGTTCCCGATCCGGGACAGGGCTGCTCGCCGCGTTCGAGGCGCACGCATATCCCAACGACGTCGGTCCCGGGGTGTTCGACGAGCACTCTCGCGGGACCCTGGCGTCGACGCCATGGTCTCGCATCTCGTGGCTGCGCAGCGCCATCTGTCCGCCGACCGGACTCTTGATCCTCGTGTCCTGGGTTCGAATCCCAGCCGGCTCACCAGCTTCAAGCGTGCATATGACGATTGAGACCTGGTTATCGTCATCGACTGCGCGTATCGGCCGGGCGGTTCTCGACCTTTGGCCTGCGATGACGGTCCGGATGGCAGTGCGATCCACCCACGCGCGAGCTCGATAATCCGAATGGGAGGACTGTCCCGAGCGCAGGGCCGACGGCTGGGCGACGGTCGACCGATCGCTCGCCGCCGACGGCAACATCGTTGCAGCAAGATGCCGAGAACGGAGTTCACGATGGATCCAACCCGAAGGATCGCCGTCGCCACCGGAGTGTTGCTGATCGTCGCGACTGTCGCGAGTCTTCTGGGGACGGCGGTCACACCTGCCCTCACCGGCGCGGACTACCTCACCGGCTTGTCCGCGAATGCGAACCAGGCGACCGCCGGAGCACTGCTCTTTCTCATCGCGGCCTTCGCCAGTGGCAGCATCGCCGTCGCGATGTATCCGGTCCTGAAGGGGCTGAACAGCGGCCTGGCCTTGGGATCCGTGGTCTTCAGGACCATCGAGGCGGTCATGTACACGGCTGGCGTCGTGATCCTGCTGTCGTTGCTGACACTCGGCCAGGAGTTCGCGGCATCAGGGGCTGCCGAACGTGCCTCGCTCCAGGTCGTCGGCGATGCGTTGTTGAGCGTGCGCCAACACGCCACCCTCGCGTCGGTGTTCGCGTTCAGCCTGGGTGCCTTCCTGTACTACTACCTGTTCTTTCAGACGCGACTGGTTCCGCGATGGCTGTCGGGCTGGGGCATCGCCGCGATCGTCGTTGCGATGGCGGCTTGCCTCATGGCCCTATTCAGCGACAGTCCCGTGACCGGGTACGCGCTCCTGATGCTTCCCATCGCGTTGCAGGAGATGGTTCTCGCGGTGTGGTTGATCTTCAAGGGATTCAGTCCCGCTCACCTTCCATCCGCGACTGCTCCCCGGGCACGCGATCCCGGCGCGCGGACCTCTGGCCGACCTCTCTCGTCCGCTGGAGGTACATCCTGAACCGGGTCGTTGACCTCTCGGGAGGTGACCTCACCCTCCCAGCACCGCGTCCACGCCACGTGCCACTTCGCGTTTGCGCTGTTCCAGCACGTGCCCGTGAGTGTTGGACGTCAGCACGATGGTGCTGTGACCCAGCAGGTTCTTCACATAGGTCTGGCCGGGATCTTGCGTGGGGGGTCGGCCCGGCCCGATCCTGCGGTCGAGTCGGATCAGGGCGTAGCAGCGAGCAGCTGCTCGGCCACCTGCTCGAACGCTTCGAGACTCCGATCAGCGCGACTGATGACAACTGATCCCTCGCTCGCCGCGATCACGGTCGTCGCGTGCCGGGCCGCCGTAGCCGCATCCATACCGCCGAGCTGATAGAGCTCGGCGAGTCGTGCGCGCCAGGCCCTGAAGATCTCCGCCGCGTGCCCCAGCAGGTCGGGGGAGTCGGTCGCCACGGTGACCGCCAGGACGGCGCACCCTGCCCGGAGGTCCGAGCGCACGAGGACCTCCCGCCAGAGCTCGAGGAAGAAGCGGGTCACCTCCCTGGGTGGCGAGCCACGGACCGCCTCGAGGACCCCCAGCGCACGCTCGCCGGCGAGCTCGATGGCGGCGTCCACGAGCGCGTCCTTGCCGTCCGGGAAGTGGTGGTAGATCGATCCGCGGGGGGCGCCGGAGCGCTCCAGGACGTCGCTGAACGACGTGCCCTGCAGACCCCGGGTGGCCAGCAGGGTCACGGCGCTCTCGATCATCCGCTGGCGGGCGTCGCTCGGCACCGGTCGTCCATCCTCCGCTTGACTATGACGCTCGTCATAGTGGATGCTTGTCTATGACGACCAGCATAGTCAGGAGGACCCATCTCATGCCGATGATCGACATCTACGCGACGGCGGGCACCTTTCACGACCCGCACGCGCTCGCAACGTCTGCGGCGACGACCCTGATGCGCATCGAGGAGGTCCCCGAGATCCCCATGTTCCGCGAGAACACGGCGGCGTTCGTCCACGATCTTGCCGCCGGTGCCATCTCGGACGTCAACGGTGACGGCGCCCATGTCCGCGTCCAGGTCCTGACGAACGCCGGTGCCCTCGATCGGACCAAGCAACTCGCCGTCGTGGAGCAGCTGACGGCGCTCATCGCGGACGCCGCCGGCGATGCCACGCTGGCACGCCGGACGTGGGTCCTCCTCACCGAGGCGGCTCCGGGCGGGTGGGGTCTCTGGGGCCACGCAAACACGAACGAGGAGCTTGTGGCGGCGGCTCGAGCCGAGATCGCGTCCCTTCAGCGCGGCTGACACCGGGAAGTTCGCCGGTGCCTCGTTTGTTCGAGGTCAGCGTGGTGGAGCTCCACGCGTTCCCCGCTGCGGGTCCTTCGCCGCTGACCGGTGCACCGATGCGGATGGACGGTCACTTGCCCGGACTACTCGCGAACCGATCAGCGCGGGGCGACGATGACGTACAGCATGAGCACCACCGCTCCGACCACGACCGCGCCCGTGAGCACGAGATGAGCGAGTACGGCGGGTCGGTAGGTTTGCGTGTCGATCTCACGCTCAGTCCGAACGAACCGGTAGGCGCCAACCACGGATGTCGCGGCTCCAAGTGCGATGAGCACCAACCCAAGGACCGATCCGACTACGGTCGAGCCCGCGGGACCGAGCGCGAAGCGGTCCACCAGGAAGCCTATCCCGACCACCGCCAACGCTGTGCGCTGCCAGGCGAGGAGCGTGCGCTCGTTGGCGAGATGATCACGAACTGCCGCCTCAGTTGGCGAGCGATCATCAGATGAGCGATCGGTGCCACTCGGCGTCATCGTCGCATCGTCTCATGGCTCTGGTCGTGATGGTCGCCTGCTGGCCCCGAGACCGTCAGACCTCCATCGTGAGTTCGTGGATCTCGGCGGGCGGGATGCCGTTGCGGGTGTGGATGCGCTGGATCGCCTCGGCGCTCGGGGCCTCGGAGAGGCAGAAGACCTTGCCGCTCACCGGATCGGCCCATGCGTGCTGGAAGTCGACACCCTCCTCGGCCTGGATCGCGAGGTCGCTCTGGTGGGCGGCGAGCAGCGCCTCGGGCGTGATGCCGACCATGCCATCGTGGACGTCCATGAACTTCGCCATGTCGAGGATCCTCCTGGGTGTCACTGCCCTACCGTGTGAGGTCGGTCTCGCCATCGCCCAGCGCGGCGTGGTGGCGACCGACCGTTGGGCGCCGCACTGGTGGGACCCCTAGGGCCCCGTGCCGCTCCCTGCCCCACGGAGTCTGCTCCAACAAGCGGGTGATGGATAGATGCGGATCGAGCGCTGCGGGCGAGAACCGGGCCGAGCGACCCGGCCATGCGGTTATTGCCCGGCCCCAAGGCCAGGTCGTTGGCCTGCTGACCGTGGACCTGAAGTGCCGACCGCGCTGACGGCCACGCCGGTGGTATCGTGCGGACGCCATGGAGCCGATGGACGAGTGAGTCCACCCGCGTTCGAGTTCACCCTGGGTCGTGGCCGGCAGCGGACGAGATCGTCGGTGAACCGGGTCGGTTCGATGATTGCGCCATGACCCCAGCGCACACGCGGCGACCCGCCCCCGTGGGCGATGAGTTGATACGTCGGGCGATCGGCGTCGCCCGTCGGGCCCGCGACCATGGCAACCATCCGTTCGGCGCGCTGATCAGCGATGCTGCCGGTATGGTGCGACTCGAGGCCGAGAACACGGTCGTCACAACAGCTGACTGCACCGGCCACGCGGAGATGAACGCGATTCGTCAAGCGTGCGCTACCCTCGACCCTGACGTCCTCGCCACGGCCACCCTCTACACCAGCACCGAGCCCTGCGCCATGTGCGCCGGTGCGATCTACTGGGCCGGCGTCTCGCGCGTGGTGTTCGGGTTGCGGGAAGAGGAGCTTCGGGTGCTGACCGGCGTCGATCCCGGGAACCCCACGTTGGCGCTGCCGTGCCGCGAGGTCTTCGCGCGTGGCCAGCGCCCCATCGACGTCATCGGACCACTGCTCGAGGACGAGGCCCGTGCGGTCCACGAGGGCTTTTGGTCTGGACGAACGAACGCGACTCGCGCGGTGGGATCGTTGGTCTCCGGGCCGACCGAGGTGGAGCCCGGTCGGCGCCTGTATGCCTCGGACCTCGAGCGGCGGCTCCTCGATGGCGTGGGGGTGGGACCAGGCGAGACGGTGCTCGAGCTGGCCTCCGGGTTCGGTGCACTCGGTCTGCGTCTCGCGGAACGGGTCCGACCGGGCGGCCGGACGATCTGCTCCGACATCCGCCCCGAGCGCGTGGATGCCATCGGCCGACGTGTCGAAGAGACCGGCGCCGAGGATATCGACGTCCGTGTACTGGACATGCTTCGCCTCGAGCTGCCGGACGCGAGCGTCGATGGCATCGTGTGCCGCTGGGGCTTCATGTTCCCGCTGCCGCCGGAGCAGGCGTTCGCCGAAGCACACCGGGTGCTCCGGCCCGGGCATCGCCTCGTCCTCGCGGCCTGGGCGGATCCAAGCCGGAACCCGTGGATCTCGCTCGTCGATGACGCGCTCCGCGATGAGGGTCACCCGCTACCGGTTGATCGCCGATCACCTGGTCGGATGTTCTCGCTGGCGAACCCGGCTCGCCTGCGGGCGCTGATGACCGCCGCAGGATTCGACGGCGTCGTGGTGGACGAGGTCCCGCTCGAGTGGGGATACGACGACTTCGATGCCTACTGGGAGGAGGAGGGACTCATACCCGGGCCCTTCGAGGATTACCTGCGCGCGCTCCCGCCGGCCTCGTCAGGGGCGATCCGGGAGCGGCTCCGAGCGTCGCTCGAGCCCTGGACACAGCCCGCCGGTGGCTACAAGATCGCGGGTGTAACGATGGTGGCGGCCGGTCGGCGGTCCTGAACATCCAAGGGTCCCGGCCTGTCTCTGCGTGGTCGCTTTGCGGCAGGCGCCTCGTGACAGCCACAGTGACGGCCACGGCGGTGATCCGCGGTGGGTCTGGATGAATCGTGTGGACCAGCGGAACGAGGCAACGCCACGCGGCCCGCTGGGAGAGGATGCAAAGATCGCGGATGGATCGTCGCGCCGGAGACCTCAGCCGTTCGCGGCGCTGACCTTGTAGGTCACGGTCGCGCCGTGGAGGCCGTTGTCCGGGTTGACCCCATCCTCCGCGTTCCCTTGGCCTTCCAGCTTGCACTGGAGCCAGTACCCGTACCGGGCCTGGTTCACGGTGGCGTGCTGGATGCTCGAGTCGGCGACCCGAACGGGGTTGTAGGACGCGATCGCCGATGTCGGCAGCTGCGCCAGCTCCTGGTATGCACCGGCTGACCTTGCACGCAGGTCCGACCGGAACAATCCGCAATACCGCAAATCGGTCCCGGGATCGGTGTCGATGTATGTGAACTCCACCTTGGTCACCACCGCCCCGTTGGGCAGGTCCGGTCGGCAGGTGACAAAGCCGTCGCCGGTGGAGAAGCCGCGCATGACGTAGCCATCGCGGACCCTGGTGACGAGGCCTGAATCCACCGGGTGGAAGTCGTAGGCCGAACAGCTCGTCGTCCGGGTCTGGATGGCCGCTGCAGCGGTATGCGGCCGCCCGATTGCCACCACCGGCCCTATCAGCAGGGCTGCAGCCACGGCAACGACCGTCGCCCAGACGATCGAACGCAGGGTCAGACGCACGACCACCATCACCACACTCCTCGCCTCCCGCCGACCGCGAAGGGCTGCGGTCGCGACGGTTGGTCGGCGGAGTGTGCTGCGTGGACGTGACGACCGCAAGCCCTCGCCACACCGGCCCGCCGCAGCTCCGCGTTCTGGCTGACGTGGGGTCTGGGCGCTCGTGACCCCGGCGACCGGAACTGTTGAGACCGGCGGTGGACAAGGCTCGTACCGTTGTCAGGCGATCCTCAGGGCCGACGCCTACGGTACGGTCAGGACGCGTGACGGACAGACGTGACCCGAGCACGGGGCTGACCGATGGTGCAACGAGCAGACCGCCGAACGACATTGGACCGGCTGGCACGCCTTGCGGATGGCCGGCCCGTGGACGATGGCCTGGCGGATGTCTCGGCAGCGGTCGACTGGGCGACGGATGCCGCAAGCGATACCCCCGGTACGAGAGGCACGGATGGCGTGACGCCGCAGCGGCCGCGGACCACTCGCACGCACCTGCGCACCATCCGCCACCGCCTCATCCCGTTCGTGTCGGGCGTGTTCGTGGTCCTGGTCGCGCTGGCCCTCTACCAGCGCCTCTCGCCCGCAACCCAGCCCCTGACGGCCGCCGACATCGACCAGCGCGTCGCGAGCGTGCTCGCCTCCCAGGAACCACTACCCGCGTATTCCGAGGCGGTGTTCGACATCATCGCGCCGTCCATGGTCCTCATCTCGACCCACGGCGGGCCGGCCACGACCCCGGACATCGACGCGGCCACGTCGCCTGGCCCTGCCACCGGCTGGTCTGGCAGCCTGGGCAGCGGCGTCGTGGTCACGCCGGATGGCCAGGTGTTCACGGCGCTCCACGTGGTCGAGGACGCCACGGACATCACGCTCACCTTCATCGATGGCTCGACCTCGTCCGCGACCGTGCTCCAGGCCGACCCATCCAAGGACATCGCCGTGCTGCAAGCGGCGACCCTGCCGAGCGTGGCGACCCCGGCGGTCCTCGGCAATCCCAACGTACCCATCGGCAGCGATGCCTATGTCGTGGGCAACCCCTATGGCCTGTTCGGGTCCATGAGCGCGGGCGTCATCTCGGGTCGTGGCCGGACGTTCCAGGAGCACGATGGCGGGCCGCGCATCCGTGATCTCATCCAGTTCGATGCCGCGGTCAATCCCGGCAACTCCGGTGGGCCGCTTGCTCGACCGCGCGGGTCATGTGCTGGGCATCGTCATCGCGCTGCTCAACCCGACCCAGGAGGACGTGTTCATCGGCATCGGCCTGGCCGTGCCCATCGACTGCCGCCGGTGCCGCCGGTGGCATGCCCCCGTACTGACACCAGGAGGGAGTGATATGACCATCGACCAGCGCGACGCCCGTGGTGACGGGCACCCGGCGACCCCGATGGAGCGGGTGCTCTACGAGGTCAAACGGGTCATCGTGGGCCAGGATCACCTCCTGGAGCGGCTGCTGGTGGCGCTCCTGGCCCGTGGTCACGTCCTGGTGGAGGGCGTGCCCGGACTCGCCAAGACGATGGCCATCAAGACGCTCGCCCAGACCATCGGCGGCGACTTCAAGCGCATCCAGTTCACCCCGGACCTGGTGCCGGCGGACCTGGTCGGGACGCGCATCTACGACCAGAAGCAGGGCGAGTTCCACACCTCGCTCGGCCCGGTGTTCACCAACCTGCTGCTCGCGGACGAGATCAACCGCGCGCCCGCCAAGGTCCAGAGCGCGCTGCTGGAGGTGATGCAGGAGCGCCAGGTGACCATCGGCCGGGAGAGCCACAAGGTGCCCGACCCGTTCCTGGTGCTGGCGACCCAGAACCCCATCGAGACCGACGGCACCTACGCCCTGCCGGAGGCCCAGGTCGACCGATTCATGCTCAAGGTGCTGGTGGGCTACCCGACGCCGACGGAGGAGTTCGTCATCGTCGAGCGCCAGACCGCCGCACCCGCCACCCCGCAGCTGGTGCTCACGCCGGAGCAGCTGCTCGACCTGCAGCGGCAGGTGGACGACGTGTTCGTCGACCCGGCGCTCATCCAGTACGCGGTGCGCGTGGTGCATGCCACGCGCCAGCCGGAGGCGCACGGCATCAAGGACCTCGACCGATACATCACGTTCGGTGGCAGCCCGCGCGCGTCCATCAACCTGATCCTCACGGCCAAGGCGCTCGCGTTCGTGCGCGGCCGCGACTACGCGCTGCCCCAGGACGTGCTGGACATGGCGCTGGACGTGCTGCGCCATCGCATGGTGCTGTCGTACGAGGCGCTCACGGACGACGTCACGAGCGACGACCTGCTGCGCACCATCATCGCCCGCATCCCGGTGCCGGTGGTGCCCCTCCGTGGTCACAGTGACATCCGCGCCAGCGCCTGATCGGCGGCGAGGCGCCGGCACCTCGTCGGGCCCCACAGCTCACCGCGCCGGAGCGCGTCCTCCAGCGCCTCGAGTTCCAGGTGATCCGACGCCTCGATGGCCTGCTCCAGGGCGACTATCGCAGCCTGTTCCTGGGCTCGGGGGTCGACCTCGCGAACCTGCGCGAATACCAGTACTTCGATGATGTCCGGCACATCGACTGGAACGTCACCGCGCGCACCGGACATCCCCCACGTCCGGGTCTACCACGAGGACCGCGAGATCGAGGCGTGGTTCCTGGTGGACCTCAGCCCGTCGGTCGATTTCGGGGTGGCCGATCGCGACCGGGACAAGCGCGCGGTCGTGGTCGACCTGGTGACCGTCCTCGCGCAGGCTGCTGAGCCGCCACGGCAACCGGGTCGGCGCGATGCTCTACGGCGACCGGGTCGACCGGACCATCCCGCCGCGCACGGGCCGCGACCAGGTGCTGCGCATGACCGATGCGCTGCTCGACGCGCCACGGCTGCCTGGCTCGGCGCCCACGGAGCTGTCGACGCTGCTGGAAGCGGCGCTCCGGTCCATCAAGCGCCGCTCGATGGTGGTCATCGTGTCCGACTTCATCAGCACCCCGGGCTGGGAGCGGCCGCTCGCGCTGCTCGCTCGGCGTCACGAGGTGCTCGCGGTGCGCGTCGATGACCCGGCGGAACGGACGCTGCCGGACGTTGGGTTGCTGGTCATGGCCGACGCCGAGAGCGGTGAGCAGGTGGAGGTGGACACCAGCGATCGCGGGTTCCGCGAGCGGTTCGGCGACCGCGGTCATGGCGCGCGAGAGCCGGTCTGGCGGCCTCGTTCCGGAAGGCGGGTGTCGAGTCACAGCCGGTGGCCACGGACGACGACCTGGTGCGCGCCATCGTGCGCCTGGCGAATCGCAGGGCCCGCCGGGGACGCGTCGCGTCATGACCTTTCTGTGGCCATGGATGCTGCTCCTGCTGCTGGGTGTGCCGCTGCTGGTCTTCGGCTACCTGGGCATCGAGCGTCGACGCGTGCACGCGACTGGCCGCTATCGGCCTGGGTCGTGTCGCGGCCCGCGACGACGGATCGAAGGTCACGCGACGCTCCTGGCTGACGTTCGGCGCTACGCCCCCGCGACCATCCTGCTGGCGGGCATCGTCATGCTCATCGTCGCGCTCGCCCGACCGCAGGCGGTCGTCGCCATCCCGCGCGAGGAGGGCATCGTGGTCCTCGTGTTCGACGTGTCGGGCAGCATGGCCGCCACGGACGGCGGTCGGACTGGCTGCCGCCGACGCCGGCACCCGGCGCGAGTGGCGCACCGCGGCCGGCACCCGGATCGCCGCGGCCAAGGCGATCGCCACGGCATTCGTGGAGCGGCAGCCCTGCGAGCGTGGTCATCGGTGTCGTCGCGTTCAGCGACAGCGGACTGTCCGTCCAGGTGCCCACCAACGACCAGTCGGCCGTGCTCGCCGCCATCGATCGACTCCAGCCGCAGCGGGGCACCTCGGTCGCGCAGGGCATCACCGCCGCGCTGACGACCATCGCGAACACCCGGGCCCCCGAAACCAGGGCTACTACACCAGCCGATCGCCGGAGCCGACCGCCACGCCGGTGCCGGTCCCGCCGGGCAGCGATGACTCGGCGGTCATCGTGCTGCTCTCGGATGGCGAGAACACGGTCCGCCCCGACCCCATCGACGCGGCACAGGCGGCGTCGGACCAGGGCGTCCGCATCCAGACCGTGGGCCTCGGCAGTCCGGCTGGCACGACGCTCCGCGTCGGCGACTTCCAGGTCCACACCCAGCTCGACGAGGCGACGCTCCAGCAGATCGCGTCCATGACCGATGGCACGTACACGCGTGCCGACACGTCCGATCCGACGCCGCGCTCACCAGCGTGGACGACGTGCTCGGCAGCGAAGCTGGTGAGCCGCGACGAGGACATCGAGGTGACCGCGCTGCATGGCGGGCGCCGGGATGCTGCTCCTGGTCGTGGGTGGCGTGGCCGGGCTCGATCTCGCTCGGGCGCCTCCCGTGAGCCGGGACCGGCGCACGGCGGTGACCTTCCTGTGGCCGTGGGCCCTCGCGCTGCTGCTCCTGCTGCCAGTGCTCGTCGGCGTGCGTATCTGGGGGCAGCGCCGTCGATCACGACCCGCGGTGCGCTACTCCAGCCTGTCGCTCATCGCGGTCGCGGGCCCGGGCTCGTCCCGCATCCGTCGGCATCTGCCGTTCGCGCTGTTCCTCGGCGCGATCGCGGCACTCGTGCTCGCCGTTGCTCGGCCGGTGGCGGTCCTCGCGGTACCCACGAGCGGTGCCACCATCCTCCTGACCATGGACGTGTCGGGCAGCATGTGCTCCACGGATATCGAGCCCAGCCGGCTCCAGGCGGCGGAGGCCGCGGCGTCGGACTTCGTGGAGCAGCAGGCGGGCAGCCTCCAAGATCGGCATCGTCGCGTTCTCGTCATTCGCGGAGCTCATCCAGGCACCCACCAACGACAAGGTCGTGCTGCTGGCTGCCATCCATAGCTTCCTGACGGGTCGCGGCACGGCGGTCGGGGACGGCATCCTGTCGGCCATCGACGCCGTCGCGGACCTCGATCCGAGCGTCGCCCACGCCCTCACACCCTATTCCGACCGAGGCGGCCCCGACACCGGTCGTCCGCGGGTGCCTACGCCGCCGCCATCGTCGTGGTCCTGACCGACGGCGCCAACAACGCCGGCTCGGACCCGCTCGGAGGCGGCCCAGCAGGCCGCCGACCGCGGGCTCAAGGTCTACACCATCGGCTTCGGGACAGCGGAGGGCGGGGGCAGGGACCCCGCGTGTCGGCGGCAGTTCGCGGGTCGCGAGCCGGGGGGTTCGGCGGCGGCGGATTCAACGGTGGCCAAAATAGCGGAGGCGGCGGGTTCGGCGGCCAGGGTGGCTTCCGGCGGGGCATCGACGAGGACACCCTTCGCCAGGTCGCCGCCATCACCGACGCCGAGTACTACCCGGCCGAGAGCGCGTCGGAGTTGGAGTCGGTGTTCCGGAGCCTGCCCACGTCCCTCATCACCGCCCACGAGGTCGCGGAGCTGAGCGTTGCATTCGTGGCGGCCGGGGCGCTGCTCACCATCCTCGGCATCGGTCTCTCGCAGCGCTGGCGCCCCCTGCCGTAGGCCCAGCGAGCACATGCGACCTCGCAGTGATGGGCAACCACACTGTGGGTCTGGGTCTCCATCGCCGTGCTCGTGGCCGTGGTGCTGCTCATGGCGCCCCTCGCCGGCTGGCCGATGAACCGGGTCCGGCGGGCCCTCGGGCTCCGGTCGGAGCGCAATGGGCCGGGCCGGGACCCCATCAGGGAGGCGCTGTCCGACGACGAGCTATGGGCGGCGCGTGCGGCCCTTCATCCGGGCCTGGTGGGCCTGGTGGGCCTCGCCGGGACACTGCTCCTCGTCTGGCTGATGGAGGCCAAGCCCTTCTGATGCGTGTCCTCAGCGCCGTCGCATCCCGTGCTCCCGCCGGCCTCGTATCCTTGGGACGAGCCGGGTCCGGCTCGCGATGCCTGGAGCAAGCATGAAGACACCATATCCCTGCCTCTGGTTCGATGGCGCCGCCGAGGAGGCGGCCACGTTCTACACCACCCTCTTCCCCGACAGCCGTATCGACCGGATCTGGCGCTCCCCGGCAGATACGCCGAGTGGTCCCGCGGGCATGGTCCTGACCGTCGACTTCACGCTGTCCGGTCAGCACTTCCAGGGCCTCAACGGCGGTCCCGATTTCCGGTTCGATGAGGCCGTGTCCTTCGTGATCGAGTGCGACGACCAGGCAGAGGTCGACCGATTGTGGGCCGCCCTGGCCGCCGATGGTGGCGAGCCTGGTCCGTGCGGCTGGATCAAGGACCGCTTCGGACTCTCGTGGCAGGTCGTGCCTCGTCGTCTGGCCGAGCTGATGGACGATCCGGACCCCGATCGCGCCCGCCGGACCATGGAAGCGATGCTCCGGATGGGCAAGATCGAGGTGGGCGAGCTGGAACGCGCGGCCGACGCCGCCTGAGGGACAAGTCTGCTGGCTGGAACGGGTCGCCTCATCCGCACAGGCACCCGTTCCATCGCGCGCGCGACCTGCTCGGCCGACGATGGAGCGCACACGAAGGTGGATAAGTGGGTTGCCATGCGCGCAAGAATGATAGAGGACAGGGGTGAGGCTCGGCCCGGTCGCGCGAATACCAGGGAGTCTGGGGCCCGGTCCGGACGCATCGTCCGGACCGATCCGGCTGTACCAGAGAGGCTGTCCCCAAGCGAGCGGGTTCGTGGGAGGTGGGAGATGTCCGTCCGGCGCGGTCTGGCCGTCTGGCCATTCATCCTCATCCTGGGCGGCGGGACCGTCCTTGCCCAGGACACCTCCAACAGCGTGGTGGAGGTGAGTGGCGTCGAATATGCCTTCGTCGGGCTGCCTGCGAGCGTCCCCGTGGGGACGTCCTTCCGGCTCGTGAACAACGGCCAGGAGGACCACGAGTTCGTGATCGTTCGGGCCAACGAGGGGACCACCGAGACCCTGGAGGAGCTCCTGGCGATGCCCCCGGACCAGACGGCCTCCAAGTTGACCACTGCCGGCATCGTCTTTGCCGACGTGGGGAAGACGTCGGTGGCTACCCTTACGGTCGACCAGGAAGGTAGGTACTTCGCGGTCTGCTTCATCCCGCAAGGCACGAAGTCCGGCGTCTCGCCCTCGCCTGCCGCTGGGTCTCCCGGGGTCCAGGCGGGGACGCCGCATGCCCTCCTCGGCATGGTGGCCGAGTTCACGGTCGGTGGCCCCGAGGCATCCGAAGGTCCGCTTTCGACGCCGATCCCCTAAGCGCTTACGGCTCCATGGCCCTGGCAATCGGGTCTCGTGCTGCCGCGAGGGTTGGGCAGGACCTGGCAGCGGTGCTCCCGCTGCCACAGCTCATAGCATCACCGGGGAGCATGGAGACTTAGGGAACGACCATCCGAATGCGATGGTTGGCGCTGTCGCCGATGAGCAGCGCACCGTCGCGGTCCACGACGGAGGTGGGGCCGTTCAGTTGGGCCTCGGTCGCCGGACCGCAGTCCCCGCTGTAGTGCCCAGTTCCGTTGAGTTGTCCCACTCCGCTGCCGGCCACCGTCGTGATGATCCCGGTAGCGTCGACCTTGCGGACATCCCCGTTGTTCCAGTCGGCGACATAGAGGTCGCCCGCCGTGTCGACGGCAAGGCCGTAGGGGCTGGACTCGATGGTGGCATCGACCGCCGGGCCAGCGTCGCCGGAATGACCCGGGATGCCGGTCCCGACGACGGTCGAGATGGTCCCGGACGGGTCCACCTTGCGGATCCGGTAGTTGCCGCCGTCGCCGAGGTACACGCTACCGTCCGGTGCGACCGCGACGCCGACTTGCCCGTACGGCCAGTTCCCGAACGTCGCCTCCGTGGCGGAACCCCCGTCGCCAGAGAAGCCCGTCGCTCCGGTGCCGGCGAACGCGTGGATCACCCCCGCGGGATCGATGGTGCGGTACCTGTTGGTGTCGTCGAAATACAGCGAGCCGTCGGGCCCGATGGCCAGCGTGGCCGCACCGATCTGGGCATCGATCGCCGGTCCGCCGTCACCGGTCGATCCCTGGACACCGGTCCCCGCGATGGTCGTAATGGTCCCGGCGGGGTCGATCCTCTTGATGGTCGAGACGTCCGTCAGATAGAGGTTGCCCGCCGGATCGAAGGCGAGGCCGCTCGGGCCGGCGAGCCCGGATGCGAACGTCTCGATGACACCGTCGGGCCGGACGCGCCGCACGGTCGTGCCGTCACCGAAGTAGACGCTGCCGGAACCGTCGATGGCCAGACCCTGGCCCATCTGGATCATCGCGGCCGTGGCTGGGCCGCCGTCACCGGACGAGCCGGCGACGCCGGTCCCGGCGATCGTGGCGATGTCGCCGCTCTCGAGGGTGGTGCCGGGTGGGCAGGCCGTCGGCAGCATCGCGAGCGCCGGCAGGGCATCCCTCCCATGAGGTGGGCCGTCCCGGAGTACCTGCGAGCCGACGATGGCGGCGCTCGCCGCGAGTGCGACCGCCAGCAGGCCGATCAGGAGCAGTACCAGCGCCATCCGTAACGGCGGCGCCGCCGTGAAGGTCGTGGTTCGAACAGTCATCGGTAGCCACCTTTCGAGGAAGGTCCACGCAGGCCGCTGCCGCGTGCGGCTGGTCTGCGCGAGGATGTCGTCGCGGAGGTCCGGCGTGCTGGTCCCGGCGAGATCGTTCAGGCCAGCACTCAATCGGGTCCCCAGTCGGTCGTCGAATGTCATGCCGGACGTCCCATGGGTGCGCCAGCGGGGCCGTCGACGTCGTCGCCGACGGCCGTGAAGCGCATGGCCGTGAGTGATCGATAGAGGCGGGACGACGCCGTACCGAGCGGGATGCCGAGGGCGTCCGCCGCCTCGGGCAGCGTCATCTCCAGATAGAAACGCAGCACGATGATCGTGCGCTGCTCCGGGTCAAGCCGGGCGAGGGCGCGGTCGAGATAGTCACGGTCAGCGACACGGGCCGACGCATCGGCGACGGGCACGTCATCGAGGGGGTTCAGCTCCACCTCGATGACCCGCCGGCGCCGCCGCCGCGACATGTCGATGCAGGAACGTACGGTGAGACGATGCAGCCAGGCATCAAACCGGTCCGGGTCGCGCAACCCGGGCAGGTTCCGCCAGGCGAGCACCAACGCCTCCTGGACCGCGTCTCGCGCGAGCTCCGAGTCCCGGAGGATGAGACGGGCAGCCAGTTCCAGCCGCGCGACGGACGCATCGACGAGCACACCGAAGGCGTCATGATCGCCTCGGCCTGCCCGCTCGACGAGACCCCGCTGGTCCACGCTCGCCCTTTCATACGGCGCGACGCTTGGTCGCACTCATACGGTATGACGTCCGGAGCGACCGAATCACTGCAGACAATGTTGCGCTCTGACGGTGGCGACGACGCGACCAGACATCCGTGGCGTTCGGCTGGCCATCACGGGCAATCGGCTCCCGCAATGCCCGGGCGATGCCGCAGGCAGTGTGTGACACCGTATGGGGCCCTGCGTGACGACGCGGGACGTCGTACGGCGATCCGGGGTCCGAGGCGCGACGAGCTGCCCTCCGCTCGCTCGACCACCGCCGCGCCGCATGACCGCTGCGGGCGGTGACGTGCCATCGCCCGCGGTCTAGGTCGGAGCGCCCTCGTGCACCGGTTCGCCGAGCTCCACGATGCGGCCCTGGATCCGTCCCGCGTCCGGGTACTCCTCGCCGTGCGCGAGGCCGACCTGACTCAGCCCGAGCGCGGTCGCCGCAGCGTCGGTCAGGTACAGGTAGGGGCGGAAGCCGATCCGCTCTCGGATGGTGTTCTTGAGCAAGCGGTGCGCGACCGTCACGGCCGGGCCGAGCAGGTCGCTGCCGGACCCGACCGTCTGGCGTACCGCCGGCCCCCGATGGAGCACCACCTTGAGGTCGAGGTACGCCACTGCGGGGCACGCAGTGCAGACATGGTCGCTCGAGGGGATGGCTCGCGTGCGACTCTCGATGAACGCGCGGTACATCGTCCCGAGCTTCTCGAGGACCCGGTCGCCCTGGCCATCGAGGCTCGCCGCCGGTGCGGCCGCGAAGACGGCGTCGCCCTCGAGCTTGACGACGGCGAATTCGGGCTCCACGCCCGCGATGATGGTGTCGAGGAGGGCCCCGAGCACGGAGTAGGCGGCCGGGATGCCCCCGCTGAAGTCGACCCCGTGCTCCTGCTCGACGCCGGCCATGAAGCCCGTGTAGCCCGAGATGTCGGCGAGCAGCAGGTACCGCTCGCCTGCCGGCGCATCCGCACCCTTCTGCGACCCGACTCCCGCTGTTCGTTCCATGTGCTCCCCCTGCCCGTCCTCGCCAGTCGCGCCAGGTTGGTGCGACTGCCTGGGCAAGGCTACAGCCCGCGGTCGATAGGCTCCCTCCGGCGTGATCTCACGCACGAAGCTATCGGATCATGGCTCCGAAGGTTAACGGGTTCAAGCCCTGTAGGCCATCCCTCGGCCCGAAGACCGAGGGACCCGACGTATCACGCAGGGCTCCTGCCGGCCGGACTCTCGAGAGCCGGTGGCTCCGGCAGCGGCGGGAGGTCACCGGAGACGATGAGACCGACGACATCCTGGGCGTTGCCTCCGGCGTCCTTGTGGACGAGGATGGCCGAGAGCCCTGCATAACCGCCCTCCCCGACGCAGACGTAGGTCGCCCCGGTCGTCAGGAGTGTCCCGCCATTGCCGAGGCCTTTGTAAAGGTTGGTGTTCGAGCACGCCCAGCCGCCGCCGTCGTTCTGCAGATATTCGGCCTCCATCTCGACCGTGATGGTGCCTGCATCCGTCCGGTAGGCGTCGGCGTTCCACCGCGCCACCGCCTCACCCGTGAGGCGTGGGTCACTGGACGTCCATGTCCGCGGCTTGCACTCGTCGTTCCAGTGGTGGGTGACATCGCCGTCGACGACGGGGGGCGGGTTGGAGCAGTCCGGGGCGGGCTCGATCTGGCCGGTGACCCATGTCGGGGCGACGGGCGGGACCGGGACCGGGCTCGGCAGCAGCGAGGCGCCGGCGATCACGGCACCGGCGAGGGCGAGCGTCAGGACGGCCGTGACGGCCACGACCAGGGCGATGCGGAGCGTCGGCGAGCCGACGACGAGCTGGGATCGGTAGCGCATGGGGGGCTCCTTGAGGCTGGTGAGCCAGGGCGGACGCTGCCGCCTGCGGCTCGTGGCGGAGGCGATGTCGGCGCGCAACTGGTCGGGGGCCCGCGACGTGGGTGTCTCGGCCAGCAGGCGTTCGAGGAGCGGCTCGACGCGCACGTCTCGAGTCATGGCGTGTGCACCGGAATGGCATGTTTCGGGGCCTCAGGCTCGGCCTCGAGGGCGAGCCTGAGGGCCCGCAGCCCACGGCTCAGGCGGGACTTCGCCGTGCCCACCGCGATCCCCAGGATCTCGGCCACGTCGCTGATGGGGAAGCCGAGATAGAAGTGGGTGACGATGGCTGCGCGCTGCTCGACCGGCAGCCGCCCGAGCTCGTGCTCGAGACGGTCGCGCTCGACGAATGGCAGCGCGATGTCATCGACATGGTCGATGCCGGCGTCCGGCATCGCCTGGAGCTCGACCAACGTCCGGCGTCGGTCCCGTTTCGCGTGGCGGTAGCAGGACCAGACCGTCAGGCGGTAGAGCCAGGCATCCCAGGCGTCCGGTTCGCGGAGGGCGGGCAGGTCCCGCCAGGCCGCGACCAGCGCTTCCTGGACGGCATCCTGGGCCTGGTCAGCGTCGTGCAGGATGAGGTTGGCGACGGTGTACAGCCGGTCGACCGAGCCGTCGACCAGGCGCGTGAAGGCGTCATGATCGCCCCGCTTCGCCCGGTCCACCAGCTCTCGCTGCATCGCCGCCGCCGCTCCGACGCGGCTCCCTCGGCCGCGTTCATACCACTATGCGTCGTCTCGCTGCCACATCTGTTCCCTGGAAACGAACATTCACGTGGATCCTCGACTCTGACATGTTGTTTGTGTCCTGACGCGACGGCCACAGCCCAGGTCGCTGTTGGCCCCAGGATGTTGAACTCCGAGAACCCTGGCCGCGGCGAGGTGGGCGCTTGACCCTCCATGGAATGATGACCGCCAACCCGAACATGCTGAGCGGAGGCACAGGTGGGCAGGAGCAGGCGGACACTGGTGCTGGCTGGCTCGCTCGTGGCGGCATGCTCGATCTGGATCGTCGCTCCCGGTCCGGTGATGGCCCAATCACCGGCGCAGGCCTCTCTGGTAGCTGGGTCCGGATGCGACGCGACATCGATGGCTGCGGTGTCCCCCGCCTCGGGGTCGGGGGTGGCGCGTGAGACGCTCTCATGGAGCTTGGTCGCTGGCGGCCCGATGCTGGCCGACTCTACGTTGCATGACATCGCCGCCGGCCCGTCTGGGAACTCGGCGATCGTCGGCTATGCCGGTGCCTTCGACATGGACCTCGGTCGTCCCATCAACGCTTTTGCTGGTTGCTCGGGAGATGGCGCGAGCTGGGTCGCGGGCACTGTCGAGGACGGTCGCAATGCGGACATGAATGCCGTGGCCGCGTCTGCCGATGGCTTCGTCGCCGTCGGTGGTGCCAGCAAGGGCCTTGTCTGGACCTCGTCCGCGGGGGACAGGTGGTCCCCGGTCGAGACGCCGTTGCTGGACGCCGCGTACCCCCAGGACGTGTCCTGGTCGCCGGCGGTCGGATTCGTCGCGACCGGGGTCCGGGAGACCATCGACGCTGCCGGGGAGCTGACCGCCCAGACCGCCAGCTACTGGCTGTCGGCTGATGGGCAGACCTGGACCAGCGGTGCCATCTCGGACGCGGCGCCGATCGCGGACCTGGTCGCGGTCGGGGACGATGGGCTGCTGCTCGCGGCGGGCCGGCTGTACGCCGATGACGGTCCCAGTAGCCCGGTCGTCTGGCGCTCGTCCGACGGTGCATCCTGGGAAGCCATCGGGGGGCCCGCCACGACCGGCGCCTGGTACCCGAGTGAGCTCGCGTTCGCCGCCGGACGCTTCTTCCTCCTGGTCGCGCACGACAGCGATGGCACGATCCCCCTCGTGACCGCGCTGTGGTCCTCTACCGATGGGACGACCTGGGACGAAGTGCCGGGTTTCGAGTCGTTCCAAGGGGCGATCGGCGCGGGAGGGCCGGGTGTTGTGGCCGTCGACGCGGCCACGGTCCGCACGTCGGCCGATGGCACGACCTGGACCAGCACGCCCGAGACGCTCTTCGACGGACATGACATCGCGAGCCTCGCCGGCGTTTCCGACGGCCGCGTGCTCGTGGTCGGCAAGGGAACGGTCCCCTCCGAGGCAGAGGTGAGCGACGGGGCCGTGTGGGTCGGGACACCCGAGTAGTCCGGCCTGAGGCCCGGCACCGCCGAGGACCGGGCCTCTCACGATCCGGTGCCCTCCAGCAGCTCACTGCCTGTCTGATCAGGCGCCCATCGCGCAGTGCCGCCAGTGACTCGGCCATCGGAGGTGCGATCAAGGGCGACGGTCCCAGCAGTACCTTTTCACAGGGGACAGGGGCCCGACATCCGGGCACCATGCGTTCACGGGTCGACGATGTCTCCTCCACTACGGCCCTTTCCCTTAGCGACCGGAGAGCTAACTGACCCGGGCTCCTGGTCGCGGCCGTTCACCGGGCCGCGCATCCTCGCCCGCCCCCGAGCAGTCGGGTCTACGCACCAGTCACAGGGAGAGGTGATCGATCACGAGGACTAGCGTCCTGGCGCCACTCACCACATTCGTGCTCGTCGCGGCCTTTGCCTCAGGCAGTGCCGCTGTCGCGGCGGCCGACCCGGAGCGGCTGGACCTGTGTGTCACGTTCACGGCAGAGGAGAGCGACCTGCGTCCGGAGCAGCTCATGGCCGGCGTCAAGGACGCATCGGTGGTCATCGTCGATGCGCCTGAGCCGGGAGCGTGCGCGTCTTCGCTGCATTCACCCAGTCCGACCCTTACCCAGGGACCTGACGGCCAAGCCGAGCCGTCGACCATCCCCGAGGTCATCCAAGCCGGCGAGTACGACGCTTGCTTCCTCGTGACCGACGCGGAGATGGAAGGGCTGTTCCGTCGGCATCTCCCGGAGCCGTCCTCTGGGACGCGGGCCGGCGGTGCGCACGATTGCATGTGGAGCTTCGATGTGGACCCCATGGAGATGGCAGTGATCTGGCTCGGCGACTACGACGGCTGGGCATCCCTGGCGGGCCTCAGCGCCGATGCGATCGAGGGCGTTGGCGACGAGGCGCTGTGGGTCCTCGACGGCCAGCTCTGGGTACGGTCAGGCAATAGGGCGTTCACCGTGATGGTCCTTTCCGACACGCTCAAGGCGAAGGACACCGCCATCGCTATCGCCCGCCTCGCGGTACCGCGCATCCTCTGACGGTTCGAGTGGGGCTCTCGCGGACAGCAGCTGTTGTCAGAGTGCCAGGCAGGTCGCCGCCGCCCCCGCCCCGGGTGCAAAGGTCGACATGATGTTCATGACGGTGAGGGCGCTGGTCGCCGCCGCGAGGTATCCCACGACCGTCGCGGCCATCGCTCCGTAACAACGGACCAGCCCGAGCCTGGTCCGGATGATGAGGCCGGTTTCGGCGAACTCCGAAGCGGACCCATCGTCCATGGTGTCGGTGGTCTCGCCCGTCTCCGGGTCGATCGCCCACCATCCGACGCGCGCCGTGTCCCCCATGGCGACCGGCTTGGCGGGGACGACCACGACGTCGCCGGCGGCGACCAGCTGGCGGATCGCCGCCGTCGCTTGCGGCCCGTAGGGGAGTCCACTCGGTACGTCCCCGTGGACGACGAGGTTCGGGATCCCCTGGGCTGCGGCGGCCTCGAAGATCTCGCCGACGCCGATCGTGCCGTGCGTGACAAGCGGCGTGTCGCTGGCGAACTCCATGGCGAAGCGCTCCGCGAGTTGGTCCGTGACCCCGGCGATGACCTCCGCGCTCCCGGTCGTGATGGAACCCTCGGTCAGGGGCAGGATCCCGTGGCTCCGATGCCAGATGTCGAGGCCGAACCGCACAGCGCCGCGGAGGTCATCCGCGGTCGCGTCCGGGTCGACCCGCAGTGAGACCGACACGACGTTCGGACCGTCGATGAACGTGCGAGCTCCCTCGTCGAGGACCATCGACGTGTTCATGACATCCCGCAGGTTGTGGTAGGCGAGCGCCAACATGCCCAGCCCGTCGTCGGACGCCGCGACGATGGGCGCCACGCTGGTCGGCCCGGTGGCGATGGCGAAGGCTTCGACGCCCTGCATGGGCGGGAATCCGGCCGATCCGGTCCCCTCGAGATCGACGAGCGTGATGGGTGCGACGGCATCGATGGTGGGCGTCCCGTCGTGACGCACCGACGGAGGGACGCGATCGAACACGGTCCTGCGAGCGACGGACGGCTCCTCGCCGGGCGGCGTCACGGAGACCTCGAGCCACTCCGCCGTCGCTTCGCCCTCGATCGGGCCTCCTCCCTCGGAGGTCGGCGATGGCTCTGCCGAGAGGATGTCGGAGTCGCCGCCGGCGAGCGGGAAGGCGACGGCCTCGTCGGCCACGAACGCTTGCCCCCCGAAGTCCAGGGTCGGTCGATAGTCGATCCAGCCGCCCCCGAACAGGCTGCCCAGGGTGATGCCGAGGGTCTGGAGCCCGGACGGCGTGACGTGGCCGAACGACACCGGCACGCCGGCAAGCTGCGTCGGCGAAGTCCTCATGCTCGAGGATGCTGTCGGTGACCAGCTGTCCTCCCTGCGCACGCTCGACGAGGACGTCGAACCGGACCCGGTAGCGGAGGTCATCGGGCAGTCGATCGAGCGTCTCCGATGCGGCCGTCAGCACGCTGCCCGGCTCCGCCCCCGGCAGGGTGGGATCCAGATCCCGCCACTCGGGCCCGAACGCGGCCTGCACCCAGGTGTGCCCGGTCACCTCGGCGGGAGGCAGCGATGCTTCCTGGGCGGGCAGTCGGACGCCTGCGTCCTCGAGCGCGGCCTGGAGCATCGTGACCGTGTCGCCCAGCCGGGCAGCGGCGAGCTCGAGGCGCTCCTGACCCTCAGCCTTCAGCTCAGCGTCCGGCTTCTGGTACAGGGCACCGAGCGGACCGCTCGGGAGTGGCTCACCCACAGCATCATTGCCCGCGACCTGCTCCACACCCGCGTCCAGCGGACGCGTCGCGAGGCGCCGAGCAGCCTCCACATCGACCGGCAACGTGTCGAGCAGCTGGGCAGACGCGGCCTCGTCCAGGCTCCCCTGCGCGAACCGATAGCGGATCAGGCTCGCATCCAGCAGGGCCGCAAGGAGCAACGCCTTGTCCGCCGAGTTGCCGGCGCGCGCCTGGAGCGTGCCCAACGCGCCCCGGAGGATGCCCGGGTACGGCTCGTACGCGATCTCGTCCGCCACGAACCGGAAGATGGAGTCAAGGTCGTAGCCGAGCTCGAGCGCCAGGTCCGCGATCGGATCGGCCTGGACCTGGTCCGCGATCCCGCCCGCAGGCCCCTGGGCCAGCGGCCGCCCGGCTGTCGCCGCGAGACCCGGCCCACTGCTGCTCAGCAGGATCGCGGCGAGCAGCAGCGCGGTGAGGCCCAAGAGGGAGCGTGATCGGGCCCGCCCCGTGCGTCGATGTCCCATCGTCCTCGGCTCCGTGGGTGCTCCGGGGCGCCAAGGGTAGCACCCCGAGTGGGGACCTCAAGGCGACGCCGAGCCACCCAATTGCTCGATGCGCAAGTGGACCCCGTGCTCCGGGAGCGGCCCGGACGTCCTCGAGCGTCCACTCCATCTTCTGGTTCGGCATCGGCGGACACCGTCAGCGCGGAGGCCGCCTGAGCCTACTTGTCACGCATCGGCGAGAAGCAGGTCGCGAGCTTCGAGGATGTCGGGTGTGCCCTGGTCCTCGGTCAGCGTCTCGAGGATGTCGCGGAGCCGGCGCGACCTGTCAACGCGTACGGCTGGGTCCGTATCTCGGGCGCTGCGATAGAGCCGGATAGCGGCACGCAGCTCGGACGTCCGCGCACCCCAGGCGTGGGCGACCTCCAGGGCACGCTCGTACGCGGCTTCCGCGGCCGCGGCCCCGGTAGCGAGCAGGAGGTCACCCCGGACGATGTACAAGTCTGGCATCACGGGTGCCAAGGCAAGTGCCTCGTCGACGGCACCGAGACCTTCGGCGATCCGATCGCCCTGTACACATGCCTGGGCCTTGAGTTGCAGCAGGAACGGCCAGAAGACCGGCGGCGTCCGCAGGTCTCGGTACTGCGCGAGACCCTCGGAGATCCACCGGAACCCCTCGTCCCCCACGTTCAGAGCTACCGCCGACGCGCCGAGGAGCGCTGTGCCGACGGCCTTCCAGACGTGGAGCTCATGCTCCTCGGCGACCTCGATGACCTGGACCGATAACGCCCGAGCCTCTGCGGGTTCCCCCCGCCACAGTCGCAGTAGGCCAGCATGGAACAGCGCATAGCCGGACGTAGACGGATGGGCCAGCGCGCGCGCCGCTGCCGCCGCCTGCTGGGAACGTTCCAGGGACCGGTCGGTCCGTCCCAGCCACCAGAGGAGGAGCGACAAAGCGGTCAGGCTCACGACCCATGGGTTGGGCCCCAGACGGAACGGCACCTCGCGACCGGCATTCGCCTCGAACATCCGGACGCTGGTCTCCACGTCGGGGATGCTGTCCTCGAGCCTGCCTCCGAAGCCGCGGCTGGTGCCCAGCACAAGATGGCCGTCGGCGCTCATCAGCGGATCGTCCTGGAGTTCCCCCAGCCGAACGATCCGTCGTCCGAGGTCCGCGGCCTTGGCATGTTCATTCCGGAGCATGTAGAAGCTGGCCAGACCGCGCAGCACCGGGTAGGCCTGGGGCACCTCGGCCCCCTTGAGCGAGCCCAGCAGCCCCTCGTACGCCGTCTGCACCTCGGTGGTGTACCCCTGCATGGCGGTGAGTGCGCGTGCCTGATTGCTGCGAAGGGTGATCGCGAGGAGGGTGCGCTCGGGAGTCGTCGGCAGGACCTCCAGCAGGGCCAGGACGTCGCTGGCGAGGTCCGTCAACCCCCGGTACCAGCCATTGGCGTCATGGAGTGGCCACAGGCCCCGCATGAACACCTCGAGTCGCTCCAGGTCGTGTCCCTCGGTGCTGAGCCGCCAGGCTGCCCGCAGGTTCTCCAACTCACGGGCCAGTTCCCGCAACGCTGTCGAACGCTCGGGTCCTGCCGTCTTCAACCCGCGCTGCGAGGCCCACTGTGCGTAGTAGGCGGCATGGGCCGAACGTGCTCGCGACGCTAGCTCGGCATCGGTATCCAGTCGCTCGGTCGCATATTCCTGCACGGACTCGAGCATCTCGAACCGCGGCTCCTCTCCTTCCCGATCGCTTTGCCGCAGGAGGCTCTTGTCGACGAGTGAGATCAGGCCATCGATGGGGTCGATGCCGGGAACACGATCGGCAATGCTGCGTGCCACGCTCTCGACGGCTTCCACGTCGGCGCCGTGGAAGCAGGCCAGCACCTCGAACAGTCGCTGCTCCTGGGGTGTCAGCAGCTGGTAGCTCCACTCGATCGTGGCGCGAAGGGTCTGCTGGCGTTCCGGGAGCTCGCGGGTCCCGCTGCCCAGGATGCTCAGTCGGCTGCCGAGTCGGTCGAGCAGGGCCTCGAGCGAGAAGACCCGCAGCCGTGCCGTCGCGAGCTCGATCGCCAGCGGCAGCCCCTCCAGTCGGCGGCAGATCTCTGCGACGGTGGCGGCGTTGTCATCGGTGACCCGGAAGTCCGGCCTGACAGCCCGCGCGCGTTCGACGAACAGTCGCACCGCCTCGAAGCCCTCGACCCGCTCAGCGGTGGCGACCTTCAGCGTCGCCTCCGGCAGGCCCATCGGCGGCACGGCAAAGAGGCGCTCGCCACTGACGTGCAGAGCCTCCCGGCTCGTCACCAGCAGCTTCAGCTCGGGGCAGTCCTTAAGGAGTCGGGCGAGGATGGGGGACGCACTCGTGACCTGCTCGAAGTTGTCCATCACGGTGAGCAGCTGCTGATGTCCGATCTGTTCGGTCAGCTCGGCGAGCTGCGCATCCTCGCTGGCATCCGGGAACCCCAGCTCGCGGTTGATCGTCGTGAGCAACGTGGTCGAGTCGCGCGCCGCGGACAGATCGATGAACACCGCGCCTGCTGAGAAGTGGTCCTGCGCATCCCTGGCCGCGTGCAGCGCCAGTCTCGTCTTGCCGATCCCCCCAGGTCCCGTGAGCGTCAGCAGCCGGACCGCCTTGTCCTCGAGGTACCTTCCGATGCGCAGCTGCTCCGCGGTGCGGCCGACGAAGACCGATGGCTCCTCAGGAAGGGTCCGGACACGCTCGCCCATCGTGGTGAGCGGCGGAAACCTCACCGGCAACTCCGGATGCAGGAGCTGGAAGACGCGCTCCGGTCGCGACAAGTCCCTCAGGCGGTGCTCCCCCAGGTCGCGCAGGGACGCGCCCTCGGGAAGCCGATCCATGACCAGGGCCGCCGTGGGGTTGGAGAGCAGCGCCTGGCCACCGTGGCCCGCCGCCATGATGCGAGCGGCGCGGTTCACGGCCTGCCCGTGGTAATCGCTCCCGTCACCGGATGCCTCGCCGACGTGGAGGCCCATGCGGACCCGGAGCGGCCCGGTCTCGCCCCATGACTCGCCTTGGAGCGCGATCTGGGCGGTGAGACACGCGGTCACTGCATTGCGCGCGGTATCGAACACCGCCATGACGCCGTCACCGGTCATCTTGACGACCGCCCCATCTGCGCCCTGCACCGCGTGGCGAAGGATCGCGTCATGTCGAGCGAGGGACGCCCGCATCCCATCCGGGTATCGCTCCCACAGCCGCGTGCTGCCCTCCACATCGGTGAACAGGAACGCGAGCATCCTGGAGTTGGTAGGTTCGTCCTGGTCGACGGTCACGATTCCGATCGGGCTGGGGTCATGGCCGAGGGACTCGGCGACGGGTCGTCCGACCGTCCCCGCCATCGTAGCGGCGTTGGAGACCCCCCGGTACCGCGCACATATGCGAAGGCGGTCGCCATTGCCTCGACCGGTTACTCGTCACGGATCCCTTGCTGGCGGACCCGAACGAGTTTCCCTGGAGATGTCACCTTTCGGGCCGAATCGGTCCCTTAGTAGGTGATGGACACCACGATGGTCGTGATCGACTGGAACCAGAGCGTCGAGGCCCTGTACCGTCAGGACTCCGATCGTCTGTGGCGGGCGGTGCGTGCCTTCGCGGGCGACCCGGACATCGCCAGCGAGGCGGTCGCCGAAGCCTACGCCCAGGCTCTTCGCCGTGGACCGGCGATGCGCGATCCGGCGGCCTGGATCTGGCGTAGCGCGTTCCACATCGCAGCCGGCGCCCTGAAGTCACGTCGCTCCGGCTGACGAGGCCTCGTCGGGTCCCGGCGAGCACCACGACCGTTACGAGGACCCGGACCTCCTGGCAGCGCTTCGGCAGCTGCCCGACGCGCAGCGCGCGGCGGTGATCCTCTTCTACTACGCCGACCTTCCGGTCGGTGAGATCGCGGCCCGCCTCGGCTCGAACGGGCTCGCGGTGCGGGCGAACCTCAGCCGTGGGCGCAGACGACTGCACGACCTCCTGGGTGGTGGACATGACTGACCTCCACGAGCGCTTCCGTGCGCTCGACCACGTCCCTGCGCCGTATCTCTGGAACGAGATCGAGCGGCGTGCCGGGCAGCCCGCGACCGCCATGTCCGTCGTGGTGTCGTCGCCCATCCAACGGCGGCCGCGGCTCGCTCCCCACTCGAGGTCGCACGCCGTGCAGATGACGCTCAAGGTCGCAACGGTCGCCGTCATCGTGCTTGCCGTCGGCCTCGGGCTCGGCCGGTTGCTGCCGAGTGCCGTCACTGACGTCGGCGTCGATCCATCCCCAACGTCCAGCCCGGTGGCGCCGGCGATCCCCCTCCGGGAGGGATGGCTGCCTGCAGGCACCTATGTCTCGACACCCTTCGCGCAGCCCGGCGGGCTGGGGCTGTGCCTCACGCCGCCCCAGCCCGGGTGCGTCGAGTCGACCGAGGACGACGGCATCCGGTTCACGCTGACCCTCCCCGACGGCTGGGCAGGCGCTCCCCATGGAGGCGTGGAGGAGCGCGATATCGGGCCGAACATCTCCTTCGAGCGGGGCGGATGGCTCCATGTCGATCCCTGCGGCGGTTCGGGCTCGCCGCTCGGCGCTCCGGAGATCCCGGTCGGACCGACCGTCGACGACTTCGTTGCGGCGCTCGTGGACCACCCGCTGCTGGTCGTGTCAACGCCGGTGGACGTCACTTTGGGCGGCTACTCCGGGACCTACGTGGACCTGACAGTCTCCCCGGACGTCGATCAGCACCGCCCCCTGGACCTCCCGTGCAATGGGTTCAAACCGTGGTCACCGGGCATCTACAAGGAGGCAGGGCTGTGGATCCTGGACGTCGACGGGCACCGGGTGATCGTCAGGAGCGAAGAGGACCCGGAGGATTCGCCGGAGGCCCGGGCGCAGCTCCAGGCAGTCATCGATTCGATCACGATCGACGTCCAGCCGGCGGACCCACTGGCGACACCCGGTGCCCGTCTCCCGTGCCAGGGAGGCGAGACGACGCTGACGGCCGGACGGTACGTCATCCCAGGCCCGGGCACCTTCTGCTCCAACCAGTCGCGCGGCTGGCCGGACAAGACGGTCACCATCGAGCTTCCCGCTGGCTGGGTGTATCGGGCTCCTGTATACGGCAGTTGGCTCTACCGCGATTCGGCCAAGCTCCAGATCGGGGTCGTCGACCACGTCTATGCCGATCCATGCCACGCGGGATCGGCCGTGGGACCGACACAGGACGACCTGATCGCCGCGCTGCGTGGTGTCCAGACCACCACGCCCGACGCGATCACGCTGGATGGGTACTCCGGTGTGCGGATGGACCTCGCGATCCCGACCGATCCCCCCGACTGCGAGCCCCAGCGACTGTGGGACGCCGAGACCGACAACGGCAGGTTCGGACCCCGGGCTGAGCCTGGATGGATCCATCGGATGTGGATCCTCGACGTCGAGGGGGTGCGCTTCGTCCTGGACGCCTCTCGTGCCCCGGACGCCCCGCCCGAGGTGCAGGCGGAGCTGGACGCGATCGTCGAGTCCGTCGACTTCGAGCCGTAACGGGTCGCAGATGGCGGCTCGCCGAGCCCGGTGACGCCATGCGGTGGATACGATAGTCCACCAGATGGGCTCGACCCGGGAGATTGGATGGCACGACCGGGTCGTCAATCCCGCGAGTCCGCGAGGTTCGATTGGACGTGGTGCGAGGCCCGGCGTTCGACGTGATCGTCGTCGGTGCTGGAGCCGCGGGATCTGTCGTCGCGCGGCAGCTGGTTGAGACGGGCGACCGATCGGTCCTGCTGCTCGAGGCCGGACCCGATCATCGCGCAGCCATCCCTGCCGAATGGCGCGACGGGTGGCGACTGCCCCAGGGCCGTAATCGTCCTCGCGACAGGAAACCCGCCCGGCACGGCCTCCATCACCCGCGCGACTTCGCGCGCGCTACTGTTCGAGCCGCTGCCAACTCGCGAGTCCGACGTTGCCCGTGGACTCAAGGGCAGCGGCGGGAGCCAGACCTGCTGCGTCCACGATCACAAGCGTCGCGGACGGACCGAATGTCTCATCCACCGAGTAGCCAAGCAACATCGAGCCGTCCGGCGACCAGACCGGGAGGAGCCCCGCCACGGCCGGATGCTCAAGTGCCACGGGATCGCTCCCATCCGGGCCGGCCACCACGAACCTGCCGACGACCGGGGCTTCCCTGGACCTGAACCAGGCGAGCCGAGATGCGTCGGGGGACGAGACTGCCCAGTACTCGTTCTCGGGTCCTCCCACGAGCATCATCTCGCCGCTGCCGTCCGCGTTCACGACCCAGACATCGCCGTTGCCGCTGGATGCCAGGAAGAACAGGATCCGATGTCCATCCGGGGACCACTGTGGCTCGGCGAAGTCCACGCCGGACCCTGGGACGTTCGTCAGACGGTGAGGATCGTCGCCATCGGACCCGATCAGGTAGACCCCCGCGTCCCCGACCGATCTGCCGCCCCGATAGGCGATCGTTCGTCCGTCAGGAGACCACGTCGGGTCCTCGCCGTCGGTCAGCGAGATCGGCAACCCACGCTCATCGATTCGCGCGATGTCTACGACCGATGTCCCAGCCGCGATATGGGAATACGCGAGTCGGTTGTTGTCCGGTGACCACGCGGGCCGCGTCTCGGGAGGCGAGCCAGGCTCGTTGTTGGATAGCTTCAAGCCGGAGGCGATGATCCGAGGATCGGAACCGTCGGCTTCCATCACGATGAGCGATGTCGTAGGGGCATTGGCCACGGACAGGAATGCCTCGAAGGTGAATTCGATCCGCACCCGTCGGCCCGGGCATAGACCAGAAGGCGATGCGCTTCCCATCGGGAGACCAGGTCGGCGTGATGTCGATGGAGGACCCACTGGTCAGGCGTGCCCGACCAGTGCCGTCTGCGTTGGCGACCCAGATGTCACCGTTCGAATCAAATGCGATGAGGCCGTTCCTCCCGAGCCCGGGGCTCATCGGCGACGAGGACGGCACGTGCTGCTGTTGAGCGAAGGCCAGGCCGGTCGCGACAGCGGTCGCAACGAACGCCATCGCCAAGGCGACGCTAGCCCGTGACCTGGACTTGGACATCTCACTCCTCACGTGCGATCGCTCGTTGTTCGCCCGCGGGCTCGCCGCCCCGACAGCCTGTTGATCATCGTGTCCTGGGTCGAATCCCAGCCGGCTCACCAGTATGTGCTCGCGACTGGTCAATCGGGCTGCGTGTCGAATCCCAGGACCCACCATTCCCGACGCCCCTCCTGCTCGTTCACGAGGAAGAGGGCATCCCCAACGCCGATCATCGAAAGGCTAGTGAGGTCGCTCGGGAGGTCCAGTCCCGAGAGGTCCAACTCCGTCCAGGTGCGCCCGTCAGGGGACGCCCAAAGTGCCCTTCCTCCTCCGACCCACTGCATCGCCACGAAGCCGGAGCCTGCCCGGACGATGGCCGATTCCTGCGGCGGCGATTCGAGGACCTGATCCCAGTGCAGGCCATCGGCGGACCGCCACGCCTTCGCGATCTGGTGCTGGGTCCCGGGTTCCTGGTACTCGGCAAAGAACGCATACTCGGTACCGTCGATGAGCCGACGGTCCGTCGGGGACACGTAGAATGTCCCGCCGCTCGCACCCTCGCGTGATGTCCCATGGACCGAGCTCGGTCCAGACCCCGGTCTCATCGAGTCGCCACGCCACGACCGGCCCGCTCGGGTCCGCGAGCGCGAGGGCGACGATGCCGTGCGCCGACGCCAGCCATAGCGACTCCATCCTGCTGCCGCATGATGGAGTCGGGCGTGTCGATCGGCACGAGCCGGTCCCCCTCCAGCATGGCCATCACGTGTCCACTCGGTGGCCCGTCCCGTACCCAGCCCCTGACATCCTCGAGCGTGACACCCTCGAGCGTCGTCACGAGCGTCCCATCACTCTCATCGGTCACACGGAGTCCTCCAGGGACCGCCTCGAAGCGTTGCCGTACGTTCCGGGTCGTCGCGGCCCCGGGCGGGGATGGAGAACAGGCCCGGCTCCAACTCCTCGGCGGGCCAGGAGCTGCCCGCATGCCAGCCCAGCGACGCGAATGGCTCGCTGGCCTCCAGGTCGATCTCAACGGCGGCCACGGCTTCCGTGCTGGCGCCGCTCAACCACCCCAGCTCCCACCCGATGGCAGGGGGCCCCGCCGGGATGACACCGCTCACCTCGATCGGCGTCCAGGCGCCGTCTGTCGATCGTCGCCATAGCCGCTTCGCGTCTGGTCCCGAGTCACTGTCAGACCACCACTCACTCTCGCTTGACCAGTCCCACCACGAGCCACCCTCCAGGGGCACGTCGATCGGCTCGGACGTCCAGCGCATGCCGTCCTCGGACGTCCACATCCGGTTTCGGTCGACATCCACGAAACGTGCGCCCGGACGCGGCCAGTTCCTCCGGCAGGGTCGCGGTGCCATCCGACAGGTGGACCCAGCGAGCCGGGCCGATGGGCGTGTCCACGACGCCCGATGTGCGCCCCAGCGGGGATGTCCGTCCCCAGTGTCGGCACTCCTTCGGCACGGTCGACGAGTGCAGTCACTGACTCGGCGGGCATGAGGGCATCCGACGGAGGAGCTGCGGACGCCGCGGCTTCTGGTGATTCGCTGAGCTGGATCGAGTCCACGATGCTCTGCAGCTGTGCCTTGATCTCTGGCGCCGTGGCCGCATGGTCGATGGCCTGGACCACGACCCGGAGGCCGTCGACGTCGAGGACCCAGAGGTGCCAGAGTTCGCCTGGATCCTGGGCGTAGTACCAGGGGTTCCAGGGCCGATACGCGTCGCAACCGGTGAGATCGGTCGGCACCTGGAGTTCCAGAGTACGTCCCGGTGTATCCCGCGAGCGTGACATCGACCGGCTCGGTCACATCGAGCAGGGGGTGATCGACGAGCGCGCTGACGAAATCGTCGACGCTGGGGCCGACTGGGATGTCCGGTGGGCCGTCGTTGACACAGGGGTCGTCGGCGAGCGAGGCCCCACGGACGAAGATCAGGGCCGCCCCGTCCGTGGCCGACCCGCCGGTGAACAGGACCCCGCTCGAACCACTTCCCTCCCAGCCGTCCGGCACGGTAGAACGTGATGCGCACGTCGTCGTCGACGGACCGGTCGAGGCAATCAGCCTGGTCCAGGCAGGCGTCGTTGCCGGGAGCCGCGAAGGGCGTCGTCACGTAGGTGCCCGCGTTCAAGGGCTCCCAGACCTCTCGGAGGGGAACTGGCTCGGGGGTGGCGGAGGGTGAAGGGGCCGGAAACCGCGCCGAAGTCGGTAGATCGGGGCAGGATGGTGACGCCGACGGCCAGGGCGATCGCGGCGACGACGGCGAACTTGAGCACGTTGGCCATGGCATTGGACCTCGTTGGGTGGGATGGTCGACCGACGAGCGTGCGGACCATCGGTCGCCCGGGGTGATGCCTGGCCTCCGCGCCGTCGCGCACCTGCGACGCGGCCTCGTAGCTGGACATGGCGGTGGCCTCGATCTCCACTCGTCGATCCACGAGGAAGCCGACGATGGCGCGGTCGAGTCGTTCGTCGGAGAGGTGGTGGTCCATCACGAGCCCTCCTGCAGGGCATGTCGAAGTTGTTCACGGGCGGTGCGCAGACGCGATCGGACGGTCTCCCGGGGGATGCCCAGGAGCTGCGCTGTCTCGTCGATCGAATAGCCCACATCGAGGACGAGGACGACGACCGCCCGATGCACCGCGCTCAATCCATCGAACGCCTGACGCATCGCCAGGCGCTCAGGGAAATCGGCTTGCGGCGACGTCCACTACCTCGCCTGCCGGTGCCTCGATCCCATGGACGGTGGGCGGGCGGAACAGCCGACCCAGCCAGGTCACGCGCGATCGCTTTCTCCCGGGCCGCCTCGCGGACCACGATGCGGTCCAGCCAGGGACGGAGACGGGTGTCGTCCCGCATCGTGCCCCGCGCGCGCCAGGCTCGCTCAAGCGATGTCTGGACGATGTCCTCCGCCGAGGCGACATCCCCGCACACGAGTCCGGCGAGCCCGACGAGACGCCGGTAGTGGTCAGCGAAGAACGACTCCAGCGCCCGCTGGTCCCCGCCCGTCACGTCGGCGTTCTCGGTCATCTCGGTGGTTCGCACACCTGCCATGGGTCCGTCCTAGCGGATAGTCGTCCCAACATAGACCGAGCGAAGTGCCTCGAACGGGTCAATCCACGATTTGCTGGGCGGGCAGCAACGAGGCGAGAAGTGCCCTCGGTGTGCGTCATCCTCCCAGCACCTCGTCCACACGGCCGCGAGAACAACGCGGTTCTGAGCCGACCCGGACCATCGCCGAGCGACCGGGGGACCGTCCGCGCTCTCCCGTGGCCCGTGTCGGTTAGGTAGGGTCTGGGCGGCTAACCGGACGCTCAAGCTGGAGATACCATGTTCCGATCCCAGCGACTCCTGGCCCTGGCGGGCGGCACCCTGGTCCTCTCACTGGCCTCGGCGGTCCCCGTGGCTGCCGCATCGAGCACGACCCGATGGGTTGACAACGATGGCCATGCCGGCCCGGGCGGCTGCGGCGGTTCCGCGGTGGCGTCGACGTCCATCCAGTCCGCCGTGACGGCCAGCAACGCCGATGACGTGGTCATCGTATGTCCGGGCACGTACACCGAGCAGGTGCGCATCCGCGGCGATCGCGACGGTCTGATCCCTCCGGTCATCGACACCCTTCAGCGCCACGATCAAGGCACCCTCGTCGGTGGCGTCACCGCTGGGCTTCACGTACCTGGTGCTGGTCGACCATGTCGACGGCGTGGCCATCACGGGCTTCAAGGTGGTCACCCGCACCGCGGCGCCCTGCGAGACCCTCGAGGTTGCCATCGGGGTCATCGGCTCCCGGCGCACCTCGATCCGCGGCAACCGCCTCCTCGCTCCCGGCTCGGACGGCAGCGAGGACTGCAGCCAGAACATCGGCGTCGCGGTCGTTGACGAGCTCGAGGGTGGTCAGCCCGGCGGCGGCTCGTCATCCTTCACGGCGACCGCCACCATCGGCTACAACGAGGTCCGCGACGCGCGCCTCTTCGGCATCGCGGCCCTGGCCGCCAGCGGCCGCACCGATGTGGACATCGTGTACAACTCCGTGCGCGCCTACTTCGGTCAGCCGTCGGGTGCCTCGTCGGTGGCGGGCGTGGTCCAGAGCCAGTTCGGCATCGTGCTCCTCGGGCGCACCCGGGGCGTCATCAGCCACAACGTCATCCAGGGCGCCTCACTTGGACGGCCCGACGTTCCAGGGCGGCATCGGCATCGTGGCCCTGTTCGACAGCGGCTCGTCCCACGGGGAGAACGGGCCCATCGCCATCCGCGGCAACCTCATCCGCCTTGTGGGCGTGGGCATCACGACACAGTCGGCCGACCAGCTGACCATCCGGCGAAACGAGGTCTCCAACGTCTTCCAGGGCCTGTCGCTCGAAGCCACGACCGCATCCTCGGTGTCCGACAATGACGTCAGGGCCAGGAGGTGGGGATCTTCGTGTCGGGTGGCAGCACCGATAACGCGCTTCGGCGCAATCACTTCGCCGGGCAGGGCGGGTACTGCCTCGACCAGACCTCGGGGTCGGGCAGCCACGGCACCGCCAACTCGTGGTCATCGAACAGGTCCAGTCATGGCAGTGACCCGGTGGGCATCTGCCTGCCGGACTGAGCCGTTCGAGCTCGAAGTGACCAAGGGGGTCGGCGTCACGGGTGCCGGCCCCTCGATCACGTGCGAGCTTCTCGCCGCTTCTGCCTGCCACGCTGCCAGCCACGGCAGAAGTACGACCACGAGGACTCATCGAGACCGGCATCCCCCTCGAGGACGCACGGACCCATGAGCTCAAGGGGCTTCCGGGACGGCGTCAGGCCTGTCGCGTGGTCTCCCCGTTGGGCGGTGCTTCCACAGAGCGAGGGTGGTCGTCGAGTTCGACGGACGGTGATGCCGCGACCGCCATCGCCGGTGATGACTTCGGATGTGGCGGGCAGCACCCATCGCGGGCGTATGTCCGGCCTACACTGACCCCCGGGGATGGCTGCCGCGAGTCGCGGCTGTGGGAGCGAAGGATGGACGACGACAAGCACACGTCTGCTGCGGAGCTGCTGGCAGGCTGGCGATCGGCGGGCAGGGACACGGCTGCGGCCGAGAAGGCGGTGTCGGTCGCCATGGTCGCCCAGGCGGCTGCGGAGGCGGCCGCAGAGGCCGCGGCCGCTGTAGAGCGTGCCGCCGAAGCCGCCCATGCCGCGGTCACCCACGCCAAGGTGGCGACGGAGCATGCCCAGCGGGCCGCGATGCTCGCTTCGCAGGCGGCCCGATTGGCCAGCGCGAGCGCGGAGGTCGAGAGTGCCCGAGCGCTGGATGCCGTCGACAAGGCGCACATGCGTGAGGACGAGGCAGGAGCACGTTTCCGCGAGGCCCAGGACAAGGGCGTCGATGGGCCGCAGGGTTAGGGGGCGCTCGGCGCGTAGCACGCAGACCGAGTCCAGGCGCGGCTGCTGGACGCCGGGATCGAGTTGGCTGCGATGCGTGAACTGGTCTGACTTGAGGTCAGGGGCACCGTTGGTCGCATGCGTGGGCTCGACGACCCGATCAGGGCAGGACCGGGGGTGAGATCGTAAGGGACAGACCGAAGCCCGGGCCACAAGGCCCGGGCTTCGAAGCTGGACGCGATCGGCCTAGTAGTCCATGCCTCCGCCGTAGCCTGCGCCGGCAGGCACGGAAGCTCCGTTCTTGTCTGGCAGGTCGCTGATGAGGGCCTCGGTCGTGAGCACCATGGCCCCGATCGACGCCGCGTTCTGAAGCGCGGAGCGTGTGACCTTGGCGGCGTCGACGATGCCCTTGGCGAACATGTCTCCATACACGCCATTGAGCGCGTCGAAGCCGTAGCCCGCCTCCATACCCTTGACCTTCTCGACCACGACCTCGCCGTGCATGCCGGCGTTGTCCGCGATCTGGCGCACCGGTGCCTCGAGGGCGCGCCGCAGGATGGCCAGGCCGACCGCTTCGTCCCCCAGGAGCTCGACGAGATCAAGGGCTGGGATGGCCTGCAGGAGCGCCACCCCACCACCCGCAACGAGGCCCTCCTCGATGGCCGCGCGCGTAGTCGAAAGCGCATCCTCGATGCGGTGTTTCTTCTCCTTGAGCTCGACCTCGGTGGCCGCGCCGACCTTGATGACCGCGACCCCACCGGCCAACTTGGCCAGGCGCTCCTGGAGCTTTTCCTTGTCGTAGTCGGACGTGGTGTCCTCGATCTGCGCCTTGATCTGGGTCATCCGACCCTTGATCTCGTCGGGGGATCCGGCGCCGTCGATGAGCGTCGTGTCGTCCTTGGTCGCCAGGACGCGGCGAGCATGCCCGAGGTCTTCGGGCGTCACGGAGTCGAGCTTCCGCCCGAGCTCCTCGCTGATGACCGTGGCACCCGTGAGGACTGCGATGTCACGGAGGGTCTCCTTGCGCCGGTCACCGAAACCGGGGGCCTTGACCGCCAGCACGGAGAGCGTGCCACGCAGCTTGTTGACGACGAGCGTCGCGAGCGCCTCGCCGTCGACATCCTCGGCCACGATCAGCATCGGCTTGCTCTGCGAGATCGCGTGTTCGAGGGTCGGCAGCAGGTCCTTCACGGCCGAGATCTTCCTGTCGGTGACGAGGATGAGCACATCCTCGAGCAGCGCCTCCATCCGCTCGGGGTTGGTGACCAGGTATGGCGAGAGATAGCCTCGGTCGAACTGCATCCCCTCGGTGTACTCAGTCTCGAGTCCGACGGTCTGGCCCTCTTCGACGGTGATGACACCGTCCTTGCCGACCTTGTCCATCACCTCCGCGATCATCTCGCCGACCTCGGGGTCCGCAGCGCTGATCGCCGCCACCGCCGCGATGTCGGCGTGGGTCTCGACCGGTCGCGACTGGCGCTTGAGGTCGGCCACGATGGCCTCCACCCCCTTCTCCATGCCGCGCTTGATGAAGATGGGGTTGGCCCCGGCGCTGACGTTCTGGAGGCCCTCCGCCACGATCGCCTGGCCCAGCACGATGGCCGTAGTCGTGCCGTCGCCGGCCACATCATCGGTCTTGGTCGCGACCTCCTTGAGGAGCTGGGCGCCCATGTTCTCGAAGGCGTCCTCGAGTTCGACCTCGCGGGCGATGGTGACACCATCGTTGGTGATGGTCGGGGCCCCGTATTTCTTGTCCAGCACGACGTTGCGGCCCTTGGGACCGAGCGTCACGCGCACCGCGTCGGCGAGCTTGTCTACACCACGCTTGAGGGATCGACGAGCGGTCTCGTCGTAGATGAGCTGCTTGGTCATGGGGGTGGTTCCTTCCTTCGGGGGAGGGTGTGAGGAGAGCGACCCGGCCGGTGCCGGACCCGCCATGGGAGGGGTGGCGGGCGTCAGCCCTCGACGACCGCGAGGATGTCCTTCTGGCTGACGATGAGGAGTTCCTCGGCGTCCAGCTTGAATTCGGTGCCGGCGTACTTCGCGTACAGGACCTTGTCGCCCACCGCGACGTCCATCGGCTCGCGCCTGCCCTCGTCGCTCAGCCGACCCGGACCAGCAGCCATGATGCTGCCCTCCTGGGGCTTCTCCTTGGCGGTATCCGGCAGGACGATGCCGCTCTTGGTCATCTCCTCGCGCGGCGTCGGCCTGATGACGACGCGATCGCCCAGGGGCCGCATGGTCGTCGTCAGGACGGGTGTCTTCGTGGTCGGCTTGGATGCCGCCCGTGTCGGGCGGGCGGCCGTGGCGCGAACTGGTGCGTTCGAGATGGCCATCGCTTCCCCTTGTCGGTGCGGACATCCGGGGGAGCGGGGCGTGGGTGCCACCGCCGGGATATGTTCCGGCCACTGCCGTGCCCGCAGTGTGCGCTCCAATCCAGCAAATGTCAACTAGAGTAGATGTACACTACTGTGGGAGAGGTGAACGGTGGGAATGACGATCGGAGCCCTGCTGAGACGGGCACGCGAGGTGCGCGGTCACTCGTCCAACGAGACCGCGCGCAGTGCCGGGATATCCCCGGCCTATCTCAGCAAGATCGAGAACGATGCCGTGCGGCGTCCCTCGCCCGATGTGCTCCACAGGCTCAGCGAGGCCCTCGGCGTCCCATACGCGGAACTGATGGTGGTCGTCGGCCACCCGGTACCGAGCGTCGTAGAACCGACTGACCCCGCTCGCCTGGGCACGGCGCTCTTCGCCGACCTCACGGACGACGAGCGAGACGAGCTCCTCGAGTATCTGGCGTGGTATCGCGCCAGGAAGGGGTCCAGGCGCCGGAACGGGCAGTGAGATGGCACGGCCCGCCGGCCTGACCGCGGAAGCTCGCCGAGTCGGCTGGCAGCCAGGGGGCAGCAACGATGTCCGTGGACCGTCAGACCACCACGACGACCTTGCCCATGGTGCCCACCTGGAAGGCCTCGAGCGCGCCGTGGGCGTCGGCGAGCGGGAATGTCTTCTGGAGCTTGACCCGCAGCGTGCCGGCGGCCACCTGGGTCGCCAGCGACGTGAGCTTCTCGGGAGTGGGCGCAGCCATCACGTTCGTCGCCCGGATCTCCCGGCCGGCGAGGGCCTCGGCGTCGGCCGTGACGAGGGTCGTGGCCACCCGGCCGCCGGGGCGGACGAGTCCCGTCAGACGCGTGAAGGCGTCCCCACGGTTCACGAAATCGATGAGCGCGGTCAGCCCGTCCGGGAACCTGGCCCTGATCGCGTCCGCGACGTCACCCGACGCGTAGTCGACCGTCTCGGTCGCCCCGAGGAGCGCATAGGCTTTCAAGGTCGGTACCTCCTGGCATTCCTGGTGGCATCGAACCCGAGCCTCCACCCGGCGCTCCCATCAGCGGCGTCCGCTGTCTCACCGATCTGCTAACGTCCCGCGGTGTCCATACCGTCCCGCCTGCCGCTGCACCCATTCCTGCTTGCAGCGTTCGCGGTGCTCTCGGTGTATGCCTCCAACCTGACGCAGGTCTTGCCCGTGGACCTCGGCGGGCCGCTCGGCCCGCTTTCCCGGGCCATCGTCGGTGCTGGCGTCACCATGGTCTTGTGCTCGCTGGTGCTGCGTGACTGGCGGCGGGGCGCCATCCTGGCCACGGCCGTGGTCGCGGCGTACGCCTTCTTCGGTCGGCTCGCACCTGAGCTGCTCGGCCTCGGCCTCACCGAGCAGGTCCAGCTGGCTGCGTGGGCGGTCGTCGTCGTCGTGGCTGGCGTGTTCGCCGTCCGGGCACGCGGAGCGCTGCCGTCGGCCACCCTGGCCCTCAACACGTTCACCCTCCTCCTTGTCGCCATGACCCTGTTCAGCATCGTCCCCTACGAGGCGAACCGGGTCGCCGCCCAGGGCGCGACGATCCCGGGTGCCGGCACGCCCATCACGGCTACGAGGGTGCCGGATCGGGATATCTACCTCATCGTGCTCGACAGCTATGGATCCCACTGGTCCATCGAGCACCGGTTCGGCATCACCGGCGACGAGCTGCCCACGTGGCTGGGACGGCAGGGATTCCAGGTCGTGCCGGGCGCACGGACGAACTACCGGGCGACGGACTTCTCGCTCGCGTCGATGTTCAGCATGCAGATGCTCGACGAGTACAGCATCGACCCCGGCCGCGCTTCGGGGGATCGGACGGCAGCCATCTCCCGCCTCCTCCGCCCGGCGGACGCGGCGTTCCTTCAGGACAACGGCTACACCTACTACCACCTCGGCTCCTGGTGGGCGCCCACGCAGGCCGACGAGCTGATGGACGTCGATCTCAGCTGGCAGCACGATACCGAGTTCGAGTCCGTGCTCCGCGAGTCGACGATGCAGCCCGCCATCGATCGCTTGCTGGGCAAAGCGGGTGGCGAGGGGGACGAGTTCCGGGATGGGGCACGGGCGACAGCGGAGTTCCAGTTCCGTCAGCTCCAGCGGCTGCCCTCGGTGCCGGGGCGCAAGTTCGTGTTCGCCCACATCCTGCTGCCCCATCCACCGTACGTATTCGACGCCAACGGCGGCATCGTGGTCAAGGCGACCGCACAGACCCAGCCCGAGGCGCAACTCTATGCGAACCTCCTGCAGTACACCGACTCGCAGGTCGAGCAAGCTGTCAACGCACTGCTGGCCGGGCCACCCGAGAGCGACCCCATCATCATCATCGTGGGCGACGAAGGCCCGCTGCTCTGCCGTAACGTCGACTGCAACGATGGATCCGTGCGGCGGCTGGGTATCCGCTTCGGCGTCCTCGCCGCGTTCTACCTGCCCGACCAGCCGGCTGGCTTCTTCCCCCCGGATCTCACCCTCGTGAACACGTTCCGGATGCTCTTCAGCAGCTACTTCGGCGCCGGTCTGCCGTCGCTGCCGAACCGCTCCTACGACTGGCCCGACAACCAGCACATCTACGACTTCCACGACATCACCGACCAGCTGCCGCTGCCGGGCAGCCCCGATCACCGCGACGGCGTGGAGATGCCCCCGATGGACGAGATCAGCGCCGGGCCGTCACCCGCCTCGGACTCCAGCCCGACCGAGTGACCTCGCGGTGCGGCGTGCCGCATCGGGTGGACGTGAGGCGACGTGAACGTGTCGCGTCGCTGTCGACGCTTGCGATACCGAGGCTCGACTGTTCTCTGCCCATTGGCGAGCACCCGGTACGCTCGAGCACGATGGACCACCTCTTCTGTAGTCTCGCCCGCATTAGATGATACTGTATCTCATCTTGATCACCAGGCCACCCGTTCTCGGATGCGGTGATCCAGGCATTCCATGGAGGACTTCGAATGCATCCCCGACCCACTTTGAGCCGGTCTCGACATGTCACCGGTACGGGCGGTCGCCCTCGCGCTCCTCGCCGCTTCCCTGCTCCTGACCTCGTGCTGGGCCAGGCCGCTTCGGCGCAGTCCCCCGGCCCGGCGGCATCATCAGCGGCTCCCCTGCCCAGTTCGGCACCCAATGCGCTCAGGGTCGTTACGACGACCACGGTGTTCGCGGACATCGTGCGCAACGTCGCCCGCGAGCACGCGGATGTCGTGTCCATCATCCCCGCCGGCGTCGGCCCCGAGGACTACGAGCCCAAGCCCGCGGATGCGCTGCTGCTCGCGGATGCGGACCTCATCGTGTCCAACGGCGTCGGCCTCGACGACTTCCTGCAGAAGCTGCTGCAGAGCGGCACGGGTGGTCAGACCCCGCAGCTCATCCTGGGCAGTGACATCCCCACCGTCACGGTCGATGGCGAGGCGAACCCCCACTTCTGGCTCGACCCGAGCCTGGTCGCCCAGTACTACGTGCCTTCCATCATCGGCGCGCTGAGCGCGCTCGACCCGGCCAGCGGCGCCGACTACGGCACCAACGGCATGGCCTACATCGCGCAGCTCGATGCGCTCGACACACAGCTCCGGGATATCGTCGCGGCCATTCCCGAGGCCAACAGGAAGCTCGTCACGTTCCATGACGCGTTCCCGTACCTGGCGGCGCACTACGGCTTCGAGCTCGTGGGTGTCATCCTCCAGAACGTCGGCGCCGAGCCGTCGGCCGCGGAGCTCGCGGCGCTCGTGGAGAAGGTCAAGGCGGCCGGCGTCAAGGCCGTGTTCAGCGAGGCCCAGTTCAACCCCGAGCTGGCCCAGGCTCTCGCCCAGGAGGCAGGCATCACCTCCGTGGTCACCACGCTGTACAACGATGCCCTCGGTCCGCCACCCGCCGACACCTACCTGGGCATGATGCGCTACGACCTCGAACAGATCGCGGCGGTCCTTCGCTGACCCATGAGAGCCAGCATCGCGCGCCCGGCCCACTTGGCAGGCCGCCGATCGGGAGAGCGGGCCGCCGTGCGCTACCCTTCGTCGATGAGCGGTCTGCGGGCCCGGAGGGCCCTGCCGAACCTGGCAGCCGTGCTGGTCGCCTTCGTGCTGGGTCACGAACTCGCCTTCCTGGCCTCGTTCGGGATGGCCATGGACCACGGGCTCGCGAGCACCGGCCATGGAAGCCTGTGGGCGCTGAGCGTCATGGTCGTGGCCGTCCTGGCCCTGTCCCTGTTGCTGCTGGGCGCTCATCGCATCCTGACCCTCTCTCGGCTCGCCGCGCGGCCGGTCGGCGCCAGCGTCCGATATCGAGCGCCCCGTCCGGCGGCGGCACGTCCGGGTCGGGCGATGATGCGACTCTGGCTGCTCATCCTGGTTCCTTCCGTGCTCATGTTCATCGCCAGCGAGAACGTCGAGCACCTTGCGTCGGACATGGCTGCCCCCGGGCTCGGCGTCCTTCAAGGGGAGGCCTACGGCTGGGCGCCGATCGCCTTCCTGGCCGCGTCACTGGCCACGGCCGTCGTACTGGCGCTGTATCGGTGGCGACACGATGCCCTCGTCGCTCGGATCGTCGCAACCGGAGGGTTGACCGTCTCCCGCTCCGAGCAGCGGCGGCGAGTGCCCTCGGATCAGCCACGGCCGGACTCCCACAGCGCGGGCTCGGAGTCCGCGCGAGCGCCGCCCCGGAGCGCCGCCCCAGCCTGACACCAGCATCGTCGGCCCTCGCCGATCTGCCGGTGTCCGTCCCTGCGCGCCACGGTGCACATCTGCGCCGACGCGGTCGCACCTCAGCGTCTGCTCAGACCCCTCGAGGTCTCCCCGAATGTACGGATTCGCACGGCATTCCGTCGCCATCGCGTCGGCGTCGTTGGCGTGCCTGCTGCTTGGGTCGCCCGTGGCCGCACATGCCCTCCATGTGGCATCGGTGCCCGCGGCCGGCGCCGAGGTCGCGGTCGCTCCTGAGCGAGTGCTGGTGATATTCGGCGAGGCACCCGACCCGACCCTGTCCCGTCTGGGTGTGCTCGATGCGGAGGGTCACGACGTGACCGCTGGACCCACGGCCATCGTGCCGGGTCAGGCGACGCAGCTGCAGGTCCCGCTGCGGCCACTGCCCGCCGGCCTGTACACCGTCGCCTGGCGCGCGGTGTCCGCGGTGGACGGCCATATCTCGACCGGCTCCTTTGCGTTCGGGGTGGACACGCCCGTCCCGGCGACAGAGGCCGGGAGCTCGTCCGCGAGCACATCCGGCCTGCCGACGACCGTGGACCCGGTGGGCGTCCTTGGCCGGTGGGTGCTGTTCATCGGACTCGGCAGCATGCTCGGCGCCGCGTTCGTCGCGGTGGCAGTCGCTCGTCGACCATCACGGACGACGCTGCCACTTGCGTGGTCCGGCTGGCTGATCGCGGTGGTCGGGACGGTCGTGGTGCTGGCATCCGAGATGACAGCTGCCGGGGTGGGGCTCGGCGCAGTCATGAGCACCTCGCTGGGCAGGCAGGTCCTCGAGCGAGGCGTCCCGCTCGTCCTGGGGGCGGCGGCGCTGGGACTCGCGGCCCGGGATCGGCCACCGGGTCGCACGCTCCTGGTCGGGGTCGCCGCGGCGGCCGCGCTCGCGATGCTGGCAGATGTCCTGGCCAGCCACGCGGCGGCCAGCGGGGACACGTCGTCGGGGATCATCGTCCAGTGGCTCCATATCGTCGCCGCGGGCGCATGGCTGGGCGGGCTTGCCGCCATGCTGGTCAGCCTGGCCGGCGGTCGGGCGGACGAGGGGACGCGGATCACGGTCGGCAGATTCGCCCGGGTCGCGACGATCGGCCTCCTGATCGTGGCGGCGAGCGGGATGCTGCGGGCGATCGCCGAGGTGGGCACGATCGATGCCCTGGTCTCGACCGACTTCGGGCACCTCGTCATCGCCAAGACCGGACTGCTCGCGGGCCTCGCCGCCCTGGGTGCTATCAATCATTTCCGGAACGCGCCACGTTCCGGGATCCTCCCTTCGGGGCGTGCGTCTCGTCGGGACGGCCGAGGTGTCCGTCGCCCTTGTCGTGCTCCTACTGGCGGCGACCCTCGTGAACCTGGCGCCGCCATCTTCGGTGGTCGCCTCGAACGGCGACATCTCACCCGAGTCGCCCCGGCAGCCTGACACGGAGATCCCCGACCAGCGGGTCGACGCCCAGGTCATGGCCGGGCTGCCCACCATCTACACCGTGCATCTCGCCGCAGGGGGGACGCTCCAGGTCTACGCGGACCCCGGCAGCGCTGGTCGGAACGAGCTCCATGTCACGTTCTTCGATCCGGCCGGCCTCGAGGCGCCCGTGACCTCCGCCACATTGCGCATTGGAACCGATGCTGCGGCGTCGGCATCGGTGCTGACGGTGCTCACGGCGCGGATGCTCGAGCCGGGGCACTTCGTCGCGGACACCGAGTTGCGGAGCGGGAGCCATGAGTTGGTCATCACGGGTGTGGCGCCGGATGGCAGCGGGCTCTCCGCTCGCCTCGACCTGCGGATCACACCCTGAAACGGAGGACCGCCACTATGTTGCCAAGCACCCCGCGGCGTCGACTGGTGTCGCTCGCCGTCATGTCAACGCTTCTCGTCGGTCCGTCCACTGGCGGCATCGCAGCGCGGGAGCCGGGTCCTCTGATCCGCATCGGAGCCGTCTTCCCGGTCGAGGGCAGCGCGGCCCCACTGGCACGCCAGGAGCTGCTCGGTGTCCAGCTTGCCATCGACTTCGCCAATGCCGACGGTGGCATCGATGGGCGTCAGCTGGTGCTGGATGTCCGTGACCTCGAGCGCGGCCAGGACGCGCCAGCGATCATGCGCGACCTGCGGCGCTCGGGTGTCAGCGTCGTCATCGGGGCATACGCCTCGGAGTTGTCGGTCCCGGCCAGCCTGGCCGCCGACGCGGCCGGGCTCGTGTACTGGGAGGCGGGTGCGGTCGCGGACCGCCTGACCGCCCGCGGCCTGCCTCGCGTCTTCCGCGTCGGGGCGAGCGGCACGAACCTGGGCATCAGCTCGGCGACGTTCGCGGCGACGGCCCTGGCGCCAGCCCTGGGCATCTCGACCAAGCGACTGCGCATCGCCTTCGTCGCCGCCGATGATCCGTACGCTCGGTCGGTCGCGGCAGCGGCAGAGGCGACCGCGAGGGCATCCGGCCTGCCGGTCGTGGCCAGCCTGAGGTATGACCTCGTGCGGCCGGAGTGGCCTGTCGTGATGGAGCGGCTTTTGGCGGCCCGACCGGATGTGCTCATCCTCGCGTCCCACATCCCTGACGGCATCGCATTCCGTCGGGCCATGCTCCAGGCCGGCCTCCGGGTCGGTGCGCTCATCGGCACCACCATGGCCGAGTGCAGCCCGGACTTCGCCGGGGAGCTGGGCCAGGACGCCGTCGGCGTGTTCGCGTCCGACCGGCCGACCGGCGGATTCCGGCCCGACGTGCTCGACCCGGCAGCACATGCCCTGTACCAGCGGCTCGCGGCCGCCTGGGCTGCAGGGGAAAGGGGTCCCGCATGGCAGCGCGCCGGGACGGACACCTGGCCCGACGCCGCGATGGGCTCGGAGTACACGATCACGGGACCGGTCCTCGCTGGATCCGCCGCAGCCGGCCCGACCGAAGAGGGCCTGTCGGGCTTCAGCGCCGCATGGGTGCTGGTCCATGACGTGCTGCCGACAGCGGCGACCACGGGTACCATCGACCCCGACACCATCGCTGCCGCGGCACGGGCTGTCGACCTGCCCGATGGATCGCTGCCCAATGGCGCCGGTGTCCGCTTCTCCTCCGACCCGGCGACCCTCGGCCAGAACGAGCGTGCATCGGCGGTCATCTGGCAATGGCAGGCGGTCCGCAGCTACACGTATGTCTGGCCACCCGCCTATGCCACGGGCACGCTGCAGGACGTGCCGCTGCCGCGATGATCGACGTCGGAGCCGTGGCCCACCGATCCGCCTCGGCGGTGTCGGGAGTCCGGGACCATAGGTCTGCCACGATCATCCGACCGGTCGTGCTGCTGGTCGTCGCACTCGGCGTCCGTGTCGTGCTCGAGCGGTCACCGGCCACGGCCGGGTTCGTGGCCGGTGCGACCTTCGGCGGACTGCTCATCGCAGGCTGTGTCGTCGCGGGCGGACGGCTTGGGCGGCCAGCCCTGATGGGTCTGTTCCTGGGGCTCGTGGGAGCCACCATGCTGATCGTCCTTCCGCGGCTGCTCCATCCCGATGCTCCATCCCTGGTCGGTATGCGGCCGGAGCCATATCTGCTCTGGGTGGCCATCACCTTCGCGGTAGCCGTGTCGGAGGAGTGGCTCATCCGGGGCGTCCTGTTCGATGCCCTCGAGCTCAGGTCCGGCACCGTGATCGCGGTGGCGCTCACGAGTGTGGTCTTCGCGCTGATGCATGTGCCGCTCTACGGCTGGAACGTGGTACCCATCGACCTGGCCGCCGGCGTCTGGCTCGCCGGCCTCCGGTTGACGAGTGGCGGCATCACGGCACCGGCCATCGCTCACGTCATCGCCGACCTCGCGACATGGTGACCGACCGGTCGCAGGGCAGGGGGATGACCGTGTTCCTGCCGTTGGTGATGGCACTCACGTGGCTAGTGGCTGGATGCGGCGGGGGACAGCCCAAGGCCACCACGGCGGTGGCATCGGGGCGTGCGAGCGGGGCGACCCCAACCGCCCCCACCGCTCCGGAGCCGTCGTCCCCCGAGAGCCCAAGACCACGCCCTGCCTCCGACGCCACGATCCGGATCACCAGTCCACGGTCCGGGAAGACGGTGGCCGGACCGACGGTCCACGTGGCGATCCGGCTGACAGGTGCTCACATCGTGCAGACCACGACCACGGACATCCGGCCTGACGAAGGGCACATCCATCTCTACGTCGACAACTCCTTGGTGTCGATGAACTACGAGCTGGAGCAGGACCTCGACCTCGCACCAGGAACCTGGTACCTGCGCGCCGAGTTCGTCGCGGCGGACCATGCACCGTTCTCGCCGCGGGTCGTGTCGCAGGACGTGGTGGTCATCGTCAGGTGACCCGCCTGGGGCATGCCGCAGCTTCGGACGACGGCAGTGCGAGCCCACAGGGCCGTCGCAGGACGGGGCTCGTGGTGCTCATTGCCGGCGGCCTGCTGCTGGTCATGGTCAGCGCGCGGTGGCAGTCGGTGCACGTGATGCTGTTCGACGGGATCGTGGTCGAGGAGCCGTACCGCTACCTCGACCCACCTCCGGGCGAGCACGGCCATCCGACCCGGTACGCGCACTCTCGGACCATCGCCGGCCACCGTGGGCCGCTCATCGCCTATACCGACGAGTCCCCGCCCCAGGCCCAGATGTTTGCCGTCAACCGGGCGGTGCAGCTCCCGGCGGGCGCGAAGCGTCGGCGCATCCTCATCGAGGCCATCGAGCCGCCGGTGCTGCCAGCGGGCGGCCACATCGTCGGCAATGTCTACTCGATGACCGTCACGGACGAGCACGGGGTCATGGCGACCGTTCCCGCCAGGCGCAAGGTGAGCGTGGCGCTTCGAGCACCCGTGCACGATGACGAGTCACCGGTGGTAGCGGTGCTCCAGGAAGGCATCTGGCGGCCACTCCCGACCGAGAATGGCGGTCTGCCCGATCTGTGGCTCGCGGACGTCTCGGCGTTCGGGACCTTCGCCGTCATCCTGCCTGACCCTCCACCGCCGGGCGCGCCGGCCTCCCCATTCTCGTTCGGGGCGGCCTCCAGCGTGCCCAGCGCGCCATCGTCTGCGTCGGCGGGGCCTGTGTTCCCCGCAGCCGGCTCTTGCGCTCGAGGGGTCCTCAGGCCAGCCAAGTCCCGCCGTAACGCCTACGTCAGGCGACCCGGTCGTATCGACTGATGGCCCACCTGCCGACCAGGTGCCGTGGATGGGCCTCCTGCTCGTCGTCATCGGGGGTATCGGCATCGCGATGATCGTGGGCGGTCTCTGGATGGCGTTCCGCAACAGGTATCAGGCGCACGATCCATGACACTAGCGAACTCTCGAGACCTCATGCACCAGTTCGAGCTCGTCGGGGCAGTCGGGGTGGGGCTGGACCACCCACTCCGGCAGCACCTCACCCGGGAACGAGTCGCTCCAGGGGTCCCAGCCGCCAATCGTGAGCACGTCGCCGTCCCGGAGCCAGGCCTGCCCGCCGACCTTGTTGCGGAAACTGATGCGCTCGCCGTCGGCGTCCCACGTGACTTGGCCTTTCCTGAACACGAGGGTCTCGCGTCTCTCTCGTGGGCCGTCCAGGGCGTGGATCATCACGCAGCGCTCACCGATGACGAGGCGGACCGGACCGATGCCAACGTCCGGCGTCGCGACGCCCTGGGCATCGGCGATGGCCATCGGCCCCCAGCGCTCGGTCGGTCCGAACGCCGCGTCGGGCGTTGCGGAGGTGGTCGGCGACGCGCAGGGGTCTATCGACGGTGACGGGAGCACCCCTTGAGGGCTCGTCTCGGGTGATGCCACCGGACCCGGGCAGGGGACGGACGAAGCCGATGGCGCCGGGCTCGCGAGCGGGGTGCATGGGGAGGCGCTCGGCGTCGGAGCAACCGTCGCCGGCGCCGTGGTCGCCGGGCCCGGGGACGCTTCCGACGCGCCGAGGTCGCCCTCCGTCGCGCGGAAGACCAGGCGGACCTCGCGGTAGCGTTGATGGAGCTCGGCCTGTCGGGCGCAGGACTCGGCAGGCACGATACCGATGACCACAGCGTTGCCCTGGATGTCGACCTCTATGGACCTGAGGTATGGCAGCTCCCCGGCCTTGACGTCCTCGAGGACACGGTCGGCCACCGCGTTCAGTTCAGCTTCCGAGGACTCCACACGGGTAGTCGCGTACGGGACCCAGGACTCCAGGTGAGCGAGGACGTCGGCGACCTGCGCATCGGTCGCGCGGTACGTGAATGCGAAGACCGCGCCGTCGTCCGTGATCCAGACACCCCCGAAGACGTCGTCGAGGCTCCGGGCGTAGTCCCGGGCGCCCAGGATGGCCTTGCTGACCTGCGATCTGGTGGGGCCTGACTGGGCCGCGACCCCATCCACCCCCGATCCGCCGACAGAGGCGAGCAGGAAGACCAGAGAGCCTAGGGTCGCGGCAACGGTTGTGCGCCCAGGGAACATCCGACGGCTCCTTCCAAGAGCTGGGACGCGTTCCTCCTCATCGGCATAAGACGTTCCGACATGACGCGTGTTACGCATAGGGCCATACCGCCTGATGGAGGGTCCCAGGCGGCCCCATCACGCGGGCGGACGGGTCCGAGCGGCCGCGTCAGCCGCCCAGCACCAGCGTCCATGACCCTCGCATGGTCGCGTTGCCGCTGCTCGGTGATGGCATGAGCGGTGGGGACCACGCTGGGGCTCGTGAGCGGCGCGGTGACTGTCACGGCCACCTGAAGGGCTGGCGCCCCTCGGTGGGAGAGCCGGTCGCCGTGCTGATCGCGCGCATCGAAGGTCACGATCCATTCTCCTGGCGTTTCAGGGGCCGTGATCTCGGCCATCACCGTCGTCTGCGCCCCAGGCACGACTCGCGGGATCCGCGTCTCGCCCACGGTCGTTCCCGCTCGACCTGCCCCTTCGTGACTGAAGGGCGCAAGGACGGCGTCGGCGGTCAGCATCCATCGCTGCATCGTGACGTTGCCCGGGTTGCGGACCTCGACCTCGAACGTGGCCGTCTCCCCGGCTGCGACCCGTGAGGGCCCGGAGACGAGCTCGTAGCCGATGTGGCTTGTGCGCTGGGCGAGGTACCTGGCGATGGCATCGTGGTAGGCGACGGCCATCGCCTGGCGCACGACGTGGGCGCTGCAAGAGGCGCAGCTCGCGCGGGTTCGAGAGGAACATGCCTTCGCTCAGGACGGCCGGCATCTGCGTCGGTCGCCGGAGCCGCGGCGGATCGTAATCACGCAGGACGTAGTACGGGTACGTCAGTGCCCCGTGGTCGAACGGCTTCCACCCGTTCGACGCGAACGCACCCAGGGTGGCGACCATCTCGGCCTGGATGAGCCGCGCGAGGCGAGCCGAGCGACCGCTGAACGTGCGCTCGTCCGAGAAGAAGGTCGAAGGTCCTCCGGTGTCCGGGTCTACCGCGAAGTTGTTGTGGACCGAGATGTACAGGTCGCCGCGGGCAGCGTTGGCGATATCGGTCCGGGCGGCCAGCTCGTCGGTGTCATCGGCGACCCCGTCGCTGGTCCGATCGAGCGCAGGCGTGTTGACGTTCGAGTCGGAGATGCGCGTGAGGACCACGTTCACGCCTTCCCCTTCAAGCATCGCCGCGGCTCGAAGGGCGATATCGAGATTGAGGTCGGCCTCGCGAGTTCCATCGGGCCCCAGGGCACCAGCGTGAGAGCCACCGTGCCCGGGGTCGAGCACCACCGTTATGAAGGCCGGTCGCAGCGGATAGACCTCGCGGTCGGCCACTGTGATCCAGGCCTCCGCACGGTCCACCCTTTCGCCGACGTCGGCCGTGGCCACGACCCTGTACGGGCCCTCCGGCACGGGCTTGCCTGCATCGTCGCGGCCGTTCCAGCGACGCTTGTACGTGCCCACGTCGCGTGGGCCATCCATGAGCTCCCTGACCGTCCGGCCGTCGAAGTCGACGATCTGGAGACGTACGTGAGCCGGCAGGTCCAGGTCGAGCGTGATCGAGGCAGCGTCCGCTCTCCCAGCGCCGCCGCTCGGGATGGGGGACCCGCGAACGACCACAGAGACGGCGACACCGTCGGTCGTCTCCTGCCCGACCGCCATCGAAGGCACGCTGACCGCCAACAGCAGCATCAAGGCGAGGCCCCGCACCCGCCTGGTCCTCACGCCACGCCGAGGATCCTCGGCCATCAGCAGCAGTGGCGCCATCGCGGCGGCGACCTTGCAGCGAATGAAGATCCATTGATAGCAGGATGCCAGTGTTCGATACGACCCATCAGCCGGCCCACCTCAAGACTCGATGCTGTCAGGTCACGGCCGGCGACACGCTGGGCTGGTCGGGTGGGACCTCGAACCCGATCGAGTCGAGCACCGCGAGTAGCCGTGCCTTCGTTGCCTCGCTCGTTCCGGGATGGGAACGTGCGGCGATGGCGACGGCCTGGCCATCCACGTCGAGGATCCAGACGCCAATGACCTCGTTGAAGTCCACTGGCCACCAGTCCCCGTCCGGCGAGTCCTGCCATAGGTAGAACTCGTCGAGCTCGCAAGGCAGCGACGCCGGATCGATGATCTCGAGGTATGTCGCCTCGCGTCCGGCGATCGTCCTCTGGACAGGCTCGGTCGCGGTCGTGCCGGGGATCTCAGCGAGGGCCGTCACCCAGGCTCCGACCGTGGACTCGACCTTCGGGCTGCGTGGGATGTGCGAGCACGGATCCGCGAACGTGTCGTCGACGAGACTCACGAAGAACACCGTCCCGTCTGCATCCGTCACATCGAGCCGAGCACCCCACGGGCGGGGCTCCCAGCCGGAGGGAAGGTCGACGGTGAGATGCCGGGGGCCGGTCAGTTCCGTGCCGGCGACCATGATCGTGGTCCTGGATCCGGCCAGACTCGGTTCGGGGGAGACCAGAGGTGATGACGCGAGCGCGCTCGAGCCGCCTCCTCCGCCATCCCGGGGCGCGATGTCGAGACCGACCGCCATGATGCCGGCTAGGGCCGCCGCCGCGAGTGCCACCCTGAGCGCGCCGTCCATTCGTCGAGCCCTCCAAGCCCGGCCGTGCCGGGCACCGCAATGGGTCCCGGGCCGGTGGCATCCAATCCCCGTCCACGGGGCGCCGGGAGATCCGGCGCATCCATTGCGGTATGAGTCCGGTTGCCTCGTGGTCGTTCCATCTACCGCCTGAGCCGCTCGATCAGCTTGGAGATTCCGCCGACGGTTCTGGCATCGGACAGCTTCGCGCCCGCCGCACGGCAGATGGAACGACTGGCTTGTCGCCCGACTCATCATGTATGAGCGCGGCCATCGGGCCGCCACGACAAGGTGTCCGATGCAGCGAGACCTCGTCCTACGTGCTATGGGCGGCGACCACGACGCCTTTACGGCGCTCGCCACGGCCGCCTTCGATCGGCTGCATCGGACCGCACGGCTGATCCTGCGGAGCGACGATCGCGCGGCCGATGCCGTCCAGGAGGCGCTCATGGCGGCGTGGTTGCACATCCGGGCGGTCCGCGACCCCGACCGCTTCGACGCCTGGCTCCATCGTCTGCTGGTCCACGCCTGCTATCGGGAGGCGCGGCGAGCGAAGCAGCGCGAGGTCGTGGAGATCCACATGACCGAGCCCGACGCGCGATGGGACGGCGACGCCCAGGACAGGACCGCGGTGCACGACCAACTGGATCGAGGCTTTCGTCGCTTGACACCCGAGCAGCGCGCCGTGCTCGTCGTCCACCACTACCTGGGGCTGCCGGATGCCGACGCGGCCGCCGTCCTCGCCATCGCCGTCGGTACGTTCAAGTCCCGACTGCACCGCGCATCCGCCGCACTCCGGGCGGCGCTCGAAGCCGACGACCGCACACCGGTCGTCATCAGGAAGTCCATCGCATGACCGGTCAGGACGAATTTGACCGAATGCTCGCCGGGTGGTTCGAGGCCAATGCGCTGTCCCCGGTGCCCGCCGGCCGGCTCGCCCGTGTCGTCGGGGCGACCCGCCGCCGCCGGCCCCGTCCGGTCTGGCTCGCCAGACTGGGCAGCCACTGGGTTGGTGAAGGGCCCGATCGCGGTTCGACCCCAAGCCGTCGTTGGCTTCCCGGCCTGGGGCTGCGCTGGTCCGCTGCCCTCGTCCTGCTGCTCATCGGGGCCCTCGTGGCTGGGGCGATCGTGGTCGGAGCCCGGCTGTTTGCTTCCTCGCTGCTGCCGTCCGGACAGCACGGCGACCTTGCCTACGCCCTCGATGGCGACATCTACCTGGCCGACCAGAACGGCAGAGACCCGGTGCGGGTCGCGGACGGAGATCCCGACAACGGCTCGGCCGGTTGCGGTCCAAGATATGCGGCGCCGGCTTGGTCGCCCGACGGGCGGTACCTCGCCTATCGATCTGGGTTCAACCAGGTCGCATGCGAACAGAACGGCGGGGCAGTCGGCGTCGGCAGTCCGCCGGCCGATACCGTCAACATCAGCGATCCGGATGGGCGTCTCGTAGCGTCGGTCCCTGGCTTTGGCTGGGCGATAGCGTGGTCGCCAGACTCCACTCGATTTGCCACGTGGCTCGATTGGGACTCGGAGGCGATCGGCGTGTATGCGCTGGATGGGACACGTGAGGCGGTCGTCACCCTGCCCCCCGGATTCGGCGTCTATCGCGACGAGGATGCGCTCTGGTCGCCGGACGGCGCGTCACTCCTTATCTCCCTCCGTCCCGACCCAGGGGGTGAGCTTCGTCAGATCTGGGCGCTACCGGTCGATGGTGGCCCGCCAGTGGTGATCCTGCCGCAGCGGAATGTCACGTATTCGCCCGACGGGCTTCGCTTGGCGTTCACGACCCATCCGAACCCGGATGCCGAGACACTGGCAGCCACGCGGGAGTTGGGATGGCTGCCCTCAATTCCCCCCGGGTCGCTCGTGGTCGCGGCGGCCGATCTCTCATCGGGTGCGGTCTTGATCGGGGGCGAGGGACCGTCCGGGCGCGTTGTCGAGTCCCCAGTCTGGTCTCCGGCGGGCGATCTGATCGCCTTCGTCCTGGCGCCTTTCGACGACGCGAGTGTCCCGCAGGTGCGCGAGATCCGTGTCGTCGACGTGGCAACGGCTGCGGAGATCTCTCTGGCCGATGGCCGCGAACGGGATAGGCTCGAGGTCATCTCATTCTCACCCGAGGGTGACCGGATCGTGTTCTCGAGAACCGACGTCAACGGCGAACGATCACTGTGGAGCGTCCGCGCCGACGGCTCTAGCGCCCAGCTCCTGGTTGCGGGAACCGATGACGGCGCCTGGCGACCGCTGCCGGACCGGGCTTCCAGCGACCGGTAGTTCGCCCGGGCGGCTGGCAGCACGAGGCATCCCGTTTGCGCGGTCACTCGTGGATGGTTCTCCGCAGCCGCGCGGCTGGGACCCCGAGCGGCGTGTCCACGATGCCGATCGGGACGAAGCCCGCCTGTGCATAGAACTCGCGGGCGTGGTCGTTGCCTGTGACCTCGATGCGGGCCACGCCGACGGCACGAGCGATCGCGACGGCGTCCAGCACCAGGTCCTGGGCGATCCCCCGTCGCATCCAGTGCGGGGTCGACGAACAGGGCGTCGAGCTCGAGATGGTGATCATGCACGCTGGTGGTGACGAAACCGACGACGGTCCGCCCGACGGCGGCGACCCGCATCCGTCCCTGCGCGAGGGATGCAGCCGACAACACCAGCACCTCGGGGTGAGCGAGCAACAGGGCTCGGTCGCGGTCGTTCGACAATGACGAGCGCCGATAGATCGCGTTCAGGGCGCCAAGGTCATCGATCTCGGCATCCCGGATGTCCCATGTCATGCCCCGAACCTTAGCCCGGCTCTTGCTGCCTGCCACGGACGTGCGTCCAGCACCCACGCGACCTGGCGTTGTCACCCGCTCGAACGGCGGGCCCACAGCCTCAGATCCAACAGGATGCTCACCCCGTCCACGTAGACTCGCGCAACGATGCCTGACCATCGACAGGACGCGACAGCCGCCAATCCAGCCCAGACCCGCACTGCGCATACCGCAGCGGAGCTGTTCGTCGAGTGCCTCGAGGCGGAAGGATGCCAGTACGTATTCTCGGTGCCCGGCGAGGAGACCATGGACGTCCTGGAGGCGTTGGCGGATCACCCCACGGTGCGCCACATCACCACGCGCCACGAGCAGGGCGCAGCATTCATGGCCGATGTCTATGGCCGGCTGACGGGTCGCTGCTCGGTGGCGATGGCGACGCTCGGGCCCGGCGCGACCAATCTCGTAACTGGTGTCGCCGACGCCTTCCTGGACCGAGCGCCCATGGTCGTGCTCACGGGCCAGGTCGGCTCGGACAAACTCCACAAGGAGGCGCACCAGCTCATCGACATCCTGGAGATCTTCCGGCCGATCACCAAATGGAACCAGCGCGTCGAGCGGATCGATGCCATCCCCGAGATCGTACGCAAGGCTTTCCGGATTGCGCAGCTGGAGAAGCCCGGGCCGACGCATATCGAGCTTCCCGAGAATCGCGCCCAGATGTCGCCCGAGTCAGGTGACCGGACCCGTCCGCTGAGGCCGCGGTCCACCTACTTCCCGGAGCCGACCGCCGAGGCCATCGCTCATGCAGCCCGACTTGTGGCGGCCGCGGATCGGCCCATCCTGCTTGCGGGCAACGGCGTCCTCCGCCGCCGCGCAGCACCGGAGCTGCGGCACCTGGCTGAGACGCTGGGCATCCCGGTGGCGGCCACGTTCATGGGCAAGGGCGCGGTCGACGACCGAAGCCCGCTGTCCCTGATGGCCGTGGGACTCCAGGCGCGGGACCACGTGCTCTCAGGATTCGACCGCTCCGACCTGGTCATCTGTGTTGGCTACGACGCCGTCGAGTACGCGCCCGACCGCTGGAACCCGGACCGCTCCAAGCGCATCCTGGCCATCGACACCCAGCCTGCCGAAGTGGATGCCAGCTACCAACCGGAGGTCGAGCTCGTCGGCGACATCGGCGGCAGCTTGGCGCGTATCCTGGCTGCGCTCCCTGGCAGGACGCCTCTGGTCGCCGATGGGCAGGCTCTGCGGCTGCGTGAGGCCATCCTGGCGGACCTGCGCGCTAACGAATCCGACGGGGGGTGGCCGATCAAGCCTCAGAAGGCCATCTACGACCTGCGGCGGGCCCTTGCTCCCCACGACCTGGTCATCTCCGACGTGGGCGCCCACAAGGTCTGGGTTGCGCGCCTGTACCAAGCCTATGAGCCCAATACCGTGATCATCAGCAACGGCTTTGCGGCGATGGGTATCAGCGTGCCGGGTGCCGTCGCCGCTTCGCTCGTGCATCCAGACCGCAAGGTCGTGGCCCTCACCGGAGATGGTGCCTTCCTGATGAACAGCCAGGAGCTGGAGACCGCCAAACGAATCGGCGCCAGGATCACCGTGGTGGTCTGGCGCGACGACGGCTTTGGTCTCATCGACTGGAAGCAGCGCAATGAGTTCGGCAGGCCGTTCGGCGTGCAGTTCGGAAACCCCGACCTGGTGGCTTACGCCCAAAGTTTCGGCATCCCTGGTTTTCGGCCGGAGTCGTCGGCGGACCTCTACCCCACTCTGATGCGGGCACTCGCGGTCGATGGACCGTCGCTCGTCGACGTGCCGATCGACTATGCCGAGAACGTGCGCTTGACCGACCGTCTGGGGGTGCTCACGGCGTGGTCGCGCGCGGGGGACTAGGGCCAGTAATCAGGATCAGCCTAGGCAACGGTCGCCGGTGTGCGTCTCAGCGCCTACGCTGGCACTCGTTGCGATCATTTCCGCCTCCGCAGCCCAGTCGAGCACGACCTGCCGTGTACAAAGCGCTGGACGGCGTGCCGTCCAGCGACGGTTGAGCGTCACTCCATGAAAGGCTCGGTCATGCCCCGTCTCCAGGTCAAGAGCTTTGCTAGTCCCGACGAGGTCCGCACGTTTCCCAAGGGCCACGCCGAGGTTGTCAGCCTGGGAGAGACGACCGTCGGGCGGTCGCACTGGAGTCCGGGCTGGCGATGGTCCGTCGACCTCGCACCCACGATGGCCACCCAGAGCTGCCAGGTGCACCACCTCGGGCACTCGGTCTCCGGCGTCCTGCGCGTCCTCATGGACGACGGGGAGGCGCTCGACATCCCGCCGGACTCCATCTTCGACATCCCGCCTGGACATGATGCCTGGGTGGTTGGTGACGAGCCGTGGGTGACGGTCGAGTGGACGAGCGCGCATCTCGTGGGCATTGGGCCTGGGAGTGCCGGCGAGCGGGTCGTGGCGACGGTCCTCTTCACGGACATCGTGGACTCGACCGGCAATTCGGCCAGGGACATGGCTCCTTTATGCGACGATCTGTTCGGTGCCGGCACCGCCGTTGGGCATCGCCACTACACGCCCAGCACCACGTCCTGAGCGGGGTCGCCGACCCGCGGTCGATTCCGCCAATCGGTCAGGAGCCCAGGTGGTACTCGATGAGCTCCTCGCGGGCCGAGCCGCCCGAGATGCCCAGAGCCAGTACGGGCCCCACTCCCTTTGCGTACAGTTTGTACTCGAGGACCTCGGGCTCTAGCGGCGTGTAGTCGTGGGTCAGCAGCACCCCGTCGAATGAGCCTCCGGGCACCTCAGCCCATTCATCTAGGCTCAGTACTTCAGCCGCGTCCTCGGCCTCACCCACCAGGAACTCCTGACGGTACATGAGCCCCACCCGTGGGTCTGCCGGGATCGCCACGCCAGCCTGCCCGCCGTCGACGCCGGCAAGCCACGAGCCTGACGTGTCCACCGTGCCGTCCTTCGCGTACTCCTTAGTGTCCTCGCCCAGGTACCAGATGTTGCCGGCACTATCCTGCGCGTACCAGTCGAGCGTGTCCTCGACGACCGCGCCGCCGACCGTCAGCCTGTCGTGGACCTCCACGGCAGTGATACCCACGATCTCCCTGGTCCTGTCGGTGACCGTGACCTCGACGTCATAGTCGACCCCCTCATCGGACTCGCGATAGACCCATCGGGAGCCTGGGGCCATCGGCCAGTAGGGGTTGTCGATGGGACCACCGAAATCGGCCGGGTCGAGCACCACGGGCGCTCCCCCCTGCGGCAGCGCCGAGCCATCGGGCATCGCGGCCGACACGACCATCGGTCCCGCGATGGTCACCAGGAACGGCAACGCCACGCCTGCGACTCGTCCCTTGACATCCATGTTCGTCTCCTTGCACTGGTCGGCACACCTCCGACCGACCCGTGGCATAGCCTGCGTTGGCCCCCGTGGATGTCCGGTGAAGATCGTGGCCGTGGCCGATTCATGTGGCATTCACAATGGGGCGCGCACCGTGGAGAGCCTCATGACAGTGCCGCCGTGAAGATCCTGCTGCTCGAGGACGATATCCGGCTACGGTCCCTGCTGACGCGCGGCCTGCACCGGGAAGGTCATGCGGTCGATACGGTCGGTCTCGTCGAGGACGCCCGATGGATGGCCACCGAATACGACTACGACGTCGCGATCCTGGATGTGATGGTCCCCGACGGTGACGGGTTCAGCCTGTGTCGTGAGCTGAGGGCGGCCGACCGATGGGTGCCGGTCCTGTTCCTCACCGCCCGGGATGCGGTCGATGACCGCGTCCGTGGACTCGATGCTGGCGGTGATGACTACCTCGTCAAGCCGTTCGCGTTCACGGAGTTACTGGCGAGGCTCCGTTCCCTCGCGCGGCGCGGCCCGGCCAGCCGGGCGCCGACCCTTCGCGTCGGTGACCTGGCCCTCGATCCTGCCACGCATCGGGTGACGGCGGGACGCCGGGAACTGGACCTCACCCATCGGCAGTTCGCGCTGCTGGAATGCTTCTGCCGTCAGCCCGATGTCGTGCTCAGCCGTCGCGACATCCTGGACCAGGTCTGGGACTGGGCATTCGAGGGATCGCCGCGGATCGTCGATGTCTACGTCCGGTCCCTCCGGGAGGCCCTCGGGGAGGGTCCCGAACGACCCGTCATCCATACCCTCAGAGGTGCTGGATATGCCCTCCGATCTGGACCTGTGCAGACGGCGACCTCGGGGTCCTGATGACCATCCGCGTGCGGCTGGCCATGGCCTACGCGGCGACACTGGCCCTGAGCGTGTTGCTCGTGGGGGTCGTAGTCTGGTGGCAGCAGGGCTTGTCCCTGCGCGCGGCCCTGGATGCGCGACTAGCCTCCGAGGTGACGGACCTGGAGCAGGTCGTCCGCAGCGATGGGCCGTCGGCCATCCTGGAGGCGGGTGATGAACCGGACGTCGTCTTCGTCGCCGTGTTCGACAACGATGGTCATCGGGTGGCCGCGGTCCCTGGCACGCCCCCGAGCCTGGGCCCGCCCCAGCAAGAGGGCATCGTGGAGCAGCGCCTCGATGAGGGGTCCTTCGTGCTCCATGTCCGCGGCATCACCGACCAGTGGAAGGGGGTGGCCGGTGCATCCCTGGGTCCCATCGAGGCAGCACAGGCCAGCCTCGCGGGCACCATCACGGTCGCGGCGGTCGTGGCGGCGGTGCTGTCGCTGCTCGCCGGCTGGTGGCTCGCAGGCCGCGCCCTGGCTCCGGTGGGAGCCCTCACCGCCGAGGCGGCGGCCATCGGATCGAGCGACCTCGCGAAGCGACTGCCGGTGGGCAGCCACCGTGACGAGCTGAGCCGGCTGGCGACGACGCTGAACGACATGCTCGATCGCCTCGAAGGAGGGGTCCTTCGCCAACGGGCGTTCCTGGCCGCCGCGTCGCACGACCTGAGGACCCCCATCTCTGCGCTCCAGGCCGAACTGGAGCTGGCCGACCACCCCGACAGTGATGTGACAGACCTACGAGCCGCGGTCGTCGCGGCCAGGGCGGACGTCGTCCGCCTGGGCGATCTCACGGCCGGTCTCCTTGACCACGTGTCGGCCGGGCCGGACGGCCGGTTGTTGGTGCGCTCTACCGTCCCCCTCCGTGGGGTCGTTGCCAGCGTCATCGATCACGTCCGACCACTGGCCGATGCGCAGGGCGTGGGCCTGCGGGTCGACGTACCGGACGTGTCCATCACGGTCGACCGTGTGCGACTGGAGCTGGCGCTCCGGAACGTCCTGGCGAATGCCGTTGCGTACAGCGCGCGTGGTGAGCTCGTCGAGATCAAGGGCAGCATCGAACCAGACCCAGTCGGCTCCGGTACATCCCTTGTGGTCGATGTCCTGGACCATGGTCCGGGCATCCCACCCGGCGAGGCCGACCTGGTGTTCGAGCCCTTCGCACGTGGTTCGAACGCGCGTGGCACCGGCTCCGGCCTTGGCCTGTCCGCCGCCCGAGCAGCGGTCGAGGCTCACCAAGGGACCCTCGTGGCATCCTCGCGGCCCGACGGTGGTGCCCGCCTGTCGTTGCAAATTCCACTCTGATCTTGACCGGCGAGCGCCGCGCGGCGACTGCCGCGTCGACAGGCGTTCGGTCGACGAGGCCGCCTACCCGGCGCTTCGTGTCGTGGACGCGAGACCTCCTGCGGAGCACACTCCGACCCTGACCGGGCCGGAACCCAGTCGCGGCCCGGGCGAAGGAGGCTCCGACATGTCCGGTTCACTGGTTGGTCGTGCGTTACGGCCCGTCGTCCTGCTCGCCGCAGGCATGTTCGTCGCCCAGACGACGGCCTCGGTCGCCGCAGGCCCGGTATCGCCGAATGCCACTCAGGAGCGGTCGGTGAGCTGTCAGGCGATGAACTTCCACACCATCGACGGACAGACCGGGTTCCGCATCCTCGACGGCACGCTCCTGGTCCGCATCGACCCGAACGACAACAACCAGAGGAACCAGGGCTTCTTCGTTTGCGATCCGCACCTGCCCGACCGGGCGCTGGTGACCAGGGTCCGGTTCACGCTCAAGGACGACTCACCCTACGCCCGCCTCCAGTACTGCGGCCTAGACCGCTCGTCGCTCAAGCCCGGTTCGGCGGGGACCTTCCAGACCCTGGCGCAGGTGACCACCACGGGCATGACGCCGACGCCCGGGATCGTGCGCAAGAGCGACTCCAGCGTCGCCCACGCGACCATCGACACCACCGACTGGGCCTACTGGCTCCAGTGCCGCATCGAGTTCGACGGCGGTCTGATCGGCACGGAGTCGACGGGCATCTACGGTGCGGACGTCATCTACCAGATCAGCTCCGCCAACGGTTGACCTACGTGACGGGCTGGCGCTCGTGTGGCGCCGGCCCCTTCTGGTACCGCGCCCTCGTCGTCTGTTGGACGGTGATCACCCTTGATGTTGTCCAGGACGAGCGCGACGTAGCGAAGATGGAACCTCGATCGAGGGCCCAGGCACCTGTAGGCTGAGAGCACGGCCGGATGTGCCGTGCCTGGACAGGAGACCCGATGCGACGGCGGGATCTCGTCGAGCGGGCGATAGCGGGTGATCGGGAGGCGTTCTCAGAGTTGGCGCGCCTCCGGATCGACGAGCTCTACCGCATCGCCCAACTCGTCCTGAGGGATTCCGACCGCGCGAAGGATGCCACGCAGGAGGCCCTCGTCGCGGCCTGGCGTGACCTGTCCGCTCTCCGCGACCCCGACCGCTTCGATGCCTGGCTGCGGCGCCTGCTGGTGAATGCCTGCTACGGCGAGATCCGACGAGACAGACGCCGCTCCCGGTTCGAGGTGCATGTCGTGCCCATCGAGCCACCAGGACAGGGTCCGCCCGACCCGGCCGTCGCAGCCGCGGATCGGGACCAGATCGAGCGAGGCATCCGCCGACTCGACCCGGTCGGACGAGCCCTGGTGGTCATGGTCTACCACCTCGACCTTCCCCTCGCCGAGGTCGCCGACAGCCTCGGCTTGCCCATCGGGACGGTCAAGTCCCGACTCCATCGCACGCTTCGAACGCTGCGCGCCGTGCTGGATGCCGACGCGCGCGCCGAGTACGACCCCCTGAGGTCGACATGAACGCCCACCCCGAGCTCGACCGAGCCCTCAGCGCCTGGCTCGAGCGCGAGCTCTCTCCGCATGCGCCCGATGGCCTGCTCAGCGACGCGATGGCTGAGATCGACCGCACCTCACGCCGGCCGTCCTGGCGCATCCCCGAAAGGTGGATCCCGATGCCCATCACCCTTCGGCTCGTGGTCATCCCGCGTGCCGCGATCCTGCTTCTGCTCACTGGCCTGCTGGTGGTCCTGGCGATCGGCATCGTCTCGGTCGGCGGCCGTCCCACCCTGCTGGCCGCCGCCGTCCTCCCGCCGCCCAACGGCCCGGCCGCGAACGGGCTGATCGCCTATGACTCGGCCGGTGACGTCTGGGTCGTGAACCCCGATGGGACGCGACCCCCACCGGCTGACGACGGGCGCGGCGCTCGAGCTTCTTCCCGACATGGTCCCGCGACGGGACGCAGCTCGCGTACTGGTCGCAGGATGCGGAAGGCTCCCCGTCGAGCCTCATCGTGATCGATGCCGATGGTTCGAACCCCCGGACGATCGCCACCGACGATGCAAGGCCGGACGCCCGACAACGGCCTCGGCCTGGATTGGGCCCCGGACGGGCAGCACGTTGCCTACTCGCTGGGCGGGGAAGGCAGCCCTCGACCCAACGAGCACGTGTACGTCGCGGCCGTCGACGGGTCCGGAGAGGAGCAGGTGGGCGATCCGACGCTCATCGGCCGGAAGCCTACCTATTCGCCGGATGGTGCGACCATCGCGTTCACGGGGAGCCGCGAAGGCGTCGGATCGAGTGCGGCGGCAGCGTGCCCTGCAGCTACCCGGAGCAGGGCACCTACCTCATGTCATCCGACGGTGGCGACGTGCGGCGTCTGACCACAGTCGATTCCGAGCAGGAGTACGAGTTCTTCCGCGCTGAGTGGTCCCCCGACGGGACGAACCTGGCGACCAGCATCACGGGTGATGTCTGGGTGATCGCCGCAGACGGGACGAGCGAGCGCAAGGTGACTGCCTACCCACAGGAGGCGATCGTCCCGCGCTGGTCCCCCGACGGGACGCGCCTTCTGTATGGCGCGGGCGCGGGGGATATCAGGGTCGTCGCTGTCGACGGTGGGGACTACGTCGGCCTCGGATCGGTCGATTCGGCCGGCCGGTCACCTCTGGTCGCCGGACGGGGCCCTGGTGGCGACTGGTCGGCAGGTCGGTGGCAAGAACGTCCTCGCCATCATCGACGCCGCCTCGGGGGATGTGCTTCCCGATGGCCCCACGCTCGACCAGGCCTTTCCCGGCGGCGTCCACTACCCGAGCTGGCAGCGCCTCGCCGTCGCGCCATAGCAGTCGCATCCGCTCCACTTGGGCGCCGGGTTCTCGGGCCGGGCGCCCGCTGCTTCGTGTCCTCGGTCGCGACCATGCGTTGTAGGCCCCGTCGAGCGGCCAGAACGGTGGGACGGTCTCCGGGACGCTGTGGCGGGGGACGCTCGAGCCATGAACCGCCGTCTCGAGGAGGACGTGCCCGAGGTCCGGGTGATGGAACCCGGGGGCTGGGAGCGCCGGCCGTGTAGAGTGCATCATGAGCGAGAGCCACGTGATCACGGTCGTGCTCGGCGGACCACACCGCCAAGCGCACCAACAAGGAGAGGGAGTGGGTCGGTGATCATCCTCGGTTGTCTGCTGGCCTTCGGACTCGCCGTCGCGCCGCGGTTCTTCCTGGTCCTCGCGTGGATCTTCAGCGATCGCTGGAATGTCGTGTGGCACGGTGACTTCTTGCTGCCACTGCTCGGCATCGTGTTCCTGCCCTTCACCACGATCATGTACATGCTCGTGTGGACCGCGGGTGGCATCCAGGGCTGGGACTGGCTGTGGATCATCCTCGGCCTGTTCCTCGACCTCACGAGCTACGCCCAGTCGTCCGCCAATCGCAAGAACGTGCCGGGCTATACCGGCCCGTAAGGGCCATCGCGCAGCGCCAATCGGTGATCGCCCGGGTGGTCGGTGATCCCTGACAAAGCACGCACCGCAACCAACGGAGGATGCATGACCGACCGATCGCTCGACGAGCTGGGGCCCGTCGACTACCTGATCGTGGAGTTCCCCGCAGGGCAACAGAACTTCACCGGGCGAGGGTGCGGACGAGCTCGTCCGCCTCCACGATGCCGGCACCATCCGGATCATGGACGTCCTCATCCTCCAGAAGGGCGAGGACGGCACCGTCATGGCCCAGGAGCTGGGCGACCTCGCCGAGCTGGGGGAGCTACAACGGATCGAGGCCGAGCTGGTCCAGACGCTCAGCGAGGGGGACGTCGAGCACCTCGCTGCGGCGATGGACCCGGGAAGCGTCGCCGCCGTGCTCGTCTACGAGAACCTGTGGGCGGCACCGTTCGCCTCTGCCATGCGTCGGGCGGGTGGTCAGCTGATCGCGAACGGACGCATCCCCATCCAGGCCATCATCGCCGCGGTCGAAGCCGACGCGGCACTCGAAGCGGAAGGAGTCTGACATGCCACTCGGACCAGGTCGCGCAGGGGTCGGCGTCATCGGCCACCCCGTCGCCAAGACCGCCGTGGTCGCAGCAGCCGTCACCCCCGGGCCGTCGCCGGTCGCCAAGGCGGCGGTCGTGGGTGCCGCTGTCTCGCCCGGGCCGTCGCCAGTCGCCAGGACCGCCGTGGTCGCGGCGGCCGTAACGCCTGGTCGCCGCCGGTTCTAGGCAGCGAACGCAGGGGAGCTGCGCATCATCATTGGCCGTGGCGATCGACGGCGTCCCGCTGCGAAGCCACGCCGTCTTGTGGGCGGTCGCGCTCGCGCTGGGGAGCGTGACCGCGATGGGAGTCTGGCTGTTCAACCAGGCCGTTGACCGGGTGGGGCAGATAGTCAGCGACGTGCTGGTGCCTGTATTCGGAGCGTTGGGCGCTTGGTCGATCGTTCCCATCCTTGGGCTCGCCGGGCTCATCGTCGCGGGCATCGTCCGGTACTTGCGGCCAGAGCGGCTGGCGGCGATGGGCCGCATCATCGACGGCGTGGCCGAGCACGAGGGCCACCTGGACCAGCGCAACGCCGCGGTCACTGTGGCCGGCGCGGCCGTTGGGCTGGGCATGGGCATGCCCGTTGGCGCGGACACCCCATCCGCCATGATCGGCGGTCACCTCGGGTCCTGGGTGGCGCTTCGTCTGGGCTGGCCGGCCGTGTTCGTGCAGGCGCTCATCGTCGCGGGTGTCTCGGCCGGCATCTCCGCGACGTTCCTGGCGCAGCTCTCAGCAGTGTTCTTCGGCCTGGAAGTCGTGCTCGGGGGCATCGGCGGGCTGGTTTCATTGGCCCACCTGGTGGCGGTCGCGGCGTCGGCGGTGATGACGTTCCGGCTGACGGGCACGCCGCCGGTGTACGCCCTTCCGCTCGATGCCGTCCACTGGGACGCGAGCCTGCTGCTGTACCTGCTGCCAGCCCTCGTCGCCGCAGTGGCCGCGATCTTCTACGTGCGCTGTTCCGGCGCTCAAGGGCGCATGGACGATGGTCGAGTCCCGACATGGGCCGAATGGCCGTCGCAGGCGCGGTCTGGCGTCGTGGCGGTCGCGCTGCCGGTGTCACCGGGTCCGGCACGGCGACCATGAAGCAGTTCTTCGGTGGCGCCATTATCCCCATCGGCACGCTCCTGGCTCTGGGGATGGCCAAGCTGGTGCTGACACCGGGGAGCCTGGGGTCCGGCTTCGTGGGTGGCGTCATCGGCCCGGCCATGCTCATCGGCTCGACGCTCGGCGCGGCGGTCGGCACGGTCTGATCCCGATGTTCCCAGGCCTCGGGCTGTCGCCGGTCATCTTCGCCATGGTGGGCACGACCGCGATGCTCAGCGGTTCGCTGCACGCGCCACTCTTCGCGGCGCTCATCGTCTTCGAGATGGCAGGGGTGTACAGATGCTCGTGCCGCTGATGATGGCGGCGGCCATCGGTACGCACTCGCGGCACCGTTGCAGGCCGGGTCGGTCTACACCTTCGGCTTCGGAAGCTGGGCATCCGCCTGAGGCCCGGACGGTTCCGGAGCACGACCGACCAAGCCAACGGAGCCATCTGAAGGACACCGAGCACGGTCGATCGGCGCACGATCGGCGTCGTCACTGGGTTCGTTGTTCACGGGTGCCGTGTTGGCACCCGAGGCGCATCGCATCCAGGATCGCGCCCTCCAGTCGAGGCAACCGCGGAACCCGGCGTTCAAGCTGGTCGCGGGGCGCGACGTCAAGCGCATGGTCCCCAGGCGCAGCTGATTCCAGCACCAGCACGCGCACGATGCCCGACTCGCGACGGGCGCGGCCGGCCTCCGCATAGCACCTGGATTGACGATGCCATCCATACTCGAAGGATGACGGGATGGCCATGTATGGCGAACTCGCACCGTGGTTCCACCTGCTCACACCGCCCTCGGACTATGTGGACGATGCGGCGCTCGTGATGGCTCAGCTCCGGCGACCGTGGAGGGTCCAATGGACACCCTCCTCGAACTCGGCTCGGGCGGCGGCAATCGGCAGTCACACCTGGCGCGGGACCTCGACTCTGACGCTCAGCCGACCTATCACCAGGGATGCTGGCGCTGAGCCGCACGATCAACCCGGACTCGGAACACGTCCTGGGCGACATGAGGACCTGCGGCTCGAACGGACCTTCGACGCCGTCCTGGTCCACGAACGCGATCTGCTACCTGACCTCTCAGACCGACCTTCGGGCCGTGATCGGTCACTGCCTGGACCACCTTCGCCCAGGGGGCGCTGTGCGTGCTCATGCCGGACCACGTACGCGAGACCTTCCGCCCGGGCACCGATTGACGGCGGCGAGGACGACCACCGGAGCGGACGGTCGGTCAGCCCGGGTCTGCGGTACCTTGAGTGGACCACCGACCCGGACGTGACGGACACCACCTACCAGGTCGATTACGCGATCGTAGTTCGTGACACCGATGGCTCGGTGCGACTGCACCACGACCAGCACATCGAGGGGCTGTTCCCGCGGCAGACCTGGCTCCATCTGATGGCCGAGGTCGGCTTCGAGGCCCGGTCGGTGCCCGGGACCGCCGAGGGGGATGCCTTCGTGGGCAAGCGGCCCGTCTCGATCCCCGACGAACGACGGGCGATGAACTCATCAACGCATCCGCATCCCTCGGTCGGACAGTCGGAGCCCTCGGCCAGTCAACTCTGATCGACGGCCACTGCTCCGATCCCATCCCTGGGCCTCGACCCATCCAGAGGGTCACGTTCAGCCTGACCACCCCTTCGTGGACCTCGGCCACCGCCGATGGTCGGCAGGTACAGGGTGGACGACAGCGGACCGCGAGATACCGTCAGCAAGATCTCGCCCGAGTCCACGACCGTTCCGAGCCGCTTCCGGTCGCTGTCCTGGACGAGCCAGCCTCGCGCGATGTCAGCGAACCGGAACGTGCGTCGTGGGGGTTCGTCCGGTCCACCGACGCTCGGCGGGCGCAACGATCCGCGCAATCTCCGAAGCAGTCGATACCGCATAGTGTCACCCCGAGCCCGAAGGCTCGACGGCGCTACCGCGTGACCGGGCAGCCCCGGTTCCTCGAGGCCACTGTAGCTCCGGTGACGGAGCTTGGCTACCGGGTCCCGCGATGCGCTGTGTCCGGACCCTCCGCCCGCATCGAGAATTCCGCACCATAGTTCGAGCGGCCGCTGGCTTTCCCCGGCGCGGACTTCGGCTGCGCGGCTGCCTCGGTCGCGTGGCCCAACGAGATTGATCGTCCGAACGAACGCGGGTGGCGTCAGCCCGAAGAACGGCGCCACCTGCGGGCGCGTGGATGCGACCGCCCAGCCGATCGCGGCACCGAGGCCCGAGCGCATTGGCGGCGATTAGGATGCGCTCGGCCGCGCGTCCCTTGTCGTAGGGGTCCCATTCGGCGTGGTCGCCGCCCATCGCGATGGCGACCGCGACCGCAGCGCCGGCGACGTGCTTCGCGTGCGGGGCGAGCTCGGCCAGCCGCTGGAGGTCGCCGCGCCCGCGTACGACGATGAAGGTCCAGGGCTGGCGGTTCTTCGCTGCCCGACCAGCGGGCAACGTCGAGGATCGCATGCAGGTCGTCATCTGAGACGGGTTCGTTGGTGAACTGGCGGACCTGGCGCGTCCGTCGCAACGCTGTCAGGACGACATCGGCCGTGCCTCGGTCGATGGGCTTCGGGTCGTTCATCGACGGAGGAT